>CAVSSB010000014.1:0-23024 GCA_963730505.1 uncultured Actinomycetota bacterium
TCTGTGCGAATGACCTGGGCTCGTCGTCAACAAATCCCAGTCGAAGTTCCAAAACGCGACGATCAAGGTCGTCCAGGCGGAACAGCAATTCCCGCACCTGCAGTGGCTCGGCTAGGACCTCTTCCAGCTCATCGGGGGCGTGCAGGCGCTCGAGCGTGCTGCCATCGACCAGCTCCAGCGATCGCGGCCGCTGGTGGGCGAGCAGACCAGCTGTCCAATCCTCGCTGCGGCCGAGTGCCTCGGCCAGCTCTCCCAACGCGGGCGGACGACCCAAACTCTGCGTGAGCTCAGCTTCCAGGCCATGAGCGGCCCGTAGCTGTTCGGCCCGGCTGGTTGGCAGATTCATCGCCCCCAGCTGTCTGGCGGCAGCCGCGCCCACGAACGCACGGATCCAGAAAAGGCCGTAGGTAGAGAACCGGTAACCTCGGGCATGGTCGAAACGCTCGACAGCCGTGATCAGACCGATGCATCCCTCCTGGAACAGTTCCGCATCGGAAAGCTGGCAACGCGCCGCAAACTGTCGGCTGATCATCCCGACAAGCCGCAGGTTGGCTCGGATGAATCGCTGCCGGGCCAGCGCACCGTGATCTTCGAGCAGTCTCAACTCCCGATCCGTGGCATCCGCGAAACCTGCGCCTGACTCTCGGGCATCTCGTGCCAGTAGGCCGGCCTCGATCGCACGTTGCAGCTCGACGACTTCGGCATGTGTCAGCAGCGGTTCATTGGTCGCATGGTCGGAGACCTCGGTCACGCCGATACTCTGCAGCAGCGGGTGCCGCTGGCAACACCTAGTAACCCGAAATCTGTGGATAACCCGCCCCTGGCGCGATGCGCGAGCAGCGCACCATCAAGTCAATCTTGGGCGCCGATGCTGCGAGTGTGCAGCGCCTTACGTCGCGCCTCTAGCACCACCAGCTCCGAGAACATCTGGTTGTACTTGTGCGGTGCTTCAACTGGGTTCGTACGTTGCAACTTGGACTTCAGCGCCGCGATGGTTCGCATCACGGTGAGAAGCTGGAGCGCCGCCGAGTTGGCGATCACGTAGCGCACGGTCACCCCGCCGTGCACCGGCAGCGCCTCAACGGCCAGCGATGCGACCAGTGATCGGATCTCATCAGCGTCGCACGCCTCCGATACTCGATGCACCCATTCGCTATCCGCAGTCACCTTGGCGCCACCCAGCTCGACCGCTGCCTTCTCTACCGCGGCGAAGACTGCGGCGTACGCGGGATGAGTGAAGTCGGCTGTGGTGACGCCATCCCAGGTGTCGGGGAACAGATCAGGGTCCTGAATCAACAGCTTGGCGGTCTCCCGCTCGGTGGCAAGCAATCGGTTGTGCGGATCAGGCAACTGCAACTGCATTCCCGGCAAACGCTCGGCATCCAGCTCCGGCACCGGCCTGGACTCTGCTGCCGATGGGCCGCCATTGACGCGGCGACGGCTCGACCGTTTCGCCGCGTGCATCACCTCTGCCCGCACCTCCTCGACGTCCATGCCGAGCAAGCCGGCCAACTCGCGGGCGTAGCCCGACACCAACGCGTTGTCCCTAATGCTCGCCACGAGCGGGGCGGCTGACCGCAGCGCCGCCAGCCGGCCGTCTGCCCGATCAAGATCATGTTGTTTCAGCACGTTGTTCATCACGAAGCGGTACAGCGGCACCCGCCGGGCGACGAGCTCACGGACCGCCGCCTCGCCGCGCTGGAGTCTCAGGTCGCATGGGTCGAGGCCGGTCGGCTCTATCGCCACGTAAGTCTGAGTCACGAAATTCTGATCACCTGCGAACACCTTGATTGCGGCCGCCTGTCCGGCCTCATCACCATCGAAGGTAAAGATCACCTCACCGTGGAACGCATCATGATTGCCCATCAACCGCCGCAGCAACCGAGCATGATCATCGCCGAAGGCGGTGCCGCAGGAGGCAACCGCCGTGTCGACACCAGACAGGTGAGCCGCCATGACGTCGGTGTAGCCCTCAACCACGACCGCCTGGCTCTTCTTGCTGATCGAGGTGCGCGCAAGGTCCAGCCCATAGAGCACGTGAGACTTCTTGTACAGAAGGGTTTCCGGTGTATTGATGTACTTCGACGGCATTCGGTCGTCCTCGAACAGCCGGCGGGCCCCAAAGCCCACCACTTGGCGTCCGGAGTCGCGGATCGGCCACATCACCCGCCCCTGGAAGAAGTCCCACCCAGACTCGCGGGCCAGCCCGGCCGAAACCAGCTCCACATCGCGGAACCCTCGGCCGCGCAGATGCTGCAGCAGGGCGCGGCCGTCCCTTGGAGCGAACCCGACTCCGAACCGCTCGGCCGCCTCCCGATCAAACCCTCGTTCGTTCAAGAACTGCCGAGCTACGACCGCGTCCGGGCTGCCCAGTTGCTCGGTGAAGAAGTCCGCCGCCAGCCGGAGTGCCTCCGCCATGCGGATTCGTGCCCCAGGCTCGGGGCGGGCGCCGGCATCGTCGGTGTAGCGCAGCTGAATGCCCACCCGATCAGCGAGCCGCTCAACCGCCTCGACGAAGGTGAGGTTGTCTATTTTGCGCATGAAGTCGATCACGTCGCCACCCTCGGCGCAGGCACCGAAGCAGTACCAGTACCCGCGAGAGGGTGTGACCTGAAAACTTGGAGTCTTCTCGTCGTGGAAAGGGCAGAGGCCCTTCATCGTCCCGCCCGCGCTGCGGAGGGTGACGTAGGAGCCGACTACTTCCTCGATCCGGGCCCGGTCTCGTACGGCGGCGATGTCTTCCTCGTTGATCCGCCCAGCCACGGACGGGAGTCTATGTTCCGGCCATGACGACGGGGGGTACTCAGCTGAAAGTAATCGCCAGAGAATGGCGTCCGCTGAGGAACGGTCGAGCTTCTGTGTAGGGTCCGATGGTCTGCACAGGTTTCTGGCGGTCCACATACTCTGCAACCAATGCAGACCATCAGCAAGCGACGTGCACGTCGGTTCCGGCGCGGTGGGAGTGACCCGAAGATGGCTCGTGATGTGCCCTGGATTATCTACGACGGAGACTGTGCGTTCTGCACCTCCAGCGCCCACTGGTTGGCCCGACGGCTGCACCGTCCGATGGGACCGAACGCGCGGATCGTCCCTTGGCAGTTCACCGATTTGGCGGCGCTTGGCACGACTGCGGAGCGTACCCAGCGCGAGGCGCTGTGGGTAAGCACGGACGGCACCATCTACGGCGGCGCAGCCGCCTTTGCCGAATGGCTGAAATTCCGCGGCGGTGCGTACGGTATTGCCGGCCTTGTCATGGGCCTGCCAGTCGTTCGCGCGCTAGCCGCCGCTGTCTACGGGGTGATTGCGAAGAACCGGCACCGGATGCCGGGCGGATCGCCTGCCTGCGCGCTCCCTCCGCCTGGCTTTGACCCGGCGCAACCAGGGACCAAGTCGCTCTAACGGCGCAAACGCCAGCCAGCAAATCGCCGTGGGCCCGAAGTGGATGTACAACATCGCCATGGTGAAAACGTGGAACCCCAGCCAAAACACCGCCGCCGCAAGCAGCGCTCGGCCGTGCAGCCACAAAACCACCACAGCGGTCAACTCAGCAGTGAAGGAGAACCACTGCATCAGATGAAGCAGCTCTGGGTAGGGCAGTAGGAACTGACCAAGTCCATGTGGCCGCCGGACGATGGCCCACATCAAGATCGAGCTCTCCGGCCAGCTGGTGACGCTCCAGCCGCCACTGCGGATTTTGGTGAGCGCGGACAAGAAATAGGTAAAGACCACAGAGATCTGAATGCACTTGAGCGCCCATCCGGCCTGCGCGGAGCGCTCCGCGCTGCGCCACCGATCCGCGATCACTCCCACCGTGGGCAACACCCACAAAGCGACCACGAGCGCGAGGTGATCATGGTCGACCTTCCCGTAACTCATGCCGATCGCCGTCCACCAGGTGAAGGCTGCAGCCACCACCCCACCGGCCAGCCGGGGCAGCACATTGGCTGCAGCCACCAGACAACCGACCATCAAGATCAGGTAGAGCGTGATCGCCAACGGCACGCTGGGCGGAGGCAGGTGAAACAGGCGCTCGATCAGCAGCGGCTGATAGAGCTCGGGATGTCTGCTCAGCGGAATGGGGTCCCGAACGAAGAGATGAATGTCGATGATCACGAACAGGTAGAGCACGGTGCGCAGTATGGCCACCCGGGACTCCGGGAGCACCGGCGCAAACCACGACGCCACGGACCGCAACGTCCTCATAAGGGCAACTCCCACGTGGCGAGTTCCACCAGACGCTTAGGGCCAACCCGACCGTCGACGAGCCGCGTTTGATCTTGGACCAACCAGACCCGCTGCAACGCCGACTCTGCCGGATGTCGGGAAGTCCACCCATCAGTCACGGATCGGAGCAGCGACGGGTCAGCGGTGATCTGTGGAATGCGCGCTTCGATCTCGGCGCGGCTAATCCCTGCCGACTCGACGCGTAGCGGGAGGTCAATACGGCGTCCGTCTGCGAGCAGGCCCTCAACTCGGGTGATCACGATGGTCTCGTCCTTGGCGGGAGAGAACGCGTATTGGGACATTGGACCAAACGGCCACACATCATCACTCATTCGCAATGAACCATTGAGCAGCAGGCCGACACCCAACACCGTTGCAGCGATGCGCCAGCCATACGACACCCGACTGATGCCGCGCACCCGCTGCCCCACGGGCCGATTACAACACGATCCCGACCGCTTGTACGACGGTTTGGAAAGCTTGCATTTTCGCAGCGTTAAGCATGCGGTTACGCAGCGCTCACCAGTTGTTAAATATCCCGGCCAATGCCACGAGGCAGCCGCTCAGGAGGCCAGTCGAGGTGGCGTAAGGCCATGTCGAAGGCGTATCGATCAGTCATCCCAGCCACATAGGCCACGGCCGCACGTACGGCGGCATGGGACTGAGCCGGGATCTCGTGGCTGTCTGGCATCAGGGTTGGCTGATCGCCATAGAACTCGACCAGCGCACGTAGCACCTCGATCACCGCGCGAGATTGTGCCAGCGAGGCGGGCCGCACGTAGATGCGTTCATAGTTGAACGCCCGCATAGTCGCCAGAGCACCCGCCTCTTCAGGAGGCATCCCCACCTCGCCCTGCTCCTCGACCGCACGTACGACTGCCCGGACGAAGGTGTTCAGCTGCTGCCGCCGAGTTTGGCCGCACACCTCGACGATCTCGTCAGGAAGCTCATCCGGTGCTACCACCCCGGCATGGATGGCGTCCTCGAGATCATGCGCGCAGTAGGCGATCCTGTCGGCCCAGCTGACGATATGGCCCTCGACGGTGAGCGGCGCCGGCCGCGACCAGGAGTGGTTTCGGATCCCGTCTAGAGTCTCGGCGCAAAGGTTGAGACCTTGCAGCACAACGTCGGCACCCCAGGGGCCATGGTCATATCCCTCCGGGATGAAGGCGTCGAAGGCATCCTCGCTGGCGTGTCCGCCTGGGCCATGACCGCAGTCATGCCCAAGGGCGATCGCCTCGGCCAGCGTCACGTTGACGCCGATCCCGCGGGCAATCGATGTCGCGACTTGGGCCACCTCGAGGGCATGGGTCAACCGAGTGCGTTGGTGGTCTGTCGGATAGACGACAACCTGTGTCTTGCCGGCAAGCCGCCGGAATGCGGTTGAGTGCACAATCCGATCGCGGTCACGTTCGTAGCAGGTGCGCTCGTCGTCGGGCTCCTCCGCAATGGCCCGATTTCCCGCGCCCTCGGCAAAGGCCGCGCCAGGGCGGAGCGTCGCTCGTTCGCGCTGCTCCCGAAGCTCACGACGCACAATTGGTCCTGGCCCAGGGCGGGCCTGGGGACCTGAGTGGGCGCGGACCAGGCCGCTGCCGTAGTGACCAGCCATGGTGTCGGCCCATGCCTTGGCGCGCGGGGTGATCTCCTCAGCCACCGGAGATGCCCAGCTCCGCGGCTGCCAGATCAAGATCACCACCGGACGTGTCGGCCAGCCAGCCGTCGGGGAGTGCGACGGTGGCGCGTGGCGCACCTTGCCGTCCGCGGGGCGATCCTAACTCCGACGTTGGGAAAGGAGCCTCTGGATCAAGCTGGCCCAGCAGTCCATCGAGCTCAGCGAGCGATGACACCATCGACAGCCGCGCGCGCAATTCCCCACCGACGGGAAAACCCTTGAAGTACCAGGCCATGTGTTTGCGCAGATCGCTCAGGCCATGCAGCTCGTCGGACAAGCTGATGAGCAGTTCGGCGTGGCGACGCAGCATCTTCATCACCTCACCGAGGTCTGGAAGTGTCCGGGTCTGACGCCCGGCGAAGGCATCGGCCAGGTCCCGGAAGAGCCAGGGCCGGCCGAGGCAGCCACGTCCGATCACCACGCCGTCGACCCCGGTCTGACGGATCATGCGCAGCGCGTCTGCAGCCTCCCAAATGTCGCCGTTGCCCAGCACTGGAATGGAGACGTGCTCCTTCAGCTTGCCGATCGCGTCCCAGTCGGCTTGCCCGGCGTACGCCTGCTGTGCGGTCCGGCCGTGCAGTGCAATGGCAGCACAGCCGGATTCTTCGGCGATCCGCCCGGCATCCAGGAAGGTCTGATGATCATGGTCGATGCCGATCCGGGTCTTTATGGTCACCGGTACGTCGTACCGCCCGGCGGCGTGGACGGTGGCTGTCAAGATCATCCGAAGCCGGTCCCGCTTGTACGGCAGCGCTGCTCCCCCACCTTTGCGCGTGACTTTGGGGACCGGACAGCCAAAGTTCAAGTCGACATGATCAACGCCGTATTCGTTGCACAAGAT
This sequence comes from uncultured Actinomycetota bacterium, assembly GCA_963730505.1. Lineage (GTDB taxonomy): Bacteria > Actinomycetota > Actinomycetes > Propionibacteriales > Propionibacteriaceae > Microlunatus. The sequence continues at coordinate 6,738 of CAVSSB010000014.1, forward strand.
TTCGGTCGCATGGGCCATGGTCGCAGGATCGACACCATAGAGCTGGACGGACCGGACCCTCTCCCCCGGGTCGAATTGGAGCATCTGCTGCGTCTTGCGATCTCGCTCGACGAGCCCGCGGGAAGTGATCATCTCGCAGACGTAGAGCCCCGCGACGGTGTCCGATTGCTCGCTCCGCTCGCCCGAATCGCGCTTGGGCCTGCCTACTTCGTCGTCGCTTGCAGACGAAATGCGTGTCTGCTCGCTCCTCCTCAGCACGGCGGGGCGCGATTCGCCTTGTTCGCGGCACAACTGGCGAAACGCTGCATTGGTGATGCCAGCCATGGGCGCCAGCACGACTGGCGGGTTAACGCGGAGGCGCCCTATCTGAATCGACTTGTCAGAATCCAGTTGACCTATAACCGAACTGGATTCTGACAAGTCGGCGTGGGCGAGGGTGGTGGTTAGCAACCGAGGAGCCGCTGCGCGAGGTACTCGGTCACCTTGTCCTCCGACACCCGCTCCTGGGTCATCGAGTCGCGCTCACGGACCGTGACGGCTTGGTCGTTGAGGGTGTCGAAGTCGACCGTGACGCAGTACGGCGTACCGATCTCATCTTGGCGGCGGTAACGACGGCCGATGGCTTGGGCGTCGTCGAAGTCGACGTTCCAGAACTGCCGGAGCCGCATGGCCAAGTCCCGAGCATTGGGCGACAAGGCCTCGTTGCGTGACAGCGGCAGCACGGCAACCTTCACCGGCGCCAGCCGAGGGTCGAGCCGCAGCACCGTACGCTTGTCGACCCCCCCTTTGGTGTTAGGAGCCTCGTCCTCGTCGTACGCGTCGACCAGGAATGCCATCATCGCGCGATTCGGACCTGCAGCTGGCTCGATGACGTACGGCACGTATCGCTCGCCGGTCACCGGATCTAGATAGGAAAGGTCGACACCGGAGTGCTCTGTATGGGTCGAAAGATCAAAGTCAGTCCGGTTGGCGATTCCCTCGAGCTCACCCCACTCCCCGCCCGCGAACCCAAACCGATACTCGATATCGACTGTCCGCTTCGAGTAGTGCGAGAGTTTCTCCTTGGGATGCTCGAAATGCCGCAGGTTCGCAGCTGCGAGGCCTAGCTCGGTGTACCAGCGGGTCCGCTCGTCGATCCAATACTGGTGCCAGTCTTCGTCGGTGCCGGGCTTGACGAAGAACTCCATTTCCATCTGCTCGAACTCCCGAGTACGGAAGATGAAGTTGCCTGGCGTGATCTCATTGCGGAAGGACTTGCCGAGCTGTCCGATGCCGAAGGGTGGCTTCTTTCGAGTCACCTGAACGACGTTGGCGAAGTTGACGAAGATCCCCTGCGCGGTCTCTGGGCGCAGGTAGTGCAAACCAGACTCTTCCTCAACTGCGCCCAGATAAGTCTTGAGCATCATGTTGAAGTCCCGCGGCTCGGTCCACTGCCCCCGGGTACCGCAGTGAGGACAGCCGATCTCCTCGAGGCCCGTCGGCCGGCGTCCCTTCCGGGCTTCGAAGCCCTCCTCCAGATGATCGGCTCGAAAGCGCCGGTGACACGACAGGCATTCCGTCAGCGGGTCGTGGAATGCGTTGACATGCCCCGAGGCCATCCACACCCGGCGTGGCAAGATCACTGAGGAATCAAGGCCGACGATGTCCTCCCGCTCGGTGACCACCGAGCGCCACCACTGTTTCTTGACGTTCTCCTTGAGTTCGACGCCGAGCGGTCCGTAGTCCCATGCCGAACGCGTACCGCCGTAGATCTCTCCCGCGGGAAAGACGAAGCCACGGCGCTTGCACAAGCTGATGACGTTGTCGAGTCGGCTGGACGAGGTCACGAATTTCTTCTCCAGACATATTGCTGCGCCATCCCCGGCTGGGATGGAGTCAGCGCACTAGGTTATCGCCCTCAGCGAGAGGAGTCCCGGCCGCAAACTGTACGAGGGCATTTCCCCAGCTGCACTAGCTTGCTCGCGCTGTACACAGCATGCACGCGATGTGCAACGTCTCCATCCGACGCAGCGTGGGTTGTTTCACCGTTGCAGGGCGTAGCCAGGAGGTGCCCGCTCGTTCCGCAGACTTGTCACTTCGGTGAAACCTGATTGAAACGAGACCCGCCTACCGTCTGGAAAGCGCCGCCCGCCCCAGGAGGCTGACCATGATCGAACACGTTGACCCGTTCATCGGCAGCGCCGTAACAAATCTCCCTGTCCCGCAAGGTTTGGCCGAAACCTGGTGGTGGCCCAAACCTCAGGTCGGCAACACGCATCCCGGTGCGACGTACCCCTTCGGCATGGCCTCCGTATGCGCGTACTCCGGGGCCTATCCGACGGGTTATGGGATTTACCAACTCAACACCGAGGGAGTGCCCTCCCAGCTCTACGACACTCAAATCGCCTCGGGTTTCACCCACTTCCAGCAGTCCGGTACGGGTGCGATCCGCAAGTACTACAACTACTTCCGAGTTACGCCGATGCTGGAGCCACTCGACAGCCTCGGCAACACCTGGGAACTGCACGACGAGTACGCAGAACCGGGTTATTACGCCACGACCCTCAGCTCTGGCATCGGTTGTGAACTGACCGTCGGCCCCAAGAGCGTCGTACACCGCTACACCTTCCCCGGGCACAAGGATGCGCGGCTGGTGATCGACTTCTCGATGGGCGGCCTGGCCATTCCGTACGGCACGACGGTTCCGCTTCGGGCGCATATCGAGGCCATCGGACCCGGCGTCGCCCAAGCCGAGATCGTCGTGGAGGGTGCGCCGCTGGCCGTGCACCTGGAGTGCGACGCTGGCGACTTGAGGCAGTTGCTGTGGTACGACCGGCGGCTGATGCCGGGCGGCACTCGCCTCGATTTCGACCGCATCCGGCCGACCACGCTGCGGCCGTTCGGCTTGATGTGGCGCGGGCCGACCGAGCCGGGCCAGGTGCTGGAGCTGCGATTCGGTTTCTCACTTCGCGGCGTGGAACAGGCGAAGCAGAACCTTCATGCGGACTGCGGATCGGGCACCCCGGCGTTCGACAGCCGGCGTGCGGAGACATCGATGGTGTGGCGGCAGCACCTTGACAAGATCAAGATCGAAACAGCCTCGACCACCCGGAAGACGATCTTCTCTACCGCTCTTTATCACTCGCTGATCAAGCCTTGCTTTGCGCCGGAGGAAAGCCCGATGTGGCCCAGCGACGGGCCCTTCGTGTTCGACATCTGCACGATGTGGGACATCTACCGCACTCAGTTGCCGTTGATTGCCGCGCTGTTTCCGGCCCGGGCGGTGGAGCTGGCCAATGCGCTGCTGACGATTTGCGAGGAAGAGGGCAACTTACCGATCGGCTACCGCATGGCCAAAGGCGCGGACCGGTTCACGCGGCAAGCCAGCGCACTGGCCCACACCTTTCTCGCCGATCTGTGCGAGCTCGGAATGCCCGGCATCGATTGGGACTGGGCGCTGTGCCATATGGACACCGATCTACGACGCTCCTATGGCGAGGACTACCTGCTGCGCGGGCTCGCCGAGCCGATCACGCACACCCTGGACCTCGCGGTCGGATATCAGTGCACCGCGAAAGTGGCGCACTATGTCGGCGACAACCAACTGGCAACTCAGTTTGAAGACCTGGCCGGCCAATGGATCAACGCTTTCAATCCAACTGACGGCCTGCTGCTGGATTCGACGTACTACGAGGGCGGCAAGTGGAACTACTCCTTCCGGCTGCTGCACGACATGCAGGCACGCATCGCGCTGGCTGGGGGCGAACGCCGGTTCCTCGAACTGTTGGATCGGTTCTTCGGGTACGGCGCCGACCCCGTCAAGCAGCTTGGGGAACGGCCGAGCATCACCGAGCTGGCAGCAGGGTATGCGCTGAACCGCTTTGAGGGGCTGAACAACGAGCCGGACATGGAAGCACCCTGGGCTTACCACTACGCCGGACGGCCGGATCGTACGGCTGAGGTTATCCATGCGGCTGTCAACAACATGTTCGGTCTTGGCCGGGGCGGGTTACCTGGCAACGACGACTCAGGCGGCTTGAGCTCGTGGTACGTCTGGGCCTCACTCGGCCTCTTCCCGATCGCTGGCCAGAGCCTCTATCTGCTCAATGCGCCGTCGTTCGCCGAGTCGCGCATCGCCATTGCCGGTGAGGAGTTGGTCATCGAGGCGCCCGGTTTCACCGAGCCGGTGGCCGGCGGGCCCGTGCAGTACGTGCAGAGGGCAATCTTCAACGGCGAGATGCTGAATCGGACCTGGCTGACGGCTCGTGAGCTGCACCGCGGCGGGCATCTCGAGCTGCAGCTTGGACTAAAGCCGTCGGCGTGGGGCACGACTACCCGCCCGCCATCCGCCTCGCCATCGGACGCGGTGCAGCCACCGGCCGCTGCGGCCGTATCAGCTCCAGCGAACCTGCGGATAGACGCAGATGATCCAATCAACCGGCACAAATGATCAGACCACGGGGAGTCCGATGATGGCAGCGTCGAGGAGCAAGGCATGGAGCGACAGCGGGCTGCCGCGTCGACTCATCATTGTGGTGCGAGCCGACCCGGTGATCTGTGGTCACTCAGGTGAGGCGCGCAATCTCGCCGAGGTTGCGCTGCAGCGCGGCTTCACCGACGTGCGAATTGTCACCTGGCCTCTCGATCTGCTCGCAACATCCGGTCTGCCGTTGAAGCCGCTCGACGGCGTTCTTCCCTACAGCAAGGGCATCGAGGTGGAACGTCCGGAACCGGTCGGCGATTACAAGGTGCTGGACGGTCGCTGCCTCGCGGGGATGACGGGACGCCTGGTCGAGCTCTTTACTGATGAGCTTCCGACGGTGTGTATGTCGCTCTACCTCAGCCCGCACACTCTTGCCGTGTCGGAAGCTCTTCGAGCTGCCCGCTCCACCGGTCTACCGGTCGCGGTTGCCACCATTGCGGAAGCGGTTGGCTCCGACGTCACGAATGTGGTTCGCTCATGCGCGGCCGACGGACGCTTCGGCGCGGCGGCCCAGGTGCTGTCCGCCTATCTCAACAGTGATCTGCCAGTCGCCGTGTCGGAGTACACCAAGGGGTTGATCATCTCCTCGGCTGAGGAGATTGATGCTCGCCACGGGACGTCTTTTGCCGAGCAGTGCCAGCAGCGCGTCGCCATCTCCTACCCGGCGATCAACACCGCTGACTATCTCGATGTTCGTCCCGAGCAATCAGCAGAGCTGCTTCACCGGCGTCAGCTCACCCGCAACGGCTACGTGCTCTTCCTCTCCAGACTGGCTCGCGCCAAGGGTGTAGACGACTTGATCGCTGGGTTCACCACGAGCTCGGCGTGTCAAGATCTCACACTCGTGATCGCGGGCAATGGACCTGAGGCGCAGCACCTTCGAGAACTTGCCGCAACGACCTCAGCAGCTGATCGGATCCGGTTCCTTGACGATGTCGACGACGACGAGAAGCCGCACTTGATGGCAGGCTGCGCAGCATTCGTACTGCCAAGCAAGCCGCGGCCAGAATTCGTGGAGACGTTCGGGATCGCGCTGGTCGAGAAGATGCTGGCTGGCGGCGGTCCAGTGATCACCACGACCGCTGGTGGGATCGGTGAGGCCGTCGGCGACACCGCGATGATCGTTCCCGTTAACAGCCCCGGCGCGATCGCCGACGCACTCGATCTCGCAGTGACCATGCCCGACGAGGAACGGGCCAAGATGGCCGAGCGGGCTCGCGAGCACGCACTCCAGTTCGACCGCACCTGCGTTTTCGATCGGCTGCTGGAGCGCCTGACCCAGACGACCGAGCGAGAGCTCAGCCCGATCTGAACCCTGTGCCTCGGTCCGCAGGAACGCACGTGCACGTCCGTTCCTGTCACGATGCACGCGTTGCAACGTGTGTATCGCGTAAGGAGCGAACGTGCACGTGCGTTTCTGCGACCACGCGCGGCGCAGTGATCGACCTAGCCTGTGCGTGGTGACTGCGCTTTCTGCCAGACCGAAACGTGGTTGGTGCTGTCGCTGGTAAAAGGCTCGCGTCCCCAGCCGCTCCAGCGTTCCCGCAGCGACATCCCCGCGAGCCGCGCCATCAAGTCGAGCTCTGCCGGCCATATATAGCGGAACGGCATTGAGACCGTTTCGAACCTGCCGTCGTCGATCCAGTAGTGATGGGAGATCAATCCCTGTGCCGCGATGTCGTATTCGTCGAAACCAAGCCGCGTGGCGCTCACCGTGAAGGGTCTGACGGTCTCACCGGGTGGCAGCCGCTGGAGGTCGGGCACCATGACCTCGATGACGAAACACCCGCCGGGCTCCAGGTGTGCGGCGACATTCTGGAAACAGGCGACCTGCTCGTCTTGGGTCGTCAGGTTCATGATCGTGTTGAAGACCAAATAGGCCACCGAGAAACGCTTCTCGACGGTGGTTGTAGCAAAGTCACCGACGGTGACGCCGATGTCGGATGCGCCGGGTTTCGCTCGCAGCTTCGCGACCATCGCCTCCGACAGGTCGATGCCATGGACGCGGATACCGCGTTGTGCGAGAGGTAGGGCGATCCGACCGGTGCCAATGCCGAGCTCAAGAGCAGACCCGCCGGTTGCGAGCTCGACGAGAAAGTCGACAACCGGCTCTACTTTTGAAGGGCCGAACATCTCGGCCGATGTGTCGTCGTAGCGCTCGGCGACGCGCTCGCCGAAGTAGTCCCTGGGCATAGGTCCACTCTGTCAAACAGCCTTGGCCATGCGGCTCCTGCTACTTCGTTTGACACGCATGAGTACCTTAATGAAAATGGTTCTCATGTTGGTTAGCTCGGTGCGGCTGTGCCTGCTTGCCTGTCTGCTGCCTCTCGTGGCGGCAGCGGGGTGCGCTGCCGCCGGACCGGCTACCAGCGTCGATGCGAAGCAGGCTGGTCAGCTGACCATCGTGGCTGCGTTTTATCCCCTGCACTTTGTCGCCCAGCGTGTCGCGGGCAACCATGCAGAAGTCAACAGCCTGACCCGGCCGGGTGCTGAGCCGCACGACCTGGAACTCACTCCCCGGCAAGTCGCGAGCCTGACCACCGCGAGCTTGGTGATCTACCAGAAGGGCTTCCAGCCGGCGGTCGACGAGGCCGTTGTGCAGAGCGGCAACTCAGAGCTGATCGATACCAGCAACGTGGTTCCGCTGCGACCGTTGTCGACGATCGAAGATGATCATGATCACGGGCCGGGAGCTGAGCCCGATGGCCCGGAAATCGATCCGCATGTCTGGCTGGATCCAACGTCGGTCTCGGCGATCGCTCGTACCGTGCAGGAACGGCTATCGAGGCTCGATCCCGATCATGCGGCCGAGTACTCGCGCAACACTGACACCCTCCACAAACAACTGGCAAGTCTTGATCGGTCATTCCGCGCGGGGCTGCGGCACTGCGTCCGCACCGAGTTCATGACCACGCACGCTGCCTTTGGCTACCTCGCTGCGCGGTATCACCTCACCCAGATCGCCATCAGTGGACTGAGTCCTGACTCCGAGCCGTCGCCAGCGCGGATTGCCGAGGTGCAGCGCGAGGCACGTGATCACCAGCTGACCACCATCTTCTACGAGACACTGGTCTCACCAGCTGTCGCGCAGGCGATTGCTGATGATCTTGGTCTTGCTACCGACGTACTGGATCCCGTGGAGGGCATCACCAGCCAATCGCGCGGGCGGGATTACCTCTCGGTGATGTACGCCAACCTCGCGGCGCTCCGGAAGGCCGGGGCATGCTCCTAGATGCCAGTACCGTGCCAGTCTCGCTGGCAGCCGACGATCTTACGGTTGAGCTGGGCGGCCTTCCGGTGCTGCGCGGCATCAGCCTCTCAGTAGGAGCGGGTGAGGCCGTGGCTTTGATGGGAGGCAACGGCTCCGGAAAATCCACCCTGGTCCGCGCCCTGCTCGGCCTCCTCCCCCATCAACGCGGCGCGGTACGGCTATTCGGCTCACCGCTGCGGAGCTTCCGGCAGTGGTCGCGGGTTGGCTATGTTCCGCAACGCTCGGTGGCGCTACTCGGCGGGTCGAAAGTGAAGGAGGTGGTCGCAGCCGGACGGTTGGCACACAGACGGCCATTCCGACCGCTGAGCCGAGGCGACCGCGAGGCGATACATGACGCCATTGGGCTGGTCGGACTGACCGAACAGCTCAACACCGACATTGCGGCGCTGTCCGGAGGGCAGCAGCAACGGGTGCTGGTGGCACGCGCACTGGCCGGTCATCCCGACCTGCTCGTCTTGGACGAGCCCACCTCTGGTGTTGACCTCGAACATCAGCGGGTGCTTGCTGATGTGCTGGCCGAGCGGTTGTCGGCAGGCACTGCCGTGCTCGTGGTCTTGCACGATGTCGGCCCGCTCGGCGAACTTATCGACCGGGCTGTGGTGTTGAGCGGCGGTCGGGTAGCACATGACGGTCCACTCGGCGATCTTGGGCAGCACCAGCGTCGACTCGGCGGCCACGAGCATCTCGATCATGGTCGAACTGCTGATGATCATGGTGAGGATATGGAAAGCTGGCTGGGCGGGGCTGTAGAACCATGATCGAAATCTTGTCGTATCCCTTCATGCAGCGTGCGCTGATCGCTGCACTGCTCACCGGTCTGATTGCGCCCGCCATCGGCACCTACGTCGTCCAGCGCCGGCTTAGCCTGTTGGGTGACGGGCTGGGCCACGTAGCTCTTGCAGGTGTCGGCCTGGCGCTGCTGACCGGCACTGCACCGATTCCAATCGCCGTGGCCGCCTGTATCGCGGGTGCCGTCATCGTCGAGGTGCTCCGGCAGCGCGGCAAAGCAACCGGCGACGTCGGGCTTGCTGTGCTGTTCTACGGCGGCCTGGCTGCAGGTGTCTTTCTGTCCGGCCTCTCCGGGGTGGGCTCCGGAGGGCTAGTGCAGTACCTCTTCGGCTCTCTCACCACCGTGACAGTAAGCGATGTGCAGCTGGTCGCCGTGCTCGCCATCGTGGTCTTGGTGCCGACGCTGGGACTGGCACCTCAGCTATACGCCGTATCGACCGACGAGGACTTCGCACGCACCCAGGGTCTCCGGGTCCGGCTTTACCACATCGCGGTTGTCATGCTCGCTGCCGTCACGGTCGCGCTGGCTATGCGGACGGTGGGCCTACTTCTGGTCAGCGCGCTGATGGTGATTCCTGTAGCGGCAGCGCGCAACCTGGTACGCGGCTTCACCGCAGGCCTCATCTGCGCTGTCGCCATCGGGGTCGCTACGGCGGTTGGCGGCGCGGTGGGCTCGTTCTACGCAAACGCAGCGCCCGGTGCATTCATCGTGTTGCTGGCCATCGGCGTCTTCATACTGAGCTGGCCCCTCTCCTACCTGCTGCGACGGCGACGCGCCGCAGCAATACTCCCGGACTCGGTTGATGATGATGAGCTGCTGGCCCCACACACAGTCACCGAGAGCCACCCGCACCGCCATAAGCCGGGCTGCGGGCATCCGGCCGTACAGCACGGCGATCACACTGACTTCATCCATGAAGGACATCGGCATGCAGCCCATGCCGATCACTACGATGAGCATTGAGCCGCCCGGCCGGCGCCGAGGAGCATTGAGATGACAACCAGACCGGTCACGAAAGCGGATATGACGGCCAAGCCGTCGGGTGCTCAGCGCAAGACCCGGCAGCGGGCGGCGGTCGAGGAGATCCTGTCTGATCGAGATGACTTCCGAACCGCGCAACAGATTCACGACGATCTGCGCCATCATGGCGAACGCATCGGCTTGACCACGGTCTATCGGACCCTGCAACTGATGACCGAAGCAGGTGATGTCGACGCGATCCGAACTAACGAGGGTGAGACGGCGTACCGCCGCTGCTCAACTGGCCACCATCATCACCTGGTCTGCCGCACATGTGGCCGTACGGTCGAAGTCTCCGGCCCAGCGGTGGAGAGATGGGCCAACGCGGTGGCCGAGCAGCACGGCTTCCGAGAGATCAGTCACGACCTGGAGATCTTCGGGACCTGCAACACCTGCTGAGGCTCCGCCGTCACACCTTTGACTCGAAATCCCCGGTCAGAAAGTCACGTGCACGTGCGTTGCTTGCGCCATGCACACGTTGCAACGCGTGCATGGCGACAGGACCGAACGTGCACGTGCGTTTCCCCCCGGGAGCCAGTCGAGAGCACGCAGGACACCGTCTCAGGTGTCGCTCGGAACGACGTTAGGTACTGCTCCGCCATAGCGCCGGTCACGCCCGGCGTACAGCTCGATCGCCCGCCAGAGATCACGGCGGTCGAAATCAGGCCACAGGCGATCGAGGAAGACCAGTTCGGCGTACGCGCTCTGCCAGAGCAGGAAGTTGGATGTCCGCTGCTCCCCCGACGAACGGACAAAGAGGTCAACGTCGGGGATCTCGGGCTCATCGAGGAAGTGCCGGAATCGCTCCTCGTTGAGTTTGCGGGGATCGAGCCGGCCCTCCGCCGCCAGCTGAGCGATCCGCCGGGTGGCGTCCACGATCTCAGCCCTGCCCCCGTAATTCACACAGAACTGCAAGGTCAGCACGTCATTCTCAACCGTGCGGCGCTCGGCGTCCTGCAGCTCGGTGATCACGCTTCGCCAGAGCCGCGGCGCTCGACCGGCCCAGCGCACCCGCACCCCCATCGCATCCAGCTGGTCCCGCCGCCGCCTGATTACATCGCGGTTGAACCCCATGAGCCAGCGAACCTCATCCGCTGATCGGTTCCAGTTCTCGGTCGAGAAGGCGTACGCGGAGAGGTACTTCACCCCGATCTCGATGGCGCCCTCGATCGCATCGAATAGTGCCGCTTCACCCCGCGCATGCCCCTCCGTCCGCGGCAGGTTGCGTGCCTTCGCCCAGCGCCCATTGCCATCCATCACGATCGCGACGTGGGTTGGCAGCCGGCCTCGAGGGATTTTCGGCGGTCGGGCTCCACTCTCGTGCGGTCGCGGGGAGGCCGGCACCGGTCGTGCCCTCCGCGCAGGCTTGGCCATGTCAGGGACAATATCGAGGTGCCGACATACCGTGACGAAGCAGTGGTTCTTCGCACGCACAAGCTCGGTGAAGCCGATCGGATCATCACCATGCTGAGCCGGCACCACGGCAAGATTCGCGGGGTCGCGAAGGGCGTACGGCGCACTACCTCGAAGTTCGGCGCGCGGCTCGAGCCGTTTTCCCACATTGACCTGCAGCTCGCGGTTGGGCACACCCTTGACGTGATCACCCAAGTCGAATCGTTGGATGCCTTCGGCGAACCACTATCCGACAACTATCCCGCGTATACGGCAGGGCAGGTGATGCTCGAGACCGCCGATCGCTTAGTGGTCGAGGAATCCGAGCCTGCACTCCAGCAATACCAGCTGCTCGTGGCAGCCTTGCGAGCGCTCACCCTGGGCACCTCCGACGGACCGCGCTCACCGACGTTGATCTTGGACTCCTACCTTTTGCGGGCCCTGGCGGTCGCGGGGTACGCACCCTCCTTCTCCGACTGCGCACGCTGCGGCACAGTGGGGCCCCACCGAGCTTTCTCCCCTGCTCTGGGCGGCGTTGTGTGCGAGCGATGCCGGCCAGCTGGAGCTGCTCGACCCGCTCCCGAAACGCTGGCCTTGCTCGGTGCGCTGCTCGAGGGCAGATGGAGTGATACGCGCCAGGTGCTCGATCGGGTGGCGCGGGAGGCCAGCGGGATGACCGCTGCCTTCGTGGCGTGGCATCTGGACCGCAACCTCAGATCCATGGCTCATGTCGAGCGTTGACCCGACATGGCCACCGCCGCACCAGGCTGCGGCGTCCGCGGTCGCGTCGCAGCCGCCTGCGGTGTATCGACCACATCGGGCCGCATACGTTCTGGCTGTGATCATGCCGGTGATCTTGCTTGTGGCACTGGCAGTTCCGATCGGCGTGGCGTGGACGATCGCGCGGCTGCGGCAGGCTCCCAGCAGCGTGACGACGCCACCCGCGCCGAATCCCAATGCCACTGACGGGGAAGCTGGCCTCGGCGATCCCTACTACCCACAGGCCGGCAACAGTGGCTACGACGTGACCAAATATCAGATCATGATCAACTGGGATCCGGCGACTCAGGTGATCACCGGTACGACGACGATCAGCGCGCTAGCCACCCAGCAGCTCAACTCCTTCTACTTCGACCTGGCGCTGCATACCGACAAGGTCACCGTTAATGGTGTGCCAGCGGAATCCGTTGCGAGAGGTTTCTCCGACGTCTACGTCAAGCCAACGCAAGCAATCCCTACCGGCAGCTCGTTCCAGGTAGTGATCGGCTACTCGGGCAAACCCAGTGAGATTCGGCAGGGCGACGTGCAACCGTGGTTGTCCACCAACGGCGAGTGGACGGTGGCCGGTGAACCGGAGAGCGCCGCGTGGTGGTACCCCTCCAACGATCACCCGTCGGATCCAGCGCTCATGGACGTTTCTGTCCGGGTGCCCGCCGGCATGGAGGCGATCAGCGTCGGCCGACTCGAGTCCGCTGACGCAGGGAACGAAAAGGGCTTCAACACCTGGCATTGGATTGCCAGACAGCCCATGGCGACTTACGTGAACTTCGTCTCCATTGGTCAGTACGAGCTGAGGCAAGGCACTGATCGTGGTCGTCCGTACGTCTACGCGGTGTCGGAGCAGCTGTCCGCAGAAGACCGAAAGAAAGCCTTTGCTGCGTTGATGAGCTCAGGGATGAGAATCCGGACGCTGGAGTCGATGTTCGGCCCCTACCCGTTTACTGAGCTCGGAGGTATCGTCCCAGTGCACCGGCTGTGGTTCGGTGGGCTGGAGACTCAGACCCGGCCGGTCTACGACGCTCGGTCGATCTTGAATACTGGGTTCGAACCAGGCTTGCTCGACCACGAGCTAGCACACATGTGGTTCGGCGACAACGTGACCGTGCGGCAGTGGAACGACATCTTTATCAGCGAGGGGTACGCATCATGGGCCCAATGGGGAGCCAGAGAACGGCGGGGCGGACGTAAGGCCAACGATTCTTTGAATGGCGCATACCAGCGACTTGTCAACAACGATGACTTCTGGAAGATCACCATGATCGACCCCAGCAGAGCGCACCTCTTCGATGCGGTTTACGTACGCGGTCCGATGGCGCTGCAGGCACTTCGCAACGTGATCGGAGACGAGGCGTTTTTCAAGCTTGCCAGGGACTGGAGTCAATCTCCGTCGAGTCGCACCCTCGAGGAGTGGATGGCGGCAGCGCAGTCGTACACCACCGTTGATCTTGGACCCTTCTTCCAGGCCTGGATCTACACCCCGGTGGCGCCGGCCCGCACAGCGGCAAACGGCTTCCGATAATGAACCTTCCCGCCGTACATCACGGCGGGAAGGTTCATTGATGGGAGTTGTGGGGAGTGGTCCTCAACTGACTCGGTTGATAGCCGAGATAACAGCCTTGAGTGAGGCATTGACGATGTTTGCGTCCATTCCCACTCCCCACACGACTACGGCGTTCTCGCCCTGACCCACCTCGCACTCCACGTACGCCGCAGCGCGCGCATCGCCGCCGGCGGACAGGGCGTGTTCGATGTAATCGAGCACGCGTACCTGGTGGCCGAACGTGGAAATTGCGTCGACAAACGCTGACACCGGGCCGTTGCCCTCACCAGCGATCGTCTGTATTGAGCCGCTGGATACGACATGCGCAGTGAGCGAGGTTTGGCCGGCTTCAGCCGATGCTGTAGCGACGCTCACCAGACGCAACGGACTGTCCGGCTCGAGGTACTCGAACTGGAAGATCTCCCAGAGCCGGCTCGCGCTCACTTCACCGCCGCCGGCGTCGGTGTGCGCCTGTACCGCCTTCGAGAACTCGATCTGCAGCCGACGCGGCAGGTCCAGATTGTGCTCGGACTTCATGATGTAGGCCACGCCGCCCTTGCCGGACTGCGAGTTCACCCGGATAACAGCCTCGTACGTGCGGCCGACATCAAACGGATCGATCGGCAGGTAAGGAGCCTGCCAGGCGATCTCCCGGACAGTGATGCCTTGCGCCTGCGCCCGCTTCTCCAGGTCCTCCAGACCTTTCTTGATCGCGTCTTGGTGGCTGCCTGCAAATGCGGTGTAGACCAGGTCGCCCGCGTAAGGGTGGCGCGGGTGGACCGGCAGGTTGGTGCAGTACTCCACGGTGCGACGGATCTCGTCAATCCGGGAGAAGTCGATCTTGGGATCTATTCCTTGTGAGAACAGGTTCATGCCCAAAGTGACCAGATCTACATTGCCGGTCCGCTCGCCGTGGCCGAACAGGCAGCCCTCGACCCGGTCGGCACCGGCCATCATGGCCAGCTCAGTCGCCGCGGTGGCCGTGCCACGATCGTTGTGGGGGTGCAGCGAGATCGCCACATGCTCCCGGTTGTGCACGTGCCGGCTGAACCATTCGATCTGATCGGCATAGACGTTCGGTGTCGCCATCTCAACGGTCGCCGGCAGGTTCAAGATGATCTCGCGGCCGGCTGATGGTTGCCAGATATCCATCACCGCATTGCAGACCTCGACCGCAAACTCCATCTCGGTACCGGTAAAGATCTCCGGCGAGTACTCGTACCCGAACTCCACGTCGCCCAGATACTGTTCGGCGTACTTCATCACCAGCTCGGTGCCACGGGTGGCTAAAGCGATGCATTCGGCCTTGTCGACATGGAAGACCACGCGACGGAACAGCGGCGCCGTGGCGTTGTACATGTGGATAGTTGCGGTCTTGGCACCGACTATGGACTCGGCTGTGCGCTCGATGAGGTCTTCCCGCGCTTGGGTCAGCACGGAGACGATCACATCGTCGGGGATTTTGTCCTGCTCGATGAGTTGCCTGACGAAGTCGAAGTCGGTCTGGCTCGCAGAGGGGAATCCGATCTCGATCTCCTTGTAGCCCATCTCGACCAACAGCTCGAACATCTTGTGCTTGCGGGCAGGCGTCATCGGATCGATCAGCGCCTGGTTCCCGTCACGAAGATCGGTTGACAGCCACCGTGGCGCCTTGGTGATCACACTCGATGGCCAGGTACGGTCCGGTAGATCGATAGGAGTGAACGGCCGGTAGCGGTGGAACGGCATCGGGCTCGGCTGCTGAACCGGTACTTTCTGGGTCCTCGTACCAAACGACGTTGTCACGGCGCTTTGTCCTTCAGCCGATGGCTGTGGTGAACTCGTCGCACTGCTTGGCGTGATGATGTCTGACATGGTCCCTCGCTGTGAGATGTGGAGTGCGGACCGGAAGCACGTCAGACTCCGCAGCGAGGATGCCGGCCCCTATTGGGCCTCGCTGCGGCAGCCGAGGAGGAGCAGCGCCCGACGGC
Organism: uncultured Actinomycetota bacterium; assembly: GCA_963730505.1. Lineage (GTDB taxonomy): Bacteria > Actinomycetota > Actinomycetes > Propionibacteriales > Propionibacteriaceae > Microlunatus. Next base: position 21,963 of record CAVSSB010000014.1, read on the forward strand.
GCTGGGTGCTAGCCACGGCGTCACTGTAACACCCTGTCTCGTGCGAGGGCCAAACGTGGTGTGGAATTTGGTCGAGCTGCGAGCGTCGGCATTGCGCGGCAGCTCCCAGAAAATCGCGTGGCGCGAGAGGGCTGAATGCGGCACCCTGGTTTGATGCCGTTCGTACGCGTCAAGCCTGACGACATGAGCCAGGTCTCCGTGGTCGCCTCCATCGAAGAGGCGGCGCGTCAGGTTGATGACCCCGATGCGTTTCCGCCGATCGCGGAAATGTTGGCCGCGGAGATGCGTTACGGCTGGGACCTGGATGCCCCAGAGCACTATCTCTACATACCCGAGGACGCTTCCGACCCCGTCGGGACGCTTGTGCTGGATCTGCCGACGCGCGACAACCTGCATCTGGTGTGGGTCGGTATCGTCGTACATCCCGATCATCGCCGCCACGGCCATGGTTCAGTGATCATGAACGAGGCGTTGCGACTGGCCCGAGAGGCCGGCCGCAACACGATCTGGGTTGGGACGGCTGAAGATGATCAAGGCGCGCGCCGGTTTGTCGAAGGATTCGGCTTCGGCTACGCCAGCCACGATGCTCGCCGGCGCCAGGTGCTGGCAGACATTGATCAGACCGAGATCCAGCGGCTCTGGGCCATGGCTGAGGCGGCGGCGTCCGACTACTGTCTCGAGCGGTTGCAGCCACCCATTCCTGACAAGGTCCTTAGCGAGCTGGTCGAGGTAACTGAAGCTATCAACGACGCGCCGATGGGCGATCTGACTTTTGAGGACGAAAAGTTTGATCTGCAGCGGCTGCGCGACCTCGAAACGGCGGCGCGGGGTCGTGGGGATCACGTGTACCGAGTCATCGCGAGGCATCATGACACCGGTGAGGTCGGCGGGCACACTGTGGTGTTCACCCATCCGTTACGGCCTCACGTCGGCGGGCAAGGCGACACCGCCGTCGCACGCCATCACCGTGGCCATCGGCTCGGCCTACTGCTCAAGATCGAGATGCTGCGTTGGCTCGCCGAGATGGAACCACAGCTGAAGATCATCGAGACCTGGAACAAC
>CAVSSB010000015.1:0-41933 GCA_963730505.1 uncultured Actinomycetota bacterium
CTGTCGCCGGCCGGCTCGCTGAGATTCCTGCAACGCGCGTACCGGCTGGCCGACCAGGTGAGCAGTGCGCCGGGCGTGCCACCCAGCGAGGGAGATCTCACCTTGCGCAGGGAGACCCACCGGCTACTGGCCGACATCGAGCAGGCCATCGCTCGGCAGCGGTTCAATGTGGCCATCGCCCGGATCATGGAGCTGGTCAACGCCACCCGCAAGGCGATGGACGGTTCCGCCGGTCCCGCTGACCCCGCTGTCCGCGAGGCCGCCGAGGTGGTCACCATCGCCCTAAGTCTGGTGGCGCCGTACGTTGCCGAGGAGATGTGGGAACGTCTGGGCCACGCCCCATCGGTAGCCAAGGCTAGCTGGCCGAGCGTTGATCAAAGCTTGCTGGTCACCGAGTCGGTCACCTGCGTTGTTCAGATCCAGGGCAAGGTACGCGGTCGGCTGCAGGTACCGCCGGAGATCAGCGAGGACGAGCTGCGCTCCGTAGCGCTGGCCGACGAATCGGTGGTGCGCGCCCTGGCCGGGCGCGATGTCGCCAAGGTGATCATCCGCGCGCCCAAGCTGGTCAGCATCGTGGTGCAGTAAAGCTGCTGCATCCACCCTCTCGCTCTCATCACCGCTCACTCGTTGTCGGAACCAACGTGCACGTTCGTTCCGATCGCCATGCACAGGTTGCAACGTGTGCAGACCGTCAGGAACCTATGCAGGGCTACGCGGCAGAGGCGCTGGCTATGTGTCTCGTACGCGGCAGAGGTGCCGGTATGTGTCTCGTGCCTTGTAGTGATGATCTTGGGTATCGGCCAGATACCAACCGTGAAGCTGCTCAGCGCGCGCCAGCGAGGGTGACCAGCAGGCCGCGGTGGTCGCTGCCGGAGACCGTGAAGCTGGTCACTGACGTGGCTGTCAGATCTTCGTTGATCAAGACGTGGTCGATGGGAAGCAACGGCGGGATTGGCCGATTAGCTGGATACGTCGGAAGCCAGCCAGCTCCAGCGACATCCGTCGCACTCTGCAATCCGGCGCGCTGCAACGCCTGCATTGGTCCATGATCGCTGACAGCATTGAAGTCGCCGGCCACGACCAGTGGATGATCGAGGTTGTCGGTCACCGCGCGCCGTACCACCCGGTGCTCGTCGCTCCAGCGCCCGCGGCCACAGTACGGGTTGCACGGATGAACAGCGATCAGCCGGATGTCGCCGACGCGGGGAACGCGCACGGTCGTCACCCACTGCTGAAACGAGGTATCGCCGAGCGACTTGCTCCGGCTCAGTGGGAAGCGGGAGTAGATCGCAGTGTTGGAGAAGCTCTCCCTTGGATCGCCCAACGAGTACCGAAAGCGCTCATCCCAGCCGTATTCTTCTAGGGCCCTCAGAGCAGTGGGCGTGGTCTCGAGCAAGATCACGACATCGGCGCGCGCTGCCTGTTCCGCGACGTCGGCGGAATTGGCTTCGCCGTTGAACATGTTCAAGCTCATCAACCGGAACTGCCCCGCTGCGGCAGTTCGATGATCATCAAAAAAGAGCGGCGCCAACCATGCCAGATGGTAGGCAGTCAGCACCACCACTGCCGCCGTGATCACAGCAGGTACTAGACGGTGTCTGGCGCGCACCAGGGCGACCAGCAGGCAAACAACCGCGATGAGATAGCCGAGTAGGCCGTAGGGAATAAAAGCCGCAAGCAGGGCGGTCGCGTCATCGCTCGGAGGCAGTACGCGCATGAGCGTCGCGGCCGCTGCTGGCAGTAGCGCAAGGCCTGCCACGGTGAACAGCAACTGTTGGAACCGAGCAGGCGGTCGTCGGCTATCCCAGCTGGCCGCCGTCGGACGGAGCCCGGGGCGGCGCGGCGCGCTGATCGTCACCGGACCAGGATCCCTGGCCCGCACAAGCGGTCGGCCATAACACTCAGAGACTGCGCCGCGGAGCGTGCGGGTTCTGGCGCCTTAGCTGAAGCGACTCAGGATGCGGGGGGTATTCTGACTCCCGCCGCTCACCGGTTTCGATCCAACCGTGGATGCGGTAGAACGCGCGCGCGGCTTGATTGTCAGCCAGCACCCAACAGAACGCCTCCCGGGTACCACCCGCATAGATCTCCATGCAGGCGAACTCCAGGAGCGCGGAACCGTATCCGCGCCCTTGCTGGGCAGACACCACGCCGAGGTGGTGCACGGTATCCCCGTTGAAAGCGACGTAGCCCACTGGGCTGTCACCTAACTCGAGAAGATAGGTGTGCATCAGCCGATCACTCAGCACCTGCCGCCAGCGCCGGGCGACCGCGGTGGTCGGATAGGGATACTGGACAGGCGGGAAGATATGTGCCAGCGCCTCCTCGCTCGCTGCACGTTCCAGCCGGGCGAGCAGCTGGCTTTCGTCGGGACGCGCGCGGCGGATGCGTGACCCGGCCTCCTCATCCTCCATTGGCGGATCATGCAGCTCCACGATGTCGAGGAGCTGGTTGGCAATCCGGTCGGCTCGGGTGAGACGGCCGCGTCGACTGGCGAAGTTGGACTTTTGGACGCACCAGGCCTCGGCCGCATCATCCTCCGAACCAATGAGCAAACCGTTCTCGCCGGGCGAGATGACGGTGATGTCGTCCCAGTCGAAGCTATAGCGGCGGAACGGGTTGATGATCTCAACGTTCTGGTCAGTGACCTGCAGCCGCGGATGGAGCCCGAATCGCCACGCGTAAAGCAGCACCAGCATCGTCAACATGACGAACAGCACCGGAAGCCAGAGTGTGCGGTCATTCCGGTAGATCAAGTACGCGAGTATCGGGATCACGACAGCGGCGGCGAGCGCGAAGGCCGATACGAGCACGAGTGTCACAGGCCCGGCGCGCCAGACGCGTCGGGTCCGACCACTCATCGGTTTACTCTCTACCGACACGAGATGGCGCCCCCCGGAGGTCCGTGATCGGTCGTTGGCCAAAGTCCTACGCTGAGCAGATGCCCGGCGTCGCAGTGGTGACAGACTCTACGTCTTCCCTGGACCCAGCCGACGCTGCCCGCGCTGACATCTCGATCATTCCATTGCAGGTCGTCATCGACGACATCAGCCGTCCGGAATCGGTAGTGCGGCCATGGGAGGTGGCGGGAGCGCTACGCGAGGGCCGGCAGGTGAGCACTTCACGACCTACGCCCGAGGTGATCGAGAACACCTACGCCGAGTTGTCTCGGGCTGGCTATGACGCCATCGTCTCAGTCCATCTCAGCAGCAAGATCTCTGGCACCTGCAGTGCGGCGCAGGTGGCCGCAACCTCTGTCGATATTCCGATCAGCGTGGTCGACAGCATGACTTTGGCGATGGCGACAGGTTTTGCAGTGTTGGCGGGAGCTGAGGTAGCGCGCTTGGGTGCAGGCTCAGATGAGGTGGTCTCGACAGTGCGGCGCCGGGCGGCAGCCGCAACGACCTACTTCTACGTTGACAGCTTGGAATACCTGCGGCGCGGTGGCCGGATTGGTACCGCGGCGGCGATGCTCGGTTCCGCGCTGGCGGTGAAGCCCTTGCTCACCGTTGCGGACGGAGAGATTCGGCCGTACGAGCGGGTTAGGACTGAATCCAAGGCGCTGGCGCGGCTAGCGGAATTGAGTCTGACCGCGCTCGAGCAGGCTGTGGCGGCGAATGGCCTGGTTGACGTCGCCGTCCATCATCTCGACAACCCCGACGGCGCAGGGCGGCTGGTCGATCGACTGAGCGGCCGGGTGCACTTCGGAAACATCGTGATCTCAGAGGTGAGTGCCGTGCTCGGCGTCCACGTCGGTCCGGGCACCCTTGGGATCGTTGTGTCACCCCGGGTCTGACGGGACCGCTGTGTGCATAGCGACGCTCCGCGCACATTGCGTCTATCCCCAGCCGCGGACGGGCCCGATGCGCCGTCCACAGATTCCCGACCGCGCGTTCGACGCCACGTTGCCGTCCTTAGCTTCTCGATATGGCAAGGCGATCAAAAGTGGATCTGGAGCTAGCTCGGCTCATTAGCGACCGATTGGCGCTGGTGTTGGCTGAGCAACCGCCACGCAGGGCGCGTGGACCTGGAGCGGCTTCTGCCGAGGAGTCGGAGTTTCCTTCAGAGTCTGCGCTGGACAGCGCCGAGGACGGGAGAGCCCACCTCGTGGCCGAGACCCTGGAGGACTTGCCGAGACAGCGGTTCAGCCGGATGCATGTCGGAGTGATTGGCGTTCTGCTGGTGCTCGGCGTAATCACAACCGGATGGTTATTGCTGCGTGCCCGACCGATCGCGGTGGCCAGTCCGAGCGAGGTGGTGACCATGAGCACGCCCGTGCAGAATGCGCCGACAGCATCGGCCTCGACCAGCGAGCGCGCGATCAAACTCGTTGTCCATGTGCTCGGCGCCGTCCGGCGGCCAGGGCTAGTGAAGCTGCCCGAGGGTTCACGCGTTCAAGATGCCATCGACGCTGCAGGTGGGATGACCGATCGAGCCGATCCGGGTGAGCTCAACTTGGCCCAGCTGCTCGCCGATGGTCAGCAATTGGTGATCGGCACCGCCGGCGATCCGGCGGGGGAGGTGCGAGACGGCCGCGAGTCAGCTGCGGGTGGCGGCTCAGCTGCAACGGCGACGCTCGATCTGAACCGTGCCAGCCAGGCACAGCTGGAGGAGCTGCCGGGGGTCGGGCCGGTCACAGCCGGGGCCATTCTCACCTGGCGGCAACAGCATGGGAGGTTCAGCCGGATTGAAGAGCTGCAGGAGGTGGACGGCATCGGCCCAAAGACGTACGCCCAGATCGCGCCGCACGTCCGGGTGTGAGCGTCTGGGCACAGCGGCTTGCGGCGGCACGGACCGGACTCGATGGGCTCATTCTTGACCGGTGGATGGATCGGCAGGCTGCTCCTGCGCCGGTCACCCCGTCTCGCTCGGCCGACTTGCGCATGGTGCCGCTGGCAGCCGCAGCGTGGGGAGCCGCCTGGGTCGGAACCTGGGGGACGGCAGTCGTCATTGCCGCGGCTGCAGCCGCTGTAGCCGTCGCTCTGGCTGTCGCTGCTCTGCGGCGTTCACCCCTGGTCCTGAGCGCCGCACTGGTCGCGACCGTGATCATGGGCGCGGGGGTCGTCGATGTGCACCGGCTCCGCCATGGACCCGTTGCCCTGCTGGCGGAGCATCAGGCGGTGGTTTCGGTGGATCTGGAGATACGCGCAGACCTACACCGAGTGGCAACAAGTGGAGTCAGGGCTGGCGCCGCAGTCACCAAAGCGGTGACAATACGCGTCGAGGGCCGGGGCAGCGCCTGGCTGGTCTGCGCTCCGGTATTGGTTGTCGTCACCGGCCAGCAGCTGGAGAAGTGGTTCGAGACCCCAGTGGGCACCCGAGTCGCGGTGCAGGGGCGTCTCGAAGCACCTGACCGCGGCTCGGATGTGGCCGCGGTGTTACGTGTCCGCGGCTCACCGGAAGTGGTGGAGCGCCCGTCTCAGGGCCTTCGCCTCGTGGAGCGGGTCCGCGCCGGGCTGCGGCGAGCAGTCGCCGATCGCCGACCGGAGCCGCGCGCCCTAGTGCCTGCCCTCGTTCTGGGCGACACATCGGGCCTCGACGCGGAGTTGACCCAGGACTTTCGAGCGACCGGTCTCGCTCATCTGACCGCGGTGTCGGGTGCGAACCTGACGCTGCTGCTTGCGTTCCTGCTGACCGTTGCGCGCTGGGTCGGCGTCCGGGGGTGGTGGCTGCGCGCCGTCGGTCTAGCTGGAGTGATCATCTTCGTCGCCTTGTGTCGCACTGAGCCGAGCGTGCTGCGCGCGGCTGCGATGGGCCTGGTGGCGTTGGCGGCGCTGGGATCAGGTAGCCGAGCGGCCGGAGTTCGCAACCTGGCCGTTGCGAGCATGATCTTGCTGCTAGCCGATCCGTTCCTCAGCAGGTCGATCGGCTTCGCGTTGTCGGTCCTAGCCTGCTCCGGGATCGTGTGGTGGGCTCGAAGCTGGTCGGTGATCATGAACCGCTGGCTGCCGTTGATCATTGCTGAGTCGATAGCGGTGCCCTTGGCTGCTCAACTAGCCACCGTCCCGGTGCTGGCGGCCATCTCGGAACGGGTAAGCGTCGCCGGCCTGGTGGCGAACGCGCTGGCTGGTCCGTTCGTAGGACCCGCGACGGTGCTCGGCTTTGCCGCCGCCGGTGCGTCGCTGATCAGCGGGACCTTCGCTGCAGTATTCGGCTTCGGCGCTGCCTGGAGTGCACAGATGATCATCTGGATCGCCTCGGTCGGTTCCCAGCTTCCGGGCGCGGAATGGCATCTCGCGGTGACTCCGCTGACCCTGGCCTGGGTGGCCCTCGGCTCGTTGCTGGTCGCACTCTCGATGGCGTACGTGCTGGCGCGGCCGTGGCTGTCGCTGCTGCTCGCTGGGATCATGATCATCTGTTTGGGCGGCGCGCCCCGCCAGCCAGGCTGGCCGCCACGTGACTGGGTGATGGTTGCCTGCGATGTCGGTCAGGGGGACGGGCTGGCGGTGCGGACAGGCAGTGGTAGCGCGATCGTGGTGGACAGCGGTCCGGCACCCGGCGCGATGCGGGGGTGTCTGGATCGGTTGGGGATCAAGCGGGTGCCGCTGCTGATCATCACCCACTTTCATGCCGATCACGTTGCTGGCCTGACTGGCGTCCTACAGCGTCGCCGCATCGGTCAGCTGTGGCTGAGCCCCTTGGCGCCGCCTGGGCCGCTGACCGCGACGGTCAGACATCAAGCTGCGCAACAGGGGATTCCGGTGAATGCGCCGCTGGCGGGTACCAGAGCCAGTGTTGGCGCGGCGGAGGTGCAAGTGCTGGGACCGGTAGACCATGTGTCCGTCGACCAGGATGACTCCTCAAAACAGAACGACAGCAGCCTGGTGATCATGGTCACGGTCGCCGGCCTCCGGCTGCTGCTCACTGGCGACGTCGAACCGCCTGGCCAGCAGGCGATTCTGGGCACCCAGGCCGACCTTCGAGCCGATGTCCTCAAGATTCCGCACCACGGTTCGGCCCAGCAGGATCCGGCGTTCTTCGCCGCGACGCAGGCCCGTCTTGCCATCGCGAGTGCCGGGCCCGATAACGATTATGGTCATCCGGCACCTCGTACGGTGCAACTCGTCCGGTCAGCTGGAATGACCCTGCTCCGGACTGATCAGCACGGCTCGATCGCGGTGCGGCCGGATCGTGACCGATTGGCTGCGGTCACCCAACGATGATCACCCGTGCCGCGGCACGACACTAGGACACTGCTACCGGAAAGTGCAGTGGTCCGCGCAGAGTAGTACCGGGCCGCATCGTCATCGGCGCGTTCTGCCGGATCCGCGGGAACCGTTCGGCAAGCGCGCGGAACGCCTGGGTCAGCTCCAGCCGCGCCAGCGGCGAGCCGAGGCAGTAGTGGATGCCGCCGGAGAAGGCGAGGTGCTCAACCGGGGATTCTCGGGTGATGTCGAAGCGGTTGGGGTCTGGGTAGGCCTCGGGATCGCGGTTGGCTGCCGCTAACAGCGTGATCACCCACTGGTTCTCGGCGACCAACACATTGCCTACCTCTGTCGGCTGATTGGCTACCCGCGCCGTCTGCTGGACCGGAGGATCGAATCGGAGCACCTCCTCGACGACGGCCGGCGCCCGCCCAGGGTCTTTGACGAGTAAATCCCACTGCTCCGGGTTGGCCAGCAGCCAGTGCATGCCGTTACCGATCGCGTTGACGGTGGTTTCGAAGCCGGCGATGAGAAGGAGCCGCACCAGTGCCGACAATTCTGCGGGGGTGATTTCTCTGCCTTGCTCAGCCACCAGCGCAGACACCAGGTCATTGCGGGGGTCTGCTCTGCGCCGGTCGAGCAGCTCGGCGAATGTGGTCCGGAGCTCGGCATCGGCTGCAGCCAGCGTCCGGGCCTGGCCGAGTGACCAGATGCCATCCAGGGCACGAGCAATCGTCGAGCCGAGCCGCCGCAACCTTTCCGGATCATTGGGAAGACCAAGGAGGTGAGTCACTACCGCAATGGGCAGTGGCGAGGCGAAGGATGCCATGAGGTCGAACTCGCGCTCGCGTTCACATTTGTCGAGCAGTTCTCGGATCGCTTGATCGACCAATCCCCGGTACCCCGCCATCCGCCGTGGGGTGAAGGCCGGTGCAGCGAGCCGGCGGATCCGGGTGTGGTCGGGTGGGTTGAGTTCAAGTAATGACAGGTCGAGTCCTGCCTGATTGGCAAGGTCATCGCTGCCGTCTTCGGGCTTTACGCCGAACCTCCGACTCCTCAGCACCTCATTGCATAAGCGGCGGCTGGTGGTGGTGTAGTTGCCGAGCCGGGTGGGCAGCAGCGGTCCCTTTGCCCGCATTTCCTCATAGATCTGGTATGGATCGGTGTGATGGTTCGGCAGGGTGAGTTGGCTGAAGAGATCGCCGCGGACGTGGGCCCAATAGAGAACCCGCGCTCGTTCCCGATACATCCCGCTGAGGAACCTGGCTGCCTGGACCGCCTTCGTTGCGGAGCTCATCTAGCCAACTACTCCATGATCATCCAGGCCCGGTCGTCGGGTTGATGCGCACGATCTGGCCATCACAGCTTGCCACCACCTCAGGGGCTACCTCGCCTTGAGTGATGTGCCCATTGGCCGGATTGTCGCCGCCGGGCACGTTGGCGAAGCGCACACCCAGCGGATCATCCCCGCAGACATAGCGCCAGAGCTCTGCGCTGTCGGTTAAGCCGAGGCCCAGGAGCACATCCGCGCGGGTATCGAACCTGGTTGTGCCTGCAACGACGATGACCTCACCGTATTCGGCCGCGACGATACGACCTGAGATCTTGGAGCCCTCAGGTGTATAGGCGGTGACCGGTGACAGCGAGACATTGAGTCCCCTGGTGGAGAGCTGCTGATACCCCGCGAAGGTTGTCACGGTCCGGCAGGTAAAGCCGCTGATCACCAGGGTCTTGGCCGGTGCCCTCTGCGAGGCCGTTGTGGGCTGATCAAGGATCCAGGAGCCGCAGCTGAAGCTCACTTCATCCGCTGGGCTCTCGTAGGCCAGCTCGGTCACCCTTTTCTCGGCGACGCTGCTAGCTGGCCACCCGACGGCAGCTGTGACGATCAAGATGCCGACCACAATCAGGCAGCGGCCCATGAATGCAGCATCGCGACGCGGCGGCCATGCCTGGTAGGCGACCCAGACGGCGACGCCGATCAGCAATCCACACAGGTAGAGCAGCGCGCTGCTCGCGGTCCACAAAGCGGCAAGTCGGAGCGCCACCGTGTTGTCCTGAAGTGCGTAGGCCGCATCGCGTATCTCCGCAGCGAACAACCAACGGCCCACAGCTGTCGGTGCCGGGCCGATGATGGCGTACGCGGCGAGGAGCGGCAGACCGCTGTACCAATTCTTGGGTGGCAACGGTGCGAGGTTGTCCAGGAATCCGTGCAGCGAGGCATACCCAGCGCTCCCGACCCAAATGATCAGCAGCAAGACGCCGATCATTGTCGATCTCAACTCACCCTTCGCGGCGAGCGCTATCACGCTTGCCAGGGCTGCTATCAGGCCGAGGGCCGCCGGAGCAAGCATCGCCGTGCGCCCGAGCCAATGCCGGGTGCGGGAGAGCCAGAACAGCGCAAAGGCACAGATCAGTAGCACCAGCGCCGGAAGTCCCCACTGCCCGTTCTGCGCTTGGACCTGCGGCTGGCCTTCACTGGTCAGAGCAGCTGAGGCGAGGGGGGACAGCTGAGTGAGCCACAGTTCGCTAGCCGGGAAGGTGCTCGTCTCCGGGATCCAGTAGTGGATAAAGAAGACCCATTGGGCACCCAGTGAGATGACCAGAGGGATAGTTGCCGCCTGCCGAATCTTCCGGGACTCTTCGGCCCGTTCGGCGCCAGATGGCCCGAGCGACCCCACGTCCGGGCGGGCAGCGCCCGGATTGGTATACGTGATCCTGGTCACGACGGGGGGTCGCTCACGCGCATTGGATCAGCCCGTCGTGTCCGCCGCCATGAACTCGACCCGCTCATGGGGAAGTAGCCGCCGTAGGGCTTCTCGATCCGACTGGGTGCCGACCGAGAGTCCTTGCGTTCGCTCCTCGGCCGATCGCAGAGCATGATCGACACCGATCCGCAGGATCGAGTCATCATCAACCGAGCGGACCGACACCAATCGTCCCGGACTGCCGTCAACCTGCTTGAACCAGGCGCGAACGAGATCCTCATAGGAATCTGCGACAGCAGCTACGAAATGCACATTTCGATCTTCCAGGTAGACGCCAAATGCTTCGCGAAGCCGGCTTCCTTCAAACGCACCGGGCTCGCGATCTACTACGGCAACGACGGTTGCCGAATTGCCAACCTTGGCGCCGGCAATGGCCCGCAGCTCCGGTTCTGCATAGCGACGCCAGATTCGACGCAGCCCAGCATCCATGGTCAATTCTGTGACGAATGCTGCCGGGGTCTTGGCCGCAATAGGCGCAGCCGGTGCCGGCTTGACGGTTGAGGCCGTCTGGTCCGTACTTGTCGAATTGGGCTGAGCTTTCGCGCCCGGGATAGCGCTGTCTTTGGGCCAGGTGACCTCGATGACTGCAAAATCGCGACGTACCAATGTTCCGCTTCCGAATGTCTTGGGCAACCAGCGCTCGGCCATGACCTGTTGCACTGTCTGGCGACGTAGGTCGGCAAGCCGGTTCATCTTGACGGCGGCGTGCATCTCCATAGCCACCTCGGTTTCGACCCGCTGAAGCAGGTAGGTCTCCAGCTCGGTCCCGTATTCCGCGGCTAGGCCGGCTACCGAGGCATATTTGTCGCGATCTGTGAGTTGAACGGTGACTCGGACCAGGCATCGCTCGATCTCGTGCCCGTCCAGTGTCAGGAGATGGTCGACGGTGACGTCAAGCGCGACAGGTGCCGTGTTGACCGCCAGCACCTGGACTGGGCGCAGTGAGGGAAGTAGCCCAGGCGTGAGATATTCGCCGGGGAATTTGAGCCGTGGCGCACTATCCTGCTCGAACACCACCACAACGGTGTTCGGCTGGACGCTCACCAGGCGGTCTAGAGGATGTGGATCCCCGGTGAGCTTCATGCCCAGCGCTGGCTCTTCCATGACATTCTTCTCGCGGTCGCTGGGGTCAGTCGGAGTCTGCCGATCAGTAACGACTCGACCGAACATTGAGGACCACAACTTGCCGACCACGACGCCCCTTCCGCCTCGTATCCAGTGTCTCGGCTCATGTATATCAACACCAGTCATACAAAGGCGCGAATCTGATTTGTGTTGCAGGACGGAACATGACCTATCTGGCATCAACCCTGGGAGTCAGTGGAGGCTGGCATGCTGAGAAGCGTGGCGGCACCGAGGTCTGCATTCGGTCGGCTGGTCCTCATCTGTGGGCCAGAGGCGCTCTTTGCAGACCGCGCGGTCGAAGCACTCTGTCTCCAGATGCGCTCAGAGGCGCCAGATGTCGAAGTCTCCGAGATCGAGGCGGCTCGGCTGGATTCGGGCAAGCTTGCCGAGATCACCGGTCCCTCGCTGTTCTCAAGCTACCGAGCCGCCGTGATCACGGAGCTGGAGGATTTGGCGCCGGAACTCGACGTGGATCTGGTCAACCTTGCCGCCGAGCAGCTGCCGGATCTTGCCATCATCACCGTGCACCGCGGCGGGCAGAAGGGCAAAGGGCTCCTTGGAAAGCTGAAGTCCGCGGGCGTTGAGGTCATCGACTGTGCAGCTGCGAAGTCGTGGGAGCTGCCGCAGTTCGTCTTAGCAGAAGCCAAGCGAGCCGGTAGCTCGATTGATGCAGGCGCCGCGTCGGCGCTGGTGGACGCCGTGGGCCACGATTTGCGGGCTCTAGCGGCGGCGGTCGTCCAGCTGCTCTCAGATGGCGAGGGCGGTCCGATCACCGTCGATCAGGTCCGCCGGTATTTCGGTGGTCGATCCGAGGTGACCAGCTTTGCGGTGGCAGACGCGGCGTTGGCGGGGCGCACCGGTATTGCGATGGAGCAGCTCCGCTGGGCGCTTGCGACAGGTGTTGCCCCGGTGCTGATCACCAGCGCTCTGGCGTCCGGCGTCCGCGGTCTTGGCAAGTTGATTACGGCAGGCAGCGGGCAAAGAGAAGCAGATCTGGCTCGAGAGGTAGGGGTGCCGCCTTGGAAGCTCAAGTCGATGCGTTCCCAAGCGCGTGGCTGGGATCAGGCAGGTCTCGCGACAGCGCTCAAGGTAGTCGCGGTGGCCGACGCAGATGTCAAGGGCGCTGCTGACGATGCCGCATACGCATTGGAGCGAGCCGTGCTCGGCGTCTCGCGTCTGCGCCGGAGCTAGTGCCGGTTAGCGCTTCTTTCTCTTCTTGCCGGAGGGCTCCAGATGAGCTGCCGTGGCCGTGATGGCGGACTTGCGATTCGCCGCCTGATTTTTGTGGATCACGCCTTTTGATGCGGCCTTGTCCAGCGAACGCGAGGCGGAGTGCGCCAGCTCAGTAGCCTTCTCCGCATCGCCAGCGGCTGCGGCCTCGTGGAACCGACGAATCGAGGTCTTCAGTGCAGACTTCGTCGCCTTGTTGCGTTGACGAGCCTTCTCGTTGGTCTTGATGCGTTTGAGCTGGGACTTAATGTTCGCCACGACAGGCCTCTGGAACTCTTTCTGATCTGGTGATGGGCGGCGCTGCTGTGCAGGCGCAACCGATAACGCTACCAGCGGCGTCATCGGCGGGCCAAATTCGCCATATCACGTGAGGATGTTGGTGTGAGTCCTGTGTTCACGCCGCCGCCGGGCCGTACCGACCCGTCGATCATCCGCAACTTCTGCATCATCGCGCACATCGACCATGGCAAGTCGACCTTGGCCGACCGGATGCTGCAGCTGACCGGTGTCGTCGACGAGCGCTCGATGCGAGCTCAGTACCTGGATCGCATGGACATCGAGCGGGAGCGCGGGATCACCATCAAATCCCAGGCCGTTCGGATGCCGTGGAGGATGCGCAGCCGGGGCGGCGACCCGGATGTCACTCAGACCTATGTCTTGAACATGATCGACACGCCGGGCCATGTGGACTTCACTTACGAGGTCTCGCGCTCCCTGGCCGCCTGCGAGGGTGCTGTGCTGCTGGTGGATGCCGCCCAGGGTATTGAGGCCCAGACACTGGCCAACCTTTATCTGGCCTTGGAAGCCGACCTTCATGTGATTCCGGTCCTGAACAAGATCGACTTGCCCAGTGCCCAGTCGGACAAGTACGCGGCTGAGCTAGCCAAAGTCGTCGGCTGCGATCCAGGTGAGGTGCTGCGCGTGTCAGCGAAGACGGGCGAGGGTGTGGCGCTTCTGCTGGATGAGATCGTGGCCCAGATAGCGGCGCCGATCGGGGATCCCGCCGCGCCCGCCAGAGCGTTGATCTTCGACTCGGTCTACGACACCTATCGAGGAGTCATCACCTACATACGCGTTGTTGACGGCGAGCTGTCGCATCGGGAGCGAGTGTTGATGATGTCGACGAAGGCGGCCCACGAGACGTTGGAAGTGGGTGTCATCTCTCCCGAGCCGACGAAGACGGCCTCCTTGGGTGTCGGTGAGGTCGGCTATCTGATCACCGGGGTAAAAGAGGTACGGCAGTCCCGTGTCGGCGATACGGTCACCTCGCTGAGCCGGCCGGCCTCGCACGATCTCGGCGGCTACCGACCTCCCAAGCCGATGGTGTTTGCCGGCCTCTTTCCCATCGACGGTGGTGACTATCCAGAATTGCGGGAGGCCTTGGACAAGCTGCAGCTCAATGATGCCGCGCTGAGCTTCGAGCCGGAAACCTCAGGTGCGCTCGGCTTTGGATTCCGGATCGGCTTCCTCGGCCTGTTACATATGGAGATCGTGCGCGAGCGCCTGCAGCGCGAATTTGATCTTGACTTGATCTCCACCGCGCCCAGTGTGGTCTACCGCGTGATCATGGAAGATGGCAGCGAGCTCGAGGTCACGAATCCTTCGGAGTATCCGGCGAGCGGCAAGATCGCGGAGGTGTACGAGCCGGTCATCAAGGCCACCATCCTGGCGCCGGCTACCTATATCGGCACCATCCTGGAGCTGTGCCAGAGCCGTCGCGGCATCCAGCGCGGTATGGACTATCTCTCCGAGGACCGGGTCGAGATCCGCTACACGCTGCCGCTGGCCGAGATCGTCTTTGATTTCTTCGATGCGCTGAAATCGCGTACCAGGGGTTATGCGAGCCTCGACTATGAGCCGTCCGGCGAACAAGCAGCTGACCTGGTCAAGGTCGACATCTTGTTGCACGGTGAGCCGGTCGACTCCTTCTCCGCGATCGTGCATAAAGACAAGGCCTACTCATATGGCGTGATGATGACGGCCAAGTTGAAGGAGCTGATTCCCAGGCAGCAATTCGAGGTTCCCATTCAGGCGGCCATCGGGACGCGGGTGATCGCACGCGAGACCGTCCGGGCAGTCCGCAAGGACGTACTGGCCAAGTGTTATGGCGGCGACATCACTCGAAAACGCAAACTGCTCGAAAGGCAGAAGGAGGGCAAGAAGCGAATGAAGATGGTTGGCCGCGTCGAGGTCCCGCCCGAGGCCTTCGTGGCCGCGCTCTCTACCGCGGACACGGGTAAGACCGACAAGAAGTAACCTGCTCTGCGAGCGAGCCGAGCCTAAGGAGAAATCGTGTTTGCACTTCAGTTCAGCGAGTACGGCGGCCCCGAGGTCCTGAGCCTCAGTGAGACGCCTGAGCCGCATGCCGGACCCGGACAGATTCGCATCGTGGTACGAGCCGCCAGCGTCAATTTTGCTGACTGGAAGTTCCTCTCCGGCAGGTTCGCGCAGGGCAAGCCGCTGGAGGACGCCGGTTATCCGGGTTATGACGCCGCTGGCGTTGTCGACGAGATCGGCGAAGGCGTCACTGGCGTCGAGGTCGGGGAGGACGTGTTTGGTCTAGGCACGCACACGCATGCCGAGTACGCGGTCCTCAATTCCTGGGTCCACAAACCAGCGTCGGTGGACTGGGCCGTTGCAGCAGCAGCCGGCACCGTCGCTGAGACGGCTGAACGCGTGCTACGTCTGCTGAATGTGAAGGAAGGCGACACCCTCTTTATTGACGGTGGCGCCGGCGGCGTTGGGTCGGCCACAACGCAATTCGCGAAAGCCCGCGGTGCGACGGTGATCGCTTCAGCAAGTGAGGCCAACCATGACCATCTCCGCGAGATTGGCGCCATTCCAGTGGTCTATGGCCAAGGGATGGTGGATCGGGTGCGGGCCCTCGATGTCGGAAAGATCGACGCCGTGCTCGACGCGGCAGGCAAGACTCCGATTGAAGATCTGATCAGCCTTGCCCCCGAGCCGTCCCAGGTTGTCTCCATTGCCAATTTCTCAGCCGCCGCAGCCGGCGCTCGTGTCACCGGTGGCGCAGAAAGCCAGCCCATGAAGGCCCTCGGCGAGGCTGCCGAGCTGCTGGAACAGAGCAAACTCGTGATCAAGATCCAGACTTTTCCCTTCGACCGGGCCGCGGAGGCCTACGGCATCATCAAAGACGGCCACGCCCGCGCGAAGCTCGTCCTCATCCCTTAACCGACTTGTCAGCGTCAGTGGCTGCTCTGGTGGCCATCGATGCTGACAAGTCGGAGAGCCCACGGGCAAGATTGATCTGGGCGCGCCAGCCAAGCACTCGCTCGGCAGCCGAGCAATCGGCCGTGACGTGGCGGACGTCGCCGAGGCGGTACGCGCCAGTCACCACTGGTGCCGGCCCGCCCAGAGTACGGCTCAACTCGGCGGCCATCTCGCCGACGGTCATCACCCAAGGTGTGCCGATGTTCAGCGGCGTCAGGCCTACCGGGAGCCGAGTGTGAAGTGCCGCGAGCACCGCGGCTGCCACGTCGGAAACATGGATGAAGTTGCGGCGCTGGCAGCCGTCCTCGAAGACCTGCGGAGGCTCGCCACGCAGCAGGCTGTCGATCAAGATCGACGCTACTCCGGCGTATGGAGTGTCTCGCGGCATTCCGGGGCCATAGACGTTGTGGAAGCGGAGGGCGGCTACGGTTCCTCCGGTCTCCCGGCTCCAGATTGCCGCCAGCTGCTCGCCGTGTGCCTTCGTTGCCGCGTAGGCATTGCGCGGATCCAGCGCGGCCGACTCCGGCACCAATTCGGCATGCAGGTCAGTGCTGCACATCGGGCACAGCGGGTCGAAGCGCCCAGCGTCTAGATCCTCCCGACGACGTGGTGGCGGGCGAACGGATCCGTGCTCGGCACAGCGGTATCGGCCTTCGCCATAGACGACCATCGAGGAGGCATAAAGGAACCGCGAGATGCCCACCTCAGCCGCAACACGAAGCGCCACCGCGGTCCCGTAATCGTTGTGCAGCGCGTAATCGTCGATGTCACAGATGCTGACTCCGAGGCCGACCTTGGCGGCAAGGTGAATGACGGCGTCGCACCCGGATGCCGCCGCCCCGAGCCGATCGTGATCAAGGATGTCGTCCCGTCGGTCTAGTACCCGGTCAAAGACACGGATCGTGTGCCCGGCCACTGCGAGTTGATCATGAACCGCCCGGCCGATAAATCCAGCACCGCCGGTGAGCAGCACTTTCATGTCATGTGGCTCGCCGGCTGGGGGACTGGTAAGCCCACCTCGAAGCGGCAGCCGCCCTCGACGTTGTGTACCGAGATCTCGCCGCCGTGCGACTCGACCACGCCGCGGGCAATCGCCAGGCCCAGGCCCGCCCCGCCGTCATCGCTCCGGGACGGGGTGCCGCGCCAGCCAGCTTCGAAGACGCGGGCAAGGTTGGCTTCCGGAATCCCGCCACAGCTATCACTGACGGCGACTCGAATATGACCGTCGGCAGTTCGTCGGCCCTCAAGCCGCACTACTAGATCCGGGTCGGTGTGCCGGATAGCGTTCGTAGTCAGGTTGGTCAACGCCCTTGCCAGGTCGTCTGAGGATCCGAGCACGGCGAGCCTGTCGTTGTCGGGAAGATCCACTTCCAGGCGAACCCCTTGGGTCCGAGCCGTTGCTGTCGACTCGGACGCCACATCACTGATCAGCTCCGCAAGAGACACCATCGTCTGCGGTTTGGCTGCCCTTGCGCCTTGTACCCGCGACAGCTCGAACAAGTCGTCCACCAGGACGCTCATCCGCGCCACCGTGGCTCGCACATGAGACATCGCTCGTGGCACGTCATCGATCACACCATCCTCCAAGCCCTCCGACAGTGCACGAAGGCCTGCTAGCGGCGTACGCAGGTCATGGGACATGAAGCTGACCAGTTCTTGGCGGGACTGCTCTGCGGCCCGTTCGCGAGCTCGTGATTCAGCTAGGGTGCGGCGGGTTTCGGCAAGGTCCTCAAGGACCTCCGCAAGCTCCCGGGGCGCGGCGGCGGCTTCGGCTGAACCAGCAGCATCCACCGGTATGCCGCTTGCTGAATCTGTGACGAGCTGGTGAAGGCCTGCGCCGACGCGGCGGGAGGCCTGCGAAATGCGGCGCACCACCAGCCATGCGCCGAGTGCCGCGAGCAGCAACGATGTCAGCAGTGCGATCAGAATCACCAGCGAGTCGTGGGCGGAGAGAAACATCAGCTGCACATTGATCAATACCGTTGCTGCCACCGCAACGACCGGCAGCAGCATGGCAATCGTCAGCTGGTGGCGCAGCGATCGGTAACGCACCAGATACAGCAGAGCCAAACCGATCAACCCGACAGCAATGCAGCTTGCCAGCGTGAGCCCGATGATGATCATGAGGTCTTTCATGACCGGCCGTCCTCACCGACCAGCTCGTCCTCCCGCGCCATGCGGTAGCCAAAGCGTCCAACGGTCAGGACCAGCGTCGGATCCGAAGGATCCCGCTCCAGCTTCTCCCGGAGCCGTCGGACGTGCACTGTGACCGTTGACGTGTCACCGAAGTCCCACCCCCAGACCCGTCGCAGCAGTTCCTCCTTGCTGAAGGTCTGGCCGGGATGGCTGGCCAAGAAGGCCAACAAGTCGAATTCCCGCATCGTCAAAGACAGCGGTCTGCCGGACCGGCGAGCTTCCCGTGCCGCTGAATCGATGGTCACCGGGCCGAGGGTCACGATCGAATTCAGCAGCGGTGTGCCGGCCAGCCGCTCGGTACGCCGGAGCAGAGCTTCGACTCGCAGCACGACCTCGCGTGGCGAGAAGGGCTTCACGACGTAGTCGTCGGCACCTGTTTCCAGTCCGACCAGGCGATCCTCCTCTTCGCCACGCGCGGACAGCATGATGACGCACGCATGATCTCCGCTACGCCGGCGGCGTCGCAACAACTCCAAGCCCGAGAGGCCGGGCAACATGATGTCCAAGATGACGACATCGGGGCTGATCCGCGACCAGAGCTGGGCAGCCTCACCACCATTGCCGCTGCATTCCACCTGATACCCGGCTCTGGTGAGATAGGCCTTCAGCACTTCCGCCATCGTGACATCGTCCTCGACGACTAGCACGCGCGCTGTCATGATCATCAGCCTAGGCACCGGGCGTTACTGCGACTACACCGCAGGCAGTCCTGCTTGAGGGCGTAAGCGAGCCGAAAGCGATTGCCTCTGCCCAGCGGGTGACGACCGACCGTAGCGTCGGTGGATGGTCGGTGCATTGCCACCTGAGATCGAGGTCATCCTGCCGTGCCTCAATGAGGCCGAGGCACTTGGTTGGGTGCTGGGGCGGATGCCGTCCTGGGTACGGCCGATCGTTGTCGACAACGGCTCCACCGACGGCTCTGCCGAGATCGCACGTGATCACGGGGCGCAGGTGGTTTACGCGCCCCAACGGGGATATGGCGCTGCCTGCCACGCGGGGCTCTTGGCCGCGACGGCTCCAGTCGTAGCGGTGATGGACGCCGATGCCAGCCTGAACCCCGAGCAGTTGGATCGCGTTGTGGCGCCCGTCATCGGCGGTACGGCCGATCTCGTTATCGGCAGCCGCCGCCCAGTCAACGCCGCAGCCTTCCCGTGGCCGTTGCGGCTCGCGAACCGGGAGCTGGCCCGGCGGGTCGGCAGGCGTACCGGCCTGATCGTTGCGGACCTTGGTCCGATGCGAGCCGCTCTCCGCGAGTCGCTGCTCGCGTTGCAGCTCCGGGACCGGCGATCCGGCTACCCGGCCGAGACCCTGGTACGCGCCTCCGATGCGGGATGGCGAATCGTTGAGGTGAGGGTGGACTATCTGCCACGTCGCGGCCGCTCCAAAGTCACCGGTTCTCCCTTGGGTGCTTGGCGTGCCGTACGGGACATGAGCGCCGCGCTGCAAGCGCCTCGTGCGCCATGACTGATCATGCAGCGACCATCATCGTGCTGGCCAAGGAACCGGTCCCGGGTCGCGTCAAGACCCGCTTGCAGCCTGTATTCAGCGCGGGCCAGGCGGCGAGGCTTGCTGCGGCGGCGCTCGTAGACACCGTCGCGGCAGTGCGGAGGTGTGGGGCGACCCGCCGCATTCTCGCGTGGGAAGGGAATCGAGCGTCCTGGCAGGACGGCTTCGAGGTTATCGCTCAGCCGCCGGGAACGTTCAATGAGCGGCTGGCCGCCGCGTTCGCTGCCGCTGTCTCGGAGCCGATGGACCAGCCGGCTCTGCTGATCGGCATGGACACACCGCAGGTCACCGCTCAGCTTCTGGACAGCGACTGGGAAGGAGCCGATGCAGTTCTTGGGCTGAGTGAGGACGGTGGCTTCTGGGCGATCGGCCTGCGGTACGGACATCCGTCCGGGCTCTTTGACGGGGTACCGATGTCGACCAGCCGCACTGGTTCAGCTCAACTGGCCCGGCTAATCAACGCCGGTCTGAGCGTGAAGCTGCTGCCGCCGCTGCGCGATGTCGATCGGCCGGAGGATGCGGATCTGGTGGCAATGCAGTTTCCGGGCCTACGCTTTTCGCGCAGGTACGAGGAGATCACCAGCCGGCATCCCTTGCAGACCAGCGATCGTTTCTTTGATGCCGCCTATGCCGGCACGTTGATCGCCAGCAACATCACGGCAGCCGGAATCGACAGCGAAAGCCCGCTGCCTCTAGACGTCTTGCGCTGGTCTGGCGTAGCAGATGTGGTGGACCTGCTCGTGGTGGCGCGATGTGAGCCGCCGGTAATCGATTTGGGCTGCGGGCCGGGACGCATGGTGCAGGCGCTCGGCGAGTCGGGGCGCGCGGCACTGGGTGTCGACATGTCGTCGGTAGCGGTAGGGCTGAGCATGGCACGCGGCGGGCTGGCGCTGCGTCGCAGAATCAACCAGCACTTGCCCGCCGAAGGTCGATGGGGCACGGCGTTGCTGATGGACGGCAACGTGGGCATGGGCGGGGACGTTGCCATTCTGCTCGCCCGCTGCGCGCAGCTTGTCAGATCTGGCGGCTTGGTGATCTGCGAGGTCGACCGAGTGTCCGATCGGCACGAAAGGCGCATCGTCGTGCTGCGGACGGAGGATGCGACCTCCGTAGCCTTGCCGTGGTCGCGCATCGGGTCGACAGCACTACTCCAAGCGGCAAAGTCACTTGATCTTCTCCTCGTTGAGGAGTGGACGGCTGGTGAGCGGGTGTTCGTGGCATTGCGCTCAATGAGCAGCCCACTGTGAGCATGGGTAAAACACCGATGCTGCCGAGCCGTCGGATGATCATCGCTGCATTGATCATCGTCTTGATCAACGCAGCCATGATGATCGCTCTGGCGCAGCTGCACTGGTTCGGTCGGGTGATCGCGCTCGTCGGGATGGTCTTTGTCGGTTTGGCGATCTTTGTGCGAAAGGATGCGGGGCGGACACCGATCTGGTTCGTTCTCCTCGTTACGCTGGCCGTCCAGCTCCCGGAGCTGCTCCTCCTGCCGCGGACCAGCGACGACGCCTACCGTTACGTCTGGGACGGTCGGGTACTGCTAGCTGGCATCGATCCTTACCGTTTCGTCCCACTGGATCCCGCCTTGGCACATCTGCGCGACCCGTTGCTCTTCCCGGTAGGGGAGCCGCCACTGATCAACCGGCCTGGGGTGCCGACCATCTATCCGCCGCTTGCTCAGCTTTGGTTTGCGCTGGTGGCCTTGTTCACGCCGAAGGTCGTGGGCACTCTCGGTTTGCAGATCGCTGCAGCTGGTGCCGTCCTACTCACCACCTGGCTGTTGGCACGCTTTCTCGGTGACCGAAGCGGCTGGGCGCTGCTCTACGGTGCCTGCCCGGCGGTGGCACTGGAGGCGGCCAATGGCGCACACCTGGACGCCATCTCCGCGCTTTGCGTATTCGGCCTCGGTTGGGCGGCCGTCCGCAGGCGTCACTGGTTGGCTGGCGTTTTCCTTGGCCTGGCGGGAGGCCTCAAGCTCGTTCCGCTGCTGCTGCTCCCGGTCTTCCTCAGGCGTGGCCGCTGGCGTACTGCACTGACCGCAGTGGGTTTGGTGGCGGCATCGTACCTGCCGCACCTTGTGGCAGTCGGTGTCTTGGTGCTCGGGTTCCTGCCCGGCTACTGGCAGGAGGAGGGCTACGACAGGGGCCGCCGGTTCGCCCTGCTCAGCTGGTTGCCCGAGCAATGGCGTCTGCCGGTCGCTTTGGCGCTGGCGACCTGTTGCGCGGTGTTGGCCGTCGTGCGTTCCTCGCGGGAACCGGTGTTGCTCACCTGCTGCTGGCTCTATGGCTGCTCGTTTCTCATCGCCACGCCGATCTATGCGTGGTATGCGTTGCCCTTCGTCGTGTTGGTGATCATGGCTGGCCGGCTTGAGTGGCTCGCGGTATGGGCCGCTCTTTACGTGGCGTTTGTCTTTGACCGTGAGATCTTCGTCCAGGCCCTGGCCTTCGGTACTGCGCTCGGGGTTGTGGTGCTCGTCGGATTCTGGCGGTGGAGCCAAGCCCGGCACCAAAGCCTTGCAGGAGAATCGCCGCTGCTTCTGGCCCACAACGCTGAAAACTTCACTCCAGCTGGAGCTGCTCCGCACAGTTCACCCGTAAGTCAAGCGCAGCAGGCTCGGCTGGAGTGAACTTTCCAGCGATTCATCTGGCCACGGCATTAGCCTCGAGATATGCCGTCAGTCATGCCTGAGGGACAGGTTGCGCCAAGCGACGGCTCGCTACCGGAGCAGGCGCAAGCGGAGCTCTCGCTCCGACCGCTCGGCATTTACATCCACGTACCGTTCTGCGCGACACGCTGCGGCTACTGCGATTTCAACACCTACACCGCCGCCGAGCTCGGCAGCGAGCGCGGAGCCAGCCGCGCGGGCTACGTTGACGCCGCGATCCATGAGCTTGGATTAGCGGCTCGAGTGCTGGGCCCGGACGTTCCAGCCGTCTCGACAGTCTTCGTGGGTGGCGGGACCCCGACCCTGCTGTCGCCAGATGATCTTGGTCGGCTGATTGCGGCGGTGAATGACCATTTCGGGCTGGCCCCGGACGCCGAGGTGACGACCGAGTCCAACCCGGAGTCCATTGACTCCGCGGGCCTGTACCGGCTTCGCGAGCTCGGCTTCAACCGGATCTCCTTCGGCATGCAGTCCGCGGTGCCTCACGTGCTCGCGACACTTGACCGCACGCACACGGCGGGCCGCCCGCTGCAGGCTGTGGCAGAGGCCAAAGCAGCCGGATTCGCCAACATCAGTCTTGATCTGATCTACGGAACGCCGGGGGAGTCGGCGAACGACTGGCAGGAAAGCCTGGATTCGGCGCTATCGGCAGCGCCAGAGCACATCAGCGCCTATGCACTGATCGTTGAGGAGGGCACCCGCCTGGCGGCCCGGGTCCGACGCGGCGAGCTGCCATTCCCCGATGACGATGATCTTGCCGATAAGTATCTGATCACTGACGACCGGCTCGCCGCTGCCGGCTACACGGCGTACGAGGTGAGCAACTGGTCAACGAGTGCGGCATCCCGCTGCCGGCACAATGAGGGCTACTGGCGCAGCCATCATTGGTGGGGCGTTGGACCTGGCGCTCACAGCCATGTGGGTGGCCTGCGGTGGTGGAACGTCAAGCATCCGCAGGCGTACGCGGCGAAGCTCGCCTCGGGTCAATCGCCGGCTCAGGCCCGAGAACTGCTTTCTGTTGAGCAACGGCGGGTCGAGCGCATCCTGCTCGAGTTACGCCTTGCTGACGGCCTCAGCACCTCATTGCTCACCAGTACCGAGAAGAGTCGTCTTGTTGATCTTCTGACGCGGCGCCTGGCTGTCGTCGAGGACGGCATGTTGATCTTGACCCGCAAGGGGAGGTTGCTCGCGGATGGCGTGATCCGTGATCTGCTGGATTGAGCGTGTGTGCCCTGAGCGTGTCGAAGGGCACGAGCGCCTCCGACAAGCCCCCAGCGCGGATTGGTGGCAACGGTTGGAGGCTGGTGGTTGTCTGAAGGTGTGGCAGTCCTAGCCATATTTCCGCTGAATTCGGTGCTGTTCCCGCACATGCCGTTGCGACTCCGCGTTTTCGAGGAGCGCTACTTGATCATGCTCGCCGAGCTGCTGAAAAGTGAGGACGCCCGGTTCGGTGTCGTGCTGATCGAGCGCGGGCGCGAGGTGGGCGGCGGGGAGGAGTGCTTCAGTGTTGGCACGATCGCCCAGATCACCCAGCTTGGTGCCCAAGAAGGCTTTGTCGGCCTGATTGCTCAAGGCAGTCGACGCTTCGAAGTCACCGAGTGGCTGGACGATACGCCGCACCCGCGCGCCGAGGTGCACGAGATGGCCGAGCTGGAATGGGACGACGGCCTGTGGCGGCTGCGGGAAGTAGCCGAACAGCTGGTACGTCGGACTCTTGCTGTCGCGAGCGAGTTCGCCGAGAACGTATGGCCATCCGACGTTGAGTTGTCGGCCGATCCCGCTGCAGCGGCCTGGCAGTTGGCCGCCATCTCACCCCTCAATGCCCTCGATCAACTAGCACTGCTGGGCTCGGCTTCGTTCGCTGAACTGCTCGCCGGGGTATCGGAGCTGACTCGTGCGGCTGCGCTCGCCTTTGACGCTCCCTGGCCGAACGGCGACGCGGAGTAGCACCCTCTGCGAGCGCCTACCGAGGCGCGTGGCCAGTAGTGCCACGCGGGACCAAGCTAATCGGCAGCAGCACCTGGCGCGGCGCGGACTCCGGGTCGATCAGCAACCGACCGACGTGCTGCCCCTTGTCCCGGATTGGTTGATGAACCGTGGTGAGATCGGCGGCTTTGGCGGCGGGGATGTCGTCGAAGCCACACACTGACACCTCGGCTGGGATGCTCAGTCCGCGGTTCGCCAAGACCTGCAGTGCTCCGAGGGCCAGTACGTCGCTCAAGCCGACAATCGCCGTTGGAAGTTGATCATGATCGAGTAGCCATGTCGTAGCGGTGGCACCAGACTCGATGGAGTTGTGGCCCCCGGAAACGATCAAGATCTGCCCAGGTATCGCCTTGCGTAGGCCGGCGACGCGGGCGGCGTAATCGAGGAAGCTCATCGCGGCTGGGTCGAGGCGCTGTCCGGGACTTCCGGCTGGTTGGTTGGTTTCTACGAGGATCGCGATGTCTCGATGGCCAAGCCTGGCCAAATGTTCACCAACCATGACACCGGCGCCGAAGTCGTCGATGGCCACCCAGCTCGATTCGGGATCATCGCTGACGCTGGTCGTCACCAACCTCATTCCGCGTGCCCTCGCCAGCATGGCCGCCGGGTGGTCTGCGGGAAGGGAAAGGATAGTGAGGGCATCGATATTGGCGTTCCGGACGGCAGTCACGTCGCTCTCGTCTGCCTCGGTCGGTGACGAACCGGGCGCTCGTCTGGACACGGGCATCAGCACGATGCTGATTCCGTGTTCCTCGACAACCTCGCTGACACCAGTCAGGAACTCGATTGCGAAAGGATCGGAGAACGCGTACGAGAGCCGCTCGGTGAGAAGCACCCCGACAGCCTCAGCTCGGCCCATTCGGAGGTTCCGTCCGGCAGCGTCCGGCCCTGGGTAGCCGAGCTCCTCTGCCGTCGTCAGAATCCGCTCGCGCAACTGCGGCGATAGCTGGTCTGGACGGTTGTAGGCGTTCGAGACAGTTGCTGGTGAAACGCCGAGCACAGTCGCGAGGGTCTTGACGGTCATGCGCGCCATTCGTGCCTCGCGTTACCCCATCCGCTGAATCGTTCTAGTCAGCCTATCGGGGTCGGATGATAGCCGGACGGCTGTCAGCGCGAATTTGCCTGGCGAGCGGCGTCAGAGCGTCAACAAGCGCGTCAAGCGGGCTCCGTGACCATCTGGCCGAGTCCGGCATCACCCGGCCAGACGCCACCGCTACTCAGAACCGCCGCTTCTTGCCCTTCCCGGTATCCCAGGACTCGCTCCCCGGAGTCCAGTTCAAGATGCTGGCACGCTCCATGAATTCGTCACTGGTGATGTCACCGCGTGCAAACCGCTCGGCAAGGATGCGCTTGGCCTCAGCCTCGGGTGAGCGATTGGCGGTCAACTGCGAGGACCCGAGTTGCCCGTTCCGAACCAGGAAGAACAACAAGGTGCCCAGCACGAGCAGCATGAGCAAGAAGAACATGAGAGCTCCTAAGGAGGGTGCGAAGGGCGGCAATGCGCCACTGGCGAATGTTGCTGAGGGCTCGACGGCTCCCCCGGGAGGGCCGTGATGATGGTGGTGGTGATGGTGATGACCGAAGCCGCCCTCCAGCGGGATGAGTAGTGGGGTCATGAGTCCATTGTGTGCCGGGCCGCCAATTGCTTGCATCGGCTGAAAAGCGGCTCTTTGACTACGCTCCCTGACGTAGCCGGGATACCGCGGTCGCCCGATGTGCAGCCCGGGCGGCCGGAATAGTGTCAAGACGACCGCGGACAAGATCGAGGAGGGAACCATGCGGGTCGAGGCCCGGCGTGCGCTCCTCATCGACTCCGCCATCGGATTCGCTTTGGCGATAACCAGCTGGATGGCCTCGTTCTACGTCTGGGAGCGTTCCGAGTTCGGCCGACCGGAGCGGCGTCACGGGCCACCTCCCCAGATGATCACCAGCATCGATCCCTCGCCGTGGGTGCTGCCAGCAGTGTTCCTCGTGGCGCTGGGAGTCGCCGCTCGGCGGGTATGGCCTCGGGCAGCCTTCATCGCGACAGTGGTCGGGGTAGGCGCCTATCTGGCAACCGGCTCGACGTTCGCCCCGATCTTTCTGGGACCTGCGCTTGCTGTGTATTCCATGGCCGGTGGCGCATCGATCTTCACAGACCAGACACCCGCAAGCGCCTCGCGGCCGACGATGGCGCCTTTGCGTAGCTGGGCGCCGCTGCTCGTTCTGCTGGTGCCGATGATCATGGCCGGATACTGGCAGGAGCCATACTTGGGCCTACTCGATCCGGGCTTCTACGGTGGCTTGCTCAGCGTGATCGCGATCGCGGTTGTCCCCGCCATGATCGCACTGCTGGTGCGAAGTCGCCGGGAGAGCGAGCGAGAGGTTCGTGAGCAGGAACGCCGTCGCTACGCCTACGAGGAACGGCTCCGGATCGCCCGCGACGTGCATGACGTGGTCGGCCATAGCCTGGCCGTGATCACCATGCAGGCCGGGGTGGCGCTTCATCTGCTGGACAAGGAACGGACCGGCAACCCACGTCCGGATCAGGTGGCCTCCTCTCTCCAAGCAATCAAGAAGACGAGTCGCGAGGCGCTGGCGGAGCTTCGGACCACGCTCGGGATCTTCCGAGCCGACTCTGAAGAGCCGCGCAGTCCGCTGCCGGGACTGGCTCGACTCGACGATCTCGTGGACGGGCTGCGCTCAGCCGGCCGGGAGGTGACCCTGATCCGTGAGCAGCCAGATGATGATCCTCAGGAGTTGCCAGCGGCCGTCGACCAAGCGGCATTCCGGATCATCCAGGAGTCGCTGACCAACATCGTCCGGCATGCCCCCACGGCTCGCGCCACCGTGCGCGTGACTCGCGACGCAGGGATGTTGTCGCTCGAAGTCAGCGACGACGGACCCGCGGCTAGTGTGCCGCCCGATGGGAACGGGATTCGTGGCATGCGCGAACGGGCCCGAGCAGTGGGCGGCACCGTGGGAGTTTCGGTGCGCGAGCCGAGCGGGCTCGTGGTGCGAGCCGACTTGCCGCTGATGGACGGGGAGGCACGATGACTATCTCCGTCGCGCTGGCCGACGACCAGGCGCTGGTCCGGATGGGCCTGCGAGTGCTGATCGAGTCCGAAGATGATCTTGTGCTGGCTGGCGAAGCCGAGAATGGTCAACAAGCGGTGGATCTGGTGCGGCGCACCCGACCGGACGTGATCTTGATGGATATCCGGATGCCACGGCTCGATGGGATTGCCGCCTTGCGCATGATCGTAGGAGATCCCACGCTTGCCGGTGTGCGGGTGATCATGCTCACCACGTTCGAGCTCGATGAATACGTCTTCGAGGCGTTGCAGGCAGGCGCAGCCGGGTTTCTGATCAAGGACACGGAACCGGCCGACATGTTGCGCGCTATCCGACTCGTTGCTGCGGGGGAGTCCCTGTTGTCACCGTCGGTGACCCGGCGGGTGATCGAATCGTTTGCATCCAGATCGCCCATTCTCAAGAAGCATGCGCAGCTGTCGGAGTTGACCGATCGAGAGCGTGAGGTACTGGCATTGATCGGGGAGGGGCTGAGCAATGACGAGATCGCCCAGCGGTTGGTGGTCAGCCGAGCGACGGCGCGGACTCACGTGAGCCGCGCCATGATCAAACTGCGGGCTCGGGACCGGGCGCAGCTGGTCGTGATCGCCTACCAGTCCGGCTTAGTCCGCTGAATGCAGTAAATCCGCCGAGTTGTCAGCGCCGACGGTCGCGATAGCGACCACACGTGCTGACAAGTCGGAGGTGTCAGACCAGTGGGAGCGTTGGCCCTGGCGCCGTACCCCTTTGGGCCGCCAGGGTCGCGATCCGGCCCCGCTGCTCGAAGACGAACTCTCGGCCCACTGGTTCACCATGGCCTGGAACAGCGAGAGTGGTCGCCGTCATCAGCCCAATCACCGCATCCAAGGTGGCTGGCCACTCCTCTGGGACCGAGTCAGGGCCAAACGAGGGTGGCCCGGCGGATTCCAGCAAGTCCCCAGCAAACAACAAATCGGCGTCGGGTACGACGACGAGGAGGTCTCCGTCGGTATGTCCCCGGCCGAGATGAGCGATCTCCACCCGCCGATCGCCCAGGTCGAGTGCCGTCGCCACCGCTATCTCCGTATTCGGCTGTCCCAGCTCGTGAGGGTCCACGTGCAGCCGTCTGGCGTCTGCGGCGGCTTCGGCTGAGGAGAGTCTGAACCGCACCGATTCATGAGCGATCCGCGGAACGTCGGCAAAAGCTGCCAGTCCGAACGCGTGGTCATAATGCCAATGCGTGACCACGACAGCGGTCAGTGGGACGTCCGTCACAGCGGCAAGCGACGCGCGAAGCGCACGGCCCTGAGCTGGACTCGCCCCGGTGTCCACTAGCAGGCTGCGCTGCGATCCAACGACGAGTCCGAGGTTCACCGATTCAGGTTCTGCCACGGCCACGTACACGCCTGATCGCAGCTCCCGCCAGGGCCCGAGCGCTGGCGTTGCGGTCGGTTCGACAGCCGATGAGGGCTCGGTCATCACGCTAGACTGGCACTCTGTTTGTGCGAGTGCCAACCCGTACGCCTCACGTCAGTACCCGGCAGGGACGTTTCAGGAAGGAGACGCATGGACGACCGCAAACTCGAAGTGCTCCGCGCCATCGTCGCCGACTACGTCTCCAGCCAAGAGCCGGTCGGGTCCAAGTCGCTGGTTGAGCGTCACGACCTCGGTGTCTCGCCTGCGACGGTTCGCAACGACATGGCTGCCCTCGAGGAAGAGGGCTACATCACCCAGCCGCACACCAGTGCTGGTCGGATCCCAACCGATAAGGGCTATCGACTGTTCGTTGACCGCCTGGGCTCGATCAAGCCGTTGTCCGCCGCAGAGCAACGTGCCATCCAGACCTTCCTCTCAGGAGCGCTTGATCTGGATGACGTGCTGCTGCGGACGGTCAGGTTGCTGGCCCAGGTCACGCAGCAAGTGGCGATCGTCGAGTATCCGACGCTCAGCCATTCCGTTGTCCGTCACGTCGAGATCGTGTCGATGTCACCCTCTCGGCTGCTGCTGATCCTCATCACCTCTACCGGAAGGATCGAGCAGCGCGCGCTCGAGATTCCAGAGCACGACGAGGAGACGCTTGCCGAACTGCGGGCACATCTCAATGCGGTCACGGTCGGGAATACCTCTCCGCAGGCGGCAGTTCGGTTGAGCAAGCTCAGCTCAACACTGCCGCCATCGCTGCAGATGATCGGCCAGGCCGCGATCGCGACCTTGCTGGAGATGGTGAGCAGCGAGGCGTCAGGGAGGATGGTGGTCGGCGGTATGCCTAATCTGACCCGCTACGGCTCTGAGTTTGAGACCACTGTCAAGCCGATGTTGGAGGCACTGGAGGAGCAGGTGGTCTTACTCAAACTGCTAGGCGAGGCCAGCGCCGATCAGGTGACGGTCCGCATCGGGCAGGAGAATCCGTATAAAGAGCTCCAGTCCACGTCGGTAGTGGCTAGCGGCTACGGTAGTCAGATCGACACGTTCGCGACTCTGGGCGTGATCGGCCCGACTCGGATGGATTATCCCTCCACGATGGCCTCGGTCCGCGCGGTTGCCCGCTATGTCGGCCGATTCCTCTCAGAAGGATGAGAAGAACTGGCATGAGCCTTGACTACTACGAGATTCTGGGCGTCCCGCGTGATGCGACACCTGAGCAGATCAAGAAGGCGTATCGCCAACTGGCGATGAAGCTGCATCCTGACGTGGCGCAGGACGCGGATGCTGCCGAGCGGTTCAAGAGCGTCGCCGAGGCGTACGAAGTGCTGCAGGATCCCAAGAAGCGTGACCTTTACGACCGCGGCGGCGACCCGCTCGGTGGCGGCTTCAGCGGGTTCAACGGTGGCTTTGGTCCGGGCGGTTTCGACTTCAGCAACCTCGTGGATGCGATGTTTGGCCAGCAGACCTCGCGCGGCCCACGGTCGCGGGTACGGCGTGGTCAAGACGCATTGGTCCGCCTCGATCTCGAGCTCGCGGAAGCAGCCTTCGGTACCACGAAGCCGCTGCGGGTGGATACCGCAGTGCTTTGCCCACGCTGCAACGGTTCGGGCGCCACGGAGGGCTCCCGGCCGGTCAGGTGTCCGACCTGCCATGGCCAGGGTGATGTAACCCACGTTCAGCGATCTTTCATCGGCGATATCCGGACCACCCAGCCATGCCCAACATGCCACGGCTACGGCACCGTCATTCCGGACCCGTGCGTGGAATGCTCCGGGGATGGCAGGGTCCGCGCCACCCGAACCATCAACGTCAAGATTCCGGCCGGGGTCGGCACTGGTAACCGTATCCATCTCTCCTCTCAAGGAGAGGTCGGTGCAGGCGGTGGTCCGGCTGGGGATCTCTACGTCGAGCTCCAGGTCCTGCAACATGAGGTGTTCCGGCGCGAAGGCGATGATCTCGAGGTCGTGGTCAAGATTCCGATGACTGCCGCAGCGCTGGGTACCGAGGTCATGGTGGCGACTCTCGAGGCTGACCTCGAGGATTCCTCGTCCGAAGCCAGAACGGTCCGGGTCGCGGTACCGTCCGGGACACAGTCCGGCACCCGGATCGGGATCGATGGCAAGGGCGTCCCGCGACTGAGAGGAAGCGGGCGTGGGCAGCTCGGTGTCACGCTCCTGGTGCAGACTCCGACGCGGATCGACGACGAACAGCGGGACCTGCTCCGTCAGTTTGCCGAGCTCCGGGACGAGACCCGGGCAGAGGTCACCGTGCAGAAGCACAGCCGGGGTGTCTTTGGGCGGCTGCGGGACGCGTTCGCCGGCCAGTGAGGCCGCTGAGCCGAGCCGACGCCCATGACAGATCCACTCTTCCTCGATGAACTCACTGCTCCGCTGCCGATGGTGGGCAGCCAGCTTCTGCTTGCCGGGGACGAGGGAAGGCACGCCGCAGTGGTGCGGCGGATTCGGCCGGGTGAGATGATCATGATCGGTGATGGGCGAGGGCGCGGAATACGCGGTTTGGTAGCGGAGGTACGTCCGTCAGGCTTGATCGTCGAGGTCGCCGATCACCTCGCGGCACCGGAGGAACCATTGCGGTTGGTTGCAGCGCAGGCGCTGGCCAAAGCTGACAGGTCGGAGCTGGCAGTGGAGATGATGACCGAGATGGGGATCAGCGAGATCATTCCCTGGCAGGCCTCCCGATCAATCGTGCGTTGGTCGGAGGAACGCACCGTCCGATCCCTGACCAGATGGCGTTCGACCGTACGCGAAGCAGCTAAGCAGTCGCGTCGACTCAACGTGCCACAGGTCTCGGAGCCGGTAACTACTCGCCAGCTTGCCCAGCGGGTCGCGAATGCCGATCTTGCTTTGCTGCTGCACGGAGAAGTCGATGAGTCCATCGTCGAAGTTGATCTTCCGGCAGCAGGCACGGTGTTGATCATCATTGGTCCTGAGGGTGGCATTTCTTCCGACGAACTTGGCGAGCTGACCCGAGCTGGCGCGCGGCCGGTGACGATCAGCGACGGAGTGCTCCGCACATCCACCGCGGGCGTCGTTGCGCTGGCCGCACTCAAGCTGCGGCGGGAGCATGTCAGTGCGCCCTGACGCCATGCGTCCTGAGCTTGTCGACGAGCTCAGCCCGCATCAACCTGTCGACCTAGCGTTCGGCTTTGCTCCCAACACTTGGCTGCCCGGCGGACTCGGCCGCTCCGGAGTGATCACCACCCCGCACGGGGTGATCAGGACACCGGCTTTTGTCGCCGTGGGCACAAAGGCCACTGTCAAGGCAGTGCTTCCCGAGAGCGTGGCGGCACTCGGAGCGCAGGCTGTGCTCGCGAACGCCTATCACCTCTACCTGCAGCCGGGCGCTGACGTGATCGATGCTGCCGGCGGCCTCGGGCACTTCATGAACTGGCCGGGACCGACCTTTACCGACAGCGGCGGCTTCCAGGTGATGTCGCTCGGCGTCGGCTTCAAGAAGATGCTCGCTATGAGCATCGACGGCCTGGAGGACGACGAAGTGATTGCCGAAGGCAAGACTCGGCTCGCGCAGGTCGACGAGGATGGCGTGACCTTCACCTCGCATCTGGACGGGTCACAGCATCGCTTCACGCCTGAGGCATCCATGCAGATCCAGCACCAGCTGGGGGCAGATATCACCTTCGCCTTTGACGAGTGCACAACGTTAATGAACAGCCGGAACTATCAGGAGAAGTCGGTTGCTCGGACCCACAGGTGGGCTGCCCGCTGCCTCGCCGAACACCAGCGCCTGAGGCGGGATGGCGAACCGCCACGCAACCAAGCCTTGTTCGCCGTGGTTCAGGGAGCGCAGTACGAGGACCTGCGGCGCCGGGCCGCTCGTGATCTTGCATCGCTGACGATCGACGGCTCGGGGTTCGACGGCTATGGCATTGGGGGCGCCCTGGAGAAGGAGAATCTTGGGACGATCGTGCGCTGGGTCTGTCAGGAGCTGCCCGAAAGCAAGGCCCGTCACCTGCTGGGTATCTCAGAGCCCAACGACATCTTCATCGCGATCGAGAATGGTGTCGATACCTTCGACTGCGTCGCGCCCTCCCGCGTCGCGCGCAATGCCGCCGTCTACACCGTCCGCGGACGGTTCAATGTCAACACTGCAGGCTCCAGGCGAAACTTCTCGCCGATTGACGAAGACTGCGACTGCTACACCTGTGCGCGTTACACCCAGGCGTACCTGCATCATCTGTTCAAGGCCAAGGAGATGCTCGCCGCCACTTTGTGCACCATTCACAACGAGCGGTTCATCGTGCGTCTGGTGGACGACATACGCGCCAGCATCGAATCGGGCACGTTCGCCGATTTCAAGATCGACTTCCTGAGCCGCTACTACGGATCGTCGGTTCGCTGACACGCGCTCGTCGGTGATCATCCGAGGCGACGCCTTCATTAAGCAGCGTGTCAACTCCGCGTCGCTTACTTGGACGCCGCATCGTCTGCAGCTGCGGCTCAGTCCGAGTAACTGAGGCGGAGTGGAGTTACGAGGCGTTAGGCGGGCCCGGCCGTGACAAGCGCAATCTGAGGCCAAGCACGATAATCTGGCAGCGCCAGCTACCTGACTTGATGCGATCGCGCGTCGAGTGAAAGCTCACGCCCCGGCTTCAGTGAACCACCGCCTTCTCGGCACCCGCCCCGGTCAGCGCCCGTACGGACAGCTCGTCGTAGCGCTCAACAGAGTGGGTCTCCTTGCTGATCAAGGTACCGACGATGCCGCACAGGAATCCGAACGGGATCGAGATCAGCCCGGGGTTGCGCAGTGGGAACCAGTCGAAGTCGGCGCTCGGGAACAGCGACTCGGGCGTACCAGAGACAACTGGCGAGAATGTCACCAGCAGCACTGCCATGATCAGTCCGCCATAGATGCTGAACACCGCACCCATGGTGTTGAAGCGCTTCCAGAACAGGTTGTACAGCAATGCTGGCAGGTTGGCCGATGCCGCGACGGCAAAGGCCAGCGCCACCAGGAAGGCGATGTTCAGCCGCTGCGCAGGAATCGCAAGCAAGATCGCGACCGCTCCGATGCCGAAGGCCGCGATCCGGACTACGATCAGCTCGCTCTTCTCCGCTCGCCTGCCCCTTCTTGAAAACGTTGGCGTAGAGGTCATGGGCGACCGAGGACGCCGAGGTGAGCGTGAGGCCGGCGACCACTGCGAGAATTGTGGCGAACGCGACCGCCGAGATCACGGCCAGCAGAATCGATCCGCCGAGCGTGCCCTCACCGCCGCCGACCGCCTGCGCCAGCAGAGGCGAGGCGGCATTGCCCGCCGAGGTCTTGATCTGGCTGCCATCGCCCGTGGGTACCAGCGCCGCGGCGCCAAAACCCAGCACCAGCGTCATCAGGTAGAAGGAACCGATCAGCCCGATCGCCCAGAGCACTGACTTGCGCGCAGCCTTAGCGGTGGGCGTCGTGTAGAAGCGGATGAGGATGTGCGGCAGGCCAGCGGTGCCGAGGACCAGGGCCAGGCCAAGCGACAGGAAGTCGAACTTGCCGGCCAGATCCTTACCGTAGAGCTGTCCAGGCTGCGAGGAAAGCTTCTCCCTTACCCGACTTCTCGGCGGCCGTTCCAAGCAGGTCAGACAAGTTGAAGCCGAACTTGACGAGCACCAAGAACGTGATCACCACTGTGCCAGCCATCAGCATCACAGCCTTGACGATCTGCACCCAGGTGGTGCCCTTCATCCCGCCAAAGGTGACGTAGATGATCATCAACACGCCGACCGAGACGATCACGAGGTTCTTCACGAGCCGGGCTGGTGACCCCGAGGAGTAGACCCACGAGGGCTCCGGCG
The DNA here is from genome assembly GCA_963730505.1 of uncultured Actinomycetota bacterium. Classification (GTDB taxonomy): domain Bacteria; phylum Actinomycetota; class Actinomycetes; order Propionibacteriales; family Propionibacteriaceae; genus Microlunatus. The sequence goes on from CAVSSB010000015.1 coordinate 34,127, forward strand.
CCGACCATCTGGGCGAGCAGGTAGAAGATCGAGACAACGATCGTCGACGTGGCTGCCGCTGTCCGGACCGGCGTCTGGCGCATCCGGTACGCCAGCTGGTCGGCCATGGTGTACCTGCCGGAGTTGCGCAGCAGTTCCGCGATCAGCAGCAGGGCCACCAGCCAAGCCACCAAGAATCCGATGGAATAGAGAAAGCCGTCGTAGCCGTAGAGGGCGATCGCGCCTGAGATGCCAAGGAACGACGCAGCGGACATGTAGTCACCGCTCACCGCGAGACCGTTCTGGAAGCCGCTGAAGGAGCGGCCGCCAGCGTAGTAGTCGGCGGCGGTCTTGCTCTGCCGCGACGCCCAAAAGGTGATGTAGAGGGTGACTGCAACAACAGCGAGGAACAGGCCGATAGTCAGGGTGCGGTTGCCAGTGGCGAGCGGTACTAACATTGCGGCGCTCATCGGCCGGTCTCCAGGTCAAACTCTTCCCGTAGCTTCGACGCAAGCGGGTCCAGCGACTTTTTGGCGTGCCGGGCATAGAAGTAGGCGATCGTGAAGGTCGAGACGAACTGCAGCAACCCAAACACCAAGGCGATGTTGATGTTGCCGACAACCTTGGTGTCCATGAAGTCACGGGCCCAGTTGTTGCAGACGATGTAGAGGATGTACCAGCTCATAAACGCGATCGTCGCCGGGAAGGCGAAGTTGCGATATCTCCGGTTTAGCTCCACAAAATCGCTTTCCTGAGCCATCGTGTTGTAGACCTCGTGGTCATGAGCGGGAAGTCGGTCAGCTTCTCCAGACTCATAGACTGGGGTGCCGCGGTCAGCCATGAGATACCTCCGTTGCAGGGTCCTTCTTAGGGACATACCCACAAAGGCGCGGTTTCCACGTCGAAATAACAGAGAGGAGCGGGTGACTCAATCTGCCATGCAGTCAGAGTCATGACCGGAGGAAGAGGAGTACGGCCAGCACTCGCCGTGACTCACTTCCGGTAGCAGGAATGCCGAGCTTCGTAAAGATTGTCGACACGTACTTCTCAGCCGCGCGTTGCGTAATCACCATCGACTCAGCGATGCCGGCGTTGGAGGCTCCCGTTGCCATCAACTCCAACACCTCACGTTCCCGCGGCGTCAGCGAATCCAGAGGGTCCGAGCTACGGTGACGCTTCAGCATGGTCGAGACGATGGTGGGATCCAGGGCGGAACCTCCGTCGGCGACCCGGCGGAGCGCCGCGATGAACTCCTTGACCTCGCTCACCCGGTCCTTCAGCAGGTAGCCGACCCCTTCAGCCGAGTCGGCCAGCAGCCGCATCGCCAGCCCGACCTCGACGTACTGGGAGAGAACGAGAACACCCACATCCGGATATCGCTGGCGAATCGTCAGGGCAGCCTGCATCCCCTCGTCAGTGTGGGTCGGTGGCATCCGGATGTCGACGACGACGGCGTCTGGTGGGTTTTCCGCAACGCGCGCCAGCAACTCATCAGCCGTGCCGCAGCGAGCAGTGACCTCGATGCTGGCGTCTGTCAGCAGCTGCGCAACGCCCTCGCGCAGCAGCACGCTGTCCTCGGCGATGGCTACCCGCACGGAATCTCCGCCCGTACCCGGGTGCCCTGGCCGGCTGCGCTCCAGATTCGCAGCCGGCCGTTCAGGGCCTCGACGCGATCAGCCAGTCCTCGTAATCCGGTGCCGCGTTCGGAGTCAGCGCCGCCGACGCCGTCATCGACGATTTCGACGATCAAGGTGTTGTCGACCACGCTCACCTCCACCGTGACCCGGCTGGCCTGTGCATGCTTGGCAGCGTTCGTGAGGCTCTCGGCGACGACGTAGTAGGCAGCGACCTCGAGGTGCTCGGGAAGGCGTGGCAGTCCGTCGGTCTTCAATTGCACCTCGAGCGGCGTGACGGCCACCAGCGACTCCAGGGCGATGGCGAGCCCGTGTCCACTCACGACGGCGGGATGCAGGCCCCGGGCCACATCCCGCAGTTCGTCCAGCGACTGGGCGACCTCGCCGCGTGCCCGTTTCAGCCTGGTCTGGGTAGCTGGGTCGGTGTTCACCTGCTCGGCGAGCACACCGAGTTCCAGGGCGAGGGCCACCAGGCGCTGCTGGGCACCGTCGTGTAGGTCGCGTTCCAGGCGGCGACGCTCGTTTTGGTGGGCCTCGACGACCCGGGTACGGGAACCGTGTAGTTCCTGCAGCCGAGCCCGGAGTTCTGCTTCAAGCCGGCCATTTTCCAGGGCAATGGCGGCCGCAGCGCTGACCGCCTCGACCAGCTCTGGCTCTTCGCCGAGCGTGGCGTCGTACACCAGTGCCGCCACTTGCTCCCCGTTCTGTTTGACGAGAGTGACGCCGCGGCCGCCACCCGGCTCGGGCAGGGTCGCGGGATTGCCGTCCTGGTCGGCCCAGCTGCCGTATTGGGGGAGCCAGTAGATCAAGGACAAGGTCGGATCCCGTAGCGCCTGCGCGAGCAGCGCCCGGAGGTCTGGCGCTGGGTTGGCCTGCAGCTGAACCAGAAGTTCTCCGACACCTGCTTTGGCGAGGCGGGCATCGAGAAGTCCGGCAAGGAAGGCGAGTGGCGCCAATCCAGCCACGGCGAAGGTTGTCAACCGGATGATCTCGAAGCCCGGAAGCTGGAACGCGCCGGCAATGAGCAGGGCAGCGATCATCACCAACGTCAGACTGAAGCAGTTGATCACGATCTGGGCAGGCCGCCGCCGCTGCCACCTTGGCAGCAACCGCCAACGCCGCCAAAGCAGAACCACACCAATGAGCATTAGCACACTGAGCAGCAACAGCTCCACGTTCTGCACTGCCTCCGCCGCCGCTGGTTGCTTGACCACGGTCAGCAGGTGGCGCTCATCGAAGCCGCCCAACATCAGCACCACGATCTGGAGCCCAACGGCTGCCAGGTATGCAGTGATCACTACCGCCTTCTCGGCCCGGCCAGCAAGCCGGCCTGTGGGATAGGCGAGGAAGACGTGCAACCAAACTGCCACAACGAGAAGGTCGCAAAGCTGCCCCACGGTATTGAGCAATGGCTGGCTCGTCCACTGCAGGACAGAGAGCTGATGGACGAATCCCGCCAAGATCAGCAATGGCCCGAAGGCGCTGTCAGGCCGCCGTCGCCATGCCACGATCCCAGTGAAGATGAATGGGAGTGTCGTCCAGATGACCAGCAGGACGCGAAGAGCCGGCTGGTACAGGTCCTCGCTGAGCGACGCGAGGACGACAGTAACTGCACAGGAGGCGACCGCCGCCACTCCGAGCGTCCATAGCAGAGCTGGTTTTGGAGGCGCTCTGTGCCGTTCGGGCAACATGGGGAGAACTGCAGCCATCCGAACCTCTCCTCGCGTGTTCACGATAGTGCTGCCCGCCGGCTGAATTACAGGCCCGCCTGCTGATTCACCAGAAAACCGCCTCCCCGATCACTGGTCTGCCGTCTGTCATCCCAACGTCCCGCGTGGAAGTTTGTTGAACGTCACGACAAAGAGGAGTTGGCATGAAGACCCGCATTGTGCAAAACGAGCCGAATGATCGGACTCCGCCCGACCAGGCCGTAACCCAGCAAGACCCCGGTGTTGGCGAAGCTGACAGCGCACCTCCGCCCATGCTGAACGGGTTTCGAGGCTTCGTACGCCGCTATGAGGTGGTGATCTTCTTCGCCTTCACTTACCTGATCGCCTGGTCGACGCTCCCGTTCGGGACTTTCGGAGCTTACGCACCCATCGTGTCGGCGGTTGTCGTTGTCCTGATCGCCGAGGGCTTGCCAGGGCTGGCGCGGATCGGTCGGCGTCTCATTCAATGGCGCGTGAACTGGATCTGGTACGCGGCTGCCATCGGCCTGCCCCTACTTGTCCACGCGGTGGCGATCGGTTTGAACATGGCGGCCGGCGCACCTGCACCCTCCGGAGCCCAGTTCCAGCCGTGGTACGCGGTGCTGTTGTTGTTCGGCCTCCGGATGGTGAATCCGACTGACGGCCCGCTAGGTGAGGAGCCGGCCTGGCGCGGCTTCGCCCAGCCACGGCTGCAATCAAGGTGGTCGCCCCTGGTCTCGACCGCCGTGCTCGGGCTGCTCATAACGGGCTGGCACATGCCGCTGGTCTTCATGCCGCAGTTCGACCTAGCATTTCCGGACATTGCAACGACCGTGGTGGTCACCTTCTGGTACGCCTGGCTGTTCAACCGGACCGGCGGCAGTGTGCTGCTGCCTCTCATCGCGCACGTCACCGAAGGGTGTGTCAATACTCAAGCCCTGTGGTCGGCAGGACCCGACGCCGACCGCCACGCCTGGATGTGGTTGATTTCCTGGGGCTTGCTCGTGGTAGCCCTGTTGATCTTCGATCGGAAGTCCTGGCGGACAGCACCGGAGTCGGCAATCGATCGGGTGCCTGGCCGGATAGCTTGATCAGGCGTCGAGCTGCACCCAGTCCATTCACGCTGTACATGGCACGCATGCCATGTACAGCGTGAACATCCCACGCAGCGTGGGATGCCGACGGTAGCCGGCCGCCACTAAGCGGCCGCAGCTACATAGCGTTTGAGCCAGTCGGTGAGATCCGTACACATCTGAAAGGTCTCGATAACGAAGGTGCGGAGTCGAGGCCCGTTCTGCAGCTCCGAGCTAGGCCGAGTCCGCATGGCGATGACGCCCTTCTGTCGCAGCAGGTCGGCTCGCGGATGGTCTCGTGGGTAACCCCGCGGCGCCGTCTTCAGCGGCTCGGCTCCACCCGGACTCAACTGCACCGAACGGCGCCGTCCCAGCTCGGCGAGAATCTCGACTAGCTCCTCGCCGCTGGAGTCGGCAGCTACCGCCTCCCGATAGCGCTCCAGCTCATCTGGGGGCATCATGTAGCTCCCGCAGGCCACCATCAAGCCAGAGGCATCGAGGTGGAGATAGTGGATCGAACCGGGCAGGCCGTGGACAGCCCCATGCATGGTCTTGTACGGCGACTTGTCGGCGGAGAAGCGCACGTCCCGGTTCATTCGGAAGACCTTGAATGGCTGGTACTCCTCGGGAAGGGAGTCCAGCAGAGCGGCCATCGGCTCGCGCACCTCGCGTTCGAACACGTCTTTGTGGGCCAGCCAGAAGTCCCTGTTGTTCTGGTCCTCAAGATCTTCGAAGAACTGCGTTGCCGCCGGGCTGAATCCGCTAGGCCGTGTTGGTGTCGTCATGATCACTCCCAGACTTCTCTAACTCGGTAAAGATCGTCAGTTGCACATCGCCCGGACCATGCAGTCGTGCGTTGAGTGAGCGCCACGGAGTCAGGGTTGGTGGCGCGATGAGCTCGGCGCCCGCAGCAGTCAGCCGATCGGCGGTGGCTGTGGAGTCGTCGACTTCGAAAGCCAACCGATATTTCCCGCTCACTCCGGTCCGGCCAACCTCCACCTTGTCGATCAAGTCGATCTGCGGTCGGTTGGACAGCTCAAGTGTCGCCCGACCCGCGCCCAAGATCATCACCTGCGCACCATTCTCACCGTCGTAGGCTTCTTCGACCACGAGGCCCAGCTCATCGCGATAGAAGCGCACCGCAGTGTCATAGTCCTCAACCGCTACAACCAAACGCATCTGACGTACGGCGGCAACGTCGCGCGGCAGGGCCGGCGCGTACCCCGGCTCGCGTTTCTTGATCGCTCGGATGACGGCGTAGGTCACAGGCAGCAAGATCACCTCCACCATTACCTTGTAGAAATAGCCCGCGACGGCGTAGCTGATCAGGCTGCCCCAGGTCGGGAATACTCCGACGAAGGCGATGAAGCAGAACAACATCGTGTCGGCGAATTCACCTACCACGGTTGAGCCGATCAGCCGTGCCCACAGGTGACGTTCCTTTGTCCGCTCCTTGATCTTGACCACGACGTAGGCATTGAGAAACTGGCCGACCAGGTAGCCGGCCAAGCTGGCCAGCACAATCCGCGGCACAAACCCCAGCACGGCCACGAACGCTTCCTGGTTCTCATATCCCGGCCCAGGCGGCGCCGCACCAACCGCCAGGAAAGTGAGGGAGGCGAGAGCGCCCAGGGCGAAGCCAACCCAGATCGCTCGTTTCGCCTGCCGGAACCCATACACCTCGGCCAACACGTCGCCGACGATGTAGGTCAGCGGGAAGAGAATCGCGCCGCCGTCAGTGAAGATGCCGCCGCCGAGGAAATCGGGCAGCGCATCGACGACGGTGATGGTCTTCGTGGCGGCGATGTTGGAGATCAGCAGGAGCCCGCAGAAGACAGCCACCAGCACGGCGTATGTGGCGCTCGGTGCGGTCGCGAACGACGCGGCGGAGGCAGCCTCCCGCGGCTGAGTCGCGTGGAGCGTGGTCACGCCGAGCGATCCTACGGCTCCAACGGTGAGTGCTGACCCCTGGCTTCGCCAGCGATCGGAGACTGCTCGTGGCAGGCTGACCACATGAGCGAGTACCCGAACGAGATTCCCGATGAGTCCGAGCAGCTGGATCAGCTCGAGCCACAGCGATCCTTGGTCGATCGCGGCGTGGACGATGTGCTTGACGAGGGCTACTCCCCGCCTGAGCGCTATTCCCCGCTGATCCGCGAAGGGGAGCATGAGACCCTCGACGAGCGGCTCGAAGAGGAGATTCCCGAGCCCGACCCGTACGCCGTGGAGGACGAGGATGAGATTCTCGACGACGGTGAGGTCGGCGAGGAGCGGGCCGGGCGTCTGGTCGACCCGAACGAAGGCATCGGTCCCGATCTGGAGTCCGATCTGGTCGGTTCCGACGTTGGGATCGACGGTGCGGCAGCCAGCGCTGAGGAGGCTGCAGTCCACATCATCAGCGACGACGAGCGTCCGCTCTAATCGCAATGCCTGGGCAGCGAGGTGCCGACCCGCTGTATCCACCGATCGAGCCGTACGCCAGTGGGATGTTGGATGTCGGCGACGGTCAACAGATCTATTGGGAGGAGTGCGGGAACCCGGCAGGCAAGCCAGCAGTCTTCCTGCACGGTGGGCCTGGTGGAGGGCTGCATCCTAAGCTGCGGCGCCTGTTCGATCCGGCACGTTATCGCGTCGTGCTTTTTGATCAGCGTGGCTGTGGCCGAAGCCGGCCGCACGCCAGCGAACCTTCAGCCGATCTCAGCCACAACACCACCTGGCACCTGGTTGCAGACATCGAGCGGCTCCGTGAGCATCGCGGCATCGAGAGGTGGCAAGTGTTCGGTGGTTCTTGGGGCAGCGCCCTGGCCCTGGCGTACGCGGAAGAGCACAGTGACCGCGTCACAGAGCTTGTGTTGCGAGGAATCTTCACGCTCCGCGGTAGCGAGCTCGACTTCTACTACAACGGTCCCGCAGGGCAGCTGTTTCCCGAGCGATACGAGATGTTCCTCGCGCCGCTAGGCGGCCGTTCCTTTGCTGGTGACACCATCTCCGCCTACCACGACCTGCTGTTCGACCCCAATCCCGCGGTGCATCGGCCAGCCGGTGTGGCCTGGAGCACCTGGGAGGCTGCCACCATCACCCTGGAGCCGGATGAGGGCCTCATTGCCGATTTCAGCGATCCGACGTACGCGCTGGCCTTTGCGCGCATCGAGAATCACTACTTCTTTCATGGCGGCTGGTTCGCGGAAGGTCAGCTGCTCGCGAATGCTGGCCGACTGGCCGACATTCCGGGGGTCATCATTCAAGGCCGTTACGACCTCGCGACGCCCGCCGTTACGGCGTATCAGTTGCATCAAGCCTGGCCAAACGCCGAATTCACGATCGTGCCCGTGGCCGGACACGCGTTCACTGAGCCCGGGATCCTCGAAGCGCTGGTCGCCGCGACCGATCGGTTTGCACTTCAGGCCGATATGACTGCCCGCAAGTAACTGTT
>CAVSSB010000016.1:0-16481 GCA_963730505.1 uncultured Actinomycetota bacterium
CTTGTATCCCCAACGGGATTCGAACCCGTGTTGCCGCCTTGAAAGGGCGGAGTCCTAGGCCGCTAGACGATGGGGACCTGGGTTAGCACAGCAACCTTAGCGTGAGGAGCCGCTGCCAGACTTCCCAAGCGAGAGCTCGCAATCCGTCCGCTTTCCGCTGAGTTCACTCTGCTGCGCTATAGTTTCGCGGGCGCCCGGAAGGGTGCGAAGCTTGAGTTACATGGCCCCGTGGCGCAGTTGGTTAGCGCGCCGCCCTGTCACGGCGGAGGTCGCGGGTTCGAGTCCCGTCGGGGTCGCGTAAGCGGTGATGATCCATCTCACCGACCAAAGGCCAGGTAGCTCAGTCGGTAGTAGCGTTCGCCTGAAAAGTGAAAGGTCGCCGGTTCGATTCCGGCCCTGGCCACCGCGACTACCACGTGCGCTCAGTCCGCAGGCGCCACTACCCTTCCTTGCTCTTGAGGGCCCGCCGCAACTTCGGCGTGGGCAGCACATCGCCGACGATCGCGCTCGACCGCCGCGGCCCCATGTACCGGGAACCAAGGTTGAGCAGCGTCTGCATCCGGTTACGTCCGCCGAGCAGGTAGGCGATATGCAGCACGATCCAGCCGAGCCACGCGGGGATTCCCTTGAGCTTGAGCCCGATCGGCATCTGGAGCACCGCGTCGCCTCGACCGATGGTGGCCATGGTGCCTTTGTCTTTGTACTTAAACGTCTGGGTGTCCAGGCCGCGATGCAGCCGGGAGATCTGCCTGGCGGCAAACTTCCCCATCTGCAGGGCCGGCTGGGCGAGCTGCGGCAGCGGGTTGTCCACGATGATGCTGCCATCGCCGACAGCGAAGATTCGCTCCTCGCCCATGACTCGGGTGTCTTCATTGACCTCGATCCGCCCCGCCCGACCGATCGGGAGCCCCCAGTCGCGGGCGAGCGGATCACCTGAAACGCCGGCTGCCCAGATGACCAGATCGACCGGCATCGAAGAGCCATCCTTGAAGTCGACGCGATCAGCCTCCACTTCGGAGATCGCGGTATTCAAGCGAACGTCCACTCCACGCTTGATCAGTTCCTGCAACGCATACTCGCGCAGCGAGTCGTCAAACGGTGCGATGAGGTGTGGACCCATCTCGACGAGTACCACATGGACTCGCGCCGGGTTGAGTTCGGGGTAGACCGACGGCATGGTCTCGGTCTTGAGCTCGGCCAGCTGGCCAGCCATCTCGACCCCGGTTGGTCCACCGCCGACGATGACCACGGTGAAGCCGCCTGTGTTCGGATCGGATGTGTTGGCAATGATCTCCATGCTGCCGAAGATCGTGTCGCGGACCCTGAGCGCCTCCGCCCGGGTGTACATCGACATGGTGTACTCCTCGGCGCCCGGGATACCGAAGTGGTTGGTCGTGATTCCGTTGCCGATCACCAGATAGTCGAAGCCCAGCCGGAAGCCGTCGTCACAGACAACTTCATGCTGATCATGGTCGATGGCGACGACGTCGCCGCAGCGGAACCGAACCCCCTCGTGCCGGGCGGCAAAAAAGCGAAGCGCGTACGTGATATCCCCGGGATTGAGCCCGCCGGTCGCCACCTGATAGAGCAACGGCTGAAAAGTGTTGTAGGGGAACCGGTCGAGCAGCGTAACCCGGAACCCTTCCTTGGACAGCTCGTCGGTCGCTGCAATGCCCCCGAAGCCAGCGCCAACCACCACAACATGAGGCATCTCGGTCACACACTCATCTAATCAGTGCGCGCACCGCCTCCAACAGACCCATCGAGCAACGACGGCCCGCGCTTCACGTACGCCTCGACGAACCGACCAATCTCCTCCAGTGCCTGCTTGCGTACGTGCGGAGCGGACAAGGTGAGATCGTGCAGGCCCTCCGGAATTCTCACCACGGTGACATGGGGCCCGAGGCGGACAGCCCGCGCCGCGGTCTGCTCCACATCCAGCACCGTGTCGACGAGCCGCAGCCCCTCATGCCAGCGCCGCGAGAAATCCGTCGCCGTTGAGGCCAGCACCAAGATCGGCACACCAATCCCCAAACCCGCAGCAACCCGCTGATGCCCGAGCAAGATCGCGCGTAACCAACCCGTTCGAATGGGCGGGCCAGGTGTCGATTTCAACTGCAGGTCGTAGTCCCACTCCCCGCCCAGGCTGACATGGAGCGCGCGGGCATTGAAGCCAAGATCCGGCAGCCGGATGATCGAGGTCGGCGCTCGACTGCCCAGTCTGTCGATCACCGGTGTACCCAGGGTTCGTACGATCGCCGAGCCCTGCAAGTCGAGCCACGGTGAGTTGAGGATCAGGCCTTCGAGGCGTTCGGAGTTGCGAGCGGCCCAGAGTGCCGCAATCAGCCCACCCGTGGAGTGGCCCATGAGCAGCAGTCGATCATGGTCAGCCGCAATCAGATCGGCGGCCGCGTCAAGCTCAAGTGAATAATCATCAAGGTTGGTGATGAACCCCCGCAATTGGCCGGGCCGGATGCTCCGCCCGTAACGTCGCAGGTCGAGCGCGTAGAAGTCATAACCAATCTCGCTCAGGTAGTCGGCGAGATGGGTCTGGAAGAAGTAGTCGTTCCAGCCGTGCAGGTACAAGATCGCACGCCGCGCAACCCGATCGGGGGTCTTCCGGATCAGCGTTGCTACGGGGTTGACGTCCGAAGGCTCACCAACCGCAGGCTCCACGCCGGGTAGGGCAAGTTCGGTTACTTCGTAGCCGACCAGGAAGTCGGGACTCCAGGTGGTCACTCACCCATAGTCCCAGGACGGTCTACTTAATGAATCGGATGTTGATCGGGTACTTGTAGAACTCGTGCTTGCTGGCAGCGATCGTGCCCAGGATGCAGAAGATCAGCGCGACGATGAACACCAGCGGCCACAAGATCAACCCGATGACAACCGAGATCGTGATCACGGCGATCAGATAGGCGATGCTGTACAAGATCGAGAAGTTCAGCGCCTCGGTGGAGGTCCGCTTCAACCACTCACTGCGATCTTTGTAGACCAGGTAGGCGATGAGTGGGCCAATGAAACCGAAGAACGGGATGCTGATGTGGGAAATGATCCCCCAGGTCTTCTCATCGCTCTCCGACATCGGCGCCTGGCCTGCGTAGGCATACGGCTGCTGCGGATAGCCGGGCTGGCCGTACTGCTGCGGCGGATAACCCTGCTGCGGATAACCCTGTTGGGCGTACGCCTGCTGGTTCGGGTCGCCGTACGGCTGCTGGTAGCCCTGCTGTTGGTAGCCGCTCTGCTGTTGATAGCCGCCCTGCTGAGGTTGGCTGCCGTAACCCTGCTGAGCACCAGAGTTGGGGTCGGTGTAGCCCTGCTGCTGGTATCCCTGAGGGGTTGGCTGACCGTAGGGCGGTGGCGTTTGCTGACCGTACGCCGCGTCCTGAGCACCAGCCGATGAATCGCCAACTGGGGCGGTTGGTTCTGTGCCAGCCGGGCTCGTCGAGGTGTCGTACGCATCCCCAGAGCCCACGCCCGCCTCGCCCGTCACCGTTGTGTCAGTCGAATCTGTCGCCGCATCAGGAACGTTGTCGTCACCCAAAGTTGCCGGGTTCGATTCCGGCTCGTTTGGATTTGCCGGATCAGCCTCAGCTGAGGGCTGTGGTTGGTCGGGATTGTCTTGAGGGTTCTGGCTCATGCGGTCCAGGCTATTGCCCGCGAGAGGCGAGTGGGCGCGTTTCCTTACCCTGACTTGCGAAGGTGCCCGTACTCCGGCTCGTCGCCTGAGGGTTCGTCGTCGTCGTCGTCGAACTCCTCGACGAGGTCCGCATATGCCGGCGGTACTTCATGACCTTCTGACCCAGACCGAAGTTCGCGCTCCAACGATGTGAAGTCCGTCTCGAAGGATCGGTACTTGAGTTCGCGGGCAACCTTCGTCTGCTTTGCTTTTGCACGGCCGCGCCCCATATCGGGTCGACCCCCTCGCACGTTGTCTGCCTGCGGCGTGGCCGCGGCTCAGAATGGTTAATGTCGTGAGGCACAGGCTACCTAATGGTCCCAACGGTGCAAAGCGGCGGGACCAATGTCGGAGCGCCTGTCGGTGTGGTCCTGGCCACGCTCGTTCATCGGGTCAATTCAGCCCGCGGCGTAGTCCCCCAGCAGGCTGACGGTTCCCCCGCCGCCTGACCTGGCGGGCACTACAGACCCGCAGATCCAGCAGTGCAGTCCACGCCCCGCCAAAAGGGTAATGGCCTCGTCGACCGAGTCTGGAGGCACGATCGCCACCATGCCAACGCCCATATTGAAGGTTGCTTCCAGGTCGGACTGGGAGATCTCGCCGAGTCGCTCAATCAGTCGGAATATGGCTGCAGGCCGCCAGGTTGCGCGGTCGATCTGTACCTGACATGAGTCGGGGATCACCCGAGCCAGATTGCTCGCGAGACCGCCACCAGTGACATGACTCATCGCATGCACCTCGACCGCTTCGATCAGCGCCAGGCAGTCGCGGGCATAGATCCGAGTCGGCATCAACAGCTCGTCACCGAGAGTCCGGCCGAGCTCGGGGACGTAACGGTCCAGCGTCCAACTCGACTGCTTGTCGAGGATGTGCCTGACGAGCGAATAACCGTTGGAGTGCAGCCCGGATGACTCCATGGCCAGAACCACGTCGCCAGCTCTGATCCGATCCGCCCCCAAGATCATGTCTTTGTCCACCACTCCGGTAGCCGCCCCGGCGAGGTCGTATTCATGCGGTGCGAGCAGTCCAGGATGCTCGGCAGTCTCACCGCCGAGAAGCGCGCAGCCGGCCTCACTGCACGCCATAGCTATCCCCTGCACGATTGCCGCGATGCGTTCGGGATCGACCCTGCCGCAAGCGATGTAGTCGGTCATGAACAGCGGTTCGGCTCCACACACGACCAGGTCGTCGACCACCATGCCGACCAGGTCGAAGCCGATGGTGTCGTGTCGGTCCAGCGCTTGGGCGATAGCGACCTTCGTGCCGACGCCGTCAGTCGAGGTGGCCAGGACTGGATGGTTGCGTTGCGCGAGTGCGCTGGCGTCGAACAATCCCGCGAAGCCGCCGATGCCGCCCATGACCTCCGGGCGCTGGGCCTTGGCGACCCATTCCTTCATCAACTCGACTGCCCGGTCACCGGCTTCGATGTCTACCCCGGCCGCCGCGTACGCCGACTTGTCAGAACCCAGTTGAGCCATAGGTCAACTGGGTTCTGACAACTCGGCGAGGTTAGGGACGGCTGAGGGCATCGGCAGCGCCGATTCCGGAGGTCACCGGCTCCAAGTCGCCAACGTCCTCGAGGATGGACTTGCCCAACCGCTCGCTGAGCGGCAACTCGACGGGATAGACGCCGTCGAAGCACGCCCGGCAGAGCGCTTGCTTGCCAACCTGGGTCGCCGCGATCAGCCCTTCGAGTGAGACATAGCCGAGCGTATCGGCTCCAATGGAGCGGCAGATCTCCTCGGTGTCCAAGCCATTGGCGATGAGCTCGGCGCGGGTGGCAAAGTCGATGCCGTAGAAACACGGCCACTTCACCGGCGGGGCGGAGATGCGTACGTGCACCTCGCTTGCCCCTGCCTCGCGCAGCATCCGCACCAGCGCGCGCTGGGTGTTGCCGCGCACGATGGTGTCGTCCACTACGACCAGACGCTGGCCCGCGATCACATCGCGAAGAGGGTTGAGCTTCAGCCGGATGCCCAGCTGGCGAATAGTTTGGCTCGGCTGGATGAAGGTGCGACCCACGTAGGAGTTCTTGACCAGGCCCTGCCCGTACGGGATGCCGGAAGCTTCGGCATATCCGATAGCAGCAGGTGTGCCGGACTCAGGGACTGGGATCACCAGATCGGCATCGGCGGGAAACTCGTGTGCGAGAGTACGGCCCACTTCGACACGCACCGAGTGCAACCGGCGACCCGAAATCATGGTGTCGGGTCGGGCCAGGTAGACGTACTCGAACAAGCAGCCCTTCGGATCGGCCTGGGCGAAGGTGCGACTCCGCAGCCCGTTCGCATCGACAGCGATCAGCTCACCCGGTGTGACCTCGCGGATGAAGGTTGCCCCGACGATGTCCAGCGCTGCGGTCTCGCTCGCCACAACCCAGCCGCGTTCCAGCCGGCCTAGCACCAATGGCCGGATCCCCTGGGGGTCCCGCGCGGCGTACAGGGTCTCCTCATCCATGAAAACCAAACTGAATGCGCCGCGCAGCTTGGGCAGGACGTCCAGTGCCGCCTCCTCGGTGCTCAAACCGGAGTAAGTGGCCATCAGCCCAGTGATCAGTGACGTGTCGCTGGTCGCGTCGTTGGACAGCGACCCGGGGAGCAGCGAGCCGTTGTGCTTGTCGCGCTCCTTCAGCCAGGTCTGCAGCTCCAACGCATTGGTGAGATTGCCGTTGTGGCAGAGCGCGATACTCCCGGTCGCAGTCGAACGGAACGTTGGTTGTGCGTTCTTCCACACGCTGGCACCGGTGGTGGAGTACCGGCAATGCCCGATGGCGAGGTGAGCGTCGCCCAATGATTCCAGCGTCGCCTCGTTGAAGACCTGCGACACCAGCCCCATGTCTTTGAAGACCACGATCTGTGAGCCCTTGCTGACCGCTATTCCCGCCGACTCCTGCCCCCGGTGTTGCAGCGCGTAGAGCCCGAAATAGGTGAGCTTGGCAACTTCCTCGCGGGGCGCCCAGACGCCGAAAACGCCACATGCGTCCTGTGGCCCACGGTCCCCGGGATCGATGTCGTGGTTCAGCAGGCCATCACCTCGTGCCACTGCTTCATCGTAACCGCGGCACCCTGAGATAACTGGTGTTTGCTGGTACGCGTACAAGTCGCGTTGGGCGATACCCTTGCTGCTGCCATGGAGTCAACGAAGTCTGCCCGAACCATGAGCATCGACGCTTGGTCCGACTTCGCTGGTGCCACACAGTCGAGGATCGTCGACCTGATCGTCAATAACCTCCTCAACGTCTGTGCGGTCGCCGGCGCTGTCGTGATGTACGTCGCCGCCGACTCCGCCGTCTTCTGGTTGGGCGCTGCATTGGGCGTGGCGTCGGTGATCATGCTCGGCTGGCTGCTGCGTCGCGACATCAGCCGCGGGCGCGCCCTGCTGGCGACCTATAAGGCGGCGCGGATGATCGTCCTCCTCGCCGTCGCGGCGGGCTACCTGGCGCGTCGCCCTGACGACGCCGTCTGGATCTGGATAGCGACTGGCCTCGCCATCCTTGCGATCCTCTCCGAGCCGACCCTCCGGCTGCTGTTGATCAAGGCGGCACCAGTGGCGGTGCATCTGCCCGGTTCTGCTGAAGTGCCACAGCCACCCTTCAGCGCGACATTCGTGGCGCTCGCGCCATTCGCTGGGGCGTCGATAGGCGTACTGCTCGCCGCAACCGGAGCTCCGGGATGGTGCTACCTGTTGATCATCATCCTGGCCATCATGCCGTTCCTGATCATGACCGGGTATGCCGTCCGAGCTGTCATGATCAGCCGCCGCTCCGCGATGGGCGTCCGTAAGGCCCTCCAGCAGTACCGACCCGAGTTCGCGGTGTATTACGCCGCCCGCAACGGAGCCACGTACCAGCTCGGCATGTGGCTGACCTACTTCGAACGGGTGAACCGACGGTTCATTGTGATCACGTGCCACCCGTCGACCGTGCCCGAAATCACCAAGCTGACCTCGGCGCCGGTGGTGGTTCCCAAGCCCAGCAGCGCGCACGGACGCCTCTGGCACATTGTGGTTGATTCGCTGAAGGCTGCTTTCTACGTCCAGAACCACGCGAACAATGTCGACATGTTGCGCTTCAGCAAGCTGACGCACATCTGGTTGAACCATGGCGACTCAGACAAAGCGGCCAACTTCAGCGCCCGGCACGCAGCCTTCGACAAGATCTTCGTCTCTGGTCAGCTAGGCGTGGATCGCTATGCAGCGCACGGAGTCAAGATCCGCCCGGAGCAATTCGCGATCGTGGGACGGCCACAGATCGAGCGCATCGAGACGCGGGATATGGCGCTGCCGGCTGAGGCACCGCGTACGGTGCTCTACGCGCCGACCTGGCAGGGAGGCAAACCCACCACCAATTACTCCTCGCTTCCGCTAGGCCCTCGGATTGTCGACGCTCTGCTCGCGCGCGGAGTCACGGTGATCTTCCGACCGCATCCACATACCTATCGCGACCCGCAGCAGACCGGCATTGCCCAGGACATTCAGCATCGACTGAGCGCGGACCGGAAGTCCACTGGTCGGGAGCACGTCTTCGGCCGTGCTGCTGAGGTCGACTGGGACATTCCCGCCTGCTTCAACCATTGCGATGCGTTGATCAGCGACGTGTCGTCGGTCGCGTCGGACTTCCTGGCAACGGGCAAGCCGATGGCTATGGTCGCGATTCGGCAAAAGGGCGCCGCGTTTCGCCAGTCGATTCCGATGGCCCGGGTTGCCTACGTCATCGAACGCGACTTGAGCACGCTGCCGGAGGCCCTGGATGAGCTGCTCGGGCCCGATTCCCTCGCTGCCGCGCGTCGCGAGTACCGCACCTATTGCCTTGGGAATGCTCTCGGAGCCGATGCACCCAAGGGTTTCCTCCACGAAGTCGAGAGAATTCTCGACAGCGACTCGCCGCGAGAATCGTCCGCAGACACGACTAGTAAGCCGAAGCAGAGGGCCGGGTAGCACACTCGCCCGGCAGCCCTAGCCCGCACGTCTTCCATCACAGCCGTCAAGACGATCGCTCCGAAGGCCCAAACCCGTACGTTTCCCATCACAACCGTCAAGACGATCGCTCCGCCGGAACGGCCAGGCCAGAGAACCGAGCCGATACGTTCAGGCCATGAGCAACGACCTGACAGCCACCGGAGCTCGATGATGCTCCACGTACGCCTGATAGCCCCGCCGGAGTCCACTTCGGAGGTGCTTCGACTGCTCGATGGCAACCCCGCCGTCACACACCTTTGTGTTACCGAGAACGGGGCCCGCAAACCATCAGGCGATGTCGTCAGCTTCGACGTCGCCCGAGAGAGCGCGACAGAGGTTCTCGAGGCGCTCCGAGATCTCGACTTGGAGCACAAGGGTGCCATTGTGGTCGAGCGACTGGACATCACTATCTCCGAGTCGGCGAGCAAGGCCGAGCAGGATGCGCCGGGGGAGCCGGTGGATGCCGTGGTCTGGGAGGAACTCGAGCAGAATGCCGGGGAGGAAACCCACCTCTCAGTCACCTACCTCGCGTTCATGATCGTGGCGACCATGATCGCCGGCATCGGAGTGATGCTCGACCAGCCGATCCTGATCGTCGGGGCCATGGTCGTCGGACCCGAGTTCGGCCCACTGGTCGCCCTTTGTGTCGGCCTCGTGACCCGTCGCCGGCACCAAGCCATACGTGCGCTCGGGACCATGATCTTGGGTTTTGCCGTCGGAATGGCAGCCACGGTGATCTTTACCTGGATCATGACCGCCCTAGGGCTTCTCAACGCCTCGATGCTCACCGCCGAACGGCCGCTGACGAGCTTCATCTGGAAGCCCGACGCCCTGTCGTGGATCGTTGGTTTCCTGGCCGGCGTCGCAGGCATGCTGTCGCTCACATCGGCCAAGTCAGGAGCGCTGGTGGGCGTCCTGATCTCCGTGACCACGATCCCGGCTGCCGCCAATGCGGCTGTCGCACTCGCCTACTGGGTACCGCGCGAGGCGGTCGGGTCGGCCATTCAGCTAGTGATCAACTTGTCTGCCATTGTGGTTGCCGGAACGCTCACCTTGATCGTGCTCCGGGCCCGCACAGAACGGCTCGCTCGCCGGAGCTCAGCGGCACGCACAGCCTGATGAGCGAACCCGGAGCAGCCATGATCACAAGGCGACCGGTTTCCCTGTCCGAGCCGATTCGTATACACCTGTGATGACGCCGATTGACCGGCGGTTGGTCTCAAGATCGACCCGGACAGGCTCCTCACCAGCCAGGGCAGCCAGAAAGTTCTCGTATTGGCGGCGATGGGCGTCGATTGCCAGTTGACCGGGGTCGCTGCCGGCGGTCTGAGCGGCGGCACCCGAGGCCTCGGGGAAGTCGGCGATCTGGTTGATCGCCGTGCCCGGCGTGCCGTAAGCACGCTCTTCGGCGCTGCCGCCACTCGGGGTGCGGTGGATGAAGGTCAGCTTGTCGTTGTCGATGACGACCGAGCCTCGGTCGCCGTGCACCTGCAGCCGAGCGCTGAGCCCCGGGTAGGCAGCGGTGGTGGCATGCAGGACACCGATTGCGCCGTTCTCGAAGCGGACCACACCGACAGCCACGTCTTCGACCTCGATCCGTTCGTGGGCGAGGGTTCCGGTGTAGGCGAAGACCTCGACGGGGCGGCCCATCGTGGCTACCAGCAGGTCGACAGTGTGCACGCCCTGGTTCATCAACGCGCCGCCCCCGTCGAGCTCCCAGGTGCCACGCCAGTCGCTGGAGTCGTAGTACGTCTGCCCGCGCCACCAGTCGATCGAGGCGATGCCGCTGGTCAGCCGGCCCAGCTCACCGTTGCCGATGGCCGCCACCGCCACCTCGGTGGCTGGGTCGAACCGGTGCTGGGAGATGACCGCGACTTGAGTGCCAGCGCGCCGCTGCGCGGCGATGATCTCATCGGTCTTCGCCAACGTAGTCTCGGCAGGTTTCTCGATGATCACGTGCTTGCCGGCCTCGAGGGCCTCGATCGCGATCTCGCCGTGGCGGCCGGTCGGGGTGCAGACCGACACCACGTCGATGTCAACGGCCTGCAGTGCATCGGTCAGTGAGGTAAATGCCGTCCCACCGTGCTCGGCGGCCAGCTTCTCGGCACGTTCCGGGTGGAGATCGACCACCGCGACCAGGTCGATCCGGTCGGCCAGTTCGCTGCATCACCGCGCCGTGGATGGTGCCGATAACGCCGGCACCTACAAGGGCCAGCCGGATCCGGCGGTCGGATTCGTTGACGATGCTCATGCGTACGCGATCCCCTCGCTGGTCAAGATGTCGGTGAAGGCCCTCCAGGACTGCGTGAAGAGCTCCGGGCCCGAGTGCACGCGCTTCGAGCTGACCTCGCCCAGGTGCGGTTCCAGGGAGAAGAACCCATCGAAACCGTCGGCGCGCAGCGCGCGGACCGTCTCAACGACCTCACCGTCACCCGCGCCAGCAACCACGACCGTTCCGTCCGCCAGCAGCGCGTCTTTGACCTGGATGTAGCTGACATGCGGGCGCAGCATGTCGTACCCCTCGGTGAACGGCCGCACGCCCACCTGAACGAAGTTGGCCGAATCCCAGGCGAGCTGCAGCTGGGGCGCCGACACCGTGGTGACGATATCCAGGCAGCGACGAGGGATATCGCCGTAGATGTCCTTCTCGTTCTCGTGGACCAAGATCACGTCCTCGCCAGCGGCCACCTCGGCTAAGGCGCTCATCCGGCTGAGGACCTCGTCGCGGCGACTGTCCGGGTCAGTGCCTTCAGGGATGAAGAAGGAGAAGATCCTGATGTACGGAGCCTCCAGAGCGTGGGCAACGTCAACGGCGTGCCGCATCCGCTCCAGGTGCGGCGGAAACTCGTCGTCGATGGAGATCTTGCCGATGGGGGAGCCAATACTGGAGACCTTCAGCTCGTACTCCGCGAGAGTCTCCCGCAGGCCGCCCAGTTGGTCGTTGTCGAGGTCGAGGATGTTGGTTCCCCACGCACTGCGGACCTCCACATGGCTCAGGCCAAGACCAGAGGCGACCTTGCACTGCTCGTTGAAGTCTTCGGAGATCTCATCGATAAATCCTGAAAGTGTCCACATCGTCGTCTGCCCTTCCTCCTACTTTGTGATACGGGCTGAGCCCTTCGACAAGCGGTGTCCTGAGCTTGTTGAAGGGCTCAGGGCGCATCTTTGCCCAGATACGGCTGTACGAGTTTGATATAGCGCTCCACCATGGTGTCCACGACCTCAGCCGGCGGGGCGGCCCACAGATCGGCGTTGAAGATTTCCACCTCGATGTCACCGCGATACCCGGCCCGCGCGACAGATCGGCTGAAGGCGGCGAAGTCGATATGCCCGTCGCCCATCATGCCGCGAGCAAGCAGGGTGTCCGCCGGCAGCGGGGTGATCCAGTCGCAGACCTGATAGCTCACAATGCGTGGTCCGGCTCGCAGCAGCTGATCGGAAACGCCGGGTTCCCACCACAGGTGGAACGTGTCGACCACAACGCCGACATCAGCGGCGTCGAAGCGCTCAGCGATATCGAGCGCCTGAGCAAGCGTGGAAATCACCCCGCGATCAGCTGCGTAGATCGGGTTCATCGGCTCGATGCCGAGATTGACCCCAAGCTCGTGGGCGTACGGGATCAGGTTCTCGATCGCTCGGGAGGCGCGGTCCCGCGCGGCTACCAGATCCCGGTCACCCGGCGGCAGTCCACCGGCGACCAGCACCAGCGTCGCGGCATTCAGCGCCGCCGCCTCCTCGATGGCCTCCCGGTTGCTGGCCTCTGCGGCCTGCGCCTCGGCGGGATTGGTGAAGAAGCCGCCGCGGCACAGCGACGAAACGCGTAGCTGCGACTCGGCGACCAGCCGGCAGGCCTCGTCGACGCCGACCTCGGCGAGTTGCTCGCGCCAGATCCCGATAGCGCCGAGGCCCGCATCGACACAACCTTGAACCGCTTCGGGCAGCGACCAGGAGGCGGTGGTCCGCTGGTTGAGCGAGAGCCGGCTCGGCGCCGCTCGGTTGGTCACCTGGCTAGGCCCGCGGTCGCGAACAGCTGGCTAAGTCGGTGAGCCGCGAGGTCTGGGTCGGTCAGCAACTGCGCCTCGTTGGCCAGCTCGAATACGCGGGCCAGGTGGAGAATCGAGCGGGCCGACTGCAGGCCGCCCACCATGACGAAACCGTCCTGGTGACCGTTCAACCAGGCAAGGAAGGCGATGCCGGTCTTGTAGTAATAGGTGGGCGTAGCGAAGATGTGCCGGGACAGCGGGAGCGTCGGGGTCATCTCCCGGCGATATCCATCGATGTCGCCGGCATCCAATGCGCTCAAGGCGGCAGAGGCGGCCGGCGCGATCGCGGCGAATGCACCTAGCAGGGCGTCGGAGTGATAATCGCCGTCACCCTCGATGAGCTCCGGATAGTTGAAGTCGTCGCCGGTGTAGAGCCGCACGCCCTCCGGCAATGCGGCGCGCAGCTCCTGCTCATGATCAGCAGAGAGTAGCGAGACCTTCACCCCGTCGACCTTGGCGCTGTGCTCGCGGATCAGGTCGAGGAAGGTGCGGGTAGCTGTTGGTATGTCCGTCGACCCCCAGTAGCCGGCCAGCTGCGGATCGAACATCTCGCCCAGCCAGTGCAAGATCACCGGCTGGTCGGCCTGAGACAGGATGGCTGAGTAGACCTGAAGGTAGTCCTCGGCGCTCCGCGCAACGGCCGCTAGCTGGCGCGAGGCCATCAAGATCACCTGCGAACCCGCCGCCTCGACGAACTCCACCTGCTCCACGTATGCGCGGGTGACTTCATCGAGACTGCCGGCCGGGGCGAGGAGCTGGTCCGTGCCGGCGCCGGAAGCGATTCGGGCACCATGCTCGCGGGCCA
Source organism: uncultured Actinomycetota bacterium (assembly GCA_963730505.1). Taxonomy (GTDB): domain Bacteria; phylum Actinomycetota; class Actinomycetes; order Propionibacteriales; family Propionibacteriaceae; genus Microlunatus. The sequence goes on from CAVSSB010000016.1 coordinate 13,484, forward strand.
GCGCCGCGCTACGGGTGATCAACTCTTGCGTGGCAGGCCAGTCCAGACCCATGTTGCGCTGTGCGGTGTCCATGGCCTCGGCGACACCCATCCCGTAGCGGAACAGGTGGCGTCGAAACGCCAGGGTGGCCTCCCAGTCAACGGCCGCCGGCGCGCCTGGGACGTTATCGCCGAGCGGGTCGGCCACCACATGGGCAGCGGCAAAGGCGATCCGGCTCTTAAAGGCCTGGGGATGCTCAGCCCAAGCCCGCGGTTCGGAAAGCTCGATCTCACGCCAGCCGCCGCCGACTTCTGGGAGCGCAACCGTGGCCGTTGTCGTGGTCATCACGCGACCTTGTCGATCTCGACCCGGTGACCCTCGGCCGAGGATTTCAAGCCCGCCTCGACGAGCTGCAAGCCCCGAACACCCGCGCCGAGGCCGTAGGGGTGTGGGCGGCCCGCGTCCACGTCGGACAGGAACTGCTCCCATTGGGCCCGGAAGCCGTTCATGAATTCGGCGTTGTCCGGGATCTGCTCCCACTGGCTGCGAAAGTCCTCGGTCGTAGGCAGATCAGGGTTCCAAACCGGCATGGGCGTACGAACGCGGGGTTGGATGCGGCAGCCGAAGAGACCGGCCACCGCCGAGCCGTGCGTGCCGTCCACCTGGAACTCGACGAGCTCGCCGCGATCGACGCGAACCGCCCAGGATGAGTTGATCTGAGCGATGATGTCGCCTTCGAGTTCGAAGATCGCGTACGCGGCGTCGTCGGCGGTGGCGGCGTACTTGCGGCCCTGCTCGTCCCAGCGCTCGGGGATGTGAGTGACCGCCTTTGCGGTCACCGCCAGCACCTTCCCGAAGATGTTCTCCAGGACGTAGTTCCAGTGCGGGAACATGTCCAACACCATGCCGCCACCATCCTCAGCCCGGTAGTTCCAGCTGGGCCGCTGGGCAGGCAGCACATCACCCTCGAAGACCCAGTACCCGAACTCGCCGCGTACCGAGAAAATGCGCCCGAAGAACCCGGAGTCGATCAGCCGCTTCAACTTCAGTAGGCCCGGCAGGTAAAGCTTGTCGTGGACCACGCCGTTGATCACGCCCGCCTCGCCAGCGGCGGTGACCAGCTCCACCCCTTCGGAGACCGACTCCGCGATCGGCTTCTCGGTATAGATGTGCTTGCCTGCGGCGAGAGCCTTCAAGATCGACTTCTTGCGTTCAGAGGTGACTTGGGCGTCGAAGTAGATCGACGCTGAGTCATCGCTGAGCGCCTCGTCCAGATCGGTCGTGAAGTCGGATACGCCGTGTTGGGCGGCGAGAACGGCAAGTTTCTCGGCATTCCGGCCCACCAGGATCGGCTCAACCGTGACGCGGTCGCCATCTGGAAGAAGGACGCCGCCATCGTCCCTGATAGGCAGGATGGATCGCACCAAATGTTGGCGGTAGCCCATCCGGCCGGTTACGCCATTCATGATCACTCGAACCGTGTGCTGGGCCATCCTCATCTCCAAACTGATCAGGGCGGTGCATCTCAGAAAACGCTTTCGCAAGCCTTTCTCGGGAATATAGCGTCGAAACCTTAGCCAGCGCAATGCGCAGCGGGCCACATGACTGTTTACTGAGAACGAGCACCACGGTTGGCAGCGAACGCCAAGTTTCTCAGTTTGGTTTCGTCGTCCGCAGGGGCGTTGACACCGTCTAGGAAACCACCGTAATGTTCCGATCGTAGTGTGTGAGAAAACGCTTTCACATGAACTTCACATCAATGGCGAAGGGAAGAACGATGGCCATTAACCGTAGGCAGTTTTTGATTGGAGCCGGAGGGCTGGCTGCTGCGGCCACCACCATGGGGCTGGCGGGTTGCGCCCCTGGTTCTCGGGGTGGCAGTGGTTCTCAGGGCGGCGGCGGTGAGGGCGGTGCGACCGAGCTGGCCTTGGCCTGGTGGGGCAACCCGACGCGCAACAAGAACACCGAAGCGATGATCGCTGCGTTCACGGCGGCCAACCCTAATGTGAAGATCTCGGGTCAGCCGGGTGAGTTCAGCAGCTACTGGGACAAGCTGGCCACCCAGACAGCCGGCGGCCAAGCCCCCGACATCATTCAGATGGACATGAACTACATCTCCGAGTACGGCACTCGCGGCGCACTGCTTGGATCTGGAAGACGTCGATATGTCCAAGTTCGTCGAGGGCACGGTCGACTCGGGCAAGATCAATGACAAGCTGGTCGGCGTCAATGCCGGCATCAACAGCGCGGTCATCATGGCCAACCCCAAGATCTTCGAGAAGGCCAAGATGGAGGTGCCCGACGACAAGACCTGGACCTGGGACCAGATGTCGGAGGTTGGCTGCCGAGGTCGCCTCAAAAGCGGGAGTGCCGTTCGGCATGGCGGGCCTGCTGGGCTCAGACCATGCGTTCGGCACGTTCTTGCGCCAGAACGGCAAGGAACTCTTCACTCCGGACGGGCTGGGGTTTGACGTAGCCGAAGCTCAGGCCTGGTACGACCTCATGATCAAGGTCCAGAAAGCCAAGGCCCTTGGGACGCCCGAGCAGATCAGCGAGGAGGTCGGCCAAGCCGCTGGACCAGAGCGCGATCGTGGTCGGGAAGGCTGCCATGTCGGCCTCCAACTCCAATCAGCTGGAAGCGATCAGCAATGCGGCCGGGTGTGACGAGCTGATGGGGATGCTGCGGGGCCCGAGCCTGACCGGCAAGGCAACCGAGCGGAAGACCTGGTACAAGGCGAGCATGCTGTGGTCGGCGTCGGCCAAGACCAAGAACCCGGAAGCCGCAGTCGCGTGGATCAACTGGTTTGCGAACGACCCGGCGGCCGCCGACATTGATCAGGCTGAGCGGGGCATCCCGCCGAACGCCGAGATACTGGCCGAGGTCACGCCCAAGCTGTCCGCGGCGCAACAGGTCGTCGCGAAATACATCACCGACATCAAGTCCGAGGTGGCCATCACCCCCATCGCCCCACTTCCTGGCGGCGGTACGTTGGGCGAGGTCTTGTCCCGTCACGGGCT
>CAVSSB010000017.1:0-50201 GCA_963730505.1 uncultured Actinomycetota bacterium
CTGCTGGTGCTCTCGGTGGTCTCCTCAAGCATCCTGGCGTGGGTGCAGAGCAAGCGCGCCAAACCTGGAGTCCCACGAAACCCCCAGACAACCGTTGATGCTCCCACGCAACAGCAAGGAACAACCTAGAAAGGAATCACATGAAGATCGGCAACAAGCTCCGCACCGTCGCGGTGGTAGCAGCAGTGAGCCTCGCGTTCACTGCCGCCGGGTGTGGCGGTGGTGGCGACAGTGGCGGTGAGGCCGCTCCGGACGCCGAGGCCTCCGCCCCGGCCGAGGATGCCAACCTCGCCATTACCTTCCTGCCCAAGAACCTTGGCAACCCCTACTTCGACACCTCTGCCAAGGGCGGCGAAGCGGCGGTCCAGGAGTTTGGCGGCAAGTTCGCGGAGGTTGGGCCCGCTGAGGCCACGCCTGATGCCCAGGTCAGCTACATCAATACCCTGACCCAGCAGCAGGTAGGCGCCATCGTCATCTCGGCAAACGACAAGCAGGCTGTATGCGATGCGCTGACCGAGGCGCGCGACGCTGGGGTGAAAGTGGTCACCTTCGACTCCGACACGAATCCGGACTGCCGCGATCTCTATGTGAACCAAGCGACCGCCGAGGGCATCGCCAAGGTTCAGATCGACATGATTGCCGAGCAGATCGGCGATTCGGGCGAGATCGCGATCCTGTCCGCGTCCGCCAACGCCACGAACCAGAACGCCTGGATCGAGCTGATGGAGAAGGAGCTGGCCAACCACCCCAACATCAAGCTGGTTGACACGGTGTATGGCAACGACAAGGACCAAGAGTCCTTCGACAAGACTGCAGCGCTGCTGCAGAGCCATCCGGATCTGAAGGGCATCATCTCGCCGACAACCGTCGGAATCGCTGCTGCAGCACGCTACCTGTCAACTTCCAAGGCAAAGGGAAAGGTCGCGCTCACGGGGCTCGGCACCCCGAACCAGATGCGTGAGTATGTCAAGGACGGCACCGTAAAGGAGTTTGCCCTGTGGAATCCGGAGGACCTGGGCTACCTCAGCGCTTTTGCGGCTAAGGCGATCATCACCGGTGAAATCAAGGGCGACGAAGGCGACAAATTCACCGCTGGCAAGCTTGGCGAGAAGACCGTCGGCGCAGACAAGACAGTGCTGCTGGGCGATCCCTTCAAATTCAATAAAGACAACATCGACCAATTCGACTTCTGAGCCGGTTATTCACCGCGGTGCCCGGCCCTGGCCTCAGACCGGGCACCGCAACCCTTCCAACTGCAAAGCACATTCGAGCAAGAGTGGCGATCAATATGACTACTTTCGAATCCATCTCCGACCAGCTGGCCTATCAGGCCATCGAGCTACCCTCCTGGGCATTCGGCAATTCCGGTACCCGTTTCAAGGTGTTCGGCACGCCGGGCACACCGCGGACGGTCCAGGAAAAGCTCGCCGACGCTGCCAAGGTGAACGAACTGACCGGCCTCGCGCCCAAGGTCGCTCTGCACATCCCCTGGGACAAGGTGGAGGACTACGGTGCGCTGCGGGACTACGCCAATGATCTTGGTGTGACGCTCGGCACGATCAACTCCAACACTTTTCAGGACGATATCTACAAGTTCGGCAGCCTGACCCACGTCGACGAGTCAGTGCGCCGCAAAGCCATCGAACACCACTTCGAGTGCATCGAGATCATGAACCAGACTGGGTCGCGGGATCTAAAGATCTGGCTTGCCGATGGCACCAACTACGCCGGGCAAGGTGATCTTCGGGGCCGCCAGGACCGGCTCGCCGAGAGCCTCGCTGAGATCTATGAGCGGATCGGACCTGATCAGCGGCTGGTGTTGGAGTACAAGTTCTTTGAACCCGCCTTCTATCACACCGATGTGCCCGACTGGGGCACCTCGTACGCTCATTGCGCAGCGCTGGGGGAGCGGGCCGTGGTGTGCCTGGACACGGGCCATCATGCGCCAGGCACCAACATCGAATTCATCGTCGTTCAGTTGCTGCGGTTGGGAAAGCTCGGGTCGTTTGACTTCAACTCCAGCTACTACGCCGATGACGACCTGATCGTCGGCTCTGCGGATCCGTTCCAGCTGTTCCGCATCCTGTACGAAGTAGTACGTGGCGGCGGCTTATGGACCGGACTCCGAGGTCGGCTTCATGTTGGACCAGTGCCACAACGTGGAGCCCAAGATTCCCGGCCAGATCCGCTCGGTGCTGAATGTGCAGGAGATGACTGCGCGAGCGCTGCTGGTTGATCGGCGAGGCGCTGGCGGCTGCGCAGGAAGTACATGATGTGCTCGGCGCCAACGGGATCTTGATGGACGCCTTTTACACCGACGTACGACCCGCGCTGGCTGAGTGGCGCGAGGCCCGCGGCCTGCAGGCCGACCCGATGAAGGCCTATGCCGAATCCGGGTATCAGAGCAAGATCGAGAACGAGCGAGCCGGCGGAACCCAAGCCGGCTGGGGAGCGTGAGTGATCATGACCAATCAGGCAGTTTCAGAGTTGATCACGCGATCGAACCGGCTGGGATCGGATCCTAAGAACACCAACTACGCCGGCGGCAACACCTCCGCCAAAGGCACTGAGACCGATCCAGTGACCGGTGAGCCGGTCGAGCTTGTTTGGGTCAAGGGTTCCGGCGGGGACCTAGGGACCCTGAAGGAGTCGGGCCTCGCGGTGCTGCGGCTGGATCGGATGCGGCAGCTGGTCAACGTCTATCCCGGGGTCGAGCGCGAGGACGAGATGGTCGCCGCGTTCGACTACTGCTTGCACGGCAAGGGTGGGGCAGCGCCGTCCATCGACACCGCGATGCACGGTCTCGTCGATGCGCCGCATGTCGATCATCTGCACCCGGATTCGGGGATCGCGGTGGCCACGGCGGAAGATGGTGAGGAGCTCACGGCCAAGATCTTCGGCGACAGGGTGGTTTGGGTACCGTGGCGCCGCCCTGGCTTCCAGCTCGGCTTGGACATTGCCAAGATCAAGGCCGACAACCCGCAGGCGATCGGTTGCGTTCTCGGCGGCCACGGCATCACCGCCTGGGGCAATACGTCCGAGGAGTCTGAGGCCAACTCGCTGGAGATCATCAAAACTGCCGAGGCCTACATTGCTGAGCATTCCAAGCCGGAGCCGTTCGGGTCTGCGCTTGACGGATATGGCGCCCTGCCAGACGATCAGCGGCGCGCCAAGGCCGCCGCGCTCGCTCCGACGCTGCGGTCAATCGCGTCATTCGACAAGCCGATGGTGGGGCACTTCACCGATGATGAGCGGGTGCTGGAGTTCCTCTCCGGTAGCGAGCATCCCCGGCTGGCCGAACTCGGCACCAGCTGCCCCGACCACTTCCTGCGGACCAAGGTCAAGCCGCTGGTACTTGATCTTCACTCCGACGCTCCCGTCGAAGACTGCATCGCTCGGCTCGGCGAACTCCACGAGGCGTACCGCGCCGACTACCAGGCCTACTACGAGCGCAATGCGACACCGGACTCGCCACCGATCCGGGGCGCCGATCCGTTGATCATTTTGGTCCCGGGAGTTGGCATGTTCTCGTACGGGAAAGACAAGCAGACTGCCCGGGTTGCCGGCGAGTTCTATCTGAACGCGATCAACGTCATGCGTGGCGCGGAGGGCTTGTCGACGTACTCGCCGATCGACGAGTCTGAGAAGTTCAAGATCGAGTACTGGGCCCTGGAGGAGGCGAAGCTGCAGCGGATGCCGCAGCCCAAGCCGCTTGCCACGCGGATCGCGCTGGTCACCGGTGCCGCGGGCGGCATTGGCAAGGCGATCGCGGTTCGGCTTGCCGCAGAAGGCGCGTGCGTGGTGATCGCCGATCTTGACGCCGAGAAGGCGCAGGCCTCCGCGGGGGAGATTGGCAATAGCGACGTGGCCGTCGGGATTGCTGCAGATGTGACTGATGAAATGGCGGTGCAGGCGGCGGTTGACGCCACACTGCTCGCCTTCGGCGGCGTCGACATTGTGATCAACAACGCCGGCTTGTCGCTGTCCAAGTCCTTGCTGGACACCACCGTCGCCGACTGGGACCTGCAACACAACGTGATGGCGAAGGGCGCCTTCCTGGTATCCCGGGCAGCAGCCAAGGCATTGATCGAGCAGAAGCTTGGCGGCGACATCGTCTACATCTCGAGCAAGAACTCTCTCTTTGCTGGCCCGAACAACATCGCCTATTCCGCTACGAAAGCCGACCAGGCGCATCAGGTGCGGTTGCTCGCCGCCGAGCTTGGTGAGCATGGCGTCAAGGTGAACGGCATCAATCCCGATGGTGTGGTCCGCGGCTCCGGCATCTTCGCTGGCGGCTGGGGTGCCAAGCGTGCCGCGGTCTACGGGGTCCCAGAGGAAGAGCTCGGCAAGTACTACGCCTCGCGTACGCTGCTGAAACGCGAGGTGCTCCCGGAGAACGTCGCTAACGCGGTCTTCGTGCTCTGCTCGGCCGACCTCAGCCACACCACCGGTCTGCACATTCCCGTTGATGCCGGCGTCGCTGCCGCATTCCTCAGGTGAGCGACCGGGCTTCGACAGGCTCAGCTCGCGTCTGTGCCCTGAGTCTGTCGAAGGGCACGCAGTGACCAGCGGATGGGTGGCCGCTGTTGATCTTGGCGCGACCAGTGGCCGGGTGATGCTTGGCCACCTCGGCGCGGACCAGCTGAGTCTTGAGGAGGTGCATCGCTTTCCCAACGATCCAGTACGCATCCCGGACGGGCTGCATTGGAACATCCTCGAGCTATACAGGAACATCCTTGTTGGGTTGCGCAAGACCGTAGCCGTGCAGCCAGATTTGGCGGGAGTCGGCATCGACGCGTGGGCCGTCGACTACGGGTTGGTCAGCGGTCAACGCTTGATCAACAACCCCTTCCACTACCGAGATGAGCGGACCGCGAGAGGTGTTGATCTGGTCCACAAGATCGCCGATCATGCCACGCTCTATGCAGCCAATGGGCTGCAGTTTCAGCCGTTCAACTCGGTCTACCAGCTAGCTGTTGATCAGGAAGCTGGGGTCATCGATGACAGCACAACGATGCTGATGATCCCTGACCTGTTGGGATTCTGGCTAACCGGTGAACAGGTGGTCGAGCGCACCAACGCCTCGACCACGGGGCTGCTCGATGTCAGCAACGGAAGCTGGAACGCAACCTTGATCGACAAGCTGAGCTTGCCGCGGTCGCTGTTCCCATCCTTAATTGATCCCGGGTCTCGGATCGGCTCGCTGCGCAACGACGTAGCAGCCGAGATCAGTGCGTCGACCGAACTCAATGTGATCGCTGTCGGATCCCACGACACAGCCTCGGCCGTGGTCGGTGTTCCCATGACCGAGCCCGGTGCGGCTTACGTGTCGTCCGGCACATGGTCGCTGGTCGGGGTGGAGCTTGACCGGCCGGTGCTTACCGAGGACAGCCGGGACGCCAACTTCACCAACGAGGGCGGCGTCGATGGGAAGATCCGCTACTTGCGCAACGTGATGGGCATGTGGTTGCTCAGCGAGTCCATGCGTGTTTGGGAACGCGAAGGCCAGACTGTGGAGCTCACGAGCTTGCTCGACCAGGCAGCCGCCATAAGAACGCCGGTGCCGATCTTCGACGCCAACCATCCGAGCCTATTGCCGCCCGGCGACATGCCTAAGCGGATTGCCGCGCTCTGTACTGAAGCAGGCGAACCTGCGCCCGATTCACCGGCTGTGTTTGCCCGCAGCATTCTGGAGAGTCTCGCCGAGGCGTACGCGGCCGCGATCGCGGACGCCGAGCGGCTCAGCGGCCAGAAGATCAACACTGTGCACATTGTCGGGGGTGGCAGCAAGAACTCGCTGCTGTGCCAGTTGACTGCGAACCGTACCGGCCGGCGGGTGCTGGCGGGCCCAGTGGAGGCCACCGCAATCGGTAATGTGCTGATCCAGGGACGAGCGGTTGGACTCCTGCAGGGCGAGCTTCCCGAGTTGCGCGCACTGGTGGCAAGGACCTTTCCCACAGCGGAGTACCAACCGCGCTAACAGAGGTGACGAGGTGCCCATGAGAACCGCGCTGTTCATCACCTGCCTCGCCGATGCCATGTTTCCCGAGGTGGGAAAGGCGACGGTTCGGGTGCTGGAGCGCCTGGGCCAGGTCGTTGAATTCCCGACCGAGCAAACCTGCTGCGGCCAGATGCATGTCAACACCGGTTACCAGAAGCAAGCCTTGCCTCTGGTAGAGCGGTTCGCCAAGGTCTTTGCACCGTACGACGCGATCGTGGCTCCGTCCGGATCCTGTGTCGGCTCCGTGCGACACCAACATGCGATGATCGCAAAGCGGTTCGGTTCATCGGCGCTGGTCGAGCAGGTCGAGGCCGTAGCGGCCAAGACGTATGAGCTGTCGGAGTACCTCGTCGACGTGCTGGGGGTAACCGATGTCGGCGCCTACTTCCCGCACCGGGTGACCTATCACCCAACCTGTCATTCACTGCGGATGCTGCGAGTGGGAGACAAGCCGATCCAGCTGCTGCGGGCCGTCGAGGCGTTGGAGTTGGTCGAGTTGCCGGATGCCGATCAGTGCTGCGGCTTCGGCGGCACGTTCGCGATCAAGAACGCGGACACGTCGACCGCCATGCTGGCCGACAAGATGCGCAAGGTGCTGGATACCGGTGCTGAAATCTGCACCGCCGGTGACAGCTCATGCCTGATGCACATCGGCGGCGGGCTGTCCCGGCTCCGGGCTGGCGCCAAGACCGTGCACCTGGCGCAGATCCTGGCCGCAACGCGCGAAGAGCCCATGGTCGTAGGTCGAGCCGAGCGCCAGGCCGAAGTACACGCCGGCCCGGAGGCTGTCCTGTGAACGCGCCGGTGATGCTGGGTCTGCCAACAATGCCGCCGCCTGCACCACGCGGCGTGGGCAACCTCCGGAGCGGGGAGAAGTTCCCGGTCGCCGCCCGGCGGGCCCTTGCTGATACCCAGTTGCGGCGCAACCTCGGCAAAGCCACGACGACCATCCGAATCAAGCGTGCGCAGGTGGTGGCGGAGCTGCCCGACTGGGAGGAGCTGCGCGAAGCGGGTCGCCAGCTCAAGGTCCACACCATGGCGCATCTGCCGGACTACCTTGCCCAATTGGAATCCGCTGTGACCGCCAATGGTGGAGTGGTGCATTGGGCGCGGGACGCCAACGAAGCGAATCGCATCGTAATCGATCTTGTCCGCGGCAAAGGCGTGGACGAAGTGGTCAAGGTCAAGTCGATGGCCACTCAGGAGATCGGCCTCAACGAGGCCTTAGAAGCTGCTGGGGTTGCCGCGCTCGAAACTGATCTTGCTGAGCTGATCGTGCAGCTCGGTCACGACAAGCCGTCGCACATCCTGGTTCCGGCAATCCATCGCAACCGGGCGGAGATCCGGGAGATCTTCTTGCGCGAGATGGCTGATGTTGACCCAGCGCTCACCGACGAGCCGGCTGTGCTGGCCGCGGCGGCCCGTCAGCACCTGCGTCGCAAGTTCCTTTCCGCCAAGATCGCCATCAGCGGCGCGAACTTTGGCATTGCCGAGACCGGAACGCTCGGGGTCGTGGAATCTGAAGGCAATGGTCGGATGTGTCTGACGCTGCCCGACACCTTGATCACGATCATGGGGATCGAGAAGCTGGTCCCACGTTGGCAGGACCTGGAAGTCTTCCTGCAGCTGCTGCCGAGGTCTTCAACGGGTGAGCGGATGAACCCCTATACGTCGATGTGGACCGGCGTAACGCCCGGCGACGGGCCGCAGGAGTTCCATTTGATCTTGCTCGACAACGGCCGGACCGCGGTACTGGCCGATACGGACGGCCGGGATGCACTGAACTGCATCCGCTGCAGCGCCTGTCTCAACGTGTGCCCGGTTTACGAACGAACTGGCGGACACGCCTACGGTTCGGTCTACCCGGGCCCGATCGGGGCCATCTTGTCTCCGCAGCTGACAGGGATTGAGGACAACGCCTCGCTGCCATACGCGTCCTCACTGTGCGGCGCCTGCTACGACGTCTGTCCCGTCAAGATCAACATCCCAGAGATCTTGGTGCACTTGCGTGCCAAGCACACCGAGACGTATGCGGCAGAACACCGGTTGCCGAACGCGGAGGCATCGGCCATGGCGGCGGCCGCCTGGGTGATGAGTAACCCGAGGCGTTGGGCTCGCGTACTTCGCGGCGGGCGACTCGGCCGGGTGCTCGGTCGCAAGCGTGGCGTGATCGGCGACGTGCCGCTGCCACTTGCCAAGCAATGGACCGATGCCCGCGACTTTGCGCGGCCGCCCAAGCAGACGTTCCGCGACTGGTGGACCGCCGAGCATGGGGGAGAGCGGTGAACGCTCGCAAGGAGGTGCTGGCGCGGATCGCGGCCGCTCATCGCGCCGCGCCGCCGGCGAACCTCAGCTATGAAGACATCAGTCGGGACTATCGAACAACCTCGGATTCGGAGACTGGAGAACTGACCGAGCTGCTGATCGATCGTTTGGTGGACTATCGGGCACTGGTACGCAGATGCTCGGCCGATGATCTTGGAGCGACGATCGCAGATGCGCTTGCTGAGCGCGGCGCCCGTACGGTGGTCGTGCCCGCCGGCTTGGACTCCTCCTGGATAGCAAGCCTTTCCGCGAATGTAGTCACTGATGAGCGGTCCACCGATGAACAACTCAGTGTCGCGGCACTTGATGGTGTCGACGGTGTGATCACCAGCTGCGCTGTAGCGATCGCCGAAACCGGAACGTTGATCTTGGACGGCTCACCGGGGCAGGGCCGCCGGGTGATCACGCTCATTCCCGACTACCACCTCTGTGTGGTGTTGCGAGATCAGATCGTGGCCGACGTACCGCAAGCACTGACGCGGCTAGAAGCTACCCGCCCACTGACGATGATCAGCGGGCCGAGCGCGACCAGCGACATCGAGCTGAATCGGGTCGAGGGGGTACACGGACCGCGCACTCTCGAGGTGATCATCGTAGGGAACGAGAGGAGTGAATGATGCCGCGGTATTGCCTGCTGGGGCACGTCGATCCCAACCGCCTCGAGGAGTATCGCGAGGCCCACAGCGCCGTTTGGCCCGAGCTGCTGGAAGCACTACGAGATGCCGGCTGGCGCAACTACTCGCTCTTCCTGCGCGACGATGGCCTGCTCATCGGTTACGCGGAAGCCGACGATCTTGCCGTCGCACAGGAGCGGGTAGCGCGCACCGAGGTCAATGCTCGCTGGCAGGCTGCCATGGCCGAATTGTTCCAGACCGAGGGCGCTCCCGACGAAGCCTGGGAGGTCGTTCCGGAAGTGTTCAACCTCGAAGATCAACTTCAGGCCGCCAGTCGGGCCACACATCCCAGCCGCTGAAGCACGTAATGCCTTTCGTTACTGTCGCGGGATGACCGTCAGCACTCGAGCCAGGTGAGTGCGGAACTCGCTCATGAAGTTGCTCAGGAAGGCCGCCGTGGCGTCGTCGGTGACCTCACCATCGGCGGTGAAGATCTCCGGTGTGTATCGGATGTAGGCCTCCGGCGCGGTCATCTGACGGGCATTGCAAAAGCTGAGGACACCGCGCAGGCTTTGCTGACTGACCGCGGTGCCGATCGGCCCAACGGACGCCCCAATGACGGCAGCGGGTATGTGATCGAAGGAGTTCTGACCCCAGGGGCGCGACGCCCAGTCGATCGCATTCTTCAACGCCCCGGGGATGGATCGGTTGTACTCCGGAGTGACGAAGAGGACGGCGTCGGCTCGGTTAATCGCTTCCTTCAAGGCGGTCGCTTCCGGCGGGTAGTTGGCGTCGTAGTCCGGGCTGTACAACGGCAGGTCGCCAATGGGTATCTCGCTGAATTCGAGATCGTGTGGCGCCAGGCGGATGAGCGCTTTCGACAGGATGCGGTTGATGGATTTCGACGAGAGGCTCCCGACGAAGTAGCCGACTTTGTAGGTAGTCATGAGTGCTCCTCTCGCGATGAACCGCTCTGGTCCGCCGCAGGTTCTGTCAGGACGACAATCTTGCCGGTGGCGGAGCCTGCCTCCATCTCGGCGTGGGCTTCGCGGATCTCATCCAGGTGGTAGACCCGGTGCACGGGAACGATCGCTTCGCCTGCTGCAACGGCGTCGAGGAAGTCTTGCAAGATCCCCGTCTGCAGATCGGTGGCCTCGCCGGTGTAGGCGGTGAGCCGCACCCCGCGCGGAATGTAGTCGATCGGGTAGAAGTCGCGTACGGTCCACTCGTTGGAGAGCATCCCGGTGAAACACACCACGCCGTGCAGTCGGGTCGCAGCGAGGGTGTCCGGCAGGGTAGGAGTGCCGACAAGCTCGAGGGCGGTGTCCACTCCGGTGGGCAGTATGTCTCGGACTCGATCAGCGATCTGGCCGTCGTCGATCACGACGTGGTCGGCGCCGATTCTCCGTAGCTCCTCGACCTTGCGCGGGCTTCGGGTGGTGGACAGTACGGTCATGTCGAGGCGTTTGGCCAATACGGCGGTCGCCATGCCCACCGAGGAAGTGCCGCCGCGGATCAGAATCGACTGCCCGGATTGGGCGTCGAGACCGATAGTCAGCGAGCCGTAGGCGGTCTGCAGCATCTCCGGGACCGCGCCCAACGTGGCCCAGTCGAGGTTACTGCTGAACGGCACCACCTGCCGGGCCGGCACACAGGTGTATTCGGCGTAGCCGCCGTCGAACGTGCGGCCCATCCCGCCCATCATCGTGGCTACCTGCTGGCCCACCCGAACCTCTCCGCCCGGACAGGCCGCTACCGTCCCAGTCGCCTCGATCCCCAAGACGCGGGGGAAGGTGACACCCGCTGCTAACCCGAGTCGGGTATGCAACTCGGAGCGGTTCAGGCCAAACGCCTCGACCTTGATCAACACCTCGCCTGGCCGCGGAGTTGGAATTGGGAGATCACGGATCTGCAGAGCCTCTGGCGGCCCGGGCGCATCGAGCACCACCGCCTTCATGACCGACATCATTTGCCTCCACGCGAGTGTGCCGGATCCATAGTGATCAAATATCGGCGCAATCGACCCAGCGTGTTCGACAGTTTGATGAGTTCGCCCGTCGGTGCCGCTGCCCCGAGATAGGCGGCAAGAGCCTCTTCGAAAGTCACGTTTGCTGCTTCGAGCACGTCCTCGCCAGTCCCGGTGAGCTCAAGCAGATGAGATCGGCCATCGGTTGGGTTCGGGAGCCGCCGGCACCACCCCGCGCCTTGAACCTTGTCGATCACTTTGCTCGCCCCGCCGACGGTGATCGATAAGGCATTCGCTACATCCAAGACTCGGCAGCTCGGCGTCGTACTGACCACTCGCATGACCTCCAACCACGCCAGCGGCAAACCGTGTTCCCGATGAACTCGGGCGTCCACCCTGTTCCAGAGGTCCGTCTCCAGGCGGACCAGGTCGCGAAACAGCCCAACCTGATCAACTTCCACGGCCGCACCATACCGCATGCAGATTCCATGGAATGTAAGTCCTGGCAGCTGGCTGCCTGGCCTGTTGCTGAAGGCGGTGCCAACGTCGTGATCGTTGCGCGTTTACTTCTGGATCGCCGGAGGGTTGAGGTGGGCGGACTCAAGTGCCCGTGCGGGAGTTGCCTGCAGTTGGGATAAGCGTTGTTGCAGGCGCCCAGGCATTCGTGTGATGAGGGCCAACAGCATGGGCATCAGTTGGACCTGCAGCCGCGTCCGAGGGATGAGGGTTGTCATCGTGGCGGGTCCAATGCTGCGGAACTTTGAAGCGAGTTCACGCATCCGGTCCTGGTAGGCACGCAGCCCGGCCTCATGATCATTGCTGGCCTGGCCGAGCTCTTGGGCTAAGACGTAGGCACCGACCATGGCGAGGCTGGTGCCGCCCCCAACTGCCGGGCCTGGTGAGTAGGCGGCGTCGCCGACCAGTGTGAGCCGGCCGTTGGAGTAGCTGTCCATCACGATCTGGCTGATGGAGTCAAAGTAGAAATCGTCGCTGGCGTCCATCTCAGCGAGCAGCCGGGGAACCTGCCACTGATCCCGTGCATAGATTTCGTGCAGTGTTTGCTTCTGGCCACCGACATCGCGGTGGTGGAGCGCGAGTTCCTCGCCACGGCGGAACAAGAATCCTCCCCGGCCTGTCCCGGTCTGATGGACGGGGTAGATCGCGGCCAACCGCCCTGGAGCGTTGTAGACGACCATCCGTCCCTCGAGGTCGAGGTAGTTCGGCATGGCGAAGATCGCCAAATATCCGCCGAGGAACCGGCGGAACTGATCCTCGGGCCCGAACCCCAACTGACGGACGATGGAGTGGATTCCGTCGGCCCCGACCACAAGGTCGAACTGGTCGGCGGGTGCATGTTCGAAGGTGACCTCGACACGGTCAGCCGTCTGATCGATCGTTTGAATCGAATCCTCGAACAGGTACTCCGCGTTATGGCGTGTTGCCTCGTAGAGGGCGACGGCAAGCTCGCCGCGCATGACCTCGACGTGCCGACCTGAGATCCCGGCCACCAACCGCCGCATGTCAAGGTCGACGCCTCGGCCGTCGCGGCGCTGAAATGAGACCACGTCGGTCCGAGTACGGGCCTCCATCACCGCGGGCAGCACACCAGTCCATTCGGCCACGTCCATCGCGGGCCCGAACAGGTCCACGGCGTGACCGCTGGTCCCGACCCGAGCCAACGGCATCCGCTCGACCACCGTGACCGCAAAGCCGTGCCGGCAAAGCCAGTAGGCCGCCGTCGGGCCCGCGACACTCGCGCCCGAAATCAAGATGCGCAGAGGCTGCCTGGGCATAGCGCCCTACACCGCTGAGCCCTCGCTCCGTAGCAGCACGGCGGCAGTTCCGGTGTCGGTGACGAGGACATTGACCCATCTGCTACTGACGGCAGCGTGAATGGCTTTGTGCTTACTCTCGCCGCCTGCGATGCCGATGCGACGCGGGATCTTGCGCAGTGTGTCGGCGTCGATGCCGACTACACGATCATCAAGATCGCTGGGAACGAGGTTGCCTGCGGAGTCGAAGAACCGTAGGCAGATATCGCCGACCGCGCCGGCCGCATGAAGTCTGTCCTGGTCAGCAAGATCTGCCGCATTGCCGCTGGCACGCAAGAGCGGCGACGGCGGCAGGCTGCCAATGCCCGCCAGCGCCATGGTGAGGCGTGCCCATTCCTTGGCTACGGATTCCATCGCTGGGTCGTTCAGCAGGCTCTCCCGCATAGTCCTGTTGCCAACCAGAGCAGGAGCGGGGACGAAGGTGGTGGTGGCGCCAACGAGTCGAGCGAACTCGGTGAGGAGCCGATTGCCCTGGGTCTGGACCGATGCGTTTCCGAAGCCTCCCATGAGTTGAACAACACTCTCGGCACCTGGAACACGCAGCGGCCGCATCCGGTCCACAACGGCCAACAGCGTCTGGCTCCAGCTGGAGATCCCGATGCGTTCTCGACCAGTCAGGGTTGTTTCCAAGTAGGTGGCGCCTGCGGACCCGAGGGCGGCGATGATGTCGTCGTTAGTCCCCTCGACGTCGACGACGACAGCTTCAGCTAGGCCGTACTTCTCCTCGAGCGCTTCTTCGACTTCCGTGTGGACGCCTGGCGCCACGGCGACGACGGTACGAACAATGCCCAGCTCAGCAGCGCGCTTGAGCAGTCGTGACACCCGTGCCTGAGAGATGTGCAGGGTGTCGGCGATGTCGTTTTGGCGGATTCCACGCTCGTGATACATCCGTGCGACCTTGGTGATCAGCCGCAGCTGCCCATCCGTCGGGGCTCGAGTCATGCTGCCGGGCGATGCCGCCATGGCTAGGAACCTCCTGAGACTGGTGTTGGTCTATCCTGCCAGGCCGGTGAATATTGATGCAGTGCCGCCTAGCTGCGGACTGCGTCTTCCTGCTGTTTCACCCAAGCCGGTGTAGTCTCCGCACAGATCAAGATCGATGGCTGGTAGTGATCGAACTCGATCGCCACGTAGTTCGGTGGTCGAGTGCCGGATTTGAGTACCTGACCCGTACGTGGGTCGATGAGCCAATACTTCGAAGGCACTCGGCCGTCCGCATCGAAGAACATCCACGGTCCACCGTGCTCGGCATAACCGAGATAAAGGACGCCCGGGTCGAGCAGGCCCCGGCTGTTGGCAGATACGTCCCAGCAGGGGCTGGCCACGGTGATCGGTAGATCGTCGATGATCTTGCCGACCAGGCCGACGTAGCGGCTGCCTTCGAAATCGAGTGCCTCTTTCCAACCAGCGCCCTCAGCCAGGAAGTACGAGCCGTGACCCGGTTCGTCGGGATGCAGTCGCCAAGGCCACAGGCTGGCCGCTCCGTACGCGACACCCATGAGGGCGCCCGCACAAACGTTGCTCCACGCTTCGTGGCCCTGCCACCATCCCTCGGCGACCCCATAACGACCGCTGTGCTCATAGCTCGGTTCGCCATTCATGATCGCTTTGGGCGGCCGTTGCGCCCACATGGTGGCAAGCCGGTCGGGCACGTGGTCGCCCATGTGTCCGGTCTGGCAGGACTGGAAGTCCAGCCAGTCGGCGTCTTGATGCTCATCATTGCGGTGATGAGGCCGATAGTGGATTCCGGTGGCCTGACCGTACGCGTCCCAGGCGTGGATCTCCCGACCACCCGCCGCAACCTGTGGCTCCGTCCCGGCGCCGTCACCACACGGCAGATAGACGGCCGGGCGAGCACCGAAGCGAGCCACCAGGTACCGGCAGTAGCGGGCGTAGTCGGCAGGCGGAACGATTGGACCTGCTACGTCGAGTCCCTTCCAGCCGAATCCATGGAAGACCGGCTGCAGCACTGGGGTGATGCCGTAGTTGAGCAAGACATCAATGATCTTGTCGAAGTACTGGAAGTACTCGACGTTGATCTTGCTGAGGCGCCCTTCAGATAGATCATGAAAGCCGATCTCGAAGCCCTCATCGACGTTGCGGCCGACTGGTCCACGCGCATTCATGTCCGGCTGAACACTCATCAGGAAGATGGCATTGAAACCCTTCGACTGGCGGTCGGCTGCGTATACCGCCACATCCTCGATTGTCGCTCGGAACGGCATGGCCCACGCTGTGTCGACGACCCAGAACGCTGGCGACCCGTCGGCGTAACAAAAGCTGCGGCCGGACGGGTGTGCTCCCACAAACCCGCGAATCAGCGCTCGATGCGGATGATCTTGAGCGGATGGGACGGCGACCAAGGTGCCCGATACCGGTGTGAAGTCGTGATCGGGTCGGGCGGCGTGGACACTCCACTGCCACTCACCCTGGGGTTGGGTCGAAGCGAACCGGACTCGGTACGTGGTTCCACCGTCCCAGAACACCGGCCGCCGCAATTGGCGCCCACTGTCGTGGGTGAAGATCACCCAAGCATCGACATCGGTATACGGGTTGGTGGCCTCTGGACCAATGAAGGTGATGTCGACTTCACGCCACTGTGGCGCGGTCTGAGGTTCCATTCATGCCGCCTTTGTGGGTAGGTGTGAAGCGAGTCCGGTTGATCTCGCCTGCCCAGTGATCACGGAGCCGGCGACGCTCGCTCGGGTCGACGATTGGGCGGTAGGTCCGGCCGCTGCTGCTCTTCGGCCAGGCACTCTCGTAGCCGAGCGCCCGCCAAGCGAGCTTGGCGGCACCGAGTGCTGACACCTCAGGCACATCACTTACCTCGACTTCCCGGCCGAGAAGATCGGCCTGAGTTTGGACGACCAGCGCTGAACTGGTGGCGCCGCCATCAGCCCTGAACACCCGCAGTGGGACGGACCTCTCCTCGATCACATCGACGATGTCGCAGATCTGGTGGCCGATGGAGTCGATGGCGGCGCGAGCCAGATGCGCTCGGCCAGCGGCCTCGCTCATCCCGGAGATGAGTGCATGTGCGTTGCGGTCCCAATGTGGAGCGCCCAAACCAGCGAAGGCCGGGACGAGCGTGACGCCGCCGCTGTCAGGAACCGTATCGGCGACGGCCACAAGATCAGCGACGCTGCCATTGGTGAGCAGCTCCGCTGCCCACGCCAGCGTCGCTCCGGAGGACAGGATGTTGCCCTCCAGGGCGTACGTCGGCGAATTCTCGATCACCCAGGCCAAGGTCACCGGGATGCGTGCATCGCCGGCAGAAAGGTCCGCAACCGGGGCCATGACCGACGAGCCGGTTCCGTAGGTGGCCTTCGCCATTCCCACCTCGGTACAGCCCTGGCCGAACAACGCGGCATGGGAATCTGCCAACACCGCAACGACCGGTGTGCCGTCGGGCACCAGCGGGACACCGCTCGTGGCCCCGAAGCCGTGATCTGAGGCAACCGCGTCGGGCAGGCTGGCCGCCGGTACGCCGAAGACATCCAGCAGCTCGGCGTTCCAGCCCAGCTCCGTGATGTCGTACAGCAGAGTTCGCGAGGCATTGCCTGCCTCGCACAGATGGTCGGCTCCACCGGTCAATTGCCAGACCAGCCATGAGTCGACCGTCCCGAGGCGTACGTCATCAATCGGCACTCCGGTTGGCAGGTGGTCCAGCAACCACCGCATCTTGGGTGCGGAGAACATCGGGTCGACCCGCAGACCCGTCCGCGTGTTCACCAGCTGCTCGTGCTGCTCGCCGAGAGCTTGATTGCACCAGGCAGCCGTCCGACGGTCCTGCCATCCGATGACGGGGCCTAGCGGCATCGCGGTGCTGCCTCGCCAACCCACCACGGACTCCCGTTGAGTGGAAAGCGCGACACCGACGATCTCCGCATCGGGTGTGCTCTCCAAGCAGGCGGCCCCCTCCAAGCAGGCTGAAATTGCCTCAAGCACGCTTGTCCAGATGCGTCGTGCGTCCTGCTCCACCCATCCCGGCTGCGGTGACGAGATACCGACCGGCGCTGAACCACGAGCCACCAGGCGGCCATCGGGGCTGATCAGAGCTGCCTTGGAGTTCGTCGTCCCCTGGTCGATTGCCAAGATCAACTGGTCGGTTGAACCTCCGGACACCGGGTACTCCCTCACGTCGACTCTGGAGCCATTCTCTAGCGGTATGCACCCCGAGCTTGTCGAAGGGCGCCGCTTCGACAGGCTCAGCGCGCATTTCTGCTTTAACTTGACGAACTCGACTCAGTGATAGATTATACAGTAGTGAATGAATAGTACAGAACTGTTCAGGAGCTCAATGGACCTCGCAAGCCGCCGTCGTGTCATCATCAACACCGACGCCAAGAACGAAGCTGACGACCAGTTCGCGATTGTGCATGCGCTCCTGTCACCGTCACTTGAGGTTCGTGGTCTTATCGCAGCCCACTTCGGCGCGTCGCGTAGTGACCGCAGCATGGAGGAGTCCCGGGAGGAGATTGACCTCCTGCTCGAACACCTGGGCCTCGAGCAGCAGCTGACTGTTGCCAACGGCGCGCCCAGTGGCATCCCCGACGAGCAGATACCGCGAGACAGCGCGGGCGCCCAATTGATCATCGCGGAGAGCAAGCTCGCCAGCCCGGAAGACCCGCTGTTTGTCGCATTCCTTGGACCCTTGACCGATATGGCCTCAGCGATCCTGCTGGATCCCGACCTCGTGGGCCGTGAGGTTGTGGTGATTTGGATTGGTGGTGTCGGCTACGGCGGCGTTGAGACCTATCCCGGTGTCGAGTTCAATCTTCGGAACGACATTGCTGCGGCGAATGTTGTGTACGACTCGGGCATCACCGTGTGGCAGGTGCCCAGCAACGTGTACTCGCAGGTCTCGGTCAGCTACACCGAGCTAGAGGAGAAGATCGGCGGTACCAGCAAGCTCGCCGACTACTTGATCAATCAGACGGTCGAGTGGAACCGGACCTACTGGCCGGAACCGATCGAGTCCCGCTCGCTGGGGGATTCGCCAGCGATTTCGCTGATGCTGTACCCGCGCGGCGGTAACTTCCGCATCGTCCCAGCCCCGCGATTCGGCCAGGAAGGCCACTATTTGCCCGGCTCCGGGCATCCCATCCGTGTTGTCGAGTCAGTTGATGTCCGGTTCCTGCTCGAAGACATGTTCGCCAAAATCCGCAAGTTCGGTCGGGAGTCGGCATGATCCGGCCCCGCAACCCGCTCCAAAGGAGACTGTCATGACTGGTACCTCGTACACCCGCCGCGGCTTCCTCAGTCTGTCCGCTGCCGCGGTGGCCGCCGCTGGGCTTGCGGCCTGCACCGGTGGCGGCACTGCGCCGGCACCCGCCGGAGAAGCCTCGGCCCCCGTCTCGAACGACCTGCGCATGTTCACCTACGAAGGCGATGAGACCATCGACCTGCTCAAAGAACAGGTCGCCAAGTTCGATGCCCAGGCAGGCACCACTACGACCATCGACACCCTGCCGGGCTCGGGCGCTGCGGTGTATCCCGACAAGCTGCGTACCGAGCTCCTGGGTGGCAAAGGCCCGGACGTTTGGCGAATCTGGGGTGGCCAGATCGGGGCGCCTTTCGTCGAGGCGAAGCAGGCCATGGACCTCACGCCGTACTACCAGAAGTTCGGCTGGGACTCCAAGATCAACACGGCGGCCATTGAGGGCATGACCTTCGAGGGCGTGAAGGGCGGGGTGCCCTTCATCTCACTCGGGATCGGCGGCTGGTACAACAAGGCCATCTTCGAGAAGGCAGGCATTACGGCCGACCCAGCCAGCTATGCGGAGCTGGAGGAGGCCAACGAGAAGATCCTGGCCGCCGGAACCACGCCCTTGGCCACGGCTGGCAAGTACGGCTGGCACATCATGCGCCTGTACGAGTACCTGCTGGAAACCTCGGCCGGACCTGAGCTGCACGACAAACTGCTAGTCGGTGAGGAGAGCTGGGACCGCCCCGAGGTCGTCACCGCCTTCACCAACTTCAAGAAGTGGCAGGACAAGAAGTGGATACCGGACGGTGCGCTGGGCCTGGATCCCGCCGACGTCGAACCCTGGTACGTACAGGGCAAGACCGCGTACACGATCACCGGACCTTGGACCGAGGCGGCGGCCATACAGGCGGCCAAGAAGGACTCCGCTGACTTCGGGAACTTCCAGTTCCCGACCGGTCACACGCCACCGCGCCACTCCGGCTTCGTCGAGGGGTACATGATCAACGCCAAGTCCGGCAACCCGGACAAGTCGGCCGAGCTGATCGACTTCATCGTCAAGCCAGAGACGCAGAAGGCACTCAAGATATCCGCGTCCACCGTTACGGGTGCGGAACCGGATCAGAAGGAACTTCCGCTGTCATATCAGTGGTCTCAGGGTCCGGGGAAGCAGCCGTTCTACACCATCCAGGACCAGGCGTTTCCGAAGAAGGTGGCCGACCAGTACTTCGCGATCCAGAGTGACGTGCTGCAGGGTAAGACCAGTCCGGCCGAGGCTGCAAAGCAGATGCAGGACGCGGTGTCGGCCTGGGCCAAGAGCTGATCCGACCGATGGGCACGGCAACCCTCGAGGCGCCGGCGGTCGACACTCAGGTCGTCCGGCGCCGCCGCCGTAAGTACGGCGGTCTCAACGCGTGGCTGTTCGCACTACCCGCGCTGGCGGTGTACTTGATCTTCCTTGTCTACCCTGCGCTGTCCTCGTTGTGGTTCAGCTTCACCGACTGGGATGGGCTCAGCGCGACGTACAACGTGGTGGGGCTGGACAACTACCTTCAGATGCCGAAGGATCCGGTGGTCATCCAGGCGGTGATCAACAACATCATCTGGACCGTGGTGACCATCGTCTTCCCGGTTGTCATCGGGCTGGCCCTGGCCATGGTTTTGAACGGCAAGGTGCGCGGGAAGCCGGTCTTGCGGTTGATCTTCTATACACCTGCCGTGCTGCCGCTGGTTGCGGTCGCGTCAATCTGGGGCTGGCTCTACAACCCGCAGTACGGCGCGATCAACTCCTTCCTGCGCCTGATCGGGCTGGACAGCCTGGCCCAGCCCTGGCTGGGCCAGGACTCAACCGCACTTGCCGCGGTGATGGTGCCGGCTATCTGGCTCCGTGTGGGCTTCCCGATGCTGCTGTATTTAGCAGCTCTGCAGGGCATCAACCAAGAGATGTACGAGGCAGCGACGGTCGACGGCGCGACTCGGTCCCAGCAGTTCTGGCACATCACCATGCCGAGCCTGCGACCGGCGCACTATATCGTCATCGCGCTGTCGCTGATCGACTCGTTCAAGGTGTTCGACTTGATCTACGCCATGACATACGGCGGACCTGGCACGGCCACCCAAGTGATGGGTACGTGGATGTACTTCAACGTGTTCCAGTACTACGAGGCCGGCTACGGCACTGCGATCGCCGTGGTGATCACCGTCGTTGCGATTGCCG
This sequence comes from uncultured Actinomycetota bacterium, assembly GCA_963730505.1. Lineage (GTDB taxonomy): Bacteria > Actinomycetota > Actinomycetes > Propionibacteriales > Propionibacteriaceae > Microlunatus. The sequence goes on from CAVSSB010000017.1 coordinate 20,163, forward strand.
TCAGCATTCCCTACGTCCGGTCTCAGACCAAGGAGCATGCAGCATGAGTAGTTCCGCTGAAGTTGCCCCCGTCGCTGCGCTGCCGGATGCACATATCGCCCCTACGGAGGAGCTGAGCAGGGAACCCAAGCGTAAGGGCGGCATCGGGATGACGATCGTGCTCACCTTGGTCGCCCTGTTCTGGATCTCGCCTCTGGCCCTGCTGGTGATCACCGCATTGCGTCCGCTGTCGGACTTCGTGGCTAATAGCGCGCTGTCGTGGCCTCAGGAGTGGACGTTGCAGAACTTTGCCGACGCCTGGGAGGTTGGCAACTTTGCTACCACCTACCGGAACAGCATGTTCCTGCTGATCTTGAAGGTCCCGCTGGGCGTTTTGATCTCAGCGATGCTGGCCTTTGCGCTGGCGAAGTTGAGGCTTCGTTTCGGGAGCGTGATCATGTTCGCGGTCTTCCTTGGGTTGACCATCCCGATCTACATCACGATCGTGCCGGTCTTTGTGCTGCTGCGCAGCTTTGGCGCGATTGACAGCATTCCTGGTCTGGTGGGGCCATACCTCGCGTTCGGTATCCCGTTCGAGGTGCTGGTTCTGCAGTCGTTCTTTCGACAGCTCCCGGACGAGCTCATCGAGGCTGCCAAGATGGATGGTGCGGGCCCGTGGCGGATCTTCTTCACTTTGATACTCCCGCTTTCCACGCCCGCTCTGGTAACCGTCTTCATCCTCGACGCGGTGGCGACCTGGAACGAGTTCCTCTTCGCGCTGATCTTGTTGAGCTCCGATGCAAACAAGACCATTCCGGTCGGGCTGCTGAACTTCCAAGGCCAGTTCGCCAATAACAACACCGGACTGGCGGCTGGCATCTTGATCGCTGTCGTACCGATCTTGATCGCTTATATCTTCCTGCAGCGCTGGATTGTCGGCGGCCTGACCGCAGGGGCCACCAAGGGCTGAGCGATGATCATCTTGACGTTTGCCTAACGAATGGAGTTCCAGCCATGAGTGAGATGCCGGTTTTTGGCGCAGGTATCTGGCACTTCGCCACGTACAAGGACCGCTACGCGACCGAAGGCTACGGGCCGCCCGTCGGACTGCTGGAGCAGATCGATAAAGCCGGAGCGGTCGGTGACCTGTCCGTTGTCGACCTGAACTGGCCGTTCGCCGGGTTCGAGGGGACGCTGGACGACGTCAAGGCCGCCCTTGAGCGCAACCGGCTCCGCGCTGTTGCGATCACCCCTGAGATCTACAACCGCGACTACATCAAGGGCTCCATCACCAACCCAGATCCGGCGGTCCGATCCCAGGCGCTCAAGCTGCTCAACGAGGCCACTGAGTTGGCCAAAGAGCTCGACTGCGACTACGTCAAGCTCTGGTTCGGCCAAGACGGCTGGGACTATCCCTTCCAGGTCGACTATCACGACATCTGGAAACTGGCGGTCGACGGCCTCCGGGAGCTGGTGTCCGCACATCCGGAGATCAAGTTCGTGATTGAATACAAACCGCGCGAGCCGCGTAACAAGATCATCTTTCCGAACGCGGCCCGCACCCTTTTGGCCATCCAGCAGGTTGGACTGGACACTCTCGGCATCCTGCTGGACTTCGGCCATTCTCTGTACGGCCTGGAGACTCCGGCCGACGCCGCTCAGCTGTGCATCGACGCGGGGCGGCTGTTCGCGATCGATGTCAACGACAACTTCCGCGGCTGGGACGACGACATGGTGGTCGGTTCGGTGCATCTGGTGGAGACATTTGAGTTCTTCTACACACTGCGCAAGAACAACTGGGACGGTGTGTGGCAGCTTGATCAGTTTCCGTTCCGGGAAGACAGCGTGGAGGCTGCCAAGGTGGCGATCCGCTTCCTCAAGGCGCTGCACGGAGCTTTGGACGCCCTGGACGTGGAGGCGCTTCGCGAGGCGCAGGCGTCCCATGACGCGCTCGCAGCCCAGCGGCTCGTCCAGGACGTGTTGCTGAGTTCTATGGCGCGGACAACGACGAGCCAGGATGTGAACCTATGAGTGCCCTTGCTTCTGAGCACGTCACCATGCCAGTCTTCCACCGGCTGCCGCAAGCGCATCGCGACGAGCAGATCGCGCACATCGCCGACGCGGCGCGGCAGATCCGCATCCAGGACTTGAAGCTGGTCCACTATGCCGGTGCAGGCCACATCGGTGGCGACCTTTCCGCCATCGACATCCTGGCGACGCTGTATGCGGCGGTGCTCAATATCACCCCCGAAACCGTGGACGATCCCGAGCGGGACCGCTTCATCCTCTCCAAGGGCCACATCGCCGGGGCCCTGTACGTCACGCTCGGCGCGTTTGGGTTCCTGCCGGTGGAGGACCTGGCGACCTTCCTCAAGCCGCTGTCCAAGCTCAACGGCCACCCGAACCGCAACTACGTTCCTGGCGTCGAGGCCAATACCGGTCCCCTGGGTCACGGGTTGCCCATCGCGGTCGGTCACGCCCTGTCGGCGAAGCTGGATGTTTCTCAGCGTCGGACGTACGTGCTCGTGGGTGACGGGGAGCTTCAGGAGGGCAGCAATTGGGAGGCCATGATGGCTGCGTCCCAGTACGAGCTGGACCGGCTCACCGTCATCGTCGATCGCAACCGGCTCCAGCAAGGAGCAACAGTTCGCGAGACCAATGATCTTGAGCCGCTTGATCAAAAGGCGACAGCGTTCGGCTTCGCGGTGGTCGAGGTCAACGGCCATGATCATGGCGAGCTGCTCGATGTGCTGTCGGCCGTTCCGCTCCGACCGGGAAAGCCCACCTTCGTGATCGCTCACACCCACAAGGGCCACCCGATCTCGTTCATGAGCAACAACGCGGCGTGGCATCACAAAGTCCCGTCAGCCGAACAGCTCGAGCTGGCGCTTGACGAGCTCACCGCCGCAGATCGCCAAGGAAGTGCAGCATGACCGACACTCGCGTCTTAACCGCCCGCTTCGCGCGACACAGCGCAGCTCTCGATAGCCGAGCGGCCGCGCTACGACTGCCGCAACGCGTACGTCGAAACCCTGGCCGAACTCGCACAGGAGAACCACCGCATCGTGGGGGTCGTCAATGACTCTGTCGGCTCCAGCAAGCTCGATGCCTTCAAGAGGGCCTTTCCCGATCGGCTGATCAATGTCGGGATCGCCGAACAAGACATGGTTGGCGTGGCCGCTGGACTCGCGAATGGTGGTCGCATCGCCTTCGTATCTGCGGCATCCTGCTTCCTTACCGCTCGCGCGCTGGAACAGATCAAAGCCGACGTGGCCTACTCGAATCGCAACGTGAAGTTATGTGGCATGAGTCCAGGGATGGCGTACGGCGAACTCGGCCCGACCCACCACTCCATTGAGGACATCGCCTGGCTGCGCGCTATCCACAACATCACGATCGTGGTGCCTGCCGACCCGATCGAGACCGCAGCGGCCATGCGCTGGGCAGCCGAAATTGAAGGTCCAGTGTTCATTCGGGTCAGCCGGATGAGCGTTCCGGAGGTTTACCGAGAGGACTACACCTTCGTTCCTGGCAAAGCGATCACGCTGCGGGACGGCGACGACGTGACCTTGATCAGCAACGGCACCGTCTTGTGGCGTGCCCTGGTCGCTGCCGAACAACTCGAAGATCAAGGAATCTCCGCACGAGTGATCTCTATGCCCACTGTGAAGCCGCTGGACACGGAGGCGGTATTGCAGGCGGCCCGGGAAACACGTGGCATCGTCACCGCCGAGGAAGCTACTGTCGCTGGGGCTCTGGGAGGTGCGGTCGCGGAAACCGTGGTCCAGAACCATCCGACCAAGATCAAGATCCTAGGCGTCCCAGAGTTCGCGCCGACGGGCTCTGCCGGCTTCCTGCTTGATCGTTATGGCATGTCGCCTGAGGGGATCGCGGAGGCCGCCCGCGGCTTGATGCACAGCCGGTGAGGTGACGATTCCGGAGTCAGGGTATTCCCCCGGCGCCGGCGACGATCCGTGAGCTGAGCAGGCGGTCGAGGCCTGGTAAAGCCATCGCCCGGAGGGCGAGCCGGCGAAGCAGGAGCCGGTGTGGGGTAGAAGGCAGGAACCATTCGGCGGTTCGCCGTCCGGCAGCTTGTTTGTCGGCCACGGACGCGGCCATGCGTGTGTTGTAGCGGGCGAGCGCGCGGGTCAGAAACGCACGTGCACGTTCGTTTCCATCGCGATACACACGTTGCAACGCGTGCATCGCGTGAGGAACGAACGTGCACGTGCGTTTCCGCCAAGGGTGCAGCATGATCGAGAGGCCGCCGGCTCGGTGGTTGATCACGGATACCAGCCGGCGAGGATCGCCACGACCAGAACGATGAAATAGCCCTCGATTCCATGCACGATCACGCTCATCCACAGGCTGCGGAAGCGCCGGGCAGCCCAGGCGAGGCCGAAGGAGGTGGTGATCATGCTCGGCCAGGCCCAGATCTTGTGCACGTGGTAGAGCCCGAAGAGCACCGTGTTCGCGACCCAGTCCCAGCGGCCGAAGACACCGGCCATCCGCGGCAGCAGCACGCCGTGGAAGAGCAGTTCCTCTCCGAGAAGGTAGTTGAACAGCATGGCCGTCAGCGCAAGCCCGAGAATCCACCACTGACCCTGGAAGTGTGGATCGGACAGGACCTGGAGGTTGGCGTAGGAGGGCTCGTCTAGCCCGGGAAGCCAGTTGGTCCACGCCGTGTCCAGCCGAATAGCCAGGAATCCGCCGAGAACATTGGCTGCGATAGCCGGCACGGCCCAAAGGAACAGGACCTTTCGCGCTTTGCCCGTGCGCGGGTCACGCGGGAGATTGAGCCAGATCCGCTTCTTGATGCTGGGCCAATGCAGGCCACCCAGCTCGTGCCGCAAGATCGCGAGCGAGACCACGAACTGCCACATCATGCCGAGGACCATGAGCATCCAGTGCACAAGTCCGGGGTGGAGCGATGTGTGGGGGATGATGGCTGGGGCTACGACCCAGGCCAGCAGTGCCATCGGAGCGGTTACCGAGGCCCAGATGGCCAAGATCTTTTTCAGTGAGTACTGCTTGGAGCTTGCCGGGGCCTCGAGCTGGGGCCGGCAGCGACTGTGTGTTTGTCATGTCCCTCAGCGTCGCGGCGAACGCGGGTCCCGCACATCGTCCGCCGGGCTCGAGATCGCCGCCTCGAGTACGCCTCACGGGTGATGCCGATATCCGCCTGCAGGGTGATGTGTGGGGCATTGAGTGGCCGTACCGTGTTGGCATGGCTAGGAAGGTGGCATTGCCAAAGCGCATCATCGATGCCCTTGTTGCGCTGGCGTTCCTGGCCGTCGGCTGGTTCAGCACAGCTGCGCCGACGATTAGCGATCCGTTCTATCGGTACACCCCTCGCGACTGGCTCTTCGTGCTGTTGTTGATCTTGAGCACGGTGCCGTACGCGTGGCGTCGGCGCTGGCCGACGGCAGCCTTCCTGGTCAGGCATGCTCTCCGTGACGGTGCTGTGGCTCCTCGGTTACAACGCTGGTGCGCTGCCGCTGTTACTCATGTTCGGCGGCTACTTCGTAGCGGTCGCCCGCCCGGTTTGGGAGCTTGTGCTGTGCTCTGCCGTCGCGCTTGGCTGCTTTGCGCTGCTGTGGTGGGCTGGCGGCGCGCCCGTACGGGCCTTGCGATGCGCTCATCTCAGTGATTGCCTCGCGATAACTCTGGGGCTCGGTCGAGCGGGCCGACTTCGGGTGGACCTCGCCAACGCGCGTGCCGAGGCTGCGGAGGAGGCAGCACGGCACAGGTCAACCGAGGAACGGCTCCGGATCGCGCGAGAGCTGCACGACATCATCGGCCATTCCCTTGGCACCATCGCGGTACAGGCCGGCGTCGGCCGACATCTGATGGAAACTGAACCCAGGGAAAGCTGCGGACGCACTGGACAACATCTCTCGGATCAGCCGTGATTCGCTGGACGAGGTGCGCAGCTGTGGTCGCCGGCCTTACGCGATGAGGAGCCGCCTTATCAGCCAGCGCCCGGGCTGAGCTGACTTGCCTGAGCTGGTTGAAAAGGTGCGTGTCGACTGGGCCTCACCGTGGAGCTGACACTCCCGCACGACATAGACGCGATATCCGCGCCAGACCGGAGCCGCGGTGTACCGCATCACTCGGGAGGCACTGACCAATGTCGTTCGTCATGCGGGCGCCTCTACTGCGAGGGTGCGCGTGGACCACCGAGATGGACGGGTCGAGGTTGCGATTCGTGACGATGGCGCCGAGGTCGGCAATGCCGGTGGAGCAAGGTTCCAAGCGACGGGCCACGGCATCGCTGGGATGCGAGAGCGCGCAGAGGCCCTTGGCGGCAGCCTGTCTGCGGGCCCCGTCGAGCGAGGGTGGATTTCTTGGTGACCGCTAGTCTGCCGGTCGGCTCGGATCGGCCGCGATGATCTCCGTCGTAGTCGTTGACGACGAACACCTCGTCCGCTCTGGTTTCGCGGCCCTGCTCGGCTCAGATCCAGAGATTACGGTGGTCGGCACAGCGGAGAATGGGGATGCCGCCCTCGCGGTGATACGGCGTGAGCGGCCCGACGTTGTCCTCATGGACATCCGGATGCCCGGCCGAGACGGGGTCAGTACGACTGCCGCCATTACCGCAGATCCGGCACTCAGCGGAACCCGAGTCATCGTGCTGACAACCTTCGACCTGGACGAGTATGTCCATGCCGCATTGCGTGCGGGTGCAAGCGGATTTCTGCTCAAGGACGCGCAACCGACCGACCTGCTGGCAGCCGTACACCTGGTGGCCCAGGGTGAGTCCGTGCTCGCCCCGGCTTTGGTCCGCCGCCTGATCGCGGCCTATGTTGAAACACCGACCACCTCGTCGAGGCCGGCGTGGCTGGACTCGCTAACGCCGCGGGAGACCGAGGTCCTGGTGGCCGTAGCCCGCGGCCTCAGCAACGCCGAGATCGGCAACACCCTGTATATGTCCGCGGCGACCGCCAAAACCCATGTCGGCCGCCTCCTCACCAAGTTGAACGCGCGGGACCGCACCCACCTGGTCATCGCTGCTTACGAGGCGGGACTGATCAGCCGTGCGTAGTGCCCTGGGCACTAGAGTTCGGCGATCAGTTCTTTCAGCTCATCGTTGCCAAGTGCCATTCCGTGGAATGCCGCCAGGGTATGCATAGGCATCGTGCCGATCATCTTGACGATTTCCGGATCCTCCAAGATCAGCATGTCCCGTTTGGCGAGTAGCTCACGACCGCGCTCGTCCGCCAGCCATTCGTGAAGGGTTGAGTCCGGGCCGAGCGGTAGGGACAGCCGAGGTGCGTCAAGAGTGATCGTTTCGGTTGCGACCAGGTCGCGCGACGAGCTGCCCACCGCGATCATGAACTCACCTGATTCGACGACCCACTGCTGGAACCGTGTGGACCAGAATGCGAACGCGCGCTGGTCGAGCTGACAGCTCACTTGCTGCGTCTCGCCCGGCTCGAGGTGAACCTTGGCGAAGCCCTTCAACTCCCGCAGCGGCCGCGCCACGGACGCCTCGGTGTCACCGACGTACACCTGGACCACCTCTGCCCCCACCCGCTGCCCGGTGTTGCTGACCGACGCCGTTACCGTCACAGCAAGATCGCCGCCTGCCACCGACCCGCCGATCGACACATCCACGTCGTCGATTCGGAAGCTGGTATACGACAGCCCAAACCCAAAGGGATAGCTCACGGGCTGGACGAGCTTGTCGTAGGCCCGGTAGCCGATGAAGATTCCTTCCCCGTACCGGACAATGCCTTCTTCGCCGGGGAAGTTGAGGTAGGAGGAGTTGTCCTGCAGCCGAATCGGGACGGTCTCGGCCAGCTTGCCGGACGGATTGGCAACGCCCAGCAGCAGATCAACGGCAGCGCCACCGGCTGCCTGCCCAGACAGCCAGCACTCCAAAATCGCGGCGACCTTATCCTCCCAGGTCGAGACCCGGACCACACCGCCGTTGGCCAGGAGGACGATCAGCCGGTCGTGCACCTCGGCCAGGGCATGCACCAGCGCCAGTTGGTTGGTCGGCAGGTCGATATGAGTCCGGTCGAATCCCTCCGACTCGTCCGCCCCGGGCAGCCCGAGGAACACCAGTACGTGATCCGCACTCCGGGCGGTTTCGACCGCCTCTTGCAGCAACTGGTCGTCGGTATCGGTGGTGCTAATGCCGAAGCCGGCGGCGAACCTCACCTCTGCTTGGCCGGCAAGTGCCGACTGCAACTCCTCCAGGGCCACATCGACCCTTGTCGGATTGACCTGCGAGCTGCCGGCGCCCTGGAACCGAGGCGTACGCGCGAATTCGCCGATCACTGCGACGGTGCTGCCCGGCTCCGGCTGGAGCGGCAGCACATCGCCGGTGTTCTTCAGTAACACTGCCGACTCGTGAGCCGCGCGGCGAGCCAGTGCATGATGATCATCTGGATCGAATGAGGCCCCCTCGGCGAGCGCCGGCTGCGATCGATCAACCAGGTGCAGTGCCCGGCTCGCCGATTCGTCGAGGATGGCCTCGTCAAGGGATCCATCTCGTACGGCGGCGACAATGGCGGCGTCGCTCACTCCGAAATTGGGTGGCATCTCAAGATCGAGACCACCGCGCAGCGCAGCGACCCGATCATGGACCGCACCCCAGTCGGAGACCACCAGGCCCTCGAAACCCCACTCCTCGCGCAGTACTTCGGTCAGCAACCAGTGGTGCTCCGAGCAGTAGGTGCCGTTCAGCTTGTTGTAGGCACACATGATCGTCCACGGCTGCGCCGCCTTCACGAGCCGCTCGAACGCCGGCAGATAGATTTCCCGCAGCGTCCGCTCGTTGACCTCGGCGCTGACGCGCAGTCGATCATCCTCCTGGTTGTTCGCCGCATAGTGCTTCGGCGACGTGCCAACCCCCTGGCTCTGCGTGCCGTGCACCATTGCGATTGCCAGCTCTCCGGCCAGCCAGGGGTCTTCTGAGACGTACTCGAAGTTTCGGCCACATAGTGGTGACCGTTTCATGTTGATTCCGGGGCCGAGCACCACCGAGACGCCGAGCTTCTTCGCCTCCCGGCCCAAAGCCTCGCCGACCGTACGGAAGAGATCCGGATTCCAGGACGAGCCCAGCGCCGACGCGGTCGGGAAGCAGGTAGCGGGCGCGCTGTCCATCAGCCCGACATGGTCTCCCTGCTCCAATTGGGCACGCAGACCGTGTGGACCGTCCGACACCATGATTCGTGGGATGCCCAGGCGCTCCACCGGAGCCGTGTGCCAAAAGCCTGAGCCAAGGCACAGGGACGCCTTCTCCTCCAGTGTCAGCTCTGAGAGTCGATTGATTGAGTCGTTGCAGCTTCGGACACGACAAACTCCTGTCAAGAAGAATGGAACCGGCGCCTCAATCACATCATCGATTGGATGGTTTCTCTATGGTTGGCTCCTCTCCGATCAAGGTCGCCGTGGTCGGCGGTGGCGTGATCGGCGCATCGATCGCCCAGCAGCTGGCTCGGGCTGGTGCAAACGTGATCTTGCTCACCGAGAATGTGCTGGCTAGCGGTGCGTCCGGGCGTTCCTTGTCCTGGCTGAACGCAGCAGGCATGTGGCGGGAGCATTACCATCGGCTGCGGATGGCCGGCATTGATCGCTACCGAACTCTGTCGGCTCAGCAGCCGGGACTCCGTTGGCTGCGCTTTGCGGGCGGGCTGGCTTGGTATCCCGAAGACAAGGCTGAGGAGCTGCGCCGACGTCATGATCATGAGGTGGCACACGGTTACGAGAGCCACTTGCTCAAGCCGGAGGACGTCAGTGCTCGCACTCCGGGCGTGAATGCGGCAGCCATCCCCGGCACCGGTGCCATCTGGAATCCGGGCGAGGGATGGGTCGACCTACCGAGCCTCGTCCAGTTTCTGATCAAGGACTTCGTCGAATGCGGCGGGAAGCTCGTTACCAAGGCAGGGATGTGCTCGGTTCGAAGCAAGGCCGATTCGGTAATAGGCGTGGCAACCCAAGGGGGGCAATTCATTGAGGCAGGCGCCGTGGTCTTGGCGGCCGGTGCCGCCGTGCCGGCCATGGTTGCTGATCTTGGCATCACCATTCCGGATGCCACCCCGATCTCCCATCTCGTCACGAGCCGACCCGTGCACCATCCGCTACGGGCCGTCCTCAATACCCCGCGCATCTCAATCCGGCCTACCTCCGAGGGCGCGCTGGCAATGGACTCCGACTGGGCAAACGCTCACATCGCGCGCGCCGAGGACGGCAGCTACCGGTTACCTGAGGCCATCATTGAGTCGTTGCTCGCCGAGGCCACCCGTGTCCTGGAAGGCGAGCCTGAGCTAGCGGCCGCCTGGCACAGGATCGGCCCCAAGCCGGTTCCTGGCGACGGCGAGTCCGTACTCGGCCGCGTTGATGATCTGGACGGACTCTACGTTGCCTTCACTCACAGCGGTGCAACGCTCGGCCTGATCGTTGGCGAGCTGTTGGCGTACGAGATCATCACCGGTGCAGCGCACCCGATGCTGGTCGATTTCAACGTCCGCCGCTTTCGCTGAGGCGATGCAGCCGGAGTATGCCTGCGGCGTTGAGCGCAACCACCCACACAAAGGCGATAACGCCGACTTGGGCCCAGTGCTCAGCGTCCATGTGGCCCGAAAGCAGATTGCGCGCGGAGCTGAAGGGCGCAAGCCAAGCCTGAACGCCCCGAAGTGCTGCGATGGCGCCAGTCGCGATCCAGAGTCCTAGCGGGACTACCACGTCCGCGGCAATTGCCAGTCGACTGGACCTCAGCAGCAGACCCCAGCCAGCGCCGGACAATTGTGCGATCAGCTGCACCAGCACGCTGCCGAGAATGATCATGCCGATCGCATCCCAACGTCCCTGGTCGGCGGCTGGTGCCGCTGCACTCGTCGCGATTGACGAGATCAGGACGCCGTAACCTGCTCCGGCCACTGCAATGACCGCGCTTGCCAGCAGCTTCGCACCGATGATGGCACCCAGCGACCTGCCCACTGCGACGCTCGCGGACGACGTTCGGCGCCCGAATTGTTGAGTCATGAGCAGGACGCTGACGAATGGCAGCGGCAGAGAGATAGCGATCTGGGTGTAGAACGAGATCACCGCGAATGTATGGTTCTCAGCCGGTCCAGTGAAGGCGACGACTCCGGCGCTGAGCAGCCCAACGACACCGGCGGCGATCAGCAACCAGCGGCGAGCCCGGAATCTGATGGAGTTGCGCAACTCGAGGACTGTCGCTCGGCTGATTTTCATGAGCGCCTAGCCCCCGTCCTTTGGAGTGAGCAAACACCGCGACGTGACGAAACCGGTCACCTCCAACCCGTGTCTGGCCCATTTTGTGGTTGCGGGTGACCGGTTTCGGCATGAGCTTGCTACAGAAAGTGCATCTCGAGCTCGGGCTCGTCCTCGACGAGGTGATCACACGTGGGGCAATACCACCTGACCTCGAGGGGAGTGCCGCACGTCGCATGACGAGGTGCATCAGCGGGGAGTGCGTGTCGGGCCCCCCACTGCGCGAGCAGGCGCAGCGCCCCCGCAAGTTCCTTGCCCTCCGCGGTCAGCTCGTAGGCTGCCCGAGGCGGCCGCTCGGTGTACGGCCGTGACACCAAAAGCGCGTCGCGCTCGAGGCGCTTGAGCCGCTGCGACAAGATGTTGGCCGCGATCCCCGAGATCTCCTCCAGCAGCTCATTGAACCGCCGAGGGCCGGCAAGCAAGGCCTGCACCACGAGCAGGGTCCACCGGTCCCCCACATGAATGAGGGCATCGGCTAGTGGCGAGGGCGCACCCTCGCGTACCGCGGATTCCTGTTCGCTCATAGACAAACCGTATCTGCGACGATTGACACATCCCGACAAAGTAGTAACTTGCAAGTTACTACTGACAACGGGAGGCACGGCAATGGGAGCACTTGACGGAATCCAGGAGGAGATCCAGCGCGTGGCCGAGCAGGTCGGCAATGCGGTCGTCGGCATCGGGCAACGCTGGGGCGTCGGATCCGGTGTGGTGTTGCGCCAGGGTCAGATCCTGACCAATGCGCACAATGTGCGCGGTGAGGAGGTCACCGTCACATTCCCGGATGGGCATACGGCAACTGGTCGGGTGCTCGGACAAGACGTTGACGGAGACATCGCGGTCATCGGAGTCGAGACCGGCGATGTGTCAGCTGTCGAGTGGGGGACCGACGGTACGCCGGGAATCGGCGCTCCGATCTTCGCCCTGTCGAATCCCGGCGGACGCGGACTGCGTGTGACGTTTGGTTTCGTGACGGGCGTTGAGCGGAGTTTCCGAGGGCCCCGGGGTCGTCGTATCACCGGGAGCATCGAGCACGTCGCCCCACTGCTGCCAGGCTCGTCCGGCGGCCCGATCGTCACGGCCGAGGGACGACTGGTGGGGCTGAATACGCACCGTTTGGGCGAAGGTTTCTACCTGGCAATTCCAGCGGATGAGACCCTCCGAGCTCGGGTGGATGCCCTGGCCCAGGGCGAGGCGAAAGCGCGCGTTCGGCTTGGTGTCGGAGTCGCGCCGTCGCATGTTGCCAGAGGCCTGCGGCGCGCGGTCGGTCTGCCGGATGCTGAGGGTTTGCTGATTCGCCTTGTGGAGGACGACAGTCCGGCGTCGCGGGCCGGGCTCGCAACCGGCGACTTGATCGTGCAGGCGGCTGGCCAGCCTGTTGGTGGCATGGACGATCTGTTCCAGGCGCTCGAGGCGGCGGCTGACGGTGTGATCGAGTTGGTGATTCTCCGCGGGGCCGAGGAACGGGCCATCAACGTACAGCTCGGTGGTGCGGCGACCGACCCCGAGTAGAGCCCCGCCGCCGCCGTTGGCAATCCCGCAGGACACGGTTCTATTTGGCATTCGAAGTTATCGCCGGTTCCGTTCTCAGGCGACCAAATTTCGCGCGCCGGGCTTGTGGGTATTGAGCGCCCGGGCAGATAATCCCGGCAAGGGCACGTTGGTCCGCGGAAGCGAGGAGACGGCGCATGGAGCGGTTAGACACAAACTTCTTCGACTACACGATCCTCGCGATTTATTTCGTCCTGGTCATCGCCATCGGACTTCTTGCCAGGAGAGCTATCGCTACGAGCGAGGATTTCCTGCTTTCAGGCCGGTCATTGGGTGCCTGGATTACGGGCCTGGCGTTCATCTCGGCCAACCTGGGCGCAATCGAGATTCTGGGCATGGCGGCTAACGGTGCTCAGTACGGACTTTCGACCGTGCACTTTTATTGGATAGGCGCGGTACCCGCCATGGTCTTCCTCGGCCTGGTGATGATGCCGTTCTATTACGTCTCCAGGGTGCGAAGCGTGCCGGAGTATCTGCTCCGCCGGTTCAATCCGGCCACGCACTTGTGGAACGCCCTCACCTTCGCCGTCGCGTCCGTCCTCAGCGCCGGCGTCAACCTGTACGCCATGGCGCTCATCATTGAGGTTTTGCTTGGCTGGCCGACGTGGGTGTCCGTCGTCGTCTCTGCAGGCTTCGTGCTCGTCTACATCTTCCTGGGCGGCCTGTCGGGTGCCATCTACAACGAGGTCCTGCAATTCTTCGTCATCATCGCGGGCTTGATTCCCATCGTGGTCATCGGGCTTACGGCGATGGGTGGCTGGAGCGGCTTAGTGGAGAAGGTGACAAGCCAGCCTGGAAAGGAAAACCACTTCGAAACTTGGTCGGGCACAGCAGTCGGCAACTGGACCAACCCCCTCGGCGACTGGATCGGCATTGTCATGGGTCTGGGCTTCGTCCTCTCCTTCGGTTACTGGACCACCAACTTCGCCGAAGTGCAGCGCGCGCTGTCGGCGAAGAACCTGTCGGCCGCAGAGCGGACGCCGCTGATCGGAGCCTTCCCGAAGATCTTCATCCCCTTCCTGACCATTGTTCCGGGACTTATCGCCGTTGCGCTTATTCCGAATATCGGTACGACTGAGGATCTGCCGTACAACATGGCGATCCCTGTTCTCATGAACGAGTACCTTCCGAACGGGGCGCTCGGTATCGCACTCGCCGGCCTGCTGGCGGCGTTCATGGCTGGCATGGCGGCCAACGTGAGCTCCTTCAACACTGTGTTCACCTACGACATCTGGCAGGACTACGTACGCAAGCACCGGCCCGGATGGCTACTACCTGAACGTCGGCCGGGTCGTCACGATCGCCGGCGTCTTGATCGGCATCGGGACAGCGTTCATAGCGGCTGGTTTCAGCAACATCATGAATCTACATCCAGTCGCTGTTCTCCTTCTTCAATGCGCCGGTGTTCGCGACCTTCCTCTTTGCGATGTTCTGGAAGCGCACCACCCCATGGGCCGGCTTCTCCGGACTGGTCGCAGGGTTCATCGGGGCCTTGGCGTTCCAGTACCTCATCGGGCCGAATATCGCGTACTTCTATCCGGGTGGTGACACCTCTGGTGAGATCAACGCCCAGATGCTCAACTTCTACGGAGCCATCGTCGCTTTTGTCACCGACGCGGTAGTCACGATTGCGGTGACCTTCGTGACTAAACCCAAGCCGATAGAGCAACTTGCCGGACTAGTCTGGGGCGTACCTGATCCTGATGCGGGTGACCCGCACGAGGGCTACGTACGCCGCTGGTGGGAGTCGCCGAAGCTGCTCGGCTTCACCGCCCTCGGCATCGTCGCCGTCTTGACGATCATCTTCATTTAATGGAAAGGAGGAGATGAACCATGGCTGACTCAGACTCGACCCCCCGCCGTCATCTGCCGCGCGGAATGGACAAGCTGCCACCCGACTTTCATAAGGTCGATACGCGTCCCGAGGGCGCCAGGGAGAGCGACGAATATGAGGAAACGCACTCCGCAGCCAGCAAGCTGTTCGATCTGCGGTATTTGATCGGCGGTCTCTTCACTGTTTATGGGCTGATGCTCACCATCGCCGGATTTTTCACCTCGGATGCAGATATGGCGAAGGCAGCCGGCATCAATATCAACCTCTGGCTCGGCATCTTCATGCTGCTTAATCGGCATCTTCTTCCTGGTCTGGGCGAGACTCAGCCCACAGAAGCCGCCCGAGCCGAACTTGACCGGCACCGACCGGCCAATGATGCATCACTAATAACCCCCGTCATGCATGGCGGCGCCTAACACGCCGGCGCAGAAGCTCATGGATGCAATAGGCACCCAAGGACCAACACACCGCGTCGCAGCCGCACTGTGGTCGGCCGCTGCCTTTGTCGTCGGGTTCGCGCCGTGGATCGTCTACTGGGTGCTCGTCGGCAATGCGCCGTTCCTGACAGCCGTGCTCGCCGGCCTCGGGCTGGCCGTCGCGATCAACCTCATCACCCTGACACGGCGGCAGCCCCTCATGGTGCTCGACGCAGGGACGGCCCTTGTCTTCGGCGTCTTCGTGATCATGGCACTGACGTTGCCGGACGACTTCCTCGAACGATGGTTGCAGCCGCTCGGCAACGCCAGCTTGTTGGCCATCGTCTTCGTCTCGATCATCATCGACCAGCCGTTCACGCTGCAGTACGCCCGCAAGTCGGCACCGCCTGAGCAGTGGGATGAGCCGGGCTTCGTATACGTCTGCCAACTGCTGGCCTGGGTGTGGGCAGGGACGCTCGCGTTCATGACGATCGTCTCTTTGATCCCGCCGATCGTCGACGGCGACGCCACAGTGCGCGACGCGGACGACACGCTGTCGGTCATCTGCTATTGGGTGCTGCCCTTCATGGCCCTCGGGTTGGCGATGATCTTCACGTCGAAGTACGCCGATTGGTTCATCGAGGCCTCTGGCGGAGAAGATGCCGACCAAGACCCGAGCACCATCGAACCTCCCGCCACGCTGGCCGTCCCCGTCGACGATGAGGGCGCTCCGCTGGTACATCTTGATCCTGCCGACGTCCTTGCCGACGAGGTGGCAGGAGTTCGCGTTACAGGGGCGGAGCCCGGCGCGACCGTGACCGTCACCGCTGAGACCCTCGACGCGTTCGGCCACCGCTGGCGGTCGACGACCACTGCGGATGCCGATGCCACCGGCACTCTTGACGTGACCAACCCAAACGCCCTCATTTGGTCGATGGCCTTCGACTCGCCCGACGTCACCCCTGACCTCTTCATTCCTCCGAGCGAACCTGCTATGACGCTCGTCGTCGCCGAGGCCGCAGGCAAGCGTTCACACGCCACGCTCGTACGCCACACTTTGGCGCCCGACGTTGAGGTGCAGGAAGTCCGGACATCCAGTGTGGTTGGCCGGCTGTTCCTGCCACCCAGCGCGACAGCGGGGCCTGGGGTCGTACTGTTCCCCGGCTCGGAGGGCGGGCTCGACTCTCAGACCTCCAACGCAGCGCTGCTGGCCTCACACGGCTGTGTCGCGCTGGTGGCGGCCACGTTCGCAGGCGACGGACCACCCCTCGACGGCGTACCAGCGCGGCTCGAGCGGGTTCCCCTGGAGCGCTTCACCAACGCCGTCCGCTGGCTGGCTGGACACGATCATGTCGACCCAACCCGGGTGTCGGCGATGGCAGTCTCACGAGGATCGGAGGGGCTGCTGGCAGCGGCGTCACGGGTGCCTGACCTGCCGGTGCGATCGATCGTGGCCGTCTCGCCTTCGTCGGCCACATGGGTCGGGCTCGGGGAGCAAGGATCGCTTCAGGGAATCCCGGCTTGGACCTTCGGCGGTGATGATCTTCCGGCGGTGCAAACCGACGATCGAGCGGTGTTGTCGGACATCGCACGGCAGGCCGTCCACCGTCGCGGCCGACGGGCGCGGTTCGGCCCGGCGCTCCTGCATCTCTCGCGCGGGTACGCCTCGAAGCTCGACGATCCTGAGGTGACTGGAGCAGCCGCCATCAAATCCGATCGCATCGCGGTGCCATTGCTGCTCGTCGCCGGCGGTGACGACGGCGTCTGGCCGTCGAGCGAGATGGCACGGCGGCTGCTCGAACGCCGTCGCAAGGCTGGTGTGGCGGGGCGGCGTCCGACCAGTTGCTGATCTACCCCGGCGCCGGCCACCTGATCAGGCTTGGCTGCTGGCCGACGACGGTGACCCATGCCGGCTCGATCGACCTCGGTGGCACGCCCGAAGGACTTGCCAGCGCGCAGTCGGACTTGACGCCGCGGGTCATCGCCTTCGTCACTGCGTAAGTGGGAACCATCCTGTTAGGTTCGCTCGATGGACGGGTTCGTGATTGATCGCGCGGACGGCAGCGCCGACGGTGAGGACTGGACCGAGGACTACGAAGAGCTACCAGGTGATGCCAGCATTTCGATCATCTTGGAGTCGACGACAAAGGCGGGTGTTGGGCCAAGGCTGCACCAGCATCCCTACGCCGAAACCTTCATCATCCGACGCGGATGGGCGACCTTCACCATCGGGTCCGAGGAGTTGCAAGGCCATGCCGGGCAGGTCCTTGTGGTGCCCGCCAACACCCCGCACAAATTCGCGACAGGGCCGGACGGTTATGAGGGCGTACATATCCACGCCAACTACCGCTTCGTCACGGAGTGGCTGGAGTAGGGACTCCCAAGGTGGGTGGCGCCGCCGACTCTCCAAGTACGGCGACGAGCTGATCGAAGGCCTGAGCTGAGCCGGCGACCAAAGGGCCGCCAAGGAGAAGGCTGTTATCGGTGAGGTAGTCGCTCACCCGAATTCCGGCCGATCTGCATACCGCGATGCCACCGAGGCAGTCCCAGGAGTTGATGTGCGCCTCCACATAGCCGACGAGACGGCCACAGGCGACATCGCAGAGCCCGAGTGCGCCGGAGCCGTTGCGGATGAACATGCCACCTGCCCGAAGCAGGCGGTCAAGCACTGGAACCACCTGTTCCGGCCGGAGCCGCGGATTACAGCCGAGGTAGGTGAGGCCGTCACCGACGGACGCGCCCTGGCGCGGAGCAATCTGCTGCCCGTTGAGTTCAGCCGTTCGTCCAACGCCACCGACGAACAGCTCGCCCGCTGCCGGATTATTGACCATGCCGAGCAGCACCTCATTCGACCGCACATAGGCGATCGAAATGCACCAGGTGTTCAACCCGCTAAGGAAGGGCTGCGTCCCGTCAATCGGGTCGACGACCCAGATTCCCGAATCACCGCTGGCTGCCTCGTGGCCGGTTTCCTCCCCCACATAGCCATCGCCGGGGAAGGCGGCCATGAGACGGCTTCTGATGAGTTTCTCGACCGCAATGTCAGCCTCAGAAACCATGTCCTGTGCGCCCTTGCTCATGATCGATAACTCGTTCACCGAAGAGAAGTACCGCAGGGCAAGATCACCGGCCTCGATGATCAAGTTCTTGGCGAACTCAAATCTTTCATGATCGTTGACTGACGACATGGTGATCATCTCCAGAGCCAGGCGGCGCCGCGTACGCCGCTCGAGTCACCGTGGGTTGCACGGACTATCGGAGTGTAGAAGCACGGCGAGAATGTTTCGGCCGCCAGCCTCGGTGGCAGGTCGTCGTAGAGCTCGTCGATGTTCGCCATGCCGCCACCGAGCACCACAATGTCAGGATCGAGGGTGTTGACGACCAGGGCCAGCCCGCGGGCGACCCGATCGACGTACCGATTCCACACCAGCTTCGCCAGCCGATCATCTGCTCTCATTCGGTCCACGATCTCCGCCGGACTGAGCGGCTCGGAGGGAACCAAGTCAACGCTGGCGTGCTGGTGGTAGTCGCGAGCAAACGACCAACCCGAGACCCACCGCTCTAGGCACCCATGCCTGCCGCAGTAGCAGATGGGCCCGGGGATCTCAGTGACATCCGGTCGAGGGAGCGCATTATGGCCCCATTCGCCGGCGCTGTTGTTCGGGCCGTGATGAGCTTTGGCGGCCACCGTCACTCCAGCTCCAGCACCTGAGCCCAAGATCACCGCGAAGACGACATTGTGGCCCACCCCAGCGCCGTCGACGGCTTCAGAGACTGCGAAGCAATCGGCGTCATTGGCGACCCGGACTTCGCGTCCTAGCGTCCGGCGTAGATCGGCTTCAACCGGTCTTCCATTGAGCCAGGTGGAACTCGCGCCTTTCGCTACCCCGGTTCGTGGGTCCAGCGACCCTGGAATTCCGATGCCAACGCTCCCTTGTGTTCCCGTTTCGGCCTCTACTCTCCTCACAACCGAAGAAACGGTCTCAAGGCACGCCTCGTAGTCGGAGCGCGGTGTCATTTCGCGCAATCTTGCGAGAGGTTGGCCGTCGGCGGCTATTGCAATGGCTTCTATCTTCGTGCCGCCCCAGTCAACACCTACCAGCATGATGATCTTTGCCTTCCGATTCGCCTCGCGGTGTCAGCTCGCGCGTCACCTAGGTCTCGCGCGGCGCACCTCGTTCATGAAGGCGTGAGGGTCGTCGGCGTACAGGGTGATCTTGCTGATTATCTCGGGACCGTGTGGGATTCGTACCTCGATCGGCCCTCTGAGCTGTACCTCAATATTGGTCTCATTCTGCATGCGCAGATGCAGCGTAGCCTCCCCGTCTTCGTCCACTGTGACCTTCGGTTGTTTGTTCTGGAGGGCGTGCTTGCGTCGGGTCACGGAGTCGATGTCGTCCCAGGGGAGCGGGATGTCGACCTCGGAGCCGTAGCGGGCTCGGACGCCGGCTGGACCGATTGCATGGGGACGGGTAAGCATTCCGAAGAGAAGTCCGAGCATGTAGATCAATCCCCATACGCTCAGGATCAGCAACGGGATCCGGATGTATGCCCAACGGCGCACGATCAGGTCAAGCACGACGATCTCGACGGCGGAAAGGGCGACGAACACGATCAAGATCGCGAGCACTGGCTGGTAGTAGCTGAATCCGACGGCGCCAGCTGGAACCTTGGGCCGGCGAAACAGGAAACGATAGATGCTCTGGTAGCCGCGAATCTCCATGATGATTGCGCGGCGGGCGAGGTAGCCGACGAACCGCCAGCCGGTCCGCTTATGCCGGCTAGTGGTTGTGGTCATGCTGTGGCATCCGTCGACAGCCGGTCGTTGTTGACCATCTCGTGCAACCGATGGGCGATAGCGTCTAAGTTGCGGCTGAGCTGGTCGAGTTGGTCGTTGCCGAATCCGGCGACAAGCTGGGAGGCGATCAGCTCTCGGCCGCGCACCAATTCAGCTGTTGTCTCACTGCCAAGCTCGGTCAGTGTGACAAGGGTTGCTCTCCGGTCGTTCGGGTGCAGACGGCGGTCGACGAAACCGCCCGCCTCCAAAGCGTCGACCAATCCTGTGACATTGCGTGGGGTGACGTTCAATGCAGTCGCCAGCGCCTGCTGAGTGCATGGACCCAACAGGTGCAGCTCCCAGAGCAGATGTGTCCGGGAGGGAGTCAAGCCAGTCCCAGTGAAGAAGTTCGCCAGGTCGTCCTGGATCAGGAGCGCGATCTCCAAGAGTCGGTCGAAGACGTGCAAATGCGCAGCCACAGATAATGAATCTACTACACAATGTATTTAGTTCATAGATACCTGGTGGGACAACGCACGCGACGCGCCACGCTCGATATCAATCGTCCAACTATGGCGCCCACACCCGCCCCGACGATGACGTCACCGGGGTAGTGCACGCCCGTGTAAACGCGGGAAAAGGCCACGATGAAGGCTGCCCCCAGCAAGGGTCGCCGGAGCCCAGGGAGGACGTCCCCAACGGCAACTGCGAAGGCGGCTGCGGACGCGGAGTGACCGGAGGGGAAAGATGTCGACGACGGCATGCGTACCCACCGCTGCTCGGGGACCCCGACGCCATCCCGGTCGGGGCGGCGACGTGCACCGGCCAACTTCATGGGCTGATTCACCAGCAGGGACGTCGCGCCGATCGCCGCCAGCCCAGTGAACGCTGCACGCCTGCCCCGACTCCCTCCGAACAGCACGAGGCAGCCGGCGACGAGGAACCACGGCTTGGAGAAGTTGGCGAAGCCTGACACCAGCCTCAGTGGCTCGTCCAGTACCGGGATACGCAGCTGTGCCACCGTTCGGTAGCCGGCACGGTCGTAAGTGTCAAGACGCCGGAGCAGGATCACCGCCCGCCTGCGAGCTGTTCCTGCACCGGTTCGCAGCGCGCTGAGCCGGTCCGCCAGCCGTCCCTCGACCGGCTGGTGTGCATCTGAGCCGGTCATCCTGCCTCGATCGGCGGCCAAGCCTCGTTACATGAAAACAACGGTTTCCGTCACCATTTGAGCTCGATCTCGATTTCGCGCTCCTCGTCCTCGAACTCGATCTCGAGCTTGAAGTCGACCTCGTCAGGCACGTGCACCTTGAAGTGCACGCCGCCACGGTCGAACTCGACGTCGTTGTGCCGGGCGAGAGCGTCGGCAAGAGCGTGCAGGCGAGCAGCGGCGTCTTCGCGGCTAAGCCGCTCCTTCTCGCTGATCTCCAATTGGTTGTTCATTTTGTCCTCTCTGCTGTTGAGCTTGCGGGCTTCTTGCGGTGGCCGAATGCGATCCGAGCCAGCTCGACAATGCCGGCTCGAATGCCTTCTGGAGCTGTTGCGGAGGGCGAGGCGCCTGGGTGCTTGCGAGCGATATGCACCCAGAGGACTCCGGGGCGAATGCGAAAGTGGAGCGGTGCATCGAGGACGAGCGCCTCGCCGTCGATCCCGGCGGGGACAGGCTGGTCCGCATCGATCTCGAAGGTCGGGGCGGACCATTCACGCAACGGGCGCTGCAACGAACTGCCGTTCTGGCCACGCGCGGAGGGCGCGCCGACGACGATGATCCCGAGCAGGCCATCATCGATGCGGGGGCGGGTGCCTGAGCCGACCGCGCGGCCGAGCCGGTAGCGGTTGTTGGAGACGAGCACTGCCGCACCACCGTGGTGTTCGTGGCCGCCCGGCCCGGTCCAGCGCATGTCGACTTCACTGCCGCCCGGGCCGACCACGTCTGGCACGGTATCGAGCACGGTCCGGATCTTTGCTTCGCGGTAGCCGGCGCGCTGGACAGCGTCGGCGTAGAGGCCGAGCGAGACATTGTTGACGAATATCCGACCATTGACCTCGGCCAGATCCACCCAGCGCTCACCGCCATCAACGAACGCGTCGAGTGCGCCGACGACGTCGTCGCGGTCAACGCCAAGATCGAGCGCGAAATGATTCCGGGTACCGGCTGGCACGCACGCGTATGGCAGCCCGAACTCGGCAGCGATCGCGGCAACGATCGCCTGCGAACCGTCCCCGCCGGCCATCGCCAGGCCGTCCGCACCGCGCTCGACCGCGCGACGTACGAGCACCTCAAGGTCGTCGCCGGCCTTCAACTCGATCGGCTCGATCCCGCGCTCCGCAGCCTCCTTGGCGAGCGCAAAGCGTTCTGCTTTCCCGCCACCGGAGCGCGGATTGAAGAAAAGCACCGGTCGTCGCGGCGCCGCTGCGCTCGGCAGATCCACGTGAACGGCGATAGAGGCACGCGCTGCCGCCAGAGACACGAGGAGCCCTGCCACGACCAGCAGATCGACGAGCGGCGACCCGAGCGCAACAATCAAGATCACTGCAGCGACGAGTGCGATGCCAGCGACGATCAGCCCTACTACGCGGGCGATCCCCCGTCTGAGCAAGCCATACCAGGCCGCCACGCCGGCGAGCAGCACACAGCCCAGCAGAAAAAGGCCACGCGGGAACTCGGTTATCGCGACCGTGATCGCGAGCGCTAGGGTGGCCGCTCCCACCACTAGCGCAAAGACCGCCGCTATTCGCCCTTTCACGCGCTCTCGGCTGCGACCTTCTTGGAGTCGACGGCAGCTTTGAGTGTCGCGTAGTCCTGTTCGTTTTGGTCGGCGTAGGTTTCGGCGAATGTTGCCATGGCGCGGTCGAACTTGTCACTGGTGCCGAGGTAGCTGGCGATTGCCGCTGCATCACCGGAGCGCGCGTGGGCCCGGGCAAGCGTCCAGCCGCAGAGGCCGGCGTAGGCGGTCAGGGCAGATGGGTCCATGGCCTCGATAATCGCCGATCCTTTGCCGTCCCAGAGTTGGCGGACGTAGAAGTCCCGCGAGACGCCATCGACCCCATCGCTCCTCAACCAGCCGAGCATGATGTCACTTGCGGACTGCATGAGCCGTTGACCTTCGACGACGCGCTGTCCGTGGTTGCGATATCTGCTTTTGCCCAGGAAAGGCTCCAGCACTGACGTTTGGGCCTCCTTCGCCTGCAGGAACAACGGGTCACTGTCGTCATGTCCCAGCATCAATATGACCCATGCGCGTGTGCCCACGCTGCCCACACCGACCACCTTGCGGGCCGCATGCACGTAGCGGAAGCCCTCCAAGAGGTGTCGATGATCGCCCGCGAGTGTGCGGCGATAGGTGCGCAGAAGTGCGTGAATTGCTTCGTCAAGCTGCTGGTGCTCAGAAAACACGTCCTCGATCGGAACGATCAGGGGCGGATCTCCGACGAGCCGTGGCCGCCCGTCAACCACCTGCACGAGTTTGCCGAAGGCCTTCATGCTGTCCTTGGCCCGGGCTTTGGCGATGTTCTTCTCGAACCGCTTCACGTCGCTCGGCTTCACCTGCGACCTGAGCCGAGCGTCGATCTCCTCGATGTCCAGGCGGGCATACCAGACGTCAAGCTTCTTCCTCTGTGCCATGTCCTGCATCGTTTCGCGATAGGAACGGGCCACCGCCAGATTGATCGACTTGCGCTGCTTGGTGTCGAAGTCACGATCGCGTCCGGCGACGGCGAAGCTGGCCACCAACCTCTTGACGTCCCACTCGAACGGGCCGGGGAGCGTCTCGTCGAAGTCATTGACGCTGAAGATCAGCCGCCGGTCCGGGGCGGCGAAGACACCGAAGTTGGACAGATGCGCATCCCCGCATAGCTGCACCGACAGGCTCGTTCGGGGCGCGTTCGCCAGGTCGGAGGCCATCAAATAGGCAGCGCCACGGTAGAACGTGAACGGTGAGACCAACATTCGGCCGTAACGGATGGGGACCAGCTCCGGCACCCGCGTGGTGGCCTGCTCCTCCAGGAGCCCAACAGGGTTTGCCCGATCCGACGATGGCTGCCATTCCCCATGCGCCGACAGGGGAACCAGTTTTCGCTCCGCCTTCCCTCGAGCGCCTCGCTCGGTCAGTGAGGGATGCTCAACCTGTCCCGGCTGCCTCGCCGCCTGCCCATTGCCGGTGGCTGCTGGCGCCTTGGTGGAAGTCTTCGTGCGCTGATTTGCTTTCGCTGGAGTGGACTTCTTGGTGCGCTGATTTGCTTTCGCCGGAGTGGACTTCTTGGTGCGCTGATTTGCATTCACGACACCATGGCATGGCATTTTTGCGTCCTGCGCATCACCCACTAGAGGTGAAACATCTCGGCGAGAACCGTCAAGAGCGCACCTCTTTCACCCGCTGAGAGTGATTCGGCACTCGCTGATCAGCAGTTTGATTGAGTCAACTCAGGTTTCCAGCCAGTTCTAGGAGAACACGTAGATGCGACTCCACCGTTCCCGTCGATTTGTCTTCGCCGCAGTTGCGGCCGTTGCCCTGCTCTGCGTACTGACGAGCTGCGGCACAAGCTCCGCGCCAAGCCAAACCAGTCCACCCGCGACAACCGCCGCACCGACAACTGCTTCGCCGACGACGGCCGAAACGACGACGGCTTGTGCGGACGTCGCGGCGCTCAAGTCGTCGCTCGAGGCCCTCACAAAGGTGAGGCCTGCCCAGGACGGCGTGACAACGCTGACCACCGCAATCGCAGACGTCAAGACCAACCTGGACAAGGCAGAGGCTTCGGCATCACCGGTCCTCCAGCCCAGCGTGCAGCAGGTCAAAACGGCATTCGCCGAGTTGCAGACGGCCGCAAGCGGCATCTCCACCGACAATCTCAGAGAGAAGGTGCCCGCCATTGCCGCGGCGCTGAAGGAGGTCGGTACGGCGACGGAGGCGCTCCGCTCGACGATGGCCGAGAGCTGCCCAGGGAGCTAACGACCACTACTGGCCGCTGGCAGTGCCTGACCCGCCCAGGATTGGGTTGCGGTCAGAGCGCACTTGCTGCTGTCCAGGTGGACGTCGACGGCCCGGCGCTGCTGGAGGAGAACGACGGTGATCACCCACGGCTGACCCACTGGTGGTGGGCGGCCGGCGCGCGCAGGCTCACCGACGGCCGGACCGCGATGTGGAACGCCGTGGTGGGTCTCAACGACACCCTGCCCCACATCGAGAACACCCTGTGGATTGACAATTCGCCCCAGCCAATCGGCCTGGTCACCATCGCCAAGGACCTCAGGACGGTCACCTTCGACGATGGAAATGTGTTGAGGTTCCAGGAGGAGGCAGAGCGAGCGACGACCATCGACTTCTTCGTCGTACGCTCGGCCTATCGGCAGCCGTTCGGCACGTTCGCTGGCACCTTGCCAGGCGGGCTGGAGCTGGCGGAGGGATACGGAGTCATGGAAGACCACCGCGCTTTGTGGTAGGCAGCGCGTTCAGGTTGGCTCTTGTTTGCCGATACTGGAAATCGTGATGGATGACGCCGAGTTGAAGGCCATCGAGAACAGATGTCAAGCCGCTTCACCCGGTCCCTGGAAGGCTTTCGTCGAGGGTCGTGACCACTGGGGCGGCGACGCCTTCATCCGAGTCAGTGACGATGATGACGAGCCTGACATGTACGTCTCCCGGGCAACCTCCGGGGGTCTGCGCCCAGCCTCGTCCGATGATCTCGACTTCATCGCTGCAGCGCGACAGGACATTCCGAACCTCCTCGCAGAGATTCGGCAGCTCAGATCGCGTCTCGGTGAGGTCTGACGGCGCCCGAACCTTCAATAGCGCCAGGCAACAGTCATCGAAGCGCGCCGAGCCGGTAGGCCGCGGCGTTCCAGCGGATCTCGTTGGCGAAACTGCGCCGGTCGGTGTCTGCATCGATGATCAGCAACTCGGTGTTGATCATGTCGGCGAAGTCGATCAGCTCCTCGGTGCCGACGGCCTGGGAGAGAACGGTGTGATGCGGTCCGCCGGCGGTGAGCCAACACTCGGCCGACGTCGCCAGGCTGGGACGCGGTTCCCAAACTGCACGGGCGACCGGGAGCTTCGGCAACGGCTCGTCCGGCTGTACGACGTCAACCTCGTTGACGACCAGCCGGAACCGCTCACCAAGATCGCAAATGCCAAGCAGGGTGGCCGGGCCGCTGGCTGCCGTGAACACCAGCCGGACCGGGTCCTCGCGGTCGCCGATGCCGAGCGGGTGGATTTCCACCCGCGGACGGTCGCCGGCGATCGTTGGGCAGACCTCGAGCATGTGTGCGCCGAGGATCTTGTGCTTGTCTCCGGTGAGGTCGTAGGTGTAGTCCTCCATGAACGAGGTGCCGCCAGGTTGGCCGGTGCCGATCGCCTTGATCGTGTGCAGCATCACCGAGGTCTTCCAGTCGCCCTCGCCCCCGAACCCGTACCCCTCGGCCATCAGCCGCTGCACCGCCAACCCGGGTAGCTGCCGGAGCCCACCCAGGTCCTGGAAGTTGGTGGTGAAGGCCCCGAAGCCACCGTCGCTGAGGAAGTGCCGCAGCCCCACCTCGATCCGGGCGCCGTAACGCAGCGACTCATGCCGCTCCCCGCCGGCCCTCAGTTCGGACACCACGTCGTAAAGGTCGCCGTACTCCTGCAGCAGGTCGTCGACTTCGGCATCGGAGGCTGCGTCGACTGCCGCGACAAGGTCATTCACGCCCCAGGTGTTGACCGAGACCCCGAAGCGGATCTCGGCGTCGACCTTGTCGCCTTCGGTGACGGCCACGTCGCGCATGTTGTCGCCGAACCGGGCCAGCTTCAGCCGGCGAATGGCGGCATGACCGCGGGCCGCCCGCTGCCAGGCGCCGATCCGGGCGGCCACCGACGGGTCGGAGACATGTCCAACCACGGTCTTGCGAGCAACGCCCAGCCGGGTCTGGATGTAGCCGAACTCCCGGTCGCCATGCGCAGCCTGGTTCAGGTTCATGAAGTCCATGTCGATCTCCGACCAGGGCAACGCTGCGTTCGCCTGGGTATGCAGGTGCAGCAGCGGCACCTGGAGCGCCCCCAGCCCGCGGATCCACATCTTGGCCGGGGAGAACGTGTGCATCCAGGCGATCACGCCCAAACAATTGGAGTCGGCGTTCGCTTCCAGCATGACCCGATGGATGGCTTCGCTGTCGGTCAACACGGGCTGCCATTGCACCGGCAGTGGGAGCTGCCCGGATTCGTTGAGTTGATCAACAATCTGCTGCGATTGACGCTCGACCTGCTGAAGTGTCTCAGGACCATAAAGGCCCTGGCTTCCGGTCAAGAACCAGCAATAAGACGCCGCTGCCATGGGGATTCCTCCATTCGGACTGCGATCAACGTTGGCCATAGCTCCGCTGGTAACGGTCGAAAAGCGAGTCCACATCGGACTGCGCGATCGGCACAGGCTGACCAATCTGGCGGGCGATGTGTACGGTGCGAGCAACGTCCTCGCACATCACCGCAGCCTTGACCGCTGCCATCGCCGTCGCCCCGATGGTGAACACGCCATGGTTCTTCATCAACACCGCCGGCGAGCGATGGCCCGACAGGGTTTCGACGATTCCCCGGCCAACAGAATCGTCGCCGATCAACGCGAACGGTCCCACCGGGATGTCACCGCCGAATTCGTCGGCGATCATGGTCAACACACATGGGATCGGTTCCCCGCGAGCAGCCCACGCCGTGGCGTACGTCGAGTGGGTATGCACCACCCCGCCAACCTCGGGCATGTGCTTGTAGACGTAGGCGTGCGCAGCCGTGTCCGATGACGGCGCATGATCACCTTCCACGAGATTGGCATCAAGATCAGTAACCACCATGTTGTCGGCAGAGAGCTCGTCATAGCTCACTCCCGACGGCTTGATCACCAACAAATCCCGTCCAGGAACTCTCGCCGACACGTTGCCCGCCGTCCACACCACCAGTGAGTTCCGCGGGAGATGATCATGCAAGTCTGCGACTTCCTTGCGGATCTGCTGCACCACCTCGCGGATCTCAGCATCTACGCTCATCCGGTCGCTCCGCTCAATTCTCCTTTGGTACGACGATATCGTTCAGCCTCGACCCGTGGAGTGGGCCTGGTCGAGTTGTTGATCATCGACCGTGCCACCAATCGATGCGACTTCCCAGATCGCATCCGCTGGAACCAGGCCGAGTGCCCTGGAAGGGAAATCTCTTGACGCTTCGCGCCGCCCAGGCACGCACCTCGCGGCGTTCTCCTCGGTCGACATACGACCCGGTATCCCTCCCTCGTCGGCCTTGCGATGCACGCACCTGAACATCGCCAAGCGCCAAGGAACTTCCCTTCCAGGGCACTAGTACCGTCTCGCCCAGGGGTTTCTAGACTGCCAGGAAGGGTAAGCGACATGGCGACCAACACGAGCCAAGCCATCATCGAGGGCCACACCGCTATGGGAATCGAGCTCGGGTCGACGCGCATCAAGGCGGTGTTGATCGGACCGGACCATGCGCCGATTGCGGTGGGAAATCACGACTGGGAGAACCAGTTCATCGATAGGACCTGGACCTACTCCCTGGACGCGGTCTGGGGCGGGCTTCAGGCGTGCTACGCCACTTTGGTTGCCGACGTGCAGCGACGCTACGACGTTGAGCTGATCTCCGTCGGCGCGCTCGGAGTCTCGGCCATGATGCATGGCTATCTCGCCTTCGCCTCCGACGGCGAACTGCTGACGCCGTTTCGAACCTGGCGCAACACCAACACCGGCAAGGCCGCCGAACGCCTGAGCGCCGAGTTCGGACATAACATCCCCCACCGCTGGAGCATCGCGCACCTCTACCAGGCAATCCTGAACGGTGAAGAGCATGTCAGCAGCATCGCGCACCTGACCACGCTGGCCGGTTATGTCCACTGGCAGCTCACCGGCCGGCAGGTCCTAGGCATCGGAGATGCCAGCGGGATGGTTCCGATCGACATCGCGACCGGCAGCTACGACGCGACGATGCTCCGGCGATTCGATCAACTTGCCGCCGAGGCCGGAGTGGAACTGCAGTTGGCCGACCTGCTGCCCACGATCGCGGTCGCCGGCCAGCCGGCCGGCGAGCTCACCGAAGCCGGCGCCAAACTGCTCGACCCGACCGCACGGCTGCATCCAGGAATCCCCATGTGCCCACCCGAGGGCGACGCTGGGACCGGCATGGTCGCCACCAACTCGGTCGCGCCACGCACCGGGAACGTCAGTGCCGGCACGAGCATCTTCGCGATGATTGTGCTCGAGCACGAACTCAGCCAAGTACATCGTGAGCTGGATCTGGTCACCACACCAGCCGGCGACCCGGTGGCGATGGTGCACTGCAACAACGGCGCCAGCGAACTGAATGCGTGGGTCGGCTTGTTCGCGGAATTTGCCGAAGCACTCGGTGCCGACGTCGACACCGCCACGATCTTCGAGACCTTGTTCATCGCCGCTCGGGACGGTGCGCCCGACTGCGGCGGGCTGATGGCCTACAACTACCTCTCGGGCGAGCCCATCACCGAACTCGACGAAGGTCGCCCGCTCTTCCTCCGCTCCCCTGACGGCAGCTTCAATCTCGCCACGTTCATGCGCACCCACCTGTTCGCATCTCTGGCCACGTTGCGGATCGGCATGGACGTATTACAGAAGATTGAAGGCGTACGGCTTGAGCGGATGTTCGCACACGGGGGACTGTTCAAGACCAAGGGCGTTGCGCAGAACTTCCTCGCTGCCGCCATCAATACCCCCGTCGCGGTCGGCGAGGTCGCTGCCGAGGGCGGCGCCTGGGGAATCGCAGTCCTCGCGGCGTACCTCGTCCATCAAACCGGCGGCCAGACGCTGGACGACTTCCTGAAGACCAACGTATTCGCCGACACCGATCTACTGACGGTAGACCCCGACCCGGCCGAGGTCGCCGGCTTCGACGCCTTCATGCAGCGATACATCGCCGCCCTACCTGTCGAACGAGCAGCCATCGAACACACTCAGGCGAATTCCTAAGCCGTTCGCTCCGGACATGCTTCATTCGGCGAGAACTCGGACATCCCAGGGGCCGAGCTCAAGGTCTCTCATCGGATTGCGCCTTCGTCGAGAACATCAGTCATCTCATGCGGAAGTGTGAGCTGGACCGGCGTCCAGCTCCAGTTGTGGACCACGTGGATTCGCTCGCCAGCCGAGTTGGTTGCCGAGTACACGGTCACTGATGCAGGCAGCCCATCCCATGGCTCTTTCTGCGTCCGAGGAACAAGCCATCGAACAAGATCAGCGG
>CAVSSB010000018.1:0-17370 GCA_963730505.1 uncultured Actinomycetota bacterium
TTGGCTGCGCGCACATAGACAGCTGCGAGCGATTTGCGCGAGCAGCTCTGAGAAGATCATCGGGTGCAGCGGATCGAGCGACCGAGGTTCGCAGTCTGGGAGATCGGTGCGGTGGTAGCCGCGCTCGCCGTCCTCCTGCTGATCACGGTCAACCGCTATGGTCCACACCGCGACGAGCTCTACTTCGTTGCAGCCGGCCAACGTCTGGCGTGGGGCTATGCGGACCAACCCGTGTTTACGCCCTTGTTGGCTCGCCTCGCCACCGAGCTGGCACCGCACAATCTCCTCGTCCTTCGTCTGCCCAGCCTGATGGCGATGGGTTTGCTAGTCATCTGCGCAGCCGCATTCGCGCGCCTGCTGGATGGTGGCCGGGCCGCACAGGTGCTGAGCGCTAGCACCGTCGCCGCGTCGGTGATCACCGTGACGCTGGGTCATCGCCTCAGTACTGCGACCTTCGACACACTCGCCTGGACTGCCGTGCTCCTGGTCGTCGGGCATGCGCTGCACGATGATCGGCCGCGGCTGTGGCTCGTTGCTGGTCTGCTAGCCGGTCTGGGCCTGAACAACAAGACCGCAGTAGTTGTCCTGTTGTTCGCCATCCTCCTCGGCGTGCTGCTCGTACGAGAGTGCCGCGCACAGCTGCGTACGCCATATCCGTGGCTCGGTGGGGTGATCGCGATACTGCTGTGGCTGCCGAATCTGGGCTGGCAGTTCATGAACGGCTGGCCGGTGCTTGGGCTTGGGGCCGACATTGCCGAGGAGTTCGGCGGCTTGGCCGGCCGGTTGGGTCTGCTGCTGCTGGCGTTGGCCATGTTTTCCCCGCTGATTGCCATTGTCTGGATCTACGGCCTGGTTCAGCTGTTCCGCGAGCCTGACTGGGCGAGGCTGCGCCCGATCGCCGTCGCCTTTCTTGTGTCAACGGTGGTCTTTGTCATCGCCGGAGGAAAGGGCTACTACCTAGCGGGAGCGATCGTCCCGCTGGTCGCCGCCGGATGCACGGCGCTCGCCGCACGCTGGTCTGCTCGCCGACTGGTCGCGGCGGGTGCCGTCTTGGCGGTGTCCGCTGCGGTGGCCTGGCCGGCCTTCGTACCGGTGTTGCCGGTTCGCACGTACGCGGCCTCTTTCTATCCCGCTCTCGACTCTGATCAGCTCGAAACGATCGGTTGGCCAGAGTTCGTCGACACGGTACGGGCCACCGTGGACTCGCTGCCGGCGGACCAGCGGGCCACCGCCGTCGTGTTCACCCGCAATTACGGAGAGGCAGGCGCACTCGACTGGTACGGCCTCGGGCGCCCGGTGTTCAGCGGTCACAACGCTTTTGGAGACTGGGGGCCGCCGCCTGAGGGCGCAGGCCCAGTAATTGTCGTCGGCCTTGCCGACCCAGCTGGGAACTTCACCGATTGCCAGGTCGCGGCAATGATCAACAACGACGCGGATGCTGACAATGAGGAGCGCGGCCAGCCCATTTGGGTCTGCTCAGCACCGCAAGGTGGCTGGGCTGAGCAGTGGCCGCGTTTAGTCCATCTCGACGCCTGACCTAAAGTACGGCCCAAGCTGCGGCGCAGCGCCAAGAGTTACCGATAATCTTCGGGCATGGCGACCGTGAGCCTGCCTGGCGGACCAACGCTGCAGTACCGGGAGTGGGGCCGCCCGGACGCTGCAGTGGTCCTGCTGCTGCACGGTCTGACCTCATCAAGCCAGAGCTGGCGGCACGTCGCACCCGAACTCGGGGAGAACTTCCGAGTGATTGCACCGGACGCCCGGGGGCATGGCGGCAGCGAGTGGATGCGGGATTACTCCTTCGAGGCGATGCGTGATGACGTGGCGCGCTTCATGGAGCAGGTCGGCATTCTTGCGGCGATCGTCGTCGGGCACTCGATGGGCGCTGTTACCGCGTACGACCTGGCGGCCACTCGACCTGATTTGATACGGCTCCTCGTCCTCGAGGAAATGCCGCCGCCAGATCCGGCCACGCCGCCGAAACCGATCCCGCGGCGGCCCGATCCAAGGGCCGATTACGACTGGCGGGCCTTGGTCGCGGTGTCTCGGTGGCGCAACGCGCCGCCGCCCGGTTTGTGGGACCGCGCGGCCCAGATCCAAGCACGGACTTTGGTGCTGGGCGCCGCGCAGAGCGAGCTTCGCCAGGACCGCATGGAAGAGCTGAGCCGGCGCATCCCCCATGCAACCTTCGCCACCATGAACAGCAACCATGGCGGCCACGAGCAGCGTCCGAGTGAGTTCCTCCGCCAGGTTGAACCCTTCATTTCCTGGTTCGCTAAGCGGTGACTCTCTTACACCGACTTGTCAGAATCCAGTTGACCTATAGCTCAACTGGATTCTGACAAGTCGGCGTAGGTGACTTCCCACCTATCCTTAATGCCATGTCGGTCAAGGCTCTGGCGCTGCGTAGCAGCTCGCGCGATGGGCAACTGCGCGCGCTCCGGCGGAACGGCATTCCCCGCGACCCTGACCTCAACGAGCCACTACCGAAAAGACTGCTGAAGAACAAGTTCTTCTGGCTCACGGTCGTCATGATCTTGGTGTACGCCACCATGCTGGTACTGCTCTACCGAGAGGTGGTGCCTGATCGCGAAGTCCCCGGCGGCACGATCCCGGGGTTGGGCACCGAAGCGATCCCGATCGCAGTGAAGTACGCCGCCATTACAGCGATCCCGTTGTCCTTGCTCTTCTTGTGGGCAGACCGGTTTCGACCGCAACGCTTTTGGGTGTGGCTGATGACGTTCGGTTGGGGCGCGTGCGTCGCAACCTTCATCTCCGCGCAGGTCAACACCTGGGCGGCCCAACACCTCAGCATTATTGGCGACGGTGACCCGGCGACCGCCGCGCGGGCCGCGATCTACGTCGCGCCGTTCGTTGAGGAGGCATCCAAGGCCAGCGTGCTCTTCTGGCTGGCGATCTTGATGCGTTACCAGTGGGTGAGTCGGCTCAGCGGAATCGTGCTGGCCGGTCTCGCCGGCGCGGCCTTCGCCTTTACCGAGAACGTCCTCTACTACGGCCGCGTCTACCGGTACGCCGCGCGTACCTTCGGCGAGGTGCCCCCGCTAGAGGCGCTACAGAGTCTCTTCGTGATGCGCGGAGTGATCACTTGCTTCGGCCATCCGCTCTTCACGGCAATGATTGGCGTCGGCCTGGCGATCGCTATACGTTCCAAGAGCAAGATCGTCCGAGTGGTCGCACCGCTCGCTGGCTATGGCGTCGCCGTGTTCCTCCACATGGCGTTCAACACGACCGCAAGCCTGCTTCAGGGCAGTAGCCTGCTCTTCATCTATCTTGGGGTGGCGCTGCCGCTCGTCATTGGCATGATCATCTTTGTGGTCCGCCAGCTGTTCCGCGAGGGCCGGCTGATCCGGGAACGCCTTGTCGATTACGTCCGCCTGGGGTGGCTACCTGAAACTGATCCGCCGGCAATGTCGAGGCTGCGCACCCGGCTTCGGGCGCTTTGGCACGCGGTTTTCGCCGGGCCCGAAACATTCCTTGCGACGATTCGGATGCAGCGGGCGATTACCGAGTTGGCCTACCTGCGGGATGCTGTCACCCGCGGCATCATCGACGACACCGGTCGGGTTCGGGAGAAGCAACTGCTGGCCAAGATCGCCTCGATTCGCGGGAAGGCCATCATCCACCCGGAGGGACGAGCGCCCTATCCGTCGCTACGGCGGCGACGCAGAGGTGCACTACACGCGTACCCGCCGCCGAGCTATCCGGGCCCAGCCGGCCTGGGCGGCAATTACCCAGCCCCAAGTGCGTTCCCGGCGCCGGCCGCCGTGCCTCAGAGCGCTCCGGCCGCGGCGTCGGCGCCGTTAGGGCATAGTGCTACCCAATACTCTGAGGTCGATCCCACCTGGAAACCGCCTGGAGAATAGGGAGTCGCGGATGGCCGGCCGGCAGCTGACCCCGCTGGAATCTGCGCTCACCGAGCTGCGGGCGGCGGTGGCTCAGGTGCGTCTTCCGCTACCGCTGCCCGGAGCAGAGGAGCAGCGCAAGGTCGCCGACGATATCAATCGCCAGCTCGAGGACTATGTGATGCCTCGGCTGGCGACCATCGATGCGCCGCTGCTCGCTGTCGTCGGAGGTTCAACTGGAGCGGGCAAGTCGACGCTGGTGAACTCCCTCGTCGGCCGGGAGGTGAGCGCTCCGGGTGTGATCCGCCCGACCACCCGCGCTCCGGTGTTGGTGCACCACAGCAGCGACGCTTCGTGGTTCACCGATGATCGAATCCTTCCCGGACTCGCCCGCTCATCCGGCGCGGCATCAAAGGATCTTCGATCCCTGCAGCTGGTGGTTGACGACTCCATTCCGCCGGGCCTGGCAATTCTGGACGCACCCGACATCGACTCTGTGGTGGTGCAGAACCGGCAGCTCGCGGCACAGTTGCTCGCCGCGGCGGACCTCTGGCTCTTCGTGACTTCGGCCGCACGTTATGCCGACGCCGTACCTTGGGGTTTCCTGCGAGCTGCTGCAGACCGAAGTGCTGCAGTTGCCGTCGTCCTGGATCGGGTACCACCGCGCGCCATGACGGAGGTACCACCCCACCTCGGCCAGCTGATGAGCGAGCGGGGCCTGGGTGACTCACCGCTGTTCGCAGTACCCGAGACGACCGTAGACGCCGAGGGTCTGCTGCCCGCCAGTGCGATACAGCCGATCCGGGGCTGGCTGGCGGCTCTGGCCGCGGATCAGGCCAGCCGCGCCGAGGTCGTACACCAGACCCTTAATGGTGCGATCGCTGCGCTGGCAGCTAAAGCTCCGGAGCTTGCGCTGTCGGTCGATGAGCAGCTCGAGGTGATCGAGCAGCTCAGGGCGGAGGTCGACCGCTCCTACGCAGAAGCAGTTCGTACGGTGCAGGTGCAGACTGCCGATGGGACGCTGCTGCGCGGTGAGGTTCTGGCGCGCTGGCACGAGTTTGTCGGCACAGGGGAGTTCTTCCGGGCGCTCGAGCAGAAGGTGAGCTGGCTGCGGGACCGGTTCATGGCGACCCTGAAGGGTGAGCCGCCCGGTGCCGGGAACCTGAAGGTCGCGGTCGAGTCCGGCCTGGAGTCCTTGCTGCGGGAGGAGGCAGCGGCCGCAGCAGAGCGCGCTGAGGGGTCTTGGCAGGCCAACACCGCCGGCCGCGCCTTACTTGACAGTGCCGAGGTCGACCTATCCCGGTCTTCGCCCGAATTCGATCGGAAGGCAGAACGCGCCATCCGCGACTGGCAGGGCGCCGTCCTTGATCTGGTCGCCGACGAGGGCATGAGCAAACGGTCCAGGGCGCGCTTCTACGCCCTCGGTGTCAACGGGATAGGCGTGGCGTTGATGATCGTGGTCTTCGCCCACACCGGTGGTCTGGTCGGGGCGGAGATCGGAGTCGCCGGAGGCACCGCGGTGCTCGCCCAGCGAGTCTTAGAGGCAGTCTTTGGGGATCAGGCGATTCGGCGCCTCGCTCAGACGGCCAAAGATGATCTTGACGCTCGGGTTCAAGCGCTGCTGGCGGATGAGCTGGTGCGCTACCACATGATCTTGAATGGCCTGGGTGTTGAGTCCGATCAATCGACGCGGCTGCGTCAGGCGGCTCGAGCGGTGGAGGAGTCCCGCGCGAAGGGCCTACCTGCCAGCGTCGAGGAAGAGGTGGCGCTGCCGGCTGCCGAGCAGCGCTTGGCCATCGATCCGCCGACGGTGAGCCAGCTCCCCTCCGGGGAAGCGTCCGAGGATAGCGACATCGTCGATGCCGAACTCGTCGATCAGCCACGAGAGGAGCTTCGATAGTGGCCGCCCGAGGTCTTGGATTGCTCAGCCGGAAGGACGCTACCGGTTCTCTGGTTGATCATCTTCGTGCGCTGACCGAGGCCGTGGAGCTA
Organism: uncultured Actinomycetota bacterium; assembly: GCA_963730505.1. GTDB lineage: Bacteria > Actinomycetota > Actinomycetes > Propionibacteriales > Propionibacteriaceae > Microlunatus. The sequence continues at coordinate 5,856 of CAVSSB010000018.1, forward strand.
TGCGAAGGCCGAGTCGATTCGATCGCGTTGGATGAGGCCAGGCGCGTAGTCAATCAAGCTGACCGGCGGCTGGCGATTTCCGGAAGTGCCACGGTGGTGGCGCTCGCAGGAGCTACGGGATCAGGCAAGTCGAGCATTTTCAACGCACTCTCCGGAACCACCCTGGCGGCTGTCGGCGTACGCCGCCCGACGACGGCACACGCCATGGCCTCGAGTTGGGGCGACGAGTCGGCCGAGGATCTGCTGGACTGGCTCCAGATCCCGCGACGGCATGCACTGGAGACCGATCCCACCATGGCGGCTGCTCTCGACGGTCTGGTACTACTGGACCTTCCCGATCATGACTCCACCGAAATAGATCATCGGATGGAGGTCGATCGGCTGGTGCAGCTGGTGGACATGCTGGTTTGGGTGGTCGATCCGCAGAAGTATGCTGACGCGGCCATCCATGATCGTTACCTGAAGCCGCTGGCCCAGCACTCAGACGTGATGTTGATCATCTTGAACCAGGTTGACAAGCTTTCGGCCAGCCAGCTGGAGCAGTGTTTGAAGGACCTGCGACGGCTGCTGGCTTCAGAGGGCTTGACCAAGGTGCCGGTGATGGCTGTGTCAGCCGCGACCGGACAGGGCATCGACGGGCTCCGAGAGACGCTGGCCAAGCAGGTCGCCCAGAAGCAGGCAGCCGCGCTCCGGTTGGCGGCTGACGTCTCGGTCGCCGCAGCCAAGCTCAGCGAGGCATCCGGTACCACCAAGCTGACCCCGCTCTCCCAGTCGAGCATCAACCAGCTGACCACCCAGGTCGCCATTGCGGCGGGGGTGCCCGTGGTGACGGAGGCGGTCGGCAATGCCTGGCGGCTGCGGGGCGGTTTGGCGACGGGCTGGCCCGTCCTAGCCTGGGTGGCCAAGTTCAAACCTGACCCATTGCGCCGACTCCACCTGGATCGGCTCGGCGTCGGCCAACGACGCAAGGAGATCGATCCCTCGCGGGTCGGGCGTACGTCGTTACCTGAGACTTCCGGTGTCCAGAAGGCCCGGGTGGACACCGCGGTGCGGACACTTGCCGATCAGGCGGCTCAGGGGCTCACGCGCGGCTGGGCCGACCAGATCAGGCGCGCAGCGCGCTCGGCCGAGGATGCTTTGCCGGATCGCGTCGACCGCGCCATCGCCACTACCGATCTTGATCTTGCTAGGCACCGGCGGTGGTGGCAGCTGATTCGGATCCTGCAGTGGCTGCTGGTGGCGGCGGTGGTCGCCGGTCTTGGCTGGCTCGGGTTGGCTTTCGTGCTGGCCTACTTCCAGCTCCCTCCGCTTCCCGAAGTGCGGTGGTGGGGTCTGCCGGCACCGACGGTATTGGCCATCGGGGGAGCGCTGGCGGGTTTGTTGTTGGCCGGACTGGCCCGGATTGGTGTCGAGGTGGGCGCCCGACGGCGTGCGACAAAAGCACGGCAGTCGCTGCGGGCCGCCATCGCACGGGTGACCGGTGAACTTGTCATCGAGCCGGTCAAGGCAGAACAGGCGCGCTATGAGAGCGCGCGGCTGGCCTTGGAGCGCACGAAGGGCTAGCCACGGCGGCCGGGTGCTCTATCCACAGCCCGAGAGCATCGTTGAGCGTCCTCCACAGATTTCGAGTCGGCCGCACGATGCGAGGTTGCGTCCACATCCTGATAGCGAAGACGCATTTTCAGGGAGCGAAAGGACGAGCCGATGGAGGCACTCGTACACATCACGGGCTACGCCGGATCTGAGGTAGAGATCCGTGGCAATGGAACCGTTTCGGCGTTCAGGCTGGCCTGCACGCCCCGCATCCGGACCAAGAGCGGGTGGGATGACGGCAACACCACCTGGATCGAGGTGAGCTGTTTCCGTTTGCTGGCCGAGCATGTGGCAGCGAGCGTACGCAAGGGCGATCCGGTGGTGGTTGTCGGCAAGCTGCGAACCAATGTCTGGGAGAAGGACGGCCAAACCCACGAGCGCCTGGTGCTCGAGGCCGACATGATCGGTCATGACCTGAACCGCGGCACGTCCGCCTTCCGGCGCCGACCTCGACTTAGTTCCACTGACTCCCGAGAGGGGGATGGATCGCCCCCGGACGACGAGGTTGAGGCGGCAGGGCTGAGCGCGGAGGAGCGTGCCGCCCAGGCCGTGCAGGCCGCCTGAGGCAGTCCGTACCGGTTCTTTGGGACCGGCGTCAGGCGGACTGCGGGGACTCAGGCGGTGGGCCGGGTCCGATCCGCGAGGCGGATCCGCGCCCACAGGTGACGCACCATCTGGCTGGCCCGCCTTTGCGGTGGCCGCCGGTGGTGCGTCACCGCTGGGTCAGGACGAGGAACCGACTATCAAAGCGGATCGGCACGCCTTCACCGTCGTGCGTGGTTCCTGATCGGCCAGGCTATGCCCGATGCCTGGCATACTGGAGCGCCGCAGGTTGCGCGACTGGCGTACTGCAAGGTTCTGGCGCACAAGTGAAGGCTTCACATTCCTATGCCTGAGTTCATTTACTCCATGCACAACGTCCGCAAGGCACTTGGTGACAAGGTCGTGCTGGACAACATCACGTTGTCCTTTTATCCCGGCGCCAAGATCGGGGTCGTCGGTCCCAATGGCGTAGGCAAGTCCACGCTGCTGAAGCTGATGGCGGGCATCGAGATACCCAACAACGGCGATGCCATGCTCGCTAAGGATGCGTCGGTAGGAATCCTGCTTCAAGAACCTCCATTGACGGAGGGGAAGACGGTGCTGGAGAACGTCGAGGAGGGAGTCGCCGACGTCAAGGCGCTCCAGGCGCGGATGGATGAGCTGGGCATCGCCATGAGTGAGCCGGATGCCGACTTCGATGCATTAATGGCGGAGATGGGGGAGGTCCAAACCCAGTTGGACCATCGGAACGCGTGGGATATTGACTCCCAACTTGAGCAGGCGATGGATGCGCTGCGCTGCCCGCCGCCCGATGCCCTGGTCGACCTGCTCTCCGGTGGTGAACGGAGGCGTGTTGCGCTCTGCAAGCTGTTATTGCAGCAGCCGGACCTGTTGCTGCTCGATGAGCCGACGAACCATCTGGACGCAGAGTCGGTGCAGTGGCTGGAAACTCACCTGAAGGCGTACCCGGGGGCGGTCTTGGCCGTGACGCACGATCGGTACTTCCTGGACAACGTGGCGCAATGGATCCTCGAGTTGGACCGCGGTCGCACCCATCCGTATGAGGGCAACTACTCCACGTACTTGGACACCAAGAAGGCTCGACTCCAGATCGAGGGGCGCCGGGATGCTAAGCGGGCAAAGATCTTGGAGCGAGAACTCGAGTGGGCGCGGTCCAACCCGAAAGCCCGGCAGGCCAAGAACAGGGCCCGGCTGACTCGCTACGAAGAGTTGGCGGCCGAGGCCGAGCGCAGCCGCAAGCTCGACTTCGAGGAGATCAACATCCCGCCCGGCCCCCGGCTGGGAAGCAACGTGCTCGAGGCAAAGATGCTGGTCAAGGGTTTCGGGGACAAACTGCTCTTCAACGGCCTGAGCTTCTCGTTGCCGCGCGCAGGGATTGTCGGTGTGGTCGGTCCGAACGGTGTCGGCAAGTCCACGCTCTTCCGGATGATCGTTGGTGAAGAGCAGCCAGACTCCGGGGATCTGGTGCTCGGCGAAACGGTGCGTATCTCCTACGTCGATCAGGGCCGTTCCGGGCTGGACCCGAGGAAGAACGTGTGGGAACTGGTATCCGACGGGCTCGACCACATCAAGGTGGCCAGTTTCGAGATGCCCTCCCGGGCGTACGTCGCGTCTTTCGGGTTCAAGGGCCCGGACCAGCAAAAGCCTGCCGGTGTCTTATCCGGCGGTGAACGCAACCGTCTCAACCTGGCGCTGACGCTCAAAATGGGCGGCAACCTGCTGCTGCTCGACGAACCCACCAATGATCTTGACGTGGAAACTCTCCAGTCGATGGAGGATGCTCTGCTCGACTTTCCGGGATGTGCGGTGGTGATCTCCCACGACCGCTGGTTCCTTGATCGGATAGCGACTCACATCTTGGCGTGGGAGGGCGATGACGAAGACGAAGCCAAGTGGTTCTGGTATGAGGGCAACTTCGCCGACTACGAGGCCAACAAGATCGCCCGGCTCGGGGCTGAGGCGGCCCGCCCGCACCGGGTGATCCACCGCCGCCTCACTCGCTGACTTGTCAGCGTCAGTGGTCGCTATCACGACCACTCAGGCTGACAAGTCGGGGGTTAGCGAGTAGCTCGGCGAGGGTGATGGCCTTGCGATCAGCGAGCTGGGCAAGCTGAGTACGGCAAGAGAAACCGTCGGCCAGCAGCAGAGCGTCGGGGTGGCCTGCCACGGCTGGCAACAGGTCATGCTCGGCCACCTTGACCGACACCTCGTAGTGACCCTTCTCCACCCCGAAGTTGCCCGCCAGGCCGCAGCAACCGCCGACAGTGGTCACAGTGGCCCCGGTCGCGGCAAGCAAGGTGGCATCGGCCTGCCAGCCGAGCACTGAGGCGTGGTGGCAATGCGGCTGAACGACCAGCTCGATGCCGCTGAGGTCTGGCGGCGACCAGTTCGGCGTACGCTCCAGCAGCTCAGCCAGCGTGAACACTCCAGCCGCGACATCCGCGACCCGAGGATCATCGGGCAACAGTTCGGCCGCGTCACTGCGCCAAACCGCGAGGCAGGAGGGTTCCAGGCCGACCACCGGCGTCCCCCGAGCGACGTAGGGATGCAGAATGTCCAATGCCGCGCGCAGCTGTCGGCGAGCGCCGTCGAGCTGACCGGTGCTGATCCAGGTCAATCCACAGCAGGCTGGTCGTTCCACCAGCTGCGGCGCATAGCCGGCCGCGGCCAGCACCGAGACGGCTGCGCCGATCGCGTCTCCAGCGAAGTAGTCGGAGAAGGAGTCGACCCACACGATCGCCGGATCACCTGACGACTCAGGAACCGCAACCCGCTTGCGCGCCGCAACCGAGGCGAACCTCGGCAGCGAGCGTCGTTGGTCGATACCCGCAGCCCAGCGGAGGAGCGTTCGCACCCCAGGGGTTGCCGTGCTCACATTGATCAGACCCGAGAGGGCACGTGCCCGGGTGATCAACCGGCCCCAGCGTGGCAGCCAACCGAGCGCGTAGTGGCTGCGCGGCCTGATCTTGCGCCGATAGCTGTGATGCAGCACCTGCGACTTGTACGCGGCCATGTCAATGCCGGTAGGGCAGTCTCGGGCACATCCCTTGCAGGACAGGCAGAGATCCAACGCTTGGTGTACTGCTGGCGACTTCCAGCCATGGACCAACTCACCATTGATCATTTCCTGCAGCACCCGCGCGCGGCCGCGAGTTGAGTCCTTCTCCTCCCGGGTCGCCTGATAAGACGGGCACATGACCCCCAGCCCAGCGGTGGTGTTGGCGAGGCATTTGCCCACACCCGAGCAGCGGTGCACGGTTTCGGCGAAGTGGTCGATGCGACCCATCACACCCATGGCGCGCAGGTCACGATCCACCGGGCGAGGATCTACCAGCACGCCGGGATTCAGTAGGTTCTCTGGGTCGAAAGCAGCCTTCACCTGACCGAATGCCTCCAGAGCAGCGGCTGAATAGATCGTTGGGAGAAGCTCCGAACGGGCCCGGCCGTCGCCGTGTTCGCCCGACAGCGAGCCTCCGTAGCGGGCAACCAGCTGCGCCGCCTCCTCCACGAAAGCTCGATAGTTTCCGACGCCACCCTGCTCGGTGAGCGGGAAGTCGATGCGAACGTGTACACACCCATCCCCGAAGTGGCCGTAGGGCAGCCCGTCCAATCCATGATCAGCAAGCAGCCGATCGAAATCTCGCAGGTAGGAGCCGAGGTGCTGCGCTGGCACTGCTGCGTCCTCCCAACCGGGATAGGCCGGTCGGGACAGACTGACACTCGCCAGTCCGGCACCGTCTTCCCGGATCTTCCACAGCGCCATCGCGGCCGCGGGATCGGTCACCACGAAACCATCCAAGGCAGCGGATGCCGCAAGCAGCGCATCCGCACGTACCCGTAACTCGGCCACGTCCTGGTCAACGAGCTCGACGAACATCCAACCGTCCCCGCGAGGCAGCGGTGGCACGGCCGTATCGCTCCGGATGCGACGCACGACATCGACGATTCGCCGGTCCAGTCCTTCGCAAGCTGTCGGGCGATGATCAACAATCAGCGGCGCTGCATCCGCGGCATCGGCCATCGTCGGATAGCCGAGCGCGATCATGATCTTGTACGGCGCATCAGCCACTAGCCGCACCGTCGCGCCGATGATCACCGCCAGCGTGCCCTCGCTGCCAGCCAGAAATCGTGCCACGTCGAAGCGGTTCTCCGGCAGGAGATGCTCCAGGCTGTAGCCCGACACCTGTCGCCCAAAGCGCCCGAACTCCGTGCGGATGATGCCGAGATTTGTTTGCACCACCGACTTCAGCGCCGTGAGGCTTCGGTATTGATCACCATTCGCCGTCGCACCAATGGTGATGTGTTCACCAGAGCCGGTGATCATCTCTAGCCCGATCACATTGTCAGCGGTCTTGCCGAATCCCAGAGCCCGCGGGCCGCAGGCGTTGTTCCCGATCATTCCGCCGATAGTGCAGCGGTTGTGGGTCGATGGATCCGGGCCGAAACGCAACCCGTGCGGAGCCGCCGCGGCCTGCAGCGCCGACTGCACCACGCCTGGCTCGACTCGTGCGGTTTGGGCCTCCGGGTCGATCTCACGAATGCTGTTCAGGTACCGCGAGGTGTCCAGGATCAATCCCGGGCCGACAGCGTTACCCGCACAGGATGTCCCGGCGCCCCGAGTGGTCACCGGCATGCCGACCGCCCGGGCCGCGTCCAGGACAGCGGCCGTCTCCTCAACGGTCCGAGGCCGCGCAACGGCCTGCGGTACGACGCGATACAGCGAGGCGTCGGAGGAGTAGAGCGCACGGGTCAGGTCGGTTGCGTCGAGGACGTCAGCGACACCGCGGCGCCGAAGCTGCAGTGCGAGCTCACTGACCTCGGGGGAGAGCGCAACAGACTTTGACAGCATGATCGCGTTTGATCGTAGTGCCCTAAAGAGAACGGCCCAACGAATGTGCCGTGGGCCCCTCGATGGCTGTGTCCCGAGCCTGTCGAAGGCTGTGCCCTGAGCCTGTCTAAGGGGCGCATCCCCGCGTGCTTCGACATGCTCAGCACGCATTAAACTTACCGGTGAGTAACTTCAGCTTCTCCGTGGAGGCGCGATGAGGCGAACCATCTTTGACGAGGACCACGACGCGTTCCGCGAAAGCTGCCGGACCTTCGTCGATCGCACCCTGCGACCGCACCACGAGAAACACATGGCCAGCCACGAGTTCGGCCGAGAGGTGTGGCTCGAGCTCGGCAAGAAAGGCTTCTTGGGGCTCAACGTCCCGGAAGCGTACGGCGGTGCCGGCGTCGACGATCTGCGGTTCTCGCTGATCTTGGCCGAGGAGCTGTCCCGGCTGTCGTTCTCCTACCCCTCGTGTGTCGGCATCCACACCAACTGCATCGCGCCCTATCTGGTCGATCTGTGCACCGAGGAACAGAAGCAGCGCTGGCTGCCAGGGTTCTGCACCGGCGAGTTGATCACCGCGCTAGCTATGACCGAGGCCTCTGGCGGTTCTGATCTTGCTGCTTTGAAGACCAGTGCGGTCCGCGACGGCGAGGACTGGATCTTGAACGGTTCGAAAACCTTCATCACCAATGGCGCCAGCGCGGACTTCGTGCTGGTCGCGGCGCGAACGAGTCCGGAGAAGGGTGCGAAGGGCATCACCTTGTTTGCGGTCGAGACCGGCATGCCTGGCTTCGAACGTGGGCGGAAGCTGGACAAGATCGGTCAACCGGAGTCGGACATCTCTGAGCTGTTCTTCGGCGATGTCAGAGTCCCAGCGGCGAATGTGATCGGCGAGATCGACCAGGGCTTCATCTACATGATGCAGCGGCTGGTAGCTGAGCGGATCGGCTCGGCGGTGAACAACATCTCTCATGCCCGGCAGATCCTCGACGAGACTCTGGTCTATGCGAAAGAACGCAAGGCCTTCGGCACTGCGATTGGCTCTTTTCAGGCCAACAAGTTCACTCTCGCCGAGCTGCAGACGTTAGCCGAGGTCACCCAGGCCTTCGTCGATCAGTGTGTCATGGAGGCGGTAGACGGCACGCTGAGCGCTGTTGATGCGGCCAAGGCGAAGTGGTGGTCGGCACAGGCGCAGAATGACATTCTCGATGCCTGTGTGCAGCTATGGGGCGGCTACGGCTACATGAATGAGTACCGGGTTGCGCGGGCCTGGGCCGACGCGCGGGCCTCCAAGATCTGGGCGGGCTCGAACGAGATCATGAAAGAGCTCATTGGTCGAGATCTTGGGTTGTGATCACGATGCCCCGCAACGCTTCCGAAGGTCCGCAAGCCGTCATCGTCTCTGCTTCGCGTACGCCCATTGGGCGTGCCGTCAAGGGATCGCTGATCCAGATGCGCCCAGATGATCTTGCGGCCGGAGTGATCAGCGCTGCGCTGGCCAAGCTCGAGGGTTTTGACCCCGGCTCGCTTGACGACATCTATGTCGGGTGCGCCGAGCCGCGCGACGAGCAGGGTGGCAATGTGGCGCGCCGGGTCGCCGTGCAGCTTGGGCTGGACAATGTCTCAGCCGCCACGGTCAATCGCTTCTGCGCTTCCAGTGTGCAGACCGCCCGGATGGCCTTTCACGCCATCAAGGCGGGTGAAGGTGATGCATTCGTTTCGGCCGGAGTGGAGTGCGTCTCGCGGTATCGCGGCTTCGGCTCCGCCGGTGTTGACCCGGTCGACACCCACAATCCGGTCTTTGCCGCCGCAGAGCAGCGCAGCCTGACGACGGCGGCAAGCAATCAGAAGTGGCATGATCCGCGCAAGGACGGGCAGCTGCCCGACATCTACATTGCGATGGGCCAGACCGCGGAGAACGTCGCCACCCTCCGCGGCATCTCCCGCGCCGAACAGGACGAGTTCGGCGTACGCTCGCAAAACCTCGCCGAGAAGGCAATCGCGAACCAGGTCTTCGACGCCGAGATCGTGCCCGTGACTCTGCCTGGCGGCACCGTGGTGAGTACCGACGACGGCCCTCGACCAGGCACCACCATCGAGGCGGTCTCTGCGCTGAAGCCTGTCTTTCGCCCGGATGGCACGGTCACTGCAGGCAACTGCTGTCCATTGAACGACGGGGCGGCTGCAGTGGTGATCATGAGCGATCGCCGCGCGGCCGAGCTCGGCCTCACCCCGCTGGCGCGCGTCGTTGCAACAGGCGTCAGCGCTCTCAGCCCGGAGATCATGGGACTGGGACCGGTTGAGGCCAGCCGCCGAGCCTTGGCCAGTGCCGGGATGACGATCGACGACATCGATCTAGTGGAGATCAATGAGGCGTTCGCGGTCCAAGTGATTGCGTCGGCCCGGGATCTCGGTATCGATCTTGAGCGGCTCAACGTGCATGGCGGAGCGATCGCGCTCGGTCATCCGTTCGGCTGCACCGGCGCGCGGATCATGACCACGCTGCTGAATGCGATGCGGGTGCGGGACGTCCAGTTCGGCCTGGAAACGATGTGCGTGGGTGGCGGTCAGGGAATGGCTATTGTGCTGGAGCGACTCTCCTAACCGTGGTGAGCGGAGCTGTGAAGCACCAGCTACCCTTCGGATGTGACCGAGACAACATTGTTGGCAGCGCGGCCGGCTTCGGTGGGCGCCTTGCTGTTGCGGCGGGTCGAGAAATCGCCCTCAAAGGAAGCATTTCGCTACCTTGAGGATGACCGCTGGGTTTCGCTGAGCTGGTTGCAGACCAAGGACAAGGCCTTCCAGCTGGCAGCTGGGTTGCTCGCGCTAGGAATCAAACCTGAGGACCGCGTGGCAATCGCATCCAACACCCGGATGGAGTGGATCCTGGCCGACCTTGCCATCATGTGCGCGGCCGGTGCGGCTACCACGATCTATCCGTCAACACAGCATGAGGATGTCGGCTTCATCCTTGCCGATTCCGAATCCAAGGTGGTCTTCGCCGAAGACGATCTGCAGGTGGGCAAAGTACTTGATCATCTCGACGAGCTGCCACAGTTGATCACGATCGTGCAGCTGGACGGCAAGGTTGATCATCCGAAGGTGATCGGCTGGGCCGATCTGCAGAAGCTGGGCAGCGACTGTCTGGACGCTAATCCAACCGCGGTCGATGACGTCATTGCAGAGATCGGGCCAGAGGACCTGGCGACGCTGATTTACACCTCCGGTACCACCGGGCGGCCCAAGGGCGTACGCCTGGCGCAGGACTCCTGGACCTACGAGGGCGCCGCCGTCGAGGCGTTCGACATCATTAGCCCCGACGACCTCCAATACTTGTGGCTGCCGCTCAGCCATGTCTTCGGTAAGGGCTTGATCGCGATCCAGCTTCACATCGGCTTCACAACTGCGGTTGACGGCCGGATCGACAAGATCGTTGAGAACCTTGCCGTGATTCAGCCGACCTTCATGTGCGGCGCGCCGCGGATCTTCGAGAAAGTGCGAGCCAGAGTGATGATGACTGCCTCGCACGGAGTCAAGGCCAAGATCTTCGACTGGGCGTTCGGCGTCGGCCGCAAGGTATCGCCGCTGCGGCTGGCGGGACAGGAACCGTCCGGGCTTCTTGGCATCCAGTATGCGCTGGCGGATCGATTGGTCTTCAGCAAGATCAAAGCCAGGATGGGTGGCAAGATCGAATTCTTCGTGTCTGGCTCCGCTCCGCTGAGTCTGGAGGTGCAGGAATGGTTCCACGCTGCCGGGCTCCTCGTGCTGGAGGGTTACGGCCTTACTGAGACCTGCATTCCGACCTGCGTGAACCACCCGCGTGCCACCCGTTTCGGCACCGTTGGCCCGCCGGTGCCTGGTACTCAGGTCAAGATCGCCGACGATGGGGAGATTTTGGTCAAAGGTCCTGGCGTCATGCGCGGCTACCACAACATGCCGGAGGCAACCGCGGAGACGCTCAAAGATGGCTGGTTCTCGACCGGGGACATTGGCGAGTTTGACGAACAGGGCTATCTGCGGATCACTGACCGGAAGAAGGACCTGATCAAGACCTCCGGCGGCAAGTACGTCGCTCCGCAGAAGGTGGAGGGTGTGGTGAAGGTCGCCAGTCCGTACATCAGCCAGGTCCTGGTGCACGGCGACGGCCGCAAGTACGCCACCGCGCTGATCACGCTCGATCCAGAGGCCATCGAGGGTTGGGCCAAAGATCAAGGTCTGAGCTATTCCTCGTTCGAAGAACTGGCGGGCTCACGTGAGGTTCATGACCTGATTGAGAGTCAGGTCACGGAGGCTAACCAGTCCCTTGAGCGCTGGGAGACCATCAAGCGGTTCGAGATCTTGCCTTCAGAGTTGAGCGTTGAGGAGGGTGAGGTCACGCCGACCCTGAAAGTCCGGCGCAGGGCCGTGGAGAAGAAGTACGCCGACGTGCTGAACAGCATGTACGACTCAGAATAGCGCCGAGTTGTCAGAAGCCAGTTGAGCTATAACCGATCTAGCTTCTGACAAGTCGGCTAGGCCTTGGCG
>CAVSSB010000019.1:0-185012 GCA_963730505.1 uncultured Actinomycetota bacterium
GAATGTGGAGTCCACCACGTGCACTCCGGGAGCCGCCGATTCGAATTCGGCGACCACGGAGTCATCACGATCCCGCCGGATCACCTGATCGGTTACCGCGTCAACGTCCATCTGATGCTCGGCGAGCTCGGCATGTCTCCGCGCTACTCGCGCCGCCGGGTCGGCGACGAGGAGCACGCGTACGTCGGCGTCGGGCGCTACCACAGTGGTGATGTCTCTTCCCTCAGCGACGATGCCGTCGACTGCCTCGGCGATCAGTTTCTTCTGCCGGGCGACGAGATCAGCACGAATATCCAGATTGGTGGCGACTGCGCTGACAGCGGCCGACACCTCAGGAGCCCTGATCGCTTCGGAGACATCGACGCCACTGATCGCAATCGCCGGCTGTTGAGGGTCTTGTTCGATGTCCATCGATGCGTGTGCCAGCAGGTTTGCGACCGCCGCCTGATCGTCCAGGTCGACGCCTTCCTGCAGCGCCAGCCAGGTAATCGCCCGATACATCGCACCAGTGTCCAAGAAGGCCAGCCCGAGCCGCTCTGCGACTCCTCGAGCGGTGCTTGACTTGCCGGAGCCACTGGGGCCATCGATGGCGATGACAAGCGGCCGATTCGCCTCTGTCGTCCGACTTGGCTCCCTCGGAGTCTGGTACTGGTCGGTCATCGCTGCCTCAGACATCCGCTCAGAGTACCGGCCGCTGGTTAGGAGACTGTCCAACCGTGGGCCAGCATGGTCCCGACCAGCGCGTCCTCGTGCTCAGGCGCGACCGACATGGAGAGATAGCCGACCTCCCGGACCGGGTCGTGCTCGATGGAGATGTCCTCCACGTTCACGCCGGCCGCACTGACGTCGCCAAACAGCCGAGCCAGGGCTCCGGGCTCGTCTGGTATCGCAACAACAACCTCGCTGTAGCGGACCGCCGCGGCCCCATGCTTACCAGCGATCTTGTGTGTCCCGGCCACACCGCGTTCCAGCTGGTTCCGCAAGTCGTCGGTGGCCGGCGTCGCCTCAACAGCTTTGATCAACAAGCCGAGCTGGTCCTGCATGCCGCGTAGCTCCTCGAGCACTGCGTCCGAGTTCGCTCCCACAATCTGTTGCCAGAGCATTGGATCGCTGCCGGCAATGCGTGTCACGTCGCGCAGACCTTGGCCAGCCAGCATGAGGTCGCGCTCTGGAATCGCCGTGAGTCGGCTCGAAATCAGCACCGACATCAGGTGTGGCAGGTGAGATACCCGAGCCACGGCCGCATCATGATCGTCAACGTCCATGATCACTTCGCGGGCCCGGCAAGCTCGGACCGCGGCCCGGACCCGTTCCACCGATTCGACCGCCGACCGTCGGTGTGGCGTCACGACCCAGGTGCGGTTAACGAACAGGTCCGGATGAGCCGTCATCGGCCCTGAATGATGCGAGCCAGCCATTGGGTGCGACCCGACATAGCGACTGAGGTCGACATCTCGCTGCCACAGGGCGTCGAGCACCCCCGCCTTCACTGAACCGACGTCGGTGACCGTCGTGTTGGGATAGACCTCGAGGCTGTGCACCACAAGATCGGGAATGGCACCTGGCGGCACGGCGACCACAACCAGGCTCACATCTGCGGACACGGGAGGATCGATGGTGCCGGCGCCCAGGCCAGCCGCGACTTTGGCGTGGCTGATCTTGTGGTCACGCAGGTGTACTGCATAACCGGCCGCCGAGAGTGCGCACCCGATCGATGCCCCGATCAACCCCGCACCGATGATCACGACACGGCTGATCTGGCGGCGGTCAGCGCCGGTGGTTGGCGTGATCTCGTTCACGTGCCGGGCTTCTTCGGGGGCTCCTCCACGCCGTCAACCGAACTGCTGGCGTGTGGTGCAGCGCCGGCGTCGCCTGGCGGTCCGGATCCATCGGCGAGCAGAGCGGCAAGCCGATCACCTTTGATACGCCGGAACTTGCGCGGCATGGCCCTGGCCCGATCGAGGACGGCAACCTCCAGGGCATCCACACCCAAGACGCGCGGGGTCGCATTCGGGCCGCCATCGGAGCTGAGCGCACGGACTGCAAGCTGGGCCGCGCCGGCGAGGCCCAGGTCGGAATTGAATCCGCGACTGACCACCTCAGCTATCACGTCCGCAGACCCGCCCATGACGGCGAAATTTGCTTCGTCGGCCACCGAACCGTCATAGGTCAGCCGGTATATCTGGTCGAGCGCCGGCGTGACACCGAGCTCGGCCACCACGATCTCCACCTCATACGGCTTGTCACCGCCGGAGGAGAAGATCGTGCCAAGCACCTGGGCGTACGTGTTGGCCAGCCCGCGGCCAGTCACATCGGTCCGGTCGTAGGTGTAGCCGCGTATGTCCGCATAGCGGATTCCGGCCTGGCGGAGGTTCTCGAACTCGTTGTAGCGGCCGACGGCCGCGAAGGCGATGCGGTCGTAGATCTCGCTGACCTTGTGCAACGCCTGGGACCGGTTCTCGGCCACGAACAAGATCCCGTCCAGAAAGTGCAGGACAACCACGGAACGCCCTCGGGCGATGCCCTTGCGTGCGTAATCGGCCCGGTCCTTCATCTGCTGCTCGGGCGCGACGTAGAACGGCATGCTCATCTGGGCGTCCCCTCCCGAGGAGGACGGAGTTTAGGCAAGTGGTGCTCCCGGTCCATCAGGTCGCTCGGCGCGGCTCGCCATCAGCTGGTCGATCATCTCCGAGGTCTGCTCCTCGCCAAAACGCTGAACGCCATCCGAGGTCGCGGAAAGGACAACCGGGAAGATCTTTCGGGCCAGGTCGGGCCCGCCGGTCGCCGAGTCGTCGTCGGCAGCGTCATACAGGGCCTGAATCACCGCCATCGCTGCCTCGTTCGCGTCGAAATCAGGACGGTACAGCTTCTTCAACGAGCCCCTCGCGAAAACCGAGCCGGACCCGACCGAGAAGTAGGCATGCTCCTCGTAGCGGCCACCAGTAGCGTCATAGGAAAAGATCCGGCCATCCTGGGTTGTTTCATCCCAGCCAGCGAACAGCGGCACCACGACGAGGCCTTGCATAGCGAGGCCGAGATTCAGCCGGATCATCGTGGCTAGCCGGTTTGCCTTGCCGACCAGAGAAAGCGGGGCGCCCTCGATCTTCTCGTAATGCTCGAGCTCGACCTGGAACAAGCCGACCAGTTCGACTGCGAGCCCAGCAGCCCCGGCTATTCCGATGATCGAGAACTCATCTGCCGCAAACACCTTCTCGATGTCACGTTGGGCGATGATGTTGCCCATCGTGGCCCGCCGATCACCGGCCATCACCACACCGCCGGGAAAGGTCGCAGCCACGATCGTCGTACCGTGCGGCGACAGGTCACCGATCCCAGCAGCCCCCTTACGCGACGACGGCAAGACGTCCGGGGCAACCCGTGAAGCGAAGTCGGTAAAGGAAGAAGACCCGATACGGAAGAACTCTGAGGTCAGCTCAACGACTTGTCGTCCGTCGCTCACTGGCCGCCTTTCTGAACGAACGAGCGCACGAACTCCTCGGCGTTGACCTCGAGCACGTCGTCGATTTCGTCCAGCAGCGAGTCCACCTCTGAGTCCAGTTCCGCCTTATGCGCCGTATCAGCAGGCGCCAGCTCCTCGACCTCACGATCGTCGGCTCGCCGTGCCTTACGATGGCTCTGCTCTGACTCAGCCATACCTGCTCCTCGTCTGTGCTGGCCTCAAGCGTAACGAACACCGCCGACAAGGCCATTACTTTCTCCAGCGTGTACCTAGCAGAGGTCGGCTAACGACCGAGCGCAGCGAACAGCTCAGTGACGGAATTGCATTCGTCAATCATCTGGCCAACCTGCTCACGAGTACCTCGCAGCGGATCCAACAGTGGCAGCCGTTGTAGCGCAGGGCGGTCGGGAACGTCGAAAATCACCGAATCCCAGGAAGCCGCAACCACCGATGACCCGAACTTCTCCATGACCCGACCACGGAAATAGGCCCGCGTGTCATCTGGTGGGGAGTTGCGCGCTCGCTCGATCTCGTCATCGGTGACCAGCCGCCGCATTTTTCCATTGGTCAGCAACGCCCGGTACAGGCTGCGCCGAGGGTCGACATCGGCGTACTGCAGGTCGATCAGCGCCAGCTTGGGGGCGGACCAGCTCAATCCGTCGCGCTGCCGATAGGACTCCAACAGCTTGAGCTTGGCTACCCAGTCAAGCTGGTCAGCCAGGCTGAAGATGTCGGTGCGCAAGGCATCCAGGCAATCCTGCCAGCGGCTGAAGATGTCCTTCGCCTCAATCCGAGCCGTCTCGGTGAGGTCTCCGGCAATCCGCTCATAGTGGTTGCGGCAGGCGTCCAGGTACACCTCCTGCAGGTCCAGGGCTGTCATGCTCGGGCCCTCGAGCAGGTAAAGGGGTTCCCTAACCAGCACATCGTGGCTGACGGTCCGCATGGCGCCCACAGGTCCGTCGAGCCGTACGTCGGCGCCTAGCTCGCCAGCCTCGATAACCCGCAGCACCCAAGCCGCGGTGCCCACCTTGAGGTAGGTCGAGATCTCCGAGAGGTTGGCGTCTCCAGTGATCACATGCAGCCTGCGATGCCGGCTCGCGTCGGCGTGCGGCTCGTCTCGCGTGTTGATGATCGGCCTATTGAGCGTGGTTTCGAGCCCCACCTCCGCTTCGAAGAAGTCGGCGCGTTGGCTGATCTGGAAACCAGGCGTCTGGCTGGATTGACCGACGCCAACGCGACCGGCTCCGGTGATCACCTGCCGCGACACGAGGAAGGCCGTGAACTGCGTCACAATCCGGTCGAAGGGTGTGCTGCGCTGCAGCAGGTAGTTCTCGTGGGTGCCGTAGGACGCGCCCTTGCCGTCGGTGTTGTTCTTGTAGAGCCGGACCGAGCGTCCCAGCGACTGGGTGGCGCGCTGCGCGGCAATCGCCATCACAGCCTCGCCGGCCTTGTCATAGCGCACGGCATCGAGCGCGCAGGTGACCTCGGGACTGGAGTACTCCGGATGTGCGTGGTCGACGTAGAGCCGGGCGCCGTTGGTCAAGATGACGTTGGCCATGCCGAGATCTGTATCGGTGAGCTGGTCCGGGTGGGCGGCGGCCCGGGAGATCTCGTAGCCACGAATGTCCCGCAGTGGAGTCTCGGTCTCGTAGTCCCAGCCCGCCGGCTGTCCTGCTGCTGAGGCCCCGTACGCCTTGACGACATGATTGGACAGCTGCATGGGATGCAGATCGTCCTCGACGAACGCATTGCCGAATCCACCCGGAATCGCCGACGGCCCCGGTGATAGGGCGCTAATGCCGTACTCCGTCTCGATGCCCATCACCCGAGTGTTCATGCGGGCAGCGATCTCCGAGCTCGCCGCAGCGGACTCGTCACGATCGGCCGTGGAAGCCATGGCCTCAGCGTAGTGTGATGTTCATGCGGATCCTGCCGGCGATTGCGGTGGACGTGATCTGCATCCTGGTCTTTGCGATCGTTGGACGCAGCAGTCACCAGGAGGCAACCGACCTACTAGGCGTGGCACATACAGCCTGGCCTTTCCTCGCAGGTTGCCTAGTGGGAACGCTGATTGGCCGCACCTGGCGGCACCCGTTCGCGCTGAAATCCGGCGTCGCAGTTTGGCTGGGCACGGTTGTCATTGGCATGATCCTGCGGCTGCTCACCGGCGCCGGGGTGAGTCTCTCGTTCGTCATCGTGGCCAGTAGCGTCCTGGCGCTATTCCTCATTGGCTGGCGCGCCGGGCTCCAGCTCATCCAGCACGCCCGCGCCAGGACGTCGGCTGAATCCGCCGCCCCTGGGCGCCTGATCTCGCACCGCTAGAGCGGAGCGTCCTACAGGTACTGGCCTGTGTTGGAGACGGTATCGATGGACCGGCCGGGCTGGGTGCCCTGCTTGGAGGAGATGAGCGTCCGGATGAAGACGATCCGCTCGCCCTTCTTCCCCGAGATCTTCGCCCAGTCATCAGGGTTGGTGGTGTTGGGTAGATCCTCGTTCTCGGCGAACTCATCCAGGCAAGCCTGCATCAGGTGACCGATCCGCAGGCCTCGTACCCCAGTCTCAAGGAAATCCTTGATCGCCATCTTCTTGGCCCGGTCAACGATGTTTTGAATCATCGCCCCGGAGTTGAAGTCCTTGAAGTAGAGGACCTCCTTGTCACCACCCGCGTACGTGACCTCCAGGAACTGGTTCTCCTCTGACTCCTCATACATCCGGCCAACCGTGCGGTCGATCATGGCCTGCACACACACTTGCGCGTCATGATCGAATTCCGCGAGATCCTCAGGATGCAGCGGCAGAGTCCGAGTCAGGTACTTGCTGAAGATCTCCCGCGCGCCTTCCGCATCAGGCCGCTCGATCTTGATCTTCACGTCCAGGCGACCGGGCCGCAAGATAGCCGGATCGATCATGTCCTCGCGGTTCGAGGCTCCGATGATGATCACGTTGTCCAGGCCCTCGACTCCGTCGATCTCGCTTAACAGCTGCGGCACGATGGTGTTCTCCACGTCCGAAGAAACACCAGAACCGCGGGTCCGGAACAGCGAGTCCATCTCGTCGAAGAAGACGATCACCGGCATCCCGTCGGTTGCCTTGTCGCGGGCGCGCTGGAAGACCAGCCGGATATGCCGCTCAGTTTCACCTACGTACTTGTTCAGCAGCTCCGGGCCCTTGATGTTGAGAAAGAAGCTGCGTCCTTCCTCCCCGGTTCGCTCGCTGACCTTCTTCGCCAGCGAGTTCGCCACAGCCTTCGCGATCAACGTCTTGCCACAGCCGGGCGGTCCGTAGAGCAGGATTCCCTTTGGTGCCTTGAGTTCGTGCTCGGCGAAGAGTTCCTTGTGCAGGAAGGGCAACTCGACTGCGTCCCGGATCGCCTCGATCTGATTGCCTAGGCCGCCGATCACCGTGTAGTCGATGTCGGGTACCTCTTCCAGCACCAGCTCCTCAACATCGAGCTTCGGGATCCGCTCGTACGCGAAATGTACCCGGCGGTCGATCAGCAGTGAGTCCCCGGAGCGCAGGTGTTGATCATGGAGTCGATGCGCGAGGCGGACCACGCTTTCCTCATCACCATGTCCGATCACCAGTGCCCGGTCGCCGTCCTCGAGCATCTCCTTGAGCAGCACGACCTCACCGACCTCGTCGAATTCGAGGACCTTCACCACGTTCATCGCCTCGTTGACCATCACCTCCTTGCCGGGCGTCAGCATGTCAAGATCAACATCCGGACTCACGCTGACGCGCATCTTGCGACCAGCGGTAAAGATGTCCGCCGTGTGCTCCTCACGCGCAGCGAGAAAGACTGCGAAGCTGGCGGGCGGTTGCGCAAGCCGATCAACTTCATTCTTCAGGGACACGATCTGGTCCCGCGCCTCACGCAGCGTGGCTGCCAGGCGCTCGTTGTTGGCGGCGGTGCTCCGTGCATCAGAGCGGGCATCGGCTAACCGCCGTTCCAGCATCGCGATGTCGTGCGGATGTGAGGAGACCCGTTCACGGAGCCGATCAAGCTCGTCTCTGAGCGCACCAAGTTGGGCTAACAAAGATTCGCGGTCCTCGTACGGAGCGCGATCGTGGATAGGTCCGGTCATGACACACCTCCTGCCAAGACCCTACCCGGGCTGGCTACGCGGTCCTTTGTAATCGTTGCCGTACGCGCCGCGCGCTGGGCGACGTTTACGTAACGGTGCTGTGAACCCTGGCGCCAGTCGCCGTGCCGTGATCACAAATCCGGTGTGGCCTACCATATCGTGGCGCGGACGTACGGCCAGTCCCTCAATGTGCCAGGCGCGGACCAGTGATTCAGTGGCCAGAGGCTCAGTGAAACCGCTGTGGACGCGCAAGGTCTCCACCGTCTCGGCGAGCTGGGTTGTGGTCGCCACGTAGGCGCAGAACACCCCGCCCGGCACGATTACCTCGGCCAGCGCCGCGACACACTCCCACGGCGCGAGCATGTCCAAAACCACGCGATCCAGAGATTCCACGGTGAACGACTCGAGCAGATCAGCAACCCGCAGTTCCCAGGTGGGTGGGTTTACCCCGAAGAAATTCTCGACGTTGCGCCGGGCGACTGCTGCGAAGTCCTCACGTCGTTCATAAGAGATCAACCGCCCGCTTGGACCGATCGCCCGCAGCAGGCTGCAGGTCAAAGCACCGGATCCAGCGCCCGCCTCCAGCATCCGGGCACCGGGAAAGATGTCGGCCGCCATCAAGATCTGGGCGGCGTCTTTGGGATAGACCACTGCCGCGCCACGCGGCATGGTCACAGTGAACTCGTTGAGCAACGCCCTCATAGCCAAGAACTGCGTGCCACCCGTCGAATTCACCACGATGCCTTCAGGGCGGGAGATCAGGTCGTCGTGACTGACGGCACCCTTGGCGGTATGGAACCGCCCACCCTCAATGAGCACAACTGAATGGCGTCGGCCCTTGGGATCGGTCAGAGTAATGCGCTCCCCCACCTGCAACAGTCCCAGCCGGACGCCTGACAACTGGGCCTGTTCAGCCATTGCTGATACCAAAGAACCCGAGCTGCATGCCAGGGCCATAGGACTCCTCGCTCATCTCCACCCCGCGCCGTAGGTAGACATGTTCGTCAGACTGGCTGATCGGCAGCACGATCAGATCCACGGCCGCCTGCTTTTGTAGCGCAGCCAGTAGCCGATTCGCCTTGCCACTATCCGTGGTCGCTCGAAACTCGGTTTCGATGGTCTTGACTGTCGATGCGGCGGTCGGCAGCGGCGCATCAAGATATGGCTGCAGCCATGCTAGGGCTGTCGCCGTCCAGGCCTTCCGGTCCACAAGATTCAGGTCCGCATCCGTCACTCCTGGCTTGAGCTGCACGCTCAGTCCGCCCGTGTTTTCCAACCGGATCCGGATCTGGGTTGCAATGTCCAGGCCATTGGGCGCCGAGGCGTCATAGCCGAGCGTGAGATTGATGCGACTCTTCCAGGTCACTTTCGGCTTGGCCCTACCGCCCAACGGGAAGGCAGCGGTATGCCCATCTACACCGGTTGGCACGATCGAATCGGACGTACGGTCCCCTTGCAGGGCAACCGCTATTGCCTGTCGCAACCCCTTGTTCGACCGCATGGGTGAGGTCGGCGACCATTCGAGTTGCAGCACCCTCGCGCCGCCCAGCACGTTCTGAGTGAAGCCGTTGGCGGTCTCCTGATTGGGGCTCTGAGCCACCTGCTGGCTGAATCGGGTGATCGCTGGTGCATCGAGGCCCCTCCAGACCACGTCGACAGTGCCCTTCGTCATGGCGTCCTCGAGCGTCGGCGTGTCGGCCACGCTGCGGTAGACCAGAGCGGGCAGCCGGGCCGGATTACGCCCGACGTAGTCCTGGTAGCGGCTGAGTTGCAGCTGATTTCCGGTGTACTTGGTGACCGCGAAGGGACCCGATCCGACGATGGGATCCTTCGAGTCTCGCACCCGATCCGCGTCGTAGATCTCTTCATCGACAATCGACGCCGCCGGCGACGCCAACGCCCAACCGAACTGGGTGTCGGGACTACTCAGCAGGAACCGCACCGTCTTCTGGTCCGGCGTCTGGACCCTACGGAGGGATGACAGTGCCACCGCTGAGGAGCCCGGAACGTTGAGCCGCGCTGCCCGCTCGATGCTGAACTTCACGTCACTGGAGGTCAACGGGTGCCCGTTGTGAAACGCCAGTTCGTCATTGAGGGTGCAGGTGTAGGTGGTTGCTGTGGTGAACAGGCAGTCCCGCGCTGCATCCGGCTTCAGAACTGAGCCGCCCGGATCGGCCGTCATCAGTCGCTGGAACACGTTCAGCGCGAGCACAGTTGAGGCGGCGTCGGTGATGGCGGCTGGATCGGTGACACGGATTTGATCGGTGGACATCACCGTGAACGGCCTCGGCGTGGGGCGTGAGGTGGGCGTCGGCACCGGCTGTTCGCCGGGCGTACGGCATGCGCTCAGCAGCAAGAGCAGGCCGAATATTGCCAAAACCCAGCGCGCTAGTACGTCACGCCGCATTTGACTGCTCCAGCATCGTCGCCACGGCAGCTGCGTCCAGGTCAGCGAGGGAGGGTACATGAAGCCGCCGCGGAGCGTGTGGAATCTCCACCCGGTTGGGCACGGCGACCACCAGCGCTCCGGCGGCGTTACCTGCCCGGCAGCCCGTCTCGGAGTCCTCCAGGACGACGCAATGCCGAGCGGACACCCCCAGGGCCGTGCACGCCTTCTGGTACGGCTCCGGATGTGGCTTGCCTCGGCTCACCTCGTCTCCCGCCACCGACACCCTGAAGGTCCCCTCGGGCAGTTGGCTCAGGGCAGCGTCCAACAGCACGCGGTACGACGCCGATACCAGAGCGCACGGAACACCCGCCGCAGCGAAGGAGCCGAGCAGCTCGATCGCTCCCGGGCGCCAGGCCATCGGGTGTCGCCGGAGATGGTTCAGGACGCTCGAGACCAGCTGATCCACGACCCATGCGGGACTGAGATCCACCCGGCCAATGGCGTTCAGGATGTAAGAGCCAGAGTCCAGCAGCGAGTTACCCACCAGCTGGTCGGCGTGCTCATTTGACCAGGTGCCGCCCAATTGGTCGATCAGCTCGTATTCCGCAGCGATCCAGAGCGGCTCGGTGTCAGCCAGCGTGCCGTCGAAATCCCACAGCACGGCGGCCAGCGTTGAGGTTGTCGTGTCGCTCATGGCGCGGCCATTCTTCCTCACTCCGCTGGGCATGCGCGAACCCGCTCAATCGCCGACGGTGCAACGCCCGAGTTATCGCGCGTTGAAGTACTTCGCCTCCGGATGATGCACGATCAGCGCATCAGTGGACTGCTCAGGATGCAACTGCAGTTCCTCGGACAACTCAACGCCGATCCGCTCTGGGCGGAGCAGCGCCACCAGCTTGCGCCGGTCGTCCAGCTCGGGGCAGGCCGGATAACCGAAGGAGTATCGGGAACCGCGGTAGGCCTGGTCGCGGATCATCTCCTCCATCGGCCCGTCGTCGCTGGCAAAACCAAAGTCCGCCCGAACCCTGGCGTGCCACATCTCGGCCAGTGCCTCGGTCAGTTGCACGCTCAGCCCATGCAGCTCGAGATAGTCGCGGTACGCGTTCTGCTCGAACAGGCTGGCAGTCACCTTCGAAACCTGCGCCCCCATGGTGACGAGGTGGAAAGCCACCACATCGGGACCCTTCTCAGCCGCCAGCTGACGATCGCGGAAGAAGTCGGCTAGGCAGAGGAAACGTCCACGGGTCTGTCGCGGGAAGCTGTAACGCTGCAGCTCCGCGGCTGGGTCGGAGACATCGGCTCCAAGATGGAGCACCACGAGATCGTTGCCCTCGCTGTAGCAGGGCCAATACCCGTAGACCACGGCGAACTCGGCGATCGCGTCGGTCTGAATGCGGTCCAGCCACGCACGTAGTCGGGGCCGCCCTTCGGTCTCCACCAGTTCCTCGTACGAGACCCCGTTCCTTGATCCCTTGAGGCCCCATTGGCCCATGAAGGTCGCCCGCTCGTCGAGGTAGGCCGCGACATCGGCCAGTGAGATGCCCTTCACAATCCGGTCACCCCAAAACGGCGGAGTCGGCACGTCGATGTCGACCGCAACATCGGAGCGGCGGGCCACCTCGGTATCAACCCGCTCTTCCAGCAGGGTGGTACCGCGGGCTTTGACCCGCCGCTCCCGCGGCGCCGGCAGCGCAGCCCCCTCCTCGCCGCGCTTGACCGCCATCAGTGCGTCCATCAGCCGCAGCCCCTCGAAGGCGTCTCGGGCGTAACGCACCTCGCCAGCAAAGATCTCTCGGAGGTCTTGCTCGACGTAGGCGCGGGTGAGCGCGGCTCCGCCCAGGAAGACCGGGTACGCCGTGGCAATCCCCCGCCGGTTGAGCTCCTCCAGGTTCTCCTTCATGACAACAGTGGACTTCACCAGCAGCCCCGACATGCCGATCGCATCGGCTTGCTGTTCCTGCGCTGCGTCGATGATCGCGTTGATCGGCTGCTTGATCCCTAGATTCACCACGGTGTAGCCGTTGTTGGTGAGGATGATGTCGACCAGGTTCTTACCGATGTCGTGCACGTCACCCTTCACGGTTGCCAGCACGATCGTGCCCTTGCCGCGAGAGTCGGTCTTCTCCAGGTGCGGCTCGAGGTAGGCGACCGCGGTTTTCATCACCTCGGCCGATTGCAGCACGAACGGCAGCTGCATCTGACCCGACCCAAACAGCTCACCAACGACCCGCATGCCAGCCAGCAGGTCGGTGTTGATGATCTCCATTGCCGGCTTGCCCTCCGCGAGCGCGGCATCAAGATCATCTGAGAGGCCCTTGGGCTCGCCGTCGATGATGCGGCGCTGCAGCCGTTCGCTGGTTGGTAGCTTGAGCAGCTCAGCGGCACGCTCGGCCTTGGCGTCGGCGGTCGTGACCCCTTCGAAGAGCTCGAGAAAGCGCTGCAGCGGGTCGTACCCGGGCTCGGTCGCGGTGGCCGGTCGGCGCCGGTCGTACACCATGTCGAGCGCCACTTCGCGTTGCTCGTCTGGGATCCGGGCCATGGGGACGATCTTGGCGGCGTGCACGATGGCGGAGTCCAGGCCGGCCTCGATGCATTCGTTGAGAAAGACCGAGTTGAGCACGACACGAGCGGCCGGGTTGAGACCGAAGGAGATGTTGGACAGGCCCAGTGTGGTCTGCACATCGGGAAAGCGTCGCTTGACCTCGCGGATGGCCTCGATGGTCTCGAGGCCGTCGCGCCGGGTTTCCTCCTGTCCGGTGGCGATGGGGAAGGTGAGACAGTCGAGGATGATGTCGCTCTGACGCAGTCCCCAGTTCCCGGTGATGTCGGAGATCGCCCGCTCAGCGATCCGCACTTTCCACTCCGCCGTACGCGCTTGGCCTTCCTCGTCGATGGTCAACACGATCACCGCCGCACCATGCTCGGCGACCAGCTTCATGACCCGGCAGAAGCGGGAGTCGGGTCCGTCGCCGTCTTCATAGTTGGCGGAGTTGATCACCGCGCGACCACCCAGACATTCCAGGCCTGCTTGCAGCACCGCTGGTTCGGTGGAGTCCAGCACGATCGGCAGCGTCGATGCCGTCGCCAGCCGGAATGTCACCTCTCGCATGTCAGCGACACCGTCCCGGCCTACATAGTCGATGTTGAGATCGAGCATGTGAGCGCCGTCGCGGATCTGGGATCGCGCGATATCCACACAGTCATCCCAGCGCTCGGCCAACAGCGCATCGCGGAAGGCCCTGGAGCCGTTGGCGTTGGTCCGTTCTCCGATCGACAGATAGCTGATGTCCTGGCGGAACGGCACGTCGGCGTATAGGGATGATGCGGCAGGGATGTGGCTTGGTGATCGGGCACCGACGGGCCGGCGGTCCAGGCGCGTGACAACCTGCCGCAGATGCTCCGGTCCAGTGCCACAGCAGCCGCCAACCAGGCCGAGTCCGAACTCGCCGACAAACTGTTCCAGCGCATCAGCTAGCTCGACGGGCTGCAACGGGTAGACCGCACCGTCCGCGGTCAGCTGCGGCAGGCCGGCATTCGGCATGCAACTCACCCCGATCTGGGCATGCCGGGAAAGATGCCGCAGGTGCTCACTCATTTCTGCCGGACCGGTTGCGCAGTTCAGGCCAATGAGGTCGATGCCGAGCGGCTCCAGGGCGGTTAGGGCGGCACCGATCTCGGATCCGAGCAGCATGGTGCCGGTGGTCTCGACTGTCACATGCACGATGACCGGGAGGTCGCGACCCGCGTAGCCCAGTGCCCTCTTGGCACCGAGCGTTGCTGCCTTGGTTTGCAGCAGATCCTGTGAGGTCTCGATCAACACCGCGTCGATTCCGCCAGCAATCAAGCCCTCGACCTGCTGCTGATAGGCGTCACGTAGTCGGGCGTACGAGACGTGCCCGAGGGTGGGCAGCTTGGTACCGGGGCCAGCGCTACCCAACACCCACCGAGGCCGGTCCGGCGTGCTGTGTGCGTCGGCGGACTCTCGTGCGATCCGCGCCCCGGCCTCCGCCAGCTCTGTGATCCTGGAGGCGATGCCGTATTCGGAGAGAGCGGAGAAATTGACACCGAAGGTGTTGGTCTCAACCGCATCTACTCCGACCTCGAAGTAGGCATCGTGGATCATACGAACGATGTCGGGGCGGGTGACGTTCAAGATTTCGTTGCAGCCCTCCAGTTGCTGGAAGTCCTCCAGCGTCAGGTCATAACGCTGCAGCATGGTGCCCATCGCTCCATCAGCGATCACGACGCGTTCTGACAGCGTCGTACGAAGGTCAGCTGGGGAGGGAGCGGCACGCAGGCCATCGGGCATCTCGTGAGGATAGTCGCCCAACCGGCCCGCGTGGCAGAGCTACCACGATGTGGAGTGAGATCGCATCGCCGAGCCGACGGCTACAGTGAAAGCCATGCCCGACTCCCCCAGCTCGGCCACCCGTGATCTTCGGGATCTAGTCAACCCTGTGGTTGTGATGGCCTTCGGTGGCTGGAACGACGCAGGCAATGCGGCAACGGGAGCCATCGAGCACCTCGCGGAGGCCTACCAGGCCGAGCCGGTGTACGCGCTCGACCCTGACGAGTTCTACGACTTTCAGGTCAACAGACCCCAGGTTGCGTTCACCGAGGACGATGAGCGTGAGATCAGCTGGCCAACCACAGAGCTGAAGATCGCTCAGCTGCCTGACGGCCGTGATCTGATCTTGGTCGAAGGCTTAGAGCCCAATCTGCGGTGGCGGCAGTTCAGCACCATGATCGCCTCCGCCCTCAGCTCAGCCGACGTCACTCGGGTGCACCTGTTGGGCGCGCTGCTTGCCGACACCCCGCACACCCGCCCGATCCCGGTGTCGGTCTCGACCACCAACCGTGAGTTGATGAAGCAACTTGGTCTGGCTCCGGCGACTTATGAGGGTCCGACCGGCATCATCGGCGTGATCGGTGACACCTTGACGCGAGCCGGCGTTGAGGTTCTCACGCTCTGGTCGGCAATCCCGCACTATGTCTCGCATCCGCCGTGTCCCAAGGCAACACTGGCGTTGCTTTCCCAGTTGGAGCGGGTCCTCGACGCCTCTTTCGATCTTGGTGAGCTGACCGAGCTGGCTCGGGCCTGGGAGCGGGGCGTGGATGAGCTGGCGGCCGAGGACTCCGAGGTCGCCGAATATGTCGCCTCGTTGGAGCAGATGCAGGACGCAACGGAGCTGCCGGAGGCGAGCGGCGACGCCATTGCGGCGGAGTTCGAGCGCTACCTGCGCCGTCGCCAGGGCTAGTTCGGCCCCAGGCCAACTCTGCGCCCTGAGCTTGTCGAAGGGCGCGCTTCGACAGGCTCAGCGGGCATAGCTCCGGTCGCCAGCTCGCGCAGTTTGCCCACCATCGCATCGGGATCGGCAGCGCTGAATACCGACGATCCGGCAACGAATGAGTCCACACCGGCTGCGGCGCACCGCTCAATAGTCTCGACCGAGACGCCACCGTCAATCTGCAGCCAGATATCGCCACCCAGCTTGTCCAGCATCGCGCGCGTTCGAGCGATCTTGGGCAGGCAAAGATCAAGAAAGCCTTGGCCGCCGAAACCGGGCTCCACGGTCATGATCAACACCATGTCGAGCTCTGGCAACAGGTCCTCGTACGGTTCGATCGGCGTAGCTGGCTTGAGTGCCATTGCGGCCCTGGCTCCCAGGCCGCGCAGCTTGCGGGCCAGCCGCACCGGCGCCGCCGCCGCCTCGACGTGAAAGGTGACCGATTCGGCTCCCGCCTCGGCGTACGCAGGGGCCCACCGATCGGGTTGCTCGATCATCAAGTGGATGTCCAAGATCTTGTCCGTTGCCGCGCGAAGCGATTCCACAACAGGCAGGCCGAGAGTGAGATTCGGGACAAAGTGGTTGTCCATCACGTCAACGTGTATTGCGTCTGAGCTGGGCACCTTCTCGATCGCGGTCTGCAGGTTGGCGAAGTCGGCCGACAAGATGCTCGGCATGATTCTCAGGGCCACAGTGTCGACTCTAGTGTTAGCGAGTCTTGCGTAGGTAGGCCGCGAACATGGCGTCGGTGCCATGCCGGTGCGGCCAGAGCTGAAGGTACGGACCAAGGTCAGCGTTGGGTACTTCCGGCAGCAGCTGCGCCGCTGGGATCACCTCAACATCGGCCCGTAAATCGAGGGTCTCGCTCACCACGTCGCTTGTCTCCCGACGGTGCGGTGAGCAGGTGAGGTAGCCGATGACCCCACCTGGAGAAGCGCTGTCGATGGCTGAGGCCAACAGTGCCAGTTGCAACGGGTGCAGCTGCTCGACGTCGGCTGGATTGCGTCGCCAGCGAGACTCCGGCCGGCGGCGCAGGGCGCCCAGGCCTGAGCACGGCACATCAGCGAGCACCCGGGTAAACGAGCCAGCACACCACGCAGGTTGGGTGCTGTCAGCCACCACGATGGTCGGAGCTGGTCCATGCCCGGCATACGCCCGTACGGCTCCTGCCACCAGGCTCGCTCGGTGCGGCGCGAGATCAGATGCCAGCAGGCGACTGCCGTCCAGGCGGGCCAGGCCGGTCAGCAGCGCGGACTTGCCGCCCGGTCCGGCACACAGGTCCAGCCACCAGCCGGACGGAGCCGGCACTTTCGTCAGGGCCCAGGTAACTAGCTGGGAACCCTCGTCCTGGACGCCGGCTCGGCCATCACGGACCGGTCGAAGCTGGGCCGGGTCGCCCTCCCAGCGAGCCCCGAAGGGCGAATAGCGACTCGGCTCCGCTCCTGCGCGTACCAAATCTGACACTTCGGCGAGGCCGGGGCGGACGGCCAGGCAGATGTCTGGACTGGGATTGTTCGCGGCCAGTGCCGGCTCGAGTTCGAGCTCCGGCAGCAGTTCGGCGTAAGCATCGACGATCCAGCGCGGATGTGCCGTCCGCAGCGCCAGTCGATCATGTTCGTCACGTCCCTCGGACAGCCGGTTGAACCAGTCGTCCAGAGACCTTGCGGCAACTCGGCGCAGCACGGCATTGGTGAGACCCGTGACTCGCTCCCCCACAGTGGCAGCCGCCAGATCGACTGATGCGGCGACCGCCGCTGGCACTGGCACCCGCATCGACAGGATCTGGTGCACCCCGAGTCGCAGCAAATCCACTACGGCCGGCTGGAACTCATTCAGCGGGCGGCCGGCGGCCGCAGCGATGATCACGTCATAGCTGCCTTGCCAGCGGCAGGTGCCCGCCAGCAGCTCAGTAGCGAAGGCCGCGTCCCGGCCGGTCAGGCCACGCTCGCGAAGCAGGGCTGGCAAGATCAAGTTGGCATATGCCCCGTCGGCATTCACCGCACGCAGCGCGTCGAAGGCAACCCGGCGGGCCCGATCAGGACGTTTCCGTCGCCGATTGTGGGCGGTGCCTGGAGCGCTCACTCAAGCACCGAGCCTCGGCTCAGGTTCAAATGTGATGCCGCGTGCCCAGTCGGCAGCAGCCATGGGTTTCTTGCCCTGGGCCTGGATCTCGGCCAGCTCAAGTGCTTGAGTCGCGGTGCCAACCCGCACGGCCCGTTTGCTGATCTGCAGCTCGCTGGGCGCCAAGACCGTGTCGGAGATCAGTGCCGAGTTGATCTTGAACCGCTCACCGCGAAAGATGGTCCACGCTCCAGGGGCTGGAGCACAGGCGCGGATCAGCCGGTCCAGGACCTCTGCGGGTTGGGTCCAATCGATGTGCGCGTCCTCGACGTTGATCTTGGAGGCGTAGCTCACCTGTGCGTTGGTTTCCGGCTGTGGTGTAGCTGTCAAGGTGCCGTTCTGGATCCCATCGAGGGTGTCGACCAGGAGCCGGGCACCGCTCAGCGACAGCCGGTGTAACAGATCACCCGCAGTGTCATCTGGGCGGATTGGCTCAGTCACGGTGACGAAGATCGGCCCAGCGTCGAGCTCGAGCACAATTCGGAAGGTCGTCGCGCCCGTTATCTGATCACCAGCCAGGATTGCGTGCTGGACGGGCGCCGCGCCACGCCAGGCTGGGAGCAGGGAAAAGTGCAGGTTGACCCAACCGTGCCGTGGGATGTCCAAGACCCGCTGTGGAAGCAGCGCGCCATAGGCGACCACTGGGCAGCAGTCTGGGGCCAGCTCGGTCAGCCGGGTGACGAACTCCTCGTCCCGGGGACGTTGAGGTTTCAAGATCTCGATGCCCAGCTCCGCGGCTCGTTGCGCAACTGGGCTGGCGGTGAGCTTCTTGCCGCGGCCACGTGGGGCATCTGGCCGGGTAACGACGGCGACGAGTTCGTGGCGGGAATCGGCCAGCGCCTCCAACGACGGGATCGCGACATCGGGAGTGCCACCAAAGACGATTCGCACCGCCGGAGTCTAGTGCGGGGGGCGCTAGGACGTCACGTGCCGCACGTAGCGGCCGCTGAGATCCTCGAGCCGTTCCCTGAGGTCGGCGAAGAGCGGGATGCTACGGTTCCCCGGCCAGTCGACCGGAAGCCACGCGAGCGGCAGTCCCGGGTCGACGTAGGGAATCACTCGCCATGTGTCCAAGCACCCCATCCAGGTGGCGAAGGCCTGCCGGGGCGTCAAGTCGTCTGCAACGGATCCGTACCCGGATAGGAATGCCTGGTGTCGTGCCGCGATAGCTGGCAGGTCCCACCAGTGCGCTACCGCTCGCTCCAGCCCACCCTCCAGCCGTGTCTCGCTGGCCAGGAAGATCACAGCCTCCTTACGGATGCCGAGATCGGTAAGGATGTCTTCCACCTCGCTGGTGAGGTATTCCGGACAGATCCACAGCGCTGCCGAGACGGTGCCGCAACCGATCCAGGACAGCCGACGCCGAAGCTGGTGCCGCAGCT
The DNA here is from genome assembly GCA_963730505.1 of uncultured Actinomycetota bacterium. Lineage (GTDB taxonomy): Bacteria > Actinomycetota > Actinomycetes > Propionibacteriales > Propionibacteriaceae > Microlunatus. Next base: position 18,726 of record CAVSSB010000019.1, read on the forward strand.
GCCGCTGGCTTTCCGGAATCGAATACGAGATCAGGCACCAGCGGTCCGAGACACTCATGGCACGCGGTGAGTAGATCCGCCGATCGCCCCGCGCCAGCCGCGGAAGGGCCGCGGATTCGAGCGCGTAACCGGTACGACCATCCCGTATCTCGGTAGTGAGTATTCCCTTGCTGCGCACCCGGAGAACGGCTGTCCTGGTACGGGTCTGGCTGACCCCTACGGTTGTCATCAGCTCCATCAAGGCAGCTGATGCGATCCAGCCGCCAAGCTGTCGCAGGTAGCAGCCGATGATCGTGCGGAGCAGTGAGGTGGCACTACCAGGACGGATGTCAGTGTCGTCGAGGACGGCGGAGCTCCGTGCGGCTGAGAGTGTGGTTAGCTGGCCAGCTGCCACAGCACCTCCCGTACCACCGCGAGTCCTCGATGGACCTCGCCGAAACTCGTGCTCAACGGTGACAGGCCGATTCGGAGCCCGTCTGGTGGGCGGAAATCGGGAATGACACCCAGCTCCCAGAGCTGTGCTGTGGTGGCGCGGAACTCAGGATGCTCGAGTGTGACGTGGCTACCGCGCCGCGCTGGGTCGCGAGGTGAGCTCACCTGGACGCCCAACGGCTCGAGCAGCTGATCGGAGACCTGCACCGCGAACTCGGTGAGGGCGACAGACTTGGTCCGAATCGCCTCGAGACCTGCTTGTTCGATGAGCGCCAGCATGTCCTGCATGGCCAGCATCCCGATAATCGACGGCGTGCCGCTGAGAAAGCGCCGGATACCATCAGACGGCGTGTAATGCTCGGCCATCGCGAACGGCTTGGCCGACCCCATCCAGCCCTGGATCGGCTGCCGAAGACGCTGCTGAAGATCGGCACGCACATAACCAAAGGCAGGTGAGCCAGGTCCGCCATTGAGGTATTTGTAGGTGCAGCCGACGGCCAGGTCGACTCGCCAGTCATCGAGCCGCAGGGGAATCACCCCCGCCGAGTGACACACATCCCACAACACGAGCGCATCATGATCATGCGCAAGCTTGGTAATGGCCGCAACGTCAGCCAGATACCCCGATCGATAAGCCACATCACTGAGCAAGATCAGCGCAGTGCGTGAACTGATCACCTCTGCAACGTCGTCGAGAGTGACGCCGCTCCGCCGATCCGTCTCAAGCCATCTCAGGCGCATTCCGCACTCGGCTGCGATCCCCTCGACAACAAAGCGGTCCGTCGGAAAGTTGCCAACGTCAACGATGATCTCGTCTCGCCCGGGTTGGTTCGCCAGCGCGGCCCGAATCCACTTGTAGAGCATGACGCTGGTCGAATCCCCGACAACAGTCTGACCGGGCGCCGCGCCCAGCGCCACGCGACCGATCTGGTCGCCGATGCGTACTGGATCATCCATCCAGCCTTCGTCCCACGCGCGGATGAGTCGGCTGCCCCAGGTCTGATTGACAAAATGGCTGATTCGATCACGGGTCGCTCGCAGCGGACGACCCAACGAGTTGCCATCGAGGTAGGCGATGATCTCGGGATCATCTGAGCCGATGAAATGATCACGAAAGTCTGCTAGGGGGTCCGCTGCGTCGAGCGCTCCGGCTTGATCGACGAGGTCAATGACAGTCATGCAAGGGCCGCCTTTGCCAGCACGCCGGTCAGCCGGTGCGCTCGATTCATCCAATCCGCGACGTCAGCGGCGCCGTTCGGCAAGGGAAGCGGTGCGTGGACAGCGCGGTCGATTTGCACGTGGTCGCCTGCTGGACCGGTCAGTGAGGTGAGCAGTGCATCACCTGCCAGGCCCGCTTGGCCGAGCGCGCTGATCTCCTCTTCCCGCGGCCCCCGTGGCGCTGCTCCCCGGTACATGTCATTGCCCATGTCTGTGCCGTACTCGAGCCGCCCACCGAACTGGACGAATCGGCGGGCATTGTCTAGCGCTTGGTGCTGCTCTGCGTCAGCGTGTATCGCAAAGGTAGAGATCCATCTCATGGAGCCCGCCATTGCCATGAGTAGGTCATCAGGCAGTGACTCGGTCCACGGCACATGGACCAGGATGTCGGCACCGGCTTCGAAAGCCCGGCGGGCCTGACCAGGTCCCTCTGCATGCACGCCGACAGGTAGCCGATGCTGGTGGGCCGCGCGGACTACCGCAAGCAGCGTCGCGTCGTCCAGCAAGGGACCACCGCTATGCAGTACCAGTTTGATCAGATCGTGTCCATGCGCGGTGGCCTCCTCCACGGCGCGTATCCCGTCCGCTGGTCCGGTCAGTTCACGCACCGATCCCGATGGAGCCCAGGCCCGATCGACCGGGTACCCGCCTATGGCGGTCAGGAACGGTCCGGCGATCCTGACCAGGCCACCGGTGGGTGGATCGATTTTCCAGGCACGCGCGATGCTTGGCACCCAACCCAGGTCGTGCACCTCGACCACGGCGGTGTCCGCCAATGCGGCGGCATCCACCAGACCAAGGTGGACATGCCTGTCGATGATGCCGGGCAGGAGCGCGCCACCAAGTTGCGGCACACGTGCTCGCTGCACAGCCGCGCGCCCAGACGCGACCGGTCGCAACTCATCGCCAATCTGCTCCAGGAGAGTCGGTCCGAGTCGCTGGCCGATCCATAGATCGTCAACGGCAAACCGCATGGCAGATGTCACCCATTGCCGATCTTGGTCCGAACCGCGTAGAGCTCAGGGAAAAACGTCAGGTCCAGCGCCTTCTGCAGGAAGCGCACCCCAGATGAGCCGCCGGTGCCGGACTTGAAGCCGATGGTGCGCTGCACGGTCCGCAGATGACGGAATCGCCAGAACTGGAAGTTGTCCTCCACATCAATCAGGCACTCGCATGCCTCGTAGAGGTCGAAAGCGCGGTCGACGGCGCTGTAGATCGATTGGAAGACCGGAATCAACGCCGGCTGCATGGTCCACGGTCTCCGCACATCGCGCTGCAACACTTCGTTGGGAATATCCAGGCCGCGGCGGGCAAGGAAGCGTAGGAAGGCGTCGTAAACAGACGGCTCATCGAGCAGCTGTGACAGCATCGCGGACGCTGCCTGATCCGAGGCGAAAACCTTGAGCATCTGCTCGTTCTTGTTGCCCAGGATGAACTCGACGCCGCGGTACTGCGCTGACTGGAGGCCTGACGCGGTACCGAGCGTCCCGCGAAACTCTGCGTATTCGTTCGGGGTCAGGGTGGCTAGCACCGACCACTGCTCGGTCAGCGTGCGCTGGATGTGCTTGACGCGGGCTAGGCACTTCAGCGCTTGGTGCACCAGGTCGGCATCGAGGTAGTCACGTACGCCGCGCAGCTCGTGAAGGATCAGTTTGAGCCACAACTCCGTGGTCTGGTGCTGCACGATGAACAGCAACTCATCGTGATGCGGTGGCTCGCTCCTCGGGTGCTGCGCGGCCAGCAGCGTATCCAGCTCCAGGTAGTCGGCGTAGCTCATCGCTTCCCCGAAGTCGGTATGCACCCCCGCCTCGATGGGCCGGAGTCCTTCACGCACGCTCATCTGGCGCTCCTCTTTTGTGTCCGCTCGCGATTGCCTCGACCGTATCACTTTCTTGACGGCCGTCACGATCGTGAAATGATGGCGGCCAGTCAGCCAAGCTCGGCCGGATTCACCCTGATCCGGAGCGAACCGCTACTCTTCCGAGCGCTCCGAATGGCAGCGGTCTCTTTCGTCGCGTGCACCAGCTTGGCGCCCTCGCTCAGCGGAGCGCGCATAGTCAGGCGGTGGATCACCGCTCCCGAACCGCCGTCATTGGCATCGCGCTGCAGATCGGGCTCCACCGGACCGAGCAGCTCGGTGTGCTGCGATGGCTGAAGCAGCGACCTGAACTCGTCTAAGGCCTCGCGCGGACCCTCAACCGTGATCAGCGTGACTGCCGGCGGAAAACGCGCAGCAGCTCGTTCAGCCAGCTCACGTGCGGCGAATCCGACGGGATCGATGCGGACCAGGGCCTGCAGCGCGCGTCCCGAGCTCTCGCCGACCGCAATGACCGAACCGCCATCTGCGCCGCTTCGGACCAGCGCGACCACATTGAGCCACCGGCGTAACGCCTCCTCGGCCGCCCGCAGGTCCTGACGGAGCAGCAACAAGGGCGTGTCCAGCAGCACAGCGCCTGCGTAACCGCCGGCGGCCTGGGGCTCTGCACCAGGCGTGGCCACCACAATCGCGGAGGTGTCCGTCACTGTGGCGATCCGCTTCCCGCCGATGGACTGCCTGACGGGTGTCAGAGGAAATGCCTTGCCCAGTTCCTCCGCCGTCCTTTCGGCGCCGACGATGGGCGCCCGTACCCGGCGAGAGCTGCAGATCGGGCACTCCCAGTCGATCTGCGGCCTACCGCACCAAGCGCAACTCACTCCAGCAGTCGCGGTCTCGTGAACCGCACTAGCTGGAACTTTGGTCGGGCCACCGCAGAAGCGACACCGCGCCGGCTCCCGACAGCCCTGACAGACCAGGGCCGCGAGGTAACCCCCGCGGGGCACCTGGACCAGCACGGGACCCTGCGGCAAGCTCGCTCGCATCGTGTCGAACACCTCGTGAGGTACCCGGGCCGCACGAGCCGCTGGGTCACGTTCCAGCGCGAAGTCGGAGTCCGCCGTTACCTTCACCCGTGGTGCGGTATGCCGTACCGCGACCCGCTCATCGGCCAGCTCTCGCAGCCAGTCGCGCTCCAACCAGGCTTGCAGCTCGGCTGTTCTGGCGTAGCTAGCAAACAGCGCGCCAGCCTGTGCGCTGTCGGCTCGTAGAGCCAGCACTTCCCGAGCGTGTGGATAAGGAGCGCGCTGCTCGGCCAGCAGGTCGTCGCCATCGTCCCAGAGTGCAACCAGACCGAGATCATGAACCGGGGCGTACGCGGCGGCTCGGTTGCCGATCACCACCCGCACCTCTCCACGCAGCGCCGACAGGAAGGCTCGGTACCGCGCCGCCGGTCCGGCTTCGGCCACCAGTACCGCGAAGCCTGTCGTACCAAGCACCCGCGCACAGGCCTCGCTGAGCCGATCAAGATCAGCCTGGTCCGGCACGATGATCACTGCACTACGATCGTTTTCCGCGCAGGCGCGCGCCGCCGTGGCAAGGCCGAGGGCCCAGTCACCGCTGGGCGCCGCGCTCGGGGTGACCTGCCACATGGCGCGCGGGCGCCGACCGGCGCGGAGGGCCGCCAGGAACCGCGGCCCTGCGGGATAGTCGGCCAGCGGGCCCACTGAATGCTCAGGAGGGAGCGGATTGCTGATGCTCTTCGGATCAGCCAACTCGGTCGCAGCGTGGCGGGGAGGCACGGCCAGGCGCATCACGTCGGCAAAGGTCCCGGCGTAGTGATCAGCAACCCTCCTGATCAACTTTGCGATCTCGGCGGTGAGCACAGGCTCGCTGGAGACGATCTTGGACAGCGGTGCCAAAGGACCTTCATGATCACCACTGGCAACCCGTTCGAGGATGAACCCGTCCCGGAGCCGACCGGCGAATCGCACCCGCACTCGGGCTCCGGGCACCGCGTCGGCGTCCTGCTCAGCCGTTACCGCATAGTCGAAGGGCCGGTCCAGGTGACTGAGGGGGATATCGACAGCCACCCTGGCAACCGCCAGTTCAGGTTGGCTGAGCTCGGGCACACCAGATGATACGCAGCGAGCACTGACAGTGCGTTACACGCCAGTTTGCGCGCTCAGCCGCCCGGACTTTACGGCCGCCGCGAAGGCTTCATAGTCGCGTTCGTTCTGGTCGGCGTAGCTGGCGGAGAAGTCAGCGATGGCCCGGTCGAAGCTGTCCCCCTTCCCCAGGTAGGAGGCGATTGCGATCCGGTCGCCCCACCGAGCGTGTGCCCGAGCGAGGGTCGCTGCACAGATGCGTGCATAAAAGGTGGCTCCGGGCACCCCAAGGTTCTCGACGGTGGCGCCGCCCTTCCAGTCGTGGAACTGCCGGACGTAATAGTCACGACTCACCCCGTCCAGCCCTCTGATGCGTTGCCAGCCGAGGAAGATGTCGGTCGCACCCTGCATCAGGCGTTGGCCAACCACTACCCGCTCGCCATGATGCCGGTAGGTGTTGCGTCCCGTGATTCGCTCAAGTACGGACGCCTGCGCCTCCTTCACCTGCAAGAAAAGGGGGTCGTTCTGGTCGCGGCCCATGAGTAGGAGGAGGTAGCAGCGGGTTCCGACGCTGCCGATGCCCACCACCTTGCGGGCCGCGTGGACGTAGCGGAATTCCTCGAGCGGGTGGCCCTGCCGCCCCAGCGTGCGCCGGTAGGTGCTGAGCAGCGCGGCCTGGCCTCTAGCGACCCGCTCTGCCACCGTCAGACGCCCGCGTCTCCACGCCGACCCGAATGGCATGAGGCCTCAGCCGCGCACCGCGGCTGCTAAAGCATCTGCCCGGTCGATGTTCTCCCAGCTGACCCCGGGCAACTGCCGGCCAAAGTGTCCGTACGCCGCCATCTGTGCGTAGACCGGTCGCTTGAGATCCAGATCCCGGATGATCGCCGCCGGGCGCAGATCGAAGACCTGAAGCACCGCTTGCTGGATCTGCTCGACCGGCACCCGCTCAGTGCCGAAGGTCTCCACATAGAACCCGACCGGATGGGCCTTGCCGATCGCGTACGCCACCTGCACCTCGCAGCGGGCCGCGAGCCCCGCCGCGACCACGTTTTTGGCAACCCAGCGCATCGCGTACGCCGCGGACCGGTCTACCTTCGAGGGATCCTTTCCGGAGAACGCTCCGCCGCCGTGGCGCGACATTCCGCCATAGCTGTCCACGATGATCTTGCGCCCGGTGAGACCCGCGTCACCCATCGGCCCGCCGATCTCAAAGCGTCCGGTGGGATTCACCAACAGCCGATAGTCACTTGAGTCGACCTGATAGCGCTCCAAGATCGGATCGACGACATGCTTGCGGACGTCAGGGGCCAACAATGCATCGAGGTCGATGTCGGCGGCATGCTGCGTCGACAAGACCACCGTGTCGATCCGCACCGGGCGATCGCCGTCGTACTCGACCGTCACCTGGGTCTTGCCATCGGGTCGCAGGTAGGGCATGGTGCCGTCCTTGCGTACCGCCGCAAGCTGTTCGGCAAGTCGGTGCGCCAAATCGATCGGCAACGGCATCAATGATGGTGTTTCGCTGCAGGCGTAACCGAACATCAGACCCTGGTCCCCGGCGCCTTGCAGATCGAGGAGATCGGTGGATTCCCCAGTCCGGCTTTCAACTGCTACATCGACGCCCTGTGCGATGTCAGGCGACTGCTGACCAATGGCAATCGCTACTCCACACGAGCCACCGTCGAAACCTTTCGTCGACGAGTCGTATCCAATCCCGATGATGCGTTCACGCACGACCCGCGGAATCTCAACGTATGACTCTGTGGTGACCTCGCCGGCCACCACGACCAGGCCGGTTGTCACCAGACATTCCACCGCGACCCGACTGTCGGGGTCCTGCCGTAGCAGTTCGTCGAGCACCGAGTCGCTGATCTGGTCAGCGATCTTATCGGGGTGCCCCTCCGTCACCGACTCTGATGTGAACAGTCTGAGTGCCATGCCCCGGAAACCTACCGGCGCGCCCGCTGCGCAAATGCCTCATCCCAAATTTGATGCGCAAGCGTGTCTTTGCTTCCGGTGAATGGCCCGGTCGCACCCTCCGCCGTCAGTAGCGTGATCTGACTGTTAGGTCGGCCGAAGACCAGATTGGGGCCGACCTCGTTGAGAACTAACAGGTCGCAACCTTTACGCGCCAGCTTGGCACGGCCCAGGTCGAGCAGTGTCTCTCCGGCACGCGGAGTCTCCGCCGCAAAGCCGACCAGGATCTGACGGGCGTCGGTCCGCGTCGCCACGAGACTGGCCAGCACGTCGGTGGTTTGCACCAACTGCAGCTCGAGACCGCCATCGGCAGACTTCTTGATCTTGGTCTGGCTGGCGCTCGCCGGTGTGAAGTCGGCAGGTGCGGCTGCCATGACCGCTATGTCGGCGTCCTTGGCAGCCACGGCCATGGCTTGGGCCAGATCCGCAGTCGAGCTCACTGCCTCGACGTCGGTGGCGGGCGGAGCAGGCAGACCTACATTGGCCGCAACTAGGCGGACCTCGGCTCCCCGCAGGACCGCAGCACGAGCCAGCGCCCAGCCCATCAGGCCTGACGAGGAATTGCCGATGAACCGGACGGGATCCAGGTGCTCACGAGTGCCACCAGCGCTGACAACGACCTTGAGGCCTGCCATATCCTGACCAGCGGCCCGTACCGCGATGCTCGGGTCGGCCAGCACAGCTACCGCCACTGCAAAGAGTTCGGCGGGATCAGGGAGCCGTCCCGGTCCGGCGTCGGGCCCGGTTAGCCGTCCCGTGTCGGGTCGTACGACGACCGCTCCCCGGCTCCGGAGTGTGTCCACGTTGGCCTGGGTAGCTGCGTGCAGCCACATCTCGCTGTGCATGGCCGGGGCAAAAACGATCGGGCAGTGCGCGGTCAGCAGCACGTTCGTCAGCAGGTCGTCGGCGCGTCCTGAGGCGGCCCGGGCGAGCAGATCGGCGGTGGCAGGGGCAACGAAAACCAGGTCGATCTCCTGCCCGATCTTGACATGCGGCACCAGATGCGCATCGTCGAACACCGACGTGTGAACTGGACGGCCAGACAACGCGGCCCAGGTACTTGCGCCAATAAATTCCAGCGCTGCGGCAGTTGGCACCACGGTGACCTCGTGGCCGGCCCCCAGTAGGCGACGTAAGAGATCGCACGCTTTGTACGCGGCGATGCCGCCAGACACCCCGAGGACGATGCGACTCATCGCGTCCTCCTGATGGTCAATGGCGAGGGGTGCTCAAGCGGTCTCGAAGGGCGACTCGGTGGCCTCGTCTTCTGGCGCTTCAGGGTCGACGTCTGTGCAGGTCAGTTTGCCCTCGTTGACCTCACGCAGCGCGATGGAGAGTGGCTTCTCCTGCACTGTGGTCTCAACCAGGGGGCCAACGTGGTCCAACAGGCCCTCACCGAGTTGGGAGTAATAGGCGTTGATCTGTCGGGCCCGCTTGGCCGCGAACAAGACCAGCTTGTACTTGGAATCTGACTTCGTCAGAAGCTCGTCGATCGGTGGATTGGTGATTCCCTCAGCAAGCAGCTTTCCAGACACGTATAAACCTTCGGTTTGGGTGAACAAGCCAGCGCCGTCGCACAGCTTGCGCCAGTCAGATGTCACTGAATTAGCACACGCCAAAGTGCTCTGCACGACTACAGACAGAGCAAGGCTACCAAGTCTTTGACCGCCTGGCCTATTTCGCCATTCACGATCACGAAGTCGAACTCCGCCTGAGCCGCCATCTCGGCTCGCGCCGTCTCGAGCCGCCGCTCCCGCTGCATGGCCGACTCGGTACCACGCCCTTCCTGTCGGCGTACCAGCTCCTCCCACGACGGTGGTGCCAGGAAGACGAACCGAGCATCGGGCCAGCTGGCCCGTACTTGCCGGGCACCCTGCAGGTCGATCTCCAACAAGGCGGGGCGTCGGTCCGCGATCGCCTGCAGCACCGGGGTGCGTGGCGTGCCGTAGCGGTGCAAGCCGTGCACAGTCGCCCACTCCAGCAGCGCACCTTCAGCGATCAGCGCATCGAACTCCTCAGCAGACACGAAGTGGTAGTGCAGACCGTCGATCTCACTCGGCCGTGGCGGTCGGGTGGTAACCGAAACGGAAACAAAAATCTCTGGATGTTGCTTGGCGAGACTTGCGACGACGGTTCCCTTGCCCACCGCAGTCGGACCCGAGACGACGGTGAGACCCGCCTCCGAACTCACGAGGGCCGGGACGGCGTGGATCGGTCGGAGAACTCGGCGATCAGGGCGGCAGTCTGGTGTTTTCCTAACCCCCGCAACCGGCGGTTGGCTGCGATATCGAGCCGTTCCATGACCTTGCTCGCGCGGACTGTGCCTACTCGAGGCAAGGCCTTCAAGACATCGATGACCTTGGCGTGGGCGATGACGTCGTCAGACTCAGCAAGGTCCAGCACCTGGGCAAGGCTGCGCTCGCCCGATCGGAGAGCCTGCTTCATCTCGGCGCGGCGACGTCGAGCCTCGGTCGCGGCATGCCGTGCTTGCTGGCGCTGCTCATCGCTCAAGGGGGGAATCGTCACAGCTTGCGTCCTCATCTGGCGGCCCGGTTTTTGGATCCGCCAATCTCCGGCGAATCAGTGGGAGATTTGAGAACTTACCTCAACCTGATGACTGCTTTCATCTCCCCCAGCACCCGTGTCGCGGCGGCCCGCAGGCCAGCCGGTGTCGGACCGGCGGACATGACCTCGCGACTGGTGGATGGCAGCACCCATTCGGTTGCGTCATGAAAGACCGCAGGGAGATCAGCCGCAGTACCGCCTTGTGCTCCGATGCCGGGAGCGAGGATCGACCCGCGGAGAGTCGCGAAGTCAGTTGTCGTCGGTCCGATAGTCGCGCCAATCACGACCCCCACCGGGCCGAGACTGGCGCCTGGCTTGCAACGAACGGCGTTCCGACTGGCCGCCTCATCGATGACGATCTGGGCCACCGTCCGCCCGTCAGCCGCGCGGGCGTGCTGGACCTGGGCGCCTTCGGGGTTGCTGGTCAGGGCGAGGATGTAGACGCCGCGCCCCCCTCGATCTGCCAGTTCGATCGTGCCGTCCAATGAGCCGAAGCCGAGATAGGGGCTGAGCGTTACCGCGTCGGCGGCCAGCGGTGAGCCATCGCTGAGATAGGCCGCCGCGTAGGCGTCCATAGTTGACCCGATGTCACCCCGTTTCACATCCAGCAGTGATATGGCTCCGGCTGCCTTGATGTCGGCCAGAGTGCGCTCCAGTACAGCGATGCCAGCCGCACCGTATGCCTCGAAGAACGCCGACTGCGGTTTGAAGACCGGCACTATTTCACCCAATGCCTCGATCATGCCGCGGGCGCAGCGTTCCAGACCCTGCGCATCGGCAGCAAGGCCCCACGAGGCGAGCAGGTTGGGGTGCGGATCGATGCCCACACAGAGCGGGCCGCGTTCGGCGGTCAAGGCCGCGAGGCGTTCACCGTAGGAGCTGATCACGTGCGCCTTCCGATGCGCTTGGGGCGTTCAGGCGGTTCAGATCGGCGACCAGTGCGGGACCGCGGTAGACGTAGCCGGTGTAGATCTGCAACAAACTGGCCCCAGCATCGAGCATCGCCTGGCCATCGTCGCGGCTCATGATGCCTCCAACACCAATGATCGGCAATGCGGTGCGGTCAGCCAGGAAGCGCACCACATGGCGAGCCCGCCTGGTAAGAGGTGCGCCGGAGAGACCACCTACTTCGGCGGCCAGCGGCTGGTCGGACGGCGATGCCGTCCCGGGCAAGGGTCGTATTGGTGGCGATAAGACCCTCGGCGCCGGCCTCAGTACACACTCGCACGATCTCGTCCAGTGCTGCCTCGGTCAGATCAGGTGCCACCTTGACAAAGACGGGCACTGGCGGGCGGCCGGCGGCGAGCCGCCATGCCTCCTTCACAAGCGTCGAGATCAGGTCAGCCAGGGTCTCGGCATCCTGCAGGGAACGCAGTCCGGGTGTGTTCGGGCTTGACACGTTGATGGCTAGATAGTCCGCGTATCGAGCAACGCTATGAAAGGAAGCCAGGTAGTCCTCAGCTGCCTCATCCAGCGGCACCTTCTTGGTCTTGCCGATGGAGATGCCGAGCGGGATGCCGACGGCCAGGTTCCCCCGGCTGACCCCGGCGGCTGCGAGGCGCTCGGATAGGGCCGGCGCGCCGAGGTTGTTGAAGCCCAGCCGATTGATGATCGCGCGGCTCTCGGGCAGCCGGAACAGTCGGGGCTTGTCGTTGCCTGGCTGCGGCAGTGCGGTGACAGTGCCCAGCTCGATGAAGCCGAAACCGAGAGAGCCCCAGGTGTGGATGCCCACCCCGTCCTTGTCCATCCCTGCGGCGAGCCCAATCCGGCCTGGGAACGCGATGCCAGCGACGGTGGCCGGCGTACGGTGTCGGGCACAGAGGGTGGCAAGGGCGGCGAGTGCCGGCCGGCTCCGCCCGATCCGAGCAATTGCGGCCAGCGTTTTGTCGTGAATGCGCTCCGGATCGCCACGGTACGTCCGGAACAGCACCGGCCGCAGCACCCCGCGGTAACCGAGATCGATGATCACGCTGCAGACAGCTCAGGAGGCATCATTGCTCCATGACTGCAGGGACCGTACCCCTACATTGCCGGCAATGATCGACTCGATGCCTTGCACTGCGGCGGCGAGGCCTTGCACTGTGGTAACGCATGGGATGTTGCGGAGCACTGCTGCGGTGCGAATCTCGTAGCCGTCGAACCGTGGGCGACCGTCCGGACTCAGGCCGTGCGGAGTATTGAAGATCATGTCTACTTGGCCGTCCAGGATGGCTTGCACGATCGTCTTCTCTCCATGCGGCCCGGTGCCCTGGCTGAACTTGCGCACCGTGGTCACCACCACGCCATGACGGCGCAGCATCGACGCTGTTCCTGCGGTTGCCAGGATCTCAAAACCAAGATCAGCGAGGCGCTTCACGGGGAAGATCACGAATCGCTTGTCGCGGTTGGCCACGGAAATGAAGACCGTGCCCTTGGTCGGTAGCGGTCCAAAACCGGCAACCTGGCTCTTAGCGAAGGCGGTGCCGAAGCTGAGGTCGATGCCCATCACCTCACCGGTTGACTTCATCTCCGGGCCGAGGACTGTGTCGACCGAAATCCCTTCCACGGTTCGGAAGCGGTTGAACGGCATCACCGCCTCCTTGACCGCAATGGGCGATGCGGAGTCCTCGGTGGTACCGTCTCCGGTCGCTCGCAGCAGCCCCTCGGCACGCAGTTGCTGCACGGTCGCGCCGAGCATGATGCGCGCGGCCGCTTTGGCCAGCGGAGTCGCTGTCGCCTTGGAAACGAAAGGCACCGTACGCGAGGCGCGTGGGTTCGCCTCCAGGACGAACAGCGTGTCGCCGGCCATCGCAAACTGGATGTTGATCAAGCCACAGACGCCGACCCCCCGAGCGATCGCCTCAGTCGAGGAGCGGATCCGGTCTACCACCTCAGTACCGAGCGTGATCGGCGGCAGTGCGCACGCTGAATCACCGGAGTGGATGCCTGCCTCCTCGATGTGCTCCATGACGCCGCCGAGGTAGAGATCTGTGCCGTCGTAGAGGGCGTCGACGTCGATCTCAACTGCGTCGTCGAGGAAGTGGTCGACCAGCACTGGGTGGGCTGGGGAGACTTCGGTGGCTCTTTCGATGTATGCCGACAGCGTCGACTCGTCGTAAACGATCTCCATGCCGCGGCCACCAAGCACGTAGGACGGCCGGACGAGCACCGGATAGCCGATCTCGTCGGCGATGCTCTTCGCCTCGGCGAACGAACGAGCGAGTCCGTGCTTAGGAGCCGGCAGCCCGGCCTCCGCAAGCACGCGACCAAAGGCGCCCCGTTCCTCGGCAAGGTGGATCGCCTCCGGACTGGTGCCCACAATCGGAACGCCGGCATCTTTGAGAGCCTGAGCGAGTCGCAGCGGGGTCTGTCCACCGAGCTGCACGATGACGCCAGCTACCGGTCCCGCTGCTTGCTCGGCACGCACGACCTCGAGGACGTCCTCGAGCGTTAGCGGCTCGAAGTACAACCGGTCGGCGGTGTCGTAGTCGGTTGAGACAGTCTCGGGGTTGCAGTTGACCATGATCGTCTCGTAGCCGGCTGCTGACAGCGACATCGCCGCGTGGACGCAGGAGTAGTCGAACTCGATGCCCTGCCCAATCCGGTTCGGTCCACTCCCCAAGATCAACACCGCAGGTTTTTGTCGCGGCGCGACCTCGGTCTCCAGGTCGTAGCAGCTGTAGTGGTATGGGGTGCGCGCGGCGAATTCGGCAGCACAGGTATCCACCGTCTTGTAGACCGGCCGCACGCCGAGCGCCCAGCGCACTCCTCGTACGACGTCCTCGCTCAGGTGTCGTAGAGCTGCGATCTGGGCGTCAGAGAAGCCGTGCCGTTTGGCCGTCCGGAGCAGCTCTATATTGAGCTCCGGCGCAGACTTGATCATGGTGGCGATCTCCAGCAGCAGCATCAGTTGGTCGATGAACCAGGGATCGATCTTGGTCGCCTGGTGCACCTGTTCCGCAGTGGCACCGGCGCGGAGGGCCTGCATAACGACATTGAGCCTGCCGTCGTGCGGCCGGGCTGCCTTTTCCAGCAGTTCAGCTATCGACCCAGTGGGTTCGTCCGTGAACCGGAGCGGCGCCTGCACATCCTCAAGGCTGCGCAGCGCCTTGCCCAGCGCTTCGGTGAAGTTCCGGCCGATAGCCATCGCCTCACCGACGCTCTTCATGTGTGTAGTCAGCGTGGAGTCGGCCAAGGGGAACTTCTCAAAGGCAAATCTCGGCACCTTGACCACGACGTAGTCCAGCGTGGGCTCGAAGCTGGCCGGTGTCTGCTCGGTGATGTCGTTCGGGATCTCATCGAGTGTGTAGCCGATCGCGACCTTTGCGGCGATCTTGGCAATCGGGAAGCCGGTTGCTTTTGAGGCCAAGGCTGAAGATCGCGATACCCGGGGGTTCATCTCGATCACGATCATCCGGCCATCGGCTGGGTTGATTGCGAACTGAATGTTGCAGCCGCCGGTATCCACACCAACCGCCCGAATGATGCCGATCGCGACATCGCGCATCCGCTGGTACTCGCGGTCAGTGAGGGTCATGGCGGGAGCCACCGTGATCGAGTCGCCGGTATGCACACCCATCGGGTCCAGATTCTCGATGGAGCAGACGATCACCACATTGTCGGCCTTGTCGCGCATCACCTCGAGCTCGAATTCCTTCCAGCCCAAGATCGACTCCTCGATCAGCACCTCGGTAGTGGGGCTGGCCGACAGTCCGGCGCCGGCAATCCGGCGAAGATCAGCTTCGTTGTGCGCCAGGCCCGAGCCCACCCCGCCCATTGTGAAGCTCGGCCGGACTACCAGCGGATAACCAAGATCATCTGCAGCGCGTAGAACGTCCTCGATCGAGTGGCAGATGCGGCTTCGAGCCACCTCGGCAGGGCCGCCCGAGATATCGGTCAGTCCCTCGACGATCGCCTTGAACTGCTGCCGATTCTCGCCACGCTGAATGGCCTCGATCGAGGCACCGATGAGCTCTACGCCGTAGCGCTCGAGAACGCCATTCTCATGGAGGGCCACCGCCGTGTTCAGCGCTGTCTGGCCACCGAGTGTGGCCAGCAGGGCGTCTGGCCGCTCTTTCGCGATGACCATCTCGACGAACTCCGGGGTAATGGGCTCGATATAGGTCGCGTCAGCGAACTCAGGATCGGTCATGATCGTCGCCGGGTTGGAGTTGACCAAGATCACTCGGAAGCCTTCATCCCGGAGCACTCGACAAGCCTGGGTACCGGAGTAGTCGAACTCGCAAGCCTGCCCAATGACAATCGGTCCGGATCCAATGACGAGGATCGATTCGATGTCATGACGTCTCGGCACTACGCACCCGCCGATTCTCGACGAAGCCGCTCATCGCGCATCAGCGCGACGAATCTGTCAAAGAGGTAGCTGGCGTCGTGAGGGCCGGCGGCGGCTTCTGGGTGGTACTGCACCGAAAAGGCCAGCAGCCTGCCGTCCGGATCTGTCAGCTGCAAGCCCTCGACCACGTCGTCGTTGAGACAGATGTGGCTGACTTCGGCGAGGCCGTACGGCGTCTCATGCCGTTCTCGGGGCGCAGCGGCAACCGCGAACCCGTGATTGTGCGCGGTGACCTCGACTTTGCGAGTGGTCAGGTCCATCACTGGCTGGTTGATGCCACGGTGCCCGTACCCCAGCTTGAAGGTGCCGAAGCCTAGCGCCCGACCGAACAGCTGATTGCCGAAGCAGATACCGAAGTACGGGATGCGGGCCGCCAGTACCGCCCTGAGGAGCGCCACCTGCTGGTTGGCGGCTTCCGGGTCACCAGGGCCGTTTGAGAAGAACACGCCGTCCGGCCGCAGCGCCTCGATCTCGGCGAATGAGACCGTCGACGGCACCACGTGAACCTCCAGACCGCGCTCGGCCATCCGTGCCGGAGTCATGGACTTGATGCCGAGATCGACCGCAGCCACTCGGAGTTGCGGTTCACCGTCTGGACGCACCACGTAGGCCTCAGCGGTGCTCACCTCATCGGCGAGGTGAGCGCCCACCATCGATGGTTGAGCCTGGACGCGTTCGAGAAGCGCCGCTGCGTTGGTTTCCACGCTGGAGATCCCCACCCGCATGGCGCCTTGCTCTCGGATGTGGCGAGTGAGGGCGCGCGTGTCGACCTCACTCATGCCGACGATGCCCTGAGCACGCAGCTCAACTTCGAGGTCTCGTCGGGCCCGCCAGTTGGAGGAGATCCGAGCAGCGTCGCGTACCACATAGCCAGCAACCCAAATGCGGCTGGATTCGCTGTCCTCATCGTTCCACCCGGTATTGCCGATGTGTGGCGCCGTCGCGATCACCACCTGGCGGTGGTAGCTGGGGTCGGTCAGGGTCTCCTGGTAGCCAGACATCCCGGTCGCGAAGACCGCCTCGCCAAAGGTCTCACCAAGAGCGCCGAACGCCTTCCCATGGAAAGTGCGACCGTCCTCAAGCACCAGGAGCGCCGGCGGCGAAGACGCCGCGGAGGCTTCCGGGCGCGCTATCGGCTGCAAACCTGACCGCCCTTTCGTGCCTGGCGGGACCGGACGTGGCGTTAGTAGACCGCATCAGAGGTTATCAGCGAATCTGGCCGCAACCTGACATCGAGAGAAACGCGACTTATCAGGTCAGCTCGCCCATTCTGCATTGGGCGGCGGTGGCATGCCAGATTGCTTCGGCGAATTCGGTGTCGCCGAGTGGGTGGGTGCCGGTGGTGTTGACCAGATAAATGCGCCGGTGGGGTGATCGCCAGAGCCAGGTGCCGGGTTCGGGTTGGCGGACTTGCCAGTTGCCGTGGGTTTTGAGTCGGTGGTGGTGGCGGATGTGGGGTCCGAGGTTGCCGATACGGGTTTGGCCGGGTGGTCCGCCGCGGTCAGGGCTGAGATAGGGGATGGTGTGATCAAGGTCGATGGAGCGGCTGAGGGCTGCGGCGTAGGGGAACACGTCGGCGGGGTTGCGGAGCAGGATTTGTTCGCGGAGGCTGGCTGGGATTTCGTAGGCGTCGATGGGGGTGTGGCCGGCGGGCAGGTCGATTACTGGTTTCAGGTTGATGGTGCAGTGGTCGCCGAGCACGGTGCGTAGCTGGCTGAGGAGTATCGGTCCGATGTTTTCGATTCGGGTGATACCGGTGCTGGCGGTGAGGGCTTCGGCGGCGAGGTGGACATAGATTACTGCGCGGGGCCGGGCCCGGTGCGGATCGAACGATGGCGGGGTGAGCTGCAGGGAGCGGTGGCTGGTCTCGGTGGACTCTGCTTCAGGGGATGCGGGATCAGCAGGCTGCGGCTCGGAAGATTGAGCTTGGTGCGGGTCGGTATCGGGGACCTCAGCATCAAAGAGTTCAGAATCGCC
Source organism: uncultured Actinomycetota bacterium (assembly GCA_963730505.1). Taxonomy (GTDB): domain Bacteria; phylum Actinomycetota; class Actinomycetes; order Propionibacteriales; family Propionibacteriaceae; genus Microlunatus. The sequence goes on from CAVSSB010000019.1 coordinate 36,151, forward strand.
GGATTCAACATCGGCGGGTTCAGTATCGGCTGGTTGGGTGGGTTCGGCTGGTCCGTCCCAGTCGTCGTCTTGGTGTTGGCAGAGCAGCTGGAGGGCTTGGGCGGGTTGGGCGAGGATGCCGATGGCTTTGGAGCGGCGCACGTCTACAGGGTCGGTGTCGCCTTGTTTGGCGAGAATGTCGGCGATGCGGTCGATGGTGGCTTTGAACCAGAGGGCATCCCCGGCTGCTGCTCGGGCGATGATGAGTTTCAGTCCGTGTTCGGAGTTGCGGCCAAGCCGCACGAACCGTTGCCGGGCTGCGGCGGCGGCTTGTTGTTCGGCGCCGTCGGGGTCGGCTTGGTAGATGGCGGCGTCGAGGAGGGTTTGCAGCCGTCCCCATGACACGGCCCCAAGGGATGGGGCGAGTTGTGCATCGACCAGGCTGGCCTGCTCGAGGTTCAGATGTCGGGTGGCGTTGGCGATGTGTCGGGCTTGGTAGGCCGGCACCTGCCCGGCTTGTGCGGCCGCCCAAATCAACGGCAGCCGGTGCCGCAAATCCAACGCATCACCGATCAGCCGGGCTGCGGATCCGTCGGAGATGCGTAACACACAGCCCAGTTCGGCGGCGGCGAAATCCCCTACCGTTGGGGTGCCTTCCCCGCCCAGCCGGACCGGATGTTCGGTGCCGGGCAGCCGACTGGCAGGGACCGCTTCGCCGGGGTGCAGGTCGGCCCAGTGTGCTGCGATGTGCAGCCGCCGAACCTCAGCGGTGATCAGGGTGTGTTCGTTGGCCTCCGCCGCGGTGAGGGTGTCGGCGGCATCCAACTCCACCAGATCATTTTCGAACACACATTCAATATATGGGTGGAGGCTGACCGTCTTTGACAGATTCGGCACACCGCCCGCAAACGGACAACACATCACCGATCCGGACAACACTTAAAGTCGGCGCTGGATGAAACCGATGCGTGGAGCGCGATCTGACGGCCGCTGCCATAGCGAGCGTGCCGTCAAACTTGCGAGACACGTTGCTGTAGGTAATTGCGCTCGATCGGGTTCGTGACAAGCTCGAGAGCCCGTTGATACGCGGCCTTCGCTTCGTCAGTGCGTCCACTCCTGCGGAGCAGGTCGGCTCTCGCCGCGTGAAACAGGTGATATCGATCGAGGTCGTCGGCGAGTGGCTCCATGAGCGCCAGCCCCGCATCAGGTCCGTCAGCCATGGCGACTGCAACCGCCCAGTTCAGTTCGATAACCGGAGATGGTGACATCGACTTCAGGACGCGATACAGAGTCGCAATCTCCGGCCAGTCCGTGTCTTCAGGTCGCGGCGCTTGTGCGTGGAGCGCGGCGATCGCCGCTTGTACTTGGTAGGGGCCGGGGTCCCGCATGGCAATCGCTGTATCGAGCCAGGCCAACCCTTCATCGATCATTTCTTGATCCCAGCGAGCGCGATCCTGATCCTCCAGCAGCACCAGATCGCCATGTTTATCCACGCGAGCATGACGCCGGGAGTGCTGCAGCAACATCAGCGCGAGCAGTCCGACCGTCTCGGGCTCTTCCGGCATCAGCCCGTCGACGACCCTCACCAGCCAGATCGCCTCGTCGCACAGCTCGACATTCAGCAACTCACCCTCGGTCGAGGTATACCCCTCGTTGAAGATGAGATAGAGGACAGCGAACACTCCGCTGAGGCGCTCGGCCAGCAGCTCCTGGGGCGGCACCCGGTAAGGAATCCCCGCGTCTCGGATCTTGCGCTTCGCCCGGACGAGGCGCTGCTGGATCGTTGGCTCGCTGATCAGGAACGCGCGAGCGATTTCGCGCGAAGAGAGGCCGCCGACCGTGCGTAGCGTGAGCGCGACCCGCGCCTCCATCAGGAGGGCGGGATGGCAGCAGGTAAAGATCAGCCGTAGCCGCTCGTCAGGAATCTGCTGATTGTCCGATCCCAGCATCTCCAGCGCCCGGACCTCTTCAGCTTGTAACTCCTTGACGGCGCCCACACGCCCGCGTCGGAGGCGATCGATCGCCCGATTCCGGGCGGTGGTGATGATCCACGCGCCAGGATTGTGCGGAAATCCCCGCTCTGGCCAGGTGCGAAGCGCTTGTTCAAAGGCATCCTGGACGGCTTCCTCAGCCAAGTCGAAGCTGCCGGTCACCCGGATCAGGGCCGCGACCGCCCGCCCCGCCTCTTGGCGGAACAGGTGGTCGACGTCCCTGCGCGTCTCGGCCGTCGGCTCAGGCCTCCGGCTGGTCCGGGAAATCCTGGATCGGTCGCAACTCGATCGTGCCGAACATTGCACCGGGACAACGGCTTCCTGCTTCGATCGCCTCGTCTACGTTGGCGACGTCGAGCACGTAGTAGCCGCCGAGCTGTTCCTTGGTTTCGGCGAAGGGCCCGTCAGTGACGAGGGGCTTGCCATCAGGCGCCCGGACCGATGTCGCCGTGGCTGTCGGCTGCAGCGCCTCGCCGCCTAGATGCCAGCCCTTCTCTTTGAGCCAGTCGCCGTACTCGTACCAGACCTTCGCCTCGGCGGCTTGCTGATCTGGTGGGGTGTTCGCTCGGTACGATTCCATCGCTGCTTCGTTGCCGTAGATCAACAGCAGGTACTTCATGCGCCCTCCTTATGCCCTGGACGGTCTCTTCCGCCCTCTCACCCTAATGACGAACGCACTCACAGTTCCTCGACGCTGCTGTGCTTCAAGTCGTGATGAAAGACGTGATTGCTGCAGCAGTGCGATCCGATCCATCGCCCAGCCACAGCAGGTGAGTGGGCGTGTCGACCTCGACCAGCGTCGCGTCGGACAGCGTCACGGCAAGGTACCCGGCATGGTCGAAGCTGACTGCGCCGTCATTTCGAGTAGCCAAGATCAGCGTTGGTTGCCCGACGTCGCTGCTGACGTCCGTTGCGGCCCGGAGGTCGATCAAGAAGCCGCGACCGGATCGGCAGCACAGGAGGAATTCGGTGATCTTCCCAACATCTACGCCGAGCCGGCGTACTGCCACGTCTCCGTCCAGCGTGGTGAGGTTCCCGAGAATTCCCGGCAGATGCTGCTGGGGTGCTGTGCGTAGCAAATGATGTACCGCGCCCCAGGTGACGCGCTGGACACCCGGCGCGAAAGCCGCGTACGCGAGCCAGCGGTCCCGGGCATCTGGCCACGGGCGAAAGCTGGTCGGACACATCAGAATCACCCGCTGCACCAGCTCCGGATAAAACGCGGCCAGAGTCATCGCCAATCGGGCACCGAGGGAGATGCCAACGACGGTCAGGTCGGTGAGACCGAGCAGGCGACAAAGTCCCGCCAAGCGAACGGCGAATTCGGGCGCCGATGGTCCGGCACCAACAGCTGTTCTGCCATATCCAGGCCGAGAGGTGATGAGCACCGAGAAGTCCGCCTCGAGGAAGGTCTCTTCACCGAGCCGGCACCGCGCGGACATGTGTCCGCCGTGCAAGATCAACACTGTGGCACGCCCGCGACGCTCAAGTCGGTACTCGATCGCGTGTCCATCAATCGTGATCACGCTGGTCGTTGGGGCGCCGCTCATAGAGCAGATTCTGCTGCTCCCAGCCCGCCCGTGGCATCAAAGCTGTGATTGAGTGCCTTCCATGGCCGACTCCTCCGAGATCGACTTCACAATCCGCCCGATTGGACGCGTGGAAAGTTCGCTCACTTCGACGGCCGACGCGCCGCGACAGGGTGACGAAGGCGCGCCCGACGCGTACGTGATCTTGGATTCCGATGTTCAAGCTGGGCTGGATGGTATTGCGGTCGGCGACGAGATCATGGTGTTGACCTGGTTGCATGAGGCCGATCGCAACGTCTTGAGGGTGCATCCGCGTGGAGACATGAGTCGACCCGAGGCGGGTGTGTTCAGCACCCGGGCACCGAGCCGGCCCAATCCGATTGGTCTCCATCGAGTACTGGTGCTCGAAGTTGACGGGCACCGCCTCCACGTCAGCCACCTCGAGGCGATCGATGGAACGCCAATCGTCGACATCAAGCCGGTACTCGGCAGTATCGACGAGCGGTAGGGCGCAGAGGAGGAGCATTGGCTGAGACGCCGGTAAGGAGCAGCCTCGCCACTCGCCCTGTGGCACGATTCGTGGCTATCGGGCTGTTCCTGATGGCGTTCTTCACCCTCCTGTGGGCGTCTTGGTCGCTGTACGGCCTGCCGGTAGCGGCTGGCGTCGCACTTGTCGTGATCTTCTGCATCCCGGCCGGAGTATTCGTGATCCACGGTGTCCAGCTGATCCGGTCCGCGCACTTGCTGCCCGTCCCGTCCGGCGACGAGGCGATGCGCCGAGGTCGCGCCTTGCGGGTTGGGTTCGGCGGCACTTTCGCCGCCGAAGGGGTGATCATCGGCGTTGTCTGCGCGCTGCTGATCGTGAACGGTGCTTACGCATACCTTGCGCCGGCGATCGCCTTAGTTGTCGGCTTGCACTTCATCCCGCTCGGATTCATCTTTCGCCGAACCATCGATTTCTACATCGCCGGCTGGGTCGTGGTGTGGGCCTTGATCGGATTCTGGCTGATCAACTCTGAGACCGTTGCCGCACCACTCGTGGCATCTTTGGTTGGGGTCGCCGGCGCCTGTGGCACCACGGCGTACGGCGTCTACATGCTGCGGGTCAAGCGGGTGATCCTGGCCGCATCTGGTGCCGGATCACCCAGCGTCTAATCAAAATCAATCCGACACATCAGCCCCGGCCGAAGGCTCGACAACACTCGACGTCGCGATTGCCCGGAGCACACCGTTCACAAAAGCCGGAGAGTCGCCGGTGGACAGTTCGGAGACGAGCTGGACCGCTTCAGAAATCGCGACCGAATCAGGCACCTCGCCATAGTCGATTTCGAAGACAGCGATCCGCAGGGCGTTGCGATCAACCCGAGGCATGCGCTCCAGGCTCCAGCCGGTGGCTAAGCAGGTGCTGATCCGGGCATCGATCTCGCTCGCATGAGCGGCTACGCCGCGCACGAGCTCTGTCGTGTAGTTGCGAATCGGTGGATCAGCTGCAGCCGCGCGCTCTTCCAGGGTGTCCAGGGGCTCTGCTCCACGAAGATCAGCTTCGAAGAGAATGTCCAGCGCCCGCTTGCGCGCCTTGCTGCGCGACGAGCTACCGCCAGCCATCAGCTGCCGACGCGGCTGAGGTACTCGCCTGACCGGGTGTCGACCTTGACCTTTTCACCTGTGGTCAGGAACAGCGGAACCTGGATCTGCAATCCGGTCTCGACTGTTGCCGGCTTGGTGCCGCCAGTGCTGCGGTCGCCCTGCAGGCCTGGCTCGGTATAGGTGATCACCAGCTCAACCGAAGCGGGCAGTTCAAGGTAGAGCGGCATGCCGTCGTGGATGGCCACCGTCGCCACCTGCCCCTCGAGCAGGTAATTCTTTGCGCCCCCGACAGTCTCGTCGGCGATGGTCAGCTGGTCATAGGTGCTGGTGTCCATGAACACGAAGCCAGAACCGTCGTGGTAGAGGTACTGCATATCGCGCCGGTCGACGTTGGCCGTGTCCACTTTGGTGTCGGCCGTGAAGGTCTTGTCGACGACCTTGCCGGACAGCACATGCTTGAGTTTGGTGCGTACCACGGTGTTGCCTTTGCCGGGCTTATGGTGCTGGAACCAGACAACGGACCAGAGCTGCCCGTCCAGGTCCAAGACCATGCCATTCTTCAGATCATTCGTCGATGCCACCGCGGCCACCCTTCTGCTTGCACACCCTCTGACTGGCAGCGGCCCAGTTTAGACCCGTGGTGGAGGTTGTCAGACCATGCGGAAACCCGGGCTGAGTGAGGCACGGCCGGTGAGCGCGAGCAGCAGCTCCACGCCGCGGCCCAGCAGCACCGCCGCTGTGGCGCCTATCCTCGCGACCTCGCTGAGCAACTGGTCGCTGAACTCTGGCGGTTCGATGTCCGGTACTGCTCTCGCGATGTCCAGACTGTGCACAACCAGCTCGAAAGTGCGGGTAGAGAGGTAGCTCTCCAGATGCATGCCACCGGCGGCTGTCTGGATCAGCGGATTGCCGGCAGCGTCCACCTGTGCCAGCACACGCTTGCTCAGTTCATTGACGAACTGGGCGGGATGCTCGCCGAGCGCCTGGCCCGCTTCCCGCCCGCGCACCGCGACAGCGGCATGGTCGGTCCCTGCTATCGCCACGTAGTACGCCGCTGGGGTGGGCACTTCTTCGCTCTCAGCAGGCCGACCGAGGTAGGTCTCTACGGTGATCAGTGACCGCGAGGTGTGCCCGACCAGAGAACGCAGATCCCACTCCCCTAGTCCCGGGCTGTCCCAACGACCGTCCGGGATCCGCTGCACCAACTCAGTGAAGGTCCTCGCTGCCTCAGCGAAGGTTTCCCGGACATTGAGCTCGCCCCACGCTTCGATCATGCTCGATATCTTCGCCTAAGCCGACCACCGGTTTGGCTAAGGTCCCAAGCATGGGTTATCCGTCCCCACCCGACCTGCTCGTACTCCATGCGATCCGGATTCTCGGTATGGCTGACAGTGCTGCGGTGGCCAGGCGATTTGGGCTGGATCCCGCTGTCACTGAGGAACTGCTGCTCGATTTCGAGGCCAGCGGTTGGATCCAGCGGGTGCGCTTTGCGGACATCTCGGGTTGGGCACTTACGGACGCCGGCCGGGCCGAAGACGCGCGACGTCTCATCGCCGAGCTAGACCAGACCGGCGCAAGACCTACGGTCGCCACCGCGTACGCCGACTTTGATGAGCTCAACAGGCGCTTTCTTAAGGTGATCACGAACTGGCAAATCCGGCCTACCCGGGGCGATTCCATGGCGCGCAACGACCACAGCGACCAGGCATGGGACGCGAGGGTGCTCGACGCCTTGGAAGGGCTCGACCACAGTCTTCGTCCCCTCTGTGCGAACCTGCTCGACGCCCTGGATCGTTTTGACGGGTACGCCGACCGATTCTCCGCTGCCCTCGATCGCGCTGACCAGGGAGACGGCTCATGGGTCGCCGGGATTGGGATCGACTCCTGCCACACGGTCTGGTTCCAGCTTCATGAGGACCTCCTTGCCACGCTCAACATCGAGCGTGGGCATGGCTAGGCGGCGACGGCCGCGTAGGCAGCGCCCAGCAGGTCCAGGTCCGGCGCAGCGAGAATTTCTGCACTAGCCAGCCCATTCAAGATCACGAACCGCAGTGTCGAACCGCGGGTTTTCTTGTCGATGGCCATGTTGTGCAGCAGATCGTCGAATGCGTCAGCAGGGTAGCTCGTCGGTAACCCCACGCTGGAGAGCACGAGCCGATGCCGCTCCGTCGTTTCTTGATCGAGCCGGCCTGCGAGCCGGGCCAGTTCAGCCGCGAAAACCATGCCGACACTCACTGCGTCGCCATGGCGCCAGCCGAAGTGTTCTCGACGCTCGATTGCGTGGCCGAGAGAGTGGCCATAGTTGAGCAGTTCCCGGCCTACCCCGGATCCGGTGGATGTGGATTCGCGAAGATCGGCGGAGACAACGCGGGCCTTGACCGAGACCGCCAGCTCTACCAGATCACGGAGGATCGGCGAATCAGGGCGTACCGCTGCGGTCGGATCGGATTCGATCATGGTCAAGATCTCGGGTTCCGCGATGAACCCGCATTTGATCACTTCGGCGAGACCGGCAATGAGGTGGGGTATCGGCAACGTTGTCAGCAGATCAAGATCACAGATCACACCGACCGGCTCATAGAAGCAGCCGACCAGGTTCTTGCCTTCCGCTGTGTTGATGCCGGTCTTGCCTCCCACAGCTGCATCAACCATGCCCAGCAGGCTGGTTGGAACCATGGCCACTCGCACCCCACGTAGCCAGGTAGCTGCCACGAAGCCAGCCAGATCGGTGGTGGCACCACCGCCCAGGCCCACAACCGCATCGGAGCGGGTGAAACCAGCGTTGCCGAGAATCGACCAGCAACGCTCGGCAACCGCGACGCTTTTTGCCGCCTCCGCGTCAGGCACATCGATGCGAACCGGCTCCAGGCCCGCTCCGGTCAGCAGGTGGGACAGCCGCTCTGCGGTTTTGATCATCGTCGGCGGATGCAGCAGCGCTACCCGTTGCACCTCCGGGCCTAGCAAGGCAGGCACCTCGGCCAGCAGACCGCGCCCCACAAGCACCTGGTACGGCCGCTCCGCCGCGACAGTGATTCGGGCCGGCTCAGCGATAGGCAGCATGCGCGTTCATGATCATCTCGACAACCTGGGCCGGGGTCGTCTCATCGGTGTCGACCACCTCAGTTGCGACCTCGGCGTACAGCGGAGCTCGCTCGTTGAGCAGCTTCAGCAGCCGACCGCGGACATTGCCCAGCAGCAACGGACGAGCAGTGTCGAGCCCAATCCGTTTCACGGACTGGCTCAGACCGATCCGGAGCCAGACCACGCGATGGCCACGCAGTGCCGCTCGGGTAGCGGCTGACAAGACCCCACCGCCACCAAGGGCCAAGACGCCGGGGTGCTCGAGGAGTTCGCCGGTGATCTGTTCCTCGAGTGCACGGAACGCCGCCTCACCATCGTCAGTGAAGATCTCAGCAATCGGCCTTCCGGCCCGCTCCACGATGAATGCGTCGACATCGCGGAAGGTGACGCCGAGCTGGTCCGCGAGCATGGCTCCGACTGTGCTCTTGCCAGCGCCGGGGGCACCTACCAGGACAAGTGGCCCGATCATGATTGGGGCCGCACATGAAGTCCGCGATCCGCCAGCTGTTTGAGATAGCTCTCGTAGTTGCGCCTGGTTTCAGCCACCGAGTCGCCGCCGAATTTCTCCAGTGCTGCATTCGCCAGCACGAGGGCCACCATTGCCTCAGCCACTACGCCGGCCGCCGGTACGGCGCACACGTCCGAGCGCTGGTGATGGGCCACTGCGGCCTCACCGGTGGCGACGTCGACGGTACGGAGAGCCCGCGGCACGGTCGAGATGGGCTTCATCGCTGCACGAACCCGCAACACCTCACCGGTGCTCATCCCGCCCTCGGTGCCACCCGACCGGTGCGACGCTCGGGCAATGCCCTGCTCACCCGGAACGATCTCGTCGTGAGCCGCGCTGCCTCGACTGCGAGCCAGCTCGAATCCATCGCCGACCTCCACACCTTTGATGGCCTGGACTCCCATCAGCGCACCCGCCAGCTGTGCGTCCAGGCGGCGATCCCAGTGAACATAGGAACCCATTCCCGGCGGCAGGCCCCACACCACGACCTCGACGACACCGCCGAGCGTGTCGCCGTCCTTCTGTGCCCCCTCCACTTCAGCGACCATTGCAGCGCTGGCGGTCGGGTCGAAGCAGCGAACCGGATCCTCATCGATAGTGGGCAAGTCGGCTGCGGTCGGGATCACTCCGGCAGGCGCCTTTGCGGTTCCCAGCTCGACAACATGACTCAGCAGGTTGACACCGAGCCCTTGCTGCAAGAAGGCGGATGCCAGCCGTCCCAGCGCCACTCGGGCCGCCGTCTCTCGGGCGCTGGCACGCTCCAGCACTGGTCTGGACTCCTCGAAGTCGTACTTCTGCATGCCGACCAGGTCAGCGTGACCGGGGCGCGGTCTGGTCAGCGCTGCGCTACGGGCCTGTCCCTGGAGTTCCGCCAGCGGAACCGGGTCGGCCGCCATCACGGCCTCCCACTTTGGCCACTCGGAATTGGCCACCTGAATGGCAATCGGACCGCCTTGGGTCTCCCCATGCCGAATACCGCCGAGAATCGTGACAGCGTCCGCCTCGAACTTCATTCGCGCGCCGCGCCCGAACCCCAATCTGCGGCGGGCGAGAGCCTCGGCGATGTCGCTGCTCGTGATCAGCACATGAGCCGGCAGTCCTTCCAGGATTGCCACCAGCGCCGGACCGTGCGACTCGCCGGCTGTGAGCCATCGGAGCATGATCAGCAGTCTTGCACGCGCTGGCGATCGACCCGCTCAGATTCCAAGGCGGCGTAAAGGAGGTCGGCTGTGACGGCACGGCCGGTCATCAGCTCGATCTGCAGCAGCGCCTGACCGATCAGCAGATCCAGCCCGCTGACCACAGTGCAGCCGGCTTGCTGAGCCGCCGATGCGAGGACAGTTGGCCAGGGGTCGTAGATGATGTCCACAATCAGTGGGGCGCTGCATGCCACAGCAAGTGCGATGCCATCGGCGGCGCCGGACACAACCGTCGAAACCACAACATCAGCGTCAGGAACCTTGCCGGACCACGGTCTGATTTCCAGCCTTACGCTCAACTGATCGCTCAGCGCCCTGAGCGCCTCGGCCTTGGCCGGCGAACGCGCAACGACGGTCACCAGCTCCGCGCCCAGGTCGCTCGCGGCAAGTAGCGCCGAGCCGGCGGTTGCTCCGGTGCCCAGGATGGTCACCCGCGGCAGCGGCGCTACGGCCACCTGCTCGACTGCCCAGATCAGGCCGCCAACGTCGGTGTTGTGGACCGAGGCTTCGCCGCCTTCCAGGACGAGCGTGTTGCCCGCGCCGGCCAGCTTGGCCAGCTGGTCCACCTCGCCAAGCTCCAAGACCGCAGCCTTGAGCGGCATGGTCAGGCTGAGACCGCGCCAGGATGCGTCGAGTCCGTGGACGAAGGAGGCGAGACCGTGCTCATCAACCTCAACCCGGTCGTAGGTCCAATCCAGGCCGAGATGGGCGTAGGCGGCGCGGTGCAGCGCTGGGGAAAGTGAATGCTCGATCGGCGAGCCGAGCACGGCGCAGCGTCTCATGCCAGCCGCGACGCGAAGGTCAGCTTCCACATCGGCCGGTGTTGGCCTGGCACCAGGCTTGGAACGCCGCCACGTTTTTCTCGTGGGCCTCCTCCGTATCAGCGAACCTGGTTTCACCGGTATCGAGATTGACCGTGACAAAGTAGAGCCACTTGCCCTTTTCCGGGTTTGCGGCCGCCTCGAGCGCGGCCTTCCCGGGCCCCGAAATTGGCCCGGGCGGCAATCCCTTGTAGCGGTAGGTGTTGTACTTCGACTTGCTCTTGCGGTCCTCTTTGGTGGTCGTAGTGGTCTTGAGCTTCTCGGCATAGGTCACGGTCGAGTCGAGCTCGAGTTTCCGGTCCTTGTCGAGCCGGTTGTAGATGACCCGCGCGACCTTGGGTCGATCTTCCTCCCTGCGCACCTCACGTTCGATGATGCTGGCGACGATCAGCACCTCAAACGGTGTCCGCTTGAGCTTCTTTGCATCAGCCTCAAACTCGATCTCCCGCGTGACCGCCTTGTACTGATCGACCATTTGCTTCAGGGTCGAGGTAGCCGTCGACTCCGCAGTCAGTTCGTAGGTCTCCGGGAAGAGGAAACCTTCGGGTCGCTGCTTGGCGTACTTGGGCAGTTGGAGGGTCTTCGGTTTTTTCAACGCTGCCTGGTACGCCGATTTCTTGATCTTGGTGCCCTTCACCAGGGCATCCACCTGTGCGGTGAGCCGAAGTCCCTCCGGGACGGTGAACCGCAGGCGGATCTTCGAGGTGCCGGGATTGATCAGCAGCCGGAGGGCGTCAATGGACTTCATCTGCGTTTTCATCAGGTACCTGCCGGCCTGAATGCTGGTCGCACGCTCCTCTGTGCGCAGCGCTCTGTCCCAGGCCTTCCTCGACTTGATCACATCGCGGTCCACCAGGAGACCGCCGATCACATCCAAGGACGCGCCTTCAGGTACGTCGACGAGGATCTTGGTGGTGCCCGGGCCGGGATAGTCCGGGACCTCACCGAAGGTTGACAAGAAGGTGCTGGTCTTATCCCAGACGAAGTAGCCGCCGAGCACTAGTACGGCGGCGGCGACAAATACCGCGAAGCAACCCTTCGCGGTGCGCGCTATTTCTTCGGATTGGCTCGGTGGGACCTCTGGGTCGAGCATCGATGACACGCTTGCTGATCTCCCTCAGGTCTGCAGAGGCCTCTCCTGCCCGGAGCCGCCAGGCAGGTCTGGCCCGTCGATGACCGGGCCGCCAGAAGCTGATACTAGCTCCCCAGGCGGTATTCCCCGGGATTGTTCAAATGCCAATGCCTGCTCCAAAATCGCGACCGCCGCTGCCGCATCGATCAACTCCCGTTGCTCCTTTACCCGCTTCCCACCCTGAGAGAGCCGCTGCGATGCCGTCACTGTCGTCAGTCGCTCATCCACCAGCCTGACCGGCACACGAACCGCATCAGCGAGCCGCCCAGCCCGCTCCCGAGCCTTCCCCGCCGCCGGTCCCTCATCGCCACTCAGACTCCTCGGAAACCCCACGAGCAACTCAATCGGCTCGTACTCAGCGACCACAGCATCCAACTCGGCGATCTCGTCCTTCCCCGCCCGAACCGTGCCCACCGGATACGCCAGCACCCCGTCTCGATCACACGCCGCAACGCCGATCCGCACATCCCCCCAATCGAATGCGAGCCGTACGCCAGGCCGGAACTGACTCATCGTTCGACAGGATCGCAGGCGTGAACACTGCCGGGTGCCGGGAAAACGTGGTGGTGAGATCGAGCGGCACGCAAGACCAATCGCATCCCAGGATTCAAGCATCTTAGGTTTCCCGGCACCCGGCAGCGTCCCCGCCAGCTCTGCTTGTCCAGCCGGGACCCGCAAGACCGACATCCCAGGTGGCGGCTCCATGGGCCGCGCGACGCACGTGACCTGAGGCCGGGATCAGCCCTCGGCACGCGCTGCAACCTTGAAGCCGCGCGCCCCGCACGCAGGCGAAGGGCTCGGCAGCGGGCAGGCGAAAACCTAAGATGCTTGAAACCTGAGGCTTACCAGGTCTGCCGGCCTGCCAACTTAACCACCGCGTTTTCGCCTGCCCGCTGCCGAGTCCTTCGCCGAAGGAGTGAGGAACCGCGCGGCCAAATTAGGACTGCAGCGCGTGCCCGATGGCGTACTCCACGGCTTTGAGGGCATCTTCCGCGCGACTCCCGTCGGTGCCGCCACCCTGGGCGATGTCGGCCTTGCCTCCGCCGCGCCCGCCTAAGGTCTCGCTGGCGACGCGCACCAGGTCGCTGGCGTCCAGGCCGCGGTCTCGGGCGCCTTGGGTCGTCACGATGACCACGCTCGGCTTCTCGGCGGGTCCGCCGACCAGGGCCACAACTGACGCTGTGTCTTGGACGCGGTTGCGGATCTCAAAGGCGAGGGACCGCAGGTCGTTGCCGGATAGGCCGTCAGCCTGGTGGGCAATGTAGCCAACGCCCCACATGTCGTGGCTCTTGGCAACGATGGTGCCAACATCGGACAACACCGTCTGGCTCCTGAGATCCGCGATTCGCTTCTCGGCCTCTTTGAGCTGCAAAACGAGCTTGTTGATCCGATCGGGAAGTTGCTCTGGCTGCACCTTGAGGGCGTCGCTGAGTTCCAGCACCAGCGACCGTTCCTTCGCCAGATAGCGGAACGCCTCGATGCCGACAAACGCCTCAACACGGCGGACGCCCGAGCCCACGCTGGACTCGCCGGTGAGGGTGACCAGTCCGATCTGAGAACTGTGTTGCACGTGGGTTCCGCCGCACAATTCCCGCGACCAAGGCCCGCCCATCTCGACGACTCGCACCTGCTCGTCGTAGGTCTCCCCGAACAACGCGAGCGCACCGATCTCGCGAGCCTTGGCCAGCGGCATGATGTTCGCGCTGACGTTCAGGTCTTTGCGAATCGCCTGGTTCGCCGCCTCCTCGACGTCGGCCCGAATCTGCTGGCTGAGCCCGCTCTGCCAAGCGAAGTCGAGCCGCAGGTAGCCCGGCTTGTTGTAGGAGCCGCTCTGCAGTGCGGTCGGCCCCAGCACCTGCCGCAGCGCCGCGTGCATGACGTGAGTTCCCGAGTGCGCCTGGCAGGCCCCAAGGCGCCATTCACCATCAACCGCCGCCAGTACCGGGGCACCGCTGAGCAGCTCACCCTGCTTGACACGTACCCGATGCACGATCAGGCCCTTAACCGGGCGCTGCACATCGACGACTTCAAGCTCGACGCCATCGCCGACGATCCGGCCGGCGTCAGAGTCCTGGCCGCCCGATTCGGCGTAGAACGGCGTCTGCTCCAAGACAACCTCGACAAGGTCGCCCTCCTCAGCGGCCTCGGAGAGCATCCCGTCCACGACAATGCCGCGGACCTTCGACTCAGTGCTCAACTCGGTATAGCCGGTGAAGGGGGTGGGCCCGAGTGCGCGCAACTCGCGGTAAATCTCCACCGCCTGGGCGCCGGCCTTCTTGGACTTGGCGTCGGCCTTGGCGCGGTCCTTCTGCTCCTGCATCAACCGCCGGAAGCCTGACTCATCGACGCTCAGCCCCTGCTCAGCCGCCATCTCCAGGGTGAGATCGATGGGGAATCCGTACGTGTCGTGCAGCTGAAACGCCCGCTCGCTGCTGAGCACCGTCTGCTGCTCCCGCTTGGCGTCGGCAACCGCAAGATCGAAGATCTGGGTACCGGTGGCCAGGGTGCGCCGGAAGGCGTCCTCCTCCGCGTACGCGATCTGGGAAATGCGTGGCCAGTCGGAGGCGACTTCGGGATAGGACTCTGTCATCAGGTCGCGGCTGATCGGCATCAGCTCAGGCAACACCGGCTCACTCACGCCGAGCAGTCGCATGGCCCGTACCACCCGCCGCAGCAGCCGGCGGAGCACGTAGCCGCGAGCCTCATTGCCCGGCGTCACGCCATCAGTGATCAACATCAGACCAGATCGGATGTGGTCGCCGACCACGCGGAGCCGTACGTCGTCCTCGTGTCGGTCGCCGTATCGCTTACCCGTCAGCTGAGCGGCGTGGTCGATCACCGGATAGACCTGATCAATCTCGTAGAGATTGTCCACCCCCTGCAGGAGGTAGGCGACGCGCTCCAGACCCATGCCAGTGTCGATGTTCTTCCGCGGCAGGTCCCGAGCGACGTCGAAGTCATCCTTCCGCCGGACCGCGGACAGCTCTTCCTGCATGAAGACCAGATTCCAGATCTCCAGGAAGCGATCCTCATCCACCACCGGGCCGCCATCAGGGCCATACTCGGGGCCGCGGTCGACGTAGATCTCGCTACACGGCCCACCTGGTCCGGGAACACCCATGTGCCAGTAGTTGTCGAGCAATCCGCGCCGCTGAATCCGTTCCTGAGATAGGCCGGCGATACTTTCCCAGAGCGCCGCAGCCTCGTCGTCGGAGCTCAGTACGGTGACCCAGATCTTGTCAGGGTCAAAGCCATATCCGCCGCCCTCTTGTGAACCGGTGACAAGCTCCCACGCGTACCGAATGGCCTCGGCCTTGAAGTAGTCGCCGAAGGAGAAGTTTCCGTTCATCTGGAAAAACGTGGCATGGCGGGTGGTCTTGCCGACCTCGTCGATGTCGAGGGTCCGGACGCACTTCTGCACACTCGTCGCGCGGTCGAAGGGAGGGGTCTCGGCCCCGCTGAAATACCGCTTGAAGGGCACCATTCCGGCATTGACGAACAGCAACGTCGGATCGTTGTAGAGCAGCGGCGCCGACGGCACGACTTCGTGATCACGTGCTGCGAAGAAATCCAAGAAGCGGCGCCGAATCTCGGCGGTTTTCATGACGGTGTTCCTTGACTGGTGAAATCGCGAACGGGCTAGCGGGGAGGTTGGCTGTCGGGGAGGTTGAGCGTCTCGCGGAGTTCGGTTTCGCGCTCCGCCATTCCGGCTCGTACTCGGTGAACGAACCCACGGGCTGACTCACTGATACCACTCGCGCTATCGGCAACGCGGTGACCAATCGCCTCCGGAGATGCCTTCTTCATGTACTGGCGAACCTTGGTGTAAACAAAGACCGCGACGCCCGCACCAATGACGAACCAGAACAAGCGCCGGAACATCAGGCGCTCCGCTTCGCCTTGCGGGCCGAGCCGTTGCCCTTGATCGCCTTCCGGATGCCGTAGCTGAATGCTGCTGTTTTGACCAGGGGTCCGCCGAGGGTGGCCGAGAAGAGCTGGGTCATCTGTGCAGCGTTCTCGCTGACGACTGTCGCGTTACGGCTCACTTTTGCCGCATCCTCGGTCACCGTGCTGAGCTTGCCCAGTTCATCGTTGGTCGCACGTACCGTGCCCTGCAGCTCGGTGAGAATGGGCACCGACTCATGGCCGATGTCACGTACCGCCAGCCGGACCTCCTCTAACACGCGCCCCAGCTTGAGCAGCGGCACGGCCGTCAATGCCACCAATGCAACGAAGGCAACAGCGGCGATCAAGCCTGCGATTTCCCCTCCGGACATGGGATTTCCTTCTCGTTGTGGACAGTCGAAAGCGCGCCAAGCGGCGTGACTATGCGACCTTACCCTGCTCCTACCCCAGGCGATGCTGGGATTCCGCGCCAGCAAAATGTGCTCTGAGCCTGTCAAAGGGCACGAGCTCACGCTTCGACAAGCGCCGTCCTGAGCTCGTCGAAGGGCTCAGCGCGCATAGGTGTGCCAACACCGTTCAGTCATCAGCTCGACCAAGCAGTTCCTCGATGCGTGCCAACCTGCTCGCCAGGGCCGCCTCGGCGCCGAAGTCGGTGGGGACGTAATAGCGCGCATCAGCTAGCTCATCCGGAAGATACTGCTGGGCCGCGATACCGTGCGGCTCGTCGTGGGCGTAGGCGTAGTCCTGCCCATGTCCGAGCCGCTGGGCGCCCGGATAGTGAGCATCCCGCAGGTGGCGCGGCACCAGTCCGATCCTGCCGGCGTTGACGTCGGCCAGCGCCGCATCTACCGCCTTGATCACCGCATTCGACTTAGGCGCCAGGGCAAGCGCGATGACCGCTTGCGCTAGGTTGATCCGCCCCTCCGGCATCCCGATGAACTCGACCGCGTGAGCAGCTGCGACTGCTGTTTGCAGCGCCGTCGGATCGGCCAGACCGATGTCTTCCGAGGCCAAGATCACCAACCGCCGGGCGATGAAGCGCGGGTCCTCACCTGCCGCGACCATCCGGGCGAGATAGTGCAGGGCCGCCTGAACATCGGAGCCTCGAATCGACTTGATGAATGCGCTGATCACGTCATAGTGCTGATCACCGGCACGGTCGTAGCGGACCGCTGCCCTATCGACGGCACGCTCGACCATGTCAGTGGTGATCATGGTCTGGCCGATGGCAGATGCGCCAGCGGCCGACTCTTCCAGGAAGGTCAGGGCGCGGCGGGCATCAGCTCCGGAGAGTCGCACGATCATGGCGCGAGCATCGGAGTCGAGTTGGTATTCGCCAGCCAGTCCGCGGTCCTCTTTCAGCGCTCGATCGATGAGATTCGAGATGTCTTCATCGCCGAGAGGCTTGAGGGTCAGCAAGAGCGATCGTGACAACAATGGCGATATGACCGAGAAGCTCGGGTTCTCCGTGGTTGCGGCGATCAGTGTGACCAGCCGGTTCTCGACCGCCGGGAGCAGCACGTCCTGCTGCGTCTTCGAGAAGCGATGCACCTCATCGATGAACAGCACGGTCTGCCGCGCCGTACGTAGGTCCCGGCGCGCTTGGTCAAGCACCGCCCGGACGTCCTTCACGCCGGCAGTGACGGCGGAAAGCTCTACAAACCTCGAATCGCTCTGGTGGGAGACGACCGCAGCGATCGTGGTCTTGCCGACGCCTGGCGGCCCCCAGAGGAATACCGACATTGGCTCGCCCGCGGCAAGCCGGCGAAGTGGAGATCCGGGCCCCATCAAGTGGTCCTGCCCGAGAATCTCCTCCAGGGTGCGTGGTCGCATGCGTACGGCAAGCGGCAGACCGGCACGATCGGTGTCGCCCAGGCTGCCACTAGGTGTCGCTGTCTGACCACCGACGGTGCCACCGAAGAGATCCTCGCTCATCGCTTGAGATCCTACGGATACCGTCCCAACGACGAATGAAGCCTCTCGACCACAGCGTTCGCCCATGGAGCATGATGCGGTCCATGGGCGAGAACGACGTCAGGGCTCTTTACGACACTTTGATCACTGCGTGGAACGATCACGATGGCACCGCTATGGCTGCACCCTTCGCCGAAGACGGCGTGATCATCGGATTCGATGGCAGCGTGAGTTCCGGTAGGCAGACGATCAGCAGCGAGATGGCAAACATTTTCGCAGACCACGAGACCGGGCGGTACGCCGTCAAAGTGAAGGCCGTTCGTGAACTGGGACAGCGCGCCGTGATCTTGCGAGCGATCGCTGGACTGGTTCCACCAGGCCAGACTGCGATCAGGTCCGAGACGAACTCCCACCAGACCGTTGTCGCCGAAGCGCAGGACGGCCAATGGCGGATCGTGCTCTTCCAGAACACTCCTGCCCTGTTCCACGGCCGGCCGAGCCTGGTCGAGGAAATGACACGGGAGCTGCAAGCCGTCGCAGATTCCTGAGGCGCCAGCACCTCAGACGCCCGACCTCTCAGAGGTCGGGCTGGACGTCGATGCCGGCCTCCTTGCGCTGCTCGGCGGTGATCGGAGCTGGGGCGCCGGTGAGTGGATCGACGCCGCCACCGGACTTCGGAAACGCGATCACGTCGCGGATCGAGTCTGTTCCTGACAAGAGGGCACAGATCCGGTCCCAACCGAACGCGATGCCGCCATGGGGCGGGGGTCCGTAGTTGAAGGCATCCAGCAAGAACCCAAACCTCTCCTGCGCCTCCTCCTTCGGCAGCCCCATCACCGCGAAGACGCGCTCCTGGATGTCTCGCCGATGGATACGGATCGAGCCGCCGCCGATCTCGTTGCCGTTGCAGACGATGTCGTAGGCCCAGGCGAGCGCTGAGCCAGGATCGGTGTCGAAGTTTTCCGGGTCCTGCGGCGCCGTAAAGGCATGGTGTACGGCGGTCCAGGCACCGGCCCCGACCGTGACATCACCGGCGGCCATGGCGACGCTCGCAGGCTCGAACAACGGTGCATCGACCACCCAGCAGAAAGCCCACGCGTCCTCGTTGATGAGCCCGACCCTGCGGCCAATCTCGAGTCGGGTAGCACCAAGCAGTGACTGCGCTAGGGCACGCGGACCGGCGGCAAAGAATATGCAGTCCCCCGGCGCGGCACCGACCTCAGCTGCCAGGCCGGAGCGCTCCGACTCCGAGAGGTTCTTGGCCACTGGCCCGCCCAGCTCGCCGTCCTCGCCGACCAGCACGTACGCCAGACCGCGGTGTCCGCGCTGCCGAGCAAACTCCTGCCAAGCATCCAATTGCTTGCGCGGCTGGCCGGCCCCACCCGGCATCACCACTGCACCGACGTACTCCGCTTGGAACACCCGAAACGGTGTCTTGGCGAAGTAATCCGTCACCTCGACCAGTTCCTGTCCGAACCGCAGGTCAGGCTTGTCGGTGCCGAATCGGTTCATCGCATCCGCGTACGTCAAGCGGAGCAGCGGGGTTGCGACTTCGACGCCGATCAGCTGCCAGATGACGGTGATCAGCGCCTCGGTGAGCTCAATCACGTCGTCCTGGTCGACAAAGCTCATCTCGACGTCAAGCTGGGTGAATTCCGGCTGCCGATCTGCTCGGAAGTCCTCGTCGCGATAACACCGCGCGATCTGGTAGTAGCGCTCCATGCCGCTCACCATGAGCAGCTGCTTGAACAGTTGCGGGCTCTGCGGCAGCGCGTACCAGGAGCCGGGTTTGAGACGTGCCGGAACCAGAAAGTCGCGCGCTCCCTCCGGCGTGGAACGGGTCAGGGTCGGTGTCTCGATCTCCACGAAGCCGCGCTCAGCAAGCAGCGTACGGGCCACCCGATTGACCTCACTGCGTAGCCGAAGCGCCGCCGCTGGTGCTGGCCGCCGCAGATCGAGATAGCGGTATTTCAGCCTCGTCTCCTCACCCACACCCACGCGCTCGTCAATCTGGAATGGCAACGGCGCGGACGGGCTCAGCACCTCCAGCTCGGTGACGACGACCTCCACCTCTCCTGTTGGCAACTCAGGATTGGCGTTGCCCTCGGGTCGGAGGTCGACGTCGCCGGTGACGAGAAGGCAGTACTCATTGCGCAGCTCATGTGCGCCCGACGCGGCCAACATCTCGTCACGGACCACTATCTGGACTAGTCCAGACGCATCGCGAAGATCAAGAAAGGCGACTCCCCCATGATCACGGCGGCGAGCCACCCAGCCAGCCAAGGTCACAGTGCTGCCGGCATGCTCGGCACGAAGGGTGCCGACTCCATGAGTGCGCATCACGAGGTGCTGTCCTTTCCCATCACTCGAGCGACATTCGATCCTACGGGTCGGCAGCGTCCCTCCCGTACTGCTTTTGCTACTGGCCATCCCCACCGATCCACAAGGGGTCAGCCACCCGCTCTACATGTCACTGGCAAGTGGCAGAGTCGTCATGTGCTCAACCGGCTCCGAGCGAGGCAGGAGTGGCAGTTCTTTGGCGCACTGCCCAAAGCCGATCCGGTGCTGGCCACGATTTGGTGGGCACTGTTGATCCTGAACGGCGCGATGCCCGCAATCTTTGCGGTAGCCATCGGTGCCACCGTCAGCGCGGTCCAGCAGGCTCGGTCGGTCGCAGTTTCCCTTGCTCTGACTGGTGTGGTTTTCGTGCTCATGCTGATCATGAATCCGATCCAGACCGCAGTCAGCATGAACCTTGGCAACAAGGTCTCCGCTTGGCTCAACGAGTCGCTCATTCGCGCCTGCGTTCAACCATCCGGGATCGGACATTTGGAGGATCCGGACCTTGCTGATGATCTGACGACCGCGCGCGAGTTCGACCGCGGGATGACCGGTCCGCCGATGTACCTCAACGTCGATTTCATTGCTACCAGCCTGGTTAGTGCCGTGAGCGGCGTGGCCTCAGCCGTCGTGCTCATCGGATTCGCATGGTGGGCACCGCTGGTTCTCCTGGCGGCATGGGGATCGACCCATTGGCTGCTGCGCGAGAGCGGGGTCTGGAAGGACCGGAACACCCCGGAGGTGCGGTCGGCTCAGCGGCATGCGGACTATGCCTACCAGCTCGCTGTCGATCCGCAGCCGGCCAAGGAGCTGCGGCTCTTCGGTCTAGCGGGCTGGACCGTTGAGCGCTTCATCGCGCGCCGCAAACGCCTGTTCGAGCTGCAGTACCGCGCAACGCGACTCCGAGAGAACTCCGTGATCTTGTGCATGATCATCGTGATCGCAGCCAACGCGGCGGTGTTTGGTGCTCTAGGCTTCGGAGCCGTCTCGGGCGACCTCCCGCTCGATCGGCTCGTCGTGTATGCCCAGGTAGCGCTCGGGGTCAGCCTCATCGCGTTCGGCGGTCTCAACTGGGCGTTGGACGGGGCCGCCGCTCCGGTCGCCGCTGTCGCTCGACTGGGACCGGCGATGGCGCCGCTGGGAAGCTTGGCTGCCGGAAACGAGCCTTCGGCCGGAATGCCGAGTCAGCACATCGCCTTCCGTGACGTCTCGTTCGCCTACCCCGGCAGCAGACGCGCGGTCCTCTCCGGGCTCGACCTCACCGTGCAGGCTGGCACCTCGCTGGCGATCGTCGGCCAGAACGGCGCCGGCAAGACCACGCTCGCCAAGTTGCTCTGCCGCCTCTATGACCCCAACAACGGGGCGATCAAGGTTGACGGAGTAGACCTGCGCCGCCTTGAGCCTGGCGGTTGGCGGCGCCGCATCGCCGCGGTCTTCCAGGACTTTGTCCGCTTCGAGCTGTCCCTGCGCGAGAATGTCGACCCCACGCGGGAAGCCAGTGATGACGAGATTCGGGCAGCACTCGTCGATGCAGGCGCCGAGAACCTTGCCGAGCTCGACACGCCGTTGGCCAAGGGATACCGCAACGGCATCGAGCTGTCGGGTGGTCAGTGGCAGCGTGTTGCCCTGGCGCGGGCGCTGTGCGCAGTGCGGCGCGGCGCCGGGCTGGTGCTGCTCGACGAGCCGACAGCGCAACTCGATGTCCGTGGCGAGGCAGAGGTGTTCGACAGGGTGCTGCAGGCAACCCGTGAGGCCACCACGATCTTGATCTCGCACCGGTTCTCCACGGTCCGGTACGCGGACCGTATCTGCGTCCTCGAGCATGGCCGAGTTGTCGAGCTGGGTAGCCATGACGAGCTGATCGCACTGGGCGGTCGCTACAAGACGATGTTCGAGCTCCAGGCAAAGAGGTTCGAGGCCACGATGGATGAGGAAGGCGTCGTCTTCGATGTCCTCTGACGCGACAGCTGAACAGACCTCGCGCCGGTCGTCACGGTCCGGCCGCGAGGAGCTCCCGCCAGCACTCTCATCGATGTGGCGGCTGTGCAAGCTCGGATACACCCATGAGCCGCGCCTGGTCGTCGTGGTGGTCACGCTGACCTTGCTCCAGGCGGTGCCGGATGCGTTGATCGCTTTGTGGCTGAGCCTGATGGCCGATGCGCTCTTGGCGGGCAATACCGCCATGTTGTTCGCCACGCTGGCGGCAATTGCAGCCTCGGCGACTTTGACCTGGCTCCTCCGGGTAGTCACAACGCGAACGACCCGACGGTTCCGCGACCGCGTCACGATCGCGCTCGAGACCCATGTCGCCACACTCCAGGCGTCAGTCTCGGGGCTTGAGCTCCAAGAGCGACCGGACTACCTCGACCGGCTGGCGGTGCTCCGCAACCAGGTCTTTGTGTTGGATCACATGTACCTGTCGCTGCTGGAAACGATCGGCTGGATCGTACGCGTCGTCATCACGATCGTGCTGCTGACCAGCATCGATCCGCGGCTGATGCTGCTGGCGGTTTTCGCGCTGCCGACTGTGCTGAGCTCAGCGTGGCGACCAGGTGTAGAGCGGCAGGTGGAAGAACGGTTCGCCCAGCACAACCGGCTTGCGGAGCACATGTTCGCCACGGCGACCAGTGCGGCCGCCGCGAAAGAGGTGCGGGTCACCGGCATCGGCGACGACTTGGCCGATCGGCGTCGTACGGAGTGGCAACGCTGGTTCCTGCCCGTGGCGCGGGCGCGCTGGGGGACGGCTATCTCGCACTCGGTGGCCTGGGCGATCTTCGGCTTGGGTTACGTCGGCGCTGTCGTCTTCGTTGTCGTCGGGCTCGACGCCACGGTCGGCTCGGTGTTGCTGATCTTGGCGGCCGGTGCTCGGCTGTCGGCGTACGTCGGCGGCACGATCGGCGAGATCGGCTTCCTGCGCGGCATCTGGCTCGACGGATCGAGGAGGCTGGTGTGGTTGGAGAACTACGCCGCGGCATTGACCGCCGACACCGACATCGCAGTGCCGAAGCGACTGGTCGACGGCATCACCCTGGAGCACGTGTCGTTTGCCTACCCCGGGGCCAGCCGCCTCGCGCTGGAGGACATCACCCTGCGCCTGCCAGCTGGTGCGGTGGTCGCGGTCGTCGGAGAAAACGGCGCGGGGAAGTCCACGCTGGTGAAGCTGCTCGCCAAGATGTATGAACCAACCTCTGGAGACATACTGATCGACGGCCAGCCGCTGCGCCGGATGCCGGCGACAGAGTGGCGCAAACGGCTAACAGGCGCTTTCCAGGACTTCTTCCGGTTCGAGTTCAGCGCCCAGCACAGCGTCGGCCTCGGTGATCTCCCCAGGCTCGACAATGAGCCGGCAGTAACGGACGCGGTGCGGAAAGCAGGAGCCGGCGACGTGGTCGAGCGCTTGCCGGAGGGCCTGCACAGCCAACTGGGCTCGACCTGGCCGGGCGGTCAGGAGCTGAGCTTCGGCCAATGGCAGAAGTTGGCGCTTTCCCGCGGCTACATGCGCCCCGGACCACTCCTGATGGTGCTTGACGAGCCGACAGCGGCGCTGGACGCCGAGACCGAACACGAGCTGTTCGAACGCTACGCTGACGCAGCGCGTGGTCACGAGTCGGCCGCCGGCGACATCGGCAGCACCACGATCTTGGTCTCGCACCGGTTCAGCACCGTGCGAATGGCCGATCTCATCGTCGTCCTCGACGGCTCGCGATTAGCCGAGGTGGGCAGCCACGATGAGCTGATGCAGCAGGATGGCCCGTACGCCGATCTCTACCGGATCCAAGCCGCTGCGTACCAGTAGCCCCACAGTAATCTTGTGTTCCCGGCAGGGTCAGCCGAGACTTGCAAAGTGAGGAGGCTCCCGCTGCGCCTGGTCGCCCTAATGGCCTCAGTGCTGCTGGGCACCTGGGTTGCGCTCGTCGATACCACAGAAGCCTTCGCTTGTAGCTGTGCCGGCATTTCGACCAATCGTGCACTCCGTGAAGCCGATGCGGTTTTCCGCGGCACGGTGATCAGCAAGGAAGTCGTCGGCCGCAATGCTCGTGCCCGCACCGATATCCGCTTCGCCGTGGATCGGGTCTACAAGGGCACGGTCTACCACGAACAGGTCGTTGCCTCCACCCGTGACTCGGATGCCTGTGGCCTCGATCCGGAGGTCGGCAGCACCTGGGTGATCTTCGCCATTCAGGGCATTGAGGGTGAGGGCGAGCGGGCAGTGAACCGGCTCATCACCACCTTGTGTAGCGGCAACCTGCCGAGCGGGATCGCACCCCCGATGCTCCGGAGTCCCAGACCACCTATAGCTGGCGCATCCGATCGGGAGGAAAGATCCACCAACACTGATCGCATCCTGACCCGCGGGTTCGCAGTCGCCGGAATCGGAGCGCTTTCCCTTGGCGCCCTAGCCGTGATCGGTCTAGCTTTGCTCTGGCGGCCGGGCCGCTCCCAGTGATGGCGGCAGACTCATTGATCACGGACGAAACGATGAGCCGGTTCGTTGCAACGCACCGTCGGCCACCGGAAGCAGACCACGGCGCGCCGCCTTCAGCAGTGCCGCATGGTCCGCCTCGGTTTGGTCGGCGTAGGCCCGGGCGAACTTTGCCAGTGCCTGATCTAGCTTGTCTGACGCTCCCACATACCCGGCGATCATCGAAGCGCCGCTGGTTCGAGCGTGACCCTTGGCCAGCAGATGACCGACGATGCCGGCGTAGTCGGTGAGCGCCGCAGCATCGATGGCGTCCAGCGGGATAGTTCCCTTCATGTTGCGGAACTGACGCACGTAGTACTGCAACTCGCCGATGGTGGTCCAGCCCAGCAGCGGGTCACTGACGGTCTGCAACGCCTGCTGGTACTCCACGACCCGCTGACCCTGGTGGGCATGCCAGGCAGAATCACCGTGCACATATTTCGCCAGCACCGACCGACGAGCCTGCTTGAGTTGCAGAAAGACCACGTCCTCCGGGCTGCTCCCTTCCAGCAGTGCCACATACGCGCGCAGGCCCACACTGCCGACGCCAACGACTTTGTGCGCGACGTCGGTCAGGGTGTAGCCACCGAGTGCGCGTCGCCAGTGCGGTGCCAGAGTGTGAAGGTAATCATCCAGCGCGACAGCGACCGCTTCGTACTCCTCGGGGCTGAGCCGAGTGATCAGAGGCGGGTCTTCGATGATCTGCCGTTGGCCGTCGCGCTCTGCGGTAAACCGTGGAAGTACCCGATCGCTGGTGCGCGAGCGGGCACGCTTCGCGGAGCGGTCGATTTCCTCCCGAAGCGATTTCTCGGTCGCTGTCTCGTGCAGCCGACTGACATCGAGGCGGTTGTAGCTGCGCATTAGCAGGGGCTGGTCGGCCAAGAATCGGACCTCATTCCGATATGCCGCGACACATGCCAGGACCGATGCGCGGCATTCGTCCTCCGACGACGCGTTTTCCCGCCCTGCAACCCAGATGCTGGCGACCAGCCTGCGCAGATCCCACTCCCAGCAACCCGGATGGGCTTCATCGAAGTCGTTCAGGTCGAGGACAAGCTCGCCCTCGGGTGAGGCGTAGAAACCGAAGTTGCCCAGATGGGCGTCGCCACAGACCACGGGGTTGATGCCGGTCGCCGGGAGCTGCGCCACATCGTCCGCCATGACGACCGCTGTGCCGCGCAGGAAGCCGTACGGGGAGAGCACCATGCGGGCGACGCGGACCGGAACCAACCAGTCCAGCCGACCCTCGTGCGACTCGATGATCAACTGGACTGGGTCGGGGCGATCGGCCGACGCCCGCCACCTACCCAGGCTCTTGCGCGGAACCTCGCGCCGCAGCGCTCGGCCCATCGCGTACCGCTCCGCACGGGAGCTGGGACGTTTGCGAAGCGAGGCATAGACGTCGCTGTCTGCCGACGCCAGGACGGTATGTCCGGCTGAGTGCACGGTCACGATCCCCTCCTCGCCTAATTGCAGGTCACCCTATAGCGCTGAGCAGAAACAACTCGGGCACGTCAGCCGGTGATCGTCAGCTCCAGCTGCTTTCCCTGGAAAGTTGCCAGTTCGCTAGCCGCAGTCTCAACCAGCGAGCGGGAGCGCTGCAGGACTTCTGGAGCCAGAGCAATCTCCATGATGATCTTGCGGCCCTTCACGGTACGCCGCCAGATACCGACATTCGTCTCGCCGATGATCACGCAGCCTACGAAGAGATCCTCGCCCGGAGTATGCGGATGACCGGTCGCTTGCGGAAAGTTGATCACCGGATAGCTCAGGGTCAGCTCGTCGTACAGCGGGAGCAGCAGAGCGTCCGACGACTGACCCGCCCGTGGTGCGTCCGGGTCGAACCAGAGCTCGACGCCCTCGACCGTGACGCAGTCCAGCCGGTCCTTGACCGCAACTACTGCATCCCGACATTGGCTGATGGTGAGCGAGGACCAGCGAGCCAGATCGGGAATGCTTGCCGGCCCATGACCTGCGAAGAACCGGCGCGCCAGCTCCGCAGCGTCGCCTGCGGCGTCTGCCGAGTGCGGGACCCGTTCGTCCAGCAGTGCATAGGTCTGTTGCCTGCCGCGCATCGGCCCACTGCAAATGACGCCTTGCAGTTCGGCGTTCATGACGATGTAGGCCAGGCGCAAGCGCTCACTCACCAGGCCCTGATCGGCCAATGTTTGACCAAGCTCGGCCCGAGTTCGATACCGCCCGCCCGTGAGCTCGTCGACGATCAGTACCAGGCCGCGGTCCAGTGTGGCCCGATCGAGGCCCTCCTGGCGATAGATCGTCTGATTGAGCTGCTGAACTCGCGGGGCCGTGACCTCCAAGATCCAGCGGATGTCCTCGGCGGCCACGAAGTGCCAGGTTGGGCGCAAGATGTGAGTCCGGAGGAAGTCGCCGCGGTCGAACTCGGCCTGCACCTCAGTGGCCCTGAGCCCCGAAGTCCGCATGCCAAGCGACCACAGCGCGTGGGCATACTCCTGCGACTGCACGCATCCTAGGAGCCGGACCACGTCTGCTGCGCCCGGCAGCCCCACACCCTGCAGCATCTGAGTTGCCAGGCGGCGTTGCAGCACATCTTGTCGAATCATCATTGTCACGATGCAGCGACACTAGCCGGACCTGCCGACACAACTGCACGTGTCAATATCACGCTCGTCCCCCGCTGACAACGACGACTCGCCGGCGGCACTTTGTGGATTTCCACGCGACGGGCCTCTTGGTGACTTAGACTCCCCAAGGCAATGCTCCACCCAGACGCGAGGATGCCCCCTCAATGCCTCAAATTCTGATCCGGGCACATAAGAACCCGTTCACCGTGGCGGACGCCGATACCACGTACCGGCGAAACCTCATCGGGAATAACGCGGGCAACCTGGTCTTCAGCCAGGCGGTCTATCGGTTGCTGTCCACGTCCGACGCGGTCCTCGAGACCTCTGGGCTGGCCGGAAACCAAAGGCGCGCAATCAACTCGCGGTTCGACCACGTCGTGATTCCGTTGGCCAACGCGTTCCGGCTGAGCTACGTCGAGCGGCTGGATGCGCTGAGCACCCTGATCGAGCAACTGACCATCCCAGTGAGCGTACTGGGCGTAGGGTCACAGGCTGACCTCGATGGCAGCTACAAGGTTGTTGACCGCGTCAAACCGGCTACTACGCGATTCGTACGTGCCGTGCTGAATCGCTCACCCTCGATCGGGGTGCGCGGTGAGCAGACTCGGGACTACCTGAAGTCGCTGGGCTTCGGCGATGAGCACGTGAAGGTGATCGGATGTCCGTCGATGTTCATGTACGGACCCGACCTGCATGTTGAGAAGAAGGTCGAGGCGCTCACTGCTGAGTCCCCCATTGCCTTGAACGTGTCGCCGTACGTGACAGAGATGGGCCCGATCTCGCTTTACGCCGCGGAGCATTTCCCGCGCCTGGTGTACATGGCGCAGAACATCGAGACCCTTGAGCTGATGTTGTACGGCAGCTACGAGGAGAGCAAGAAGAAGGCGGCGATGGTTGCCTCCGGTGTGCCCATCACACTCGAGCATCCGCTGATCCGATCCGACCGGGTTCGCTTCTTCCTGGATCCGAAGACCTGGTTCGAGCACATGGCACACTACGACTTCGCCTTCGGTACCCGCATTCACGGCAACATCGCGGCGCTGCAGGCCGGAACCCCCGCTCTGTTGCTCGCCCATGACTCGCGCACTCTGGAATTGGCCGAATACCACGAAATCCCGCATCGCACGATCACCAGCATCGAGGACGACGCCGACGCCATCAGCCTCTACGCCGAGTGCGACTGGAATGCGCTCAACAAGGCTCATCCTGACCGTTGGGACACTTTCGCGTCGTTCCTGAAGGATCACCGGCTAACTCATGTCTATGAAGAGGGTCAGGACGCCAGCGCCTTTGACAATCGCCTCGCGGCGACTCAATTTCCTCCACCGGTGCGTACGCTGATGGGTTGCTCCCCAGAGGAGCTGTACCAGATGAGGCGCACCGTCACCGACCTCGGCCGAGAGCTCAACATCGCCTCAAACGACGTCAGCGCCGTGGCAGAGGCCCGCTCGAGACAGCGCAAGCTGCATCACCGCGCCTGGAACCGGATTGACCGGACGGTGCGCAGTCTCAGCCTGATGGTGTAGGCCTGACCACGGACGGCTTCAGGTCAGCCGGGCTCGGCATCCAGCACGATGGGTCTGCGGCGACTTGTTCGCCCGTACGGATGTCTTTGACTTCCCCGCCATCGGTTCCACCGAACCACACGTACGGGATACCGCGGCGGTCGGCGTAACGGATCTGCCGGCCGTATTTGTCCGCTCGGGGAGCCACCTCTGTCGGGATCCCGCGGGACCGAAGCCGCTCAGCCACCTCGATCGCGGCAGCTCTGGTCTGCTCGCTGTCGACGGCAACCAACACCGCTGTCGGAACTGGCCGGGAGGCCCGCAGCATCCCCTTGGCCAGCAGCGGAGCCAGTAGCCGGGTGACACCGATCGAGAGCCCGACGCCTGGGTAGGTGATCCGGCCATCACTGGCCAACGAGTCATACCGGCCGCCGGAGGCAATTGACCCCCACGACTCAAACCCGACGAGCTCGGTCTCATAAACGGTGCCGGTGTAGTAGTCGAGTCCGCGCGCAACCCTGAGATCTGCGATCAGTCGACCGGGCACGTAGCGTGCAGCGGTGGTCACTACCTCGGTCAGCAAGTCGAGTCCCTCGTCGAGCTGATCATGCTCGACACCCAGCCGGCGCACCTCCGAGACGAACGAAGCATCCTCGGAGCGGATCTGAGCCAGCTGGACGCAGCTGCGGGCCTGGGCTTCGGTGATCTTGACCTCATTGATCAACTGCTCGATCACTTGATCGGGGCCAATTTTGTCGATCTTGTCGACCTGTCGCAGCACGGCGGCAGGATCAGCAATATCCAAACCCAGATAGAAACCCTGAGCGAGCTTGCGATTGTTCACCCGCATCAGCACTGGTGGCAGACCAAGATCGACATGGAGTCGCTCCAGCGCAGCTAAGGTGACCAGCGGCAGCTCCACGTCATGATGTGGAGCCAGTGTCTCGGCGTTCACGATGTCCACATCGGCCTGGGTGAACTCGCGATACCGGCCCTCCTGCGGACGCTCGCCTCGCCAGACCTTCTGAATCTGGTAGCGCCGGAAGGGAAAGGCAAGCTGGTGAGCGTTCTCGAGTACGTAGCGGGCAAACGGCACGGTTAAGTCGAAACGCAAACCAAGATCAGCCGGCTCGTCCGGATCGCCATGCAGCCGTTGGACCGTGTACACCTCCTTGTCGATCTCACCTTGCTTAGCCAGACGATCCAACGGCTCGACTGCCCGGGTCTCGATCGATGCGAAACCGTGCAGTTCGAAGGTTTCTCGCAGCCGGTCGAGTACGAACTGTTCGACGATGCGGGCTTCTGGTGTGTACTCCGGAAAGCCCGACAGCGGCTTGGGGCGACTCACGCGCTACTCCTTGGACAGTTCGGCGAGATTCTGCAGGTACGGGTTGCCGACTCGCTCGCGGGCCATGGTCGTCTGCGGACCGTGTCCTGGAAGCACAGCTACTGTGTCCGGCAACGGCAGCACCTTGGTACGCAGGCTCTTCAGCATGTCGGGCAGGCTTCCGCCTGGCAAGTCAGTTCTGCCAATCGAGCCAGCAAACAACACGTCGCCGGAGAAGACCACCGAGTCGATCTGCGGGCTTCGGAGATAGGCCATCTGAAACATGGTCGAGCCAGGGGTGTGCCCGGGTGCATGGATGGCTTGAAAGCTCAGGCCAGCAACGGCCACTTCGGCGCCGTCGCTCAGCTCTCGTACGTCATCCGGCTCCGTAAAGGCAGCCGGACGGCCGGTCAAGCGTTCCAGCAGCAGCTGGGTCTCGAGCCCCATTGCCCGCATCGGGTCCGAAAGCAGCACCCGATCTTCGGGATGCACCCAGCAGCTCGAAGCGTACGAGCGACACAACGGCGTGACGGAGAACATGTGATCAAGGTGCCCATGGGTCACCAACACCGCCACTGGCTTGAGCCGGTGCTCCAAGATCAACTCGGTGACACCGTCAGCCGCACCCATTCCTGGATCGATGATCACGCACTCCTCGCCCGGCTTGGCGGCTGCCAGGTAGCAGTTGGTTTGCCAAGGCCCGGCAGGAAATGAGGCTAGGAGCACACGTTCGAGACTATTCGAGACTTCGGGCAGGATGGAGCTATGACCGAACAAGCTGGGCCTGAAGCTGTGGGCCCGGCCGCCTTCGGACGGGTGGATAGCGACGGCACGGTGTACGTCCGCACGTCGGCCGGGGAGCGCGCAGTCGGGCAGGTACCCGATGTTCCCGCCGCTGAGGCGTTGAGCTTCTTTACTCGCAGGTTTGAGACTCTGGAGCTTGAGGTCTCACTTCTGGAGCGGCGCATCGAGACTGGGGCTCTCTCGCCCGATGATGCCGGGGCCTCGATCACCAAAGTCCGCGCTGCAATCGCCGACGCCCGTGCCGTTGGTGATCTGGATGGATTGCAGTCTCGACTGGAGGCACTGTCTCCGCTGATCGCGAACCAGCGGGCCGCTCGCAAGGCGGAGCGAGCCAGGCAGCACGAACAGACTCGGGCTGCAAAAGAAAAGTTCGTACTGGAAGCCGAGCGCCTCGCCGCCAGCAATGACTGGCGCGGCGGAGTGAACCGGTTTCGGGTACTGCTTGAGGAGTGGAAGTCGCTACCTCGCCTCGATCGCGCGACCGACGACGCTCTGTGGCACCGATTCTCCAGTGCACGTACCACCTACACGCGGCGTCGCAAGGCCCAGTTCGCCCAGCAGAACGAGCAGCGTGAAGCGGCGCGGGTGATCAAAGAAAAGCTCGTCACCGAGGCGGAAGCGCTGGCTGGATCGACTGACTGGGGTCCGACGACGGGTGCTTTCCGGGACCTGATGGCTCGCTGGAAGGCGGCTGGGCCGGCTCCGCGCGAGGTCGACGAGTTGCTCTGGAAACGATTCCGCGAAGCCCAAGATCGGTTCTTCATGGCCAAGCAGACGGCCCTGTCGGGGCAGCACACCGAATTCCGGGCCAACGCTCAAGCTAAGGAGAAACTGCTGGCCGAAGCCGAGGCGCTGCTGCCGATCAATAACCCGAGCGCTGCCCGGGTCGCGTACCGCGACATCCTGGACCGCTGGTCGGCCATTGGCAAGGTACCCCGCGACGCGATCCGTCCACTCGAATCTCGCCTTCGCGGCGTGGAGAACGCCATCAAGACCGCCGAGGAGGAGCGCTGGCAGCGCAGCAATCCTGAGGCCAAGGCTCGGGCTGCGGATACTGCCGCAAAGTTGGAAGCACAGATCGCTGCGCTCGAGGTACGAGCCGCGGAAGCGGAAGCCCGCGGCGACCAGCGGGCGGCACATGAGGCGACTGCCTCTGCTGCTACCTATCGGGAATGGCTCGCTCAAGCCCAACGGACAGCGAGTGATTTAGGTGGTTGAAATCTCGATCCGCGCCGAGCGAGCTTGCCGAGCGAGGCAATCTTATTGGTGAATGCGGTATGCCTCGTAGACCGCCGGCACACCGCGCACCGCGCGCAATACGTGGTCCAGGTGAGTTGGGTCGGCAGTCTCGAAGGTGAACTTGGCTCGGCAGATGCGGTCCTTGCTGGTGTGCAGTGCCGCAGACAAGATGTTGACGTGCTGGTCGGACAAGGCACGGGTGATGTCGGACAGCAGCCGGTTGCGGTCCAAGGCCTCGATCTGAATGGCTACCAGGAACGAACTCTTCGCGTTGGGTGCCCACTCGACGGGGACCAGGCGTTCCGGCTCGGAGCGCAGGCTATCCGCGTTGCCGCAGTCGACGCGGTGCACTGATACTCCCGCGCCTCGCGTCACGAAACCCAAAATGTCATCGCCGGGCACCGGTGTACAGCACTTGGCCAGCTTGACGAGGAGGTCAGTGGCACCAGTCACCCGGATCCCGCAATCGCTGGCACCACTGCTACTGCGCCGACGCCGACCGGTGACGACCCGATCCTCGCTGGTCTCATCGGCGACGATCTCGTCACCGCCTTCGACCATGATCAGCCTGTTCACCACGGCATGGGCGCCGACTGTTCCTTCGCCGACCGCGGCGTAAAGGGCAGAAACGTCCGACAGCTTGAAGAATCCCGCGACCGCGGTCAGATGCTCCAGCGTGAGCAGCCGCTGCAGTGGCAGACCACCTTTGCGCAGCTGTCGCGCGAGCATCTCCTTGCCGCCCTCGATCGACTCCTCACGACGCTCACGGGTGAAGTAGTGGCGAATCTTGTTGCGCGCCCGAGGGCTACGAACGAAGCTAAGCCAGTCGCGGGTGGGGCCGGCGTTCTCGGCCTTGGAGGTGAAGATCTCCACCACATCGCCGTTCGCCAAAGCCGACTCCAGAGGTACCAGCCGTCCGTTCACGCGGGCGCCGATCGTCTTGTGCCCGACTTCGGTGTGGATCGCGTACGCGAAATCGATCGGCGTGGAATCCTGCGGCAGTGAGATGACGTCACCCCGTGGCGTGAACGCATAGACCTCGTTGGAGTTGATCTCAAAACGCAGCGAATCCAGGAACTCGCTGGGGTCAGCTGTCTCCCGCTGCCAGTCGAGTAGCTGCCGGACCCACATCAGCTCGCCAGCGTCATCAGCACCCTTGACGGGAAGGGGGGTTCCTTTACCTTCCTTGTACTTCCAATGGGCCGCTACGCCGTACTCAGCGCGGCGATGCATGTCGTCAGTCCGGATCTGTAGCTCGACCGGCTTCCCCTCTGGTCCGAGAACCGTGGTGTGCAAGGACTGGTACATGTTGAACTTCGGCATCGCGATGTAGTCCTTGAACCGGCCCGGCAGCGGGTTCCAGCGGACATGCAAGATACCGAGCGCTGCATAACAGTCGCGATTACTCTCCACCAGCACCCGAAGGCCCACCAGATCGTAGATCTCCTGGAAGTCGCGACCCCGCACCACCATCTTCTGATAGATCGAGTAGTAGTGCTTCGGTCGTCCTGTGACGGTGGCTTTGATCTTGGCAGCGCGAAGGTCACCCTGTACCTGGTCGATGACGTGTGACAGGTACTCGTCACGACTGGGCGCGGCCTCAGCCACGAGGCGGATGATCTCGTCGTAAACCTTGGGATACAAGGTGCCGAAGGACAAGTCCTCCAGCTCCCATTTGATGGTGTTCATGCCGAGTCGATGCGCCAGCGGGGCGAAGATCTCGAGCGTCTCGGCCGCGATCCGAGACTGTTTGTCCGGCCGCAGGTAGTGCAACGTCCGCATATTGTGCAGCCGGTCGGCGAGCTTGATCACCAGCACTCTGATGTCCCGGCTCATCGCCACAACCATCTTGCGAATGGTCTCGGACTTGGCCGACTCGCCGTACTTGACTTTGTCGAGCTTGGTGCAGCCGTCCACCAGCAGCGCGATCTCTTCCCCGAAGTCGCGGGTGACCTGCACGAGCGTGTAGTCGGTATCTTCCACGGTGTCGTGGAGCAATGCGGCGCACAGGGTCGCCTCAGTCATACCCAGCTCGGCGAGGATGGTGGTAACGGCCAGCGGATGAGTGATGAAAGCGTCCCCGCTCTTGCGCATTTGTCCGTTGTGTAGCCGCTCAGCCTTACGGTAGGCGCGTTCGACCAGCCCTAGGTCGGCCTTCGGGTGATTGGCGCGGATGATGCGGAAAAGCGGATCGAGTGCGGGCGTCTGCGGCCGACTGGAACCGAGGCGGGCAATTCGCTGCCGCATCTTGACGCGCTGCTGCTCGGCACCGGCACTAATCCTGCCGGGAAGGCTCGGGCTGGGCTCGCTGCCGCCGCTTTCAGCCTCTGGCTCTGGAAGAATGAGGGCGCGGCGCGGCTCATGGGCGACGTGGCCTCTTGGCCCCGGCGGCCTGGCCTCAGGGATGGACGACCGTATGGCCGCCCCGTGATCGCTCACAGGCGCGTTCCTCCTCAGCAGAATGCCAGTCTAGACAACGAGTTGCTTAGACCGGCACATGTCGCCCCCGGTCCGAGCAAACCCCCAGCACCGACCTACCGACAAGCTCACAAAAAGTCAGCTCTGTTGCGCTGCTCGATTCCGTCGACCTGCGCTAATCGCCTGCTGCTCAACCTCCTCGGCCGCCTGCCGCACGACGACCACCTGATCCCCACCCTCGAGTGTCGCCACCGTGGGGTCGTAGAAACGGCGCAAAGTCTTGTTACGGACGACGGCTATCACCCGCTCTCCGTCGACCTGGCTCGGTGATCGGCCGATCTCCTCCTTGGTCACCGGCCGCTCGCTGACTTCCAGACCCTCATTGCTCGACAGCAAGTCCTCGATGATGGCTCCGAGGTGCGGACTCACTGCCGAAAGGCCGAGCAGTCGGCCGACCGCCTCTGAAGAGGTAACGACGGCATTCGCTCCAGACTGACGAAGCAGCGAGGCGTTGTCGTCCTCGCGGACCGCCACTACAACGTGCGCGCTGGGGTTCAGCTGGCGCACCGTGAGCATGACGAGAATCGCAGAGTCGTCCCGATCGACGGTGATGATGACCTCACGTGCCTTCATGATCTCGGCCCGCCGCAGGATATCTCGTCGAGTAGCGTCACCTTCGATGGCTGCGTACCCCCGCAGGTTGGCATCGCTGATCGCCGAGGGCCGGCTGTCGATGATGACCACTTGGTTGGGATTAGAGCCATTGAGCTGTAGCGTCTCAACCGCGCTTTTGCCCTTGGTGCCGAAGCCCACAATGACGACGTGATTGCGCATCCGTTTCCTCCAGCGTGCGTCTTTGAAAATGCGCCGGCCATGGTGAGCCAGCACCTCAAGGGTCGTCCCAACCAACAACACCAGGAACGCGATCCGCAAGGGCGTGACGACGACCGCGCTGATGACTCTGGCATGCGGCGCCACCGGGGTGATGTCGCCATAGCCCGTCGTAGTGATCGTTACGGTGGCGTAGTAGACCGAGTCGATCAGACCGACCTTGCCGTCGGAGTTGTCGGTGTAGGCGTCCCGGTCAAACCACACAATCAGGATCAGAATCAGCAACAACAGGAGAGCCAGCAGTCCGCGACGCATCAGCTCAACGCCCGGTGACGCTGTACGGGCGGGCAGGCTGACAAGCGCGTCGGGCGTCGCGGACGCTCTCGACCCGTCTCGGCGGCGCCCCGGCTCGGTGAGGCTCATGTGCCTACTTCTTCCGCTGGCTGCGGGGTTTGTTCTGCGGCTGGGGGCGCTTTGCCGCCCCGTCGCGATGCGATCGTACGTCGGACTTGTAGGTCACCGTCACCCGTTTGGCGCCGTTTCCGGCAGCCGCGTTGGCCTTCTCAAGTTCTGCGTTGCTGGGTTCGGCGTCGTCAGTGGCACCGGCATCAGTGGCACCGGCATCAGGGGCACTGGCGTCAGCGGCCTCCTGAGGAGTGGTCGGTGCCGAGCTGGGGGTTTCGACAACCCGCTCCTTCTGGCTCTCCTTGGCACGACGTGCCCGAACCCGCGCGGCCAGCTTCTTCATGTCGGGCTCGCGCTCCTTCATCTGGGCCAGCAGCGGAGTCGCGATGAAGATTGAGGAGTACGCACCGGAGACCATTCCAACAAACAGCGCTAGCGCCAAGTCTTTGAGCGGACCTTCGCCCAAGATCACGGCTCCGGCAAACAGCAGCGCCACGACCGGCAAGACGCCGATCACGGTGGTGTTGATGGAGCGGACCAGCACCTGGTTGACAGCGAGATTGGCAGCCTCGGAGTAGGTCCGCGTAGTGCTCGAGCGAATGTCTCGGACGTTCTCACGCACTTTGTCGAACACGACGACGGTGTCGTAGAGCGAGTAGCCGAGGATGGTCAGCAGGCCAATCAATGTGGCCGGGGTCACTGTGAAACCGACGAGGGCGTAGATGCCGATGGTCAACATCACGTCGTGAACCAGCGCAATGAGCGCGGCGGCCGACATCTTGGCATCCCTGAAGTAGATTCCAATCACCAGCGCGACCAGCGCAAGGAAGACCGCCAAGGCAATCAGCGCACGCTCAGTGATCTGGCCGCCCCAGGATGCGCCGATCAGACTGTAAGCGACCTGGTCTGGATTGATGCCGACCTCGTCGGCGATCGCGGCCCGTACTTTGGGCACTTCTTCGGTCGGATCGAGCGTGCGGGTCTGCACTCTGACCTGGTTGTCGCCGATGGTATTGACGATCGCTTCGTCGAGTTCGGGGACGCCGGAATTGTTCAGTGCGTCCCGCATCGAGTCAACGGTCTGCGCGGTGACTTGGGTGGGCGCCTTGAAGTCCGCGCCGCCCTTGAATTCGATGCCAAAGTCAAGTCCCCGCACCGCTAGGGAGAGCAGCGCGACGGCGATCAGAATGGCCGAGAGGATGTACCAGCGACGACGATGCCCGATGAAGTCATAAGAGATCTCGCCGGTGTAGAGGCGATGCCCGATCGTGCCCAGCTTCGACATCAGGCCACCTCCTCGCTAACGGCTGCTGGACGCGCCACAACCGGCCGACGAGAACGTGAGCCAGGCAATGCCTGAACGCCAAGGTGTTCCGGATCGAGCCCGGAGAGTCTGTGGCCACCGCCGAAGAACTTGGTTCGCGCCAGCAGAGTCATCAGCGGCTTGGTGAAGAGGAAGACCACCACCACATCGATCAGTGTGGTCAGACCGAGTGTGAAGGCGAATCCCTTGACCGATCCGATTGCCATCACGAACAACACCAGCGCCGAGAGCAAGGAGACGGTGTCCGCGATCAAGATCGTCTGCCGGGCTCGCTGCCAGCCCGTTTCCACCGCCGTACGCAGGCTCCGTCCTTCGCGCACCTCGTCACGAATGCGCTCGAAAAAGATCACGAAGCTGTCCGCGGTGATACCGATAGCCACGATGATGCCGGCGATGCCGGCAAGGTTCAGGGCGAAACCGACCGAGCTGCCGAGCAGCACCACGCAGGCGTAGGTGAGAATCCCGGCGATCCCCAGCGAGGCCACTACAACAATTCCCAGGCCGCGGTAATACCAGAAGCAGTAACTGATCACCAGCGCGAGGCCGATGATCCCGGCGATGATGCCGGCCCGCAGCTGGTCGCCGCCCAGGGTGGCAGAGACGTTGTTGACTTCCGAAACATCGAAGGCGAGCGGCAACGCGCCGTACTTCAGGACGTTGGCCAGCTCGGTAGCGCTCTTCTGAGTGAAGTTACCGGAGATTTCCGCTCGACCGCCCGGTATGGGCTCGTTGACCGACGGCGCCGAGATAGCGACTCCGTCCAAGACGATGGCGAAGCGGTTCTGCGGCTCGCTCTTCTGAGAGATCTCCCGCGTTGCTTGCTCGAACGCCGCCCCGCCTTCTGAGTTGAACTCCAGGTTCACCACCCAGTTGACATTGTTCTGGGGAATACCAGCCACCGCCGTTGCCAGCTGGTTCCCTTCGATCAACGTCGGCCCGAGCAGGTATTTCTCGTTCTTTTCCTGGTTGCACGCGAACAGGGCCTGGTCGGCGACCTCGGTCACTTTGGTTTCACACGTGAATTCTGCGAACGCAGCCTGGCACGCCTCGGTCGGCTGCCAGTTCAGCGCCTGATCGGGCGGAGTTCCCTTGCCGTCGGCCGGAACGCATGCCTTGTCCAGCGGGAGCGGCGGTGCAGTCGGCAGGGCGGGCAGTGGCTTGTTGTTGCCAGTGCCGCTCGGCTCCGTGCTGGGCGGTGGGCTTGGCTCGTTGGCAGGCGCCTGCGCCGACTCTGAGGCGCCGGCAGTGGGCTCATCGCTTGGCGGAGCAGTGGCGGACTGGGTGGGTTCACTCGTCGCGGCCGGCGTCGGCTCCGGTGGTAGCACCTGCTCGGCCGCATGGACCGCACGGAACGTCAAGACGGCGGTCTGGCCGACCAGCCGGACCAGCTCGTCCTGCTGAACGTTCGGCACGGTGACGATGATCTGGTTGTCGCCGGCTGTGGTTACCTCGGACTCACCGACGCCCAGACTGTCCACGCGGCTTTGGATGATGGTCTTGGCGAGCTGCAGGCTGTTGGGATCTACAGTCCCGGTGCCGGTGGTGTTCGTGGCCGTCAGGGTAATCGTGGTACCGCCCCGAAGGTCCAGACCGAGCTTCGGTATCCAAGTCCCGCTGACCGCCATCAGCGTGATCAGTCCGGCCACTAACACAGCCAACACGATCAAGGTGCGGCCCGGGTGACCAGTCGTCGTTGCCACTCGCGTGTGTTTCCTAGCTATTGGGAAGAATCAGTCAGCAGTGGGAGACTTCGAGTCGCGG
Source organism: uncultured Actinomycetota bacterium (assembly GCA_963730505.1). GTDB lineage: Bacteria > Actinomycetota > Actinomycetes > Propionibacteriales > Propionibacteriaceae > Microlunatus. Next base: position 74,817 of record CAVSSB010000019.1, read on the forward strand.
GGGGTCGATGACGAGTCAGGCTCGGCGACAGGTTCAGTACTGGTCGCCGTCGTCGGCTCCTCGAAGGGCCGCTCAGTTTGTAGCTCAATCGGCTCATCCGAAGACATGACCTGCTTCTCGAGTTCGTCCTCCTCCTCCTCAAGATTGTCCTCGTCATCCTCGGTGACGACCTTTGAAATCGCCTGCTTGAGCACGGTGAGCTCGGCGCCGGGCGAGATCTCCAGCACAACTTGTCTCGGGCCGACCGACACGACTGTGCCGAAGACGCCGCTGCCGAGCATCACCCTGCTGCCTGGGCTGACTGAATTCATCGTCTGTTGCAGGGCTTGCTGACGCTTCCGCTGGGGCCGCAAGATCAAGAAGTAGAAGGCCGCCACTAGCAGGGCGATGAAGATCAGGGTCGAGTATTGCTGCATTGCTCCGGCATCCGATTGTGAGGGTGCTGCGCTCGTGCGCAGTACCGATGAGTTGTTCCTGCGGCTCAGTCTTGCGACCTCTGCTGAAAGAAACCGACCGCCGTACTCTACCTAGTCTGCGACGAAAACCTGCATCGTATGACCGATCAGTCAGCCTGTATGACTGCGCCGCAGCTCAGGCGAAGAGGTCAGGTGTGACCTCGATGCCAGGTGAGGGACTGGGAGGTGCGAGGCCGAGGTGACGCCAGGCGGCAGGCGTCGCGACCCGACCACGCTGGGTGCGCATCAAGAAGCCCTGCCGGACCAGGAACGGCTCCGCGACCTCTTCGACGGTTTCGCGCTCTTCGCCGACCGAAATGGCGAGCGTCGACAATCCGACCGGCCCACCACCGAACCTGCGGCACACTGAGTCAAGGACCAAGCGATCCAGCCGATCGAGTCCAAGTTCATCCACCTCGTAAAGCCGGAGTGCATCCCGGGCGATCGAGAGCGTCACGCGGCCGTCCGCTCGGACCTGGGCGTAGTCGCGTACTCTGCGCAGCAGCCGGTTGGCGATCCGCGGAGTACCCCGGGACCGGTGTGCGATCTCGGTGGCACCGGTTGGCTCCAGCGGAACTCCAAGCAACTCGGCCGAGCGGTGCAGGATGTGCTCCAATGCGCCAGCGTGGTAAAAGTCCAGCTGTGCAGTGAAGCCAAAGCGGTCACGCAGCGGACCCGGCAGGAGACCAGCACGAGTGGTGGCCCCAACCAGGGTAAAGCGTGGGATTTCCAAAGGGATCGCGGTTGCTCCCGGCCCTTTGCCGACAACAACATCCACCCGGAAGTCCTCCATCGCAAGGTAGAGCATTTCCTCTGCTGGGCGGGACATGCGGTGAATCTCATCGAGGAAGAAGACCTCGCCGTGGACGAGCCCCGACAGAATCGCGGCAAGGTCGCCGGCATGCTGGATGGCTGGACCACTTGAGATCCGCAGCGGCGCATTCATCTCACTGGCGATGATCATTGCCAGGGTTGTCTTGCCGAGGCCGGGCGGGCCGGACAACAAAACGTGGTCGGGCACGCCTCCGCGGTGCCGGGCGGCCTCAAGCACTAAACCCAGCTGATCGCTGACCCGAGGCTGACCCTCGAACTCGGCCAGGGTGCCGGGGCGGACCACCGATTCGACAGCGCGCTCATCGGGATCGGCGTAGGGACGCACCAGCCCGGCGAGGTCGTTGTCGCTCACGTGACTCACCGAACCCCGCTACTTCCGAGCCAAGCTCTGCAGTGCGGCCCGCATCAAGACCGCGACGTTGACCTGTGGGTCGTCGCGCGCGAGGTACTCCACCTCCTCGCAGGCCGACTCGGCGTCCCGGGCCGACCAGCCCAGGCCCTGCAGCCCCTGCGTCACCTGCGCTCGCCAGGCCCTTGAGGCCCCCAACGCGGGTACCGGAGGATCAGTGTGACCGACCGCGTTGATCTTGTCCTTGAGCTCGATCACGATGCGTTGCGCGCCCTTCCGACCTACGCCGGGCACCTTGCACAGTTGCACCAGGTTCTCCGTGGCAATCGCATTGCGCAGCTCATCAGGACTGAGCACTGCTAGGGCTGCCTGAGCCAACTTCGGCCCGACTCCGGTAGCTGTCAGCAACAGCTCAAAGAACTCCCGCTCATCGGTGGATGCGAACCCGTACAGGGTGAGCGAGTCCTCCCGCACAATGAGCGACGTCGCCAGCGTTGCCTGCTGTCCGAGCCGGAGCCCAGCGACTGTGCTCGGGCTGCAGACCGCCTGAACGCCGAAGCCACCGACCTCAATCACCGCTGACGTTGGGCCAACCTGGGCGACGAGGCCGGTCAGCTGCGCGATCATGCCTCTCCCCTGCAGGGCTCACGGGATCGGCCAAAGGCACCACGCTGCCGCTTCGCCTGCTCGGCCGCAGCCTCCACCGCCGCGTTCAGCCGATTTGTCGTGCCGCCCCGCCACACATGACAGATCGCAAGCGCAAGAGCATCCGCCGCATCAGGTGGCTTTGGTGGGTCGTCGAGCCTGAGAATCTTTGTCACCATCGCTCCGACCTGTTCCTTGGGCGCACGGCCCGAGCCGGTGATGGAGGCCTTGACTTCGCTTGGTGTGTGCAGGCTCACCGGAATTCCATGCCTTGCGGACACGAGCATTGCTACCCCGGCAGCCTGGGCGGTGCCCATCACCGTTTGCACGTTGTGCTGGGCGAAGACACGTTCAATGGCGACGGCGGTCGGCCGGTAGCGGGCGACCCAGTCTTCGATGATTTCTTCGATCGCCAGCAGGCGACGAGCGATATCCAGCTCCGGTGGCGTACGGATGACATCGAAGGCGACCATCAGCGGCTGGCGGCCAGGGACGCCATCAACTACGCCGAGGCCGCATCGGGTCAGGCCCGGGTCAATTCCCAGCACCCGCATGCGCTCCCCTAGGTGTCGCGTGACCGGATCGCCCACGCGATCCCCCTTAACACTGAATAAACGAACAGATGTTCGGCAGCCTATGTGGCACCCCTGACGTTGGCTGCCGCGACACGCTGTCCGTTCGCCAACTAGTGTTGCAGCCCGTCTGGCCGGCTGCCCGCGGGCTAGCTGATGTTGGCCAGCACCTCGTCGGAAGCATCAAAGTTCGCGTACACGTTTTGCACGTCGTCAGAGTCCTCGAGGGCGTCAATGATTCTTATCAGCTTCTCGGCCGTTGGGGCGTCGATCTCCTGGGTGTACTCGGGGACGAAGGAAACCTCAGCCGATTCATAGTCGAGTCCGGCCTGCTGCACCGCGGTGCGTACCGGCACCGTATTGCTCGGGTCAGTGGTGATCTCAAAGCTGTCACCAAGGTCATTGATCTCTTCGGGGTCGGCATCCAAGGTGGCCTCCAGCAGATCGTCCTCGGTAATGCTCCGACCGTCTTGCTGCTTCGCGACGATGACCACGCCCTTGCGAGTGAACATCCGGGCTGTCGAGCCGGCGTCGGCCATGGTTCCGCCGTTCCGCGTCACTGCGACACGAACGTCCGATGCCGAGCGGTTCCGATTGTCAGTGAGGCACTCGATGAGCAAGGCGATGCCGGCTGGACCGTACGCCTCATACATCAGAGTCTCGTAGTTGGCGCCGCCGCCTTCGGCCCCGGAGCCACGCTTGACAGCCCGATCGATGTTGTCGTTGGGAACCGAGTTTTTCTTTGCCTTCTGGATCGCGTCGTACAGCGTTGGGTTTCCGGCTGGGTCGCCACCTCCGACGCGGGCCGCTACCTCGATGTTCTTGATCAGCTTCGCGAACAGCTTGCCGCGGCGGGCATCGACCACAGCCTTCTTGTGTTTGGTCGTGGCCCACTTGGAATGACCGGACATGTGCGAAATCCTAACTGTCCTGTCGGATGCGGTCGTCTGTGATCACAATCGACCACAAGCCCGAGTTTTGCCCGGTGCGAGGGTCGTTTGTGATCACAAGCGTAGAGAGCGCAATGCCGGCCGCATGGTGAAGCAACCATCTTCAAAGAAGTTATCCACAAATTGCCGCCGACCAGGTTCCGAAAGAGAGCACCGGACCTTCAGACTCCTCGCCATGAGCCTCCCACAGCAGAGATACGTGCTGGACATCCGTAATCCATTCACGCGGGCTGACGCCCGAGCGGCCGGTATCACCGTGAAGGAACTCGTCAGTGGTCGCTACCAGAAGGTCTTTTACAACCTCTACGTAAGTGCCGATGTTGTGCTCACCACGCAGGTTCGTGCCCGAGCCGCATTGCGGTTGGCAAGTCTTGACAGTTATGCAAGCCACTACACAGCCGCCGAGCTCTGGGATCTTCCCGTGCCTCACGATGACCAGACGCCGAGCGGGGATTCCCATCTCAACGCCAGAGCAATTCGTCGATCTGGCCGCCATTGGGGTGAAGCTCGTCGATCTCTGCGGGAGGGCGTCGACTCCCCCATGGAGACGTCGATTGTGATCGCAGACAACCCAGATTCGAGCAGAGGGACGGCCGCTTGGGCGCTTGTGATCACAGACGACCGATGTGAGAGCCGTCAGCGACGCCAGATCTGGACGTCCTGCGGCTTGCCGCCTTTGACTGGCGAATCACTTTGCTGCCAGATCCGCCGCCAGCTTGATGCCGGCGGCTCAGGCACGTCAACAGAACCCCGCTGGGTCTCCCACCACGAGGCAGCATCCTCGGCCAGCAGCTTTTTCACCGCGTCAAAGATCCGCTGCGCTAAGTCCTCGGGCAACTCACCCGGCCGGGACGTGATCGGCGGCCCATACCGCACGCTGACCCGCGGACGCCCGGGCACGGGCCACTTGCTCCCCCGCGGCATTGCCGCGTACGTGCCGAGGATCCCGACCGGAATAACCGGCACCTGGCAGGCAACTGCCATCTCCGCGGCACTCGTACGGAAGGGTCCGACGAACCCGTCGCGGGAACGCGTGCCTTCAGGAAAGACCACCACCGTCCAACCGTCGGCAAGCAACCTGGCTGGTGTGCTGGTGAGCACATCAGCGCTCCGCTCAATCGGGAATGAATCGAAAACGATCGCCGATCCGCTGGCGCGCCACCAGCTGTCGAAGAAGTAGTCCGCCTCAATCCCCACCGCAGTCCGGCGACGACGTTCCGGCGGCAATGTCGACATCAGCACCGCCGTGTCCAAGTGCGACGCATGGTTGGCCATGATCAACGCCGGCCCCGGCAACTGGCGGAGCTCATCGAGCCCATAAACCTCCAGCGAGAGCTCTTTTCGCAGCAGATTCTTGACCCCAACCACCTGGATACCCTCGCGTAGCGCTCGCACCGGAGCCAAGCGTGCCCAAGCTGTCGGAAAGGCCGATCTGCGCCGTGCCGGCGCAACGGTTGCTGCGGCATCCGGCTCGAGCTGTGCGGAGACCCGTCTCTTCGGCCAGCCATTCTTCATTTGACGTCAACCAGAATCCGCGGTGGGGCGTGCAGATAGTTGATCGAGGGCGTCCGGCCTACCGTCGATGCCACGATCTCGAGCGCATCAGCAAGGGTGGAGGCAGCGCGAAAGCCCATCCGTGCCGCGCTCTCTCGATCAGCCCCGACCCACACGATCTCGCTGCAGTGTCGTTGGGCGGCTGCGGTTTGGTACCACAGGTACATCGGATGCACACCGTGGAAGGCCTGACCGGTGCGATAGAGGTGGACATACCAAGAGTCGTTGGCGAACTTCTCCTCATAGTCCGCCGCGATCTGTTCGGGGTCGGTCGTGACGGTCAGCACATCTGTGTAGAAATCCACGTACGAGGGATGGTGCAGCGGAGAGAACTCCGCGTGCAGCGGGTGGTACAGGATCAAGGCGCCACCGGGCCGGACGAACGGAGTGCCGGTGTGCGAGCCGAAGGCAGCAGCAAGTCCGCTCCATGCAGCAAGAATCGGGTTGGCTACTGAGTCGACGCTGTAGGGGGTGTGCGCTCCCACCCCAAGAACGCCCACATCTGCTGCCGCTGATACCTCAACGAGCTGCTGAGCCGTTATCTGGGCCTGGCTGGCCTGTTGCACCGCAGCGGGCGTGCCAGCGGTGACGAGCGTGGTGTGGTAGTCGCCCTCGGCGCGGTTCATCAACCGACGTCGAGCGCGCTGCCGACTCCATTCCAGGCCCCGGCGCAGGCCAAACCACGTCGCCCTGTCCCTCAGGCTCCATTCCCACTCACGGTGGCCCAGAAACTCCACCGGTGAGGCGAAAACGTCGTTGTCGAGCACAGCATCGACCTCAAAGACGGATACGGCCGACGTCACCAGGTCAGCAATCTCGGCTGCGGCGTCGCTCCCGCTCCCCGGATCCCGCGGTCCTGACAGCTGGCCGATGGTAGCCGTCGAGCCGAGTCCGGCGGCGATCGCAGCCGCGCCACGGGGTGGCCCATCGACTAAGTGCACGAAGATCAGCAAGTCGGAGGAAGCGGCCCGCGCATTCAACGCGACCTCGGCGGCTACCGTGCTCCCGATCTTGGCAAGATTGTCGGCATCTTCGGCATCGTGATTGGTCAACAGGCCATCGGCGTAGAAAGACCGGAAGACACGCTCGCCCACGAGGTACTCGAAGTTCCTCCGACGTCATCCGGCGATTCAGACCATTCGCGCTGACGAGAGCAACATCGTCTACCCCGGCAGCCGCAGCCCGCGACAATACGGCCTCGATCACCTTCCCGCGGATGTCAGGTCGCTGCATTCTGGGCGTCGGTGTTCCGATGTCATCAAAGGCGATCGTCAACCGCATCTCCGGTTTCAGCAGCGCTGAGAGCGGCTCCGAATCGAGCGGTGCATCGAGGGCAGCATTGATCGCCTCGCCGAGGTCAGGCACTCTCGCCAGCGACTCGGCAGGGTAGATCACTCGAGTTCCGAGTGGGAACTTCTCAAGGTGGAAACGATCTCCGTCGGGCACCAGCAACGGCGGAGTGCGATCGTCGACCTCGAGGACAAAACCAGGTCTGCCCATCTCCCAACCTCCTTACGTCGGCAGCGCCCAGCGCGGCGTGATCGGTTTGATCTTCCACTCCACGACGGACCACTGGTTGCGATGAGCAGCCCGCATCAGCGGGATGTCAGGGCTGACCGCGACGGCGTTGCCCACGGTTTCCAGCATCGGCAGATCGGAGTGCGAATCGGCGTACGCGAAACTACCGTTCAGGTTGACGTTGTTCGAGGCTGCGTAGTGCTTGAGCCAGGCAGCCCGGGACTCCCCTACCAATGGCGGCGCGGTGAGAAATCCGGTACAGCGGCCCTCGTCGTCGACTCCAAGCTCGGCTGCGACGATGACGTCGAACAGCGGCTGAATCGGCCGGGTCAGCGGGCGTACCACCCCAGTGATCAAGATCGTGGTGTGTCCAGCGGCACGATGTTCCCGGATCCTCCGCACGGCCTCAGGTGAGAGCCTGCTCAAGATGTGGGGAGCCATCGATGTGTCGACGAAACGCTCCAGGGCGGCCAGGTCAGCGCCCCGGTAGCGCCGGTAGACCGCACGCAAGAAGGCGCCGCGGTCTCGTTGTTCGGCGCGCAGGTACGACGGAAGGCGTCGCATGACCTGGCCGACTTCGGCAAGCTGACGGGTGCGTGACAGCTCCGGGAGTCGAGCCCACAGGTATTGCTCGATCACATTGGTGGACATGATCGTGCCGTCCAGGTCGAAGATCGCCAGCGCAGGAGCGCCATCGGCGTCCTTGGCCAGATCCTTCATCGTGGTTGGCCGGTTGCCGCGCTTGCTGCGGACGGCGTCCATCCGACGTACCGGTGCGGTGATGGATGGACAGTGCACTTCCTGGATGTAGGTCTTCCAGTCGAAAACCGAAGTGTCGAAGGCGAAGGCGGCTTGATCATCAGGATGCAACGCCCGGGTGAGGGCAAGGGTGTTGTCGTCCACGAAGTGCAGCTCCGACTGCGCGTACTCCTTGTAGAGCGAGTGATAGCGCCGCAGGAAATCCAGCCGCACCCGAGTGCGATCCAGGTCCTTGGCGATCTTGCGAGTCCGGTCTGAGCGCGGCATCTGGGCTAACAAGCGCTCCGCCAGCTTGTGCGCGCGTTCTGATGTAGACAGCAGCCGCTCGATTGACGAGGCGCCCGGAAACGTCCACTGCGGCAGCCGGGCTGCCCCGCGTCGACCGCCCTGGAAGGGGTGGGCGAGAAAGTAAGCGCGGATGTAGCTGTAGGTGTCCTTGAAAGTCAGGGGATTCCGGGCGCCCGAGCTAACGTGGTAGTACTCCGGGTGCCGGATCTCGGGTTCGGTGGCGCACACCGCGAGAATGGCGTTCACCACGTGGTCGCAGGGCACGATGTCGACGACCGCCTCCGGCGTAGCGGGGAACTCCGGAAGCTCGCCCCGCCCGTACGCCAAGATCAACGGCTCCGCCATCTTGAAGCCCTCGATCCAGCCTGGATACGGATGCAACCACGAGGACTCCACGATCGCTGGTCGAACGATCGAGACGTGCACGTCCCTGCCAACATCGGCTACCACCCGTTCGCCGAGGGCCTTGGTGAAGGTGTAGGCGTCAGTCCAGCCCAGCGAGCGGGCCCGCTCGGTACCGGCCTTGATCAGCTCGGCCTGGACCCACTCGATGCGGCGGCGTTCGGTGTCGGCGGCGGTGGTCAGAAAACCGGCCTGCCGGTGCTCGCGCTCAGCCTCCTTGCGGAGCTTCGCGAGCTGCTCAGATGTGCGCGACTCCGCCTCGATCAGCTCCCGCATGGCAATGCCCGCGGCCGTCTCGGCGTCGTAGTCGATGTCGTGCACGTGTGGCGCCTCGGGGATCGCGCCACGCCGGCGGCCGGCCGTGTATGCAGTGGAGATGTGCACGTAATGCGGGACCTTGCGTCGCTCCCCCACCTCGTCGGTGACCGCCTCGAGCATGCGATCCAGCAGCGCCTTGGTACCGATCACGTTGGTCGTGAAGGCCTGGTCGATCGGAGGATCGAAGGAGACATCACCGGCGCAGTGCACCACGATGTCAAGATCGGTCGGCAGCCGCGGGACATTGGGCAGGTCGCCCTCGATGATCTCCACCCTGCTCTCGAGAAGCTCCGCTGCGCCTCCAGCAGCCTCCCGAACCTCCGCGAAGATCGGCTTCTTGACGACCGCGATCATCCGATCCCACGCACTGGCGGAGCCCTTGCGGCGGACCAGTACCGCCGGCTTGGTCTCGGGCAACTCAGTCAGGATCTTCCACAGCAGCTGCTCGCCGATGAACCCTGTCACGCCGGTCATCACGATCTTCTTCCCGGCTAGCAAGTCCCGTAGCCGACCATCGAGCCGCTGAAAGGCGCGGCCGGTGTCGGCAGTCGCGGCGGTCATGTGTGGCTACTCCCTGTGGTGCTGCCCAGCTGCGCGGCCACGAGGGCCTCCTCGAGGGTGAAGCGGCCGACGTAGAGCGCGGTGCCAATGATGGCACCTTCCACGCCGACTGAGACCATCTCCTTGAGGGCCAAGATGTCTTCGATGGTGGAAATGCCGCCGCTCGCGATCACCGGTCGGTCGGTCTCCTCGCATACCCGACGAAGCAGCTCGAGGTTCGGGCCGCGAAGCATGCCGTCAGCGGATACGTCGGTGACCACGAATCGGGCGCAACCCGCACGATCCAGCCGATGCAGCGTCTCGAAGAGATCGCCGCCCGCCCGCGTCCAGCCTCGAGCGGCGAGCTTGCTGCCTTTGACATCCAGACCGATGGCAATCCGGTCCCCGTAGCGATCGATGATCTCCTCGCACCACTCGGGCTGCTCCAGGGCGGCGGTTCCGATGTTCACTCGAGCGCACCCTGTTGCCAGTGCCCGCTCCAGCGACTCATCGTCTCGAATGCCCCCGGACAGCTCGACATTCAACCGCAGGTGGGAGGTGAGCTCAGCGATGATCTGAGCGTTGTTGCCGCGTCCGAAGGCCGCGTCCAGATCCACCAGGTGGAGCCATTCCGAGCCCGCGTCCTGCCAGCGCTGAGCTGCGGCCCGCGGATCACCGAACCGCTGTTCAGACCCAGCGCGGCCCTGCACCAGTTGCACCGCCTGTCCCCCAGCGAGGTCGACCGCCGGTAACAGCACAAGCCGGTCAGACCGAGCCGCCGCAGGTAATGGACTTGCCGAATGCACCAGACGACCCTATCGCCAGCTGTTGGTCACGCTGGACGCTTGGACTTCGGCAGCTTCGCCACGATGAGCTCGTACGAAACGTCGATCAGGTCCTGAATCTCATCAGGCGGGATGGTGCCGTCGAGGATGAAGGTGTTCCAGCCGTGCTTGCCGATGTAGGCCATCTTGCTGGCGGCACCTTGATAGCGGTCGAGCAACAGGTCAGCGGTCTCGCGATCGCCGCACTTCAAGCCGATTGTCGTCTGGTTTTCGGCGGGTCCGAGAAAGGCAAAGATCTTGTCGCCCACCTTGGCTACTACATCACCTTCCCACGGCTCATCCCGCCACGCGCCCGGCTTGGCCAGGCAATAGTCGAGCCATCTTTCACTCACAGCGTCGCTACCCAGTTGGAGATCAGGCGAGCTCCCGCGTCACCTGACTTCTCGGGGTGGAACTGGGTAGACCAGAGCGAACCTTCTTCCACCGCCGCCACAAACCGGTCGCCGTCATGTTCGGCCCAGCTAATGCGCCGCTGCGGAGCCGCAGGCAGCGCGCGTACCCCATAGCTGTGCACGAAATAAAAGCGCTCGGAGGAAATGCCCGCGAAGAGCTGGCTGCCGGCAGCTGCCTCTACCGTGTTCCAGCCCATGTGTGGGAGTCGCTCGGCGCGCAGTTGTTCCACGAGCCCCGGCCAGATGCCGCATCCCTCGGTACGTACGCCATGCTCGATGCCAGCCTCGACCAGCACTTGGTGGCCGACGCAAATGGCAAGTGTTGGTCGCCCGCTGGCACGACGGGTGGCGATGATCTCTGGCCCACGGACTGCCGTCAAGCCGGCCATACATGCAGCAAACGCGCCCACCCCTGGCACCACCAGTCCATCGGCGGCTGTCGCGCGCCGGGTATCGGCGGTGACAGTAACTTCAGCACCTGCCCTGGCGACTGCCCGCTCGGCGGAACGGATGTTGCCTGATCCGTAATCGAGGACGACAACCGTCCTCACAAGGCTCCCTTGGTGCTTGGTATGCCCTCCACCCGCTCGTCGAAGGCGACGGCGTCGCGTAGCGCACGAGCCAAGGCCTTGAACTGACACTCGACGATGTGGTGCGGGTCCCGGCCAGAGATCACGGTCAGATGCAGGCAGATGTGGGCGTGGAAGGCAAGCGTCTCCATGATGTGGCGGGTCAGCGAGCCTGGATACGGAATGCTGGCGGCCACGCCGCTGACGCTTTGGGAACCACCGATCAGGACATACTCCTGTCCAGTCGGCTCGCCAGTGTGCACGCAGTACGGCCGCCCGGACACGTCCACCACGGCCTGAGCCAGCGCCTCATCCAGTGGCACCAGGGCACTCCCGTAACGCCGAATCCCGCTCTTGTCGCCTAATGCCGAACGAATGGCCTGGCCGAGCACGATCGCGGTGTCCTCGACGGTGTGGTGGGCGTCGATGTGCACATCACCGGCGCTCTCAACCTCGAGGTCGATCAGCGAATGCCTGGCGAATGCCGTCAGCATGTGGTCGAAGAATCCCACCCCGGTCGAGATCTGGGCCCGGCCCGTACCGTCGAGATCGAGGCTGACCCTGACCTTCGACTCGGAGGTCTGCCGTTCCAGGGTGGCCGCTCGGCCTTGGCTCATGGAGTCTCCTTGTGGATTTCGTTTCCGAGTACGGCGGCAAGTGTGTCCTTGAAAGTCTGCATCTCCGCCGGCGTGCCAGCTGACACTCGCAGCCAGCCGTCGGGTCCGGTTTCCCGAATAAGGACCCCGCGGTCGAGCAATGCCTGCCACACCGCGTGGCGGTCGGTAAACCGCCCGAAGAGTACGAAGTTGGCATCTGATTCTGCGACCTGCAGCCCTCGGGCGGCCAGCCAAGTCGCCAGGTCATCGCGGGCCTGCCGGAGCTGATCAACCTTCGCCAGCATCTCTGGCGCGTGCGCAAGTGCCACTCTGGCCGCAGCCTGGGTAAGCGCCGAAAGGTGATAGGGCAGGCGTACGATGCGGAGCGCTTCGATGAATGCGGGGGCTGCCGCCAGGTACCCCAGCCGGCCGGCCGCGAAGGCGAAAGCTTTGGACATGGTCCGGCTGACGGCAAGCCGCGGGTAGTACGGAAGCAGCTCGAGGGCGCTGGGAGTGCCGGTCCGTGCGAACTCGTGATATGCCTCGTCGACGACCACTACACCGGGAGCAACATCACAAATCGCCCGGATCGTCGGCAGATCGACAGCGGTACCGGTCGGGTTGTTCGGGCTGGTAATCAGGACCACTGCCGGCCGGGCTTCGAGCACCGCCGCCGCGGCCGCGTCCGGGTCGATGGTGAAGTCGTCGCGGCGGGGAGCGGTGCACCACTCGCTGTGCGTGTCGCGCGCGTACTCGGGGTACATGGAGTAGGTCGGCGCGAACGAGAGCACCCGCCGGCCCGGCCCGGCGAACGCCAGCAGCACGTGCAACATCACCTCATTGCTGCCATTGGCGGCCCAGATCTGCTCCGCGGTCAACCCGTAGCCGAGATAGCGAGCCAGCTCGCCACGCAGCGCCAACGCGTCACGCTCTGGGTAGCGGTTCATCGAGCGGCCGGCCGCGGCGACTGCCGCGGCGATCTCGCTGATCACCAGCTCACTCGGCGGATACGGATTCTCGTTGACGTTCAAGCAGATATCGACGTCGAGCTGAGGTGCTCCGTAGGGTGTCTCTCCAACCAGCTCAGGGCGGAGTGGAAGCTCCTCGAGCGCGGGACTCGCGGTGGCCCCCGACATCACTGGGCACGCGAGGACGGGAAGAACCTGCGGGCGATTGCGGCGCCGTGAGCGGGCAAGTCCTCGGCGTCCGCGAACACCTCCACCTTGCGGGCCACCTCCGCGAAGGCGCTTTGGGTGTAGCTGACGATATGCATCATCTTGAGGAAGCTCCGCACATTCAGGCCCGAGGAGTGGCAGGCGCAGCCGCCCGTCGGCAGCACGTGCGTGCTGCCCGCGCAGTAGTCCCCCAGCGACACCGGCGACCAGGGACCGACAAAGATCGCTCCCGCGTTGGTGATCATGGACGCCACCTGCTCTGGGTTCGCCGTTTGGATCTCGAGGTGTTCTGCTGCGTACCCGTTAGCCACCTCGATGCCTTGCTCGATGTCATCCACCATGACCATCGCTGACTGGCGTCCCGCCAATGATTGGACGATCCGCTCTACGTGCTTGGTGGACGGCACCTGTGCGGAAAGTTCTGCCAGAGTGCCCTCGGCCAGCTCGTCGGAGTCAGTGATCAACACCGCGGCCGCGAGCGGATCGTGCTCTGCCTGGGAGATGAGGTCGGCAGCCACGTGGACCGGATCCGCCGTGGCATCCGCGAGCACCGCGATCTCAGTCGGCCCGGCCTCGGCGTCGATGCTGACCCGGCCCTTGAGCAGCCGCTTCGCCGCGACGACGTAGATATTGCCTGGTCCGGTGATCAAATCGACTTGGCGGCAGAGATCGGGCACGCCGTAGGCGAACATCGCAATCGCTTGCGCTCCCCCGACGGCATAGACCTCGTCAACACCGAGGATGTGGCAGAGTGCCAGGATGCTGGGATGCGGCAGCCCGCCGAACTCGATTTGCGGCGGTGAGGCGAGCGCGATGGAGGGTACCCCAGCAACCTTCGCTGGGACGACATTCATGATCACGCTGGAAGCCAACGGGGCCAACCCGCCGGGGACGTACAAGCCGACGCGGCCGACCGGAATCATTCGGCGGCGTACCACTGCGCCGGGCGCCACGCTGACCTCGCCGCCACTGTCACCAAACTCAGTTTCACTGACGCGGCGCCGGCGCTCGATTGCCGTCGCGAAGGCCTTCCGCAGGTCAGGATGGAGCCGGGCAGCAGCGGTTTCCAAGGCCGTCCTGGGTACCCGGAACGTGTGCGGAAGCACTCGGTCGAAACGGACCGAGTAGTCAGCCAGTGCAGCCACTCCGCGACGCGCAACATCGTCACAGATTGGCCGAACGATCTCGGTGGCGGCGGCAACATCGAAATCGGCCCGGGGCACAATGCCGGCGTAGTCAAGCCACTCGCCGGCCGCACGCCGGCCGCGAAGATTGATCACCCGAAGCACGGAGCGATTCTAGTGCCCTGGAAGGGAAGTTCCGTGGCGCTTGGCGTCGTTCAGGTGCGTGCATCGCAAGGCTGACGAGGGAGGGATACCGGGTCGTATGTCGACCGAGGAGAACGCCGCGAGGTGCGTGCCTGGGCGGCGCGAAGCGTCATGGAGATTTCCCTTCCAGGGCACTAAGCCCAGGCGTCCAGCGCCGACCCCGATAATCAACGGCCGGTCTGGCGGCCGATTAATATCTCATCCGTCGGAGCGCCGCTAGCTGGGGAGGTCTATGGAAGAGCCACTGCCGGAACGCGCCGCCATCCTGAAGGCCGCGATCGGCATTGGCCTTTATGCGATGGCATTTGGTGCCTCCTTCGGAGCGATCTCGGTGGGTTCCGGATTGACTCTGGCCCAGACCATGGTGCTGAGCCTGGTGATGTTCACCGGGGCATCCCAGTTCGCATTCGTCGGGGTGGCAACCGCAGGCGGCTCCCCCCTGGCAGCAGTACCGGCGAGTCTGCTCCTGGGAGTACGTAACGCCTTTTATGGCGTACCGCTCTCGGAGATCCTGCACCCCCGTGGCTTGGCCAGGTTCTGGACCGCCCATTTCGTGATCGACGAGACCACGGCGATGGCGGTGACGCAAGCCACCCCGAGCGCCCGGCGGTACGCATTCTGGGCCACGGGCCTGATCTTGTTCTCCCTCTGGCAGCTTGGCAGCCTGGCCGGTGCCCTCATCGGCCGCGCGGTCAACCCCAGTGACGTAGGGCTCGATGCGGCCGCGCCGGCCGTCTTCTTGGCCCTGCTGTGGCCTTCGCTACGACGCAGGGAGGGCCGTTGGGTGGCACTGGGTGGCGCAGCGGTCGCTCTTGCCCTGGTGCCTCTGACACCGCCTGGCATCCCGGTGGTTGCTGCGGCCGCCGTGGCTCTTGTCGCCGGGCTACGCCCGAGTGGCGAAGGCGATGAGCGGATACCGGACCAGGAGGCTACGTGACACCACTGTGGCTGGCACTTCTCATCGCTGCGGTCGGCTCGTACCTGCTCAAGCTTGCCGGGGTCTCGCTACCCGAGTCGATCTTGAACCATCCCAAGGTGCAGCGAGTTGCCCAGCTGCTGCCGGTTGCGATGTTGTCAGCGCTGGTTGCGGTAGAGCTATTCGACGGTGGCGGCCGCTACGCGGTGGACTGGCGCACCCTGGCCGGGGTTGCCGCCGGCGTAGTCGCACTACTCCTACGGCGCGGTTTCCTCGAAGTGTTCCTCATCGCCATTGCAGTGACCGCCCTGCTACGCCTCGTTACCTGAGCGCCGTCGGCGGAGCAGCGGGCGTGGCTCCTCGTCATCGCGGCCGAGAGAGGAGCCCAGCAGTACCGGGATGACGGCAAAAAACGGCCAGGTGAGCAGCGATGCGTAGGCCCGCAAGGTGAGCGGTATCGGCACCAGGTCGCCTGGCTGTGCTGCGGCCAGTCGATCCGAGAAATCACCCGGTCCGAGCAGGTAACCGACCAGCCAACAGGTCAAGGCCGACGCCGTGGCCCATACCAGCACCACAAGCACCACTGGCCAGCCGAGATCGCGAAGCCAGCGCCAGGCCGCAAATCCGAGCAACAATCCCACCACCATGCCGATTGCGCAGAACCACGCATCGCCCGCGATGAACTGCGTCAGGCCGCGTTCCGAAGTGGAGGCTGCTCCGCCACTGTTCAGCTCATACGCGGGAGGATTCACTATCAACCACCACAGCACTCCGGCGACGGCACCCAGCCCGAGGGAGGCGGCCGCAAAGCCCCCCAACCGCCCGGCGAGCCTCCAGGTGCGGCGGGTCGAGGTGGAGGGTGATTCGTTCAGGACGCCAGACACGACGGCCCCAGCAAAGCCTTGAGATCGGCCATCAGCGGCGGCGACGGAGTGACCCTCAGCCGCTCGTCGAGCTTCATCACCGTCGTCTTGTCCGCGGACCTGAGCCGTAGTCGCACCTCAGTTAGTCCGGGGTGTGCCGCGAGCACCTCACGCAGCTGTTGCACGACCTGGGGCGTACACCGGGCCGCCGACAGTGTGATGACCACCGGCTCGCTTCTCACGTCAGTGATGTCAGGCAGGCTGAGTTCGGAGGCGTTCAGCGACACCACATCATCCTCGACCTTCACCCTGCCCTTGATCTTGACCACGGTATCGGTGGCGAGCACGGTGGATACCATCTCGTACGCCTTGGGGAAGAGCAGAACCTCAATCGACGCCTCCAGGTCTTCGACCGTGATCACCGCCCAGATGTCCCCGCGCCGAGTGGTCTTGCGGGTGATGTTGGTGATCATGCCAGCGATAGTCACGGTGCTTTCCCGGGGACCGTCCTCGGCGAGCAGCTGCCCGATGCCGATGTCGCGCTCGGCAGTCAGGATGTGCTCCAGGCCCTGCAGCGGATGATCACTGACATACAGGCCGAGCATCTCGCGCTCGAACGCCAGCTTGGTCCGCTTGTCCCAGTCGGGCAGGTCGGGCACGCTGCCTATCAGCACCGGGTCGGTTTCGGCCAGCTCGCCGAAAAGATCATCCTGACCATTGGCCTCGTTCCGCTTGAGGTCGAGCACGCCGTCCACCGCCGCCTCGTAGACGCTCATCAAGGCTCGCCGGGAATGCCCCATCGACTCGAAGGCTCCGGCCTTGATCAATGACTCGATTACGCGCTTGTTGCACACCACCAGCGGCACCTGGTCCAAGAAGCCGTGGAAGTTCACAGCCTTGCCACAAGCCTCCCGGGCGGCGACAATCCCGTCCACCACGTTGTGCCCGACATTGCGTACCGCGGTCAGGCCGAAGCGGATGTCGGTGCCGACCGGGGTGAAGTTGGCTGCCGATTCGTTGACATCGGGTGGCAGCACCTGAATTCCCATGCGGCGGCACTCGTTGAGGTACACAGCCATCTTGTCTTTGTCGTCCGCTACCGAGGTGAGCAGCGCTGCCATGAACTCGGCGGGGAAGTTGGCCTTGAGGTACGCGGTCCAGTACGAGACCATTCCGTACGCCGCGGTGTGCGCCTTGTTGAAGGCGTAGTCCGAGAACGGAACCAGAGTGTCCCAAAGGGCGGTGATCGCGGCGTGTGAGTAGCCGTTCGCCTGCATGCCCGCAGAGAACGGCACGAACTCGGCGTCGAGGATCTCCTTCTTCTTCTTGCCCATGGCCCGGCGCATGTTGTCCGCCTGGCTGAGTGTGAAGCCGGCCACCTTTTGGGCAATGGCCATGACCTGCTCTTGGTAGACGATCAGGCCGTGAGTGGTGTCCAGGATCTCCGCTAGCGGGTCGGCCAACTCAGGGTGGATCGGGGTGATCTCTTGCCGCCGGTTCTTGCGGAGCGCGTAGTTCGTATGACTGTCTGCCCCCATGGGGCCCGGCCGGTAGAGCGCGAGCACCGCTGAGATGTCCTCGAAGTTGTCCGGACGCATGAGGCGCAGCAACGATCGCATCGGGCCACCGTCAAGCTGAAAAACCCCCAGCGTTTCTCCCCGCCCGAGTAACGCGTACGTCGCCGCGTCGTCCAAGGGCAGATCCTCCAGCACCAGTTGAAACCCACGGTTGAGTGCGATGTTGGCCACTGCATCGTCAAGCACCGTGAGGTTCCGCAGGCCAAGAAAGTCCATCTTCATCAGGCCCAGCGACTCGCAGGTCGGGTAGTCGAACTGCGTAATGATCGCGCCGTCCTGCTCCCGACGCATGATCGGGATGATGTCGATCAGGGGCGCGCTGGACATGATCACCCCGGCGGCATGGACACCCCATTGCCGCTTCAGGCCTTCAAGATCCTTTGCGGTGTCCACCACGGTCTTGACGTCTGGATCGACTTCATAGAGCGCCCGAAACTCTCCGCCCTCTCCGAAGCGTGGATGGTCGCGATCGAAGAGCTTGGCGAGCGGTAAGTCCTTGCCCATCACCGGCGGTGGCATCGCCTTGGTGATCTTCTCGCCAACCCCGAAGGGGTAGCCAAGAACGCGGGAGGCATCCTTGACCGCCTGCTTGGCCTTGATCGTCCCGTAGGTGACGATCTGGCTGACCCGGTCCTCTCCGTATTTCTCGGTGACGTAACGGATCACCTCACCGCGCCGACGCTCGTCGAAGTCGATGTCAAAGTCGGGCATCGAGACGCGGTCGGGATTGAGGAAGCGCTCGAAGATCAGTCCGTGGACAAGCGGGTCAAGATCGGTGATGCGCATCGCGTATGCGGCGATCGAGCCGGGACCTGAGCCACGCCCTGGGCCAACACGAATGCCGTGCTCTTTGGCCCAGTTGATGAAGTCGGCAACCACCAGGAAGTACCCCGCGAAGCCCATCGAGGTGATCACATTGATCTCGAAGTCGGCCTGCCTGTGCACTGCGTCTGGAATGCTGCCGGGATAGCGCCGGTACAGGCCGGCCTCGACCTCATGCCTGAACCACGATTCCTCGGTCTCCCCCTCAGGGCATGGGTATTGCGGCATATAGGTGCCGTTGCCTTCGCTGAAGGACACCTCGCACCGCTCGGCGATCGCCAGTGTGTTGTCGCACGCCTCGGGGAGCTCGGCGAACAGTGCCCTCATCTCCGCCGGTGACTTGAGGTAATAGCTGTCGCCTTCGAACTTGAAGCGATTCCCCTCTGCCATCGTCGAGCCGGTCTGGACGCAGAGCAGTACCTCGTGAGCCGCGGCGTCGGATTGCTGGGCGTAATGCAGATCGTTAGTGGCGACCAGTGGCAGCTTGAGCTCTCGCGCTATCCGCAGCAGATCCTCGCGGACCCGGCGCTCGATCGTGATGCCGTGATCCATCAGCTCCACGTAGTAGTTCCCGGCGCCGAACAGATCTCGAAATTCCGCGGCACTGGCAACCGCGTCGTGGTAGCGGCCCAGCCGCAGGTAGGTCTGCACCTCTCCGCCGGGGCATCCGGTGGTGGCGATCAATCCGCTCGCGTACTGGGAAAGCAGTTCGCGATCGATACGGGGCTTGTAGAAGTAGCCCTCCAGCGATGCGAGCGAGCTCAGCCGGAACAGGTTGTGCATGCCGGGGGTGTTCTCTGCCCACATCGTCAGGTGAGTGAAGGCGCCGCCACCACTCACATCGTCCGATCCGCCGTCGCCCCAGAGAACACGTCGGCGCTCGGATCGGTGAGTCTTCGGGGTGAGATAGGCCTCGATGCCAACGATCGGCTTCACCGTTGAGGATCTGGACGCCTTGTAGAACTCATACGCCCCGAAGGTGTTGCCATGGTCGGTGATCGCGATGGCGGGCATACCCATTTGCTCGCAGCCAGAGAACAGGTCGGCTACTCGCGCCGCCCCATCGAGCATCGAATACTCCGAGTGCACGTGAAGGTGGACGAATGAGCCGTCCCCAGGTTGCGTGCTTCCCGGCATACCTGCACCAACCTCCAAATCGAACCCTTGCTGCACGCGCTCCTGCCGGACGCGAGGGGGGAAGCTCAGCAAGCGCCTACATTAGTCGCGAAATCTCCGCATACCAGTCTGCGACGCGCCTCTGACAGTTCGGGCGTACGTGGCTCGATCGGAGGAGAAAGCAATTCTGCCCGAGGTCGCGCGGTTGACCCGAACGTCGTTAGTCCCCGCACAGCGCCAGCACCTTCTCGACAGTACGCATGTTGCGGACCGTCGAGCTCACGCCAATGATTGCGCTGAACTTCTCAGCCAGCTTGCTCTTGCCTATGCCCTGGGAATAGTTGACGTAGACCTCCTGGCCTGCGAACTCGAAGGGTTCAGAGTCTGTGGCCACCGCGGCCACCTTCTCCCTAGCGTTGGTAGGTGCCGACTTTGTCAGGAAGGCAACCGTGACCTGGCTTGGATTGCCGTCCGGATAGGGGTTGTCGGCCAAGATCTTCTTCAGCTGTACCGATGTCCGCACCGTGACATCGATCGGCCGGCCGAATGTCTTCTTGATCGCGTCTGAGATCTGCCGCTCTACGGTCGCTGCCTTCTTGGGCGAACTGAGGATCAGGTTGCCACTGTTGATGTAGGTCGCAACATCGGTGTATCCGAGATCTTCGGCCATGGCCCGCAGCGCCGGCATGGAGATTTTGTTGTTTGGTCCTAGGTTGACACCGCGGAGGAAGGCGACGTAGGTAGCCACCTCGCCATCATTCCAGCCTTCCATTCGCCGCTCGAGACCTCTACCTCAGAGGCATCCTTTCGGCCGGGCTGCCACGCGGGGCGGGGTTGAACCGTACCGTCGACCGTATGGAAACGGTCACCCCAGCCACTGAGTCGATTGAGGACTTCTTCGCGCGCTACACCAGCTACCTCACCGCTGGGGACATCGAGGGCCTCGCCGACGTGTACAACTACCCGTCGCTCGCAGTGACCGCGATGGGCTGTCTCGCGATCACCGACCCTCAGCAGTCGCGCGACTTCTTCACTCAAGGCCAGGAGTTCTACCGCAGCCGGGGAATCCAAGGCGTCCGTGCTCGCGACATTGTGACCGACATTGAGGTGCCCGGTATCTGGGTGGGCCGACTTGTCCTGGAGAACCTCGATGGCAGTGGAGCAACGAGAGACCTGGAACGCAACGCCTACCAGCTGATCACCGCTGCGGACGGGAAACGCCGCATCGCCGTCTCTACGCCGCTCGACGCGTACAACCCCCGCGAGTCGGGCGACTAAACCCCGAGCAGCCGCCCGGGACGCTGTCGCATGAAGACGACCCAGGTGACCAGGCAGCACACGACATAGAAGGCAACAAAGGCGATATACGCGCCATCACCGTTCTTCAGCGTCAGGAAGGACTGCCGGAAGGCCAGGTTGACCATCACACCGCCGAGCGCGCCGATCGCCCCAGCCAACCCGATCAAGGTTCCGGCTCGGCGGATGGCGCGACGATCAGCCTCCATCAGATCAAGCCCGGCTCCGACTTCAAGCTGCGCCTTGGCGTGGAAGATTGCCGGGATCATCTTGTACGTCGACCCGTTGCCAATTCCGCTGAAGATGAACAGCATGACGAAGCCAATGATGAACAGCGGCAGGGAGTTGATCTGAGAGGCTCCCAGCACAACAAGTGCGCCGAACGCCATGGCAATGAAATTGAAGAACGTCACCACCGAACCCTTGAAATGATCAGCCAATGCGCCACCGAACGGACGGATCAGGGAGCCCAGCAACGGACCGAGGAAAGTCAGCGCTGCGGCCTTCACCGGCTGCGGGAATTGCTCTGGGAACTGCACCAGCAGCACCTGACCGAACGCGAAGCCGAACCCGATGAACGAGCCGAAGGTCCCGATGTAGAGCAACGACATGATCCAGGTCTGCGAATGACGGCTGACCTCACGAATCGCACCCTTGGCGTTGCTGTTGACGCTCAGATTGTCCATCTTCACCACTGCACCGATCGTCGCGAGGAGGATCAGGGGAATGTAGATGGCGACCACCGCCCGCGGGTGCTGGGTGCCAAGAGTCGCCAAGACCAGCAGCCCGACGAGCTGCACGGCCGGCACACCGAGGTTGCCGCCGCCAGCGTTCACGCCTAACGCCCAGCCCTTGAGCCGAGCCGGGTAGAAAGCGTTGATGTTGGTCATCGAGGAGGCGAAGTTGCCGCCGCCGACACCGGCAAACAGCGACACGATCAACAACGTGTTGAATGCGACACCAGGCTTGAGCACGATGGCGATGATGATCGACGGCACTAGCAGCAGTAGCGCAGCGACAATCGTCCAGTTGCGGCCGCCGAACCTTCCGACCGCGAAGGTGTACGGCAGCCGAAGCAGCGCGCCCACCAGTGTCGGCGCCGCTGTCAACAAGAACTTCTGAGCCGGATCGAAGCCGTACTCCGGGCCAAGAAAGAGCACCAGCACCGACCAGACGCTCCAGATGGAGAACCCGATGTGCTCGCTGAAAACTGAGTAGATCAGGTTGCGCCGGGCGACGGCCCTACCGGTCGAGTTCCAAAACTCGCCGTCTTCGGGTCGCCAGTCATCGATCCACCGGCTGCCCAGGCGACTCCGCGAAGTTCTCGTTGTGGTGGAAGTGCTGATGTTGACATCGCTCATGATCACTCCTGCCTTGTCTGTTCAGGGCACGTAGACGACGATCTGGCCGTCGTCGATATCGACCCGATACGTCCGCAGCGGCGCGGCGTCGGTGGTCGAGCATCCGGTGTCAAGCTCAAAAGCGTTCAGATGGAGCGGGCAGACGACGACCTTGTTGTCGATCTGGCCGTCCGCGATTGGTCCGCCCTTGTGCGGGCAAATTGCGGACAAGGCGCGCAAGCTGCCGTCGCGCTTGCGGAACACCGCGACCTGGTGATCTCCAACGGCAAAGGCTCGACCTTCGCCGTAAGGGATCTGGTCGGCCGGGCCGCATGAGTATGCGACACCGAGGACGAGACCTACGCCGCTCACCAGGCACCGCCAAGCAGCTGTTCTGCCCGATCCGCTGGCACCCTGGGCAGCACCTCCAGCGGAAGTGACGTCCGGAACTGGCCGGGCGTCACCGGGTCCGGACCTTGGTGACTCCAGGGATCGACGTGGCTATCTACGTGCTCCTGGACTGCGGCGTCGAGCCGTTCGGCGATCCCCTCGCTGTCCTCGACCACGACGGCCATGATGCGGTCAAGTCCAATCCGCGGCACGAAGGCGTAGGTGCGCTCCAGCCATTTCGCGTTCTCGCGGTAGTACTGGATAAACCTGGCGGTCAGCTTCTTGGCGGTCTCCGCGTCGTCCACCGTGGCCAGGACGTCGCCTTTACGGACATGCGCGCCCGCCGCGCCGCCGATGTAGATCTCCCAGCGGCCACCCTCAATGGCAACAAGGCCGACGTCCTTGACGTAGGACTCGGCGCAGTTGCGCGGACAACCCGAGACCGAGAGCTTCATCTTCGCCGGAGACTCCATGCCCTGCAGCCGAGTTTCGAGCTCGACGCCAAGCCTGGTGGAATCGCCGAGTCCGAAGCGGCAGAATTCCTGATGACGCCAAGGGTTGACGATAGCATGGATTTCCCGTATGCGAAGCCCGACAGCATCCCGAGATCGGCCCAAACCTTCGGTAGGTCCTCCTTTTTGATCCCGAGCAGATCGATGCGCTGGCCGCCGGTGAGCTTCACCATTGGCACGGAGTACTTCTCGGCGACATCGGCAATGCGACGCAGCTGCTCGGGAGTGGTACGCCGCACCCAGCGAAATCACGAGAAGGTGCCGTCCTTCTGGATGTTGGCATGCACCGGTCGTTGATGAACCGTGCCTCGCGATCGTCGGGCGCGTCGGCGCCCAAATCAGCTTGAGCAGGGAGGCCAGCCCCATCTTGGACTTTGCATCCTCCTCACCGTTAGGCGCCAGCGCTGCGAAGATCTCTGCAACCGAGCGAAGGTTCTGGGCGCGAACGGCCTGCACCAGGGACGGCTTGTCCATCGGGATGCCCGGCACGTAATAGTGTGCGGAGGGATCCTCCTCTACGGCACCTCCGGCGGCGTAGAGGACGAGTTGGGCGACCAGCAGCTTGCAGGAACCGCAACCCTTGCCGGCGCGCGTCTTGTCCATAACACCGGAGACCGTCTTGCAGCCCTTGACGGTGTCCACGATCGTGGACTTGCAGACGCCGTTGCAGTTACAGACCTGGGCATCATCGGCGAGGTCGGCCACCCCCACTTCCGCTGGAGGTCCACCGAGGTCGAACAACAACTCCACCCGCTCTTCGGGCAGCGGCAGCCACGATCGAAGGCCTGCTGCAGGAATGCCAGCTTTTTGCTGTCACCGAGCAGGGTTGCGCCAACGATCTTGTCGTCGCGGATGACGACCGACTTGAAGACGCCCCGCTTCGGCTCAGAGAAGATGATGTGCTCGTCGGTGTCCCGCTCCGGCTCGGTCAGCCCATCGAAGCTACCTCGACACCAGCGACCTTGAGCTTCGTAGCGGTGCGGGACCGAGGTAGGTCGCCCCGGATTAGTGCCGGTGATCACATCAGCGAGCACCACGGCCTGCTCCCACAGCGGAGCTACCAGGCCGTATACCTCGCCACGGTGTTGCACGCATCCCCTACCGCGAACACATGATTGTCATCCACGGCGCGCATCTGGTCATCGACCACGATCGCCCGCTCGACAGTGAACCCGCTCGTCGTCGCAACGTCGGTATTCGGCCTGATGCCTGCTGCTACGACGACGAGGTCGCAAGCGAGTTCGGTCTCGTCCCTCAGCCGCACACCAAGCACCTTGTCGGTACCTCGCAAGGTGGTCACGCGGTTGTTGGTGAAGATGCCGACTCCGAGCGCAGCGATGCTTCGGCGTAGCACTTCCCCGCCTTCGCGGCCCAGCTGCGCATTCATCAACCAGCGGCCGGAGTGGATGACATCGACCTGGATGCCGTGGCTCTGCAGGCCGCGCGCCGCCTCAAGCCCGAGCAGTCTCCGCGATGACGACGCTCGACGATGCTCATTGCGCGTCGCTAGTGTCATGCCTCGCGAGGCTGCGATGCCAACGAAAGAGAGGGCGATCTGGGCATCCATGGGATCCATTGGACTTCCTGCCCGTATATCACTCGTGGTACGGCGTGAGTTGACCGTCATCAGAGAGCACCACCTTGGCAAAGCGATCGATACGCTGAGCCTGAACCCCTGCGTGCAGGGTGATGCCGTTCTCGACATACCACTCCAGCGAGTTCAGGAAGATGTCGTCATGCGACTCCTCGCCGGAGAGCACATGGCTGAGCATGATCCGGTTGTAGTTTCCGTACGGCTCGTCGCCGAACATCGTGATCGAGAACTGCTCCGCCTCGCCGCGGGTGAGTATCTCCTCCACGACACGGGCTCCTGCCATGCCATTGCCGATCACAACGAGCCGACGTCTGTCGTCGAATCCCGCCCTCGCCTCACCTGGGCGTTCGATCAGTGTCGTCATCAGTGCTCGACCAGGCCAAGATCGGCAACCAGATGCCCGGTCAGACCGAGCGTCGCGACGAGCTGCAGCTCCACGACCGAGCCGCCTTCGATGTCCTCCACGACCGGAGTGGCACGTGAACTCCTTCCTGGCCAGGAGTGGGCCGTACCGCAGCGCCGCCTCAACATCAAGCGGCAGTATGTGATCAGCCATGCCGACGAAAAGCGACTGGTAGGACTAGGCTCCAGGGACTGAGATCGGCGCTGATCGGTACGGCTTGTCGAGAACGGCACGTTCGAAGGGGTAGATGCCTAGCAGGAAACGATTTTGGGTGATCATGGGAAGATATTTATTAATGGAGGGATGGAGAAGCTGATTAAGAGTGGGTAGAGTATGAGAAGAATGTTAGCTGTGGGACGGAGGAGCAGAGAGCAGATGGATGTAGTACGGTGATCGGATGCGTTGAAGTGCGACGTCGCACACTTGAAGGAAGGCATATGGGAGTAGCGTTCGAGCGCGGGGTAGGTGAGTGCGTCGGCAACCGTGGACCGAACAGTGAAAGGGAAGGAACAAAAGTAGAGTAGAATATAAGTGGTGATAGAGGAGAGGAAGTTAGATGAGAAGAGGGGGGTAGTGAGTTGGAAGATGTAGGAGATGAAGATGTAAAGAAGAAGAGAGAGATAGAGGTGAAGATGAGATTAGAGATGAAAATGGGAATGGGACGGGCTCGAAACTCGGCGGGTTGAGAGCCACGCTGGTACTGAGTCATAGCCGGCCGAAGAAAAGCCCAAGGCATAGATGAGGCTGAACGCTCGTCGGACATAGTGGTATCGACCGAATGAAAAAGGCTCGACGTAAAGGTCGGGATATCGGAGAAGAGACGTTGCCGTCGCTCGATGATACGGTGAGGAAGTTCCAGATTCACGCCTTACCGTGTTCGAGGCTGATGGCTCGATGAAGGCGCATCGAACAGGCCGACAGGTCGCGAGAGCAATTCTGCAACACCGCATCGAGACAAGAAGAAAAAGAGACAGAGATGATAGAAAAGTTATTTGATCAGCGAAAGGTCGATCAAGGACGTTGCTGTCGGCGGCAGAGAAGAAGTTGCAGATTCACGCGACCTTCGAGGCTGATAATAGTGCCATAACTTGAAAAATGGGAAGTAGGAAGAAAGATGTAGAAAAGAGAAGAGATAAATGAAAGGAAGATGTAGGAGAAAAAAAGAAAGTAAAGAGAAAGGAGAAGATATATGAAAAGATAAAAATATGGGGAAGAAAAGAAGATGTAGGAAGAAAAAAAAAGGAGAGAGAGTAAGAAGATGAGAGAAAAAATATGATAAAGAAAATAGAAAGAGAAAAGGAAAGGTAAGAGAAGATAGGATGGGTAAACAACACAAACGTGAGAAGTGAGAGAGATAGGATAGATAAGAGAGATAGAGATAGATCGGTAGCTGGTCAGCTAATGGAAGTGCTAGAGGAAGATATGGAAGTTGATTTGTATGGTGATAGTTCAGTACGAAGAAGAAGGCTAGAAGGGAAGGCAGAGCGCTAATGCCAGGTTGATAAAGGCCTGCGCCGTCTAGGTGCCTGAGCTGTGCTGTTCGGCACCTCTAGCAGTAAAGATCATCGCCGTACGAGCGGTGGCAAGGGCTTCAGCGGTCTCGTAGAGTTCGGCGACCGTGACTGCAGTGATCAGCTCCACGCGGTCGGGCCAGTAGGAGGCGACAGTAGCCCGACGCGGGGAAACCCTTGGTGCGAGAGGCGATGTAGCTCCGGTCAATCCAGTCGTGCTTGATCGCGAGATGGAGCAGACCATAGGCCAGCGTCAGATCGGTACGAGGCCACGGCGCCAGATGTCGGCTGGATCTCTGGGCAGTCGCAGTTCTGCGCGGGTAGACGATGATATGGGTGGCACCGGCAGCGAGGCGGGCGTCGAAGAACTGCATCGCCGGCGGCATACTTGCGGCAGGGTTCGACCAACGAGGGAGATCGTTCGAGCCTCGGTGATATCGGGAACCGTGAAGGGCAGGCCGCAGTCGATACGAAAGCTCGCTTGGCGGCGGTGCGCAGATGACATGCAGAAGCGCCAGTTGTAGTAGATCATGAAGTAAGAAGAGAGAAGAGGGAGAAATAAAGAAAGGAATAAGATTACTAATAGGTGAGGAAGAAGAAGAAGAAGAATAGGATAGAGTCAGGGAAGTGGGAAGACTGTAGCTCAGTGATTTAGGAGAAGATCAGCGTTAACGACTACTCCCACGAGGCGGCGTGAAACTCGCTGGTCAGATAGATAGGGAGAATGAGCACGAGAGGTGTGAGCGGGCGTTGCGGGTGATCAAGAAGTGAGGAAGCTGTCCAGAGATTGGAGCACAGCTCTCACCGGTTGTTCGGAAAGTTCGCTGTGGCTGCGGAGTCGCAGAACGGTCTACAGCCAAGAGCGAAATCCGCATAGCAGCGAGCAGTAAGGGCAATGAGTGAGAGTTGAGGTAGCGCTCAACTTCTATATAGTGCGCAGGCGCTGTTAAGAGGACTGGCTGGGAGAGTTAAGGAAGGTTCACTGATCGCTCACATACGAAGGAGAGAAGAGTGAGATAGGGTGATCGTCGGGCTAGCGTTTCAATATGGTTACGGCGATATCAAGGCGGCTAGTACATAGAGTGCCTCTGTGATGACTCACAGTTACCTGGGAGAAACAGTCAGGTAATGGGCAGTTCATAGGGTAGTCTTCAAGCTTGCTCATTTACAGACACTTAGGCGGGTAGGTGAGCTCTATGCAGATAGATCTTGAGCCCGAAGGCCACGAGGTGGTGATCTACGGAGAAGTGACAGGTGCGCGACAGATTCTGACACCGCTTCATCAGCAGAGGCGCCACGCAAGATGGCGAAGATGGCGCGATTTCCGCTTCCATCGAACGGCCGTGTTCTGCCGCCCGCAATGAAAGACACGCTGGCTCTTGCGTCTGGTCCGTCTGCATGGCTCATTGTGGATGTGGGACTACCGAACACTGCGCTGCAGAATCAGCGAGTTGGCCGCATACCTGCAGGTGCTGATGATCAACGAGGAGCTTGCTCCCGTAGCGGCCAGGTAGTACTGATAGGAGGCGGAAAGGGACGCAAAGGGCTACTAACGCTGGAGGTATAAGAGGCGCTGAGGAGAGCAGATGTGGTTCTTTACGACTGGCTTGCTACAACACATGACTTGGCTGAACTCTGCCCTGGAGTGGAGCTCATCGACGTCGGTAAATCTCCGTATCACCATCCCATTCCGCAGCGCTCCATTGAGCAATTGATGATCACGAGCGGGAGAAACGGCGAATATGTGGTTCGCCTCAAAGGCGGAGACTCATTCGTCTTCGGCAGGGGAGGTGAGGAAATGCAGGCCTGCATCGCCGCCGGAATACCTGTGAGGGTCATCCACGGCGTGTACAGTTCCGTTGCGGTGACAGCAGCTGCCGGCATTCCACTCACTCATCGCGGCGTGAGCAAGTCATTTGCTGTCATCTCCGGACACACTACACGAGAATCTCGGGAGCTGGAGGGGCTGGTTCGGCTTGGCGGCAAGATCGTGATCTTGATGGGAATTGGCAACTGACTCAGATTGTCACGGGCCTATGTCGTGCGGGTTTGAACGCCGCGACGCTCGCCGCAGCGATCGAGCGCGGCTTTTCGGATGCTCAGCGCAGCGTGATGACACGGTCGGTGAGCTACGCGCCGAAGTTCGTCGGCTGGACATCTGTTCACCGGCCGTGGTGGTCATCGGCGATGTGGTAGCCGTCTCGCCGCAGTTCGCACGATACGCCGAGGTGATCGACGCCTTCGGCCACCGGTCGCGGTCGCCTCAGGCGCGTGCTTCCTAGTGATAAACAACTCGTGATCAAGGAGCGACCAGCTGGAATGACAGTCGATGTGCTCCGCGGATTTCGGATCGGCGTTACCTCTGACCGTCGATCGGCCGACCTCATCACAGCTCTGGAACGTCGGGGCGCGCAGGTGCTGCACGCCCCGGCGCTGATGATTGCGCCCAACGACCGCGACGAGTCGTTGATTATCGAGACCGCAGGCTGATCGCGGCTCAACCTGAGGTGGTGTTGGTGACGACGGGATACGGGATGCGCCGCTGGTTCGAGGTTGCGGACGCCGCGGGCCTTGGCGCGGAACTAACGGCCGCTCTGGAGGCGGCGCGTAACTTCGCGCGAGGGCCGAAGGCCCAGGGTGCGGTACGTGCTGCCGGATTGCTGGACGCCCAGACCAGCGACCTGGTCAGCACAGCATCGCTGGTCGACGCCGTCATCGCGGCTGGGTTGTCGGGTCGCCGGGTGGCGATCCAGCTGCACGGTTACACCGACGAGGTGGCACTGAATCGGCTATCCGAGATCAGTGACTGCGTCATGACGGTGACACCGTACCGCTGCATCCGGCCGAGCCCGCATGACCGCTCGTCACGATTGATCAAAGCAGAATGTCAGCGAAAGCTCGAGGCGTTGACGTTCACCAGTGCGCCAGCAGCCACAGCCACCCTGGAGGCCGCGGAGGCGTTGGACTTACGACAGGAGTTCGTCCGGGCACTTTCGGACTACGTGGCGACTGCCGCTGTCGGACCAGTGACGGCAGAGCCGCTGCATGAAGCAGGCATCGACCCAGTCGTCCCTGACCGGCACAGGCTCGGGGCGTTGGTGCGCCTGGTGACTGAGGAGCTGACCCAGCGCCGCATCCAGCGGTTTCACCGACGGCCGATCATGAGATTTCGAATGCTGACAGGTTGCAGTCAATGATCGCCGGATCACCTCTTGGATAGAATCGCTAGCATGCAGCCCGCTGGCGCCGAGGCGACTCAGTGCTCTCGCGCCACGAGCTGATCGCGTGCCTTCCGGACAATCCCGATGAGCACGCGCTGCACATGGCGATGAGTCGACTGCGGCGCGCGCTCGAAGTGCCTGGACTGATCACAACAATTATGAAGCGGGGATATCGCTTCAATGCCGAGCGGATCGATTGAGCTGCTCGGCGTGGTGCCTGGTGGGTCAGCCGAAGACCTGCTGTCCACGGATCGCGAGCGGCCGCGGAGATGAACTCCCCACGGCTGCTGGGGTGGGAGTGGCTCATGTGCGTGACGCCCTGCCACCTCGGCTCGCGGCCATCCTCGCCGAGCGCCGCGGCTGCACCGTGGCGTGGACGGTCTCGGCGCGGACCGGCGCGAGCGCCAGCTTCACCGCAAGGGAGCTAGTGCCGGGAGCACCCTTCGAGCAAGACATTTCCGTTGTCCTGGTGGGGGTCAACGACGCTTTGAGGCTGACACCGAGACGGACATGGCGTGCCAGCATGGACCGGCTGATGGCTGGCACAGTCGCGCACTTGGACCGCGAGCTCCGACAGATCGCAAGGCGTAGGCCAGTCGTGACGCACGTGGCTATGCCGCCGGTGTCAGGGCCGGAAATGTTTGCCAAAGACCGCTTCCACCCGAACGCGGCGGCGTATCGGGAGTTGGCATCTGACTTCGCCGCCGCGTTCACCGCAGACAGCTGAAGGATCAACGCAGACGCCACGCTGACAACCGCGCTAAGGAGACCGCCATTCAGACGGGAAGAGCAGCTTGCGCCAAAATCGGAGGACGAGTGGACAACATCACCGATCTTGGTCAAATCGGTGCCCGATCCAACCGCACCCCGAGCAGACGTACGGGACGATTGATCTCGAAGCGCGCCAGCACTGCCCGAGCACCCGCCTCGATGATCTTCGGGTCGATGGTCACCTGCGGCAACTTGCCGGTTAGCTCAGACCATCATCTGGCGAGCGGTGGCTGGGATCGGTCGCGGCAGCTTGGTGGAACCGGACAGGTATTCGTCCACACCGGCAGCGCAGGCGCGCCCTTCGGCGATCGCCCAGACAATCAGCGACTGACCACGGCCAGCATCGCCGCAGACGAAAACGCCATCCACATTGGTGGCGTAGTCCCTGTCTCGCGCCACGTTGCCGCGCTCATCAAGGGCAGCCCCAAGCTGGGAGATGACGGTGTCCGTCTCAGGCCCAACGAAACCCATTGCGAGCAGCACCAGCTCTGCCGGAATCTCCCGCTCGGTTCCCTCGTTGGGAACGATCTTTCCTGCCTCGAATCTCACCTCGGAGATCCGCAACGAGGCAACGTTGTCGTTGTAGTCACCGATGAACTCTGACGTCGACACCGAGTAGACCCGCTCCCCCGCCTCTTCGTGCGCCGAGGAGACCCGATAGATCATCGGGTACGTCGGCCAGGGCTGGTGCGCCGGCCGCTCTTCCGGCGGGGTCGGCATGATCTCCAGCTGCACGATCGACTTGGGCTGTTGCCGGATCGCAGTGCCGAGGCAGTCCGCGCCGGTGTCGCCGCCGCCGATGATCACCACGTGCTTGTTCTTGGCGGTGATTTGGTCCTCCACGTGACGGCCCAAGGCTGTCCGATTGGCTTGTGGCAGAAACTCCATCGCCTGATGGATGCCACCAAGTTCCCGCCCCGGCACCGGCAGTTCACGACCGATTGTGGAGCCGACTGCCAACACGATGGCGTCGTAGCGCTCCTTGAGCTCACGCCCGGTGATCTTGACCCCAACCTCGACCCCGCAACGGAAGTTGGTGCCCTCGTCGTGCATTTGCCGGATGCGGCGATCCAGCACCGACTTCTCCATCTTGAATTCAGGAATGCCGTAGCGCAGCAGGCCCCCGGGCGCGTCGGACCGCTCGTAGACCACGACCGTGTGCCCGGCGCGGGTGAGCTGCTGGGCGGCTGCCAGGCCGGCCGGCCCTGAGCCAACAACCGCGACTCTCTTGCCGGTGAGCCATTCCGGTGGCTGCGGGGTGACCCGGCGCTCGTGCCATCCCTTGTCGATGATCGCGACCTCGACGTTCTTGATCGTCACCGGGTCGCGGTTGATGCCCACGACACAGGCGGTCTCGCAGGGCGCCGGGCACAACCGGCCGGTGAACTCCGGGAAGTTGTTGGTCGCGTGCAGGCGCTCCAGCGCCTCGTCCCAGTCGCTGCGCCACACCAGGTCGTTCCACTCCGGAATGAGATTGCCCAGCGGGCATCCTGTGTGGCAGAAGGGGATGCCGCAATCCATGCAGCGGCCCGCTTGCTCGGAGATGATCGGCAGCACGGCTCGCCCTGGCGAGCCCGGATAGACCTCTTTCCAGTCGTGAATCCGCTCCGCGACCGGCCGCCGGGCCGCAACCCGCCGCGGCGTCGTCATGAATCCCTTCGGATCAGCCATGGGCTGCTTCCATCATCTTGCTGGTGGTTTCGGCCTCATCAAGTCCCTCTGACTCGGCTTCTTGCCGAGCAGCGATGACTCGCGCATAGTCGCGCGGCAGCACCTTGGTGAAGCGTCTCGCGGCCGACCGCCAGTCGGCAAGCAACGACTCGGCGACCTCGGAACCGGTCTCCTCGTGATGCTGGATGATCAGCTTTTTGACGAGTTCAAGATCAGCATCGGATGGTACGAGCGCGTCGACCATGTCAGTGTTGAGCAGCGTCGGGTCAAGATCGAGGAAATAACCAATGCCGCCCGACATGCCAGCTGCGACATTGCGCCCCGTCTTGCCGAGTACCACCGCGACTCCGCCGGTCATGTACTCGCACCCGTGATCGCCCAGTCCCTCCACCACAGCAATGGCACCAGAGTTGCGGACGCAGAACCGCTCGCCGACCTGCCCACGGATGAACAGCTCACCGGACGTCGCCCCGTACCCGATCACATTGCCGGCGATGATGTTGTCTGCTGCGACGAATCGAGCCGTACGCGCCGGCCGCACCACAATGCGGCCACCAGAAAGCCCTTTAGCCAGGTAGTCGTTGGCATCGCCTTCTAGGCGCAGCGTGATGCCGGCGGGCAGGAATGCCCCAAAGCTCTGTCCGGCAGAGCCTTCGAAGGTGATGTCGATCGTGCCATCCGGAAGACCCTCACCTCGAGTGGCTTTGGTCACCTCGTGACCCAAGATCGTTCCCACCGTCCGATCGACGTTGCGGATCGGCACGGAGGCACGTATCGCCTCACCAGTCTCCAGCGCGGGACGGCAGATCCTGATCAACTCCTGGTCCAGCGCCTCCGCTATCCCATGATCTTGAACCGTGACGTTGTGCAGCATCGTGCCCTCGGGAAGCTCCGGCTTGTGCAAGATCGGCAGGAGATTCAGACCATGCGCTTTCCAATGCGCCTCCGCACGTGTGGTATCGAGCACCTCCACATGCCCGATCGCCTCCGGCAAGGATCGAAAGCCCAACGCTGCAAGGTGTTCGCGGACTTCCTCGGCAATGAACTCGAAGAAGTTGATCACAAACTCTGGCTTCCCGGTGAACTTCGAGCGAAGCTCGGTATTCTGCGTGGCCACCCCCACCGGGCAGGTGTCAAGATGGCAGACCCGCATCATGATGCAGCCGCTGACCACCAACGGAGCAGTTGCGAAGCCGAACTCCTCCGCTCCGAGCAGCGCGCCGATGACCACGTCCCGACCGGTCTTCAGTTGGCCGTCGACCTGCACCACGATCCGGTCTCGGAGACCATTCAGCAGCAACGTCTGCTGCGTTTCGGCAAGACCGAGCTCCCACGGGCCACCGGCGTGCTTCAACGAGGTGAGCGGTGCCGCGCCCGTGCCGCCATCGTGGCCAGAGATCAGCACCACATCTGCCTTCGCCTTGGCGACCCCGGCGGCGACCGTTCCAACACCGACCTCAGCGACCAGCTTGACGTGCACCCGGGCAGACGGGTTGGAGCACTTCAAGTCGTGGATCAGCTGCTTGAGGTCTTCGATCGAGTAGATGTCGTGGTGAGGAGGCGGTGAGATGAGTCCCACCCCGGGTGTGGAATGCCGGGTCTTGGCGATCCACGGATAGACCTTCTGACCCGGCAGCTGTCCGCCCTCTCCAGGCTTGGCACCTTGGGCCATCTTGATCTGGAGATCGCTGGCATTGGTGAGGTAGTCCGAGGTGACGCCGAAGCGACCTGAGGCGACTTGCTTGACGGCGCTGCGTCGCTCCGGATCGTAGAGGCGGTCCTTATCCTCCCCGCCTTCGCCGGTGTTGGACTTGCCGCCGATTCTGTTCATGGCGATCGCCAGCGTCTCGTGCGCCTCCTTGCTGATCGAGCCGTACGACATGGCTCCAGTGGAGAACCGCTTGACGATCTCGCTGACCGGCTCAACTTCCTCAATCGGAATCGACGGGCGATCGGATGCAAACTTCAGCAGGCCTCGCAACGTCATCAACCGCTCGGATTGCGTGTCGATGTGATGGGTGTACTGCTTGAAGATGTCGTAGCGGCCTGAGCGCGTCGAGTGCTGCAGCCGGAAGACAGTCTCGGGATCAAATAAGTGCGGCTCGCCCTCGCGACGCCACTGGTATTCACCACCGACGGGCAGCAACCGGTGGGCCAGCGGAATCCCGTCACTTGGGTACGCGGTGAGATGCCGCCTCCGCACCTCTTCCGCGATCTGCTCCAGAGTCACCCCGCCGAGCTTGCTCGTCGTGCCGGTGAAGTAGCGGTCGACCACCTCCCGGGAAAGGCCGAGCGCCTCGAAGATCTGGGCCCCGGTGTAGGAAGCCACAGTTGAGACACCCATCTTGCTCATCACCTTGAGCACCCCTTTGCCGAGCGCCTTGATGACGTTGCTGACCGCCTTCTCCGGCTCGACACTGGTGTAGACGCGGTGCCGCGCCAAATCTTCCACCGACTCGATGGCCAGATACGGATTGACCGCCGCGGCGCCGTAGCCGATGAGCAGCGCGACGTGGTGCACCTCGCGGACGTCGCCAGCCTCAACAATCACCCCAACCTGGGTGCGGGACTTCTCCCGGACCAGATGGTGGTGCACGGCCGCGGTGAACAGCAGCGAGGGAATCGGAGCCAGTTCGGCATTGGAGTTCCGATCGGACAGCAGAATGATTCTGGCGCCATCGGCGATCGCCGCGGAGATCTCGGCGCAGAGCTCGTCCAGCTTCGCAGTCAGCGACGCTGCTCCCCCGTCCACCTGGTACAGGCCGCGGGCCACGTAGGTCTGATATCCGGGAAGATCGCCCTCACGATTGATCTTGACGATCTTGCTCAAGGCATCGTCGTCCAGCACCGGGAACGGCAGTACCAACCGGCGGCAGGACGCGGGACTGGGTGCGAGCAGGTTCCATTCCGGACCGATCGTGTTGTACAGCGATGTCACCAGCTCCTCGCGAATCGCATCCAACGGCGGGTTGGTCACCTGCGCGAAGAGCTGGGCGAAGTAGTCGAACAGCAGCCGCGGCTTATCACTCAGCGCCGCCAACGGTGTGTCGGTGCCCATAGAGCCGAGCGGCTCAACACCAGCGGAGGCCATCGGCGCCAAGATCAGCCGCAACTCCTCTTCGGTGTAGCCGAACACTTGCTGGCGACGGGTGACCGAGGCATGCGTATGGACCACGTGCTCCCGGTCAGGCAGGTCCGACAGCAGAATCCTGCCTCCAATGAGCCACTCACCGTACGGCGCAGCTGCGGCGAGCTGGGCCTTGATCTCCTCGTCGGAGACGATCCGGTGCTGGTCAAGATCGACCAGGAACATCCGGCCTGGTTGTAGCCGGCCCTTCTGGACGATCTTGTCCTGAGGGATGTCCAGCACTCCGGCCTCTGACGCCAGCACCACCAAGCCGTCCTCGGTCACCCAGAAGCGCCCGGGACGTAAACCGTTGCGATCCAGCACCCCGCCCACCACGGTGCCGTCGGTGAAGACCACTCCGGCGGGGCCATCCCACGGTTCCATCAGGCAGGAGTGGAAGGCATAGAAGTCCCGGCGGGCCTGATCCATCTGCGGGTTGTTCTCCCAGGCCTCCGGAATCATCATCAGCATGGCGTGCGGCAGCGAGCGCCCACCTAGGTGCAGCAGCTCCACCACCTCGTCGAACGAGGCGGAGTCTGACGCGTCCGGCGTACAGATCGGGAACAACCGCTCCAGATCGCCGGGGATGACATCGCTGGCGAGCAAGGCCTCGCGGGCGCGCATCCAGTTGCGATTGCCCATCACAGTATTGATCTCGCCGTTGTGCGCGATCATCCGGAACGGATGGGCCAGCTCCCAGGCCGGGAAAGTATTGGTGGAGAAGCGGGAGTGGACCACGACGAGTGCGCTCGCCATTCGCTCATCCAGTAGCTCCGGGAACACCTGGGGTAGCTGCGCGGTGGTCAACATGCCCTTGTAGACGATGGTCCGGCAGGACAGGGATGCGAAGTAGAGGCCGGTCTCGTGCTCGGCCCTGCGCCGCAAGCAGTACGCCAGCCGGTCCAAGGCGATCCCCATAAGTGGTGCGCTCTTGGCTGCCAGGAACAGCTGCTCAAAGTAGGGCATGTTCGACCTGGTGAGGTCGCTAAGCGTTGAGTCGTTGGTGGGGACTCGGCGCCAGCCGAGGACGGCCAGGTTTTCTTCCGATGCGATCTGCTCAATGTTGGCCTTGGCCTTAGCGGCCAGCTCGGGATCGGTGGGAAGGAAAGCGTTACCGACGACGTATTCGCCCTGTCCGGGGAGTTCGAAATCCACCTCGCTGCGGAAGAAGCGATCGGGAATCTGCAGCAGCATCCCGGCGCCGTCGCCAGTCTTGGGGTCAGCCCCAACCGCACCGCGATGGTCCAGGTTGCGCAACGCCTCGAGCCCCTGGGTGATGATCTCGCGGCTGGGAACTCCGGTCAGGGTCGCGACAAAGGCAACGCCACATGAATCATGTTCGAACGCCGGATCGTAGAGGCCCTCAGCCTCGCGGACCCTCGAAAGGGCATGAGCAGTTGTCATAGACAAACTCCCGTCGTCGAAGCCAGTGGCAGAGTCGGGGGCCTCCGGCACGGGTTACGGCTGAGCGGCACGGCTTCGGGACGAACGTGCGCGCAACAGGGCTTGCAGGACAACATTGGCCCAAAGTTGATGCAAAGGGTAACGCACGCAGCCGTGATCGTGGAACGTGAAATTACCCTCGAGAGGTGGGGTCTTGGGTGGATGCCTGGCTTGCGACGTCGTTACCCGGCAAGTCGTCTGCTTCAACCACATCGGCGGCTGAGGATGTCTCGGTCGTGGTGCCTTCCGCGACAGATTCAACACTCAGCCCAATGCCCTCGACGATTTCTTCACGACCCGGTCTGTTACGGATCAGCCAGATGAGCCAGACGAGTGCGACAACAAAGCCGATCAGCGCGGTGTAGTTGTTGAGCCGAAATCCGCCGATCTCGTTGACAGTGTCGATCCGCAGTGCCTCGATCCAGAACCGACCGGCGCAGTACAGCATGACGTAGAGCGCGAAGACTTTACCGTGGCCGAGCCGGAACCGCCGGTCCAGCCAGACCAGCAGCACTGCGGCCGCAAGATTCCACAGGATCTCGTACAGAAAAGTCGGGTGGAATGTGGCGAACTGGGCGTAGGCGGCCGGGCGGTAGTCGGATGCGATTTCCACGCCCCACGGCAATGTGGTCGGGCGGCCGAAGAGCTCCTGGTTGAACCAATTGCCCAGCCTGCCGATGGCTTGGGCCACCAGAATTGCTGGTGCGATGGCATCAAGCACCGCAGGGAAGGCGATCTTGCGACGCCGTGCCACGAGGTAGCCGCCGAGAATGCCGAACGCAATGGCTCCCCAGACCCCGAGCCCTCCCTGCCAGATCTTCAGCGCATCTAGCGGCTGCCGACCCGGGCCGAAGTAAAGCTGGTAGTCGGTGATCACGTGGTAGAGGCGCGCGCCGACTATCCCGAAAGGCACGCCGACCACGACCATCAGTTCCATGCTGTCGGCGGTGCCGCCTCGGGCTCGCCACCGCCGCGTAGCGATGATCATGGCGACGATGATTCCGGCAATGATGCACAACGCGTACGCGCGGAGTGGGAAGGCGCCGATGTACCAGATGCTCGTGCTGGGACTGGGGATGGAGAGAACGGCGGACGCCCAGCTGGCCGTCACCGCAGTGTCCCCATCGCGCCTATTCTTCCTTCGCTCATGTCCGGTGACGGCAACCCTACGTTAACCAAGGATCGGTGCCCCTCGGCTATTTCTGCGCCGCGCTCGTGATCATCGTCCGCAGCGCCTCAGGCGTGAGACTTTTGATATCGACCAGCTCGCCGTCGATGAACATGGTCGGCGTCGCCGTGACTCCGTTCTTCTCCGCGGCAGCGGCGATCGAGGATACCCAGCCGGCATGCGCCTTGCTCGTCACGCACGTTGTGAACGCTGCCGAGGGGGACCCGCCGATCTTGGCTGCCAAGTCGATGAGCTGCTCATCGCTCCATTGCAGTGTGTGGTTGGCGAACAAGCCGAGGTAGTAGTTCTGCCCGAAACCTGCTTCCGCCGCGCACGCCATGGCGTTTGCGGCTGCCGCTGAGCCCTCGTCGATGAAGCTCAGTGGATACAGCTCGACGCGGGCTGTCCCACTTTCTTGAGCTTCTCTGATGACTGGCCCGAACTGCTCCTCGAACTCGGCGCAATGCGGACAATGGAAGTCCTCATACAAGGTGACGGTCGTTGCCGCCTGGGGCGAGCCAAGAACGATCGGCCGTCCGTCGCTGATGGTGACCGGAGTGGCCGACACCGAGCTGGACGGTGCGGCAGATGGCGATCGCGTGGTCCGCCAGGCCTGGAACCCGATGCCAGCGACCACCACGACCACGACAAAGCCCACGATCACCGCGATCAGGATGCGCTGGTCCCGCTTGCGGGCTGCTGCCTGCTCAGCCGCCCGGCGGGCACGTTCGCGGGCGCTCATGTTCTTGGGACTGCTCAATGCATTGCCCCTGTCCGAGCGCTGCCAAACCGATCCAAGGCGAGCCGGGTGCGCGGCTGCCACACCAGCCACACAGCCAGCAGGAGCAGGCCCGCGTCGCGAACCAGTTCGATGCCGTACGCCGTCTGGCCCGGGGCTACCTCACCACCACCACCAAAGCAGCCGCAGTCAATGCTCAGGCCGCGTGCCGCAGCGGACACCACCGCCGCCATAAAGACCACAAGCAGTATTGCCGCCGCGGCCGCGACCGCTCGGGTAGCGATCCCAGCGAGCAGCAACAGGCCCAGAGCGATCTCCGCAAACGGCAGACCCCATCCCACGATGGTTGCGAGGGAGGTCGGCAGCAACTGGTAGGCACGCACCGCCACCACCGAGGACTGAGGATCGATAGCCTTCAGCACTCCAGCCACCAAGAACACACCGCCGAGCACAAGTCGCGCCCCCGTCGACACCCAGCGAGCAGCCGCGGCAAGCCGCGGATCGGCGATGACGGGAGCACTCAACGCGACCGCGCCACGAGCAGAGCGAAGTCATGCTTGAGCGCGCCGACCGGGGTGCCTGGCGTCCAAATCACCACTCCGGAGTTGCGGCTGAATCCGATGACCTGAGCTGAGTGCCCCACCTCGTAACCGCCGCTGGACAGCTTCCTCTTGCCCTCGATGTCCACACCCACTTCGCTGGCAGCGCGCTTGACCGTGGCCATCTGACCGGTGAGCCCTACGAAGGTGGGATTGAACCGATCGAGATAGCGCCGGATCTGCTTCTCTTTGTCGCGGGCGGGGTCTGTCGTGATGAAGATGAGTTGAATGTGGTCTCGGTCGGCCGGGGCCAACCGCTGCAGCGCCAGCGACACGTCCGAGAGCACGGCGACGCAGACATCCGGACAGTGGGTGTAGCCGAAGAACAGCAGGGTGACCGGCTTGGACGGAGTGGTAGCGAGGTTGTAGGCCCGTCCTGAGGTGTCCGTAAGGGAGATCTCGGGCATCGAATACGGCTCCGGCAGCGAGGATCCGCCGGTGTACCCGGCCGGATCAGCGTTCCGCTGGCCGTGTGGTGCAGTTGGTGCCGCCGTGCAGCCAGAGATCAGCAGCAGTACACCAACGGCAAGCAGCGAGCAGGTGGCGATGCTCAGCCGTGCCATGTCTGCAGCCGCGGTCGCCGACCGTGTTCCGGCGGCGCGTACGGTACCGCTCACGTCCCGACTAACCCTGGCGATCGCTGTGAAGTTCCCGATTCCGCAGCTGTCGAACGCTCACTGGTGCGCTCGCCCGGGCCGGCGCGTACGCCAGCGGCAAGATCAGCGACGACGGCGCGCAGTCCGCTCAGGTCCTCCGGCCGTCCGGCGTCTTCGGCATCTAGCAAGGTCTTGACCAGCGCTGAACCGACGATCACCAGATCAGCGAAACTGGTCACTTCGCGCGCTTGCTGGCCATTGGAGACGCCCAGGCCGACTCCGACCAGGACGGTCGGAGCGACCTCACGTACGCGCGCCACCAGCTCCGGAGCGGCCGCTGAGGTATGCGTTCGGGTGCCGGTCACACCCATCAAGGAGGTGGCGTATACCCACCCGCGGCAGGCTGCCACGGTCGATCTGAGCCGCTCGTCGGTCGATGAGGGCGAGACCAGGAAAACCCGGTCCAGACCGTGTGCATCGGAAACTCTCAGCCACTCCCCCGCCTCGTTCGGGGTGAGGTCCGGGGTGATCATTCCCGCTCCGCCTGCGGAGGCAAGATCCCGGGCAAACCGGTCGGCACCGTACCGCTCGACGAGGTTCCAGTACGTCATCACGACCGCTGGGATGCCGCGACTCGCCACGGCTTCCACGGCTGTAAAGGCGTCGCGAGTCCGCACGCCGCGCTGCAGCGCCTTGGTTCCGGCGCGTTGGATCGTCACCCCGTCCATCATCGGATCGCTGTACGGCAGGCCGACTTCGACAAGGTCGACACCCTCGGAGTCACCCTCTCCGGTGAGCGCCTTCAGGGCCTGCAGCGAGATGTCCACCGTCGGGTAGCCGACATGAAGGAATCCTGCCAACCCTCCGCGACCCTGCGCTCGGATCTGGAGCAGCATCCGCCCGGTGTACCCAGGATCGGCGTTCACCGTTCCGGCCCGCCGCCGGGCGGGGCGCCCGCGGACTCCGATGCCGTACCGGCGGTATTCAGGCCGAACCAGGTGATGGCGGTATCCACATCCTTGTCCCCGCGGCCGGAAAGGTTGACCAGGATCAGTGGCCGCTCTCCGGCCTCGCTGGTCGGGAGGCGAGGACCGAGTTTGAGCACCCCAGCCAGGGCGTGCGCCGACTCGATTGCTGGAACGATGCCCTCTGTGCGTGAGAGCAGCCGGAAAGCATCCATTGCCTCGGCGTCGGTGATCGGCTCGTATTGGGCGCGACCAATCTGGTGGAGCCAGGAGTGCTCTGGCCCGACGCCTGGATAGTCCAGTCCGGCGGAGATGGAATGCGATGGCTTGGTCTGCCCGTCCTCGTCTTGCAGCACAAAGGTTCGCATTCCGTGCAGCACGCCGATCTCTCCCGCCGAGATGGTGGCCGCGTGCCGCCCCGTCTCGATGCCCTCGCCGCCGGCCTCGAAGCCGTACAGCGCTACGTCGGGGTCGGGGATGAAGTCGGCGAAGATGCCCAGCGCATTGGAACCACCACCAACGCACGCGGCCACCGCATCCGGCAGCCGGCCATAGCGTTCCAGCAGCTGTGCCCGGGCCTCAGTACTGATCACCCGTTGAAACTCACGGACCAAGAAGGGGAAGGGATGCGGACCGGCAACGCTGCCAATCAAGTAGTGGGTGTGGTCGACGGAGGCGACCCAGTCGCGCATCGCATCGTTCATCGCGTCCTTCAGGGTCTGCGTGCCGGACTCGACGGCGATAACTTCGGCACCCAGCAGCCGCATTCGAGCGACGTTGAGAGCCTGCCGCTCGGTGTCGATCTTGCCCATGTAGACCGTGCAGTCGAGTCCGAACAGCGCGGCGGCGGTGGCGGTGGCGACGCCATGCTGACCCGCGCCGGTCTCGGCAATGATCCGTGTCTTGCCCATCCGCCGGGTGAGCAGCGCCTGCCCGAGGACATTGTTGATCTTGTGGGAGCCGGTGTGGTTGAGATCCTCTCGCTTCAGCAGGATGCGCGGGATCTGTCCAGTCGGAGTGGCAACGGCGTGTTCGCTGAACCGTTTGGCTTCGGTGATCGGGCTCGGCCGCCCGGTGTAATCGGCCAACAGCCCACTCAGCTCGGCGTTGAAATGCTCATCGGCCACCGCCGCGCGGAATTCTTGCTCCAGCTGCAGCAGGGCCGCGAACAGCGCTTCCGGTACGAACCTTCCGCCAAACCTGTCGAAATGGCCGCTTGCATCGGGCAGCGAGCCGCCGGCGGGCAGCTCCGAGGTCACGGTCGACTGCCTTGACACGACTCGAATTCCTTACTCTGAGGTTCGCGCGTGAGGTGACCGGCCTATGACTTGTGCACCGCCGGGTGCGCCCCCGCGGCCACCAGGTCGGCCACTCCGCTGCGCGGATCCCGGCCTGTCACCAGGGCCTCGCCGACCAGCACCACGTCCGCTCCAGCCCGCGCTAAGTCGATCACATCGTGCGGTCCGCGGACGCCGGACTCCGCTATCCGGACAATGCCGTCCGGAATCAGCGGCGCAAGCCGCCTGAAGGTGGAGGGCTCGACCTTGAGCGTCTGCAGGTTGCGCGCGTTGACACCGATGATCATGGCGCCGGCATCAACAGCCCGACGTACCTCATCGGCCGAATGAACCTCCACCAGGGGGGTCAGCCCGATTGAGCGAGCCCGTTCGACCAGGGACACCAGTTCCGCGTCCGACAGCGCAGCAACGATCAGCAACACCAGATCCGCGCCCGCAGCTCGCGCCTCAAATAGCTGGTATGCGGTGACCACGAAGTCTTTACGGAGAACCGGAATGTTCACCGCGCAGCGTACCCGGACAAGATCATCCAACGATCCCGCGAAATGCCGTTGCTCGGTCACCACCGAAATTGCCGACGCACCACCGGCCTCGTACTCCACGGCAAGTGCAGCCGGATCGGCTATTTCGGCTAGCGAACCCTTGCTGGGGCTGGATCGCTTGACCTCGGCGATCACCGCTACTCCAGGACCGCGGAACCTCGGCATCGGATCGATGGCCGGGTCGATGTGCTGACATCTCTCCTTCAACCGGTCCAGAGGTACACGGGCCTGCTGAACTGCCAGATCCTCTCGGACCCCGGCGATGATGTCGTCTAAAGCACCCACAGTCAGACCGATCAGTGTGCCCCGTAGCCCATGCGCTGCAGGACTACGGTCACAATCAGGGCGACGGCGGCCAAGCCGACGGAGGCCCAGAACAGCGGCCAGATCTGAACTACCACGGCAATCCCGCCGACAACGAAGGCGATCAGACCGATGGCCGAGCCGGTCCAAGCCGCGACGGTACGGCCATGGTGGACGTGCTTGCCGCGCCTATTGGTCGGACGGGTCAAATCTGATTGCTGCGCTGTGCCTGCCATGGCTCCCTCGTTTCCGCCGATCGGGATCTGCATTCCGAGCACGTACCGTCCAGGACTCCGCTACCCGTCGCGCTCCTGCGGGCCGCGACGCCCTTCGGTGCCATCCATTGTGGCGCCTGGACCCGGATCATGCACATTGGGGTACGGCACCTTGGCCCTGTCATGATCATCACTGTTGTTCGTTGCTCGCGCATCTGTGGTCGGATCGACCCCCGCGTCCAGGGCCTTCCACAGTTCGGCTGGATCCTCGGAGGCGAGAGCCTCTGCCTTGCCGGGCGCGGGTTGGAAACGGTCGGAACGTGCTGGCCAGGTTCCCGCCGTGATCATGGTCAAGACGGCCGCAACCGCAACCAGCACGCCAGCAGCGGTGAAGACCCAAGGCCAAACCGTCACGCTGAGATCGAATGCCTCCGCCAGGGTTACTTCATGCGCCTGGCCGCGGACGGCATCAGCACTGGGCTGCAAGCCCAGTCCCCCGACTACGGCGAGCCCGACGCCGACCAGTAGCAGCAGCCCGCCGGTTACGCGGCGTCCGCGGGTTCGCAGCGCCAGCATCAACAAGGTGCCGGCCAGCGCAACGATGGCAAGTGCTTGGCTCAGCCCTCCGGTCGCTTGGGTACCGCTGACCCTCAGCACGAGACCTTCGCCGGTGGCGCGCCACCACGGTTGCTCACTCACGACCAGCGCCAACACCCCACCGATGAACAGGCAGCCGAATGCCAGCTGTCCTGCTCTTCATCCGGAATCGGCTCCGGCCACCGTAGGAGAGATCGCCGGCTGAACCGCAGCGAAGCTTTCGGCCACGGAGATGGCC
Source organism: uncultured Actinomycetota bacterium (assembly GCA_963730505.1). Classification (GTDB taxonomy): domain Bacteria; phylum Actinomycetota; class Actinomycetes; order Propionibacteriales; family Propionibacteriaceae; genus Microlunatus. The sequence goes on from CAVSSB010000019.1 coordinate 118,739, forward strand.
CGGACCACCGCGGCAGCCTTGTTCTGCGTCTCCTGATCTTCGGTGGGCGGGTGTGAGTCGGCGACGATTCCGCCTCCGGCCTGCACGTACGCCACCCCATCGCGCAACAGTGCCGTTCGGATCGCGATCGCGGCGTCGGCGTCACCGGCAAAGTCGAGATAGCCGACGATTCCGCCGTAGAGGCCTCGGCGGGAAACCTCGAGCTCGTCGATGATCTCCATGGCACGGACTTTGGGGGCACCGGACAACGTCCCGGCTGGAAAGGCCGCCATGACCACGTCGAGTGCAGTGCAGTCCTCAGCAATCGTGCCGGTGACGGTCGACTCGAGATGCATGATGTGGCTGTAGCGGCGAACCTCCATGAACTCGACCACTTCCACTGTGCCCGGCTCGCAGACTCGACCAAGATCATTGCGTCCAAGATCGACCAACATCACATGCTCGGCGCGTTCCTTCGGATCCGCGAGCAGTTCGGCTTCCAGGGCGGCGTCCTCGGCAGGCGTGGCGCCGCGTGGCTTCGAGCCGGCGATCGGATGGGTGACAGCTGTCGCTCCCTTGACGGTGACCAGTGCCTCTGGAGACGACCCGATGATGTCGAAGCCGTCGAGCCTGAGTAGGTACATGTACGGGCTCGGGTTGGTGAGGCGAAGGACCCGGTAGATGTCGAGCGCGTCGGCCTTCGTGTGGACCTCGAACCGCTGGCTGACGACGATCTGGAACGCCTCGCCGGCCTTGATCTCCTCCACCGCAGAACTGACGGCCCCTTGGTACGCCTCGGAGGTGCGCTGACGCCGGATAGGCAAGGTTGTCTCGTCGAAGCCGGCCACCACCACGCCTGCCGGTGTGGGCTGGATCAGCAACTCGGTCATGGCCTTGACCCGCGCCACGGCATCGGCATACGCCTCGTCAACGCGCTCGTCGGTGTTGTCGAAGTTGATGGCATTGGCCACCAGCCACACCTCGCCGCTGTGGTGATCTAATACGGCGAGATCGGAGGCCAGCAGGAAGGCCAGCTCGGGAACGCCAAGATCGTCGACACACGAGTCAGGCAAGCGCTCCAGCCGCCGTACTGCGTCGTAACTGATGTAGCCAACCAGGCCTGAGGTGAAGGGTGGCAGGCCCTCTCCGTGCGGGGTATGCAACAGGCGCAGCGTCTCGCGTGCGGCGAGCAACGGGTCTCCACCGGTCGGCAGACCGACCGGAGCATGCCCTCGCCAGATGGCCTGGCCACCTTGCTCGGTCAGCGTGGCTGCAGCTCGGACCCCAACGAAGGAGTAGCGAGACCAAACGCCCTGCTCGGCCGATTCGAGCAGATAGGTGCCCACCTGGTTCCGGGCCAGTTTGCGATAAAGCCCAATAGCGGTTTCGGCGTCGGCAAGCAGCCGGCGATACACGGGGATGACGCGACGCTCCACAGCCAGCTTGCGGAACTCCTCGAGCGTCGGTGAAAGCTCGTTCACCGCTGCGCTTCCCCGGTTTGCTGAACGACCACGGCCGGCAGCGGGCGCGCATCGAAGCAGGTCCGATCGCCGGTATGACAGGCAGCGCCTTCCTGATGAACCTTGACCAGGACGGTGTCGCCGTCGCAATCCAATCGCACCTCCTGGACCCATTGCCGGTGACCACTGGTCTCACCCTTGACCCAGTACTCACCCCGACTGCGGGAGAAGAAGGTGGAGCGGCCTGTGGTCAGGGTCTTGTGCAGGGCCAGGTCGTCCATCCACCCAACCATCAAGACCTCTCCGCTGCGGTACTCCTGGATGACGGCCGTGACTAGTCCGGCGGCATCGCGCTTGAGCAGTGCAGCGACCTCCGGGTCAAGCGTGCTGCGGGGAACGGTCGGCGCTGGGTCGGTCACGCGCCTATTGTTCCAACACCGTTTTCCGCTGTGCCGCAACTTTCCGACCTGTGGTGCATGTCCAGGCTCTCCCGGGGCGGGTGGTTCACCATGGCACTGGCTGACCGCGACGTGCAGAGGGCATCTGGCGGTGGCGCTACGATGGTCGCTCGTGACGTTTGCCAAGTCCGAACGGGCTGAGCTGTGCGACCTGCTCGACAAGGTCGGCGCACAAGCACCCACACTGTGCGAAGGCTGGGACACGCACGACCTCGCCGCGCACCTGTGGGTCCGCGAAACTGATCCGATCGGGGCCAGCGGCATTGTCGCAAAACCGCTGTCCAACTTGTACGAGCGCCGGATAGCCGAAATCAAACAGCGGTGGGAATTCTCCGAACTTGTCGATCGGGTCCGCAGAGGTCCGGCGCGATTCTCAATCTTCGCGATTCCAGGCGTTGACGAAGGGGCGAACACTACCGAATTCTTCATCCACCACGAGGACGTCCGGCGAGCCGGGGACTCGCCGCAGACCTCGCGGCAGCTCGGTGACGACGTGGAGGAGTGGATGTGGCGCCGGCTGAAGCTGCTCGGTCGAGCGTGGTTCCGCCGGGTCCAGGTTGGTGTAGTCCTCGAGCGCCTCGGTTCCGCTGACGCAGACGGCGCGCCAGAGACAATTCGGGCGGTGAGCGGCGCCGCTACCGTCACCCTCGTAGGCACCGCAAGCGAGCTGATGTTGTACGCGCACGGCAGGACAAGCGTGGCCGAGATCAAGCTGGTCGGCGAGCCCGACGCGATCGACATCTTGAATTCAGCTGACCTGCGGACGTGAGACCTGTTGTGGGGGCAGGCGAGACTGCGCGGGTGACCGCGACACCGTCGCCCGCGAGGCATCGGGTGCGCCGGTCGTCACTAGTGCCCTGGAAGGGAAATCTCGTGACGCTTCGCGCCGCCCATGCACGCACCTCGCGGCGTTCTCCTCAGTCGAGATACGACCCGGCATCCCTCCCTCGTCGGCCTTGCGATGCACGCACCTGAACGTCGCCAAGCGCCAAGGAACTTCCCTTCCAGGGCACTAGCAGTTGCCTGTGGTGCGCTACTTCTGGTCAGCGCGTGCACCAACGCGTCCAATGAACCCAGCCCCGAGACCCGTACGGCCGCCACGACATCCGCAAGCCCAACGCCGCCCTCGAGTCCAAGTCCCAGCAGTCCGACTCCCGACAGTCCAACTCCCAGCGCCGTCCAGTCGCGCGGCGATCCTCGGGCCCGGGAAATCGCCTCTGATCTCAAGGCGCCCTGGGGGGTTGTCCCGCTCAAGGACGGCAGCTTCCTGATCAGTGAACGCGACACGAGGGAGATCATTCGTGTCACTAACGGCTCGACGTCACGACTCAGGACCATCGACGAAGCCGATCCAGCTGGGGAGGGTGGCCTCCTTGGCCTGGCCATCACTGCAGATGAAAAGACTGTCTTCGCCTACTTCACCGCTGCCAGCGACAATCGAATCGTCACGATGAGCTGGGACGGTCGCGACCTCGGCGGGCCGAAGGTCATTCTCCGAGGCATACCGAAGGGTTTCATCCACAATGGCGGTCGGATGATCATCAGTCCCGACAACTATCTGTACGTCGGCACCGGCGAAAGCGGAGACGGGTCGCTGTCACAAGACAAAGACTCACTCGGCGGGAAGATCCTCAAAGTCAGACTCGACGGCAGGCCTGCGCCGGGCAACCCGTTCGACAACGAGGTCTTCAGTTACGGCCACCGCAACGTTCAAGGGCTTGCCTTCGACGATCAGGACCGCTTATGGGCGAGCGAGTTCGGCCAGCAGGCCTGGGACGAGCTCAACTTGATCAGGGAAGGGGCCAACTACGGCTGGCCTGAGGTCGAGGGCTCTGGCGGTGTTGAAGGAATGACCAATCCGAAGGTCGTCTGGCGCACCCGCGATGCCTCCCCTTCCGGTTTGGCGTACTGGCAGGGCGATCTGTGGATGGCGGGATTGCGCGGAGAACGCCTCTGGCAGATTCCGCTCGACGACACGAAGACGGGCGATCCGATCGCCCACTTCAGGGGAGACTACGGCCGGCTACGGACTGTGGTCGTCGCCAACGATGGAAACAGCCTGCTGCTGAGCAATTCCAATACCGACGGCAGGGGCGATCCGTCCGGAGACGACGACCGGCTGTTCCGACTGACGCGATAACGGCGCAAGCACACATGCGGTCGAAGCTGGCACGGACCATCGGCTTGATCATCGGCGCCCTGGCTGTCCTGGTCGGTGGGGTCTGGATTGGTCAGGGCGCCGGCCTCATCAAAGGAAGTTTCATGACCGGCAGCCCGACGTGGCTGGCCATCGGGCTGCTCTGCCTGGTTGTCGGACTGTTCCTGATCTTCTTGTCGGTGCGACCGCGTGGCACCGGAGGCTCAAGCGGCAATCGCTAGACGTGCGGCAGCTGCCTATGCGTAGTCAGGAAGCTGCTGCACTGCCCAACGGTTCCCGTCGGGATCGGCGAAGAACACGAACGACCCCCAGGGCTGGACGTCGACTTCGCTCACCTCGACTCCCCGTCCGGCCAGCTCCGCGCGAGCTTGGTGAACGTCGCTGACAACTACCTGGAGGTTGTCCAACGCACCCGGCGCCAGCTGCGTCAGTCCCTTGCCGATAGCAATCGAGCATGCAGAGCCTGGCGGGGTCAGCTGCACGAAGCGGATGTCATCACCAACCGTGTGGTCGTGGTCGAGAACAAAACCGGCCTGGTCCACGTAGAAGTCTTTGGCGCGATCCACATCGCTGACTGGCACACCGACGAGTTCAAGTCTGAAATCCATAACTCTGACCGTATTCGGAGGCTCAGACAGTTTGATGCTCCGTTGCTGGCTGGCGGTGACAGGAAAGAGCCCAACTAACGCGAAGTTGCCGGTGCTGCCGAAGCTGTTGTGCAAGCCTGGCTCCATGACGGCCGGGCTTGCTACCAAGATCTTGTCGTGGACGGTGATTGTTCCCGTGCTGGCGGCGGTAATTCTCGCGTTCACCTGGGGGCGAAGTATCGGCGTCATCGTCCAGGTTCTCGTGGCATTCGCGCTCGCGGCCGTAGTCCTGGCCGCTGTCAATCATGCTGAGATCGTTGCCCACCGCGTCGGTGAGCCTTTCGGCTCGCTGGTACTGGCGGTCGCTGTGACGATCATCGAAGTAGGCCTGATCGTGACGCTGATGGTCTCGGGCGGCCCGGGAACTGAATCGTTGGCCCGCGACACGGTGTTCGCGGCAGTGATGATCACCTGCAACGGCATCGTGGGTATCACTCTGCTCATCGGTGGAGTGCGCTTCCACGTCACCATGTTCAACGCAGAGGGAACCGGCACGGCCCTGGCCACGGTGGCCACGTTGGCCACCTTGAGCCTGGTACTACCGACCTTCACCCTCGGTCGCCCCGGTCCGGAGTTCACTTCTGCGCAGCTGGCCTTTGCGGCTATCGCCTCGCTGGCCCTGTACGCAATGTTCGTTGTGACGCAGACGGGTCGGCACCGAGACTTCTTCCTTCCTTTGACATCCGCCGGCGACGTCGTGGAGACCGAAGAACACGCCGATCCACCCAGCGATAGAGCGGCGCTGGCCAGCGTCGGCCTCCTCATAGTGGCTTTGGTCGCCGTCGTCGGCCTGGCCAAAGTCGAAACGCCAGCGATCGCGGCCGGTGTAGCCGCTATCGGGTTCCCTCCGTCATTCGTTGGCGTAGTGATTGCCCTGCTGGTCTTGCTGCCGGAGACGCTCGCGGCGGCACGGGCCGCTCGTCGAGACCGGATCCAGACCAGTCTCAACCTGGCGTTCGGCTCTGCCATGGCCAGCATCGGGCTCACCATCCCCGCGATCGCCATCGCCTCGATATGGCTGGAGGGCCCGCTTGTGTTGGGGCTCGATGCCACCCAGATGGTATTGCTAGCGGTGACCGTTGTCGTCGGGATTCTCACGGTGGTCCCGGGTCGGGCAACTCGACAAGAGGGCGCCGTACACCTGGTGCTTCTGGCGGCTTTCCTCTTTCTCGCGGTGAACCCGTAAGGCGGCAGAGAGCTCCCGACTAGCCGATCTTCTCCAAGATCATTTCGCGCACTCGGGTCGCGTCAGCCTGTCCGCGCATCTGCTTCATCACCGAGCCGATCAGCGCGCCGGTCGCCTGTACCTTGCCGCTTTTGATCTTGTCAACGATGTCGGGATTGGCGTTGATCGCTTCGCTGACCGCCGCCGCCAGCGCACCCTCGTCAGAAACCATCGCTAGCTTGCGGGCCGTGACAACCTCGGCCGGGGAGCCTTCGCCGGCGATCACGCCTTCGAAGATCTGACGCGCCAGCTTGTCATTGATCGTGCCGTTCTGCACCAGCGCCTGGATCTCCGCCACCTGCTGCGGCGTGACGCCCACCTCCTCAAGATCAACTCCTACCTCGTTTGCGCGACGCGCGATCTCGGTGAGCCACCACTTGCGGGCCGACTGCGGCGACGCGCCCGCAGCGACCGTCGCCTCGATGGCGTTGACTGCGCCGGCGCTGACCACGTCGCGCATCTCCAGTTCGGAGAACCCCCACTCAGCGCTCACTCGCTTGAGCCTTGCGGTGGGAGGCTCCGGCAAGGTCGCGCGTAGCTCGTCAACCCACTCACGACTCGGCGCTATTGGCACCAGATCCGGCTCCGGGAAGTAGCGGTAGTCTTCCGCGGTCTCCTTGCTCCGGCCGGCCGTGGTGATGCCGGAGTCCTCGTGCCAGTGCCGGGTCTCCTGAGTGATCCTGCCGCCGGAAGCCAGGATCGCCGCCTGTCGCGTGATCTCATACCGCAGCGCCCGCTCGACGCTACGGAGCGAATTGACGTTTTTGGTCTCGGTTCGGGTGCCGAAGGTCGATGTACCAACTGGTCGTAGTGAGACGTTTGCGTCACAGCGCAGCGAACCCTGCTCCATCCGTACGTCGGACACGCCGAGCGCACGTAGCAGATCCCGCAGCATGGTGACGTACGCCCGCGCTACCTCTGGCGCCTTCGCGCCTGTGCCCTCGACCGGCTTCGTCACGATCTCGATCAGCGGTACGCCGGATCTGTTGTAGTCCAGCAGCGAATAGTCGGCGCCGTGGATGCGGCCCGTTGCACCGCCCACGTGCAGCGACTTGCCGGTGTCCTCCTCCATATGGGCACGCTCGATATCGATCCGGTAGATCTCCCCATCAAGTACCACCTCAGTCCACCCGTCGTACGCGATCGGTTCGTCGTATTGGGAGATCTGGTAGTTCTTGGGCATGTCCGGATAGAAGTAGTTCTTCCGGGCAAAGCGGCACCACTCTGCGATCGTGCAGTTCAACGCCAGCCCGATGCGGATCGCCGACTCGACCGCATTCGCATTCACTACAGGCAGCGAGCCGGGCAAGCCCAGGCAGACCGGGCACACCTGAGTGTTTGGCTCAGCGCCGAATGCCGTCGAACAACCGCAGAACATCTTGGAGGTGGTGTCGAGTTCCACGTGTACCTCGAGCCCCAGCACCGGGTCGTACGCGGCGAGTGCGTCCGCATAAGGCAGCACCGTCATCGCACCGCTCCCACCTCGGGAAGACGATCCAACAACGGCCCACCCCAGGCCGACTCCAATGCCGCTTCCAGCGCTGCTCCGACGCGATACAGCCGATCATCGGCAAGGGGCGGTGCCATCACCTGGAAGCCGACCGGCAATCCGTCCTCCGGCGCCAGACCGACCGGGAACGACGCGCTGGCGTTGCCCGCCAAGTTGGACGGAATCGTGCACAGGTCGTTCCGGTACATGGCCAGCGGATCATTCACCTTCTCGCCGATCTGGAAGGCGGTGATCGGGGTTGACGGTGAGACCAACACATCGGCCTGCGAAAACGCCTTGTCGAAGTCTCGGGAGATCAAGGTCCTGACCTTCTGCGCCTGCCCGTAGTAGGCCTCGTAGTAGCCGCTGGAGAGCGCATAAGTACCAATGATGATCCGTCGCTTGACTTCAGCACCGAAGCCTGCCTCGCGGGTCGCCGCCATCACCTGCTCCGCGCTCGCGAGGCCGTCATCGCCAACACGCAATCCGAATCGCATGGCGTCGAACTTCGCGAGGTTGGAAGAGCACTCGGCAGGCAAGATCAAATAGTAGGTGGGCAGGGCGTAGACGAAGTGTGGGCAGGAGACCTCGATGATCTCCGCACCCAGCGTGGAGAGCAGTTCGACCGCCTCGTTGAATCGCTGCTCTACCCCCGGTGCGTATCCGTCGCCGCCGAGTTCGCTGACGACGCCGATCTTCATCTTCGTGACGTCGGCCGACCGAGCCGCGGTCACCACGTCAGGCACCGGTTGATCGATCGAGGTGGAATCGCACGGGTCGTGGCCGGCGATCACTTGGTGCAGCAAGGCTGCATCGAGCACCGAGCGTGCACACGGGCCAGGTTGATCAAGACTCGAGGCCAGTGCCACTAGGCCGTAGCGGGAGCTACCACCGTAGGTGGGTTTGACACCGACCGTCCCGGTGACGGCGGCCGGTTGTCTGATCGAGCCGCCTGTGTCGGTGCCGATGGCCAATGGGGCTTCGAAGGCAGCGACTGCCGCTGCCGACCCGCCACCGGAGCCACCAGGGATTCGATGGGTATCCCAGGGATTGCGGGTTGGCCCGTACGCGGAGTTCTCGGTCGAGGAGCCCATCGCGAACTCATCGAGATTGGTCTTGCCCAAGATCACCATGTCATGATCGAGAACTCGCCTGGTCACAGTCGCGTCATACGGCGGTAGCCAGCCCTCCAAGATCTTGGATCCGCAGGTGGTCGGCGCACCCGTGTAGGTGAGGATGTCCTTCAGAGCAAGGGGCACTCCGGCGAGCGGACCGACCGGTTCACCGGCTGCGATCTTGGCATCGACACGCGCCGCGGATGCCAGAGCACGCTCACCGTCGACGTAAAGGAATGCGTGTATCTCGCCGTCGACCTCAGCGATTCGATCAAGGTGTGATCGAGTCACTTCAACGGCACTCAGCTCACCAGATTTGATCTTAGCTGCAAGATCAACAGCGGTGTGCCGGATGATCTCGGTACCCGGATCCTCCGGAAGCGTCATGCCTCCTCCCCCAGAATCCTTGGCACCCGGAATCGCATCTGCTCCGCAGCCGGTGCGCCGGCCAGTACTTCCTCGCGGGGCAGTGATGGCCGCAGTTCGTCTTCGCGGAACACGTTTGTCAGTGGCAGCGCGTGAGACGTTGGCGGAATGTCCTGTGCCGCAACTTCGGATACCCGGGCAACCGACTCCAAGATCACATCCAGCTGGGGTGCCAATACTTCCAACTCGGCTTCGGTCAGCTCGATGCGCGCCAATCTGGCCAAGCTCGCCACGTCTTCAGTGGTGAGTGCCACTTGTCGATCTCCTCTGTCCGTTGGGTCCGGCCAATCCTAGTGCCGGCGCCTGCTGCGAGCCCCAGCCGATCAGCTGCGCGCGGAAGGCGGCATTAGGTTGATGACCAGGTTTGGGACAGGTCGCTGGATCAGTAGTGCGCGGAGGGTGAGGAAGCAAGGTGTCGCAGTCGGTGCTGATCAGCTGGCTGTTGTTGGCTGCCCACGTCCTGATCGTCTTGGTCGCGGCGGTGCTGATCTCGGCCAATCGCAAACCTTCAGCGGCGATTGCCTGGCTGCTGGCAATCATCTTCGTACCGCTACTGGGCATCTGTGCCTTCCTGTTGGTTGGGTTTGGAAGGCTGCCCCGCAAGCGCAGGGCAAAGCAGCGTGAGGTTTGTGACGCGATCCTCGCCCGAACCGACGGCCTGGACAGGGTGAGTCATCGCGATGAATGGCCAAGTTGGCTGGCCTCGATGGTGGCGATGAACCGGAATCTCGGGTCGCTGCCGATGGTGGGCGGCAATTCCGCCGGGCTGATCGAGAGCTACCTGGGTTCCTTCCAGGCGATGGCCGAGGCGATCGATCGAGCAGAGCACTTTGTCCACGTCGAGTTCTTCATCCTAGTCCAGGACGAGGCGACCGCGCCGGTCTTTGATGCCCTTGAAAGAGCTTGCAAGCGCGGAGTTCAGGTGCGGGTGCTTTCCGATCACGTCGCCCAGTTCATGTACCCGTACCGCAAGGCGACAATCGGCCGGTTCGCCGCCATGGGCGCGCAGTACCGGCCTATGCTGCCGCTGCAGCCGTTCCGTGGCCACTGGCGCCGACCGGACCTTCGCAATCACCGGAAGCTGGTCGTGGTGGACGGCATCGTGGGCTTCACCGGCTCGCAGAACTTGATCATCGACCACTATCACAAGGCGAAAAAGGTCAAGCTCGGACTGCACTGGCACGAACTGATGGTTCGACTGACCGGGCCCGTCGTACGCGAGCTGGATGCGGTCTTTGTCACTGACTGGTACAGCGAGACCGACGAGCTTCTGCCGCTTGACACCTCCCCAGTGCGACCCGGCGGCGACGAGGAACTCGTCGACGCGCAGATCCTGCCAAGCGGCCCCAGCTTCGACAACGACAACAACCTCAAGCTGTTCGCCTCGATGATTCACAACGCTAGGCATCGGATCAGCGTCACGAGCCCGTACTACGTGCCCGATGAGACCATTCAGATGGCACTGGTGACCGCCGGGTCCCGCGGCCTGGATGTCGAGCTGTTCGTCTCTGAAATCGGCGACCAGTTCATGGTCTTCCACGCCCAGCGTTCCTACTACGAACAGCTGCTGCGGGCCGGGGTCAAGATCTATCTCTATCGAGCACCGACGATCTTGCACGCCAAGCACCTCAGCATCGACGACGACGTCGCGTTGATCGGCTCATCGAACCTGGATATCCGCTCGCTCAGCCTCCACATGGAACTGTCCGTGCTGGTCCATGGAGCCAAGTTCACCTCCGCGATGCGGGCCGTCGAAGACGACTACCGGTCGAAGAGTCGTCAGGTGCTGCTGGAGGACTGGCTGAAACGACCGAGACCCGAGCGGGTTTTTGACAACCTGATGCGGCTGACGTCCTCGCTGCAATGATCGTTGGACACTGGAACCTCCAGTCGCAGAAAAGGAACAATCTCCGAACACCGAGGAGGTGCACATGGCCGATGAGTCGAAGGTCCTCGAGACCGTGCGGCGCTATTTCGAGTTCGTCGGTGCAGACGTCGAGCGCGCCGAGGAGATCTATCACGATGACGCGGTCCTGGAGTTCCCGCAGTCGGGAGAGCGGTTCGAGGGAGTCGCAACGTTTACGGAGTGGCGCCGGCAATATCCCGCCGATCCCGCACAAATGCGCTTCCGCATCCGACGGGTCACCGCCCGTGCCGACCTAGCAGTCGTCGAGTTGACGGTGAGCTACGACGGCACGTCGTGGCTGCAGGGTGTCTCGCTGCTGGAGTTTCGCGGAGACAAAGTGGTGCGCGAGCGGATCTATGTCATGGACGCCTGGGAGGCTCCCGAGTGGCGGGCGCCTTGGCGCGCAGAGACACCGGCCGACCCGCCCGAGGAAATCAGCCCACTCTGATCGCGGTTAGCGCGCTCTTTGGGCGGTACAACTGCTGGAGTAGCTAGCCGATGCTGAAAGCTGTGCGCGGCTCACGAGGGCGGCTCCGGGTAGCGCAGAGCGCACGTTTCCCATCACAACCGTCAAGACGAGCGGCTGCTAGGCCGCAAACCGTACGTTTCCGATCACAACCGTCAAGACGAACGGTCACCAGACCGCGAAGCGCATGTTTCCCATCACAACCGTCACGACGAGCACCTCGCAGGCCCGAGAAGCTTGGTCATCACAGGCTCATGATCACGAACGGAGGAATAGTCAAGACCTGTGGATCGGCGTGCCAGGCTCTTCTTCCAGCCCGCGGTGTGCGTGACCGTACTGATCATCGCCAGCGTCTTGGCTATGGTCAAGCCCTTGGGCCGCATCCAGGGCTGCCGGACTGCAGGAGTCCAATGGCGATGAATCTCGCCGTGGTTCCTAGTCTGTCTCCCCGCACCCTGATCGACCGCACTTGAGGAGAGCATCATGACAGCTATCTACACCTTTGACATCTTTTGCAGCCTCGACGGCTTCGGCTCTTACGACGGCGGCAACTGGGGCGGCTATTGGGGTAAGCAAGGCCCCGAGTTTCTCGACCGGCGCCTCGCTTTGTACGAGGAGGAGCAGCGGATGGTCTTCGGGGCCAATACCTATCGGCAATTCGTGGAGTTGCTGGGCTCGAGCATCGGGCCCGACGAGCTCGACCCGGTGAACGCTCGGATGAGAAGCCTGCCGACAACGGTGGTGTCGACGACACTGGAAGGACCCCTCGACTGGCCGAACGCGACCCTCGTGGGCGGCGACGCCGTCGACGTCGTCGCCCGTCTCAAAGAGGAGTCCGAGGTGCCGATGCGCTCGAACGGCAGCCTGTCGATGAACCGGGCGCTGATGGCCGCCGGCCTCGTCGACCGCGTGCAAGTGACGCTCTTCCCTGTCATCACCGGTCAGACCGGAGTGGACCCGATCTTTCGGGGTGCAGCCGACTTCGACCTGGAGCTGATCGAGAGCCGGACGCTCGACGGCCACATCCAAGAGCTCACCTACCGGCCCACCCTGCATGTCTGAGCCCGACCATGCACCCTACCGGTCAAGTAGCCGAACCGGACCCCGAAGTTCCAGCTGACCGACATGCCGACCGGTCTCATGGCCGCCCTGGTCACGCGGCTTGCCGATCACTGACCGTCCACGTCACCACTGAGGTTTGATCATTGCCCACGAACAACGACGTCGCCGTTCGCGGTAGCTTCGCGGCAAGCGAGGAACACGCGCCTTTGGAGTCATTCAGTCAGTGATCGAATTACGAACCCGGTCTTGAGCTTGGGCGTGAAGAATGTTGACTTGGGCGGCATCAGCAGACCTTCACGGGCGGTCCGTTCGATCTCGGCGACACTCACCGGCCGGATCAGCACCGCCGCCGAAGCGCGCCCGCTGTCTACTTCGGACAGCGTTTCGTCGAGCCCGTGCTGGTAGTTCACCGTCAATGGGACATCAGCGAGGGCTGTCTCCAGCCAGCCTCCATCGAGCGCACGCACGCCGTCGAAGCGTCCCGGTTTGGCCTGCAGCCGCCAGCTCCCTTCGCGGGTGGAAAGCACCAGAAAGTCATCCGTCGCCATCGTCGCAAGAGTGGCTGGGCTGGGCCGGTCGGTGGGGATGAGCTCGAATGATCGGGCTAGCGCTTCAGCCAGGTCGGTCTCGTCGATGTTGTTATAGACGCGATGGATCGCCTCAACACTCAGCTGCTCCTCGATCAACTCGTTGACGAAGGCAAGGGTCAGCTCCGCCGGGGTATCAGTTCGCCCGGTCGCCTCGCGAACCTCGTCGCGGTAGCTGCGGGAGACCCCATAGCGGTGATGGCCGTCGGCAATCAGCACGTCATCGGCGGCCAATTTGTCTCGAATTGCCGCAATTCGCTTCGGATCAGTGACGCGTTCAACCACGTGCTCAACGCCCGCATCCGTCACAGCGCCCAGGGCTTCACCCGGCTCCGCGAGCAGCTCGGTCAATCCAGTTGACAGGGAAAGCCCCCAAACCGGAGACAGGTTGGCCACGGTCGCCCTGGTCAGGTCGAGGCGATCGGTGGACGCCTCCGCTGTGGTCCGCTCGTGTGGCAGAACCCCGCCAGTCTCAAGATCAACGACTTCCAGCGCACCGAGCACACCCGCAATGTCGCGCCGGGCGCCGGCGGAGTCGGTGAAACGCATGCGGTAGATGGTGAACGAAAGCTGCGCGTCAACGACAAGGATCTCCTCGTCGAGCCAGCCACGCATCGTCTTAGCCGCACGGTCGTAACGGTCCTCGCTACCCCGCGGCACGTCGATGCGCACCACGTTATGAAGCGACCTCGCCTCGAGAGCATCGACGTCAGCGTCGGAGAGCACGTCATACGGCGGGGCGATCACGGACGCCAGATCATCAGTGGCGTAGCGGATCGCGGCAAAGGGTTCGAAGCGCGGCACGCCACAAGGCTTCCATGCTTTCGTGCGGTACCTGAGCATGGCTCAGAACTCGGGTACCGCTCGAATTGACCCACCGTGATCGACCCGAAACACCGCGGTAATGGTGATAGGGAAAGATGTTCACGTGTTTCTGCTGCGGATCACCCTGCCGGATCGGCCAGGTTCGCTGGGATCCGTTGCAACCGCGATGGGAAGCGTGGGCGCCGACATCAATGCCGTCGAGATTGTGGAGAAGAAGTCTGACGAGAGCGTCGTCGACGATTTCATCGTCGACCTGCCGCCCAATCAGCTGCCTGAGACCATCGTCACCGCATGCCAGAACCTCAGCGGCGTACGCGTGGAGTGGATTGCACGCTATCCCGAAGGTGGCGGGCTGCAATCCGATCTAGAGGCGCTGGAGCGGATGACAGCTGATCCGCCGCATGCCGCGGAAACGCTCGCCTCACTCTGTCCCGTCGTTTTTCGATCCCATTGGGCGAGCTTGATCGATGTGTCAGAGGACGCTCCTCGCTCAAGCTTCTCGACCACCCTGGCACCGGACCTGACTCCAGAGATCGCGGCCAAGTTCACACCATTCGACACCACCCACCGCACCGATCTGGAGGCGGATTGGAGTCCTGGCTGGGGCGACACCACGGCGGTCGTTACGCCGCTGACCCAGGACCGCGTGATCGTTATCGGCCGCTTAGGTGGACCCGCTTTTCTCGACTCCGAAATCGCCCGCTTGCATCACCTGGCCGCGCTCGTCAAGTAGGCACCACCGCCTCAGGTACGTTCGGCCCGTGGACACGTTCGGGTGGGCTGAGCTGGTCGCCTTGCTCACCTCGATCGGTTTCGGGACGGTGTCGGCGATCATTCCAATCGTCAACGCCGAGGCATATGTCATCGCCTCGCAGATGTCAGCCCTCATAGGGCCCATTCCCATAGCCATCGGCATAGCCATCGGCCAAACGGTGGGCAAGCTCATACTTTTCTTCGGCGTGCGTGAGGGCAAGGAACTCTCGTTCGTCAAGCATCGGCGGGAGATCCGTCAGCAACGCCCGGTCGGGCCAACCCGTGCCCGATTTCGCGCCTTCATGGCCAAGCTGCTTGACTTGGTGGGACAGAAACGCTGGGGTTTGCCGATCGTTCTCCTGGCGGCCATCGTCGGTATTCCACCGCTGTACGCTGTCGCCCTGCTGGCTGGCGCGACAACGATGAAGCCCCTGTGGTTCGGGCTCACCGTGTTCGTGGGCCGGCTGTGCCGGTTCTTGCTTGTGGCGTCCGGCTTTCACGGGGTTCACGAGTTGTTCGTCTGACCTGCGAGCGTCCCGTACGCTAGCGCGCCCCGACGGCGTCAGCTCCCAGCGCCGCGTTTCGCGTGCCGCCGTGGTGAGGAGGAGCGAGCGGACATGCTCTTTCGTCCGCGAGCGACGACGAACTAGGCGGCTGCCAGGCGCGAAACGCAGCGAGCGGAGCGAGCCATCAGACACCGTGCGCGAGAATCGCCGACTAAAGTGGTGCGGTGCCGAGGATCTTCAGCAACCTCAACCTGCATGGGGCAACCCCACCGCGCGTGCAACCAACGCTTGGTGAATGGGGTCCGGTAAAGGTGCCAAGCACCAAACAGAAGAAGCGGATGCGGATCTGGGTCACCCTCGCGCTTTTCGGTTCCTTGATCGCGATCTTTCTCCTCGGCTGGTACGTCTACTACGTCATGACTGGCAGCTGGGGCTTCGGCATCGGCGACGAGAGGCAGTTCTTCGAGGCGCTCCTGCGGTAGGCGCTACTCCCCCACGGTCGCGACCTGGCTCGCGGCCTCGGGGCCCTGTTCGAGCAGCACATCGAAGGCCTCCGCACCACCGAGCACCGGAACTTTCAGCTCCACTGCCCTGTCGTACTTGGATCCCGGGGAGTCACCAACAACGACGAAGCTGGTCTTCTTCGAGACGGAGCCAGCTACCTTACCGCCGCGAGACGTGATGGCCTCCGCTGCCGAGTCACGGGTATAGCCCTCCAGGGAACCAGTGACAACAACTGACAGGCCGGCGAGCTTTTGCTCCCTGGCAACCTTGGGCTCGCTTCGCATCACACAACCAGCTGCCTTCCACTTAGCGACAATCTCGCTATGCCAGGGCTCGGCGAACCAGTCGATGATTGCGGTGACGAGCGTCGGTCCGATGCCCTCCACCTGTGCGAGCTCCTCGGCGGTCGCGCTGGCAAGAGCGTCAATATCGCCGAATGCCGCGGCGATATCCGGAGCTACACCTTTGCCAATATGCCGAATCGACAATGCGACCAAGAACTTGTCCAGCGGCCTAGTCTTCGCCGCTTCCAGGTTGGCCAGGAGCTTCGCGCCGTTAGCCGACAAGGCGCCAGACTTGGTCGTGAAAAAGTCTGTCGAATTGAGCTTTTCCTCGGTCAGGCTGAACAAGTCGCCTTCATCGGTCAGCAGGCCGGCATCCAATAGTGCTTGTCCCGACTGGTAGCCGAGCACCTCGATATCGAGAGCATCCCGGCTCGCGACGTGGAACAACCGCTCCCGAAGCTGTGCTGGACAAGACCTGGTGTTGGGACAACGCAGGTCGGCGTCACCCTCCTTCTCCGGTCGTAGCTCGGTACCGCATGCCGGGCAGTGCGTCGGCATCTCGAACGCCCGCTCCGAGCCGTCGCGCAAATCAACAACAGGGCCAACGATCTCTGGAATCACGTCACCGGCCTTGCGCAGCACGACTGTGTCTCCGATGAGCACACCCTTGCGCACAACCTCGCTGGCATTGTGCAGCGTTGCCATCTCCACGGTCGATCCTGCAACCTTGACCGGTTCCATCACCCCGTACGGGGTTACCCGGCCCGTACGCCCGACGTTGACCCTGATGTCGAGCAGCTTGGTAGTGACCTCTTCGGGAGGGTACTTGTAGGCGATCGCCCAGCGCGGCGCGCGAGACGTTGAGCCGAGCTGGTCCTGGACTGCCCGCTCGTCCAGCTTTACGACGACACCGTCGATCTCGTGCTCGACTGAATGCCGCCGCTCGCCGAAGTACTCGACATAGGACCAGACCTCACTGAGGTTCCGCGCCAACTTGCGGTGCGGGCTGACCGGCAGTCCCCAACGATCCATGGCGGCATACGCGTCGGACAGCCGATCGGCCGTGAAGCCTTCAAGAACGCCGATGCCGTGGCTGATGAAGCCGAGATTCCGCGAGGCGGTGATCTTGGGATCCTTCTGCCGCAGTGAACCGGCTGCTGCGTTGCGGGGATTGGCGAAGGGCGCCCGGCCGGCCAACACGAGAGATTCGTTGAGTGCAGTGAAGTCGGCAACCGCGAAGAAGACCTCGCCGCGTACCTCGAGTGTCTCGGGAACATCGTTCCCAGAAAGCCGATGCGGGATGACCTTGATCGTTTTGACGTTGGCGGTGACGTCTTCACCGACTCGCCCGTCGCCTCTGGTGGCAGCACGTACCAGCCGGCCGCCCTGGTAGACCAGATCGATCGCCAAGCCGTCGACCTTGAGCTCACAGAGGTATCCGGACTGCTCGAGCCGCTTTTCGCCGAGTTCGCGAATCGCCCGCTGAGCCCAGTGATCCAGCTCCCCGCGGGTGAAGGCGTTGTCCAGGCTCATCAATCGTTGGAGGTGCTCGACCGGGGTGAAGGTGGTCGATGGCGGTGGGCCGACTTGCTGCGTCGGTGAGTCCGGCGTACGGAGTTCAGGAAACGCATCCTCGAGTTCGTTGAGCTGGCGCATGATCGTGTCGAACTCACCGTCAGAGATGGTCGGCGCATCGAGCACGTAGTAGCGCCACCGCGCGTCGTTCACCCGTTCGCTGAGATCTACGTGCTGCTGACTCGCCTTCGCCACGGACTCCGAAAGCTCGATTTCGCCGTCGCCGGCAGGCTCGATCTCGTCCTCCTCCGTTGGCAAGGAAAAGGTCTCTTTCGCCACCTACGCACACTATCCATTGCCGCGGACAGCCGTGCCGGGGTCGGTTTGAGGACCGCTTTGGACCGGCGAGAGAAATAACGAAACAATAACGCGCGTCTCGCACGCGATCCGGCTCAAGCTGTTAGCGTCTGGCCCTCCGTCTCTCCAACGCCCCCTTCAAGGAGTGTCGATGCCCGCAGCGCAGCGTTCCATGACGGCCTTTGCCCTCCGCCCACGCCTCTCGGCAATGGCGGCGATGGGTGCTCTCGGACTCGGTCTGCTCGTTGCGCCGGCTGGGATCGCAACCGCCGATCCAGCCAAATCCACAACCTCAACTAGCACGCGGCAAGCCCCTGACTCGCTGTTTCCCGAGCAGGGCAGCAGCCGATACGACGTCAAGCACTACGCGATCGGCCTGACTTTCAAGACATCAGGAGAGATCAAAGCGAAAACCACTGTGATCGCCAAGACGAAGAAGCGGTTGAAGTCGTTCTCGCTTGACCTGGAGGGACTCACCGTCGACTCAGTGAAGGTCAACGGACACAGAGCCGATTTCTCGAGGCGAGACAACAAGCTGATCATTAAGCCATCCAAGGTCCTGGAGGGCCGCTTCCGGGTCACGGTCAAGTACCACGGGAAGCCAGTTACACACATCGACCCCGATGGAGCAAAAGACGGCTGGATTCCTACCAGCGACGGCGGAGTGGTCGTGCTGAGCGAACCGGTCGGAGCTATGACCTGGTTCCCCAACAACAACACCCCACGCGATAAGGCGACCTTCGACATGAAGATCACCGTCCCGTCCAAGCTGGAAGTGGCCGGCAGCGGTGATCTGCGGAGCGTCCGGAAGCACGACGGCCAGGAGACCTGGCGATGGGTGCAGCCCAAACAGCAGGCGACTTACCTGACAATGATCGCGATCGACAACTTCGATGTGTATCGCTCGACGATGACCACGACGACCGGACGCAAGCTGCCGATCTGGAGCTTCATCGAGCCGGAGCTCGGCACCCAGGCTGCCGCCCGCGCCCTTGTTCCGAAAGCGATCCGCTACTTGGAGCGGAGATTCGGACCTTACCCGTTCAATAGTGCTGGGATCGTGGTCAAGGACAGCGACGTCGGCTACGCCCTGGAAACCCAGAACCGGCCTGTCTTCGACAATGACGAAGGCGAGACCGTCGACGATTTGACCAACATCCACGAGTGGGCCCACCAGTGGTATGGCAACTCGGTCACGTTGAGCAAGTGGGTCGACATCTGGCTGAATGAAGGCTTCGCAACGTACGCCGAGTGGCTGTGGACCGCCTCCCACGGCGGGCCGAGCACCGCCGAGCAGTTCCAGACGGAATACGACAGCCACGCGGACGACGACGAACTGTGGTCACCGGCGCCGGCAAAGTTTACGGATCCAGCGGAGCTCTTCGGTTCGCATGGGTATCTGCGCGGCGCCATGACCCTGGAGGCTTTGCGGCAAGAGGTCGGGTCGCGTGACTTCTTCGTCATCTTGCGTCGCTGGGCACAAGACAACGAATACGGGAATGTCACCACACGTGAGTTCATCGCCCTATCCGAGCGCGTATCGGGACAGGACTTGGATGTCTTCTTCAAGGCCTGGCTCTTCACGGAGGGGAAACCTGCGCTCAGCTGAGTCGCTACTAAATCCGAGTTGTCAGCGTAGATGGTTGCTATGACGGCCACCCACGCTGACAACTCGGTGTCAGTCAGCGAGTTGCTCGGTGACAATCTGCGCCGCGGAACGAAGCGTTCGAAGTGCGTGCACCGCGGCGTCCCGAGTCGCTGAAGCCAGCCCACAGCCTGGCGTGATCACGACGCGAGCCGCAACCGGTGGCTCCAGGCCAAGATCACGCACTGGCTGGAGCACGCGGCGCGCGACTTGATCGGGACCGAGTTGATCGAGAGCGGTCGTACGGTCAGTCGGCAGTGCACCCATGCCGATCCACGGTCCGGCTTCGAGGGTTGCCCCCACGGCATCCCAATCCGCACTGGACAGCTGGTCAATGTCAACGAGCACGCCGGAGACGCCGGCCAAGCGAAGCAGTTCAATCGGCGGGTCCGCTGCGCAGCAGTGCACCGCAATAGGTGTCGGTGCCAGCCGCTCACGGGTATAGATGACGGCGCCGCTGACCTCGTTCGGCTCGATAGCGCGATGCCGCGACAAGCCGCTCGCGTTAGAAATCGTGCCGGCGAGAACCGCCGGGAGCATCGGCTCGTCGAACTGGATCAACGGCTCGATATCAGGCAACCGGCGGACCAGTTCGGCAACGAGCTGGGCGGTTCCCTCAGCAAGCGACTGGTTGAGATCGCGCCGCGCGCCGGAATCGGCAAGCACACGATCACCGCGTGGCCGCTCCATCATGGCCGCCAGCGTCCAGGGGCCTGCGACAGAAAGCTTGATCGTTCCTTGGTATCCCTGGGCGTGCTCTTCGAGCAGATCGAGGTCAGCGCGAAGTGTGCTGATCGCGAGGCGATGGTCGCGGCTGGACGCGTCGGTGAGGCGCCATCCAGCCGGTTGCAGGTCGACGGCCAACCCCGCAAGGAAGGCTGTCGAGCGTCCGATCATCTGTGCGTACGGACCGCGCGCTGGCAGTTCTGGTAGGTACGGGAGATCAGGACATTCGGCGAACGCGATCTTGATCGCATCCATCATGTCGGTACCCGGCCACGAGCCGACGCCTGTGGTCCGGATCGGCGGCAGCTCGCCATCCGAGGAAGTTGTGATCACGCCTGGCTGGTCGAAATGGTCGCGCTCCCGACGACACGTGAGCCCTCGTAGAGCACGACGGCCTGGCCCGGTGCGACACCAGAGGCGGCAATATCCAGGACGACCTCCAGATCTTCGTCACCGACCCAGACCGTGGCCGGCATGGGATCTCCGTGGGCTCGAATCTGTACTTCGCCGGACCACTCCGTTGCTACTGGCTGTGCAGTCCAGGTGGGACGGATGGCGCTGATGCTGCGTACTGCCAGCGCATCTCGTGGGCCAACGGTGATGGTGTTGGTCGTCGGGGTGATGGCCAGAACGAAACGCGGCTGTCCATCAGGCGCAGGAGTGCCGAGCCGCATGCCCCGCCGCTGCCCGACGGTGAACCGGTGTGAACCTGCATGCTCGCCAACCCTCGCACCTGTTATGTCCACGATGTCGCCCGGTCTGTGGCCGAGCCGCTGCTCCAGAAATCCGCCGGTGTCCCCATTCGCAATGAAGCAGATGTCATGGCTGTCCGGCTTTTCCGCCACTGACAGGCCGCGATCCCGCGCCTCCGTGCGTACGTCGATCTTCACGGTGGAACCGATTGGGAAATACGACCGGCGAAGTTGATCTTGGTTGAGCACACCCAGCACGTACGACTGGTCCTTGCTCGCGTCAACTGCCCGATGGAGCTCTACGTCGTCACCGCTACGGATCAGCTGCGCGTAGTGTCCGGTGCAGACGGCGTCGAAACCGAGCGCCACGCTTCGGTCCAGCACTGCTGAGAACTTGATCTTTTCGTTGCAGCGCAGGCAGGGGTTCGGAGTACGCCCAGCCGCGTACTCTGCGACGAAGTCGTCGACCACCTCGGCCGCGAAGCGATCGGATAGGTCCCATACGTAGAACGGGATTCCCAGTACATCAGCGGCCCGCCGAGCGTCGTGTGCATCTTCTTTCGAGCAGCAGCCGCGGGCGCCCGAGCGGTAGGTTTGTGGGTTTTTGGACAGCGCCAAATGCACGCCGGTGACATCATGACCGGCGTCGACTGCTCGTGCGGCCGCGACCGCAGAGTCGACGCCGCCCGACATCGCGGCAAGTACCTTCATTCGCGTCCTCTCACGGGGTGGCAATCGCGACCAAGCAGCCTACGCGAAGGCGGCCGCGGCCTTGGCTCGGTGGACGGCCTCGGGCAGGGCAGCGGCGAGCGACGCGACGTCGCCTGGAGTCGAGGAGTGGCCGAGGGAGAACCTCAGTGCCGAGCGCGCACCGGCCTCGCTGCGGCCCATGGCCAGCAGCACATGGCTCGGCTGGGAGACGCCGGCCGAGCACGCTGCTCCGGTGGAACAGTCAATCCCCGCGGCATCCAGCAGCATCAAGATGGCGTCGGCTGAGCAGCCGGGGAATCCGATATTGGCAATACCGGGTAGGCGATCATCTTCCGCAGCTGGGCCGTACACGACTGCCCAGGGAATGGCGGCCAGCACAACATTGACGAGGTACCGACGCAACTCACGTATCCGGCGCTCCTCCTCCACCCGTTTCTTGATTGCGACCTCGAGGGCCGCAGCGAACCCAGCTGTAGCGGCCACATCAAGGGTGCCGGAGCGTATCTCCCGCTCCTGGCCCCCGCCATGCAGGATGGGCGCCAGCCGGAGTTCGCGACGCGCCACCAGGGCGCCTATGCCGTATGGTCCACCCAGCTTGTGCGCGGTGAAGCTCAGCATGTCGAGTCCGCTTATCGCGAAGTCGACCTCGATGTGACCGACGGCCTGGACCGCGTCGCTGTGGGAGATCGCGCCGTGTTGGGCGGCAGCCGCGGCGATCTGGCGTACTGGCTGCAGCGTGCCGACCTCGTTGTTCCCCCACATCACCGAAACCAGCGCGGTTCGAGAATCGACGACCTCAGTAAGCGCCGAGAGATCAGTCCGACCGGCAGAATCGACGGGAACGTAGCTGACCTCAGCCGACGCCGACTGCTCGAGCCAGGCCACCGAATCCAAGACAGCATGGTGCTCCACCGTTGAGGTAATCACCCGCCGACGACCGGCGTCGGCTCCCGACCAGAACGCTCCCTTGATGGCCAGGTTGTCCGCCTCAGTCCCGCCACTGGTGAAGATCAACTCCGCCGGACGCGCCCCGATCTGAGCCGCGATCGCTTCGCGCGACTCCTCGACCACCCGTCGTGCCGACCGCCCTGAAGCGTGCAGCGATGAGGCGTTGCCGACCCTGGTCAGTTCGCGGGTCATCGCCTCGATTGCTTCTGGGACCATCGGTGTGGTGGCCGCGTGGTCAAGATAAATCCGGCTCATCAGAAATCAGTGTGCTCTCACCCTTTGCGTTTCTTGATCTCTGCGATGACGCCGTCGAGCACTTTGTGCAGGTCGCCCACGACTCCAAGATCGGCAAGGGCAAAGATCGGCGCCTCGGCATCCTTGTTCACCGCGACGATCGCTTTGGAGGTTTGCATCCCTGCTCTGTGCTGGATGGCGCCGGAGATGCCGGCAGCAATGTAGAGCTGCGGCGAAACAGTCTTGCCGGTTTGGCCGATCTGGTACGCGTACGGATACCAGCCGGCATCGACGGCGGCACGTGAGGCACCCACCGCGCCACCGAGCAGGTCGGTCAACTCCTCGATTTCACCAAAGTCGCCACCGGTACCGCGCCCGCCAGAGACCACTACCGCCGCCTCGGTCAGCTCCGGTCGGCCGCTGGACTGCTTCGGCTCGCTGCTCACGATGCGTGCGGTCTTCGCTGCGTCTGAGATGGTCACCGTGACCTGCTCGGTAGCTGTCTCGTTGGGCGCCGCTTCAGGAGTCACAGCATTTGGCTTGACCGTGATCACCGGAACGCCACGAGTCACCGTCGCGGTGACGGTCCAGTTTCCGGCAAAGACTGACTGCGTGGTTGTGCCGCCGGTGGCGATGTCGGTCGCATCGGTGATCAGACCCGACTCGAGCTTGACGGCAAGCCGTCCTGCGATCTCCTTGCCCTCCGGAGTGGAGGTGATCAGAACCGCAGCCAAGTTCATGTCGGCGGCTATCTGCGCGAGCGCTTCGGCCTTTGGCGCAACGAGATAGTCCGTGAGCGCCGGATCGGCGATGAAAAGCACCCGCGTGGCGCCATATTCCGCGAGCGTCTTGGCGACTGTTTCGTCGGTCTCACTGAAGACCACCGCAACCGGCTCGCCAAGCCTGCGAGCCAAGGTGAGAAGCTCGAGCGCTGGCTTCGATACGTGCGAGTCGATCTGCTCGGCAACGATCAGGACCTCAGACATCAATGGCCTCTCTCTTAGACGTATTTGCCAGCAGTCAGGAACTCGACCAGAGCTGCCGATCCAGCGCCATCTTCGTCAACGACGATGCGACCCGGCTCCTTGGGCGGACGTGGCGTGGTCTGCACCACCTTGCTCCAGGCGGCGTCGAGGCCCACCGCTGCGGCGTCGATCCCAAGATCGGCCAACGTCCAGGACTCCACCGGCTTCTTCTTGGCTGCGAGAATCCCCTTCATCGAGGGATAGCGCGCCTCGCCGGACTGGTCGGTGACGCTGACGATGGCCGGCAAGTGGGCCTCGATCGTCAGGCTCGCCACATCGGTATCGCGGCGGATGGTGAGGCTGTCTTCGGACACCGACAAGGTCGCTCCGAGAGTCGCCGCCGGCCAGCCCAGCCGCTCGGCGATCATGGCCGGAATCACTCCCATGGTGCCGTCGGTGGAGGCCATGCCGCAGATCACCAGATCGGGTGCAGATTTCTTGATCGCTTCAGCCAGCAGGGCGCTGGTTGCCAGGGCATCGGACCCGTGAACGGCCTCGTCGATGATGTGAATTCCTGCAGACGAACCCATCTGCAGGCAGCGCTTGATGGCGTCTGCCGCGCCCGCAGGTCCGAGTGTCATGGCGACAACCTCGACGTCGTCGCCCGCGTCGGCAATTTGTAAGGCCTGCTCCACGGCGTACTCGTCAAGCTCAGACAGCAATCCGTCGCTCGAAGCCCGATCGACAGTTCCGTCGGCCGCAAAGGATCGCTCCCCCGTCGCATCTGGAACATGCTTGACCAGCACAACAATCTTCATTTCGGTTCAGTTCTCCCGGTATGCGCGCAACGCTAAATTACTCATGAGTAACAAAGGTTACTCATGCTCCCACCTTACGGAGCAGGTGAGGTGGCAAGCGAGAAGGCCGCAAACCGCTCGAGGCTGATGATCTCTCGGAAGCGTTCATCGCCGACAATCGCCCGTAGCGCCTCAGTCTGACTTGCTTGCGCGGCCAGTGCCGCATACTTCTGGTCCAACAGCTCGCCGGACAAGGCCACATCGATGCTGAGCGGCCCAGTCCAGGCAACTGGCGGATCACCCACGATCGCCCCCAACTCGATCCACTGCGGCAGGTGATCATCCAGCCACTCTTGAGTGTTCGCGACCACGTGAAGGGTGCCGACGCCGGTGCGGCGTACTGCTTCGACTGTCCAGTGGTGGACTGCGATGTGGTCGGGGTGTCCGGTCTGCCCGTCAGGTGAAAAAGTGAGGATTGTGTCCGGAGCGATCTCGCGAATGATCTCTGCAATCTGTTCGGCTGCCTTGTAGAGGTCCACGTCAGCACAGCCGCCATCCGGATATCCCAACCAGCGATGTTCTGTGACGCCCAGGATGTGCAGACACGTCGCAAGCTCCGCCTCGCGAATGACTGGAAGCTGCTCTGGCGGCCATCTAGTCGGATCAGTGACGCCCAGCTCGCCACGGGTGGCAGTGACGCAAACGACTCGGGAACCGGCGGCTGCAGCCATCGCCATGATCCCCCCGCAGAGGTAGGCCTCATCGTCAGGATGCGCCCAGATCGACAGAATGGTCCCGAGTTCTCCGATGTCCCTCATCATCACGGGTAGCAGTCTGCTGCTTGCACTCCGAATCTGCGAGAATCCGCGGTATGCCCGAGGGAACCAAAGACGATCCCTGGCAGCTCAGCACTGCGCCCGGAACGTCGAACTACACCATGTGGGCCGACGAGAGCGCGGACCCGCCCACGCTGTTCTGCCAGGTCGGATCGACTCAACTGAGGTACCAGCTCAGCTGCATCGACGACCTTCATGCGTGGCTCGTCGAGCAGGGCGACTGGGTCGACCTCGGCGCCGCTGATGAGCAAAAGCCCGCCAAGGAAGGCACCGTCGAGGCCTGGGGTCGCTCCGAGGACAATCCGGTCGGCGGCTGGTACGGCCTCCGCAAGGGCTATCGGGGTCGTTTCGGTATGTACCTGCCGCCGCTCCTGGAGGCTCTCGGCAAAGTCGAGCTCACCCACGATGCCCGCAACAACAAGGTCCGCGCCATCGTCTGAGTCCAACCCGGACGTGCCAGCGTCTCAGCGGCTATAGCCAGCAGACGCTGACAATACGTGTTTGGTGATCAAATCTCGTCGCTGCCCGAATGGTTGACATCCCTGTCCATCCATGTTGCGGTTGTTAGCGAAACCGGTTGCTTTGGCACTCCTGACGCCCGGATCGACGGCATCTGTCGGCCCACTGGGGCAGAATGAAAGTGAATCCTTGCCCAGAGCGAGGAACGTCGTTCTCATTTCTGACCGGTCTAGAGCACGATCCAGCGGATGCGAAGGCTCGTACGATGACAGCCACTGCTTTGCCAGTGCCTCAAGACACCTCGGTGCTTGGCGCACACATGGGTGACGGTGGCACTGCTTTCGGGCTCTGGGCCCCCCGTGCGACACGGGTGGAGCTGGCCCTTGTCGACGAAGACCACCACCAGACGAACCACGACATGACCCGGGATGACGACGGGGTTTGGACCGTCTTCGTCCAGGGCATCGGCGCCGAGCAACGGTACGGGTTCCGCGTCCACGGACGATGGGATCCCGCCGCCGGGGCTCGCTTCAATCCGGCAAAGCTGCTGCTCGACCCGTATGCCCGGGCGATCACTGGTGGTGTCGACTACTCCGGGCCGATTCTGGATCACACGCCCGAGTCACACTTCGTGCCCGATACCACTGACTCATTCGCCGCAGTGCCACTCAGCGTCGTGGTGCCCAACTCGCCCCCGCCTCGGCCTATCGATCGGCGTCGGCCAATGTCAGAGACGGTGATCTACGAACTGCACGTCAAGGGTTATACCCAGCAGCATCCCTTGGTTCCCGAGCACCTCAGAGGCACCTATGAGGGGTTGGCGTACTCAGGGGTGGTGCAGCACTTGGTAGATCTGGGCGTCACCGCAGTCGAATTGCTACCCGTGCACCACTTCGTCTCCGAACCTTTCCTTGTCGGCCGCGGCCTCTCCAATTACTGGGGGTACAACAGCCTGGGCTACTTCGCGCCCCATGCTGCGTACGGCTCGGTAAGCACGCTGGGCCAGCAGGTGCGGGAGTTCAAGGAGATGGTGTCGGCGCTACACGGTGCCGGGCTTGAGGTCATCCTTGATGTCGTCTACAACCACACCGGCGAGGGTGGTCACGAGGGCCCGACGCTGTCGTTCCGTGGTCTTGACCACCTGGGTTATTACCGACTGACCGATGATCATCGCAACGACTACGACGTCACCGGCTGCGGTAACTCGCTCGATACCTCCGAGCCGGGCGTACTCCGGATGGTGCTCGACTCGCTGCGCTACTGGGTCACCGAGATGGGGGTCGACGGTTTCCGATTTGACCTGGTCAGCACTTTGATCCGCGACGAGCGACATCACGTCGATCAAGATCACCCGTTCAAGCAGGCGATCCGGGAAGACGACGTGCTGAGCCAGGTCAAAATCATCGCCGAGCCCTGGGACATGGGCCCGTACGGCTACCAGGTCGGCGACTTCGGGCCAGGCTGGAGTGAATGGAACGATCGCTTCCGCAACCATGTCCGCGATTTCTGGCGGGGCAACACTCGTGGAGTGGGTGAGCTGGCGCAGCGGTTGATCGGCTCACCCGACATCTTCAATCGAGACGGCAGGACAACCGCGGCGAGCGTGAACTTTGTCACCGCACACGACGGGTTCACGATGCGGGATCTGGTGACGTACAACGTCAAGCACAACGGTGCCAACGGCGAATCCAATCGCGACGGGTCCGACGACAATCGCTCGTGGAACTGCGGCGTCGAGGGCGAGACTGAGAATGAGGCGGTCAACGCCCTGCGGCACCGCCAGGTGCAGAACCTGATGGCGACCCTGATCCTGGCAAGCGGGGTCCCGATGATCACCGCGGGCGACGAGCTGGGGCGCACCCAGCAGGGCAACAACAACGCCTACTGTCAGGACTCGCCTATCTCATGGGTGCACTGGGATACCCAGTCAACCTGGAGCGGGCAGACCGATCTGACGCGCAAGCTGCTCCAGCTACGCGCCGAGCACCCAGTCCTGCGCCGAGACGGCTTCCGGCACGGGGAGTTCTTGCTCGATCCCAAAGGCGAGCCTTGCGGGCGTAAGAACATTGCGTGGTTCGGCGGTCGGAATGATGAGATGACCGAGCACGACTGGCGCGACGAAACACGGCGCACGCTCGGCATGTACCTCGCTTACGACGACCCGTACCGAACGTCCGACGAGGCATTCCTCATCTGGTTCCATGGCGGTTCTGACCCAGTCCAGGTGGAACTGCCCGACGGCCCCTGGGCAGACACCTACACCGTGGTTGCACACACAGGACACGAGGGCGAATTGCCCTCGGAGAAAATCGCGGCCGGCTCCACCTTGCAGCTGCCGGGCCACACAGTGGTCCTACTCCAAGTCGACTAGGGGAGCCAGACGGCAACAGCTGCGAGCGTCGGAAATCGCGCGCCCGGCGTGCTGAGGAGGAGAGAGCAGAGGCGCTTTACCCTCTGCGAGCGACGACGAAGTAGGCGGATCCATGCGCGCGATGCGCGAGCAGCTCAAATATTGGGCACGTAGCCAGCCGATGGGGGTGTCGGCATGCTCGCAGGTAGCGTCGCCAGACCCATCTCCGCCTGGCTGGCCAGCAGCGGGTGATACGGAACCACGCGTACGGTGTAGCCGATCGCGCCGGCACGCTTGGCCTCGACCCATCCCTCGTAGCGGCGCAGCCCGCCATCGACATCGACCCCCATCGGGAACAGACTCACCCGCGGCTCGTAGAGCCGGTCGTCGCCGCTCACCCGACCGGTGACCAGCTGCACCTGAATGTCGTCAGGAGTGAGCTCGCCCAGCCGGACCAGCGCGCTGACATGGATCTTCGTACCAACCTCGACCTGTTCGCCGCCGAGCGACTCCACGTGCTCTACCGCCACCGTTGACCATGCGTTCCGGACCCTGCGCTTCCAGCCGGCGAGTGACACCGCTCCACCGGTCCAGGAGTCGAGCGCGAGGCTGGAAGCCGACGCGTGGATGTAGAGGTTGGTCACATAGTCGCGAACCATCCGCGACGCAACGACCTTGGGGGCAAGCCCGGCGATGGTGTTTCGGATCATCTGAATCCAGCGCTCCGGCAGCCCATGGTGGTCAAGATCATAAAAACGCGGCACGATCTCGTTCTCGATGATGTCGTAGAGCGCCTTCGCCTCGAGGTCGTCACGACGATCACCGCCATCGGCTCCCTCAGCCGACGGGATCTCCCAGCCGTACGCCGGATCGAACCATTCGTCCCACCACCCGTCGCGAATCGACAGGTTTGCTGCGCCGTTCAGGGCCGCCTTCATCCCTGACGTGCCACACGCCTCGTACGGCCGGAGCGGGTTGTTCATCCAGACGTCGCAACCCGGGTAGAGCCGCTTGGCCATCGCCATGTCGTAGTCGGGGAGGAATACGATGCGCTCGCGCACCGCTGGATCGTCGGCGAACTGCGCCATCTCCTGGATCAAGGCCTTGCCGCCCTCGTCGGCTGGATGGGCCTTGCCGGCGATCACGATCTGAATCGGCCGACGTTCGTCGGATAGCAGCGCCTTCAGCCGAACCGGATCGCGCAACATCAGGGTCAACCGCTTGTACGAGGGCACCCGCCGGGCAAAGCCGAATGTGACTACATCCGGACTGAGCGTTTTCGCGACCCAGTCCGCCGACATACCACGATTGGCGCTGCTGGCCGCCAGCCGCGCGCGCGTCATCGCGATCAGGTCCTCACGCATCTTCCGCTTGAGCGCCCAGATCGTATTGCTGTCGACCTCTGCCAACGCGTTCCAGTCATAGCCGTCACTCTCTGAGGAGCTACCGCTCGGCGCCTCGAGCAGATCCAACAGCTCGCGGTGTACCCAGGTGAGATGATGCACGCCGTTGGTGATGGCGCCGATCGGCACCTCGCTGGTGTCGAACGATGGCCACAGGCCCTGGAACATCTCGCGGGACACCAACCCATGCAGCGCAGACACCCCATTGGCCCGCTGGGCCAGCCGGAAGCCCATCACGGCCATGTTGAACTTGCTCGGGTCGCCGCCTTCGTAGTCCTCGGCGCCCAGTGCCAGGACCCGGTCCAGCGGCAGATCCTGGAAGCCCGAGAACTGGTGAACGATCAGCTCGCGGGGGAACCGGTCGATGCCGGCAGGAACCGGGGTGTGAGTGGTGAAGATGGTGCCGGCGCGACTGCGTTCCAATGCCGTATCGAAGTCATCGCCGTTCTGCATGTACTCGCGGATCCGCTCCAACCCCAGAAACCCGGCGTGGCCCTCATTGGTGTGGAACACCGTTGGCGACGCGGCCCCGGTTATCCGGCAGTAGGCGCGGATGGCGCGTACACCGCCCATACCGAGTAGCACCTCTTGCTCAAGCCGATGATCGGTACCACCGCCGTAAAGCCGGTCGGTCACCTCCCGCTCATAGCCCGCGTTCTGCTCGACGTCCGAGTCGAGCATCAGTACCGGCACCCGGCCCACCTGCGCTACCCAGACCTGGGCGAAGAGGGTACGCCCATCGAGGGGGACCTCGATTCGTACCGGACCGCTCTCATCCTGCAGCGAGGTCAACGGCAACGAGTTCGGGTCCAGCAGCGGGTAGCGCTCCTGCTGCCAGCCCGCGGCATTCAATGACTGCCGGAAATACCCCTGCCGGTACAGCAGGCCGACTCCGATGATCGGGACGCCGAGGTCGCTTGCAGCCTTCAAGTGGTCACCGGCGAGGATGCCCAGGCCACCTGAGTATTGCGGGAGCACCTCGGTGATGCCGAATTCGGGTGAGAAGTAGCCAATACTCGCTGGCGCTGCAGGGTTCTCGGCTGCGTAGCCCTGATACCAGTGATCACCGGCCAGATAGTCGGCAAGATCAGCCTCAGCCTGACGCAGGTTCTTGATGAACCGCTTGTCGATGGATAGCGCCTGGAGGCGCTCGACGGATACGTCGGCCAACAGCCTGACCGGGTCTCCGCCAGTGCGCTCCCACAACTGCGGGTCCACTGACCGAAAGAGATCTTGTGTCTCAGGATGCCAACACCAGCGGAGGTTTCGGGCCAGATCGCCCAGAGGCTTCAAAACCTCCGGCAGCACCGGGCGCACGATAAAACGACGGATAGCGCGCACCCGGATAACTTACCGGCGATCCTTCGACGATACGGGCTTTGTGCGGGCTTCGGTCCGATGAACTACGTCACCTGACGAGCGCTTAGTCCAACCATGCCGAGCCGCTGATGACAGCCCGAGCCGATGTCTTCGACCCCCTGCCGCGTACGCAGTGGGGCCGATAGGTTGGCACTCGTGACGGCAACTAACTCAGGCTTCCCTGCACCTGAGCGCGACGACGCGGCTCAGCCAGACTCCGCAGCATCTTCGTCCACCCAAGCCTCCACGGAAAAGCCGGCGACAACAGCGGCTGCCCAACCCAAGGTCGCCATAGACAAGCCCGAGCTGGGAACGCCCATCGATCGCATTCCGGTGCACAAAGTGTCACCGGTTATCGAGGGTGGCGCATACCCGGCGAAGGCTGTCGTCGGGGAATCCATTCCGATCCGCGCGACGGTGTTCCGAGAGGGTCACGACGCCGTGAACGCCTCGGTGGTGCTGACTGACCCGAACGGCACCCAGCGCCTGGAACCGATGCACCCCACCACACCCCTGGGCTTCGACTGGTGGACAGCCTCGGTGGTGCTCGACAGCTGAAGGGCTGTGGACGTACCGGGTCGAGGGCTGGAGCGATCCTTGGGAGACCTGGGTACACAACGCCGAAATCAAGATCCCGGCCGGCATCGACGTCGAGCTGGTGTGCGCCGAAGGTAGGACGCTGTTCGAAAGGTCCGCTGCCGACGCCGAGGCGGCCGGTGACACGCGCAACGCCACGCTGCTGCGCGGTGCGGCCAACAGCCTGAATTCAGGACAGCAAGTGGAAGACCGATTGGAGGTCGTGCTTGCCGACGAGGTACGCGCGGCAATGGGTCGTTATGGTCCGCGAGAGCTGGTCTCGCCTACCCCTGACTACCCGATCTTCGTCGATCGCCGGGCAGCGCTCTTTAGCTCGTGGTATGAGTTCTTTCCACGCTCACAGGGGGCCGAGTACGACGAGAAGACCCAGACCTGGAAGTCCGGGACCTTCGACTCCTCGCACGAACGCCTGGAGGCAGCGGCCGCGATGGGCTTCGACGTGGTCTACCTACCGCCGATCCACCCCATCGGCCGGACGGCCCGCAAAGGTCCCAACAACACGCTGACCGCCGGACCCAGCGACCCGGGCTCGCCGTGGGCGATCGGGGCTGAGGAGGGCGGACACGACACCATCCATCCTGACCTAGGTGACTTCGACGCCTTCGACCGCTTCGTCGCCAAGGCCAGGTCGCTCGGGCTGGAAGTAGCGATGGACTTCGCGCTGCAGGCCTCCCCGGACCATCCGTGGGTCACCGAGCACCCGGAGTGGTTCTCCAAGCGGGCCGACGGATCGATCGCGTACGCGGAGAACCCGCCCAAGAAGTACCAGGACATGTACCCGATCAACTTCGACGAGGACCGGGACGGCATCTACCTGGAGGCGCTGCGGATCCTGAAGCTGTGGATGAGCCACGGCATCCGCATCTTCCGCGTTGACAATCCGCACACCAAACCCGTCAACTTCTGGGCATGGCTGCTCGCTGAAGTTCGCAAGACCGATCCGGACGTGTTGTTCCTCGCCGAGGCGTTCACCAAGCCGGCCATGATGCATGGCCTCGGCAAGGTGGGCTATCAGCAGTCCTACACCTACTTCACCTGGCGCAATGAGAAGTGGGAGATCGAGGAGTACATGAAGGAGCTGACAACCGAGACGGACAGCTTCTTCCGGCCCAGTTTCTGGGTCAATACTCCCGATATCTTGCCGCTCTTCCTGCAGTGGGGCGGAAAGCCGGCATTCACCATCCGCTCCGTGCTCGCCGCAACGCTCTCTCCGCTATGGGGCGTCTACTCAGGTTTCGAGCTGTTCGAGAACGCTGCTCTGGGTCAGGGCCGCGAGGAGTACATGGACTCAGAGAAGTTCCAATACCGCCCCCGTGACTGGAAAGCCGCCGAGGAGAGCGGCGAGAACCTCAACATGCTGCTCGGCAGGCTCAACTACATCCGCAAAGAGCACCCTGCACTTCAGCAGCTCCGTGATTTGCATTTCCACCACGCCCCACATGCCAGCGCGCTGGTCTACTCAAAAAAGAGCGGCGACGACGTAGTAATCGTGATCGTCAGCCTCGATCCGCACGACATCGTTGAGACGGAGATCTATCTGGACATGGACGCTCTGGGTCTCACAGCGCGCGACGTCTACCTTGTCCACGACGAGCTCACCGGACAAACGTGGCGCTGGGGACAACATGCCTTCGTCAGGCTCACCCACGACGATCCGGCGCACATTCTGACACTTATTCGGTACGGCTCACGGGGTGCGGCTCCCGGGCTGGGCACCACGCAGGGTTAGGACGCAGTGAGCGGAACGGGCGATCCTCAGGTAGCCGACCAGGTCCTGAGGTACATCTCCAGTGCACGATGGTTTGCCGGCAAGGGCCGGCGGGCCCGGCTCCGATCGCTGACGCCTTTGCCCTGGCTGACGGAGACTTCCGAATTCTTCTCCCCTGCCGCTCCTCCAGCAGTACGGTTCGAGATCGCCGAGGTCAGCTACCCGGCAGAGGAAGATCCGGAGCCATCCACGGCCATTCCAGGCCAGTCGCAGGACGACCTTGACTCCCGCGATTTCGCCCTAGTCGGCGCGCCTGAGATGGCCCACGAAATTGCTGCTTCGCCCACCGAGTATTACCAGCTTGCGATCTCCTACCGTCCGGCTCCACACAGCGAGCTGCACCACGCCGAGATCAGCCGAGTCATCGATCCTGATCTCGGTCCGGTCATCGCCTACGACGCCGCCCAGGACGCTGAGGCATGTCGGGTGATTCTGCGAGCATTGTTGGGCGGCCGTCGGCTGCGCGCTCCGGACAGCGAGACCCGCTTCAGCACCACAGCGGCGTCCGGCCTCAGCTCCGCGCTTGAGCCGCGGCTCTTCACCGGCCAGCAGAGCAACACATCGGTCATGTTCGGAGACACCGCGATACTCAAACTCTTCCGGCGTCTGGAACTCGGCCACAACCTTGACATCGAGGTGCATGCCGCGCTCAACGCCGCCGGGATCTCTGATGTCGCTGGCCTGTTCGGCTGGATCGAGGGCAGCTGGGTGTCCGCGGGCCGACAGCTGGACGCTGATCTTGCCATGGTGGTTGAGATGCTGGCCGGCGCGGTCGACGGCTGGGAGCTGGCGCTCGACTCGCTGCGGGCCCAGAACGCTGCCGGTGAGGTGAGGGCCGGCTCGGACTTTGCGACGGAGGCGGAGGCCCTCGGCAGCGCGCTCGCCGAGACTCACCACGCCCTCCGCGCTGCCTTTCCCACCACGAAGGTGCTGGGGACCCGGACGGCAATGATCATGATGGATCGCCTCGGTGAGGCCGCCGAGATCGCCCCGGCGCTGGCGCCGCACATTCCCGGGCTGCTGCGCTGCTTTGATCATCTGGGTGCCGAAACCCTGGATACGCAACGCGTGCATGGAGATTTCCATCTCGGGCAGACACTGCATACCCCCGCCGGCTGGAAGATCATCGACTTCGAGGGTGAGCCAGCGAAAACCATGGCTGAACGACGCGCTCTCGACGCCGTCTGGCGAGACATCGCCGGCATGCTGCGCTCCTTCGACTACGCGGCGGCGAGCGTGCCAGGACCGCGCAGCGCGGCCTGGGCCGCAGAGTGCCGGACCGCCTTTCTCCGGGGGTACACCGGAGGGCAGTTGAGTGCGGCTGAGACGAGCATGCTGCGCGCGTACGAGGCCGACAAGGCGATCTATGAGGTCGTCTACGAGACACGGAACCGGCCAGACTGGGTCGTCATCCCGCTCCGCGCAGTGGCCGCACTAGCATCCGACAACCGCGACTCAGTGCCCGCCGGCGAGCCTGCGAGCCCGACTGAAACACAGGGCGACCCTGCGAGCCCGACCGAAGCACAGGGCGAACTTGTCAGCCCGACCAGAGAACAGGAGTAGCACTCATGTCCTACGATCCGAGCGGCGGTCTGACTGGCTGGGACCTCACGGGCTTCCACGAAGGTCATGACACCGAGTGCTGGCGCCGGCTGGGCGCCCACGAGATGACCGTCGAAGACTCCGAAGGTGGGCCGACTTTCGGCACCCGATTCTCCGTATGGGCCCCGAACGCACAAGCCGTGCGGCTCGTCGGCGACTTCAACTACTGGAACGGCGAGGGGCACTACATGCATCTAGTGCCCGGCGCTGGGGTCTGGGTGCTGTTTGTCGAGGGGGCCAGCACAGGCAGCCTCTATAAGTTCGAAGTGCTGGGTGCCGACGGTGTTTGGCGGCTCAAGGCTGATCCGATGGCACGGTTCGCTGAGGCTGCCCCGCATACCGCCTCGATTGTGTACGAAAGCCAGTACGTCTGGGGTGACGACGACTGGATGTGGTACCGCGGGCAGAAGGCCATGCACGCGGAGCCGGTGAGCATGTACGAGGTGCACGTTGGCTCGTGGCGTAAAGGTCTTACCTACCTCGAGCTGGCCAATGAACTGGTCGAGTACTGCGGCTGGCAGGGCTATACGCATGTGGAATTCATGCCCGTTGCCCAGCATCCGTTCGAAGGCTCCTGGGGATACCACGTCACCGGCTACTTCGCGCCGATGTCGAAGTTCGGCTCCCCGGATGAGTTCCGGCACCTCGTGGACCAGCTTCACCAGGCGGGTATTGGAGTCATCGTTGACTGGGTGCCCGGGCACTTTGCGACAGACCCCTGGGCGCTGCAGCGCTTCGACGGAACCGCCCTCTACGAACACGAGGACCCAAGGCTGGGATGGCACCCCGATTGGGGTTCCTACATCTTCAACTTCGGCCGCAATGAGGTGAAAAGCTTCCTGATCTCGAATGCCTATTACTGGCTGGAGGAGTTCCACATCGACGGGCTACGCGTGGACGGCGTTGCCTCGATGCTCTATCTGGACTACTCGCGAGAAGCTGGTCAGTGGGTGCCGAACAAGTATGGCGGCAACGAGAATCTGGAGGCGGTCGAGCTGTTACAGCGGACCAATTCCCACGCTTACGGACGCGAGCCCGGCAGTGTCATGGTCGCCGAGGAGTCCACCTCCTGGCCCGGCGTGACACAGAGCGTCGATCAGGGAGGCCTCGGCTTCGGTTTCAAATGGAACATGGGCTGGATGAACGACTCGCTGCGCTACCTGGGCCGCGAGCCGATCTACCGACAACATCACCACCATGAGATGACTTTTTCCATGGCGTACGCCTATTCGGAGAACTTCATCCTGCCGATCAGCCACGACGAAGTGGTGCACGGGAAGGGCTCGATGTTCGAGCGTGCGCCCCAGGATGAGTGGCGCAAGTTTGGCACCCTGCGGGCCTTCTATGCCTTCATGTGGGCGCACCCGGGCAAGAAGCTGTTGTTCATGGGCACCGAGTTCGCCCAGCGTCGGGAGTTCTCCGAAAGTCGAAGCATCGACTGGTGGCAGAGTGCGGAGTGGGGACACCGCGGCATCCAGCGGCTGATCAAGGACCTCAACACGATCTATAAGGAGCACCCCGCCCTGTGGAAGCGTGACACGGATAAATCCGGTTTCTCCTGGATCGACGCTGATGATCATGGCGGGAACGTCTTTTCGTGGATCCGCTATGACGGCGATGGCCAGATGATCGCCTGTATCACCAACTTCTCCTCAGAGCCCCGCCCAGACCACCAGATTGGATTGCCCACGGAGGGCGTCTGGAAGGAGATCCTGAACACAGACGCCGAGGTTTACGACGGCACGGGCTTGAGCGGGAACCTCGGACAGGTCGTTGCGCATCCGGTGCCGTCGCACGGTTACGTGGCATCCGCCTCCGTCACCATCCCGCCGCTCGGTGCGGTGTGGCTGCGGCTCGAACCCGAACTGGATGAGGAGCAGGCGCTCGAACCGGAGAAGGCGACACGCGCCGTCCGCGCAGCCGCCAAGGTGGCATCACCGCACGTAACGACGGCAGACGAGGCGTTGACAGCAACCCCCGGCCCCCGGCGTGCCAGGCCTGCGGCTGAGTCTGTTCCGAGCAGCCCTGACTCTCTCGAGTCGCCGAGCAGCCCAGCCTCCCCTGAGTCGCCGAGCAGCCCAGACTCGCCAGCATCGCCCGCCAGTCCGGAACCCCCCGAGCCACCAGGGGCTGAGAAACCGCCAGAGTGACCGACGTCGAGATCTCAGTCAGTGTCTTCGACAGTGGCATCGCGACCTTCACGTGGCAGGGAGCGGTCAGCCCAGGCTCGCTGATGCGTGCCCTCAGCACAGCAGCCGAGGATGCCCTGCAGGACCGCGGCTTGCGCCGCCTCGAGATCTCGGTGCCGGCTGGGGATCTGGCTGCCCGGCGAGCGGTATTGCGAGCTGGCTTCCGCTTGGAAGGCGTACGCCGCGAGGCACTGCAGCTGCCGGACGGCTCCTACGCCAATGTCTACCTGTTCGCCAGACTCGCGTCCGACCAGGTGGCGGGAACCGAGGGCTTCTCTGGCGTGATGAATTCGGCGTTGCCGAAGAAACGGCTGATCGCCCATGTACTCCTCCGGGACCGTCGCAATCGAGTGCTGCTGTGCGAGACACAGTTCAAGCAGGACTGGGAGTTGCCTGGTGGCATCGTCGAGCCGTACGAGACACCGCGACAGGGCGCGATTCGCGAGGTCACTGAGGAACTCGGCGTCGAGCTCCCCGTAGGCCGGCTGCTCGTCGTGGACTGGATGCCGCCCTATCTCGGTTGGGACGACGCGATCGAGATGATCTTCGATGGTGGCCGGATCGGCGAAGACGACCTGGCTGCCTGGTCGCTGCAGCCGACCGAG
This sequence comes from uncultured Actinomycetota bacterium, assembly GCA_963730505.1. Lineage (GTDB taxonomy): Bacteria > Actinomycetota > Actinomycetes > Propionibacteriales > Propionibacteriaceae > Microlunatus. The sequence goes on from CAVSSB010000019.1 coordinate 156,347, forward strand.
ATCAAGCGGGTAGCACTGGTCGACCTAGACACCGCAGCTGGGCTGCTCACCCCGCTTGCTCATCGGCGCCTGGTGCTGGCGGCCTCACTCGATCCCGATGAGATGGCCTACACCGAGGACGGCCGCACGCCCTGATCAGACTCGTGAACCTGTCCAGATGGCCCGAGTCACACCCTGCCGAACTCCAGCCGAAGATCCTGCAGGGTGATGATCAGCGCGTCATTCGCGCACGCGAACCCGGCCGCGCCGTTCGAAGCGAGAACGCTGCCGATCTCTTCCATCGTCACCGACTCTTTCAGCGGTCCTATGCTGAGCGTCGCCGCGCCGGTGCTCTCGCCCGCCGTAAACGTAACCTGGTTGCCCGCCACGCGATAGTCACCGCTGAGCGTGCCATTCACCAATAGGTCGACGGTCTGACCTGCCAAGGTCACTTTGATCGGATCCTGGCCGGCGCCGTGTAGCAGGTAGGAGCCATTGTCGAAGGTGATCGTGACGTCTCCCCCTTCACCGGTGCCGTAGGTCCTCCTGGTGCCGAGACCGACGAATCGCACTAGCTGATAACGCCCATTGAGGCACGTGGCGTACGGTGCAGCTGGTGACGGCGTGGCCTCTGGCATCGGAGTGGTCGCGGATGCTGACGCTGTCGGTTGCGTGGGCGATGGTGTACTGCCGGCGGATGGGCTGCTCGAGCAGCCGGACACGGCCAACATCAGCGCCGCTATGACGACGAAAAACAACCGCCTCATCCTGGTCTCCTGAGTGCCGACAAGAACCGCGGCAGCATATGCGGCTCCCCCAGCCAATCAGATCTGCCGATCAAGATCAGCCCAATCATGATCAACAGAGTCAGAAGAGTGCGGTCATCAGGTCCCGGCGTGCCTTGAGGACCCGCTCATCGGCGTTGCCTAGCGTCTCGAACAGTTCCAGCAGGCGTACCCGTGCTTGATTTCGCTCTTCACCGGACAATCTCTTGATCAGCCCAATCAACCGGGCGAATGCAGCGTCGGCCTCTCCGGTGATCATCTCGACGTCAGCGGCTGCCAGCTGGCTGTCCAGGTCGTCTGAGTCATCGGCAGCAGCAACGGTGGACTTCGGATCAAGCAGCGCTGCGCGAGCGAACAGCCCCGCCTGTGCCTTGCCCGCTTGGGCCTCGGCGTCGTTCGGGTTGGCCTGGAGCAGCTTGTCGAACTCATCTCGCGCTGCCGCAAAGTCGCCGCGCTCCATCGCCGCATCAGCCGGCGCAAACCGGGGATCTGCCTCCGGCTCTGGCTCGGTAGCTGTTGGTTCCTCGGAACCTACCGGCTCAGCGCGTCCCACTATCCCGTTCGCCACCGCTGCCTTGAGTAGTTGATCAATCGCCGCCTGCACTTGATCCTTGGGCAACACGCCCTGGAAAAGCGGAGCCAGCTGTCCGTTGATCAATGCGATAACAGTAGGAACCGCCTGCAGCCCAAGCGCTTGAACGATCCCAGGGGCCGAGTCCACGTTCAGTCGGGCCAGCAGAAACTTGCCGTCCGAGGCGTTCGCGATCTCGATCAAGGCGTCGGACAGCTGCTGCCCCGTAGCAACCCGTGGTGAGTAGAGCTCGACGACGACTGGGTGTTTGACCGACTTGCGAATGGTCTCCGCTTCAAAGGTCTGCTCAGTGACCTCCAAGACGTACGACCCGCCGGCAGATCGCGGCCCAAGCGGTGCGGCGGGAGCAGACTGCTTCGCCTGCTGCGCAAGCTGGGAAAGATCCACGGCGCCAGGACGGTTGAAGCTGGACGAGCTCATGCTGCCCATCCTGGCAGACCCCTCGTGGCCGGACCTGGCGGAACGGGAAAGCGTTTCGCCACCAGGCGCGTCGGACATCGACGGAGTCATCACCGCCGCGAAGAGAGGCAGTCGCGCACTGCCTGCGTTTGTCGGCAGAATGTGGCTCATGGCTCACCCTCGCGCCGGCCAGCCGGCTCTCCCAGAAGACCTCATCGATGTCGACGCAGTTATCAGCGCCTACTACGACCTCGTGCCCGACGCCAGCAATCCCGACCAGCAGGTGACCTTCGGGACTTCGGGACATCGAGGGTCGAGTCTCGACACCGCGTTCAACGACGCGCATATCGCTGCCACCACTCAAGCGATCGTCGAGTACCGCGCTTCCCAAGGAATCACCGGGCCGCTTTACATAGGGAAAGACACCCACGCGCTTTCCAGACCTGCCTGGACAACCGCCATCGAGGTCTTGCTGGCCAACGGAGTCACCGTCTGCGCCGAGGACGCCGAGGACTACACGCCAACGCCAGCAGTCTCCCGCGCGATCGTCGTGCACAACGCGACAGCTACTGCAAGCAATATTGCCGACGGCATCGTTGTGACCCCCTCGCACAACCCACCCCGCGATGGCGGCTTCAAGTACAACCCGCCCCATGGTGGTCCAGCAGACACCGATGCGACGAGCGCCATCGCGGCGCGTGCCAACGCTTTGCTCACCGACGGCTCGGCAATCCGCAGGAGGCCGTATGCGGATGTGGTTGCGGAGATCAATCGCTTTGATTACCTGGGCGCTTACTGTGAAGACCTGGTCAACGCATTGAACCTGAAGGCCGTGCGGGAGGCCGGTGTGCACATCGGCGCCGACCCGATGGGCGGGGCGAGCGTGCAGTACTGGGGCTACATCGCCGAGAACCTCGGCATCGACTTGACTGTCGTCAATCCCAAGGTGGATCCGCGCTGGTCGTTCATGACCCTCGACACCGACGGCAAGATCAGGATGGATTGCTCCTCGCCCAATGCGATGGCAAGCCTGATCCGGAACAAGGACGAGTACGACATCGCGACCGGCAATGATGCCGACGCCGACCGGCACGGCATCGTGACCCCGGACGCCGGGCTGATGAACCCCAATGCCTATCTCGCGGTGGCCATTGAGTACTTGTACGCGAACCGGCCCGGTTGGCGACCGGATGCCGGGATCGGCAAGACGCTGGTGTCCTCATCCATGATCGACAGGGTCGCCGCCAGCCTGGGCCGGACACTGGTTGAGGTGCCGGTTGGATTCAAATGGTTCGTGCCGGGCCTGCGCACCGGTGAGATCGGCTTCGGCGGCGAGGAGTCTGCCGGCGCATCGTTCCTGGCACTCGACGGCAGCACCTGGACCACTGACAAGGACGGCATTTTGCTCGCGCTGCTGGCCAGCGAGATCAAAGCCGTCACAGGTAGCTCTCCCAGCGAGCTTTACGCTGAGCTCACCGCTCAGCATGGTGCACCCGCGTACGCCCGTATCGATGCGCCTGCCAACCGGGAACAGAAGGCCAAGCTGGCCAAGCTCGATCCTTCCGCGGTCACCGCCAGCGAGCTGGCCGGGGAACCGATTACTGCGATCTTGACCAAGGCGCCTGGAAACGACGCTGCCATCGGCGGACTGAAGGTCGCCACCGAGTCGGCCTGGTTCGCCGCTCGACCATCGGGCACTGAGGATGTCTACAAGATCTACGCGGAGTCATTCAGAGGTCCTGAGCACCTCGCCGAGGTCCAGGAGGAGGCCCGGGCGGTCGTCTCTGCTGCGCTTGGGGGTTAGCCAGAGGGAGGCAGCGAGCGTCGGCCACTGGGCGACGCTTTCCGCAACCGGACTTTCTTGAGCAGGGGCCAGAATAGAAGAGTGCACGCCGACGAGCTGGCGGACTTGCTCCGCTGGTGCGCGGCGCTGAGCACCGATCCAGCCGATCTGGCCGGAGAAGTGATGGTTGCCGCGGGCCAGCGCTGGTCAGCGCTGGTCGACTCGCCGGCGGACCTGCGGGAGCTCACGGTGCGGACCTTCCTGCGGACAACCCAAGCGCCGGATCTGGCTGTTCGAGCGGGCCTCGAGCGGATGCCTGAAGAGCTCCGTACCCTCGTCGCCGCGTACGACCGGCTACCGAAGCTGCAACGAGCAGTGCTGATGCTCTGTTACCTCGAAGGCATCACCAACACAGAGATCGCTGGAATCGTTGATCGAACGGCTGCACGGGTTCGCCTCGAACTCGATCGCGGACTTGCTGCCATTGGCGCGGACCCCTACTCGGTGCGGGCCGCATTGGACATCACCAGCTGGTATCCGCCTGCTTCCCCGGAGGTCACCAGGGCTTTCCGGCGGCACGCCAAGACGCGGGCCCGGCGGCGACGCCGGATCGGGCTGGCCGGAGTCGCGGTCGGAACGGTGGCGGCGGTGTTGCTGTCGGTCAGCGCTGTCCACCGGACGCCCGTAGAACCGCGGCAACCAGGTGTTTGGGCGTTCTCCCATCTGGTTCGGCCCCTCCCGGGCTGGTCAGTCCAGGGCCGAACCCTGGAGCGTCATTGGGAGACAACCACGCTGCGCTCCGACCCGCCTGAAAGCGCCAGGTGCTCGATAGCGGTCGGCACCTCCGGCGCCACCTGGGTACGACGGCTGCCGCGTCACCCCACCACGGTTCGGGTTGGCACACGGGCGGTGTTCTACGCCGAGCGCGTCTGGCGCAGCCGCGGCGGATCGATGCTGTGGTGGGAGTACGCGGACTCGGCCTTGGTGATCATTGAATGTGGCAACCTCACCGCTCCACGCGAGGTGCTCCCGAGGCTGGCTGGCCGCGTGGTGCTGAGTGAGGAGCCGGTCATGCTGCCCTATCGCGTGCGATCGGCTCCCAGCCGGTACGCCGTCTCCTCTGTCACCAAGGGCCTGGTGAGCAACTCGACTGTGGCGTACCTGACACGTAACGACTATCCCGAAGGCTTGCTGCAGATCAGCATTCGCTACCCCGCGAGCTTGCCGATGTACAGCGTGAATTACTCATCCTTGATGTCGCGTTACGCCTATGGCAGCCACGCCGCCGCCTGCCGACCGTTCGGCGACAGTCACATCTGCGTCCGCGCCGATCTGCCGGCTCGGGAGTCCTTCAACATCGCACAGCAGCCGGAAGTGCTGGCCGTGCTTGATCGGATCGCCTCCAATCTCGAGCTTGCCCCGAGCGCTACCGATCTGGACGGCTGGTTCGACGCTCGGGAAGCCCTTCCTTCCTAAGCCCCTTTTTGGGGCGTTCACAGCGACGAAACCGAGGTCGTACCGAGATGGCCGCTCGCTTTCGGGCTCAGAAGCGGGCTGGCTCGACGTACTCGCCCCACTCGGCACGTAGCGCGTTGCAGATCTCACCGAGCGTTGCCTCAGCCCGCGCGGCTGCGAGCATCGGTTCGATCAGGTTGCCATCGGTACGGGCCACCTTGATCATCTCTGCCAGTGCGTCTTCGACTGCTGACCCGTTCCGAGCGGCTCGCCGTGCGCGGAGAGTCTCACACTGCTGGACTTCGACCTCGTGGCTGACCCGCAGGATTTCCAGTGGTCTGGTCACTGTGGTGGTATGTGCGTTGACACCGACGATCTTCTTATCGCCCTTCTCGAGCTGGGTCTGGTAGCGGAACGCGGCGTCGGCGATCTGTCCGGTGAACCAGCCCTCCTCAATGCCAAGTAATAGTCCCGAGGTGATCGGACCTATCTTGTGCTGCTGCGCTGAGCCGCCACCAAGATCTTCAATCCGGTCGAGGAGCGTCACCACCTCGGCTTCGATCTTGTCGGTGAGCGCTTCGACGTACCAGGATCCACCGAGCGGATCGGCGACGTTGACTACCCCGGTCTCCTCTGCCAGTACCTGCTGGGTACGCAGGGCGACCTCTGCAGACTCCTCGGTTGGCAGCGCCAGCGTCTCGTCCAAGGCGTTCGTGTGCAGGGAATTGGTCCCGCCGAGAACGGCGGCCAAGGCCTCGACAGCGGTTCGCACCACGTTGTTGTACGGCTGCTGAGCGGTCAGCGAAACGCCCGCAGTTTGGGTGTGGAAGCGCAGCGACTGCGCCTTGTTGGTCTTCGCTCCGTATCGATCACGCATCCAACGCGCCCAGATCCGCCGTGCAGCACGGAACTTGGCAATCTCCTCGAAGAAGTCGATGTGCGCATCGAAGAAGAAGCTCAGGCCGGGGGCGAATCGATCGATATCCAACCCTCGGGATAACCCGAGCTCGACGTATCCGAAGCCGTCCGCGAGGGTAAAGGCGAGTTCTTGAGCAGCGGTCGATCCCGCTTCTCGGATGTGATAGCCGGAGACGCTCAGCGGCTTGTATGCCGGAATCTCGCGGCTGCAGTACTCCATCATGTCGCCGATGAGACGAAGGTGAGGGGCCGGCGGGAAGAGCCACTCCTTCTGAGCGATGTACTCCTTGAAGATGTCGGTCTGCAGGGTGCCATTGAGTGTTGCGACGGTGACGCCTTGCCGCTCGGCCGCCACAAGGTACATGCAGAAGATCGGCACGGCCGGGCCTGAGATCGTCATCGACGTGGTGACCGTACCAAGATCAATTCCCGAGAACAGCAGATCCATGTCCGCTGCGGAGTCGATCGCCACGCCACAATGACCGACTTCACCGAGACTTCGGCTCTCATCGGAATCGCGGCCCATCAAGGTCGGCATGTCGAACGCCACACTGAGACCTCCGCCACCGGCGGCCAAGATCATCTTGTAGCGCTCGTTGGTTTGCTGGGCGTTGCCGAAGCCGGCGAACTGTCGGATGGTCCAGGGACGCCCACGGTAGCCACTCGGATATAGACCGCGCGTAAAAGGGAACTCCCCAGGCCAGCCGATGCGCTGCATGCGCTCGTCGGTACTCTCATCGTCCGGCCCATAGACCGGATCGAGTTCCAGACCGGAGATGGTGGTGAAGTCGGCGTCGCGGACCTGGCCTTTCGCCTGAGCCTCGGCAAAGGCAGCCGCCCAACGCTCCCGGCCACCAGCTCTGTGTGCGGTCATCGCAACCTCCAGCTAAATGCTAGGACGCCCAATTTATTGTGAGCTGCTCGGCGCAATGTTTGATTGCTCGCTCCGCTCGCGAGGATCGCGCTTGGACGCCGCTGCCTTCCTCTCTCACTCGCAGACGAAAAGCGTGTCTGCTCGTTCGTTCGTCCAGGACAGCGCCACGCGATCCTTGGCGCGTGGAGTCCACCTACTTCGTCGTCGCTCGCAGAGGAAAGAACGCCTCTGCTCGTTCCTCCTCAGCACAGCGGCGCGCGATTTCCCGACGCTAGCAGCTCGAAGTTTCGAGTGACTCCTGGCAGGCCTACCGCTAAAAATCGCCCGCAGCCTCTCGCGGCTGGGTGAGCAACCAGGTCAACTGATCGCACTCCTCATCGCTCAATGAGCTCAGCCCGAAACGCGCACCCACGATTGCCTCCGTCGCCTTTTCCATGACGAGCCGGCCCTTGGGAGTGATCGAGGCGAGTACTGCGCGGCCGTCCTCAGGATGCGGCGTGCGACTGATCAGATCGGCTGCTTCCAGGCGCTTCACCAGCGGCGTGACCGATGTGGCATGCACCTGAAGCCGCTCACCGATCTTGCCCAGAGGCAACGCGCCCCGCCGCGAGAAGGTCAGTAAGACAAGGACCTCGTAACGGGCGAAAGTCAGACCCAGTGGGCGCAGCAACTCGTCCAACTCTGTGAGCAGCAATTGATGTACTCGCATCAGCGATGTGACAGCCCGCATCCGGGGCACCTCGCCCCACTGCGTCGCCCACTGCTTGGCCGCCTCCTCGATCGGGTCAAACGGCAGACGGTGACGCTCGACAGTGCTCACGTTCCGTCGTCTTCTTCGACTGCAACGATTGGCTGGGGAAAATCGCCCGCCATCACCATACGCAGCACGTCCTCACGCTGATCGATGTCCTTGACGTATCTGATCTCGTTCAAACCCTGGACCTGTGCGGCCGACTCGAAGACAAAGTGTCCGTAGTTCAGCCAGCGGCCAATGACGGATTTCTTGACAGTAATGTCCAAGATCCGAACGAGCGGGATACTGGCGCGCGCCACAGCCAGCACCCCGTGGACGCGGAACACTCGCTGATTAGTGATGACGAACCGATCGCGGTATTCCTCCAGGATTCGCCACAACGCCTGGCCAGCTAACCCACCGCCGACGACGATGAACACCCAGTAGACCGGCGACTGGTAGGCAAAGGCACTGATGAAGATCATAATTCCGATGGCGAATCGTACCCACGCCCACGCACTGGCAGCCCAGTGCTTTTTGACCTCCACGACTTTCTCCTCGCCCGCTGTAGACAAGACATATCTGTCCACGTGCGGATCGAGCCAACTCACCACACCCACGGCTAAGCCAACGATTGGAAAAAGACAATGATCGATTGGAACACCTTGGCAAGCGCTCCGAATACTGCCCGGACGGCGTCCGCGGCGGCCTGAGGTTGCGAAATCAAGTAAAACAGCGCAAAGCCAACGACCAAGAAGACGATTATCCGCTTGACCCACTTCATCTCGGACTATTCATCCTTCCGGTCTTCCCTGCAGACTATTCGAACACGCCGCCGCATGTACAGGCACACGCCTGCATATTCTTCTTTCTACCCGACGCATCGAAAGATTGGCAGCAGGCACGCCGCCAACGGTGCCGGCACAGCGCCAGCGGGTCGAATCTTGCGGCTTACAAACCGATGACCACACGGTCTGCCGCCGCATACGGATCGAGCTCACCACGGCTCACTGCCCTGGCGAGGTCTTCCAGTCCGGCCTCGCCATTGAGCCGGAACTCCGCGCGCACCTTGGCGAGTGCGATGTTCTCGACCTCTCGCCGGGCCCGCGCGATGCGGCGGATACCGGCAAGTCCCGTCTCAGCTTGTGATGCTCGGAACCGGTCGATAGCTTCCAGCAGCTCAGCAATCCCGCGATTCTCATAAGCGACAGTGGTGACGATCGGCGGTTTCCAGTCCTGCGGGCCACGGGTGGCCAACGCGATCATCGTCCGCAGGTCCCGGACCAGTGCCTGAGCACCATCGCGATCACTCTTGTTCACCACGAAAATATCGCCGATCTCAAGGATGCCGGCTTTTGCCGCCTGGATCCCATCGCCCATGCCAGGCGCCAGCAGAACGATGACCGTATCCACCATTTCCACTACCTCGAGCTCTGATTGCCCGACCCCGACTGTCTCGACGATCACCGTGTCGAAACCTGCGGCGTCGAATGCTCGTAGCGCCTGCGGTGTGGCCACGGCCAGCCCGCCGAGATGACCCCTCGTTGCCATCGATCTGATGTAGACCTCGCGGTCGAGCGCGTGTTCCTGCATGCGAACCCGATCCCCAAGAAGCGCTCCGCCAGAAAAGGGCGAACTCGGGTCCACTGCCAGTACCCCAACCCGTTCCCCGCGCGCCCGGAGCCCTCGTACGAGACAGGTGACTGTCGTGGACTTGCCAACTCCCGGCGCGCCCGTTAGCCCCACGATGTGCGCTCGCCCGGTGTCTGGTGCGAGTTCCCTCATGATCATCGGCAGCGCTGGCGAGGCATTCTCGATCCAGCTGATCAGGCGGCCCAATGCCCGCGGACTGCCCAACCGGACAGCAGCAATGACGTCGGGTACGTCGTTACCGTCGAAGGACAAGCGCGCCCCACTCAGCCAGCGTTGCCATCTGCAGGAACGGTGATGATCAAGGCCACCCCCGAGCGCTCCGACGCTGCTCCCATGGTGTAGCCGCCAAGATCGGTAGCAGATGCGTACTTGAAGCCACCAAGCAGCTTGCCAATCGGCGTACACGCCCCACCGACGATGACTGAGCTCACACTCCACCTCCATGCTCGCAGCTGTGCATTGACGATCTTGAGAGTTGCTCGCGCATCGCGCTTTGAATCCGCCGCCGCTCGCAGCTCAGTTACATGCGGTGCTCTGTCCATCACCAGTCTGGCACTCTAATGTCCATGACCAGAATGCCCTCCGATCTCGAGAGCGTGCTGCCCGGTCTGCTCGGTCTTGATCATGTTGGTGTCGCAGTCACCGATCTCGATGCAGCGGTGACCTTCTACGGTGATCTGCTGGGTCTGCGGGTGGTGCATCGCGAAGAGAATCTGGACCAACAGGTGGCCGAGGTGATGTTGACCAGTGGAAAGGGCGGACTGGAAGGCGATCAGCTTCAGCTCTTGATGCCGCTGGACGAAGACTCGGTGCTCCAGCGTTTTCTCGTGAGACGCGGGGGCGGCGGTCTGCACCATGTGGCTTACGCTGTCTCCGATGTCCGGTCCGCAGCTAGGGTTCTGCGTCAACGCGGTGTGCGGGTGCTTTATGATGCACCAAGAGCCGGTACCCGCGGCTCGCAAATCAACTTTGTCCACCCCAAGGACACTGGCGGCGTTCTTCTCGAGTTGGTCGAGCACGCCGAGGCGGATCCGCACAGTGCCCAAGAAAATGGGGGTTGAGCGAATGGCCGTCGCTCACGCGGGCACAGACTCGGCGTCAATACCTATTTTCGGAGAGGGTTTCTTGCGGTGAACGCATCAGACAACACGGGGCTTGGCCTGTTCGACGACACAGCAAGCGCGGTCGGGAACTTTCCTACCGCTTTACGCGGCTATGACCGAACAGCGGTTGACGACTACGTCCGCACACTCGAGGAGAGCGTGGTCAAGTCCCGGAGACACGCCACTCAGCTCGAGCAACAGGTGACCATACTCCAAGATGAGGTCGCTTCGGCTGGCGATGGCGCCGACCCCAAAGAGGTTGACTATGCCAACCTTGGCGGGCGCGCCAATGACATTCTCCGGCTCGCTCAGGAGCAAGCGCGCGAGCTGGTGCAGAATGCGACGCTCGAGGCCGAGAAGGTCAAGGAACAGGCGCGGCGTGAGGCTGACGTGCTGCGCAACTCGGCTGCCCGAGAGGGCGACGCCATCAAGACTGGCGGGGCCGCTCAGATTGATCAGCTGCGCAGCAAGTTGCGCGATGAGGTCAAGGCCCAAGTCGACAAGGCCAAGGCTGAAGCCGAGTCGTTAGTTGCGGCTGCTAGGCGGCAAGCCGAGTCGGTCCGCCGAGAGGCCGACAATGAGGCACAAGCGACGCGCCAGAATGCCTACCTCGACACAGAGAACCTGCGCCGCACTGTTGAGCGCGAGGCCGCTGAAGCCAGATCCAAAGTGGCTGGCGAGCGGGAACGGGCAGTCGCGGAGCTGAAGTCCGCCCACGACGAAGCGCAGCAGAAGACTGCTGCACTGCTTGCCGAGGCGACGAAGTACCACAGCGAGTCGGCAGATCGCTTGGAGGCCGACCTCGCCGAAGCCGCGCATATTCGCGCCGAGGCTCTTGCCGAAGCCGAGCAGACCAAGGGCGCAGCAGTTCAGGAGGCTGAAGCTCGGATAGCGACAGCGAAGAAGCAGGCCGCGGCCATTAATGAGCGGACCCAACAAGAGTTCGCCTGGCGGAAGCAGCAGCTGCGTCGTGAGACAGAGCTGCTTCACCAGCGCAAGCAGGCGGTGTTGAGCCAGCTCGCCAGCTTGTCGGCACTCGCGGAGCAAACGGCCAGCGCCTTCCCTGACCTGGACGACCCCAGCGACCTGGAGGGCGAGGTCGGCGATCGCACCGTCATGCGTCCTGACATGTTGCCGCCCGCGGGTCTGAGCGAGGACAGCTCTGGCGGGAACAACGGAGGCACGGGCAGGGACGGTGGCAAGTCGTCTGACGAAGGCGATGACATTGAGATCGACGGTGACGCCACGGTGCTCGTGGCCCCGTCCGACCTATCGGGCGAGGGAGCCAAGACCAAGTAGTCGTTCCCGCAGGCCAGCTGCGTTGATCATCACTAACTGACCGCTGGCCCCACGCTTCGGGTGCCGTTACTCTGAGATGACTCGGGGTAACGGCACTTTGGCGTGTAAGGAGCCAGCGTGAATACAGCCCCAACAGGTAACCCTCATTCGGAGGACGGCCGCTTTCCGCTGTCGCGCAAAGGGTATGACCGCGAGGCCGTTGATCATTTCGTACGAGCGACGCAGGCCCAGATCGCTCAGCTGCTGCAGCAGTACGACTCTTTGATCACCTACAACCATGAGCTTCGGCAGGCGCTTGACGACGCCCATGCGCGGGCGAATCAGGCAGACTTCTCGGCACTCGGCGGCCGGGTTCAGGAGATGCTGCATATCGCCGAGGAGCAAGCAGCTGACATCACGCAGGCCGCCATTCAGGAGGCAGATCGGCTGACCGCCCAGAGACAGGCCCAAATCGATGAGCTCCGCCAGAGTGCGTACGCCGAGATGGCGGAGATGCGAGACGCCCAGCGTGCTGAGCTGGACGCGCTGCGCGAGCAGGTTGAGCGAGATGCGGCGCAACTGAGAGAGCGCGTTACGGCTGAGGGTCAGCGGCTATTGGCCTCAGCTCGAGTGCAGGCAGAGGCCGTTCGCACCGAGGCAGAGGCGGCCGCCACGGGTATGCGCAAGGCCGCCAGCTTTGAGTCGCAGGAACTACTTGCCGCCGCAGAACGTAACAGCGCGACTTTGCGCCAGGAGGCGGCAGACCAACGTGAGCACGCGATGGCCGAGCTCAAGGAAGCACAGCAATCCGCGAACCACGCCATCCAGGCAATGCTGACGAAGGCGACCGAGTTGCAGCGCTCCGCTGGCGAGCACCTGACCTCAGAAACCGAACAGGCAGCAAAGCTTCGCGAAGAAGCGCTGGCGGAGGTAGAACGCGTCAAGGTAAATGCCAGCGGCGACGCGGAGAAGATCATTGATCGCGCGCGACATCAGGCCGCCATCATCGACGAGCGGGCACGTCAGGAGTTGGCGCTGCGACGGCGCCAGATGAGGGACGAGCAGGAGCTGCTGACGCGACGCAAGCATGCGATGCTCAATCAGCTCGCTTCGGTGAGTGCGCTGGCAGTCGAGACTGCGGAGAATATGCCTGAGGTGCCGGAGGAGTATGACACGGCATTCTCCGAGGTCGAGGCAGGCTCCGGGCGCGGTAGCGCTGCGGCCGAGCTCGAGAGCGATCCCACCATCGGCAATCCTGCGAACGAGGCCGACGATGCAATGCAAGCCGCGGCTGAGGAGGGCGTCGAGCAGGACCCGGCCGATGAGAATGCCCAACACGGCGAGGCCGATGATGAACCCGATCAGGGCATCGATGGCCCCGAAGACGAACATGGCGGAGACGGACCTGCCAACCCGACACCGACCGACGAGCCGGAGTTTGCTCAGGCGTACAAACCCTGAAGTCGCGCTGGGCGGCTTCGCCCGCGCTTCGAGCGTCGGAGTCGCGCCGCTGACGCGCGAAGGAACGATGAGCGAAGCGCAAATGTGGATTGCCAAACCAAGAGTCCACGCTCGCGCTTTGCGAAGAGTGACGACGGCGTCAGCTCCATGCGCGACGTGCGCGAGAAGCGCCCAAAATTGCGCAACTTAGAACAGCCGGTCGTCCGCGCTATCCAGTCCGCGCAAAAGGTCATAGTCGATCGTCACGCAGCTGATGCCGCGGTCGTTGGCCAGCACTTTGGCCTGAGGCTTGATCAGCTGTGCAGCAAGGATGCCGTGCACGGTGCCGAGCAGCGTGTCGCGGCGCATCAGATCCAGATATCGACTCAGCTGTTCGACGCCGTCAATTTCTCCACGGCGTTTGATCTCGACCGCCACATACGCTCCCGCCGCGTCCCGGCACAAGAGGTCGACCGGCCCAATTGGTGTCGGATGCTCCCGTCTGACCAGAGATAGACCAGGTGCCAGCGCCGCAGGATGTTCGGCGAGAAGTGCTTGCAGATGCGCCTCGACGCCGTCCTTCTGCAGCCCCGGGTCGATGCCGAGTTCGTGCGAGGAGTCGTGGAACACCTGCGCCAGCCAGATCTGGAGCGTGTCGCCGTCGCGCCCGCGAACTTCCCACAGAGCTGACAGCGGCTCGCCGTTCAGTGCCGAGGCTTGGTCAGGCGAGGGCGGTCCCAGCTCGACAAGCGAGCAAGGAGGGCTCATCCAGTTCAGCGGCTTGTACGCACGGTCGTCGGCGTGTATCGACACGGATCCGTCAGATTTGATCAAGATTAACCGAGTCGCCATCGGCAGATGGGCGGTGAGCCGCCCCGTGTAGTCCACCTGGCACCGGGCAATCACCAACCGCACGGAGACAAGATACGGCAAGGGGACGACCCCCTTGGACTCCCGCGGCGAACGTCAGCTACGCCGAAAGTACCGGGCCTTTCCCACGAGCATCCGTGATTGAATCTGACTAATATGCTCGATCCCCAGCTGCGAGCGTCGGCAATTGCGCGCCGCCGAGCGGAGGAGGAGCGAGCAGACGCGCTTTCTGTCTGCGAGCGACGACGACGTCGGCGGATCCCAAAGCGCGATGCGCGAGCAGCTCCAATAAAGGGAGTTCGTCATGGCGCGACGGCCGAGTAAACACCTCAGGCCGGCCAGACCCCTGAGCTCTGGACATGCGAAATCGGTGATCAAGAGTGACGGGCGATGGATTGTCCGCAGCGTCGCGGGAGAAGCGGCCAGCAAGGCCTACCGCTGTCCTGGCTGCAACGTCGAGATCCGCCCCGGAACGCCTCATGTCGTGGCCTGGCCAGACACACCTGGCCTGCTCTCCCAGTCCCCAGTCGAGGAGCGTCGGCACTGGCACACGAGCTGCTGGCAACGGCGCCCATGAACGCGGACGCGCCTCGGCACGGGCTTTTCAGCACCCAACTCGGAACCACGGGACCGCAGGTGGTGTTTCTGCACGGCCTGTTTGGACAAGGGAAGAACTGGACCAGGATCGCCAAGGCCATAGGCGAATCTGCTCGTGTCACGCTGGTTGACCTGCCGAACCACGGCCAGTCCGAGTGGACCGATCACTTCTCCTATGGCGAGATGGCCGGCCAAGTCGCCGGGTTGCTGAAGGCTCAGGGCGAGGGAGATCAGTACACCGTGGTCGGACACTCGATGGGCGGCAAGGTAGCCATGACGCTTGCGTTGCTCCAGCCTGAGCTCGTGAAGCGACTCTGCGTGGTCGATGTCTCACCTGTACCTACTCGGGAGTTCAGTGAGTTCGAGACCTTCATACGCGGCATGCACGCCATTGACCTGGCGACCTTGACCGATCGCAGGGATGCGGACGCCCAGCTCGCCGGGTATGTCAGTGACCCCAACATCCGCGGCTTCCTGCTGCAGAATCTGCGTCGCGACAATCCCGGCGGCAACGGCTGGAGGTGGCAGCTGAACCTCGCGATGCTCGGTGACCACCTGGATGACATGGGCGACTGGCCCGACCTGCACGCCAAGCCCTATGAGAGTCCGGTGCTGTGGCTGGCCGGCGACGAGTCCCCCTACATCCAGCCGGAATACGCTTCCGCGATGCGCGCGCTGTTCCCACGCGTCCAGCTCGTCACGATCAAGGAGGCTGGCCACTGGGTGCACAGCGAGCAGCCACAGGTGTTTATTGAGATCATGCGTCGGTTTCTGCGGCTGTGAGGAAGGCGATGTGGCAGCGTCGTCGATTCAGCCTCGTGCAATCGTGGCTGTCGTGAGCCTGCACCGGATTCTTCGCGGGAGCCGTCAATGACGGAGTTCGCGATGATCATGCTTGCTCTCATTCCGCTGGACGTGCTGCTACTGCCGACTCCGACTCCGTCGGCCCCACCTCGTCAAGTGCCGGGTCAAGGCGCCTACATCCTTGGTGGCTTCTTAGGCCTCGGCATCATTGTGCTGGCCATGGTGCTACTCAGGTTCCCGAAGCGCCCGAAGCGTCCGCCCCTCGACAAGTGAGCCCCACCGCCGCTGCCCGCCCCCGCCAGGACCTGCAGCGCCGCTGCCCGCGCCTGCCAGGACCTGCTGCGCCGCCACACAGCTGATCGTGTTGCACCCGACGCCGGCTGGTGCCGTGTGCCGGGAAAACCTAAAGATCTTGAAACCCGTGCGGCCCACAACTCCGCCCGTGCCACCGAACTCTTACCCACGTTTTCCCGGCACACGGCACCAGTTGGCGGAGGGGAGTTCAAGCCCTCGTCACCGTCGCAATCTCAGACGGGTTGTTAGGCCGACCCGTACCATCGGCGTTGCTACCGTCCTGGCCTTCTCCGCCCATCGATGCGACCACGTCCCGAGACGCCTTGTCCATATTGCCGAAGATCGTATAGTTCGGGGTCTTGTCGAGGCTCGTCGAATCGGCCCAGACCAGGAAGAACTGTGAGCCGTTCGTGCCCGGGCCGCCGTTCGCCATAGCGACAACGCCTTCGGTATAGGACTCCGTACCGTCGGTTTCATCGGCAAACTCGTAGCCGGGGCCACCGTTTCCGGTACCGCTTGGGTCACCGCACTGTAGAACGAAGATTCCCGAATCCGCGAGGCGGTGGCACTTGGTGTTGTCGAAGTAGCCCTGGTCGGCCAAGGAAACGAAGGAGTTGACGGTGCATGGGGCCTTCGTTCGATCCAAAGTGATCGTGACCTTGCCATTCGTCATCGCAAGCACGTAGCTGATCGTGCCGCTCGTCGATATTCCTGTGGTCGGCGGTGGCGTCACCGGACGCGCTGCGTCACCTGATACCGAATACTCGCAAACATCGCCTGCCTCGCCGCCTAACCCGCTGGCGCTGGGTACTGGCGAGGGCGCGAGGGAGCTTGCCGGTGCATCCGGTGCTGCTGGCGGAGGGCTGGGGATCTGACCGCAGCCGCTGATCAGCACGGCAACCCAAACGATCACGGGCGTCGATGCGCGACGGGCGCGTCTTTTTGAGCTGCTCGCGCATCGCGCTCGATC
Organism: uncultured Actinomycetota bacterium; assembly: GCA_963730505.1. Lineage (GTDB taxonomy): Bacteria > Actinomycetota > Actinomycetes > Propionibacteriales > Propionibacteriaceae > Microlunatus. The sequence continues at coordinate 172,874 of CAVSSB010000019.1, forward strand.
CACGCCGGCGCGCGATATCGGCGCTGGCAGCTGGTTCACCGTTGTACTGTGCCACAGCGCCAGGGCGCTTCCCGGCAACGACAAGCCCGCCGCAGTGAAGTCGTCAACACCCGAGCCGCACCGCAGCGCACCCGCTGCGTAGGGTGTGATCATGGTTCGGCTGACCCGCATTTACACCCGCACAGGTGATGCTGGGCAGACCCAGCTTTCCGACCTGTCGCCGGTCAACAAAACCGACCCGCGGGTCGAGGCATACGGAGATGTGGACGAGGCTAATTCGGCCATCGGGGTCGCCCTCGCGGCGAGTGGCCTGCCGAACGACGTGGCCGCAGTGCTTCGGATCGTGCAGAACGAGATGTTCGACGTCGGAGCTGATCTTTCGACTCCGCTGCATGTTCCCACCTCAACCGATCCCCTACCAGAGCTTCGCATCATCCAGGACTACATCGACCGGCTGGAGGCCTGGTGTGACCGGTTCGGCGACCCGCTACCGAACTTGAAGTCATTCATCCTTCCCGGCGGTTCTCCGGCTGCCGCGCAACTCCACGTGGCGCGTACGGTGGTGCGGCGCGCCGAGCGCGCCGCCTGGGCAGCCGCCGCCGCATACGGAACAGAGGCAGTCGCAGACCCGGAGCTTCCGGGCGGGGTCAATACGCTGGCGATCACCTATCTCAACCGGCTCTCGGACCTGCTGTTCATCTTCACCCGGGTCGTTAACGGAACCGATGCCGATGTGCTGTGGGTACCGGGGGGTGAGCGAAGCCATCTCTCGGCGACAGAAAGCTAGCTTCAACCAAATCCTTAAGCCCCAACCAGGAGGATGCGATGTTCGATGACCCCAGTCGTCTCAAGGAAGCCACAGGCAAGGCTGAGCCAGCTCAGGCGAGACCGGTGACGTTGTTCACCGGACAGTGGGCGGATCTCCCATTCGAAGAGATATGCCGGCTCGCTGGGGAGTGGGGCTATGACGGGCTCGAGATTGCTTGCTGGGGTGATCATTTCGACGTCGCCAAAGCGGTCGAGGACGAGGGCTACCTGCAGAGCCGGAGAGACGTCCTGGAGCAGCACGGACTCGGCTGTTGGGCGATCTCCAATCACCTCAATGGCCAAGCGGTGTGCGAGGCGATCATCGACGACCGATACAAGAGCATGGTCAATCCTCGGGTTTGGGGTGACGGTGACCCGGAGGGTGTCCGGCAGCGAGCGGCTGAGGAGATGAAGATCACCGCGCGCGCGGCGGCGGGCTTCGGCGTAGACACAGTCGTTGGATTCACCGGATCGGCCATCTGGCACTACGTGGCCATGTTCCCGCCCGTCGATGACAAGGTCATCCAGGCGGGCTATGCAGATTTCGCCGATAGGTGGAACCCGATCATCGACGTCTTCGACGAGGTCGGAGTCCGCTTCGCACACGAGGTTCACCCCAGCGAGATCGCGTACGACTATTGGTCGACAGTCGCCACCCTAGAGGCCATCGGGAACCGCCCCGGTTTCGGCCTCAACTTCGATCCGTCGCATATGGTCTGGCAAGACCTCGACTACGTCGGCTTCCTCTGGGACTTCCGGGACCGGATCTATCACGTGGACTGCAAGGACACCAAGATCAGGATGAACAACGGCCGCAACGGCCGGCTGTCCTCACACCTGCCATGGGCAGACCCGCGACGCGGCTGGGATTTCATCTCCACCGGCCACGGCGACACCCGATGGGAGGACATCTTCCGGATGCTCAACCACATCGGCTACGACGGTCCTATATCCATCGAATGGGAGGACGCCGGCATGGACCGACTCGACGGCGCCCCTGAAGCTCTCGACTTCATCCGGAGCATGAACGGCATCCGCCCATCGGAGGCGTCCTTCGATGCGGCTTTCGCTGCCCGCGACTAAACGCAAGCCCAAGCCACCAAGGACCAACAAGCCGAGCTCCACATCCTTTCCTTGCGCCTTACACGCGTTGCAACGCGTGCATGGCGAAGGGAACGAACGTGCACGTGCGTTTCCAACGGTCGAGTGAGCGCTTGAGTGAGCGAATTACTCGAATCGCCGTACGCCCGGGGGCGCCGCTTCCAACCAGCTCAGCAGGCCGGTCAGCGACTCCTCGCTCATGGCCAGCTCCCACTCAGCCTCTCCACGACCATCGTGCATCTCGATGCGGAGTACCTTCTCATCGGTATTGAGTGCCACCGCCTCGACAGGGTCCGGAATCCGCGTCTCCAGCACGCGTACGCTCCGTCGTGGGAAGACCATTCGCGGTCGTAGCGAGTAGGAGAAGAATCTGAACCACTCCAGGATTCCCTCGCTATAACGCCCGACTCCGAGCACCCAACCGGCGCCCGGAGTCGTCATCCGCAGCCGGAGACTGCAGGCGAAGGTGCCGCCAAGGCGATCAATCCAACGACGGCGCACGGCAAGCATCAGCAGGCTTACGGCCAGCAGGCCGATGAGCACGCCGAGGACCTGAACGACCCCGAGCCAGCCGTGCATGAACGTCCTCAGATCGCACGCGTATGTGTAGCAGCGACCTTACTGCGCCTTCTGCGCTGCGCGAAGTTGTGCCTCCGCGCGCTGGAAATGCTTTCGATCCTCGTCGCCTCCGTCACCCGAATCGAGGATTCTTTGCGCCTCCGCGAGCTCCTTCTCGGCTTGTGCGACCGTAATCTCGTCGGCCATCCGGGCGTACTCACTCAGGATCGAGACTCGTCCCTGAGATACAGAGATGAAGCCACCGTCCACAGCAATGATCTCCCGCGTCGCCTCCTCGCAGAAGATCACCACTGCACTCGGCACGAGTACGCCGAGCACCGGTTCATGACCGGGCAGGATACCGATCTCACCTTCGACTGTCTTGGCGATGACGTTGGAAGACTTGCCCGACCAGACCACACGATCAGCCGAGACGACTTCCACTTGCATGGGTTCAGCCATATCGCTTCCTTCCCGGCTGGCCTCTCGATCCTTCGACGAGTCTAGGACCGACCTTGCTCACGGCACCGTCCTTGGCGGCACATCCTGTCCTGCAGGTCAAGATCAGGCTTCCTTCTGCAGCTCCGACCAACGTCGCTCGACGTCCTCCATACTGCCGACGTTGAAGAATGCCTGCTCCGCAATGTGATCAACTTCGCCGTCGCAGACCATCCGGAACGACTCGATGGTATCGCTGAGCGGCACCGTCGACCCTGGAATGTTGGTGAACTTCTCGGCCATGTAGGTGTTCTGGCTGAGGAACTGCTGGATGCGACGGGCTCGGTTGACGGCGATCTTGTCCTCCTCGGACAGCTCGTCGACGCCCAGGATCGCGATGATGTCCTGCAGCTCCTTGTTGCGCTGCAGAATCTGCTTGACGCGCACCGCCACCTCGTAATGTTGCTGCCCGATGTACTGCGGATCGAGGATTCGGCTGGTCGAGGTGAGTGGGTCCACCGCCGGGTAGAGCCCGCGGGAGGCGATCTCACGCGAAAGCTCTGTAGTGGCGTCCAAGTGAGCGAAAGTCGTGGCCGGAGCCGGGTCGGTGTAGTCATCGGCCGGCACATAGATCGCCTGCATCGAGGTGATCGAGTGCCCGCGGGTCGAGGTGATCCGCTCCTGTAGCTGGCCCATCTCATCGGCCAGGTTGGGCTGGTACCCCACGGCCGAAGGCATCCGGCCCAGCAAGGTGGAGACCTCCGAGCCTGCCTGGGTGAACCGGAAGATGTTGTCGATGAAGAGCAGCACGTCTTGGTTCTGGACGTCGCGGAAGTACTCCGCCATGGTCAGTGCGGACAGCGCGACCCGCAGCCGGGTGCCGGGTGGCTCGTCCATCTGACCGAAGACGAGAGCGGTGTCCTTGAATACGCCTGCCTCGTGCATCTCGTGGATCAGGTCATTTCCCTCGCGAGTACGCTCCCCAACGCCTGCGAACACCGAAGTGCCGCCGAAGTTGTGGGCGATGCGGTAGATCATCTCCTGGATTAGCACGGTCTTGCCGACGCCGGCGCCGCCGAACAGTCCGATCTTGCCACCGGTCACGTACGGGGTGAGCAGGTCGAGCACCTTGATGCCGGTCTCCAGCATCTCGGTCTTGGACTCGAGCTGGTCAAACTTCGGAGCGGAGCGGTGAATCGGCCAGCGCTCAGTCACCGTGATCGTCGAGGGGTCGACATCGAGTACGTCGCCAGTCACGTTCCACACGTGGCCCTTGGTGATGTCGCCAACAGGGACCGAAATCGGCTCCCCGGTGTCCCGCACCTCGGTGCCTCGCTGCATGCCGTCGGTCGGCTTCAGCGCGATGGCCCGAACAAGGTTGTCGCCGATGTGCAACGCAACCTCCATGGTCATGCTGCGGGTCTCATTGTTGACCGTGATCTCGACCTGCAGCGCGTTGTAAATGTCGGGCATCTGGTCGACAGGGAACTCAACATCGACCACCGGGCCGATGACCCGAGAGACGCGGCCGATGCCGCCAGCTTGGGCTTCGGTGTCTTGTTCTTCAATGGTGGCGGTCATCTGGTTCCCTCACTCATCTGTGGTGATTCTGCTCATTCGGACGCTGCGATCTCACTCCGCCGCAGCGGTTGCCTCAGCGAGAGCACTCGCTCCGCCGACGATCTCGGAGATTTCCTGGGTGATCTCGGCCTGCCGGGCCTGGTTTGCTTCGCGGGTCAGCCGCTCGATCAGCTGCTGCGCGTTGTCGGTTGCGGACTTCATCGCCTTCTGCCGGCTTGCCAACTCCGAAGCCGCACCCTGGAGCAGGCAGTACTGAATGCGGCTTGCGACATACAGCGGCAGCAGCTCGTCCAGCACGGTCGCGGCGTCCGGCTCGAACTCATACAGCGGAAGGATCTCGTCACTGGGCGGCGGCTCGTCGCCCTCCACGATCTCCAGTGGCAGCATCCGGATCACGTCAACCCGCTGAGTGAGCATGGAGACGAAGCGGGTGAAGACCACGTGGATCTCATCCACTCCGCCCTCTTCCGTCGGCGTCCGGAACGCCTCAATTAGCCTGTCGGCGATCTCCCGGGCGTGAGCATAGGTCGGCGCATCGGAGAAGCCCTCCCACTTGGCGGCGACATTGCGACGCCGGAATCCGTAAAACGCGATCGCCTTCCGGCCAGTCAGGAACGGCACGGCCTCCTTGTTCGCCTGCCGCAGCATCTGGTTCAGCTGCTCGCCCTCCTTGATCACCGAGGAGGAGTACGCGCCGGCCAAACCGCGGTCAGAAGTGATCAGCAGCACCGCAGCCCTCGTCGGGTTCTCCGCCTCGGTGGTCAGCGGATGATCAACGTTGGAGAACGTCGCAACCGCCGACACCGCCCTGGTCAGCTCCCGCGCGTACGGTGCCGCTGACTGGGCGCGCTGTTGTGCCTTGATGATTCTGGAGGCTGCGATCAACTCCATCGCCCGGGTGACCTTCTTGATGGTCGATACCGAGGAGCGGCGCTGTCGCAGCTCACGCAGGCTTGCCGGCATATCAGACTCCCTTAGTGCCCGGGTTAGCCACGCTTCTGCCTCACGATCTGTTCTTGCGTGACGTCCTCTTCCTCCAGTGCGACATGCTCCTCCCGGCCGGCCAGCAGCTTGCCCTCCGAGGTCTGGAAGCCCTTCTTGAACTCGGCAATCTGCTCGCGTAGCGAAGCCGCTGTGTCGTCGTCGAAGGTCTTGGTCTCCCGGATATTGCGAAGCGAGTCGCCATGATGCCTGAGATGGTCGAGCAGCTCGCGCTCGAAGCGGAGCACATCGTCAACCGGCACCTCGTCCATCAGACCCTGAAGACCAGCCCAGACCGAAACGACCTGCTCCTCCACCGGATACGGCGAGTACTGCGGCTGGCGGAGCAGCTCGACCAGCCGGCCGCCCCGATCGAGCTGGCGGCGGGTCGTCGCGTCGAGGTCGGAGGCGAACATCGCAAAGGCCTGCATGTCGCGGAACTGGGCCAGCTCCAGCTTGAGTGAACCGGCCACATTCTTCATCGCCTTGATCTGCGCCGCGCCACCGACGCGGGACACGGAGATACCGACGTCGATGGCCGGTCGCTGATTGGCGTTGAAGAGGTCAGACTGCAAGAAGATCTGGCCGTCAGTGATCGAAATGACGTTGGTAGGGATATACGCCGACACGTCATTCGCTTTGGTCTCGATGATCGGTAGGCCAGTCATCGAACCGGCGCCCAACTCGTCGGAGAGCTTCGCACAGCGCTCCAGCAGGCGGCTATGCAGGTAGAACACATCGCCGGGGTACGCCTCGCGGCCGGGCGGGCGGCGCAGCAGCAGAGACATAGCGCGGTACGCCTCAGCCTGCTTGGTGAGGTCGTCGAAGATGATCAGCACATGCTTGCCTTGGTACATCCAGTGCTGCCCGATTGCCGAGCCGGTGTAGGGCGCGACGTACTTGTAGCCAGCCGGGTCCGACGCAGGTGCCGCGACGATCGTGGTGTACTCGAGCGCGCCGGCGTCCTCCAGGGCTCCGCGAACGGCAGCGATGGTCGAGCCCTTCTGACCAATCGCGACGTAGATGCAGCGCACCTGCTGTTCAGGGTCGCCGCTATCCCAGGCGCTCTTCTGGTTCATGATCGTGTCGACAGCGATCGCCGTCTTCCCGGTCTTGCGGTCGCCGATGATCAACTGCCGCTGGCCACGACCGATCGGGATCATCGCGTCAATGGCCTTGATCCCGGTCTGCAGTGGCTGATTGACACCCTGCCGATCCATCACGCCGGCGGCCTGCAGCTCGAGCGGACGACGCTCATCAATGGGCGTGATCTCGCCAAGCCCGTCAATCGGGTTGCCCAACGCGTCGACAGTACGTCCCAGGTACCCATCACCCACCGGCACAGAAAGGATGTCACCCGTGCGCTTGACGACCTGACCTTCCTCGATGCCCAGGGACTCCCCCATGACGACAACACCGATCTCGCGGACGTCAAGGTTCAGCGCGATGCCAAGCGTGCCGTTCTCGAACTCGAGCAGCTCGTTGGCCATCGCCGAAGGCAAGCCTTCGACACGCGCGATGCCGTCGCCTGATGTGACGACCGTTCCAGTCTCTTCACGGGTCGCCGTCTCCGGCTCGTAGCTCCGGACAAAGCGATCCAGTGCTTCGCGGATTTCTTCGGGACGAATCGTCAGTTCTGCCATCGTCTGCGCTTTCTGCTCTTTGTCGCTGGGTGAGTGTGTTCAGTTGTTCTCGACTGTAGGAGCCGTGCTATTCAAAGAGCCGTCGGGCTTCCTCGAGCCGACCCGAGACGGTACCTTCGAACACCTCGTCGCCGAGCTCCACGCGAACTCCGCCTAAGATGTCGGGGTCGATGACCTCCTGGATTGTCACCTGGCGGCCGATCTGATTGGTGAGAGCCGCAACGAGCCGATCCCGCTGGTCCTCGGTGAGTGAATTGGCGACGCGGACGGTTGCCACGACTCGATTCTTCTGTGCTGCGGCCAGCGTTACGTAACCCTCAATTGTCTGCGCAAAGGTTCGCTCACGAGCGGCCACGGCCCGCTTCGCGAGCACGATCGTCGAGTCTGTGGCGCGGCCTCTGAGCAGCTCACCGACCAGCTCCTGCCGCCTACTGCGGTCGATCGCGCGGTCCGCCAGCACGTTGCGCAGCTCCGGGTCGGACTCCACGAACCGAGCGAATCGGAAGAGCTGATCCTCAGTGTCCTCCAGCTCACTACGTCTATCTGCCGCCACGAGCTGACCCCGCACGGCCTGCCGCTCCAGTGCCGCCGCGAACGTCCGGCCCCCAGCCCAACGCAGCGTCGCCGCTTCCGCCACAAGATCAGCAACTGCCTTGTCGACCTTGCCATCAAGCAATCCATGCACCAATGCCCCACGGGCGCTCTCTGGCGTCCCTGGGTCGGTCACCGCGCGTCGCAGCGTTGGCGAGGCCTCGAGCGCATCAACCACCGCAAACATGTCGGAGGCGAAGCCGTCGCCGACCTGGCTGTCGTTGAGCATGCGGTCAAGCGAGCTCAAGCGTGCGTCGGTGGCTACTGTCATGATCTACCGGCAGGAGTTGGCTCGCCTTCACCTTCGAGTTCGGCGAGGAAGCGGTCGACCGTCCGCCGTGCTCGCTGATCGTCCTCAAGTGACTCTCCGACGATGCGGCTCGCCAAGGTGGTGCCCAAGGTTCCGATTTCAGCTCGCATCTGGGTCATCACCGAGGAGCGCTCGGCCTCAAGCTGAGCCTCTCCCTGGGCCCTGATCCGGGCGACCTCAGCTTGCGCCTGCTCTCGGAGCTCAGCGAGGATCTGGGTGCCCTCCGTCTTAGCCTCTTCGCGAATCCTGGCGGCCTCGGTGCGGGCCTCGGCGAGCTGCTCGTTGTACTGACGCAAGGCCGCATCTGCAGCCTCCTGAGCCTTCTCCGCCCTCTCCAATCCACCCTGAATGGCAGCAGTGCGTTCGGCGTAGGTGGCCTCGAACCGTGGCACCACGAACTTGGCGATGACGTACGTCAGCAGCAGTGCGAAGACGATCGCCGCGATTACCTCCGACAGATGCGGAATGAGCGGATTCTCCCCCTCCGCCTGAAGAGGTACGAGAAGCGCAGTCATCGCGATCACTCGCTCACAGGCCGCCGAAGACGAAGGCGAGGGCGATACCGATGATCGCCAGCGCCTCAGTCACTGCGAATCCAATCCAGGCCGTGCCCATCATCGCGCCGCGGGCCTCCGGCTGCCGCGCGGTGCCCTGGATGACGGAGGCGAAGATCAAGCCCACGCCGATGCCGGGGCCGATGGCGCCGAGGCCGTAGCCGACGATGCCGAGGGATCCGGCGATTTCCATTGGAGTCATTGGGACTTCTTTCTTGACGGGGTTTCGCGGTGACTGCCGAAACCGGGGGTGATCAGTGCTCTTCGGCCGCGGCCGAAGAGATGTACTGGGCGGTGAGAACGGTGAAGATGAAGGCTTGCAGGGACTGAACGAAGATCTCAAGGCCGAAGATCGCCATGCTGAAGATCAGGGCCACCACACCGGCGGTCTTGTTGATGATCGATTCGGAATGCAATAACAGGTACTCCCCGCCCAACACGAACACCAACACCAGCAGGTGCCCGGCGAACATGTTGGCGAAGAGTCGCAAGGAGAGGGTGATCGGCCGGACGATGATGTTGGACACGAACTCCAGCGGGATGATCAGCGGCCACATGAACGCTGGGACCCCTGAGGGAAGCGTCGTGTGCTTGAGATAACCAAAAAACCCATGCTTGGCGATGCCGACCCCGTTATAGATCACCCAGACCAAGATCGCCAGGCCGTACGGCCACCCCACATGCGCGGGCGTAGGGAGCAAGCTGAGCGGGAAGACCCCAAATATGTTGTTGATCAGCACGAAGGAGAACAGGGCAATCAGCAGTGGCAGGTACTTGCGGAAGTCGTGCCCGATCATGTCCCGAGCGATCGTGTTCCGGAGGAAGAAATACGCTGTTTCGCCCAGGTACTGACCCTTGCTGGGGACCATAGCGCTCTTGCGGGCCATGATCAACCAGAAGATCAAGATCAAGATCACTGAGATGATCGCCTGAAGCATGTACTTGTCAAACCAGAAAAGCCAAGGAACGTTTTCGAACAGCGGCGGCACGTCGAAGCTTTGCACCCCAGGAGCCTCGAAGCCTTCAGTCTCCGTTTCTAGCGGCACCAGGCCCGACAAGAAACCGCTCACCGTTCCCCCTCCTCCGCCTCGTGCCTGTGCTGGGTTACCGCGGCCCGCTTGCTGCGATCCTCGACACCCGTTGCGGGTGCCGCATCATCGATGCGGCCATAGCGCCTGATGATCACATAGGCCCCGAAGGCAGCACCTGCGACGATTCCGATCGGCAGCAGGAACTTGGTGCCGAGGTAGTGGTCGCCGAGCCATCCCAGCAGTCCGTAGATCAGGACGCCGGAGATCAGATAGGAGAGCACTCGGAGCCCCAAGTCCATGCCTTTTGATTCCTCGCCTCCTTGCGATCTCGGCTTGTCGAAGGCCGCATTCGGTTGTTCCTTCATGGCGTGACACACGCTAGCAGTGATTGTGGCGACGGTCACGGCTCAAAGTCACCTTTGCTTGGCGGCACGTACTCGGTGTCGTAGGCCCCGATTCGCAGTCGAGAAAAGACAAAAATCTCTACCGCCAACCATCCCGCGACAACGATGATCGTTGTCAAAAAGATGACCATCGGTGTCAACGTCGGCCAGGCTTCATGGTGGGCGTTGTAGAGCACCAGAACCAGTCCCAAAATGACGACTCGAGCGGTGTAGCTGCACATGGACACAGCGAGCAGCGTTCGGGCGCCGGCGTCGGCGAAGAGCACCATGACGTACTGGCCGACTCCATAGAAGAACAGCACCATGGCGGCCGCCAGAGCGGCCGAGATCAGGCCGCTGACACCGAAGCCGATGGTGAAGACGATCAAGCACAGCGCCGCGGCCACCACCCCACCTACGGCGCCGCCGATCAGCAGCTTGCGGGCCCGGATGACGTGCACACTCGGCCCATCGGCAGGCGTCGCCGCATGATCGGGGCGGCTGTCGACGGTCATGTGCAGCAGTCCTTCTTGTGCCAGTGTCGGAGCTGGGTCTTGATCGGATTCGGGCCGGGTCGCTTAGGGCCAACCAAGGATGCTGGGCAGCGTGCGTGAAAACTAACACGAGTTTGATTGCTTCGCTCGCTACGCTCGCTCCCGCGCGGATCCGCGTTGAAGCCCGCCTACTTCGTCATCACTCCGGGACGAAAAGCGTGTCCCGTCGCTCCTCCTCAGCACGGCGGCGCACGATCCGGTTTGATTGCTTCGCTCGCTACGCTCGCTCCCGCGCGGATCGCGCGTTGAAGCCCGCCTACTTCGTCATCGCTTGACCGGAGCAATCATTCATTGCACATTCATTGCAGCGACTCGCCTCGACGCACCTGAGGCTTGACGCGTACCGGACGACCCAGCGTTGCCACCATCAAAACCAGTGCGCACACGACGCCGACGGCAATCACAGTCCACTGCCGTTCCGGCACCAAACCCAAGATGATCACGCCGAAAGAGACCAGCGCCGACCAGACGTACATCAGCATGACGGCACGGCGCTGGCTGTGGCCGCGTTCCAGGAGCCGGTGGTGCAGGTGCTGTTTGTCAGGAAGGAACCACCACTTGCCGGCATAGGTGCGACGGATGAACGCCAATGTGAGATCGAGGAACGGCAGGGCGAGGATTGCCAGCGGTAACACCAAGGGAAGCACAGTCGGAACCAGACCGCCGCGAGTGTCTTGCAGCTGCGAGATATCGATCTGCCCAGTGAGGCTGATGGTGGATGTTGCCAGCAGCAGACCGAGCAACATCGCGCCCGAGTCGCCCATGAACATCCGTGCAGGGAAGAAGTTGTGCGGCAGGAAGCCGAGGCAGGCGCCAGCGATGGTGACCGTGATGAGGCTGGATGTCGTCGCCCTGGTGAGGCCCTCATCGACGGTGAGCAGGTAGGAATAAGCGAAGAAGGCAAGCGCGCCGATACCGACCACTCCGGTAGCCAGCCCATCCAGCCCATCTACGAAGTTGACTGCATTCGAGCAGAGCACGATGAAGAACACCGTGATCGCAACCGAAGTGGTGCTATCCAGCGAGACGATCTGGTTGGGCAGGGGTATCCACAGCATCTTCACGCCTAGCGCAACAGCGATGCCCGCCGCGAAGACCTGCCCAGCGAACTTGGTGAGCGGCGGCAGCTCGAAAACATCATCAAGCACACCCACTAGACAGATCACCGTCGCTGCCACCAGGACAGCCCGAGAGTCTTGTTGCACAGTCACTAGCCGGCCCAGGAAGGGCAGCTGCCATGAGATCAGGATCGCTGCAGCGACGCCAGCCAGCATCGCGACGCCACCGAAGTACGGCATCTCGATGGTGTGCACGTCGCGGTCCCGGACTCTCGCCATAGCTCCGCTCCGGAGAGCCAGCCGGCGGCACACGCCACTCAGCAGATAGGTCACTGCTGCCGCGATGCAGAGGACTAGCAGGTACTCGCGCACTCAGCCCCCTGCAGTGAGCTCTGAGCCGTCATCGCCACGGCCTGAGTCTGCACCGTTAGATCCTGGGCCTGGCGAAGGGCCATCCGGACGATCTTGTGCGTCACCGGTGAGATCGCGGAGACGCGGGGCGGTCTCGCGCAGCGTCTCCACGCTAATGGCACCTCGTCGCAGTACCTC
>CAVSSB010000020.1:0-61474 GCA_963730505.1 uncultured Actinomycetota bacterium
CTCAATGTGCACCAGGCGGTCGCCGGCCTCGCGAAGGGAGGACCTATTCAACCAGGCCGACTCGATCATGCGGCTGCTGCGGTCGCGACTACGGCCTTGCATTTCGTCACCCTGCTCGAGGACATGCCAGTCACCGAGACAGAGGAAGCCGTCGCCGCGGTGGGTCCCACCCGGGTCAGGATCGGTATGGTGATCGAGAACATGGTGACGCCGAGTCCGCTCGATCATGATCAGCTGCAAACTGCCGCCACCGGGTCAGTGATCTTGAAGGTACCTGGGCTAACGATCAAGCAAAACCAGGCGTTAGCCTCGGAGTTTGCGATCGAGGCGGCTCGCACGCTGCAGGAGCAGCAGCGTCATGATCGGCTGACCGCGTTACGCCTTCCACTGGTGCAGATTCCCTTCGATCCTGGAGGTATCGACGAGGGCGCGATCTTCGCGATCGCCGAGCAGCTGACTGATCAGGTCATCCTGGAGGCCGCGTGACCAGCGCCTTGAAGTCGGCGGCGCAGGGTGGGCTGCCGGTACCATTCCTCGATATCGACAAGATCATCGGTGATCGCGAAACCAAGATCATTATCTGCTGCGGCTCGGGCGGGGTTGGTAAGACCACCACGTCCGCCGCGGTCGCGCTGCGCGCTGCGGAGGCCGGCCGCAAGGTCGTCGTACTGACCATTGACCCGGCACGCCGGCTGGCCCAGTCGCTCGGTGTCGGCGAGCTCGACAACACTCCTCGCCCAGTGTCCATGATTGACACCGCGGCCGGCGGCAGCCTGGACGCAATGATGCTCGACATGAAGGGCACCTTCGACGACGTGGTGATAGCGCACTCCACGCCTGAGAAGGCAGCTGCGATCTTGCAGAACCAGTTCTATGTGGCCTTGTCATCGGAGTTCGCCGGCACCCAGGAGTACATGGCGATGGAGAAGCTGGGCCAGCTCCACACCGAGGCGGAGGCAGCCGGGAGGTGGGACCTCATCGTGGTGGACACTCCCCCGGCCCGCTCAGCCCTTGACTTCCTAGACGCCCCCGAACACCTAAGCGCACTGCTCGACGGCCGGTTCCTCCGCTTGTTGCTGCACCCCACCCGCGGGCCGCTGAGATTGATGGGCGCTGGTTTCAGCATGATCTCCGCCGCAATGACCAAGATCCTCGGCGCGCAGATCATCAGCGACGTTCAGACCTTTGTCCGCGCCTTCGAGGCACTCTTCGGCGGATTTCGGCAGCGAGCCACGTCGACGTTCGAACTACTGTCGTCGCGGCACAGTACGTTTCTGGTCGTCGCGACTCCGCAGCATGACGCGCTACGAGAGGCCGAGTACTTCGTGGACCGGCTCACCGAGGAAGGCATGCCGCTATCGGGCATGGTGATCAACCGGGTGCACAACTGCGCCCTAGCGATCTCGCCAGCACGGGCGCTGTCCCTAGCCGAGGACCTCGCGGGCACTTCTGCCGTACTCGAAGTCGAGGCCCTACGCCGTCACGCCAATCTGATGCGCATGATCGAGACCGAGACGCGAATGATGAAACGCTTCGCGGCGGCTCGCCCGATGGTGGCCCAGACCCAGGTTCAGTCCTTGCCGACTGACGTCACCGACCTGGCGGCACTCCGCCGCGTCGGCGCGCTGCTGTCCGACAAGGACTAAGAGCCTGACGACACCGGCTGAGCCGCCGGCTGGTTCGACTTGCCGAGCAGGATGGAGCGCCACGAGGTGACATCACTGCGCTGCCGAAGCAGCAACCGCCGCTCCCGCTCGGTCATGCCGCCCCAAACACCCCATTCGATCCGGTTGTCGAGAGCCTCGGCCAGGCACTCGAAGCGCACAGGGCATCCAGAACAGACGAGTCTGGCTCGTTTCTGGTCGGACGCCTCCGGAAACAAGGCGTCCTCCATCCCCCGGCACTTGGCGCGCATGGTCCAGTCTTCACGTTGCACTGCAGGCACGCTGCATCTCCCCTTCGTGAAACTTTCCGTGCCGGGCATTTCCCCGGCCCATCTGGCACGGCGGTATGAACGCTACGCACGCCCTCTTCGATGTGACTAGATTCGTTTCGAGATGTTTGCCGTTTTGTGACCTTTGGTTCCTTGACAATCGAACAAAAGGTGCACTCAGATCAAGATTTGGTATCAGTACGTGATTCAGTGAGGCCCCGAGACTCCCGTAGGCTGGTGCTCGTGCCGTTTACGCCGAAGCGCGCGGGGAGCCTCGCGTACTCGCTGGTGATGTTCGTCGTCGTCAGCATTCTCGCAGGTGTTCTGGTGGCGGGATTGTTCATTCCTTTCGCGGGCATGGCGGGGGTTACGAGCAACGCCGCGGCCGCCGAGCTGGAGAGCTTGCCGGCTGAGCTCGCCACGCCTGCGCCTGCCACCCGGAGCAAGGTGCTCATGGGCAACGGCAAGACTCTGGCGTACTTCTACGACGAGAACCGGATCCCGGTGAAGCTGAAGAGCATCACTCCGATCATGCGACAGGCCCAGATCGCCATCGAAGACCACCGCTACTACGAGCACGGCGCCCTGGACTTCAAGGGCACGATGCGTGCGCTAGTGCGCAACTCGACCGATGGCGGCATCACCCAGGGTGGCTCTTCCCTAACCCAGCAGTACGTCAAGATGGTCCAGGTTGAGGCGTGCCAGGCCAAGGGTGACAGCCAATGTGTCAAGGATGCCCTGGCGCCAACCATGCAACGCAAGATCCGCGAGCTGCGCTACGCGATCGCGATGGAGAAGAAGTTCACCAAGGATGAGATCCTGGAGCGCTACCTCAACATCGCGTACTACGGCGCGGGCGCGTACGGCGTCGAGGCAGCGGCCAAGCACTACTTCTCAACGAAGGCCTCTCGGCTCACCTTGGCTCAGGCAGCGATGTTGGCTGGGCTGGTGCAGAACCCGGACAGCCACAACCCAATCCGCAACCCCAGCGCGGCGCTGGACCGTCGCGACGTGGTGCTTAACCGCATGGTCGAACTCAAATTGATCACGCTCCAGCAAGCGAACGAGGCAAAGAAAGTCGGCTTCGACGAGAAGTTGGTCAAGAAGACCCGCAACGGCTGCGTCGGCACTCGGTATCCGTTCCTGTGCGACTACGTGCGACGTACCCTGCTCAACGCACCGAGTCTGGGCAAGACAGAAGAAGACCGCGAGAACATGATCAACCGCGGTGGACTCGTTATTCAGACCGCAATCGACCCCAAGACGCAGGACCTGGCGCAGCGGAAAGTCAGCTCAGTGGTCGGCCCGAGGGACCCGGTCATCTCGACAATGAACATGATTCAGCCGGGTACCGGCCTGATCATCGCCATGGCGCAGAGCAGGCCGGTGATGGGCAGCGATGCCAAGAAGGGGCAGACCTACTGGAACTTGGCCACGGATCCGGCAATGGGTGGCATCCAGGGCTATCAGGCCGGCTCAACCTTCAAGTTGTTCACACTCGCGGCAGCGTTGGAGAAGGGCATCCCGATCAACAAACGGTTCAACGCCAGGTCACCCTTCAACTTCACTGGCCGGCGCTTTACGTCCTGCCGTGGGCGTGAGCGCGTCTGGGACCGCTGGGTCGTCAAGAACGCAGTCGGGCATAGCAAATCCATCGGAATGACGGAGGCCGCAGAGTTCTCGGTCAACACCTACTTCATTCAACTGGAGCTGGCGACCGGCATGTGCCGCGTCACCAAGATGGCTGAGAAGACCGGCGTCAAGGTCGGGGCACGCATCGGCCAACCCCCGGTGGACATCGTGAAGGAGTTCCAGGACAAGCCGTCATTCACGCTGGGCACCGTCGAGGTGAGCCCGCTCTCCATGGCCGAGGCGTACGCGACTTTCGCGGCCCGCGGCATCCATTGCAATCCGATTATCGTCTCCAAGATCACGACGCGTAACGGCAAGAACCTCGCGGTGCCGGATGCGAACTGCCGCCGGGTGGTCGATAAAGACGTCGCCGATGGTGTCAACAGGATCTTGAAGTCGGTGGTCGACAAGGGAACCGGCAAGCGGGCCAAGATCTACGACGGCCGTCACATCGCCGGCAAGACCGGAACAATCGACAGCAACGAGGCCGTGTGGTTTGCCGGCTACACACCCGAGATCGCTGGCGTGGCCATGATCTCCATCGACAACACCAAACGGCCCTTTAGAAAGAGTGGCCCGGGTTACTACCGCGGTTCCGGTGTGAAGGGTTATCGGGTGCCGTCCACCGGGGCCTATCTCGAGGGCTCCGGGAGCGGCGACGCCGGCATGAAGATCTGGCGGCCGGTCATGCAGAAGTACTTCCAGCAGATCCCGAGGACGTCGTTCAATCCACCTCCGCGCAAGATCCAGGTTGGCGAGCAGGTCCGGGTGCCGAGTCTCGGCGGTCTGGGGGTCGACGCTGCGACCAGGAAGCTGGAGCGGCTGGGCTTCACGGTTGAGAGGCAGTTCGTCTACAGCGACAAGGTGCCCAAGTACGGGTTCATGGGTTGGTCACCTTCTCCGGGCGACTGGATCTCGGAGTTCGGCACCATGTATGCGGTGTACTCGAACGGGCGTGACCCCGAGGAGGTCGAAGAGGAAAAGGACGAGGCTCGGCAGAAGGCACAAGAAAGGAAGCGGAGGCAACAGCAGCCGCCGCAGAATCCGGGCAACACGCCTCCGACGCTGCCGCCGATCTTCCCACCACGCCGCTAGCGGTCCACCCGCAGCCGCTGCAACCTGCCGCTTCCGGCGTTAGCCCGCCGGTCCCGGCGTACGTTTCCCATCACAGCCGTCAAAAGAGACAGCTCCGGGCACCTCAAGCCGAGCGTTTCCCATCACAGCCGTTGAAACGCTCGCTAGCGCAGCCCGCTGCGTACGTTTCCCAGCACAGCCGTCAAAAGAGACAGCTCCGGGCACCTCAAGCCGAGCGTTTCCCATCACAGCCGTCGAAACGCTCGCTAGCGCGGTTCGCGAAGGCCGCGATCCATTTGTGCCGCGTGTTCGCACGCTACGCGGATAGTTGGCGCCTGACTTCAGCCGCAACCAGACTGCCGTCGGCCTTGCCTTTGGTTTGCGGCGTCACCTGCGCCATGACCTTGCCCATGCCCTTATTGCCAAGCTCGGCTGCCCCGGTCGAGGCGATCGCGTCGGCGACGATTGCCTCGATCTCCTCTTCTGTCAACTGCAGCGGCAAGTAATCAGCCAGCACGTCGGACTCGGCACGCTCCTTCCCGGCCAGTTCGGCGCGACCTGCGTCGGCGTACGCTGTCTCCGCCTCACGCCGCTTCTTGGCCTCCCTGATGACCACGTCAAGCACCTGCTGATCGGACAGCTCAACAGCCTGCGAACCGGCCACCTCAGCCTCAGTGATCGCTGTCAGGACCATCCGGATCGTGCCCGACCTGACCTTGTCGCGGTCCCTGATCGCGGCGGTCAGATCGGAGCGGAGGCGCTCCTTGAGAGTGCTTGGTGCATCAGACATGCGACCAGTGTGGCAGCAGGTTCGCTTGTAGCCTTCTGATTATGTCTCCGAGCCGCGCGACCACGTCCATCGTCAGGAGCCTGCTCGGCGTTGGAGCTGTGGGAGCCGGGTGCCTGGCGTACGCGGGGTTGTACGAGGTCAACGCGTTTCGACTGCGTCGGGTTGATGTCCCGGTCCTGCCCCTGGGTGCGCGGCCTGTTCGCGTGCTGCACCTGTCCGATGTTCATATGACGCCGTCCGCGAGGGTCCGGCAGCGCTGGCTGTCCACGCTGGGCGCCCTGGAGCCCGATCTGGTGATCAACACCGGCGACAATCTCGCGCATGAGGCAGCTGTGCCGTCCGTGCTCGCCAGCTTCGGTCGCTTACTTGATCGTCCAGGCGTCTACGTCTGGGGATCGAACGACTACTACGGCCCGACGTTCAAGAATCCGCTGCGCTATTTCGAGGGTCCGAGCAACCGCGAAAAGCGTTCGCCACGAACCCTGCCTTGGCAGGATCTCGGGCGCGGTTTCAAGGAGGCAGGGTGGATCGACCTGACTCACACTCGTGCGTCGCTGGAGATCAAAGGCGTACGGATCGGCTTCCGCGGTACGGACGATCCTCACCTGAACCAAGATCATTATGCGGAAGTGGCCGGGCCCGTCGACCGCGAGGAGATCGATGTCGCGATCGGCGTCACCCATGCCCCCTACCGCCGGGTGATCGACGCGATGGCCTACGACGGGCACGATTTGATCATGACTGGCCATACTCATGGCGGGCAGGTATGCGTTCCGTTCTATGGGGCGTTGGTCACCAATTGTGATCTTGACACGCGGCGCGCAAAAGGCCTTTCTCAGCACAGCGCCGGTGGACGAACTGCGTGGCTGCATGTCTCGGCCGGCGTCGGAACCTCCCCCTATGCGCCGATCCGTTTTGCCTGCCCGCCAGAGGCAACCCTGCTCACCTTGACGGGCATTCGCGATCAAGTGGACGCCGGAAACGGCGCGAGCGGCGAAGAGACGATGGGCTAGACTCTCCGAGGCTTGGTGCAGCTACGGGGTGTGGCGCAGCTTGGTAGCGCGCTTCGTTCGGGACGAAGAGGTCGCAGGTTCAAATCCTGTCACCCCGACCAGTGTTTGCCCTAGTCAAAGCCATGTTTGCTTGGCTACGCTTGTCTCGTTGGCTGACCCCTGTAGCGAACTGAGTAACCAACGAGTAACCGCCGGTGGACGTCCGTGGACTCTCACTTCACACCGGGGTGAACGACCACCCTGTCCATCACTCCGACCAAGAAAGCTGACGATGCGTCTCTACCTCGACACCGCGGACCGCGACGCCGCCGAACCCCTACTCGCCACCGGGCTGTTCGCCGGCGTGACCACCAACCCCACGATCTTGCAGCGCGCCGGCCAAAGCGTCGACGACATCCCCGATATCTACCGGTGGGCCACCGCCGCCGGCGCCGGCGAGGTGTTCTTCCAGTCCTGGGGCACCGACGTCCCCACCCTGGTCGAGCGCGCCGAACGTCTCCTCGACCTCGGCCCCACCGTCGTACTGAAGTTCGTCGCGACCCAAGCCGGAGCCGCCGCCTGCCGCGTCTTCGCCGCCCGCGGTCAGCAGACTCTGCTGACCGCGATCTACAACCCCGGGCAGGCCATGATCGCCGCCGCCGCCGGCGCCACCTACATCGCGCCCTACCTCGGCCGGCTCAACGATGCCGGCCGCGACGGCATCGACGAGGTCGTGACCATGCAGCGCGTCCTGTCCGCGACGGGCAGCCCGACCAAGGTGCTGCTGGCCAGCATCCGGTCGGTGGCCGACATGGTCGCCCCTGCCCAGCACGGGATCGACTGCTTCACCATGGCCCCGGCCGTGGCCGAGGAGTTCTTCACCGACCCCACCACTGCCGCAGCGGCGGCCGCCTTCGAAGAGGCTGTTCGCCAGACCACAACAACGGTCCTCCCCGGATGAGAGCGGTCTGGTACTCGGAAGCCCTGCGCGGCTACCGGAGGCAGCGATGAGCGTGGCCCCTACCCTCCTGGGCATCGACCTCGGGACCAGCTCAGTCAAGGTCGTTCTGTGCGACCCCACCGGACGCCTGCTCGACCAGGCCACCGAGGCCTACCCCGTCGAGCGGCCTCATCCCGGCTGGGCCGAAACCGACCCGAAGACCTGGTGGGACGGCATCGTCAAGGCGGTCGCCCGCCTCGGCCCCGACGCTCCTCACGTCGCCGGAATCGGACTGTCCGGGCAGATGCACGGCGTCGTGCTCTGCGGCGTCGACACCACGCCGATCCGTCCCGCCCTCTTGTGGTGCGACGCCCGTGCCGAAACCCAGCTCGAGCTATACCGCCAGCTCCCTGCCCAGGTCCGGGCTCGACTGGGCAACCCACTCAGCGCCGGCATGGCTGGACCCCTACTCGCCTGGCTGCACCGCCACGAACCCGCCACCGTCCACAGTGCCCGATGGGCGCTGCAACCGAAGGATTGGATCCGGGCCCGACTCACCGGACAGTTCGCCGCCGAACCCAGCGACGCCTCCGCCACGCTTCTCTACGACGTCCTCAGCCAGGATTGGGACGACGCGGTCATCGACGCCCTCGGCATCCGCAGAAGCCTGCTGCCCGAAATCCTGCCGCACTCCGGCGTACGCGCCGGACAGCTGACCATCACCGCAGCGGCCGACCTCGGCCTCACCCCCGACGTGCCGGTTGCGGCCGGTGCGGCAGACACGGCAGCGGCGGCACTCGGTACCGGGCTGCTCGCACCAGGTCGTACCCAGCTCACCATCGGCACCGGGATTCAGATCGTCCGCATCGTCGACACCCCTCGGGCGAGCACCACCGACCCCGTCACCCACCTCTACCGAGACGCCACACCGACCGGGTGGTACGCCATGGCGGCCAGCCTCACCGGTGGACAGACCTTGGACTGGGTCCGCAGCATTCTCGGATCCACCTGGGCCGAGCTCTACGAGACCGCCGCTCGCGAACCCAGAGCCGACGACCCGATCTTCGTCCCCCACCTCGTCGGCGAACGCACCCCCTACCTCAACACCAAGCTCCGCGGATCCTGGACCGGTCTGGCCGCGAGACACACCCGCACCGACCTGCTCTACGCCGCGTTGGAAGGTGTTGCGTTCGCCGCCGACGACGCACTTAACGCTCTACCCGGCACCAATGACACCGACAACGCGCTTCTGATCGCCGGCGGGGGAACAACCTCACCCCCATGGAGAGCCCTGCTCGGCGACGTCCTCGAGCGGCCCCTCGAGGCCGTCGCAGTCCCCAGCGCCTCAGCCCGGGGCGCCGGCCTGCTCGGCGCAACCGCAGCAGGACTCACCACCCTCGACAACCTGGCAGCCACCACAAGCCTGTCCTCCGAACGAGTCGCTGAACCCGGTCCCCGAACCAGCTTGCTCAAAGAGCGCCACGACAAGTACCGACGAGTCGTGTCCCAACTCGGCAACCTCACCTGAACTGGGGCGATAAATGCGCCGCCGACAGCGGACAGCCGATAATTCCTGGGTGTCCGGGTCTCTTCCAGCCCGGCCAGCCGGCCACCGAGCTGATGCATCGGAGATCCAGCATGCACGAGGCCAGCCGACGGGCGGGTATCAGGCTGGCGGCCTCTTGAGCACGAACGGGCTTCGGCCGGGCGCTGGCTGGGCCCGGGTCCGGCTCGTTACAGCAGCTGCAAGACAATGATCACTAAGATGATCACCACCAGCACGCCGATGATCGTGCCAATCAGTCCCCGATTCATGCCCACTCCTCCCTATGGACGCACCATGCCGCGCAGTGCGCTTCTGGTGAAAGTACGTCAGATAGCGTGCTAGGCGGCGGCACGCTAACCGCGGGTGAGCGCATCCCCGCTGATGGAACTGCCAAGATCAGCATTTCCACAGGGGTGATGCGGAGGCGCCCAACGGTGTCGCGTGTCTGAATGCCCAAGACTGTCACATCTAACCGGGGCCGGAGGGGTTTCGGCGGTGTTGACGCTTGGTCCTACAAGGACGGGAGCGTCACCGTCGTCACTGCTGACCTGTAAACGCGCCCAGCTACCCACCAGCCTCCTCTGGCCGGGATCGTTGCGCTCAGAACGTGAGCAGGCGATCGAAGAAGGAGCGATAGCGTCCCAGTGCCTGCCGCAGATCCTCGGTGCTGGTCTGGTCGCTGTCCAGGCCGTGTTCGAGGTCGGCGCGCTGGCTGCGGAACAGCTCTTCCAGCTCATCGAGCACCTCTCCGACCAGCACGTTCGCGCCCTGAACGGCACGGCGGGGATCGTCGACGAATTCGCTCTTGAGTTCATTCCATCGACTGTTGTAGCTCTCTGCCCGCTCAGGCTCGATAAGTGTCGTGCGCTGTCCTGCGCCGGCGTCGGCTTGACGATCAACCTCGGTCCGGGCCTCGCCGCCGTGTCGGGGGTCCGCTCGCCCTCGCCGGTCGTCGTGTCGGCTCGACGATCAACGTCGGTCTCAGCCTCGCGCGCCAGGTCTGGCGCTCTGCTCACCCTCGCCGGCAGTCGTATCGGCTCGGCGACCAAGGTCGCTATCAGCCTCGCGCGCCAGGTCCGGGCTCCGCTCACCCTCGCCGGCAGTCGTATCGGCTCGGCGACCAACATCGGTCTCAGCCTCGCTCGCCATGCCGCGGCTCTGCTCGTCTTGGAGGCTCTGCTCGTCTTGGATGGGTCCGCCCAACCGCTCGGCCGCGCTACCGGAATCGTCTCTGATCTCGGCCGTGCCCGTCGTTTCGCCGTCGCTGGTTCTCGCCTCAGTGCCGCTCATGCTTGGGTCTCCCGTTCGGTCATCTTCTGGTTATTGTCGAGCTCGTTCTCTGTGCCGCTCATGCCGGCTGCGATCCTCATCATCCAGCAGGGCTCAACACCAACGATCGGTAGGACGTCACGGCTTGGCGAAGCTCCTCGGTGTCAACGGTTCGGTCCTCGTTTGCCTGGGCGATGCGGCGGGCCTCCCGGTAGCGCTGGGTAACTTCGGGGTGACTCACTGACAAATCGTCGGCCCGCTGGTCGAAGTCATCGACCGGGTAGCCACGCGCGGACATCACCTCCACCACTAGCAGGTCGGCGTTGCGCACCGCAGTAGTCGGGTCGTCCACGAACTGGCCCTGAACATCGGACCAACGCCGCTCGAAGTCCTCCCGCTCAGACGAGTCGAGACTGCGCAACTCCAACTGTTCGTGCCGCTTGGCGCGGTCCTCGCAACTCCGACTCCGCCTCATGTTGGCTCTCCGACTGGTCGACGGCGCGGTCGTACTCCGGTCCGTACTGCTCACGTAGCTGCGTGGTCCGCCTCTTCCGGGCCATCTGATAGCCGAGGATGGCGATCACGACGATCACCACAACGGCAACCACAATCACGATGATAAGAGTGATATTGCTCATGGCCCTGGATTACCCGCCCGCGCTGCCGCGCAAACCCGAGGTGCTCCGCCAAGCCGAAATCGGGCACCCGAGCTTGGTATTGCTGGAGAATGTGTGCGATGCCCATCACCAATGTCGTCGTCGTTGACCCGCGCGTGACCGGTGTCCTCACCGGGCTTCCGTAAAGAGCCTACTTAACCTCCCTAAGGGTGTAATGCATCCGCCCTTGGGGTGGTTCAGTTGTAGACGGAGCCGAATCGTGGCCAACATGCCGGCACCCGCTTCGCGCCAGAACCATCCACCACATTCAGGAGGAAACAGTGGAGATCATCGGTGTCATCATCGCCGGAATCATCATCGGCCTATTGGGCAAGTTCGTCGCCCCCGGCAACCGAGACAACATCCCGCTCTGGCTGACCATCATCTGCGGCATCGGCGGGGTCCTGCTCGGCTGGTTCATCTACACCGCCTTCGGCGGCAACGGCAGCCCTGGCATCGATTGGGTGCGCTGGCTCATCGCCATCGCCGTAGCCGCTGTCCTAGTCATGATCGCCGCCGCCCTGACGGCCAGATCACGCACACGAGCCCTATAATCCCCGAGATCATTGAGACGCCGAACACAGGACCTCAGGTGACATCCCCGACCCAGCAGCTTGCGCCTGCTCTAGATATCGACGCCCGCCTCACCGAGATCGAGCGCGAGCTTGAACCTGCTGCTCAATGTCACGCCGGTCAATGCAGCAGAGGCATGGGCGGACTTCGAACGGAGTGACTTCGGAACGGTCCCCACTCTCCGGCTCAGAGCGCTGGAATTCGAGCCGGACCTGGTGCGACGTGACCTCTACAACCTCGAGATCGAGAACGTCACCGACCCCGCCCTGCACACACTCTTCCGGGCGAAGAGAGACGAGATAGCAAGACAGATCACAGCCTTGGAGGATCGCGACACTTCACGGTTCGTTTACGGGTCGCTGCAGCTCTACGGAGGGATCGCCCAGCCTCTCGCGGGCGCCGCGGAGGAGCTGCTCGAGATCATCCCGGCCCGAGCGCCCAACACCCGGAGCGTCACGGCCGGGGCGTTCGCGGAGGCGGCTCGTGCGGAGTTCGATCGATACCGTGCCGTGTATCGAGACTTCCCGGCTCACATCGAGGTGCGCGACGACATCTCCGAACTGATGGTGTCGTTCGGCCGGCTGCTCATCCCCGAAGCCGCCGCCTTCAGGGCGGACCGCGTCGAGCCCTTGCTGCATCACGAGGTCGGCACCCATGTCGTCACCTACCAGAACGGCGCCAGGCAACCACTGACGCTGCTGACGATCGGACTGCCTGGCTACGACGAAACCCAAGAGGGGCTTGCCGTGCTCGCCGAGTACCTGACCGGCGGACTGGACTCGCGGCGTCTCCGCGTGCTCGCGGCGAGGGTGGTAGCCGTCGGCAAGATGCTCGACGGCGCCGGATTCCTTGAGATCTTCGAGTCGTTACGGGCCGAACATCGGATACCGACGAGGACCGCTTGGTCCATCGCCATCCGGGTCGTCGTCGGGGGCGGTTCCGTGAAGGACGCGATCTACCTGCGCGGGATCACGCGCATCCTCGAAGCCCTCGCAGAGGGCAGCAGCCTCGATGTCCTCTTCGTCGGCAAGCTCGCGTTGGACCACATCCCGTTGATCCAGGACCTGCTCGACCGCGAGGTGCTCCACCCACCTTGGGTACGGCCACGCTGGCTGGACGTGCCCGGCGCTCAGGAGCGGCTGGACAGGCTGCGCGCGGGCGCGTCGGTCACGGACCTGTACGAAGGACACGAAGGAGATGTGTCGGCATGAGGCTTGCATTCTTCGTCAACGATGTCGCTACCGAGATAGACGAATACACGACTACGCGACTGGCGAGGGCCGCGGCGCAGGGCGGGCATGAGGTTTGGTACGTCGGGATCGGAGACGCCGAGCTCGGGGAAAGCGATGGGCAGCTCGTGGCCCGAGCTCATGCCGCGGAGATCGACAAAGACGACACGCTCGCAAGCTTCATGGAGCGCATCAAGGATCGCGATGCCGAACGGATCGTCATGGACGACCTCGATGCCTTGTTCCTGCGAAACGAATCGATCGACGATCTGCAGGAGCGTCCGTGGGCAGGTCCATTGGGTGTGGTCTTCGGTCAGATGCTCAAGGCTCGAGGCGTAACGGTGGTGAACGACCCGATGTCCCTCACACGCGCAACGAGCAAGCTCTACCTGGAGGAGTTTCCCGAAAAGATCCGACCGCGATCGCTCGTGACGCGCGACCCGGAAGCGATCGAGCGGTTCGTCCGCGAGGTCGGCCACTCCGTTGTCAAGCCTCTGTACGGAGCCAAAGGTCGGAACGTGTTCATGATCGAGGACGAGGGAGAAGCGAACCTCGCGCAGATCACGGAGGCGGTGCTGCAGGACGGCTACGCGATCGTTCAAGAGTTCGTCGACGGCGGTGAGGACGGCGATGCCCGGATCTTCCTGCTCGAGGGACAGATCCTCGAACGCCATGGGAAGCTGGCCGCCTTTCGGCGAGTGCCCACGGGTAACGACCCCCGGGCCAACATCAGCAAGGGCGGACGCTCAGTCCCTCTCGAGATCGGTGACGTGGAACGCGGCATCATCGAAGCGATGAGCAAGAAGCTCGTGGCCGACGGCCTGCTCTTCGTCGGCATCGATGTGATCGGCGGCAAGGTGGTGGAGATCAACGCGGAGAGCCCGGGCGGGATGCAGAGCGTCGAAAGGCTCTACGAGATCGACGTCTGCCCAACCGTCATCGAAGCCCTGGAGCGCCGCACCGGCTCGAAGCGCTGAGCCATTGGAACTCATCAAGGGAGCTGCAGCCGTGTCGACCTCACGAGCGGCCTTCTCGTCGGGTAGGCCGTCATCTCGCCGGGGAGGGCCACATCTGAATCGATCTAGCGATGTCGGCAATGACGATTTGAGCGGTAGGCCCATCGGCGCTGATCGTCACGGCAAGGGAGTCCACGGCAATCGAATGCTCGACAGCTGGGTAAGGATCCTTGACAGTGTCGACTCGGCGCCGTACGCCGGAAATGGCCCATTACTGTCCGAATGAGAGGGGTTCGATGGCAGAACCAGAGGCTCTCATTGCCGATCGATACCGCCTCCTGCACTGGGTAGGGAGCGGAGGCATGGGCGTCGTCTGGGAAGCCCGGGATGAGCGCCTGGAACGTCGCGTCGCACTCAAGCAGCTCTATCGCCAGTCGGGAGCCTCAACAAGAGAAGCAGAACTGGCCAACCAGCGGGCTATGCGTGAGGCTCGCCTCACGGCACGACTTCAGCATCCGCATGCGGTGCCGGTGTTCGATGCGGTGGAACAGGACGGCCAGCTGTGGCTCGTTATGCAGTTCATTCCTTCGATGACCCTTGCCGCCGTACTGGAACAGGGTGGACCACTGCAACCGAACGAAGCCGCAAGGATGGGCGCAGAAGTCGCGTCGGCGCTGGCAGCTGCCCACGCGGTCGGAATCGTCCACCGTGATGTGAAGCCAGGCAACATCTTGATCGCCGATGACGGTGCGGCATTGATCAGCGACTTCGGGATTGCTCGGGCATTGGGCGATGCGACTCTGACCAGCAGCGGCATGATCCACGGCACGCCGGCCTATCTGGCTCCAGAGGTCGCCCGCGGCGGTGAGGCGAACTTCGCCTCGGATGTGTTCTCACTGGGCGCAACGCTGTATAGCGCACTGGAAGGGCGCCCACCGTTTGGCACTGACGACAACACCATGGCGTTGCTGCATCGAGTGGCCTCCGGGCAGTTCCCGCCTCCGCAGCACAGCGGTCCGCTGACGCCCGTGATCATGGACATGCTCGCCATCGACACGGACGAGCGTCCATCGATGGGTGCGGTGGCGGATGGCTTGGCGCGGCTGGAAAAGGGCAGTTTCGATGACGAGGCGCTCACTCCGGCAGCATCGGATGAAAGGGCTAGGGATGAAGGGACCACTCCTGCGGCATACTTCGGGCACGACGCCCAGCCGGCTACTGGTCCTTCGCCAGCCGCGGCACCGAAGTCTCCCATAGCGTCAGCTCCTGCCAGCCAAGCTCAGCGCCCGACCGAACCCCGACGCAGGCGCGGTATAGCCGCGGCCGTGACCGTCGTTGCCCTTATCGGTATCGGAATCCTGGTGACTGCCTTGCTCGTGAACGATCGCAGAGCCGCCGATCCGACGGTCGACACAGGTCCATCGATCCCGCCCGTACCTGCGAGCCCAGAACTTTCCACGCCGTCCGCGACTCCAAGCGCACCTTCGCCGACTCCCAAAGCGTCCGCACCACAGCAGGGTCCAGCACCAAAGCCGACGCCACGAAGCAAACCTCGTACGCGATCCCGTGCTCCATCGCCAACGACCGCACCGACTGTCGACGGCACGCCTACTGCGGCGCAGCTCAGACGGGCGATAACCAGCTATTACGCATTGATGCCGCGCAACACCGACGCAGCCTGGCCGCGGATGACCGCCTCGTACCAAACCAACCATGCCGGCGGGCGGCAGGCGTACCAGCGATTCTGGGATGCCATCAGCAAGATAACTGTGGCTGATGTGAGAGGCATCCCGCCAGATTCAGCGCAAGCCACACTCACCTACTACTTCAACGACGGCCGGGTAGTACGAGAGCGGACCGCGTACGGACTGGTCGACGAGGGAGGCCGCCTCAAGATCAACAGCTCGACGGTGCTGAACAGTGTGACGCTCTAAATTCTGAGTCCTTCAGGGCGGAACAGGCAAAATGTGCAGGCCTTCTACCGGACTGAGCGTGAACTCGTCCGTGGAGGTTTGCCTGAACCTCTATCGTGACGGCCTGGTCAGCATGTTGGTCCCGACTGCACCGCCGCTTGGGGCAGTCATGCCGTCCTTGTCAGGCGGGTGGGCCGATGGCGGGCATGCGGGGTGCGGTAGCGACGATCCTTGGTGCGGGGCGGCGCTGGCGCAGGTTGCTGACCAAGACGCGTAGGGCGATGGCTGGCCGAAACAGCCTCGTGGAAAGGCACTGAAGGGAGGCGACTCGGAGGAACTGC
This sequence comes from uncultured Actinomycetota bacterium, assembly GCA_963730505.1. Lineage (GTDB taxonomy): Bacteria > Actinomycetota > Actinomycetes > Propionibacteriales > Propionibacteriaceae > Microlunatus. The sequence continues at coordinate 15,845 of CAVSSB010000020.1, forward strand.
TCAGCTACTGCGGGGTCGCGTTCGGCCGCGATTAGCGCCCGCCTGACGTAAGCGTTGACGGCCCGGACCGGCAGCGGCCGTGGTCCCTGCACCTGCGGCAAGGCAAGGTCGGCGCCGACGACCTGTTGCCAGGCCATGTCGATCGGCTTCGCGGCAGCCCGGAAAAACCGCCGGGCCAAGTCATGGCCGCCGCTAGCCAGCGCACGTTGGAGAGCCGCCGCTTGCAGCGCGGCGACCGACATCCCCAAGCCGTACGCCGGATTCGAGCTACAGATCGCGTCGCCGAAGACGAGCAACCCGGCCGGAAAGCGGCGCAGCTGCTCGTAACGCCAGCGAATGTTGGTCGGGAAACCGTAGGTGACGATGTCGTCGAGCGGTTCGGCGTCGCGTATCGCGGCGAAGACGTCCGGTGGGGCGATTGTCTCGACGGAGGCGAGGAAGGCTTCCGGGTCGGTCGGCGGATGATGTCCGTCGTACCCGAACACAGTCAGGATCCACCGGTCCTCCTCCTCTGCGAACAGCGCGATGCCTGTGGGCCTGCCTTGCTCGGCACCGATACCGACGACCTTCGCGCCCCCCAATGCGCCGGGGGGCATTCGCAGGTGTCGGCTGGCGTACTTTAGGCGGATCGTGAGCTGCTCTTCCAAGGGTTGGTCGTAGCCGGCCGTCGCCAACCAGGCCGGCGTACGGCTGCCGCGTCCGGTCGCCTCCAGGACCAAGTCGGCGTCGAGGACCTCCTCGGCTTCGCCGTCGCGGCGCCAAATCCGCACGCCGGTGACGCGGTCGCTGGCCGGCGTGGCGAAGAGCCCGACAACCTCGCACCGATCGATGATCTCGACCGTGGGCAGCGCCCGGACCCGGGCGCGTACCTGACTTTCCAGGTACGGCCGGCTGGCCTGGTAGGGGATGAGCTCTTTCGGGGAACCCTCGAGGCGGAGATGATGACCCCCTGGAGCAAAGCGCAGCTCCGCGAAGTCCTGGATCACCGGTACTCCCCCAGCCGCGAGATCAGCGAGCAGCCCGGGAAAGAGCTCATCAAGAATCTGTGCTCCTCGAGGCACCAGCAGGTGGGCGTGCCGTCCCTGAGGTACACCCCGCCGGTTCTCAGCTGTCTTCGGGAGCAGGTCGCGTTCCACAACCGTCACTCGCTTGTACGCGTCGGCCAGCACCCGAGCAGCGAGGAGACCGGCAATGCCCGCCCCGAGGACCACCGCGTGGTCACCGATCTTCTGCATCTCCGACCTCCCGCGTCCGTGATATCTGCTTCGACGCTAGAAAGGCTGAGGCGCGGTGACTTCGGTGGAACCACCCAACGCAAGCGGCAGCGCCATGGGTGGATTTATGTAGCGCGTCGCGGGCAGCCGCTGAGCTGGGAGTACAGCCGCAAAGTACAGCATCAGCTCAATGCAACCGCGGAGCCAAGGCCGGTGCGAGGATTGCCGGCATGACCGGTTTCGACGCCGTCGTACGGGTTGCGCGCCTCGCCTTGCAGTCCAGCGGAGAAGGCGTCGAAACGTTGGAGCGATATGTTGCGCGGGCGGCTTCGGCCTACGGCATCGCCGTCGACGTCGTGACACTGCCGGAACAGATCCTCATCAGGGATAAGGCCTCGGAGTCCGTCAGCAATCTGGCCGTCGTTCGGGCAACGCCCGGCATCTTTCGGCTCGACCAGCTCGCCGCTTTGAAAAGAGTGTTGGTGGAAATCGAGCGCGGCCTGGATGCAGACGCGGCATGCCGCCAGCTTGATGCGGTCGAGGCGTCGCCGCCACGTTGGCCGTGGTGGGTTCGGGTGATCGGCGTCGCGCTGTTCGCTGCCGGATTCGCTCCGAGCGTTGCCGCAACGTGGGGCGAGGTAGGCGCGGCCGCGATTCTGGGCATTGTCATGGGTCTGCTGTCTGGTCGCCACACAGGGCCGGCCGCTCGAGGGACTGCTGCCATTTCTTGGCGCGTTCGTGATCACCACGTTGGGCATAACGACGCTCTCGGGACTCGTCGAGAGCACGGGGGTGGCGCTGATTGTGCTCCCCGCGTTGTTCATCACGGTACCGGGCGACACCCTCTCGGCGGCTGCTGCTGAGCTCCTGGGAATGCGGCTCACGGCCGGGGCTGCTCGGCTGGTATTCGCCTTCTTCACGCTCGGCCTGATCGTGATCGGTATCGTCGCCGCGGCCGGAGTCACTGGCCATGTCGACTATCTCTTCGAGACGGTGCCTCCGCCCCAACTGCATTGGCTGGTCGTCATCCTCGCCTGGGTGGTCTTCTGTGTCGGTCTGGTGCTGGCCTTCAACGCCGAGCCTCGGGTACTCCCGTGGCTGATTCCCAGTGTGATCGTCACATTCTTGCTCCAGCAGGGAGTGACCGTGATTGCCGGTTCGATCGTCGGAACGCTGGTTGCAGGCGCCATCCTCGGCGCGTACGCGAATCTCGTTGGAGCACATCCCGAGCGACCGCCACGGCTCGTCTTGGTGCTTGGCGGTTTCTTCGTTCTGACCGTTGGCGGACTCGGTGTGCGAGGCGTGACTTCCCTCTTTGGCGGCGACCCAATCTCCGGACTGCAAGATCTAGGCGACTTCGCCCTGCAAGTCCCGACCGTTGCGCTCGCGCTGGCCATCGGGGTGATCGCGACCGAACGTTGGCGAGCAAAAGCCATGCATGCGGCCTTGTAGACGCGGCGATACCGGCAGAGAGGCCCACTGCCGGTCGGTTTCCTACTGGACATCACCGAACCTTGATCAACATCAGTTCGCCACCTGCCCCTGCGGGTGGCGTCCCCAGGGGTGTCTGGCGCGGACCTCACTCCTGGCGGGCGTTGAGAAAGTCGAGGATGACCACTGCGAAGAGCGGCGAGATGCCGAGGTTGTAGTGGGTCAGACCGGGCAGAATCGCCAACGCGTGTCCGCCCTTGGGCCGGCCCTCGCCCATCCAGCCGCCGTCGCGGAGGCCGCCATCGAGCAGCTTGAAGATCTCCACGTAGTGGCTTGGCGGTGCCATGTCGGCATCGGCAGCGACGATGAGCGTGGGTACTTTCAGGGTTCGAACCTCCTCGCTGAAGTCGAAGTCCTTGCTCATCGAGTCACCGATCTTGTCCAGCAACCGCGGGAAGTCGTCGGGGTGCGGCGCGACCCGCTGGTAGTGCTGGTACATCGGCGTGTCTTTCATGAACTCAGCCGCCGCAGCGTTCACCTGGGCTTGCTGGGCGAGCATTTCGGGCGGGATCGCATCCCGCCGGATGTTTGCCGATGCGCTAATGAGTTTGCCGACCTTTTCCGGATACTTCAGCGCAGTCAACAGCGCCACGCCGCCGCCCAGCGAGTAGCCGACGACATCCGGCTTCTCGAGCCCGAGGTGGTCGATCAGGGCAGCGATGTCATCGGCCATGAGCCGGATGTCGATCGGCCGATCGATGTCTGCCGTGCGCCCATGCCCCTGGAGGTCGACCGTGATCACCTGGTGGCGCTCCACCAGCGAGGGGAGTATCGGCTCGAACATCTCGCCCGACATCAGCCCGCCGTGCAGCAGGATCATTGGTCGCCCGGCCCCATGGGTCTCGTAGTACAGGTTGATGCCGTTGACTTGGGCGTACTCGCCGATGCCTGTGGTCTCGGTCGTCTGGTGGGTGGTCATGTGGTCCTCCTCGCCTCATCGCTCGTCGTTCGATGTTAATGAGACCGGGCCGGCTCCCAGAACTCATCGGACATCGCCGCTTCCATGGACAGCGGCCTGCGGATCGAGATGCGCGTTGCGCCGCAAGCTCCCCGCGCGGACCTCGCGGGCCGTGGGCAGTCACTTCGTGACGCGGCCTGTTTCGTCGGCCGGGATCGCACCTGTCTCTCATCGGAGACCGGCCCTGCCGATGTCACCGATGACAAATCGTGCGGTCTGACCTGCGCTCGTCGGATCGATGATCAGCTACAGCGTTGCAAGGAAGAACGAGAGCCCGAAACCCGCAGCAGTACTCAGCGCCACGGTAGGACCGCCGTTCTCATATGCCTCCGGCATGATCGTGTCCGCCAGCGCGGCGAGGACCGCGCCTGCGGCGAAGGCCAGCGGCAGCGAAAGCGTTTCCGGAGTTGCGCTCGCCAGCGGTCCGGCGCCGATAACCACGGCGAAAACCAGCAGCACGGCGCAGATCGTCCAGACGCCCAGGATGAAAGCGTTGGAGCGGCCTTGCGCGCGCATTGAGGCGCTCCCCACCAACGCTTCAGGGAAGTTGGCGGCGAAGATGGCCGCGAGGAGTGCAATGCCACCCGTACCTTCACTCAGAGAGACACCGAGCACCAGGTTCTCAGGAATTCCGTCTAGGGTTGCCGCGGCCAGCAGTGCAAGCCCGGCCGAGCCGGTAACCGATCCGGGGAGGGAGCTTCGTCAACCGCTGCGGCATCGGTGTCGAGTTTCTCGCTGCCATGATCTTCTTCGCGGTGGCCTTCTGCCAGCCGGTCCAATCCCAGGCTGACCAAGGTGAACACAACCGCTCCGACCGCCAAGCCGACCACCGCTCGCCAGATGCCGCCTTGCTCATAGGAGTCTTCGAACATTTCAAAGGTGAGTGCCGTGATCAGGGCACCAGCGGCAAACGCAAGCATGGCCGCAAGCACGCGCTTCGGAAACTGCACGCGCATACCGACCACCGCACCCAATATGAGGGCGCTAGAAGCGATCGCGCCGAAGATGATCGCCTCAACCATGCTCACCAACTACCCACGCTGGGGGTTGCCACACAGCGACTCGGCCGAGCGGTTGAGCAGGTGGAAGATCCGGTTGCTTCGAGTAGTCTCGCTGGTGTTTAGCCGCCATGATCACTCGCCTCGGCAGGCTTCGCATTGTTGACGATCTCATCTGGTGACGGGCGGCTTTGATCACTCCCCAACAGGGACGCTGTCATCGGCAGGGCCAGCACGGTGATCGCACCGCCGGCGATGAGAAGCGAGGCGTGCTGGTCGGTCATCTGTCCACTTTTCACGGCGATAGACGTGACTGCGACGATGATCGGCAAGCCGGTCGCGCCGTAGAGGCCGATGCGCAGGCTGTCGCGTCTGGTGAACATCCGCGAACCGCCAGGGGGATCCCGCTCGAGCCAGCTGGCTAGGAAGATCGGGACACCACGCACGATCAAGATCAGTACCACGAATGCGAGCAGCGCCATCGGCTGCGCGGCCAGCGCACTGGGATCGATCGCCATGCCGGAGGTGATGAAGAAGATCGGAACGAGCAGGCCGAAGGCCAACCCATCCAGCTTCTGTTCCAGAGACTCGTCGCCTTCTGGAAGAGCGCGCCTCATGACAAAGCCGGCGGCGAACGCGCCAAGCACGACGTCAAGATCGAAGACGATCGCCAGCACCCCCAACCCGACCAGCAAGAGCACGACCAAGCGCACAGTGGTCTGGGCGGTCGTCTCCGATCCCCTCTGGATCAACGAGTACAGGCTCGATCCGGGTCGCAGCCGTGTTGAGACCATGGCCACTGCCACCGCCACCATGCCGAAGACCACCAGCACAATAATTGCTTCGAATGACCCGCCGGTGCCCAGCAGCAGCGCCATCGCCACGACCGGGCCGAGCTCACCGACCGCTCCATGATGGACGACGGCCGTCCCGACCCGGGTGTTCAGCAAGCCGCCATCCTTGAGAATCGGCAGCAGCAAGCCCAATGCCGTGGAGGTCAGCGCGATCGCGACGGCGGATCGTGCTGACACAACGTCGAGGAAGTCCAGCCGGTAGTCCAGCAAGAAGATCAGGCCGAAGGCCAGCGCGAAACAGATCAACCAGGTGACGAACGCGCGCCTGCCACCACGCCCAGTGAACTCCTTCACCTCAATCTCGTAGCCCGCCAAGAGGAATAGCAGTCCCAGCCCCAGCTCGCGTAGCGCCTCGATGCCCCCGTCGAGCTCCGCGAGATCAAGGACATTCGGGCCGATGATCACTCCGAACACCAGCAGGAGGACGACCTCCGGTAGGAGTCGGCGTGGCACTACTCCAGCCAATAGAGGAGCCGCCACCGCACAGAGGACTATCCAGAACAACGACACGGCCGTTGCTTCCATCGCCCCTCCTTCGTGACGCTAGCCCGACTCCTACGATCGGACGTCTATGACGACTTTGTGCGCGGTGGGGTCGGAAGCCAGTGTCTCCAAGGCTTTGCCGTAGTCGTCCAGAGGGAACTTGTGGCTGATGATGCCGTCAGTGCGTACCCGCCCGGTACGCAGGGCGGCAATGGCAGCGGCGAAGGAGGTCATCTCCGCGTACGAGCCCTTGATCGTGATCTCTCGACGGAAGAGCTCGAACGGGCTGATCGAAAGCCGCTCATCTGGCCGGGTAACGCCATAGACCAGGACCGTGCCGCCGTTGCGGGTCAGCGGAACGCAGATGTTGCCGACCGCAGTGGCACCGGTGGCCTCGACCACGACGTCGTAACCATCACCATTGGGTGACGCGGCGCGCAGTAGGTCGATGTTCTGAGCAGGATCCTTGGTCATGGAGATGGTGGCGTCCACACCAAGCCCGGCGGCCGTCTCCAGCTTGAACGGGACGATGTCGCCCACTGTGACCGATGTCGCTCCGCCACTGGAGATCAGCTGAGCCAACAGCAGTCCAGTCGGGCCGGCACCCATAACCAAAGCGCTACCACCCGGACGCAGACCGAGCGTTTCGAGTCCATGCATCGCGCAGGCGGTGGGTTCGGCGAACACGGCTGTGTCCGGTTCGAGGCCGTCCACTGAGAACACCTGCCGATGATCCGCGCTGGCGTACTCGGCGAAGAAGCCGGGCCGATGGACGCCCATGCCCTCCATGTTGGGGCACCGAACCAGCTGGCCAGCAAGACAATATTCACAGTGCCCGCAGTAGATGTTCGGGTTGACCGTAACCAACTGCCCAGGCTGAAAGCGCGTGACCTCGGCGCCGACCTCCTCGATCTCGCCGATCGTCTCATGCCCTGGAGTAAGCGGATAGACGCCGATGAAAGTCCCGTGGTGCAGGTGCAGGTCGGTGCCACAGACGCCGGACTGATGGATCTTGATCCGCACGTCCAGCGGCCCAACCGCCGGCATCGACACGTCAGTGACGGCAAAGTCGCCTGGTGCTTGGTAACGGACGGCCCTCATGACTCGGCCATCGTCATGACGAGATCAGCTCGTGGCATGCTCTGCGCGATGAGGACAGCGTTGTCCTGGTCAGTGGTGCGAGCCCAGGCGTCAGCCTGTTCATGGTCCATTCCGTGCTGTTGGTGGCGGTAGGCCAGCCGCTGCAGGCGGGTTGACTCATCGACCTGCAGGTACCAGCTCTCATCCAGTAGGGGCGCCACGCCAGCCCAACCACCCACGTCGCTCAACAGATAGTTGCCCTCGGTGACGATGAGCGGCACCTCACGGCGGATGGGCAGTGCCGAGCCGATGGACTCGTCGACGTCACGGTTGAAGTCGGGGACGTGCACAATCTTCTCCTTTTGGTTCCTGAGCCGCCGCAGCAGGTGGACATAGCTCGGCAAGGTCTCGGCGGCGGGGCGGTTCGGCGCCAGCGCGGGTACACGTATCGGCGGCCACCAGGCACGCCGTCTCCAACAATTCGGTCAAACCGGAGGCGTCCAAAGACTGCAAAGCTTCGCGGGCCAGCAGGCGCCGCTCATACAGATGGGCGAGGGCGCCGGACATGAACGCGTCCCCGGCACCGACCGTGTCCACGACTGCGACCGACGGAGCTGCAACGCTTGCCGCTGCCACCGGCGTACTTGCACTGGCCCCCACCTCGCCGTGGGTGATGATCACGAGCAGGACGCCAGCGGCATGCCAGTCGCCCACGACCTCGTCTTGGGGACGACCCGGATAGAGCCAGGACAGATCTTCCGCGCTCAGCTTCACGATGTCGACCAACTGCACCCAGCCCTCGAAACGGCGCAGGTACGCCTCGCGGTCCGTGATCAATCCCGGGCGGACGTTCGGATCCAGGCTGACCACTCGGCGTCCTGCTTCACGTCGCATTAACTCCTCGAGTGTGGAAGCCACCGGCTCAAGCGCGAGAGCAATCGAGCCTAGGTGGAGGGCTGCTCCGGGTGGCAGCGGCCTGAGATGTTCTGGCAGCAGTCCACGATCAGCCGCACCGACTGCATGGAAGGAGTACGTCGCCTGGCCATCACGCAGGTGGACAGCAGCTAGCGTCGTCAGATCGTCGGTTTCGACAAAGTAGGCGGACTGCACGTCAGAGGCGACAAGATGGGTGCGCAGCATCTGCCCAAAAGCGTCGCTGGACAGCCTGGCAAGAAAGGCCGTCGGTACACCGAGGCGGCCCAGACCAACGGCAATATTGAGGCACGATCCACCGGGATGAGGTTCGTACGCGAGGTGCCCACGAACCGTCGTAGTCGGTGTCAGATCGATGAGTGCATCGCCAGCGACCACGACAGCCGGGTCGGCCGTCATGCTGAGGTCCTGCAGCGGAGCGTCATGAAAACCACATCCCACCGTCGACGACGATCGACTGTCCGGTGATGTAGCCCGCTTCAGGTGAGGCGAGGAACGCCACGACCCCAGCGACATCGACGGGAGTCTCCAAACGACCCAGCGGAATCCCCGCGACCATGCCGGCCATCTCCGAACCCAGCTCGGTACCTCGACGTCGGGTCATCTCCATATCGATGCCTTCCCACATGGGGGTATGCACAACGCCGGGGCTATAGACGTTGACCGTGATCTGGTGCGGAGCGAGTTCCTGCGCGACCGATTGGCTCAAGCCGCGTACGGCGAACTTCGAGGCCGAGTATGCGCCCTGCCACTTCCCTCCTCGATGCGCTGCGACCGAGGCGGCGCCGATGAGCCGACCGCCGCGGCCCTGGGTGATCATCTGGCGGGCCGCCGACTGATAGCAGTGGAACACGCCCTTGAGGTTTACGTCCATGATCAGCTGCCACTGCTCGGCCGTGGTCTCCAGCAACGGCGCAGTAATCGCGACGCCTGCGTTCGCAACCATCACATCCAGTCCGCCGAAATGCCCCACGTGTGCCGCCACTGCCGCCTCCACACTGTCCGGATCGGTCACATCCACAGTCAGGCCGAGGGCGACATCGTGGCCGCCGAGACCGGCGACCACGAGATCTACCTCAATCTGCGACGACGGTAGATCTGCGACCGACACCCCCAAGCCGTCAGCCGCAAGCCGTTCGGCGATCGCCTTGCCGATTCCACGGGCGGCGCCGGTCACCATGGCTGACCGCTCAGGCGTCATGGTTGCTCCCGTCTGTGCATCTGAGTCAGCTGCACTCTTATGGGTTAAGGTACTGACGCCCAACGCTCCCCTGAGCGCTTCCCTCACTTATGAGCCTCGACGCGATCCATACCCGCGCGCTGGCGCTTGCCGATCACCAGATCCAGGAAGGCCAGGCGCGGAGGGTACGCTCGAGGAGTCGAGGTTGGGTATCTGATCGGGGATTGGTTGTGCTCTCCAGCGAACTTCTGGGATATCCATCGGACGCCCGTGTGTTGATCATCAACGCCGACGACTTCGGAATGTATCCGTCGGTCAACAGCGCCGTTGTGAAGTCGATCGAGAACGGGATTGTGAGCTCCTGCAGTGTCATGGCGCCGTGCCCAGGTGCTCGCCGGGCGCTCGAACTGCTGCAGGACCGACCATATATCCCGTTCGGGGTTCATCTCACTCTGGTGAGCGACTTCGCCACTTACCGCTGGGATCCGGTGGCTCCTGCAGAGAAGGTCGCTTCCCTGCTCGACGGCAATGGCCGCTTTCTGCCGTCCACTGATCAGGCGCAGTTCCTCGCGCAGGCAGATCTGGATGAGGTTGAGCTGGAACTGAGGGCGCAGATCGAAGCGGTGCTCTCGACTGGGTTGACCCCGACCCACGTGGACTGGCACAGCCTGGCCGACGGTGGGCGCGACGACATCTTCGATCTGGGCATGGCCCTGGCTGAGGAGTATCAATTGGCCGCGCGAGTGTGGTTAGAACGAGGGCGGCGGCTAGCACTGCAGCAGGGTCTGCCGGTAGTCGATCACGCCTTCCTCGACAGCTTCTCCCTTGACGTCGAGACGAAGTCGAGTCGCTACCTTGAGCTGTTGCACCAGCTGCCACCCGGCCTCAGCGAGTGGGCCGTGCACCCGGGCCTGGCTGACCGTGCGGCTCGCAAGATCGACGACGGATGGAAAGTCCGCAGTACTGATCTTGAATTCATGACGTCACCAGAAGCCCGTGAGGCAGTGCGCCGCGAGGGCATCATGATCATCGACTACCGCACAGATCAAGGACGCGTGGTCGCGCCAATGGTCGGACGATCAAGCGAGTCATTGACCGCCCTCGATGATCAGCATCTCTCGCCTTGGGGACTGCCGTTGAGCAGCGCTGCAAGCTCCTTGTCGGTCGGCCGGCGGCGGGGGTACAACGGTGCACGGCTGGCTTCCTGGTCTCAGATTTCAGGATCAGCAACGGCTATAGCGTCTCGGTATCGCATCCAGACGCCAGTCGCGCTTGACATCGCACAGGATTACGATCCATGATCAAAGTGTTTCCACGGCGTTCTGATCGAAGCAGAGCACGGCCAACAATTGTTTTGCACAACGTTTCAGCTAGCAAAGCGGTGGTTAACAAGTGTTCTGCACATTATTGATCGAGGCAAAGAATGGCTGACGACTCTACGGACACCGCATTCGGCTTCATCCTGTTCATCCTGTTCCTCGCGCTTCTAGGGTACGCGGCGGGGGGGGTTAGCACGTCTTCGTCCACGGCTGGGACCACAAGCGGAACGTCCCAGTCGTTACCATCCCTTGAAGGTAGTTCAGTATCTTCATGCACAGGCACGCTCGGACCGAATGAAACAGTTGAGGATGTCACCCTCAAGGTCTGGGTGGACCCCATGGATGCCGGTCAAAAGTGCGCCACGGCGAGTACGACCTCGGCGGGACCGCTGAAAGTCACGCTGGCATATACCGCCGATCCGGACCAAATGGTATCTAACACAGATTCTTGTCCATCACCTGGACAAACGTGCACGGTTTCTGTTCAGGTGAGCGGGACCGACAATTTTTGCGTCTCAGCCGTCGCCGAGCTGCCCGAAGCTGGCTCCAAAGTGACCATCCAAAAGGTTGTCCAGCCATGCTCGATGACGGTGCCTGCGATGCAGCCCCTGCCTGACTCACGTTCCAATCACAAGGAAGTCGAGGAAGGGTACTAGGCCAAGCTGTTGAGCTGCAGCCGCAGCACTGGAGGTGTCGGCTGCATTACGCACGGGCCAACACCACGCCAAACAATCGGTTAGGCAAGAGCGCTCAGCGACCGGTACCGGCGTAAACAATAGCCTCTTCTTCCGTATCCAGACCTAGCGCAGTATGTGCTGCCACGACGGCTCGATCAACATCTTCTTGATCAACGATCACCGAGATCCTGATCTCTGACGTGGAGATCATCTCGATATTCACCCCGACGTTCGCAAGCGCCGAGAAGAACTTCGCGCTAACACCCGGATGCGAGCGCATACCTACTCCGATGACCGAGACCTTCCCGATCTGGTCGTCGTAGAGCACATCGTCGAACCCAACATCTGGCTTCAGCGCGTCGAGCGTTTCCATGGCGGTCGAGCCATGGGTCTTGGGCAAGGTGAACGAGATATCGGCGCGGGAGGTCTGCACCGCGGATACGTTCTGCACGATCATGTCAATGTTGATCTCTGCGTCGGCCACCGCCGTGAAGATCCGCGCTGCCTCGCCAACCCGATCCGGAACACCGACGATAGTGATCTTGGCTTCACTCCGATCATGGACGACCCCAGAAATGATCGCTTGCTCCATAGCGCTTCCTTCCTGCGACTCTTGCACCCACGTACCGTCCTTGTCGGAGAATGAGGAACGCACATGCACCCGTACGTTCTCTCGGCGCGCATATTCAACGCACCGGAGATGCAAGATCTTGGCGCCACAAGCCGCCATCTCCATCATTTCCTCATAACTGATCTTGGGGATGCGACGCGCGCTCGGCACGATTCGCGGATCGGCGGTATAGACCCCGTCGACGTCTGTATAGATCTCGCAGTGATCGGCGCCCAGTGACGCTGCCAACGCGACCGCGGTGGTATCGGAGGCACCTCGACCCAGGGTCGTCACATCCTTGGTGTCCTGCGCCACCCCCTGGAATCCCGCCACGATGACGATGTCGTTGCGATCAAGAGCCGAGGTAATCCGGCCTGGGGTGATGTCGATGATCCGGGCGTTTCCATGGGTGCCGGTGGTAATGATCCCGGCCTGCGAGCCAGTCAGGGAACGAGCATGCATGCCCTGGTCGTGGATCGCCATGGCAAGTAGCGCCGCGCTCATCCGCTCTCCGGCGGTCAGCAGCATGTCGAGTTCGCGAGGTGGCGGAAGGGGGGACACTTCGAGTGCTAGGCCCATCAGGTCATCTGTGGTGTCACCCATTGCCGAAATCACCACAACCACTTCATGGCCCAGCCGTTTCGTCGCGACAATTCGCTTGGCAACCCGCTTGATGCTGTCAGCGTCGGCCACAGATGAGCCGCCGTACTTTTGCACTACGCGGCCCATAGCGGCTCCTGTTCCACGCCGCGAGTCTAGTGGTTTACCTGCCGCGAGTGATCTTTGACCAGACGTGCGGGGGGCCTTGGGGCTCGCTCGCGCACGCTCGCGGGCCGGGGATACTGGGGTTGTGACTGAGCCGCCCGCACCCGAGCCGGATCCCGCCGAGCAGGCGCCTCAACACCAGCCGGTCGACCCGGCCAAGGGGCCCGTGGAACCTCGAATCGGTGATGCCGACCGTGACCAGGCGGTCGCCCTTCTGCAAGAACACATGGCGAAAGGCCGGATCGACGCGTCGGAGTTCGACGATCGGATGAGCCGGGCACTCAAGGCCAAAACGGCCTCAGAACTGTCGGTCTTGTTCGACGATCTGCCTGAGCCTCGGCCGCATTCGGCATCCGACGCCACCCCGTACCAGCCGCCACCGTGGCAGCAAGCTGCACAACGTTCGTTCGAAATCCCACCTTGGCAGCGCACCCCGGCGGCCAGCCCGGAGATCGCGCATCACGTGCATCCGGCAGCGCCGCAACGCAGCAAGGCTGACACCGCGCTGGCTGTGCTGGCTGCCGCCTCTTGGCCGGCGGTCATCTTGTTCCTCTTTGCCACCAGCTGGAGCTACTGGTGGCTGATCTTCATCCCGATCTTCATCTCCTCGATTGCCAGTAGCTTGCGGAAGGGGCGGGGCGGCAACGGATGAGTGATTCACAGACTGTTCGCTGGGGGATCATCGGACCGGGTCGCATCGCGTCTTTGGTGATCAAGGACTTTCCGTACGTCGCGGGTGCGGAGGCGGTGGCTGTAGCCAGCCGTTCTACCGAGCGCGCGCAGGCCTTCGCCACGGAGCACGGCCTGCCATGTGCGTACGGTTCCTACCACGAGATCATGGCCGATGAGGACATCGATGTGGTCTACCTCGCGACACCGCATCCGCAGCACCACGCAATCGCGCTCGCCGCCATAGCCGCCGGCAAGGCCGCGCTGATCGAGAAGACCTTCACCGCCACCGTGGCCGGTGCCGAGGAAGTCATTGCAGCCGCTCGGGATCGCGAAGTCTTTGTCATGGAGGCAATGTGGACCCGTTTCCAGCCTGCCATCGTGGCCGCTCGGGAACTGATCGACGAAGGGGCGATCGGCGAGGTTCGGCAGCTACAAGCTGATCTTGGTGTGGACCGGCCGTACAATCCTGCCGACCGGCTGTTCGACCCCGCCCAAGGCGGCGGCGCGATGCTCGACCTGGGCGTCTATGTGGTGTCCTTCGCGCAGTATTTTCTCGGCACTCCAGATCGGATTGAGGTAAGCGGGTCGCTGGCGCCAACCGGTGTCGACGCCGAGGCCGGTCTGCTGCTGGGCTATGGCGACGGCCGGGTCGCGACGTTGCTGATATCGCTGAAGCATCACACACCGGGGGCAGCCCGGATCCAAGGCACGAAGGGTTGGATTGAGGTGCCCCCGAGGTTCCATCATCCGCATCGGATCGTGCTGCATCGCCGAGGCCAGGAACCGGAAACGATCAGTCGGCCGCCGCTGGGGACTGGGTACTCCCATGAGTTCATCGAGGTAACCGAAGGCGTACGCGCCGGCCGCACCGAGAGTGTGATCATGCCGCTGCAAGACACCCTCGCCGTACAGCGGATTCTGAATGAGGCCTCCGAAAAGCTTGGCGTCCATCACTCTGAAGACAACTTGGTCGCAGTCTGATTCACGTCCGCGTGCCTCAGCTTCCTTTTCTCGAAAACTGGTCACGAACAACACAGCTGAATCGATACAGGCATGTTGTTGGTGACCACTTTCGTTGGGAAGGTGGGCTGTACTGCAGACGTGCTGGGTGAGCCGGATACGGCCTAGGCGTCGACGTAGCGGCGACCCTCAAATGCCCGCCCGAGGGTTACCTCATCGGCGTACTCAAGATCACCACCAACCGGCAGGCCGCTCGCCAGCCGACTGACCCGTACGCCCATCGGCAGCAGTAGGCGGCTCAGATAAGTCGCTGTCGCTTCGCCCTCAAGATTCGGATCAGTGGCCAAGATCACCTCGGTCACCGTGCCGTCTGCGAGCCGCAGGCACAGCTCGCGGATCTTCAGGTCAGCCGGCCCGATCCCGTCGATCGGGCTGATCGCGCCGCCCAGGACGTGGTAGCGGCCACGAAACTCGCGGGTACGTTCCACGGCGACCACATCCTTCGCCTCCTCGACTACGCAGATCGCGGTCTCGTCGCGGCGTGGATCACGGCAAATCCGGCATCGGGTGTCCTCAGAGACGTTGAAGCAGATGTCACAGAACTTGACGGTCTCCTTGACCAACTTGAGGACGTCGGCGAGCCGCAGCACGTCATCCCGATCGGCGGCCAGGATGTGGAAGGCCAGCCGCTGGGCACTCTTCGGGCCGATCCCGGGCAACCGCCCGAGCTCGTCGATCAAATCCTGGATCGGGCCCTCGTACATGCTCAGAAAGGCAACCCGCCACCCATGCCCAGCCCACCGGCAAGTGGACCTAGCTTGCTGGCGGCAATGGCTTGGGCCTTATTGGTTGCGTCACGTACCGCGGCCACAACCAAATCGGCCAGCGTCTCGGTGTCACTCGGATCAACTGCCTCGGGCTTGATCACCAGTCCCACCAGCTCGCCCGAGCCGGTAACCGTCGCAGTGACCACCCCACCACCGGCGGAGCCCTCAATCTCCATCTCCGCCAGCTCTTGCTGAGCGTTCAGCAGCTGCTCCTGCATCGCCTGGGCCTGGGCCAGCAGTCCGGACATATCGCCTTCGGGAATCATCGCGGGCCTTTCGGGGTGGAGGTTCTCGCTCGCCCAGCCTATGCGCCGTGATCCTCCTCGGCGATGATCTCCGCGCCCAGGTGGCGTGCCAGAAGCTGAGTCTGCGACTCGGCGTTCTCGTCCAGGTCGCTGTCGTCACGGCTCGCTGCCGCATCCGGGTCCTCCGCGATGGCGTTGGGGGCACCGTTGGTGGTGCGAGTCGCGGAAGCGTCAGGTGCTGAGGGTGTGGGTCCGGCGAGTGGCGGTACAGCCTGCGACGTACGCGATGCTGCCTCCGACGAGGTGGCGCTGGGATCGACCATCGTCTCGACGGCGAAGTCAGCACCCATCACGACGACGATGGCCTCGCGCAGCACGTCCTCGTTGCCGCCGCGGGCGAAGCTGTCGCGCGCGCCGGTGTTGGACATTGCCAGGAGCAGAGTGCCATTGCGAAGCTCGGTGACCTGGGCATTCTGGCTGAGCAGAATCCAGGTGAAACGGCGCTTGCCTTTGACCTCTTCGAGCACCTCTGGCCAGAGCCGGCGTACGTCGGTGACGGAGAGTTGCGGCACTTCCGCCGGAGGGGCGCCTGCCCGATCTGTCGGAGCCTGCTCAGCTGGCCCTTCGACAGGCTCAGGGCGCACTGTGGATGTCGGCTCGGACTGCAAGCTGCGGGCTGAGCTGGTCGAAGCCCGCTCCCCCGCTGGCCCTTCGGCAGGCTCAGGGAGCGAGATGGGCGGCGCCGAGTGTGTGGAACTGTCGGCTGAGTTCGTCGAAGCCCCCTCAGCGATGCCGAGGCGTCGCTCGAGGCGGTCCAATCGTGCATGCAGGCCGCGGTCGTCGACGTCGGCGCCGGGCAGTAGCACTCGGGCACACATCAGCTCCAGATGTAGCCGCGGTGCAGTAGTGCCACGCATGTCGGTAAGCCCGGCGGCGATCACCTCCGCAGCCCGCGTCAGCTCGCCGGCGCCCAGCGACGCGGCCTGCGAGGTGAGGCGTTCGGCCTGGTCAGGAGCCACATCGACGAGCCCCGACGGCAGCGCATCGGGCACGGCAGCGACGATCACCAGATCGCGCAGCCGGCGCAGCAGATCCTCAGCGAAGCGCCGTGGGTCCTGACCGACCTCGATCACCTTGTCCACACAGGCGAACACTCCGCCGGCGTCACCAGCCGCGAAAGCATCGACGAACTCATCGAGTAACGAGTCCGGTGTGTATCCCAGCAGGGCAGCCGCCTGTCGGTAGGACACGCCGGATTCATCGGCACCGCCGAGCAACTGGTCAAGCACCGAGAGCGAGTCCCGCACAGAGCCGGCGCCGGCGCGAACCACCATCGGCAGCACCGCGGGCTCGACCGATATGCCTTCCGCTTCACAGAGCTTGGCCAAATATTCGCTCAGCAGCCGCGGCGGCACTAGTCGGAAGGGGTAGTGATGGGTACGCGAGCGGATCGTCCCGATGACCTTGTCAGGCTCTGTGGTGGCAAAGACGAACTTGACGTGCGGCGGCGGCTCCTCGACGAGCTTCAGCAGGGCATTGAAGCCTGCTGTGGTCACCATATGGGCTTCGTCGACGATGTAGATCTTGAAGCGACTGCTGACCGGGGAAAAGAAAGCCCGCTCTCGCAGATCGCGAGCATCGTCGACACCGCCGTGGCTGGCCGCGTCGATCTCGATGACATCGATACTTCCCGGGCCGTTACGCGCCAGGTCGCGACAGGACTGGCACTCACCGCACGGTATTGCCCGCGGACCCTTCTCACAGTTCAGCGCTCTAGCGAGGATCCGGGCGGATGTCGTCTTGCCGCAGCCGCGCGGACCCGAGAACAAGTACGCGTGATTGACCCTGTTGTTCGTCAGCGCTCGCTGCAGTGGCTCAGTGACATGCTCCTGACCGATGACCTCGGCGAACGTGTCTGGTCGGTAGCGGCGGTAGAGCGCGAGAGGGGATGCTGCGGCTGGGCGTGGCGCGGGCTCGTCAAACAGCACCTCGTCCTGCGTGTGCTCGACCCCGTCGAGTCGAGGCTCTGAGAGCCGCAGGTCGTCAACGCCCGCTTCTTCCACGCATTGCACCCTATGCCTGGATGGTGACAGCCGGGATGCGGTGCCATGAAACCGCACGTTTCAGCGCTTGTGATCAGAAACGCCCCGATTCGGGCTATGAAACTGGGCGTCTTGACGCTTGTGATCGGAAACGACGCGAAGCTGCATCGGCCGTCCCGGGAGGAATGGTGATCGTACGCTACCGTCAGTCCGCCATCTGGTGGCGGAACCAAGCGACTGTCGCCGCGACCGCATCTGGTAACGGCGTAGCGGTCCAGCCGAATGCCCGCTCGAACTTGGTGCTGTCGACCACCCAGGGCCGCTCGGACTGATAGAGCTGCTCCTTGACCGCACGCATCGTCGGATTGAACAGGGCGGCCATCGTGATCCCCCACTGCGGCGCCGCGCGAAGGCGGGAAGGTCGGCCTGCCGACTCAAAGACCAGCTGGACGAACCTGCGCATGGTGACCGTCTCGGCGTTCGGGACGTGCCACACCTCCCCCAAGGCCTCATCGTGCTCCCCGAGCGTGACCAACGCTCTGCCGAAGTCCTCGATGTAGGTCACCGTGTGGGGTACGTCGGGGTCGCCCAGAACTTGAGCCGCCTTCCCTTTGATCGCCTGGGCGAAGACCCGATCACCGACCGAGGACAGGTGAACACCGGGACCAAAGAAGTCGGACGCTCGCCCAATCGTCGCCCGGATTCGGCCCGATCCGTGAGCCCGTAGCAACGTCTCGGCTATCTGAGCCCGGGTCCGGCCGTTCGGGCCTCTCGCCAGGTGTGGCAGGTCTTCGGTGAGCGGTCCGTCCACCGGGCCGTAGGCGTAGAGGTTGTCGCCGAACACGAGCCTCGCGCCAGCCGCGGCCGCTCCTTCGATGACGGCGTCCATGAGCGGCGGATGCAGATCCGCCCACCTCGCGTACGGCGGGTTGGCACAGTGGTAGACGACCGCTGCCCCCTCACATGCCCGCCTCGTGTCGGCCTCGACGTCGAGGTCGGCGGCGACCACCTCAACGCCTTCCGGAACGTCGGCGCGTCCGCTACGCACCGCGGCACGCACCCGGTCCCCTCTCGCCGCCAGATGCCGGGCCACGGCGAGGCCGAGCGGGCCCGCTCCCAGGACGACGTTCAGTTCCGGTTCGTGCGTTCGCTCCGATGTCAGTGTGCTCAACTCCTCGGATGGCGCGCGGCGACACCATGCATTCCCTTGGAAGAAACAGGTCTGGATCGTAGCGAGAACACGGCACCCCAACGTACGCAGGTAGGCTGCGCTGCCGTGGAGCTCGACTGGGTGCTGTTCGACGCCGACGGGGTGATTCAACGCACTCGGGCTGGCTGGATGGAGGATCTGACCGCCTGGGCTGGCTCGAGGGTGGATGAGTTCTTGCTGGCCGTGGCGGCGGCGGACATAGCGTGCCTGACGGGGAAAGACTTCGGTGCGGCGATGCGCGAAGTGCTTCGGCAGTTTGAGATCAACGCACCTATCGAGGATGTCATCGATCGGCAATTCTGGATCGAGGTCAGGCCGCCGATGCTGGCAGCAGTACGTGCCGTTCGTGATCTTGGACTGCGCTGCGGATTGGCGACCAATCAACAGAACCTGCGTGGCACGTACATGCGCAACTCGCTCGGCTTCGAGAAGATCTTCGACGAGCAGTTCTACTCCTTCGAACTCGGGTTTGCGAAGCCGGAGGCAGGGTATTTCCGGACGATCTTGGACCGCATCAACGTCGCACCTGACCGAGTGTTGTTCATTGATGATCATGAGGGCAACGTCGCCGGGGCACATGAGCTCGGGATCCACAGCGAGCTCTTCCCGCGCGACGGCGGCGTTGCCGCCCTGACCCCGATCTTGGCCCGGTATGGCGTCCGGCTGTGACGGTTCGGATTGGCATCTCAGGCTGGAGATATCCGCCGTGGCGAGGTGTGTTCTATCCGCCTGGGCTGCCGCAGCGCGATGAGCTGAGGTATGTGGCCGGGCGGATGAACTCCGTTGAGATCAACGGCAGCTTCTATTCCCTACAACGCCGATCGAACTTCGAGGCGTGGGCAGCGCTGGTGCCAGAGGACTTCGTCTTTGCCGTCAAGGGCGGGCGGTTCATAACGCACATGAAGAAACTGAGCGGCATCGAAACGCCACTGGCGAACTTCTTCGCCTCTGGTGTGCTCGCGCTCGATCAGAAGCTGGGTCCTTTTCTGTGGCAGCTGCCTCCGAACCTCGGCTTTGACCCGACTCGGATGGAGGAGTTCTTCGGACAGCTCCCGCGTACGGCGGGATCAGCAGCCGAGATCGCTGTCAATCATGATCAACGTGTGCCTGATGATCATTCCCTGATCAAGGCCGGTCACCCGAAGCAGCCGCTGCGCCATGCCGTTGAGGTGCGACACGAAAGCTTCCGCAACCGTGACTTCTACGAACTGTTGAGCCGGCACAAGATCGCACTGGTGGTTGCGGACAATCCAGGCCAGTGGCCGATCATTACCGAGATCACCACTGATCTGATGTATGTACGCTTGCACGGTCATGATCAGCTGTATGCGAGTGGTTACAGTGATCGTGAGCTTGATGACTGGGCGGCCAAGATCAACTCATGGACTGAGCGCGGCTGTGATGTGTACGTCTACTGCGACAACGACGCGAAGGTGCGAGCTCCCTACGACGCGATGGGCTTGATGGACCGGCTCGGTCTCAGCTCCGCCGGGCGTTGATGGAGAGGAGAGAAGCGGTCCCCCGCGTACCCGAAAGAGCTCACTTACCCTTGCTGCCGTCAAGCCCTGGGGGAGTTGGGCGAGTTATCGCCACACGGGGGACCAGAGACGCAGTGTACTCCGATCAGCTGGAGCCGATGAGTCTGGAAGCCTCAGCGGGTCTGCACCGTAGGATCGGCTGACGGGAGCTCTTTCTTCTTATGTCCACGACCAAGACGCGCGCACTCGACCTCAGCAAGAGCACGGATCGGGCATTCGTGCACCTGCTGGTCAACACGCTGCTCGTGTCTGTCATCAACTTCACGGTCTGGTTCGCGGTCACCTTTTGGGTGTTCCTGGAGACCAAGTCGGTGCTGGCCACCGGAATGGTGGCAGGCATCTTCCTGGTGACCACGGCCATCTGCGGGATCTGGTTCGGCAGCCTGGTCGACCATCACCGCAAGAAGACCGTGATGCAGATCTCCGCCCTGGTCTCGTTGGGCTTCTATGCCATCGCCTTCACGCTCTACCAGTTGACCACAGAGGAGACGTTTGCCGATCCGGCGAGTGTGATGCTGTGGGTCTTCATTGTGCTGTCAATGTTCGGAGTGATCGCCGGAAATATCCGGCAGATAGCGCTCATGACCCTGGTCACTGTCTTGATCCCCGAAGATCGCCGAGATAGAGCCAATGGCCTTGTGGGATCAACGCTGGGAGTGTCGTTCCTCGTCACATCGGTCATCAGCGGACTTCTCGTGGCCGCGGGCGGCATGTTCTACGTCTTGCTGCTGAGCATGGTCGTGCTTGCCCTCAGCGTTGTGCATCTGGTCTTCGTCCCCATCGAGGATCGGCCCGAAGGTGCAGCAACACCAGATGCGGAGTCCACGGACCCGCAGCCCAACCAGAGCAAAGTGGATATTCGGGGCACCTTGCGCGTGGTGCGCGGCGTACCGGGACTGCTGGCTCTGATCGGCTTCGCCTGCTTCAACAACTTCCTTGGCGGTGCCTTCATGGCGCTGATGGACGCGTACGGGCTCTACCTGGTGTCGGTGCAAACCTGGGGGCTGTTATGGGGTGGGCTCAGCGCGTTCTTCATCATCGGTGGTCTCGCCGTCGCCAAGACTGGTCTGAGCAAGAATCCCTTGCGGCTGCTGCTCCTGGTCAACGTCGTATTTTGGACCGTGACATGCGTGTTCCCGCTACGCGCCTCGGTGATCTTGCTCGCCGCCGGTATGGCGATCTACATGCTGTTGGTACCGTACGCCGAGGCAGCCGAGCAGACCATCCTGCAGAAGGTTGTGCCCTACGAGCGGCAGGGGCGGGTCTTTGGATTTGCCCAGAGCGTTGAGCTGGCCGCGTCGCCGCTGACGGCATTTCTCATTGGGCCGATCACGCAGCTGATCTTCATCCCGTTCATGACGACCGGTGCAGGTGTTGATCTGATCGGCGGCTGGTTCGGCACCGGGCCTGACCGCGGTATCGCACTGGTTTTCGTGCTGATCGGGCTTGTCGGCCTTGGTGTCACGATCCTCGCGCTCTTCAGCCGGCCCTACCGCCAGCTCAGCACGCGGTACGCCAGCGAGCCGGAGCCGGCGCTCACCGGCTAATGATATTCCTGGCCGTACGCCAGATCACGCGTTGATCAATGAGCCCTCAGGCGTAATCGCGTCGGCATCCTCATCGTCAAACCAGACACCGCCCGCACCGAGATAGCGGAACTTGATCGACTGACCGGCCGGCACTGCAACGCTCACGCTGCGCGTACCGTTGCTGCGGCGTACCAGCTTGTGGACGCCAGGCACCCAGTCGTTGAAGGTCCCGACCGCCGATACCGGTCCGTCGAGAATGTCATCCGGCAGGACGAACTGGATGCGGGTGCTGGTGCCGTTGGACTTGATGTGCAAGGTCATGGCCATCTCCTGGAGAGTCAAGGTGATTGGTCTAGCGGCCGAGACTAGGCGAGCTTTCAAGCCAGACGAAGGCGCGACACCCGAGGTCACCCGAGATTGAGGTGCTCGTCACTCGCCCGAAACATCCAGCGAGTGCGCACCCATCTCCCACCACGAGCGTGGCCGATGGGCGATTGGCGCGCTCTCGTCGGGACAATAACGAGCTCCGGGCACATCACTGACGTCCGGTTCGACCGCGCTTGCCTATGCCGGTAACCTTCCGCGCGGAGGATTCGCCTAGAGGCCTATGGCGCTCGCTTGGAAAGCGGGTTGGGTGCAAGCCCTCGCGGGTTCGAATCCCGCATCCTCCGCGCTCACCACCGGGGCAAACGTTCCGGGCGCCCTGACCGTCGACCCCGCAAACCGCCGCGCGTGCAAGCCTGGATCAAGCCGCCCGTTTCCGGTTCAGGCGAGGCCTGCCTGGGCCAGCACGGTGCGGGCGGCGTCTGCGGCCCGGTTTGCGGCCTCGCGTGCCGGGAGCGCCCGCAGCTCCGGTGTGTTGGCCTCCACGCTGAGCGGTCCGGTGTAGCCGACCGCTGCGATCGTACGGAGCAGGCCGACGACGTCGAGGTCACCGTCGCCGGGGAGCCGGCGGTCGGCCCTCGCGTGCTGCAGGAAGTTCTCGTGCACCCGCGGTCCGTCATTGAGTTGGACGGCGGCGACGGACCCAACCGGCAGGTGTTCGAGCAACGCAGGTGTAGCGCCACTGTTGTAGAAGTGCCAGACGTCGATCATCAGCCCGACGTTGGGGACCGCCGCGCGACGGATCACCTCCCCGGCCAGGGTGGGGCCGGCAAGTGCCGACCAAGGGAACGCCTCGACCGCGAGGGTCAGGCCGTCCGGAGCGAGCCGTTCCGCGGCGAGCCGCAGCCCGCGGGACGCAGCGGCGACGTCGAGCCCGCCGGGTGGGCCGGCAAACTCCCCGGCGCTGACATGACGGCCACCAAAAGCCTCAGCCAGTGCATGGATCTGCGTCGATCTCTGGGGCTGCGGCGCCCGCCACCCAGCCGGACAGAAACTCCAGTTCCACCACCCGCAGCCGGAGCCCAGTCAGGATGTCACGCATCTCCTGCACGGTGAGCCCGGCGGCCAGCGAGCGTGGTAGGTCAGCGGCGTGCAGGCCGATCCCGGCGAACCCGGCGGCCGCCGCCGCGACGCAGCGCTCTTCGAAGCCGTTGCGTGGAGCCTCGCCGAAGCCGGCGCCGCTGAGCGTGAAGAAGCTCGCGACGAGGTCGAGTTCACTCACTTGATCATCCGGTGAACGCCGATCTTGGACTGAACGAACGCCTGCTGGCCCGATAGGCCGTGGCCAGGTCCAGATCAGGGAAGCGCTCAGCCAGCTGCGCGGAGTCGGTCACTTGACGGCACCACCACACTGCGCCGCCACATACTGCATTGCTGACCTCTGCGCCGGCCGCATTGCTAACCGATTTCCCCGTGCGGAGTAGCGGCACGCAGCTCCATCAAGTGTTTGGCATGTGCATCGAGCCGGCGATCCTCCTCAGTGACCGGATGCCAACTCGAGGTCTTGACCGGCCGGCCATCCGCAAGCGCGACGAACACCGTCAGGCAGTGTGTGGTCAGCTTGAAGTCGCCCTCTTCCGGTGTCGCACAGCTCACGTGAACGGCGATGTGCATGCTGCTATATCCGGTGTGCAGCAGCCGGGCCTCCAGCCGAACCAGGTTGCCAATCGGGATCGGGCGGTAGAACCGGACGCCTCCAGAGAAGACGGCGGTGGATTCGGCTCCGCTCCAGCGCACGGCGCACGCCCAGGCTGTCTCATCGATCCACCGCATGACCGTCCCGCCGTGCGTCTTCCCACCCCAGTTCACGTCGGTGGGCTGGGCAAGGAACATGAAGCTGGTACGCAGCGCTTGGCTCTGGTCAGTGTAGGTTTCACGCGACATGGCGGCCTCGATGGCCTTACGGATCTCGATGCGCTCGGCGGCGCGGCGGGCCTCTTCTCGTTGCTCATCGCTAGTGGGCGTCCAGGTGGGCACCGGGCGCGATCGGCCTTGATCATCAACGGCCACGAAGATGACCAGGCAGGACGTCGAGGTGCGAAAGCGCCCGGTCGCGACCGGTGCGGCTGCGACGTCGACCCGGATGTGCATGCTTGATCGCCCGGTCAGTACGAGCCGTGCCCTGGCCTCGACGATCTCGCCACTGTGGATGGGTTGGTCGAATGAGATATTGCCGACGTACGCGGTCACGCAGTAGCCCGAGCTCCAGTTCACCGCGCAGGCATAGGCGGCCTTGTCAACCCACTCCAGAATCCGGCCTGCGGACACCCGGCTCTCGCCGAGGGCAACGACATCGGTGGGAGCGGCCAAGAACCTCAAGATCACAGACCCGGCTATCGAACTACTGGCCACAGCGCACACTCACTGTTCTTCCGGCTGGGAACCGCTGTGCTGCTCAGTGAGCAACAGAGCTTCGGTTTGAACGATCATCGAATCTGGCTCCTCGTGGCAACGTTGAAGTCCTGGCAACGGTTCGACTCGAAGGTTAGGCCAGACCCAATCAGTAAAGCGACTCGGAGCGTGCACGTTTACCTTGCGCCGCCGGGTGTGTCCCCAGGCTACGATCCACAGCCGGTGGCCTGGGTCAGCGGCCTAACCCGAGTGATCGGTCCACTCATTCCGGTGGGGCAGACGACCGATTGACTCGCACTCGATGATCTTCGTCGTACCGGTAAGCAAGGTGGCTTAGACTTCAGTGACGCATTCCCCAGCATGGTCCGGCACGCCAGGAGAAAGTACGTGAGTACTAGTAACGACCCTGTCAAAGCGTGGCAGGAGATGGTTGACCAACTCAGTAAGACCGCAGCCGGATCGGAGACACCGGAGTTCCTGCAGGCCATGTTCGCTCCGATGCAGCAACAGTTCGATCTCCTTCAACAGGCGTTCGAGAAGCAGGCTGAGTTTCAGCGTGAACTCACCGAACGCGCTCTTGGACCAATGAAGCAAATGCTGAATGAAATGCAGAAGGCCGCCGAGACGACACGTGCTGCCGGCGAGGCTTTGCGAGAGGCTGGGGACATGTTGACAAAGCAGGCGGAGGCGATGAACCAAGCCTTGAAGCTCGCTAAACCATTCGTCGAGACGTCATTTCCCCCCCGCAAGGAGTCAGGCGCGAAATAGTCGGAAGCCGCGAGTTATCCCGCCAGACGGTGCGGTAGGTCAACTGCTGGCAGGTTGATCCTTTGGCAGTCGGCTCGGTTGCCGCCTCACTCTCAACTGGTCAGCTTCACGTGGGTTCAAATTCCACGCGAGCTGCAGGGTTTGAGCCGAACAATCAGCGCTTCTACCGGCTCTATGACGCGCTTGAGCGCCTCGGAGTATTGGCCCTTTTCCACACCCGGTCAGACTGGAATTGGTGCGGGCCTGCCGGGAGAGAGCGGGATCAAGCTTCGATATTCCGAGCCGATGCTGCTTGACGCTGTCGCCGCCGACTTTCCCGGTTTGGACATGATCTTGGACTCGTCTATCCCGTGGGTCGATGTCGCTGTTTCGATAGCCACCCATGATGCCACCGTCTACATTGACCTTTCCGTTCTGGTCGCCCAGGTATTTCCGCCCCAGCTGGTACGAAGCGCCGGATCCTTCCCAAAGAAAAGGTGTTGTGGCTCGGACTTCCCACTACTGACACCCGACCGCTGGACTTCGCTGAACTTGATCTTACGGACGGCATGGTGGAAGCCGTGACAAGCAAGTGGAATTACGGGCTCACTCGGTGCGCTTCCGGCTCCAGTGCCGGTTGGACCAAGATCCGGCTGAATGCCCGGCTCGCCGATGTGAGTGAGATTGCTAGGCGAGGCGGAGGAGGGCGCCCGAGACCTCGCTGGCAGCGGCTGACTCGAAGTCATGAATGACGACTTACTGGCTCGCGGTGTCGACGTGACTGCGCAGACGGTGATGGCGGCGGCCCGTGAGCTATTCGTCAGTAGCACCCCACGAAACCTCCCCCACAAGGAGTTGATCTTGAGGAAAAGATCAACCTTCTGGTGGGCACACCTTCGCGGTGTAGAAGCTGCTCATGATCAAGAAATTGGCAGGCGGCTCGGCATGATCAGTCTTCCGAGGCTAGTCAGAATCTTGCTCACCACACCGAGCAGGAAGAGCACCTGAAGGTCACCACTCGATAGCCGAGCACCTGACCGTTGTGCCTTCCGCCAGATTTCCTGGCGGTCCAAGTCGAGTCTGACGCCTTCCTCGAGAAGCTGCGTACTAAGTTTCTGCAATAGCGACACCACGGCGAGGGCCTCCTTTCTAAGCACCTCGCGACGAGCTTACTGGTCGCGATCTGGGGTCCTGTTCTCCGGAGCGTACGAAACTCCGGGGAAGAACTTGATTGCATAGAACGGAGCGTGCTCGATCGGAGCAAGACCCTTCAGCCTGTGCCATGCGGCCGTGACCGCGGCGGATAGTTGGTCACCTGGTTCAATAGCCGAAGTCTGGAATGCCAGATGATTCACCGGACGGCTTGCATCGAAGAAGGGAATCACATGCAGCTCGCCATGAGCATCGGACTAATCGTGGCTGGGCTGTTTCTTGCGCTGATCGTGGACTACCAAAACGACGGTTCAGAGATGCGGTTGTTCGGCTGGGTCCTGGTTGCCATGGGACTGCTCGGTATTGTTCTCAGGCTCCTGATACCGCTTCTGCGTCGCAACGAAGGCCGCCGCTGACTGCTCTAGCGTGTTCGCGCTGCACTCGCGACAAACCGCCCGCTCAGCGAACTTGTCAGAATGCAAGACCGCGTGGCTTGCGGGTTTGCGCCCGCTCGTTCTAACAGCCCACTGTTGTCCCTGACTGCACTGTCATGGCCCTATCTTGATGATCTGCCCGGTACGCGCCGCTTCTGTGACGGCATCTGTGACGAGTAACGTCTTGAGGCCATCTCTCCCGCTAACAAGCGGATCTACTTCTCCGCGAATGACGGCGGCAAAGTGCTTAATCTGGTTCGTGAGTGGATCGCTGCGCTCGATCTCTAAGGTAACGGTGTCGAAGAGCTCCCACCACGACCGCTTGTCGGGGAAGACCTTGAGGCGCATGGTGGGAATGGAAAGCGACCCTGCGGTACCCGCAATGTGGTAGCAGTCCTCATCTTCGAACGTCGGATAGGACCTGTCCTCTTGCGACGTTTGCTCCCAGCTCCGCGCCGAGGCTGCGGTGTCCGAGAGCAGGAACGTGCCGAGCGCACCGTTGGCAAACCGGAACACGATCGCAGCGGTGTCTTCTACGGGGAACCCGCGCACGGCGTGCGATGTCATGGCTTGGACGCTGACGATGTCGCCTACGAGTGAAAGTAGGTTGTTTACCTCGTGGGTCAGGTTGATCAGATCGGCCCGCCGCCGGGCTTGCGGCGCCAGCCGCCGCCGACATCGAAGTACTGGTCTGGTTTGTAGAAGAGTGCGGTTCCCGTAACGGCCACGATTGTGCCAAGCACGCCGCGTTGGATCAGCTCACGCGACTTCGCCATGATCGGGCTGTGCTGGCGGTGATGACCCATTACCAGCGGCACGTCCGCCGCCTCGGCCGCTTCCACCAGCCGTCTGGCGTCCTCGACCGTGTCTCCGATCGGCTTTTCCACCAATGCCGGCACGCCGGCTTGCACTCACTGCAATCCGTGTTCGACGTGCAACCGGTTCGGCGTCGCAATGATGACACCATCCGGACGCTCCACGGCAAACAACTCTGCGAGCGACGCGTACCCGAGAACATTGGCTTGCTGCGCCAGCTCTGCCCCGGCAACAGCCGGGTCCACGACCGCTGCGAGCTCGGTAGACGAGTTGGCCTGCACTTCCTCGATGTGCCGGCGTCCAATCAGCCCGGCACCCACCACCGCAACCCGTGCTGGGCTCACGCCTCATCCTCAGTCTTTAGCGGTCACCGCGGTTGGCTGGTTGCGAAAGCTGGTAAAGACCATTGATAGCGAGCACATAGCCGTACACACCGAATCCCACGACGATGCCACGCGCGACTGGGGAGACGTACGAGTGATGCCGAAACTCTTCCCGCTGTGTGCACATTGGAAATGTGACACTCAATCACCGGCAGGCTGGCACCCTCAATCGCATCGTGAAGAGCGATTGAGGTATGCGTGAACGCGCCGGGGTTGACCACGGCACCTATGGATTCACCGGCCTTAACCGCCGCGCCAGTCTCGTGGATCCAGTCGATGAGCTGTCCCTCATGGTTTGACTGCCGAAACACCACTTCAAGACCGAGCTTTCCGGCTTCCTGGCGGCACAGTTCCTCAACGTCCGCGAGCGTCGTAGTGCCGTAAACCTCAGGCTTACGAGTGCCTAGCAAGTTGAGGTTGGGGCCGTTTAGGACGAGTACCGACGTCATGGTTGCTCACTCTCGACGAGATCGACTTCCGGACAGCAGGCCGAGTCGACTTGGAGCGACCCGGCCACAGGAGCGTGGATTGTCCACTCAGGCTGATGCGCGGATCCGTTGGTATTCCTCGACCGGGACCGGGACGGCGTCTGGCGTGCCGAGATCGTTGAGGTGCACCCGGTAGGTCTCTGGGGCGGACCAGGCGGCGATGGCGGCTATGATCCCGCAGGCCAACGTGAAGCTGCCGACGATCAGCGGCACGTTGGAGTCGCCCGGCGCCACCACACCGTAGATCAACGGGAGAAACGCCGTAATCATAGTGCCGATGTTCTGGGAGACGGCGAACCCCGTGACTCGGGTACGGGTTGGGAACAGCTCCTGGTAGAAGCTGGGAAATACCGCGTTGTAGCACTGGTAAACGATGCCACATGCTGGGGCTCGTCGGCGACAGCATCACCGCGTCGCTCACCCCACCCCTTCAGGAGATGCTCGGCCGGTCCATGGGCATCGGGGTGGCCTACCGTCCGATCGATTTGGCCGTACTGGACGTCGGCCCGGAGCACCTCGCGGACATTCTGGCGTGGGCCCGCAGGCTCGGATTCACCGGCCTCAACATCACCGCGCCGTGCAAGCAGAGCGTAATCCCGCTGCTGGACGAGCTGTCCGACCGCGCTACCGCGCTGCAGGCCGTGAACACGGTGGTCTTCCGAGACGGCAAGTCCGTGGGCCACAACACCGACTGGTGCGGTTTCGTCTACTCATTCAAGCGAAACCTCATTAATGCGAAGTCCGACCACATCCTCTTGATGGGCGCCGGTGGCGCCGGCTCCGCCGTCGCCTACGGCATGCTGGACGCGGGTGCCGGAAAGCTGACTGTTTTCGAGCCGGACCAGGGCCGCCTCGATGCCCTCGTCGAGAGGATGGACCGCCTCTTCGGCCCGGGCCGCGCGGTTCCCGGGACCGACCTGGATGCGGCCATGGCAGAAGCAGATGGCGTGATCAACGCCACCACTATCGGCATGACGGGACACAGGGCCGGTTCGTGCGTTCCGGCTGGCCTCTTTCGGCCGGACATGTGGGTTGCAGATTGCGTGTACCTGCCCGTCGAGACGCAGTTGATCCTCGACGGCAAGGCCGCCGGGTGCCGCACCCTCACCGGGGTCGGCATGGCGGTGGAGCAGGCCGTGGAGGCGTTCCGCATCTTCACGGATGTGGAGCCCGATGCCGAGTACGCGTACCAGGCGATCGACCAGCTGCTCGGAGCCAAAACCCAGAGGTGACCGTGAGCGCCCTGGGAGCAGGGCCCGCGACCTCGCTCGGACGAAGGCTGACACCCTCGAGGTGGGCCACCGAGCATCTCAATTTCCGACTGCCGATTTCCGAAACCTGGCCTTCCGACGTCTAGGCCACAGCTCACATTAAATTTGCGTGTGAGTAGCATTTGACGATAAATCTGGCTGAGCTGCTCCTCGCGAGAAGTGAATTGCCTCACCATATTTCGTCCAGAGTGCACGATGGCCTATCTTCAGATCTTCAGACCAGTGTCCCTGCTGGTATTACTCACGAGGTGACGCCATGACTGCCATTAGCGATTCCGGTCGACCAGCAGAGGGGCCTGCACCGCCGAACCCGACCCCGCCGACCAGTCATCGCCGCCTACTTGCGTGGGTGAATGAGATCGCCGAGCTCACTGGGCCGGAAGCTATCTATTGGTGCGACGGCTCCGACGCGGAGTGGACCCAGCTCACTGACACCCTGGTGGAGGCCGGCACCTTGATCCGGCTCAACCCGGCCGCTAAGCCCAACTCTTTCCTAGCCCGGAGCGACCCCGACGATGTCGCCCGGGTCGAGGACCGCACCTTCATCTGCTCGGCCGAGCCCGACGACGCCGGACCTACCAACAACTGGGTAGCGCCGACGGAAATGAAGCAAGCGATGACCGATCTGTACCGCGGCTGCATGCGCGGCCGGACGATGTACGTGGTGCCGTTCTGCATGGGTCCGCTTGACGCCGAACAGCCAAGCTTCGGGGTGGAGATCACCGACTCCCCATACGTAGCGGTCAGTATGAGAATCATGACCCGGGTGGGCCGCGCCGCGCTGGACGCCATGACCGCGCACGGGGAGGCCGACTTCGTGGCCTGCCTGCACTCGGTGGGTGCGCCCCTCCAACCGGGGCAGGCCGACGTCCCCTGGCCGTGCAACGAGGTGAAGTACATCAGCCACTTCCCCGAAGAGCGGGCGATTTGGTCGTACGGCTCCGGCTACGGCGGCAACTCGCTGCTCGGCAAGAAGTGCTACGCGCTGCGGATCGCCTCAGTCATCGCCCGCGACGAAGGGTGGCTGGCCGAGCACATGCTGCTCATGAAACTGACCTCGCCAGAGGGGCGGAGCTACCACCTCGCGGCCGCCTTTCCCAGCGCCTGTGGGAAGACGAACCTGGCCATGCTGCGTCCGACCCTGCCGGGCTGGACGGCGGAGACCTTGGGCGACGACATCGTCTGGATGCGGTTCGGCGCCGACGGCCGGCTGTACGCAACCAATCCCGAATATGGCCTGTTCGGCGTGGCACCCGGCACAAGCTGGCGGACGAACCCCAACGCCATGGCCACAATCGACCGCGGCAACTCCATCTTCACCAACGTGGCGCTGACCGACGACGGGGACATCTGGTGGGAAGGCATGACCGACGAACCACCCGCGCATCTGACCGACTGGCGCGGACAACCCTGGACGCCGGCAGAAGCCACCGGGCCGGCGGCCCACCCGAACAGCCGGTTCTGCACACCCCTGACACAGTGCCCGATTCTCGCGCCCGAGTACGGCGACTCGGCCGGAGTCCCGATCGACGCCATCATCTTCGGCGGACGTCGGGCGGACACGGTGCCACTAGTGGCCCAGGCGCGGGACTGGCCGCACGGGGTGTTCTTGGGTGCCACGCTGTCCAGCGAGACCACCGCGGCCGCGACCGGGGCGGTCGGTGTGGTGCGACGCGACCCGATGGCCATGCTGCCATTCCTCGGCTACGCGGCCGGCGACTACTTTGCGCACTGGCTTCAGCTGGGCGCAGAGCACCGAGAAGGCGTACCGGCCATCTTTTACGTGAACTGGTTCCGCAAATCCGCTGATGGGGACTTCCTCTGGCCGGGCTTCGGTGAGAACAGCCGGGTACTCAAGTGGATCGTCGAGCGCCTGGAAGGGCGGGCGCAGGCCGTCGAGACGCCGGTCGGCTCCGTACCGTTGCCCGCCTCACTCGATGTCGACGGCCTGAACCTGCCGCCCGACGCGCTGGAGGCGGTGCTCACCGTAGATGCCGAGGAGTGCCGGGCCGAGCTGGCTTTGATCGAGGACTGGTTCGCCATGTTGGGCCCAAGGCTCCCCGCCGCGCTCCGTACCGAGCTCGACGGCCTGGCTGACCGCGTAGGCTCCGAGTTGCCAGCGTCGGTGCACGGGCGATGACGTAGTGGCAGGTCGGCGACTCGCCGAACCCATGGTGCTATCGGGTGGACGTGTCAGAGCAGTCAGGGCCGTGAGCGACTGACGGGACGAAGATCAACAGCTCTGATCCATCGTTGACGGGCCGTCCGCACCGCTTCGCACATGACCGGCCGCAAGGCTCAATCGGCCCGCTCGCATGGCGAGATGGCTTGGCGCCAGAATGTCGACGTGACGAACCTGCAGCTAAAACCTGGATGCTCGTGGGCAGAGACCTACGCCCGATGCGTGTCAGTGGCACCGGAGGCATTCGAGTCTGACCGCATCCGCAATCTGTTGCACGGCAAGTGGCAGCGCGTAGGAATGCCCGGCCACCATGTCACCCCGGTCGACTTGTCGCCGATCCAGGGCCCGCCACGTGTCGAGCGCGACATCGCTGCCAGCGCCGTAGAGCATGCCCGCGATCAGCATGCGGCGTGGTCGAAGGTCGGCTTGGCTGAACGCCGCGAACGGGTGACCGCCGCGATCGACACGATGGTCCTCCACCGGGACCTGCTCGCCCTACTGTTGGTCTGGGAAATCGGCAAGCCATGGCGGCTGGCCGTGGCCGACGTAGATCGCGGCCTGGACGGGGTCCGCTGGTACGTCGACGAGATAGAACGCCAGCTGGCGATCGGAACTGATGCCGAGCGGCGGCCCCTGCCTGGCCCAGTGTCGAACATTGCGAGCTGGAACTACCCGATGAGCGTGCAGGTGCACGCCGAGCTGGTTCAGGTGCTGGCCGGCAATGCCGTGGTGGCAAAGACGCCGAGCCAGGGCGGCTTCCACTGCCTGACTCTCGCCCACGCCTTCATGGCCCGCGCCGGTCTTCCGGTCACACTGCTCAGCGGGATCGGCGGCAAGCTGGGCGACGTCCTGATCAGCAATCCCCGCATAGGGGCACTCGCGTTCGTCGGAGGCCGATCCAACGGACGGGCCGCCGCCACTTCCCTGGCCGACCGGCGCCGCCGCCACTTTCTCGAGCAGGAAGGGCTGAACGCGTGGGGGATATGGGACTTCACCGAGTGGGAGCTGCTCGCCCAGCATCTGCGAAAGGGGTTCGAATACGCCAAGCAGCGGTGCACTGCGTACCCGAGGTATGTCGTCCAGCGACGCTTACTGCCCGCGTTCCTCGATACTTACTTGCCGGTCATCGAAGGCTTGCGCTTCGGCCACCCGCTGGCTGTCGAGCGTCCGGATGATCCCCTCCCGGAGCTGGACTTCGGGCCGGTGATCGGGGCCCGGAAGGCCGCGGAACTGGGAGAGCAGTTCGAGGAGGCAATGCGGGGCCGAGGGCTTCCCCTCCACCGCGGCTCGGTGGGTGCGGGGCGCTTCCTTGATGGGCAGGACACCTCGGCATACGTCGCACCGGCCTGCGTCCTCGAGCCACCGGCCCACTGGTCGCTGCACCACGCCGAGCCGTTCGGCCCCCTCGACTCAGTCGTCTGTGTGGACACCGAGGCCGAGCTGCTCGCGGCCATGAATGCCAGCAACGGGTGCCTGGTGGCCAGCCTGGCGACCGACGACATGGACTTCGCGTCGCGCGTCGGCGAGCAGCTGCAGGCCTTCAAGGTAGGCATCAATCGACCGCGCAGCAGGGGTGATCGGGAGGAAGTGTTCGGCGGCATGGGTGAGTCGTGGAAGGGTGCCTTCGTCGGCGGACACCTGCTCGTGCAGGCGGTCACGTACGGCCCGGACGGCGAGGACGAGCGGCTGTTCGGCAACTTTCCGGACTACTCGCAGTTCCCCAGCCGGTGACCCGCGCCGCCCGCGACGACGCGGAACTGGCAACCGCACGGAATGCTCGCTCGCTTACGGCGCCACTGTGCCGACCAAGCGACCCGCGCTCAGGAGGATCGCGTCGGAGGAGCCGCTCCAGGTGCGACCGAGCACAACGTCTCGCTCACGCCAGCTCAATCTTCGGATATGCCGGCCGCCACATCGCCTCATGAATCTGCTGGACTGGGTTATCGAGATCTGCTTGGGCGTGCCCTTCGGAGCCTGCCGCCTGCGCGACGCCGACTCCAACCGCCGCAGATACCATGCGCAGCTGATCTATCGATGGCAGCAGCGACGCACCGACCGTCGTGGCGTCCGACAGCGCGGCAACAGCGTCGGCTGCCGCCGCTAGCATCCGATCGCTCACCCGGCTCGCTCGCGCCACCTTCACGCCCAGCCCAAGGCCGGGGAAGATCAGCGCGTTGTTGGCCTGCGCGACCTGGTAGGTCCGACCCTGGTAGGTCACTGGGTCGAACGGACTGCCAGCCGCCACCAGGGCGCGTCCCTCAGTCCAGTGAATCAGATCGCTGGGTAGTGCCTCGCACTTCGACGTCGGGTTCGACAACGGCATGATGATGGGCCGCTCCACCTTGGACGCCATCTGCTTGACGATCTGCTCGGTGAACGCGGCCGGCTGGGTCGACGTGCCAATCAGCATCGTGGGTTCTGCGTTCCGCACAATATCGGCCAGGCTTGATGCCGTCGCCCTGGCTCGACCAGCCGGCCACCTCTGATGCGGGCCGGGCGTACGGCACCTGGAAGTCACGCAGGCTGGCTGCTCGGTCGTCGGTGATCAGCCCTGAGCGACCAGTGACCCAGAACCGCCGCCTAGCCTCGTCCAGGGACAGCCCATCCCGGACCATAACGTCGACCATCATGTCCGCGATGCCGATGCCCGCGGTGCCGGCGCCGTGGATGACGACCCGCTGGTCCCGCAGCCGGGATCCGGCTGCCCGTACGGCAGAGAACGCGGCGGCCAAAACGACCGCCGCGGTGCCCTGCATGTCGTCGTTGAACGTGCAGATCTGGTCGGCGTACTTGTTCAGGATGCGCCGGGCGTTGCTGACCCCAAAGTCCTCCCAGTGCAGCATCGCGTTCGGGAACAGCTTCGTTGCCGTCGCGACGTAGGCATCGATGAGGTCGTCGTAGCGCTGGTCGCGTACCCGAGCATGCCGGTTGCCGAGGTACATCTCATCGTTGAGCAGCGCGAGGTTGTCAGTGCCCATGTCGAGGACGACAGGAATCACACGGCGCGGATGGATACCCGCCGCAGCGATGTAGACCGCCAGCTTCCCAATGGCAATTTCGATCCCGCCAACGCCCCAGTCGCCGATGCCGAGGATGCCCTCGGAGTCGGTCGCGACGATGAGGTCGACGTCCTCTGGCCCCATCCCGTAGTTGCGAAGCGACACCTCCACGGCCTCGATCGCGTCCACGGACAGGTACACGCCGCGGGTGCGGCGGAATTCGTGGCTGAACCGCTCGATGGCCAGCCCGATTGTGGGTGTGTAGACGATCGGCAGCATCTCTTGGATGTGCGCAGTGAGCAGCCGGTAGAACAGAACCTCGTTGCGGTCTCGGAGGTTCGCTAGGTACACGTTCTTGTTCAGGTCATCCGGCTGCCGGCTGTATTGGGCGTAGGTGCGGCGTAGTTGTCCTTCCATCGTGGACACCCCGCTCGGCAGCAGGCCGGTCAGTCCGAGCGAATGACGTTCTTGGAGCGTGAATGCGGTGCCCCGGTTGATGAGCGGGGACGACAAGACCGAACTTCCTCGTAGGCGCACCCGCGCCACCATTTCCTCGGGAGTCTGT
Source organism: uncultured Actinomycetota bacterium (assembly GCA_963730505.1). GTDB lineage: Bacteria > Actinomycetota > Actinomycetes > Propionibacteriales > Propionibacteriaceae > Microlunatus. Next base: position 51,203 of record CAVSSB010000020.1, read on the forward strand.
ATGAGCTCGTACGGTCTTTCGGACACTGACGTCACCCTCTCGAAAGAGCTACTTGTTCTGGAAGCAGACACGAGTCGTAGCGGTGACCTCGCAGGCACCGCTAGCACACCATTCAGCAGAATTACTGTTCCACTATGCGGAGTAATTTAGGCCGTCAGAGTGGCGGGCGTCAAGACCTCGGGCTGGTCGCGCGACATCGACCGCAGCCGGTTGCGGTTTCTGTTCTGGCGTCGGCCGCAGTGCAGCTCGGCCTCCCGGCACGTCCTGCTGATAAGACTTCGTCCTTCAGTAGCCCTGCGCCGCGCTGGATTGTCAATATTCCTAGACCGTTAGCTCACAGAACGCACCCGAGTGACATCGAAGGCAGCGCTGATGTCAGCAGCTGCGGCGTGAAGCTGCGATGCGATGATTCGTGCATCGGCCATACGAATGCGGCTACTGGGACCCGATATCGAAATTGCCGCTGTGAAAGGGAGGTCCTCGAGTGGCACAGCAATGCAGCGAACGCCAAGTTCCTGCTCACCATCATCGATGGCGTACCTGTTCTTCCGGACGTGTGCCAAATCATCGAGCAGCGCACCTGGGGTAGTGAGGGTGTGCTCAGTGATCGAGGGCATACCTGCCCTGCGCAGAATCGTGAAGACCTTCTCATCGGGAAGGGTCGATAGCAAGGCCTTGCCCACGCCCGTGGAGTGCACCGGCACTACTCGACCGACTTCGGTGAACATGCGGACAAAATTGGGAGAAGGTACTTGGGCGATATAGACGCACGCGTCGCCCTCGAGCATGGCCATATTGGCGGTCTCGCCGCACTTGGCTACTACCCGTGCGAGATGCGGCATGGCCGAGGAACCGAGCGTGCGGCTGGCCGACTCTCCCAGCCTGATCATCCGGGGACCGAGTGCGTATCGCTTCGACGACTCCTGCCGTACGTATCCGTCGTTGATCAAAGAACGCAGCAGGCGGTGAATGGTCGGCATAGGGAGGCCGGTGAGCCGTGTCAGTTCGGAGAGGCTGCGGGAGCCACCCTCGTCTGCCAGATGCTCTAGCAGCTGGAACACACGGTCCACTGACCGAACGCGCTCGCTTACGCCCCCGCCTTCTTCCGTCATGTGGAATAGAATACCCGGTTGGTAGACTCATTCATTCGATTCGTCGGGACAGGGAGTTCTCGCCCGGGGATGCGCTTTCGATGAGGTTCTAGTTGATCCCAGGACGCTTCTCCTGATATCTTTTCGTTTGCCAAAATCTTTATTTCGCAAGGTGGAAAGTATGGATCACGGGTTACCTTACGCCGCCAACTGTTCCCTACTGTTTGCCGAGCTTCCCCTCCTGCAGCGCCCAGCCGCTGCGCGCGAGGCTGGATTTGATGCGGTGGAGTTCTGGTGGCCTTGGCCGGATCAGCCCGTACCAGCCGACCAAGACGTCGACCGGTTCGTGGCGGCTGTGCAGGACGCGGGCGTATCCCTCGTTGGTCTGAACTTCTTTGCCGGCGACCTGGCTGGGCCCGACTGTGGAGTTCTCTCGATTCCCGAACGAGGGAGCGAGTTCATCGACAACGTTGACGTCACCGTGGGGATCGGGGAGCGCCTCGGGGCTCGGGCATTCAACGCCCTCTACGGCAACCGCGTCGACAACTCCTCCCCGCAAGAGCAGGACCAGCTGGGGGTCGAGCAGCTGACGGCGGCGGCACAGGCGGCAGCTCGAATCGGCGGCAACCGTACTGCTGGAGCCGGTGAGCGGGCCCAAGCCATACCCGCTGCGCACCGCCTCGGATGTGGTGTCCGTCCTCGACCGGGTGGTGGCGGGCAGCGGAGTGACCAACGTCGGCTTCCTGTGCGACTTGTTCCACCTTGCCAACAATGGCGATGACCTTGATCGAGCGCTGGATCGATACAACGACCGGATCGCCCACGTGCAGATCGCGGACCACCCGGGCCGCCACGAGCCAGGCACTGGCACCCTCGACCTGGACCGTTACCTGCGACGCATCGAAGACGGCGGCTACGCGGGCTATGTGGCACTCGAGTACATCCCCACCGGCGCGACAGTGGACAGCCTTGGGTGGCTCCCCCGGGAGCGCCGATCCCTTTCCCTCAACTGAAGAGCTAGGAGACACGCATGGCAACCATTGCGTTCATCGGGCTCGGCATCATGGGCGCCCCCATGGCCGGACACCTGGTACGGGCAGGACACGGCGTGGTCGGGTACAACCGCAGCCGGGGACCGGTGGACACGTTGATCGAGTCCGGCGGTCAAGGGGCTTCGTCAGTTGCCGAGGCGGTACGCGACGCCGACGTGATTATCACGATCGTCCCTGACTCTCCCGACGTGCAGGACGTGGCCCTCAACGAGGACGGGATCTACGCCAATGCGAAGCAGGGTGCGATTCACGTCGATATGTCCTCCATCCGCCCGGACGTATCGGTGCAGCTGGCGGAGGCCGGCAAGAAAGCCGGTATCCGTGTCATGGACGCCCCGGTCAGCGGCGGGGAAGCCGGGGCTAGGGAGGCGAAGCTGTCGATCATGGTCGGAGCCGAACCGGCCGACTTCGACGAGGTGAAACCCATTCTCGAAGCCATGGGCAGCACGATTGTGCTGGTGGGCCCACCGGGCTCCGGCCAGACAGTCAAGGCCGCGAATCAGCTGATCGTCGCCGGAAACTATGAGTTGGTAGCCGAGGCCATTGTCTTTCTCCGGGCGTACGGCGTGGACACCGAAGCGGCGCTTAAGGTGCTGGCGGGCGGACTTGCCGGCAGCGCGGTGTTGGACCGCAAGGGGGCCAGCATGCTGGCGGGCCAGTTCGAACCCGGCTTTCGAATCGACCTGCACCACAAGGACATGGGCATCATATTGGATGCGGCGCGGGCCAAGGAGGTGGTCATCCCGCTGGGCGCGGTCACCGCGCAGCTGATCGCTGCGTTGCGGGCGCAAGGGGATGGCGGGCTGGACCACTCGGCCTTGCTGCGGGGGGTAGAACGGCTCTCCGGCCAGAAAGTGAGCGGACAGTGAGCAAAATGCGCGCGGTCGACGCCGCCGTTAAGATCTTGGAACTGGAAGGCGCGACGCAGGCGTTTGGCCTTCCCGGCGCAGCGATCAACCCGTTCTACGACGCCATGCGCAAGCACGGAGGCATCAAACACATCCTGGCCCGTCACGTCGAGGGTGCCTCGCACATGGCCGAGGGTTACACCCGAGCCCAGGCCGGGAACATTGGCGTCTGCATCGGCACGTCCGGCCCTGCTGGTACCGACATGATCACCGGACTCTATTCCGCGGCGGCAGACTCGATCCCGATCCTGTGCATCACCGGCCAGGCGCCGGTCGCTCGGCTCCACAAGGAGGATTTTCAGGCCGTCGACATCGCCTCCATCGCCGCGCCGCTCGCCAAGATGGCAGTTACCGTCCTGGAGCCCGCTCAGGTGCCGGGAGCGTTCCAGCAGGCGTTCCACCTGATGCGCTCCGGGCGGCCGGGGCCGGTGCTGATCGACCTGCCCTTCGACGTGCAGATGGTCGAGATCGACTTCGACCCCGACACCTACACATCGCTCCCGGTGTATAGGCCGGTGGCCAGCCGGGCGCAGGTCGCCAAGGCCTTGGACATGTTGCTGGCAGCCGAGCGGCCGCTGATCGTGGCCGGCGGCGGAGTGATCAATGCCGACGCGTCGGCGCTGTTGGTCGAATTCGCCGAGGCGCTGCAGGTTCCAGTCATTCCCACCCTGATGGGCTGGGGGGCGATCCCCGATGATCATCCGCTGATGGCCGGCATGGTCGGGCTACAGACCTCGCACCGCTACGGCAACGCCACCTTCCTGGAGTCCGACTTTGTACTCGGCATCGGCAACCGGTGGGCCAACCGGCACACGGGTGGGCTGGAGGTCTACCGGCGCGGCCGTACGTTCGTCCACGTCGATATTGAGCCGACTCAGATCGGCCGGGTGTTTGCCCCGGACTACGGCATCGTGTCCGACGCCAAGGCGGCGCTGGAGCTGTTTGTCGAGGTAGCCAAGGAGCGTGCCACTTCGCGCGAGGTTCCCGATTACGGCGTGTGGGTGAAGGACTGTCAGCAGCGTAAGCAGACCCTGCAACGTCGTACCCATTTCGACAACGTGCCGATGAAGCCGCAGCGGGTCTATGAGGAGATGAACAGCGCATTCGATCGGAACACCCGCTATGTCAGCACGATCGGCCTGTCCCAGATCGCAGGTGGCCAGTTCCTGCACGTGTACGGCCCGCGCAACTGGATCAACGCCGGCCAGGCCGGCCCGCTGGGCTGGACCCTGCCTGCTGCGCTAGGAGTGTGCGCTGCCGATCCCGACGCCACAGTTGTCGCACTCTCCGGCGACTACGACTTCCAGTTCATGATCGAAGAGCTGGCCGTTGGCGCTCAGTTCAACCTGCCCTACATCCATGTGGTGGTGAACAACGCCTACCTTGGCTTGATACGACAGTCCCAGCGTGGTTTCGACATGGATTACCACGTCCAGCTGTCGTTCGACAATGTCAATGCCCCCGAGATGAATGGCTACGGTGTTGATCATGTGAAGGTCGCCGAGGGCCTAGGATGCAAGGGCCTACGGGTGTTCGACCCGGCCCAACTACCCGATGCCTTCGAGCAGGCACGGAAGCTGATGGGTGAGTTCCGAGTGCCCGTCATAGTTGAAGTGATCTTGGAACGGGTCACCAACATCTCCATGGGCACTGAGATCGACGCGGTCACCGAGTTCGAGGAGCTGGCGGTCCGGGGCGAGGACGCGCCGACCGCCGTGATCTTGCTGGACTGATCAATGCGAGTTGTCGTTGCACCCGACAAGTTCAAGGGATCTTTGACCGCTGCCGAAGTAGCCGATGCTGTGGCGTCAGGGTTGCTAGCCGTAGCCCTGGACGCCGAAGTGGTGAGGGTGCCCATTGCCGACGGCGGGGATGGGACGGTGGCGGCGGCCCTGTCCCGCGGCTTCACGGCGGTGCCGGTGGAGGCCTCGGGGCCGACCGGTAGAGCCAGTCTCGGCGACCTACGCCCGGCACGATCACCAGGCGGTGGTCGAACTGGCCGGTGTATGCGGGCTCGACTTGCTGCCCGACCGGCGACCAGACCCGCTCGGAGCCTCCACCTACGGCTTGGGTCAGGTGCTGGCACAGGCCATCACCCACGGCGCGACGGACATCGTGCTCGGCATCGGAGGGAGTGCCTCCACCGACGGCGGCGCCGGGATGGTCCAGGCTCTGGGCGCTCGGCTGCTCGATGAGCAAGGCCGCGATCTACCGCTATGGCGGCGGCGCGCTGCAGAACCTGGCAAGCCTCGAACTGACGGGGCTGTGGCAGGTGGTGGGCGACGTCCGAATTGTCGTCGCCAGCGATGTGGACAACCCCCTGCTCGGTCCGCGGGGAGCCGCTGCCGTGTTCGGCCCCCAGAAGGGAGCCAGCCCTACCGACGTCTCCCAGCTCGAGCGAGCCCTCACGGTGTGGGCGAAGCGGGTGGCCGAGGCGACCGGGACCGACCTCGCGAGCCGGGCAGGTGCGGGCGCGGCCGGGGGGACCGGCTTCGCAGCCATGGCCCTGCTGAACGCCGAGCTGCGGCCCGGTATCGAGCTGCTGCTGGAATGGCTGGACTTCGACCGTGCACTCGTCGGCGCGGATCTGGTGATCACCGGTGAAGGCTCGCTGGACGAGCAGTCGTTGGCCGGCAAGGCCCCAGTAGGAGTGGCGAAGGCGGCGGCGCGATCAGGGGTGACCACGGTAGCGGTGGCTGGCCGCAGCCTATTGAGCGACGAGCGGTTGCATTCCGCTGGCATTACCCGGGCCTAACGGCTCGCCGACATCGAACCGGACGTCGACAAGAGCATGGCCAACGCTGCGACGCTGCTGCACGAGATGGGACGGCGCATCGCTAGCGATTGGCTTCTCGACTCGAGATAGGAGCGCAGTCGCTGAAGCCTTTGTCAGCCAGGTCCGTGGCACCGAGCAGCGAACGCCTCAGACCTGGCCACGGCGCAGCAACCGTCCGTGCGGATCGATGTAATCCACCTCCCTGCCTCGCACGAACGTACGCCGCGCCATCCCCGACAGCGTCTTGCCCTGGTAGGGGGTGAGGGGGTTCTTGTGGTGCAGTTTGGCGGCATCGACGACGAAGGCCTGGTCGGGAGCGAAGACTGCAAGGTCGGCGTCGTAGCCGAGGGCCAGCTTCCCTTTGGCGGGCAGGCCGACACGCTGCGCCGGCTTGGTGGCCATCCACTCGACCACCTGCTCCAGCCCGAGGCCCCGTCGCCGCGCCTCCGTCCAGATCAGCGACAGCCCGAGCTGAATCGAGGCGATACCCCCCCAGGCCACGCCGAAGTCGCCGTTCTCCAGGTCCTTGAGCTCCAGAGTGGAGGGTGAGTGGTCGGAGGTGATGTCGTCGATCGTCCCGTCCAGCAGCGCCTCCCAGAGCAGTTCCCGGTTCGCGACCTCTCGGATGGGCGGGCAGCACTTGTAGGCGGTGGCCCCATTGGGAATCTCCTCAGCGAACAGGGTCAGGTAGTGCGGGCAGGTCTCGACCGTGAGCCGTAGCCCGTCAGCCTTTGCCGAGCGAATCATCGGCAGCGCGTCGGACGAGGACAAGTGCAGAATGTGGGCGCTGGCCCCAGTCCAGCGGACCCGCTCGATCAGCTCCGCGATGGCCAGGTTCTCCGCGCCGCGCGGTCGCGAGCCAAGGAAGCGCAAGTACTCGTCGCCCTCGGCCTTGGGCGCCCGGTCGATGGCCCGGGAGTTCTCGGCGTGCACGATCAGGACGGCGTCGTAAGTCGCGAGCTCGGCGAGGTAGTCCTCGACCTCCTCAGGATCGAGCTGGGGGAACTCGTCCACCCCGGAGAACAGCAGGAAGCACTTGAAGCCGAAGACGCCCTCGTCGTGCAGGGACCGCAGATCACCCAGATTGCCGGGCACCGCGCCGCCCCAGAACCCTACGTCCACGAACGCCTGGGGCCGGGCGTGCAAGCGTTTGAGCTGCAGAGCAGGCACGTTGACCGTGGACGGAATGGAGTTCAACGGCATGTCGATGATCGTTGTGACTCCTCCGGCGGCCGCAGCCTTGGTCGCGGACGCGAAACCCTCCCACTCGGTACGCCCCGGCTCGTTGACATGCACGTGGGTGTCCACCAGCCCGGGAATCAGCGCTTCGTCGTCGGCGAGCTCGACGGTCGAGGCCGCGGTGAGGCCACTGCCTAGCGGTTCGATGGCCACGATCCGGCCGTCGCGGATGCCGACCTCGCGGGCGACCACGCCGGCGGTAGTCAAGATCTGCCGCCCCCGAATCACCAGGTCCAGGTCGGCCTGCTGCTCGCCGCGCTCTACCCCGCCGGGTGATTCTTCCCTCTGGTCCGGGTGGCTCCGGAGATACTCCTCGATCTGCTGGCGGATCTGCTCCGGGTCGTTGACGCCGTGCAGGCCGCTGCGCTCGTGCTCAGCCATGTCTCTCCTGAAGTTCGACCTGCCTGTGCTTAGTCCGTACTAGGCCGGGTCTCGGGACTCGACCACCGCAGCGCGCAGGGTCAGCAGAAGCCAGCGACCCCGGCCCAGGCCTGGTCTGCGGTCGCACTGCCCTTGCGTTGGATCGTCGCCTCAATGAGACCGTACGGCCGGTCGGCGGCGTAGAACACCTCACCAGGATTATCGAGGCCGCAGAACGACAGGTCGGACAGGAAGTGGTGCTTGTTGGGGCACGAGAACCTGATCTCATCGATCTCGTCACAAGCGTCGATCACGGCTGCGGCCATTTTGTATAGATCTTGCTGGAGCGCCTTCGAATAGCCCTCCGAAAAGCTGGTCAGGATAACTTGCATGATCCTCTCGTAGACCGCGTTGAAGTCTAGGTCGGTGGTGTTGTAACGCCACTTCGTGGCGATATCGGTGGCCAGGATCCGGTCCTCGGTCTCCTGGAGTGTCGTGTACTTGTCCCTCGGGAAACCGACGAAGCCGGACTGGGTGGTCTTCATCACCGTGAGCCCGTAGAAACCAGAGAGCATTGTGTCGGTGCCCTCGTCGCGGACCAGCACCGCGGTCCGGACCTCGGGCGAGCCCCGATAGAAGGCGTGGTCGTGGTCATTGATGCGAGTCCAGCCGTACTGATCTGCTGCCCAGCGCCCGCCGCTCACCCAGTCGAACTCTTTGGTGAAGTGGTCGGCGAGCCGCAACAGAAAGCTTTCCGGAGAACTAATGCCGTCCTTGGCGAACGCGAAGATGGTGTTCTTCTGAGTGTCGGTTGCCACCACGTGGGCGTTGTCTCCCTCGGTGTGCGCTGCCTCGAAGTCACCGCGCAGTTGGGAGGTGACGTTAAGGTCCGCCACCTCATGCCGGTCAGTGTCACGGGTGACCCGGACCACGCGGTTCTCCGCCTTGCCGTACTGATTGGCACCCAGCTGGACTTCAGCCATTTCCGAATCTCCTTTGGTTGTTTGGGGGATGGACTTGTCGGGAGCGGTCAAGGTAAGCGCTCAGCTGCCGCGGTAGGTGGTGTAGGAGTACGGGCTGAGCAGCAGCGGCACGTGATAGTGCGCCTGGTCCGGTGCAACGATGAAGTTCACCACCACGAATGGGTAGAAGGTGTCCTGGCCCTTCCCGGCGAAGTACTCGCCAGTGGCGAACTGGACCCGGTAGTCGCCGGCTTCGAGCCGGTCCGGGCCGAGATCGGAAACGCGCCCGTCGGCATCGGTGACCGCGTCGCCGAGCACCTCGCCGTCTTGGGTCTCCAGCCTCACCGCGACTCCGGAGGCCGGCGTGCCGGCGAGAGCGTCGAGGATGTGGGCGGAGATGAAGCTCATGGTGCCACCACCCCGGCCAGCCGGAGCAGCGCAATTTCACGGAGCTGGTCAGCAACAACCGAACGCTCAGCGCCCATATCTGGTTGGCTCATTGCTTCGGCGTATCCGAGTCGCCGGGCTGGCGCGGGAGGTCGATCTCGCTGAGGGTACTCCCATCTTCTGCTCGCCGCGCCTGACCACGGTCAGCCGGCGCCTCACCCTCCAGCCGCTCCTCGTCTTCCTGAGAGATGGTGGCGACGGCTGGGGCCTCAGCGAAGATCGGCGCCTCCGCCTCCTCCTTGCGGCCGATGATGTTGAACAAGATATTGAGCAGCACCGCGGTGATTGCGGCGGCGGTGATACCGGAGTCGAAGATCACCTGGAACCACTCCGGGAACTTGTCGTAGAAGGTTGGCACCGCGATCGGGATGATGCCCATGGCAAGAGAGAACGCAACGATCACCAGGTTCGCGTTGCGGGCGAAGTCGACCGTGCTGAGCGTACGGATGCCGCTCGCGGCAACCGTGCCGAACAGGGCCAGGCCTGCCCCGCCTAGCACCGGCAACGGCACCAGGGCGACCAGGGCACCGAGAATCGGGAACAAGCCGAGGAACACCAGAATGCCGCCACCGACCGCGACCACGAACCGGCTCTTGATGCCCGTGATGGCCACCAGGCCGACGTTCTGCGCGAAAGCGCTCACCGAGAACCCATTGAACACGCTGGCAAACGCGGTAGAGAGCATGTCGGCACGCAGGCCATTGGTCACCGTCTGCCGGTCCGCCGGCTTGTCGACGATCTGGCCAATGGCCAAGATGTCCGCGGTCGTCTCGGTCATGATCACCAGCATCACGATGAACATGGAGATGATGGCTCCGACCGCGAAGGTGGGCAGACCGAAGTGGAATGGCAGGGTCAACTGGAAAATGTTCGCGTCGGCAATCCGGGCGAAGTTTGTCAACCCAAACGGAATCGCCACGACCGTGCCGAGCACCAGCCCAAGCAAGATCGCCACCCGACCGAAGCCGCCGGGTAGGAATCGGTAGATCAACACAATGATCAGCATCGTGATGGCCGCCACAGCGATGTTCTTCAACGCGCCGAAGTTCGGCGTGCCGGGCACGCCACCCGCCGCCCAGCGCATGGCCACCGGTAGCAGCGAGATGCCGATGACGGTGATGACCACCCCGGTCACGACCTCAGGAAAGAAGCGCAGCAGCCGGGTGAAGACCGGCGCGATCAGCAAGGCGAGCGCGCCGGCGACCAGCAGCGCGCCGAAGACCGCGCGCAGACCCGCCACGCCGCCGCCCTCGGCGAGGCCGACAGCCAAGATCGTAGAGACCGCAGCGAACGATGTGCCCTGCACAATCGGCTGCCGAGCGCCGAACTTCCATAGCCCGATGGTCTGCAGGAGCGTGGCGAGACCAGAAATAAACAGGCCGGCCGAGACCAGGTAGGTGATCTCGGGTCCGCTCAACTTGAACGCGGTACCCACGA
>CAVSSB010000021.1:0-49798 GCA_963730505.1 uncultured Actinomycetota bacterium
CGTCCTCCAGTGGTCCCTTGGCAACGCGTGCATCGACGAGCTGGCCAAGAAAGGGAACAGCGAGCACGCTCCTCAGTCCAACCTCGTCCAGCCGCCGCTCGAGGATCACTGCCGCGGGCGCTGGCTCGCCGCGCGCAAGCCGGAGCGCGACCGCGGCACGGGTCGCGTCAGGCTCACCATCAAATCCCGCGAGGAGCTCCTCGGCCTCGTCGAAACGGCCCTGCAGCACCCGAATCTCAGCAAGACGGGCGGCCGGGTTGACGCACCGTGATCGCTGACCGGCATCCGTCAGCTCCTTGATCGCAGCCACGAGCTCATCTTCCGCGGCATCGACGCGGCCGTTGGCGGCGAAAACATCAGCGCAGCAGGTCCGGCAGAACGCAAGAAGCACCACATGGTCGTACTTCCTGACAAAGTCCTCCAGAACTGCGCTCCACTGCCGCGGGCGTTCCATGTCACCCGCCCGCTCGCATGCGAGCATCAGCGTGCAGCAGATGTCTGCAAACGTCTCGAGGCTCGCCGGTTCACCGCTCGTCGCCGCGGCCATCGCCTCGTCGAGCTGTGCCAGGCCTTCGTCAACCTCTCCCCCGGAGACTCGAGCAAATCCCAGTTGCGCGAGCGCACGCAGCTCCAAGTCAGGATCACCTGCCGCGAGCGCCGCGTTGAGCGCCGCCTCGGCGTACATCGCAGCCTCAGACGACGCGCGCGAGCCTTCCGAACGTGCGAGGTCAAGCCAACCCTGCTCGACGCCGGGAGCGACGTCTCGGAGCAGGCGCTCCGCCCGCGCCAGCCAGCCACGAGCCGCAGCGTTGTTGCCGAACACGAGCGAGTACTCGCGCGAGAGCCACAGGGCAATCCGAGCTGCCCGGCCGAGATCCCCGTGGCGCCTGAACCCCGAGTACGCACGCTCCCGCCAGACGATCGCTTCACGCCCTTCGTGAAGCCACCAGAGCGAACGGCCGAGTCCGTCGAGCGCTTCGGGCGATTCCTCAGTGCGAACTGCCTCTTCGAAAGCGCCACGCGCCTCCGACCAGTTGCCGACAGCGAGCGCCCCATAACCGCGAGCGAGCGCCGTGTCCGCAGGCACGGTCGTCACGGCCTCATCGTGGCACGAGAGCACGTCAGGCGCGAGGGCCACTCAGGCCGAGATGGGCTGCTTGATCCCATCAGACCGCATAGGGCATTTCCCCCTACCTTGACGGACATGCTGAGCCCGAGACTTAGGCGGTGGGCCGAACGCAAGGAGCCATCAGTCGGTGGAAGCGCTTGTGTAGCCCAGTCCTAATAACGAAGTGAGAGGAGTGACGACATGTCGAAAGCGTCCAAGTCCAGCGCTTCCGAGCATCTACAACTGGAAGGGTACGAAGGGCATTTCGAGGATTTCGGCCCATACACCGTCGGGTTCGAGACTTACACGGCCGACGCCGAGCTCGCACCATTTTTCGTCGGCCTGCCCGATGACCGTTGTCAGTGCCCACACACGGGCTATGTGGTTATGGGCCGGTTAAAGTTCGCCTTCGCGGATGGGAACGAAGAACTTTACGTTGCCGGTGACGCGTATTACGCAGCACCGGGGCACGTCCCGACGCTCTACGCCGGGACTGAAGTCGTCGAGTTCAGCCCCACGGCTGAGCTGCAGCAAACGATGGAGGTGGTATCGAAAAATATGGAGGCCGGAGTGGGCGGATGATGGACATCTCTCTCGACTCCACCTGCTGCTGCAAATGCGGTCAACTGAACAGCCATCGCCGCGTCGAGCGTGGCTGCGGCAAGCCATTATTGCGCCCCCGGTAGGAATCGAACCTACGACCGACAGATTAGAAGGCTGCTGCTCTATCCTCTGAGCTACGGGGGCCGGGAGCGCGCCGTCCGTACCAGTACGGCCAGCTCGCGCATCACTGTAGCGCCGGATCATGCCGCCGATAAATCGATCGGCTCGTGTTCACAGCCTGGGTAGGTTCGGTCGAGTGGCAGACGGCAGCGGCGGCGAGACATCGCCCTCCGGGCTGCACGAACACAGCCCGCAGCCGGTGCGCCTGCGCAGCATCGCGGTTTCTGTGTACGGGCCAACCATCCTGGTGGCCGTCGGCCAGGGCGCCATCCTCCCGATGGTTGCTCTCTCGGCGCGCGCACTCGGCGCCAGCGTAGGAACAGCAGCGCTCATCGTCGCGCTGATTGGTCTCGGGCAGTTGATTGGTGATCTCCCTGCGGGTGCGCTGGCCGCCCGAATCGGGGAGCGACGAGCCTTGATCGCGGCCTGCGTCGTTGACGCGATGGCACTCCTGGGAGCCTTCCTAGCCCAATCCCTGATCTTGCTCGCGGTTGCCATCACGGTCACCGGCCTGGCCCACGCGGTATTCGGTCTGGCCCGGCACGCCTACCTCACCGAAGCCATTCCCGTACCCTTCCGGGCCCGCGCTCTCTCCACCCTGGGCGGTAGCTTTCGGATCGGGCTGTTCATCGGACCATTCATCGCTGCTGTGATCGTCACGCGATGGAGCATCGGCGCTTCATACGCGTTCGCGGCGATCATGAGCATCGCCGCCGCCATCCTCACCGCATTCCTGCCCGACGTAACCCGGAGCCATCCGGCCACCGCAATCGGCGACAGTACGCGGCACCGATCCGTAATCTCGGTGCTGGCTGAGCATCGTCGTATCCTGCTCACGCTTGGCATCGGCATTCTGGTTATCTCCGCCGCTCGTGCCACCCGCCAGTCCATCGTGCCGCTGTGGGCTGAATCCATCGGCATCGACGCCGCAACGACCGCGGTGATCTTCGGGATCTCAGCGGGGTTGGACATCCTGCTGTTCTATCCGGGCGGGGCGATCATGGACCGCTTTGGCCGGGTGTACGTCGCGGTACCGACCACGATCGTGCTCGGACTGGGCTTCATATTGTTGCCGCTGACCACCGGGGCCACTAGCGTCGGCCTGGTGGCTGCGCTAATGGGTCTGGGCAACGGCATCTCCTCCGGCATCGTCCTGACTCTTGGCGCCGACGCCTCACCGCCGCAGAATCGGGCACAGTTTCTCGGAGGATGGAGGGTCTGTAGCGATCTGGGCAACCTCGCCGGCCCGCTGGTGATCAGCGTCGTCAGCGTATTCGCTTCCCTGGCAGTGGCCGCTGTCACGATGGGACTGCTCACCTGGGCAGGCTCGGGCTGGCTGGTCAAGTGGGTGCCGGTGTATGCCGCCCGGCCGCGTCGGAGAAGTGACGGACGAAAGGCACAGGAAACCTAGAGATGGCCACCATCGACCTCCTGGTCTGGGTTGACTGCGAGATGACCGGACTCGACTTGATCAACGACGAACTGATCGAGGTGGCTGCACTGGTCACCGACGCCGAGCTCACTGTGCTGGGCGACGGAGTCGATTTGGTGATCAAACCGAGCAACCAGGCGCTGGAGCAGATGGGGGATTTCGTACGCGGCATGCACGAGGCCTCCGGCCTGCTCAGCTTGCTCGACAGCGGGTTGTCCATGGCCGAGGCCGAGCAGCGTGTCCTCGACTACGTCCGGACCTTCGTGGCTGACCCTGGTAAGGCTCCGCTCGCCGGCAACACGATCGGCACCGATCGGGCGTTTCTGGCCCGCGACATGCCGACATTCGAGCGCCACGTTCACTACCGCAGCGTGGATGTCTCCAGCATCAAGGAGCTGGTACGCCGCTGGTACCCACGCGTCTACTACCAGGCGCCGGCCAAGGCCGGCAATCATCGCGCGCTCGCCGACGTACGAGAGTCCATTGAGGAGTTGCGCTACTACCGCGAGGCGGTGTTCGTACCACTGCCTGGGCCGGACAGCGCCGCGTCAAAAGAGATCGCGGATCGCATTAGGGGCCCGTTGACCGAGGTGGCTCCGAGCCAGAACTGACTAGGCCTGGCAAACCGGCGCCCGGTACACTTCCGCTGCGGTGTGTGGTCCATGAAACATGTTCGGACCGTTCGCATGGTGGGTGTAGCTCAGCTGGTAGAGCACCTGGTTGTGGTCCAGGACGTCGCGGGTTCGAGTCCCGTCACTCACCCAAGGGGTAGGACACGACGGATCGGGGAACGATCGTCGCGGAGGTTCGATGACCTACTACCCGTCCCTCGCCAGGGTCCGCCGGTCCCACGCGCGTAAACGAGGCCTGCACAGCGGACCGTCACAGCAACTCGATGGTGGGAGTCGATGACTGGTATTCACGCCGAGATTGCTGTCATTGGCGGCGGCCACAACGGGCTGGTCGCCGCGGCTTATCTGGCCCGGGCCGGTTGCCAAGTCAGTATCTTCGAGGCGCGCAGCGAACTCGGTGGCGCCGTGGCCAGCAAGGAAGTGTTCGAAGGTGTGGCCGCCCGGCTCTCCCGCTTCTCCTATCTGGTTTCGTTGCTGCCCACCTCGATCATCGAGGAGCTGGGGCTCCGCCTGGAACTGCGCTCGCGTCACGTCAAGTCATATACACCGGTCGACTCAGCTGGCCTCCTTATTGAGCGCCAGGAGGGACGTGCGACGCGTGACTCCTTCCGGGCGCTGACCGGCGACGAGCACGAATACCAGGCATGGAGTGAGTTCGAGGCTGGACTGCGGGAGCTGGCAGCGGTGATAGAACCAACTTTGACTGAGCCGCTGCCACGCGCCGCGGAGCTCCGAGCTCGAGTCGATCAGGAGCTGTGGGCGTCAGTGGTCGAGCGGCCGCTCGGGCAGCTCATCGAAGCCAGATTCGTTGACGACACTGTCCGCGGTCTGGTGCTGACCGACGCCATGATCGGGACCTTCACGTCGGCGCACGATCCGTCATTGCTCCAGAACCGCTGTTTTCTCTACCACATGATCGGCAACGGCGATGGCGAGTGGAGGGTACCAGTCGGTGGCATGGGGGCGGTCACCGCTGAGCTGGTTCGAGTGGCGGAAGAGGCCAAGGTCTCGATTCGGGCGGGCTGCCCGGTTGATGCCATCAAGCCACGAACCGGTGGCGGAGCAACCCTTTTCCTAGCGGATCGGGAGACGATCACCGCTGACGTGATCTTGGCGAACTGTGCGCCAGCCACCCTCCAGCGGCTGCTCGGGAATCCCTACCAACCGCCAATCGGCAGCCAGACCAAGATCAACATCGTAGTGCGGCGGCTGCCTCGTTTCCGCTCCGGCCTAGAGCCGGTGATCGGCTTCGCTGGCACGCTGCATCTCGGCCAGGGCTACAGGTGTTTGCAGCAGGCGTACGAGGACGCATTGGCCGGTCAGATGCCGGATCCGATGCCGTGCGAGGTCTACTGCCACACGCTGACCGACGGCTCGATCCTGGATCCGGAGCTGCGGGCCGCGGGCTACCACACTTTTACGCTGTTCGGAATGCACACGCCCGCGAACCTGTTCATGACGGATCCGGCCGGCTCGCGGGAGCGGGCGAAGGAAGCAGCGCTGCGCTCTCTTCGGTCGGTGCTCGCTGAGCCGTTGGAGCCCTGCCTAGCCCTTGACCGATATGGGGAACCCTGTATCGAGGTGATGACACCCCTCGATATCGAGGCGGAGCTCAGGATGCCGGGCGGCCACATCTTCCATGGCGATCTGGCATGGCCCTGGCTGGCCGACGATGAGCCCGCAGCGACCGCGGCGGAACGCTGGGGCGTGGCTACCGACTACCCGGGGATCCTGTTGTGCGGCTCTGGGGCGGTACGTGGTGGCGCCGTCAGTGGTCTCGGTGGCCACAACGCTGCTCAGGCCGTACTTGAAGCGAAGCGATCCTGATACTGTTGCTCTTCGCGCGCGCCGCTAGCTCAACTGGCAGAGCAGCTGACTCTTAATCAGCGGGTTGGGGGTTCGATTCCCTCGCGGCGCACATTGCTCCTAGTCAGGGGCACTCTCGTTCTGGATGCCAGGCTCCTCGCCCACACTTTACCCACAGTTATCACGCCTAACACCGACCGCTCGCACCCGTCTCAAGCCCATTGTTCCGGCGTTCTAAGCCGGCGGCTGATAGCCGCCAACGCCGCTGGGAGGCGTTGGCGATGTCGAGCTGGTCGCCATAAAGAGGCTCTGGTGGTGGCGAGAATCAGAATGATGCCCTAGCCGGCGTTCTATGACCCTTTCGAGACCGGTGCTCAAGAAGATCAAGGAGTCCTTGGACGGTGGCTATCGCCGACGACCGGTTGGGCAGCGCTGCCTACATGTGGCACGGAGCAATCGCATGGCCGCAGCCAGCGGGCATAGGCGATCTTGATGATCTTGGGAATCAGTGTTGAGGGCACACAGGTCGCCTGATCTCAGACGGCCACGCCTCTCCCAGACCGGCACGCGGTGGGGCTCGGTCCGGGGTCTCAGCCGATCGGGCCGTCCCGGGGAGCCGGTTTGTCGCTAGTTGGGTTGGGTACCGATGTGTCGTCGGGTACAAGCGACAAGACCAGCGCTGTCTCATAATCGCCCAGCGCGAGGTCAGCGACCTGGGATGGGCGGCGGGAGCCGGTAGAGCGGAACCCGAAGTTCTTCGCGAAACCGACCGCGCGCCCATTGTCGACGCCCACCCAGTAGTACAGCTGCCGGTGGCCCTCGCGGCTCGCTAGGGCCGCGGCTGCCTCGACGAGTCGCCAGGACACGCCCGTACCGCGTGCCTCAGGGACTACATACAACCCGAAGATCTCACCCGCCGAGAGCTCCGCGACGTATGGTCCCATACTGGCGATCCCTACCGGACGCCCATCGCGTTCGGCAAGGAGTAGGTGGGACCGGTCCATCCGATCACGCCAGAACTGCTCGTCCTGGTCGGCCTCATCGGCCAGCTGTGCCGAGAACGATGCGGGGGACTCTTCCAGGGCGCGTAACCGAACGTCCCTGTACAGCGGCCAATCACCCCCCTCCAGCACCCGAACGGTTATCTCGGCCATGCTCCATGGTGTCACCTTGCTGAGATCGCGACCGCACTACCGCACAGTCGGGTCCCGCGGGACAAGGTGACACCCCAGCTGCTTCCGCCGCGTCACGACGCGATCTGGGTCATCACAACCGCGAGGATTCCGGCGTTGGCTAGCGGCCACCACCTGTCGGCGATGACACGATGTGGTCGTGCTCGCTTGGCCGCCGGAGCCACCGAGATCGTCTCTACTCCCCGGTTAGTCGGGATCAGGGCCCTGTGTCGGTGGTCTCAACACCGGCTCGGGGCCGGTTCTCTTAGATTGAAACGCCACCCGATCACTCGAAATTTGCCCGGCGCGGGGCCGATTACTTACTCTGAGGCGGCGCGTCCTGCCCTATGTAGATCACATTCTCGACACTGTTATAAACGTACCGCTCGCCCGCTTTCAGGGCGGCGGCGTGCGCCTCGCAGACCATTGTCTCGGAGAGGCCCCCCTGACCTTGATCAATCACGAAGTTTCGCGTGGCCCGCTCCTGGCACCGGAGAACTTGGCACTGCAGCACACGTTCAGTATCCCGCTCTAGGCAGATGCACCTTTGGCCTTGGGATGGTGATGAAGCGTGACACTCAGAGATCGCCTGCTTTGATTTGCGCCAGCTTCGCCGCGCGTGCCGCAGCTGGTGAGGCAGCCAACGGTTCGCTCCATAAGTTGGGCATGGATTGCCTCTACGGGGCCTTACACGTCACAGCGATCCGATACGCGGCCGAGAAACGCTATCTTGCCAAGTCAATCGCCGAGCTTCGCGAGATCGAAGGCCAATCTCGCCGGCGACTGATCTCTTGGTAGGCCGCCACGTATTGGAGAGCCGCTTCTAACGGGTCGCGGCAAGGGCGGCGGTCAATCCCAGCTCAGGCGAGCACGACCGGTCGCCGTGGCGATTGCGCCCGCCATGATCACTGAGGCGTAGATTCCGACGTTCACTCCGTTGTGCTGAGCGGCCGTCCGTAGGATTCCTGAGTCTTTGAGTAGGTCTCCCTGCGGCAGTGTGATCATCGCGCCACGGGGCAGGGTTCGGTGATGGCAAGGCGAACAGTGTCGCCGATGACGACCGTGCTGCATCTCGCGGGAAGGCTGATCCTGGTGCTGACTGACCGCGTCGACCTTCGCGTTCCGGTCGCTTCGTCGGCTGCTTTCTGATGTGACTTGGCGCTCGGTTCGGTCAGACATCGTGGCGCGCGTACTGTGGGACTACCAGAGAACATTGCTGCTGACATCCGGTTGGTAGGTCCCTGGCGCTCACTATCTGGCCCTTTGTAATGGGCCTCTACGGACTTCGATATGCATAGTGACTCGCCAACCGTCCGTGCAGATGACTTTGCGCCCGACCTCTGCTGCACTTGCGGACATCCGCTCTCAGCGCACGATGCCATTAGCCTGCGGTGGTGCGCTGCCAGTGAGCTCGGCGTTGAGAACCGAGCCTGCATCTGTTCCGGTCTCGTTCAGGCCGTCCGGGTGCTCACCCACTACTGACCTCGCCCGGTTCGGCAGTGCGGTCAGCAGAAGGCGGCAAGCCGGTCCGTCACAAGCAGCGCCGTCCTCATGCGCACGGCAGATCGCGGGCACATTTCCCGGTTCGGAAAACGTGCGCAGGAGCATCCCCGGCCGGGTTAGGTCGTGCGATAACGGGTCTTCCGGCGTTTGCGAGGTTCGCGCCGTGACCTCTCGTCCTCGATCTGGCGGATCAGGTCTCTACGCACCTCCGCGAGGGCATGATCAAGGTCGCGCTCGTGGGAGGTGGCCACGAGGTGCGCCCGTCCCGCTAGCCAGGCTTGAAGGGTGACCTTCTGGTCCGTGCCCTCGATGTCTTTCAACGACACCTCAAGGTCGACCTGGTCGTGTTCCCATCCAGACAGGTGCGGCGCGAGTGCGGACAGGGCCTCGAGAATGCGTGGCCGGTCGGCTGCCGCGAACCCGGCGCCGAGGCGCAGACGCTCATCCAGGGTCGATGTTGGGTTGTTCTCGGTTCCGCTCATCGATGCGCCCCTCTCGTGGGTTCAGCGTATGACGTCGGGCCTGACCACGTGCGCCATATCTGGGTGCCGCTGGCGCACCTCGCTGCTGGAGAGCGAGCCACCGAGCCCTGGTATCCGCCGTCGCGCTGCGGCATGAAGTTGATAGTGTCCAGGACCGGCTTGCCGGCCAGCGGCTTCTCGGGTTACTGCCGGCTAGGCCCGCGGCGAGATGCTCACCACCACCAGGTCACCCGGTGCGCGGCGCCGGTCGGCGCGGCTGCCCGCGCGTGCGGCCCCAGCTCCTTCACCCGATCCTCGAGGGTCTGCGGCCCGCGTGAGTTATTCACGTCGTACCCAGCCGTGATGGCCAACCGCGCCACTTTGCCGCCGATGCGTCCCGCTGCCGATGAAGCCAACCGTGGTCATGCCGCTGGCCTGGCGATTCTTGGATATGCGCTGCTGAGGAGTGACCTACCGATGTGGATCGGCTGGATGCTTATTGGCAGCATGATGCTGCTATTTGTGCTGACCCTGATCTTCCACGACATGGTGCCCTTGATGTTCTACCTGGTGACTCTGATATCAGGAATAGCGCTTGTCGAGCTTGTCGACCGAACTGTGTAGGCACACGTTGGCGATTAGGTGAGCAGTTCGGATCGCGCCCGTCCGACTTAGTAGGGCGCATTGGCCCGCACAAGGTTCCGCTTGTGACCCGCGTTCCTACTAGGACTACCACGGGCTGACGGCCCGTGGTTCTCGAGGTTGGCCACCGGAGCGACCGACGTCGACCCGAAGGACTTTCTCTTGCGATGGTCGGCTCAGCGGGAGTCGCCGAGCACTGAGCAGGGATGCTGATCTGAGCCGCGGATTAGCGTATATCTGTGTCTGTTGCCGCGACCGACGCACGGGCTGTTCACGCCGCGGGCGTGCAGCGGCTTCTCGCGAGCTATCGGTCCATCCCTGAATACGCCACGGTTCGGCTGGCCAAACCCACGTCGAATCTGTTCCGGGCGCGGGCCAAGAACACTGTCAAGGGCCTGGACACATCGGGGTTGGCGGGCGTCATCGCGGTCGACCCCGACGCCCGGACCGCCGACGTGGCCGGGATGTGCACGTATGAGGACCTCGTCGCTGCCACGCTTCCCTACGAGTTGGCGCCGCTGGTGGTGCCGCAGCTGAAGACGATCACGCTCGGCGGGGCCGTCAGCGGGCTCGGCATCGAGTCCACGTCGTTTCGGAACGGCCTTCCGCACGAGTCGGTGCTGGAGATGGACATCCTGACCGGCACCGGGGACGTGCTAACCGCGTCGCCCGACCAACACGGCGACCTGTTCCGTGCGTTCCCGAATTCCTACGGGACGCTCGGCTATGCGGTTCGTCTCAAGATCGAGCTGGAACCCGTCAAACCGTTCGTCGCGCTCAGGCATCTACGTTTCGGATCGCTCCACAACATGGTCGCCACGATGGACCGCATCATCGAGACCGGCGGCCTGGACGGCGCGCCCATCGACTACCTCGACGGCGTGGTGTTCAGCGCCGATGAAAGCTACCTGTGCGTCGGCGTTCAGACGTCGACCCCCGGGCCGGTCAGCGACTACACCGGCCAGCAGATCTACTACCGCTCCATCCAGCACGATGACGGCGAGAAGCATGACCGGCTCACCGTTCACGACTACCTCTGGCGGTGGGACACCGACTGGTTCTGGTGTTCGCGGGCGTTCGGCGCGCAGGACCCGCGCATCCGCCGGCTCTGGCCGCGGCGTTACCGGCGCAGCAGCTTCTACTGGAAGCTCATCAGCTACGACCAGCGATTCAACATCGCCGACCGCATCGAAAAGCGCAACGGCCGTCCGCCCCGCGAGCGCGTCGTCCAAGACGTCGAGCTGCCGATCGAAGGCACCGCCGAGTTCCTGGACTGGTTCTTGGGCAACGTGCCCATCGAGCCGCTCTGGCTGTGCCCCCTGCGTCTGCGCGACGACGTCGACTGGCCGCTGTATCCCCTCCGCCCGCACCGCACCTACGTCAACGTCGGCTTCTGGTCGTCGGTGCCGGTCGGCCCCGACTGGCCATCCAAAGAAGGTCACACCAACAAACTGATCGAGCGCGCAGTCAGCGAGCTGGACGGACACAAGTCGCTGTATTCGGACGCGTTCTACTCTCCCGATGAGTTTGATGAGCTTTACGGCGGTGAAACATACAAGACGGTGAAGAAAACCTACGATCCCGACTCACGTCTGCTGGACCTGTATGCGAAGGCGGTGCAACGACGATGACTACATTCAGGGAGAACACAGCACAGGTGGCGCCGTCCAGGAAGCTCGCACTGGCCGAGATCCTCGAGATCGTCGCCGCCGGCCAGCTGCCGCTCAAATTCTCGGCGTACGACGGCAGTACGGCAGGACCCGACGATGCCGAGTTCGGATTGGATCTGCTGACACCGCGCGGCACCACGTATCTGGCCACCGCACCCGGAGATCTGGGGCTGGCCCGCGCCTACGTCTCCGGCGACCTCGAACTGCACGGTGTGCACCCGGGGGATCCCTACGAGTTGCTCAAGGTGCTGGCCGAGAAGATGGACTTCAGGCGGCCGCCGGCGCGCGTGCTCGCCAACATCGTCCGGTCGATCGGGTTCGAGCACCTCAAGCCCATCGCACCGCCGCCGCAGGAGGCGCTGCCCCGCTGGCGCCGCATCGCAGAAGGCTTGCGCCACAGCCGAACCCGTGACGCGGAGGCCATCCACCACCACTACGACGTGTCCAACACGTTCTACGAGTGGGTTCTTGGCCCGTCGATGACCTACACCTGCGCCTGCTACCCGCAGCCCGACGCGACGCTGGAGGAGGCGCAGGAGAACAAGCACCGGCTGGTGTTTGAGAAGCTACGCCTGAAGCCAGGCGACCGGTTGCTCGACGTCGGTTGCGGCTGGGGCGGCATGGTTCGCTACGCCGCCCGGCACGGGGTGAAGACCATCGGTGTCACGCTCTCGAAGGAGCAGGCGGCGTGGGGGCAGAACAAGATCGCCGACGAAGGCCTGGCCGACCTGGCCGAGGTCCGCCACGGCGACTACCGCGACGTGCCTCAGTCCGGCTTCGACGCGGTGTCCTCGATCGGGCTGACCGAGCACATCGGCGTCGCCAACTACCCCGCCTACTTCCGGTTCCTGCAGTCCAAGTTGTGCACCGGCGGGCTGCTGCTCAACCACTGCATCACCCGCCCGAACAACCGGACCCGGCCGTCCGCAAGTGGATTCATCGACCGCTACGTCTTCCCGGATGGCGAGCTGACCGGCTCCGGCCGCATCATCACCGAGGCCCAGGATGTCGGTTTGGAGGTGGTGCACGAGGAGAACTTGCGCCACCACTACGCGCTGACGCTGCGCGACTGGTGCCGCAACCTCGTCGACTACTGGGATGAAGCAGTCGAAGAGGTCGGGCTGCCGACTGCCAAGGTGTGGGGGCTTTACATGGCCGGGTCACGGCTGGGCTTCGAGACGAATGTCGTTCAGCTCCACCAAGTCTTGGCGGTCAAGCTCGACTCCCACGGAGGCGACCGCGGTCTTCCGCTGCGGCCGTGGTGGACGCCCTAGGGCGAGCTACCAGCTTTCGCCCCAGATGCTCGCGAACACTCCGCGCCACGCGAGGCCCCGGACAGGCTGAACCTGCCGGTGGGCCGATGAGGCGCCCATCGTTCTCGAGCTCGCGAAGCTACGATGACATAACCTACGCAGGCGCAAGGAGCGATCGATGCCACCGTGGACGCAGATCGAACTGCTGACCGAGCTGGAGCCGGTAGTCGGGCGCGAATTGGATCGCCACCTCAGGGCGGCCCGCGAGTGGTTTCCCCACGAGTACGTGCCGTGGAGCGATGGCCGCAATTTCGACGGCGTGCTGGACGGCGATGCGTGGGATCCATCGCAATCTCGAGTGACTGAGGTCGCCCGCACCGCGCTCGTCGTCAACCTCCTCACCGAGGACAACCTGCCGAGCTACCACCGCGACATCTATGAGTCGTTCGGTACCGACGGCGCCTGGGGCACGTGGATCGGTCGCTGGACCGCCGAGGAGGGCCGGCACGGAATCGCGATCCGCGATTACCTGCTGACCACCCGCGCCGTCGACCCAGTGACCCTTGAACGCGAACGCATGGTGCACATGACGCAGGGCTTTGCCAGCGCGTACGACCTGGACATGCTGCACACCGTGGCCTACGTCTCCTTCCAGGAGCTGGCGACCCGTATCTCCCATCGCAACACCGGCCGCTACACCGAGGATCCGGTGTGTGAGCAGCTGCTCGCGCGAATCTCGCAGGACGAGAACCTGCACATGGTCTTCTACCGGAACGTGCTCCAGGCGGCGCTCGAGCTCGCTCCCGATGAGACGATGCGGGCGATCTGTGACGTCGTCAGCACATTCCAGATGCCCGGTAGCACCATTGAGGGCTTCTCTCGCCGCTCGGTGCAGATCGCCATGGCCGGCATCTACGACCTGCGGATCCACCGAGACGAGGTGCTCGCCCCGATTCTGCGCTCCTGGGACGTCTGGGATCGGGTCGGGCTGTCCGGGGAGGGGGAGCAGGCGCGCGAGCAGCTCGGCAGCTACTTCGAGGAGCTGGATCGGCAAGCGGGCCGGTTCGAGGACAGACGCGCCGCGCGTCAGGCTCGCGCGGAAGCAACACCGGTGAAGCCCGGCAGGTAACCCGCCGAAGTTCCAGCCCGCTTGGCACCGTTGCGTCCAGCTGGACAGCGGTTCGTCGTTGATCGCTATCTGCGCAGTGCCGACGGCACACCGCCGCCTCGGACCCGGCTCGAGGTCCGGGAGTGCCGTGACGACATCACCCTTCGACGTCGAGCAGCGCCAGGCGCACAGATGAGGACCGCACCGAACGCCGGTCAGCTCGGAGGCAGGCACCGTTCAGCCGTCGAACAGATTTTCCAAGATGGCAGCTGCGCCGCGGGCGCGTTTCTTGCGACCGAAATAGACATCAGTCGTCATGCTCGGCCGGCTGCGCCCAAGCTGGTCTGCGGCATCTCGCGACGACAGTCCAGCCTCACTCATCAAAGTGGCCACGCTCTTTCTGAATGCGTGACTGCTGAGTCCGGCAAAGCCAGCACGAGCGAACGCTGACCGCAAGGACCGGCCTGTGTTGCTTCGATCCCGAACACTGCCTGACCGAGCAGGAAACACCTGATCACCGACACGGACGCGTAACGGCGGCGAAGCATATCTGCGGCCCACGTTGGCAGCTCGAGGATCCGGTGTCCAGCCGCCGACTGCGGTGAGGACGTAATAAGGATGATGACGCCCCAAGAGGATCCATCAACGCGCTCGTTGATTTACCACCAATAGGCAGGTTGAGTCGTGTAGGGCTCTTCGAGGCGCCGGATTTCGTCCTCGGTGAGCTGCACCTGAAGTGACGCGGCGGCATCGGCCAGGTGGTGAGGCTTGGTAGCACCGACGATGGCGGCGGTGACGACCGGCTTACTGAGTACCCAGGCCATGGCGATGTGTGCCATCGGGACGCCTCGCTCCTCGGCGATCTGCTGGACGGCATCGACGACGGGCTGGTCGACGTCGAGGTCGAAGCTCTTGGCGACCTGGTCGGTGTCGCCGCGCTGGGTGTGTTGCCCCCAGGGGCGTGCGAGGCGGCCTTTGCCCAGCGGGGAGTAAGGGACACAGCCCACGCCCATGTCGGCGCACATCGGCAGCATTTCACGTTCCTCTTCACGTTTGAGCAGGTTGTACTGGTTCTCCATGGCTACGAACCGGGTCCAGCCGCCCAGGTTTGCGGCGTGCTGCATCTTGGCAAACTGCCAGGCCCACATCGACGAGGCGCCAATGTAGCGGACCTTGCCGGCTTTGATGACGTCGTGCAGCGCCTCCATGGTTTCCTCGACCGGGACCTCAGGATCGAACCGATGGATGTAGTAGAGGTCGATGTAGTCGGTGCTCAGCCTGCGCAGCGATGCGTCGAGCTGCTCCAGGATGGCCTTGCGGGACAGGCCGGAGCCGCCGGGGCCGTCGTGCATCTTGTTGTGCACCTTGGTGGCCAGCACGATGTCTTCGCGGCGAGCGTAAGTCGTGACGGCTCGGCCGATGAACTCCTCCGAAGTTCCCCCGCCGTAGCCGTTGGCCGTGTCCCAGAAGGTGATGCCAAGCTCGACCGCCTGCCGGAAGAACGGCTGCGACGCCTCCTCATCCAGGGTCCACCGGTGGAACCCGGGGTCGCCGTAGCTCATGCAGCCCAAGGCGATCCGGCTGACTCTCAGACCGGTCTGTCCAAGTCGGACATCGTCCATGGTCGTGTCCCTTCTCGGTGGTGGATAAAGCGGCGTGCGCTTCGGGTGTTACTGCTCGTCTGTGATCCACATTGAGGCTGGCATGGTAAATCACTGGGCGGTGTATCCGCCGTCGACGGGGAGGGCGACGCCGACGATGAGGCTGGCGCCGGGACTGCAAAGCCATAGCACGGCGGCGGCGACTTCATCGGCGCCGCCAAGGCGGCCGATCGGCTGGTTGGCCACGGCGTCGGGCACGCTGAGCTCACCCTTGGCGATCATCTCGGTCACCATCGGCGTTTCGATCGTTCCGGGGCAGACAGCATTGACACGGATACCGCGTGGGGCATATTCCAGTGCGGCACTGCGGGTGAGGCCGATCACCCCGTGCTTTGAGGCATGGTAGGCCGCGCGCCCCGGAAGTCCGACAAGTCCTCCGAGGGAGGAGCAGTTGACGATGGCGCCGCTGCCTTGGCTGCGCATCTGGCGCAGCTCATGTTTCATGCAGGCCCACACGCCGCGGAGGTTGATCGCGTTCACCCGGTCGAAGGTTTCGGCAGGTTCATCGGCGGCGTCGGTGGGTGGGGCCTGGATACCGGCGTTGTTGAACGCCATGTCCAGCCGCCCGAACGTGGCGACCGTTTGGTCGACCATGGCGGCGACCTGGTCTTCGGAAGAGACGTCACACAGCACACCGAGCGCCTGGTTGCCCGCGCCGGTCAAATCGTCGGTGGCGGAGCGGAGGGTGTCTTCGTTGACATCAGCTAGAACCACGGCGGCGCCCGCCTCGGCGAAGGCCTGGGCGGTGGCCAGACCCATCCCGGAGCTGCCGCCGGTGACCAGTGCGACCTGGCCGGTGAAGTCGTAGCGCGGATTCATGTGTGTCGCTTCCTAGACCGTTTGGCCGCCGTCGACGACCATGGCGTGTCCGATGACGAAGGAGGCTGCATCCGAACACAGCCAGAGGACGGCGGCGGCGATCTCTTCGGGCGTCCCCATCCGCCCGATCGGCTCCGATGCGATCACCCTGTCCCGTCCTTCGGCGGTGCCGCCGGTATGCCGCTGCATCATTTCGGTGTCGATAATTCCTGGGCAGACGGCGTTGACCCGGATGTTGGACGACGCGTAGTCGACCGCGGCGTCTTTGGTCAGGCCGATCACGCCGTGCTTCGCGGCGGTGTACGCCGATCCGCCTCCGAAACCCCTGATTCCGGCACCCGAGGAGGTATTCACGATCGTGCCGCCCCCTTGGCTGAGCATCAGTGGGATCTCATATTTCATGCACACGAAGACGCCCCGGAGGTTGACCGCGATGATCCGGTCCCATTCCTCCTCGGTAATTTCGGCCGTCGCGTTGACCTTCTGTTCGGCGCCGGCGTTGTTGAATGCGATGTCGAGGCGCCCGAACGCGTTGACCGCCTGATCCAGCGCCGCCCGCACCTCCTCACTCTGAGTGACATTGCATCTCACGGCGAGCGCCTGCCCGCCGAGTTCGGAAATCATTCGGGCCGTTTCCTTGTTGCCCTGTTCGGACACATCGCCGATCACCACGCTCGCCCCCTCGCGCGCGAACGCAAGCGCCGTAGTGCGTCCAATGCCGCTGCCCGCACCAGTCACGAACGCAACCTTGCCCGCGAAGTTTGCAGTCTGGTCGGTCGCAACCATCATCTGTTCCTCTTCGTTGTTCGTCTCAACGTTGTGGTGGACGTGGGGGTCATGGGCGAAGGAGAACTTTGATCGCTCGCCGCTCATCCATCGCCTGGTAACCCTCGGCGGCCTGCTCGAGAGGCAATTCAAGGTCGAAGACCTTGCCCGGATCGATCTCGCGGTTCCAAATCAGGTCCATGAGTTGGGGCAGGAAGCGACGCACGGGTGCGGGGCCGCCGTGGACGTGTGCGTGGGACCAGAACAGCTCCTCGCCAGCCAATTGCACGTCATGGAGAACGCCAACGAAACCGACATGCCCGCCCGGGCGGGTAGAGCCGATGGCCTGCATAAACGACTCCTGGGTGCCGACCGCCTCAACAACCGAATGCGCACCCAACCCGTCGGTGAGGTCCTTGATCTTCGCAACCCCTTCATCGCCGCGCTCTTCGACGATGTCGGTTGCCCCATACTCCAGTGCAAGCTTCTGCCGTGACTGGTGGCGGCTCATCGCGATGATCCGCTCCGCCCCAAGCTGCCTAGCAGCCAACACCGCAAGCAGACCAACCGCGCCGTCGCCAACCACAGCAACCGTCTTGCCCGGGCCGGCCTCCGCCGCAACAGCACCGAACCAGCCAGTACCCAGCACATCAGAAGCCGCCAGAAAGCTCGGAAGGAGATCATCCGCTGGCAGCTCCGGAGTTGCCACCAGCGTCCCGTCTGCCAGCGGAACCCGCAACCGATCGGCCTGGGCCGAGCCCATCCCCACGCGCTGGACACAAGCGCACTGATAACCCGCCTGACAAATCTGGCAGGTGTTGTCGGATGCCCAAAACGACCCGACGACGAACTGGCCCGGCTTGATCGTCTTGACCTCGCTGCCGACCTCCTCGACAATCCCGACGTACTCATGACCCATCGGCCGCGGCCCATCGATCGTCTCGGCACCCCAGTAGGGCCACAGGTCCGACCCGCAGATGCAGGTTGCGGACAGGCGGAGGATCGCATCAGTCGGCGCTGCGATCTTCGGGTTTGGACGGTCCTCGACCCCAACTTCTCGGGGGGCGTACATGACAGCGACACGCACAACGTTCTCCTTAATCGTGATGTTGAGCTGGGCGAGCAAGGAACATGACCGCGCCAGTCGCTCGTCCAAGGCTGCGTCGGCTCGGAACCATGATCGGCATTGAGGTCGCCTCCACATCATCTACCAAATCAGGGCAGCCGAAGATGAGGAAGTCCTCGTCAAAAGGTGTACTGACATGGCATCCCAACCACTCCGGCCGAGTCGTAGTGTCGGGGCATGGACAACCGGGCCGAGGTCCGCGAGTTCCTCATCTCGCGGCGAGCCAAACTCACGCCGCTGCAGGCCGGCCTGCCTGACGTGGGCCACCGTCGTGTCCCAGGCCTGCGCCGAGGCGAGGTCGCCGCAATGGCCGGGGTGAGCATCGAGTATTACTCCAAACTGGAACGCGGTGCCATCGCCGGCGCCTCCGCTACTGTCCTCCACGCGATCGCCCGAGCCCTTCAACTCGACGACGCTGAACGGGCCCACCTGTTCCACCTCGCCCACGCCGCCGACGGGACCAGCACGGGAATGCGACCCCGCCGCCGCCCCACCAAGCGCTGGACTCCACGGCCCAGCCTGCAATGGGTCCTAGACACCATCACCGCGCCAGCGATCGTCCGAAGCGGGCGGATGGACCTGCTCGCAACCAACCACCTCGGCCGAGCCATGCACTCCTCGCTGTACGACAGCGACCCGAGCGGCCAGCCGAACTTCGCCCGCTACACGTTCCTCGACGACGACTCACACCGCTTCTACCCGGACTGGGAGACCGCCGCCGACACCTGCGTAGCCATCCTGCGCACCGAAGCTGGCCGCGACCCCTATGACAAGGGTCTGTACGACCTCGTCGGGGAGCTGTCCACACGAAGCGAGGACTTCCGCCGCCGCTGGAGCGCCCACAACGTCCGCTACCACGGCGCGGGCACCAAACATTTCCACCACCAAGTCGTGGGCAATCTAGAGCTGGCCTACGAAAGCGTCGACATGATCTCCGAAGCCGGACTCACCATGACGATCTATGCCGCCGAACCAGGCTCTCCCACCGAACATGCCCTAGCCCTCCTCGCATCCTGGACAGCCACCCAAGACGTCGACATTCCGCGAAAGAGTCATCAGTGACCCACGCGAGTTCGTCGCCGACCGGCGGCTCGGACCACAACGGCGTCAACCTCCGCCTCGTCTGGCCTCAGTGGCAGGGCGGTGGCACATCCAGCGTCAGAGAATTCGCTTCCGAATTCCCGTTCGACGTTGCCCGCCGTGGCTATGCCGTGGGCTCGGCAGTGCTCGAAGCGGTCCTACCCCCGCACGACGGCCCCACCGCTACCGTGCCGGTCACGATGTCAAACGCCGGCCTTGAGGCACGCGACGGTGTCGAAGCCAAGACCGTCATCCTCGAACAGCTCGCAGCCGCCGTGCAGGTCATTGGCCAGCACGATCCCGCGCGGATCACGACGCTCGGCGGCGAGTGCTCCGTGAGCGTGGCGCCGTTCTGCGAGCTCGCTCGTCGGTACGGTGACGATCTGGCGATCCTGTGGATCGACTCGCACCCGACGTCGGCACCCCAAAGAGTGAGTACCCGGGCTACCACGCAATGGCGGTCGCTGCGCTCACCGGTCACGGTGACCCGAGGTGTCGGAGTTGCTTCCGGCTACGGTCTCGCCAGACCGGGTCGCCTTGGTGGGGCTCCACTCGTGGAGCGATGACGATTTGCCGAATGTGGCCGAGTGGGACATTCATTCGTTCAGCCCTGACGAGCTTCGAGAAACTACCCGGCCTTTGCTCGAGTGGGTCGCCGCCACCGGCTGCACGCGCGTCGCCATCCACTTCGACGTAGACACGATCGACAGCAACGAGATCGTGCTAGGGCTCGGCGCCGAACCGGGCGGCCTCACGAGCGCCGAAGTCCGGCGCATCATCACCGACATCGACGGCACCGCGGACATCGTCGGGTTCACCATCGCCGAGTTCATCCCTCGACAAGTGATGCACCTGCAACAACTCCTCAGCGGCTTCCCGCTGATCTCCGGAACGAACGGCGGGCTGACGGGTTAGAGGATGCGACGCCTGGCGGCGTACTAGGCAGAGCCCTATTCGGTCAGCTCATGCAGCCGGAGCATCGTCATCGACCGCAGTCAGTGGTGCTGGGCCAATTGCACCGTTGACGGTCCGCGCCGCCAGTATGGCGGCCGGAGTGCCCTCAAGCACGATCCCCTCCTGCCTGAACGCGTGAGCCAACTGGGCCGGTTCGGTGAGGTTGGAGCTCGCCACATTGAGTTCCAGCAGTTTGACGCCCAAGTCACTCGCGCGCTGCTGCAGCGACTCGTCGGCCAGCACCCGAGCTGAGATGTCATCGTCGCTGAGGGTTGTCTGCGCGACGAGGCGCCGAAGGGCCGCGGCACAACTATTGACCAGCGAACCCTTGTAGTCGGCGACACCAACTAGAGCCTTCTCCAGGTCGACGACTTTGAAATTGATCTGGGAGGCAAGTTCACGCAAAGGATGCAATCGGATCATCGGCGGCAACGGCTCGAATTGCTCGGTTACCGACTCAATCATCACGTTGTGCACGAAAGGGATGCCGATGACGAGGCCCGGACCAACCACTTTGGCCTCACCGCGAAAGCGGATTCTCGAGCCCAGGCGATCGTAGCCATCCCGGCGGAAATGGATGACTTTGTTGAACCGGGTCCGTAACGCGTTGCTGCCCGAGGGCACTTTGTGCAGACCTTTGAGGACGAACAGTACGAGAAGGGCAATCAGCGCTACGGCTCGCAAGAGTGTCGCCCACCACGGGTCAGTGTCTCGGAACCAGAGGTACTCAAGTACACCAGCGGGCATGGTAACCACTCCTGCTCGTGGGCGGCACCACTACCTAATAGAGGAAGTGAACCTGGCTGTACCTTATTCGCATTGTCCGGTCGCTGTAAATATGTGGCTGCCTTCAGCTGATGGCACGGGCCGCATCGTCGTGCTGCGGCTTGCGCGCCCAGACAGCCGTCATCATCCAGCACTGAGTCCAGTAGTTCGGGTCGTCCAGCAAGGCCGAGGCAGCGTCGATCGTTGCCGCGTCGAGCTGCCCAGCACCGATGACCCGGTCCCTTACCTCGGCAAAGAACAGCTGGAAATACAGCGCTCCGCGATCCCGGCCACGGATGTTCTGCACGTCGGTTTTCGCCTGCGGATGCCCCAGACCCAGAGCGCCCACCATGCTTGGCAGCTTGCGGCCGATGAGCCAGTCGACTCCATGGGAGTGTCCCCAATCAATAAGGCCCTCCCAGGTGCGTGCCCATGTTTCCGGCTCGGTGGTCGGCGCAAGATGGAAGTCGGGCTCTTGGACCAAGAGCCATCCGCCGGGTCGGACGGCATCGGCCATCCGCGACAACACCTGCGGGGCGTATTCGGCGATCTGGTGCAACATCGCGCGGCACGTCACCAAGTCGTACGATTCCGATCTCAACTCGCCCGAGCGCAGGTCCATCTGCTGCACCGACAGGTTCTGTGCCGCGAGCAGCTCGAGGAGCAGCGGGTTGATGTCGATCGCCGTCACGCTTCCTGACCCACCAACCTTTGCTGCAAGCCACTCGGCGATGCTGCCATTACCGCCGCCGAGCTCAAGGCAATGCCAGCCCTCGGCGACGCCAAGCGTGGTGAGATATCCGCGTGTCCAGGGATCCAGAATCTTCGACATCAAGTCGAGCCGCTTGTACTCGAAGGCCGAGGCGTCGTCCAAAATGTAGGGCTTCACGGTGCTCCTTCGGTGTCTCTTGGGCCGGCTTCCGGTCCTCGTGTGGCATGCGCACAGTGTGCCTGGCACAGTGATCGTTCCTGCAGCCAGCGTTGCTCCGATAAGGCGGTGCCGAAGATGAAGCGCTTATTGATCCCCTCTGCTGCGTTGCTGTGGGGACTGCAGTTCGCCTTCCTCAATCCCGCCCTGGCGCTGTTGCTGGTGGCGCTCTTCGATGCCACTGCGGCGGAGGTCGGTTGGGTACTCGCCGTTTACAACGGGAGCGGGTTCGTCGCCTCGCTAATTTTGCCCTCATACGCCGACCGCAAGGGGAACTACCTATGGCCCTTGCTGGCGTGCGGAGTGTTGACCCTCGCGCTGGCTGTCCTGCTGTTTGTCACCACCTCCTTCCCGATCGCTGTTATCGGCCTGCTAGTGCTCGGCGGGCCGGCCGGGGTCGGTAGTTCGCTGCTCTTCGCCTACCTCAAGTACTCCGGCGCCAGCCCGGCGGATGTGGTGAACACGCGCGCGATTGTCTCCGTCGCCTGGGTCGCGGGGCCGCCCCTGGCGACCCTGATCATCGGTGTATTCGGCAACCGTGCCGTCCTCGTGGCGATCGCGGCAATAGCCGTACTCAACATCGTCACCACGGCCGCGATGCTCAACGAGCGGTCCGCAGCCCGTGCCAAGACAGGCGAGCCGACCAAGCCAGCCGAGACGGCGGCCGACGACCGGCCGATGCGGAGGACAGGTATCGCCGTGATCGTTGCCGCCTTCATCGCGCTGCAGGCTGCGAATAGTGCGGCGGTGTCGATCATGAGCCTGTTTGTCACCGAGACGCTCGGCCTGGACGTCATGTGGGCCGGCGTTGCACTCGGGGTCGCAGCAGGGCTGGAGATCCCCGCCCTGCTTCTGATCGGCCGGCTGAGCTACCGCTTCTCCAAACTTCGGCTGATCGCGTCTGGTTGCGTTGTCGGAATCGCCTACTACGCCGGCATGGTTTTCGTCCGGGGACCTGTGCTCCTCATCGGGCTGCAGGTCTTAGATGCCTGGTTCTTCGCCGTCGTTGCCGGCGTCGGTCTCACGCTCTTCCAACAAATCATTCCCCGCCCAGGGCTGGCCTCTGGTCTTTTCGTCAACACGCGGCGCCTGGGCGCCATCGTGTCTGGCGCAGTCATCAGCTTTGGTTCCCTGACACCGCTTGGATATGGCGGCATCTTCGCGGTCTGTGCCGGTCTCACGGCATTGGCGTTGGTAGCGATCGGCGTGGCCGCTCGCATAACCAAGCGCGACGCTGATACACCAAGCACCGAAACGGCCACTCAAAGACGGTAGTCAGCGACACGGCTGAGCCGTCACCGCTCGTGAGGGCGCCAGTCAGGGCTCGCAGGGGCAGATTGCTCAAGAATCAGCGCGAAGCTGCCAAGAACAAATCTGGCGCAACCGCTGCGTTGCGGCTGCGCCAGATCTGTCAACTGGTGGTTTCGGTACTGCTACTTGACGCCACCTGCGGTCAGGCCGGAGACAATGCGGCGCTGGAAAATGAGCACCGCGAGCAGTAGCGGAACGGTCACCAGCACGCCGGCTGCCATGATGGTGCCGTACGGCGTATCAAAGCCGGACGTACCAGTGAACTTGCTTATCGCCACTGTGGCCGTCTGCCTACTCGGCTCTTGCAGGAAGGTCAGGGCGAGCAAGAATTCGTTCCAAGCGCCGATGAACACAATGATCGCCGTCGTGAAGATGCCCGGAGCCGCCAGCGGCAGGATCACTTTGCGGAAAGCCACCCCTGGCGTGCAGCCATCGACCATTGCCGCCTGCTCCAACTCGACCGGGAGCTGCTTGAAGAAGGCTGTCAGATTCCACACCGCAAGCGGGAGGCCGAAGCTCAACCCGGGGATGATGACGGACTGATAGGTATTAATCCAGTACGGGAACCAGGTGAATGGCTCAGTCGAGGAAAACAGCTTCAGCAGCGGCGGCAGCAACACAACCAGCGGAAACATCGAGCAGGCCATGATCAGCCACAGCACCGCACCCTTGCCCCGGAACTTCAGTCGAGCGAGCGCGTACGCTCCGATGATCCCGAACAGCAAGGTCAGGATCGTCGTGGTGCCGGCCACGATCACCGAGTTGATCAGAGAACGGCCGAAGTTGTTCGTTGGTGAGAACACGGCCTGATAGTTCGCGATTGAAATCGGGCTCGGGATTAACTCGGTGCTCCGTCCCTCGCTTGGGAGCCGCAGGGACGAGACGATCATCCAGTAGAACGGAATGATGCAGTACAGGACGATAGCGGCCATCCCCACATAGGAGAGGACTACTCCGACCCTCTGCTTGAGGGGACGCTTTGGGTGCGCGAGCGCCTCCAGCTCCTCCTTGCTGAGGCGTTCTTCGCGTACGTCAGTCGTTGTGGACATTAGTGCGCACCTCCCGCCATCTCCAGAGCTGTCGCCGGCGGGCCCGCCGCTTCCTCATCGCCCTTCTTTTTCTTCTTCTTCTTCTTCGGGACGCCGCTGTCACCGATCACATCGGCACCGAGGATCCTGACGAATAGGAAGGCGACAAGGAGCACGTAGATGAACAAGATAATGGCGTACGCCGCAGCCGGACCGTACCGGTTCTGTGTCGCTTCTTGATAAGCGAAGACCGACAGAGTCTCCACGCGGTACTTGCCGGCTCCGACCATGCCATATGGCAGATCGAACA
The DNA here is from genome assembly GCA_963730505.1 of uncultured Actinomycetota bacterium. GTDB lineage: Bacteria > Actinomycetota > Actinomycetes > Propionibacteriales > Propionibacteriaceae > Microlunatus. The sequence goes on from CAVSSB010000021.1 coordinate 24,258, forward strand.
TGCGCAGCGTGTCGAGCGTACGGAAGAGAACCGCCACGACCAGCGTTGGTTTGACCATCGGCAGCGTGATCCGAACGAACTGCTGCCAGGTGGTCGCACCATCGACCTTGGCGGCCTCATAAACCTCGGCCGGAATGGTCCCCAGCCCCGCCAGGGTCAGCAGGCCGATGAACGCTGCGGTCTTCCAGGTGTCTGCTATGACGATCGCCCAGAACGAGGCACCTGTGTCGGCCAACCAGAGAATCTCCCGGCCGAGAATCCGGTTCGCCACGCCGGATGAGTCGAAGATGAGCTTCCACATCAGGGCCGAAACGATCGTCGGGATCGCCCACGGAACCAGGATGCCGGCCCGGACAAGACCGCGACCGCGGAAGGCCTTCGCCATGATCAGGGCCATCGCCACGCCAATAATGGTCTCCAAGATGACGCAGACAATGGTGAGGAAGGTGGTGTTGAGGAACGCGTTCCAGAAGCGGTTCATGGTGCCGAAGTTGCCCAACACCAGGTCTTGGCTGGTAAATATGCTTGTGAAGTTCTGCAGGCCGACAAAAGACTCACCGCCGGCGATCAGTCCGGTATTGGGATCCACGCCGGTGTTGGTCTGGAAGAACGACTCCCGAATAGACATGACGACCGGGATACCGGCCACCACGGCGATGACGATGAGGGTAGGCGCCAGCAGGAGCCAGGCCAAGCGGGCTTGGCCATCGCTCAGCGCGTTCTTTTTATGCTTGTGGCCATCACCCTCAGTGGCCGGCGCACTCCGTGGTTCCGCTGTGGCTGTGGCCATGCGGCTACCTCCTTTGAAAGGCGCTGAGCTCCCGGCGCAGTACCTGGCTGCGCCGGGAACCTTGCGAACACCAACTACTTGATCAGAGTCTCCAACTTAGACTGCAGTGCTTGCAAGGCCGCGTCGGGTTGAGTCTGACCTTGGAGTGCGCCATAGGCGGCATCCTGGATCGCCAGGGTGACATCGCCGTACTGGACAGCCTTCGGACGCGGCTTGGCGGTCTGGATCGACTTGAGCAGCGTCGGGGTGTAGGGGATACTTCTTCAGGATGTCCGGATCGGAGTACAGCGCCTCAAGAGACGGCGCGTTCGCGGTGGCCAAGGTGTCCGACTTCTGCGACTCTTCCGACGCCATGAACTTCAGGAAGTCCACCGCCGTACCCTTGTTCTCCGCATTCTTGGCGATGCCGTAAGTTTGCACCGCCAAGGCTGGACACACCAGGCTGGGTGATGCCAGGCAACGGTGCCACATCGAACTTGCCGTTGACCTTGGACGAGCCATCGGTCTTGGCTGCAAAGGCGTATACGTACGGCCAGTTGCGGTGGAAGACTAGCTCGCCGTCCTGGAAGGCCTTGCGACCTTCCTCCTCGGTCCATGTGATAGCCGCCTTCGGGATGTGACCGTCCTTGAACCAGTCGGTGAGTGTCTGCAGACCCTTGGTGGCCTCCGGGGTTGCGACATTCGGCTTGCCGTCATCACCAACGATGACACCACCCGCACCATGGACAGCCTCGTCGAAGTTCACCGTCAGACCCTCGTACTTGTTGTACTGGCCGGCGAAGCACGCAAGCTTGGGGTTATTCTCGCCTGCGGTGATCTTGTCGCAGGCGGCCTTCATCTCGTCGAACGTGGTCGGCACTTCCAGGCTGTACTTGTCCAACAGATCCTTGCGGTAAAACAGCAAGCCGCCGTTGGACCGTCCGCGGATAGGCGTAGAGCTTGTCGAAGTAGGTCGCCGAGTCGATGGTGGGCTTCAGCATGCCGTCGGTGGGGAACTGGTCGGGTGGCAGCGCCTCGACGTAGCTGTTGGCCGCGAACTCAGCGGTCCACACAACGTCGACGTTGAGCACCGCCATCTTCGGGTTCTTGATCTGGGTGTTCTGGATCATCTGCTGCCGCTGCTGATCCGCTTCGTCGGGCAGCTCGTGGAGGGTCACCTTGCCGTCCGGGTGTGACTCATTGAACTTCGCAATCAGCTTGGGGAGATTGCCGGAGGTGTCCTTGCCGGTCCAAAACTCGATGTCACCCTGCTTGGTGAAGTCAACTGCCGGGGCCGACGTTCCACCGCCTTCGGGTGCTGCGCCGCCACCGCCACCACCACACGCCGCGGCGACGAACAGGGCACTCAAAGATGCGGCCGCGATGAGTACGCGGCGCGCGGGACGAACGAAAGTCATACAGGCCTCACTTCGTTGTAGAGCGGACACCCATTCGCTGGTGCCACCTCGAAACACTAGAGGCAATCTGACATAAAAGCGCTAGTTCTCTCACGTTACGTTTAGATTTGTTATAAGAGGCGCATAGCACACGTGGCTTGGCTTTGGGAAGAGCGACTCACAGGTAGAGGCCGGTTTTCCCGTCCTGGAGCCGCTCGGCGGCGACAGCATGAAGGTCCCGCTCTCGGAGCAGAACGTAGTCCTTCCCTCTGACCTCGACCTCGGCTCGATCTTCGGGGTCGAACAGCACGCGATCTTCTGGCTTGACCGTTCTGACATGGGTTCCCACCGCAACGACCTCGCCCCAGGCGAGCCGGCGCCCGATTGCGACTGTCGCCGGGATCAGGATCCCGCCACTGCTGCGTCGCTCCCCCGGCTCGTTGTCGGTCGAGACCAGCACCCGATCGTGGAGCATGCGGATCGGCAACCCACCCTCGTCCAGGCCGGGGTTCTCGCGGCCGCTTAGGTCGGCCACCACTCAGTCGCTCCTCCCACGTCGCACGATGGCGCGGATGATCAACAAGAAGCCGACGAAACCCGCAACTGCGGCAGCCACAATCGCGACTCGACCGACCCGGAGATCGCCACGGGCAGTGAAAACCTTGGACTTGGCATTTTCCAGTTCGGTATTGGCGAAACGCTTCACATTGTCGATCTGGCGCTGTTTGATCCGGTTTGGATGAACCTGGTCGATCAGCGCCTCGACCGAGGCAACCAGCCGATCCCGAGTTGCGCCCAGATCGGCCTCGATCTGGGACGGCGTACGGGTGGGCTGAGCAGGAGGTTGAGAAGGGGGCTGCGAAGCGTTGTCGGACACGTACCCTCCCTGGCACAATTTCTGCACACCGACCGGCGGCCGGGGCGTCACAAATCCACAGCGTATTGCAGGCCAGCCGTTACCAGCCAGCGCCGTGCAGCGACTCGGGATTGCTCGAGTGGGCCGCTAGGGTTCTTGCATGACCACTCAGCTCACCCACGGCGATGCGGCGCCCCCTTTCTCGCTGCCCGACGCCGACGGCAAGAACGTGTCACTCGCGGACTTCCCGGGACAGCGTGTGATCGTCTACTTCTATCCCGCTGCCCTGACGCCGGGCTGCACAACACAGGCAATCGACTTCACTGCGGCGATTGAGGAGCTCGGGGCCGCAGGGCTGCACGTGATCGGGATCTCGCCGGACGTTCAGGAAAGACTCATCCAATTCCGCGAGCAGGAGTCGGTCGGTTTTCCCCTCCTATCCGACCCGGATCGCTCGACGCTCAACGCCTATGGCGCGTACGGGGAGAAGCTGCTCTACGGCAAGCTCATCCAAGGAGTCATCCGCTCAACCTTTGTCATCGACGTCGACCAAAAGGGCCACGGCACGATCGCAGTCGCTCAGTACAACGTGAAGGCCACCGGCCACGTCGACAAGCTCAAGCGCGACCTCCATCTGTAGACTCGATCGCCGCGGCAAGCGAAGCGAAACAAACGAATACCGGATCGCGCCCCGCCGCGGTGAGGAGGAGCGGGCCGACACGCTTTTTCGTCGCCGAGCGACGACGAACTAGGCGGGTTCAGAGCGCGATCCGCGCCGAGCGAGCGCAGCGAGTGAGGCAATCAAATACTGCCGGAGTGGTGGAATTGGTAGACACGCAGGATTTAGGATCCTGTGCCTTCGGGTGTGAGGGTTCGAGTCCCTCCTTCGGCACTGGCCGCCGGCTCGTCAAGAACTGAGCGCCATGGTGTCCCGGATCAGGCGCTCTGCTGGCGCTCCTCCAGCTCGGGATTCTGGGCGACACCTACGTCGGCACTGGGAGCGCCGGTGATGAGCGCGTACGTGGCACCGGCGATCGCCGCTCCGATGATTGGCGCGACGATGAACAACCACACCTGCGCGATCGCAGCGCTGCCTGCGAACCACACGACTCCGAGCGAACGGGCTGGGTTGACCGACGCGTTCGTCACCGGAATAGCAGCGAGGTTGGTCACGGTCAAGGCTAAGCCGATGGCGATGGGTGCCAGACCTTTCGGGGCACGGTCATCGGTGGCGCCCAGGATGACGTACACGAAGACCGCGGTGATGACGATCTCGATGATGAGGCCGGCCACGAGCCCATAGCCGCCGGGCGATCGATCACCGTATCCGTTCGAGGCGAAGCCACTCTCCACCGCATTGAACCCAGGCTTGCCGTTCGCGATCGCGAACAGCACAGCACCAGCAACCGACGCCGCGACAATCTGAGTGACGATGTAGGGCAGCACGCCCTTCCACTCGAACCGTTTCGCGATCGCCAGGCCGATCGTCACGGCCGGGTTGAAATGCCCGCCGGAGACGTGCCCAAAGGCGTGTACGCCGATCAGCAGGGACAGTCCAAACGCAAGCGCGACCCCGAGGAACCCGATCCCCAGCTGTACGCCGTCCTCAGTGAGGAACATCGCGGCCAGGATCGCTGCTCCACATCCCATGAACACCAGCAAGAACGTCCCAAGGGATTCGGCGCCCAGTTTCGCAGCCAACGACGGTTCCTGCATGTGGCTCTCTCCTTGTGACGAGTGCGGCCTGGATTGGCGATTCTAGGGGTATCCAGCACCGTCCGGGTGGAGTAGCTGAGACCGCTCAAACAGCGGACTCATTCACCCGATCGGCGGCGATAGCTGACGAAGCTGTACCCGTCGTGCGGTTCCCTGTCGGTTTCCAGCCATTCGTCCGGATCGATCTCCGGAAAGGTCACCTCACCATCAGGATCCTGGTGGACCTCGGTGATCTCTAGGCCGGTGAGCCGAGCCCATGCGGCCCGATAGATCTCTCCTCCGCCGGCAACGAAGATGGTCTGTGGATCCAGCTGCAGCGCCTGCTCGAACGCCTCATCCAGAGAAGGCACCGCGCGTACGCCGTCGCCGCGCCACATTCGATCCCTGGTGATCACGAAGGTCGTCCGACCCGGCAACGCTCGGCCGATCGAGTCGTAGGTCTTGCGGCCCATGATCAGCACCTGCCCCATGGTCAAGCTCTTGAACCGCTTCCAGTCCGCCGGAAGCCGCCACGGTATGTCGTTCCCCGCACCGATGATGCCGTTGGCCGCCACGGCGGCGATCCCGATGATCTCGGGCATGATCAGACCGCAATCGGCGCTCTAATGCCGGGATGTGGGTCATACCCCTCGATCGTGATGTCCTCGAGGGTGAAGTCGTCGATCGCACTGACCCCAGCATTCAGCACCAGTCTTGGCAGCGGGCGTGGTTCGCGGGTCAGCTGCAGCCTGGCCTGGTCAAGGTGGTTCAGATAGAGGTGTGCATCGCCCAAGGTGTGCACGAAGTCGCCGACCTTCAGGTCGCAAACCTGAGCGACCAGATGAGTCAGCAGCGCGTAAGAGGCAATGTTGAATGGCACGCCGAGGAAAATGTCGGCTGAGCGCTGGTAAAGCTGGCAGGACAGCCGGCCTTCTGCCACATAGAACTGGAACAGCGCATGGCACGGGGGCAGCGCCATATCAGCCAGATCGGCAACGTTCCACGCACTGACGATGTGCCGGCGGGAATCCGGCACCGTCTTGATGGAGTTGATCACAGCGCCGAGTTGGTCGATATGGCCGCCACCCGGTGTCGGCCAGGACCGCCACTGGTAGCCGTAGATGGGGCCCAGCTCGCCGTCGGCATCGGCCCACTCATCCCAGATCGTCACCCCCTGCTCGTGCAGCCACTTGACATTGGTCGAGCCCTGAATGAACCACAACAACTCGGCGATGATCGACCTGGTGTGCAGTTTCTTGGTCGTGAGCAGCGGAAAACCCTGGCGCAGGTCGAAGCGCATCTGGTAGCCAAACGTGCTCAGTGTCCCGGTGCCGGTCCGGTCGCTCTTCTCGGCGCCGCGGGTGAGGACGTGGTCCAGCAGGTCGAGGTAGGTCTTCACGGCTCATCCCTCCTGAGCAACAGGCTCCAACCGGCGTAGCTCTGCTATCACCACGGGAAGGATGGCACGGACGGCGCGCCCACGATGGCTGATCGCATCTTTGACGGACGGTTCCAGCTCGCCGTTGGTCATCGTGTACCCGTTAGCCACGAACAGCGGATCGTAGCCGAACCCATGATGACCTGCCGGACTGACAGCGAGCCGGCCTCGCATCTCCCCGAGGCGAACATGCTCGGTACCGTCCGGAAGCACCAACGCCATGGCACAGATGAATCGCCCAGTCCGTTCGGCTAGCGGAACGTCGGCCAGCTGGCGTAGCAGTAGTGCGTTGTTCTCCTCGTCGCTGGCGCCCGGCCCAGCCCAACGCGCCGACCGTACGCCGGGCATCTGGTTGAGCACGTCAACCGCCAGTCCCGAATCGTCGGCCAGCGCCGGCAAGCCGGTAGCTGCGACACAGGCCCGAGCCTTGAGGAGGGCATTGCCCTCGAAGGTGCGCTCGGTCTCGGCTGGCTCGGGATAGGCAGCAACCTCGGTCAGTCCCAGGATCTGTATGTGTGGCGCTTCCGCGACCACAATGCGCCGCAGTTCAGCCAGCTTCCCGGCGTTCCGAGTGGCCAGTACCACCCGATGAGCAATCGACATCACGAAGCAAGCGCGGCACGCTGCAGCTCGGTCAGCTGCGCGCACCCAGTGGCACCCAGATCGAGTAGCTCGTCAAGGAGCTTCCGATCAAACGGAGCGCCCTCGGCTGTTCCCTGAAGCTCGATGAAGGCTCCATCACCGGTCATCACGACATTCATGTCCGTGTCAGCCGCCGAGTCCTCGGTGTAGCACAGGTCCAGCATCGAGCTGCCATCGACCACGCCGACCGACACGGCTGCAACAGAGCCCGTCAAAGGTTCAGCTGTCAGCAAGCCGCGGTCGCGGAGCCAGCTGACCGCGTCCGCGAGGGCAACGTAGGCGCCGGTGATCGAGGCGGTTCTGGTGCCACCATCGGCTTGCAGTACGTCGCAATCCAGCACAATGGTGTTTTCGCCGAGCGCCCGGTAGTCGATGATGGCGCGAAGACTGCGACCGATCAGCCGGCTGATTTCATGCGTACGACCGCCGATCCGGCCGCGAATGGACTCACGGTCGGTGCGGGTACCTGTCGCCCTCGGCAGCATCGCATATTCGCTGGTCACCCAGCCGAGCCCAGAGCCCTTACGCCAGCGCGGCACTCCCTCGGTCACGCTGGCGGCGACAAGTACCCGAGTCTGGCCAAACTCCACCAGCACCGAGCCCTCCGCAGGAGTCAGCCATCCCCGGGTGAACCGGACCTCCCGAAGTTGATCATGGCTGCGTCCATCGGCTCGGGAGGTCACCACGCCACCCTATGCTGCGAGCGTCGGCAAATCATCGACCGACGATGTCCCAGACAGCTCCCGGCTTCGCGAGTGACACAGGACCGTCGAAGTTGGGTGTTGCCTCGGCCAGGACACGATCGGGTTCGTACCACGGGGGGATGTGGGTGAGCACGATCGCGGTCACTCCGGCGGCTTGCCCGATCGCGGCGGCTTGGGCGCCCGACAGATGCATCCCGTCAGGATTGTCCGGATGGTCGAGAAAGGCCGACTCGACGAGGAGCAAGTCCACGCCGTCTGCGATCTGTAATAGAGCTTCGCAGGGCCCGGTGTCGCCGGAGTACACCATGGCGCCTCCGCCTGGGTTGTTTTCGTCGACCCGGATGGCGTACGCCTCCACCGGATGGTCGACCCGGACGGTCCGGACGGTAAAGGGCCCGATCCGCTGGCTGGGCTGCCAGGTACGCCAGTCGAAATGCTCGTCGATGGGGGGACCATGCTCGCTGACGCCGTCGTCGCCACGTGGCACCGCATACGCCTGGGAGATCCGCGATGCGGCGTTGGTAGGCGCATAGACCGGCCGCCGTGGCCATGGGGCGCTCGGCGAGTAACAGGCGGCAACGTAGTAGCCGCACAGGTCCAGGCAATGGTCGGCATGCAAGTGGCTCAGCGCGATGGCATCGAGTTCACGCGGGTCGAGGTAGCGATAGAGCGCACCCATGGCGCCGGGGCCGCAGTCGAGCAACAGCGAGAACGTCCGATCCTGGTACGGCGCCTGCACTAGGTAGCTGGAGGCTGGCGAGTCGGGTCCGGACAGTGAGCCGCTGCAGCCGACGATGGTCAGTTTCATCATGGCGATCAGACGAACTGCTCGACGCCAACAACGAGGCCGCCCATCAGCCGATGGCCAACTCCCTCGAACGCCTCCGGGTTGCCCGTGGTCAAGAATCGGTAGCTGGCCTCTCGTGGCTGATCATGGGTCAGGCCGCGCCGGGTGAGCGCCGCGTACACGTCCTTTGCGCATTCCTCGGCACTGGACACCAGGCTGACGTTGTCACCCAGCACGTACGAGATCACACCGGTGAGTAGCGGATAGTGGGTGCAGCCCAGGATCAACGTGTCGATATCGGCTTGCTGCAAGGGTTTCAGGTACTCCTCCGCGCAATCCAACAATTCGGGGCCGCCAGTGATCCCCGCCTCGACAAAGGACACAAAGCGGGGACAGGGTGCGGTGTGCAGCTCAATATGCGGAGCCGCGGCGAATGCGTCGTCGTAGGCCTGCGAGGTGGCGGTCGCTTCAGTGCAGATCACGCCAACGCGCCCCGATCGGGTGGCAGCGACCGCCCGCCGCGCCGCAGGAAAGATCACCTCCACAACTGGCACGGGATATCTCTCCCGGGCATCGCGGAGCACCGCTGCGCTGCCCGAGTTGCAGGCGATGACCAAGATCTTGACGCCCTGCTCGACCAAGTGATCAAGGCACTCCAGCGCGTACTCGCGGACATTGGCGATTGACTGCTCGCCGTACGGCGCGCGTGCCGTGTCGCCTAAGTAGATGATGTCCTCGTGAGGCAGCTGGTCGATGACCGCGCGGGCCACGGTAAGCCCGCCGAATCCAGAATCGAAGATGCCAATCGGAGCGTCAGTATCAGCCGCCACGAGCGCTCAGCCTACAAGCGATCGGGTAGTCATCATGCCCAGACTTGGGTATCCAGGAAATCCTCGCTGGCGTCGAGGTCGCCGCTGTAGGCGCCCGTCGAGAGGTATTTCCAGCCGCCGTCGGCGATGATCAACACGATGTCGGCGGACTCGCCTGCCTCGACAGCCTTGGCAGCTTGCGCAAGTGCTGCGTGCACGATCGCTCCCGAGGAGAGGCCAGCAAAGATGCCCTCGCCTTCCAGCAGCTCGCGGACGCGTCGGACCGCATCACGGGAGCCCACAGAAAACCTCGAGGTGACGTAAGACGCGTCGTAGATCTCGGGTACGAAGCCCTCCTCCAGGTTGCGCAAGCCGTAGACCAGCTCGCCATACCGCGGCTCGGCCGCAATGATCTTCACATCGGGTTTCTTCTCAGCGAAGAAGCGACCCACGCCCATCAGTGTGCCCGTCGTGCCGAGCCCTGCAACGACATGCGTCACCCCAGGAAGATCTTCCAGAATCTCCGGCCCCGTCGTCAGGTAGTGCGCCTCAGTGTTCGCTGGATTGCCGTATTGGTAGAGCATCACCCAATCAGGGTGTTCTGCGGCGAGCTGCTTGGCGACGCGGACGGCCTCGTTCGAGCCACCCTCGGCCGCTGATGAGATGATCTCGGCGCCCCAGATGGCGAGCAGCTGCTTGCGTTCGGCTGAGGTGTTCTCTGGCATCACGCAGATCAGCCGGTAGCCGCCGAGTTTGGCCGCCATCGCAAGCGAAATACCGGTGTTACCGCTGGTCGGCTCGAGGATGGTTGCGCCGGGTCGCAATCTCCCATCAGCTTCGGCAGTCTTGATCATGGCGATCACTGCCCGATCCTTGATCGATCCGGTGGGGTTGTAATCTTCCAGCTTTGCCCAGAGCCGCACTGAGGTGCTCGGCGAAAGATGGGGAAGGCCTACCAGCGGGGTATGGCCGACCGACTCGGTAAGCGAGGCGTACCGCACCATGAATGGATTTGCCTCAGCCGCCGGCGACAGCGGGCAGGACCACAACGACGTCGCCATCCGCGGTCGGGGCATTGAGCCCACCGGTAAACCGAACGTCTTCGTCGTTCACGTAGACGTTCACGAACCGGCGTAGCGTCTGAGCCTCGACAATCCTGTCCTTCAACCCTGGGTTGCGTGCCTCGATGTCATCGAGCACCTGTTGCAAGGTCGCGCCGTCTCCGTGCACCGCCTTGGCGCCGCCGGTGAACGTGCGGAGGATCGTCGGGATCCTCACCTCTACTGACATCGAGTCTCTCCTCTATTCCGCACTGCGAGCCACGGCGCGCGAGCAGTACCAGAAACACGCCTGGCTACGCTTGCCAAACGACTGGCCTTCGAGCCCTATTCCGTGACGTCGATCTCCTCCTCGGTGACGACACCATCGATGATGCGGTAGGAGCGTACGCTGACCGGTCCATCCGCAGCACCTGACTCGGCTGTTGACACCAGGAGGTAGTGAGCCTGGGGCTCGGAAGCGAGGGCGATGTCGGTTCGCGATGGATAGGCCTCAGTCGAGGTGTGCGAATGGTAGACAACGACGATCTCCTCCCCCGCTGCACTCATCGCCTTGTACAAGTCGAACTGCTCCTGAGGATCGAAACGGAAGAAGGTCGGGGAGCGGTCGGCGTTGATCATTCTGATCAACCGGGTCGGTACGTCGGAGCCCTCCGGCCCGACAATCACTCCGCATGCCTCGTCTGGATGATCTTCCCTAGCATGAGCGATCATGGTCTCCACATGTTCCCGGGCGATCTTCAGCACGGCGGTCAGACTAGACGCGCGACGTACCACCTCAGCCGGCACATCCGGACTCTGAGATCGCGCTCGGCACGATCAGCTTCGCGTGATGCCCAGCCGATCTATCAGCAGCAGGAAGGCCTCGGCATAAGGATTGTCCTTTGTCGCTTCACGGATTTCGGACCAGTCGAGCTGCTCGCGTACCGCACGTACCACCAGCAGCAGGGCCGCAAAGTCACAGTAGTGCTCTGAGAGCGACAGCAGCTTGGCGATCATGATGGGAGTCGGCGGAAGCACCGGAATCCGGACGCCTAGGACCTCGTATTCATTCGCAGTGTCAAGCAGCGACTGCACGACGGGAACGCCTCCGAGCCGATGCAACACATCGACCAGCGCCGGCTCCTCGGCAGGCTCGGTCGAGGAGTCCGCGTCACAATAGGCCTTGAAGAGCCAATCTTCGGGCGGTCGCTCGACTCGCAGTCCCGCGGCCGCCAGGCTGTTAGCGGCCATCTCCACATCGGTTTCAGCCACCACCAGATCGACGTCGTGGCTTGGCTCAGGCCCGCCCGCTACCCAGAGGGCATAACCACCGCCCAGCGCAAAGGAGACGCCGTCGGCTTTTAGGGCTGACGCGGAACGCTTGAGGGCGGTACGAAGAAGCGGCTCATCGGATGTTGCCGAGAGCGGCGGTGATTGCTCGGCGATGGTGGGTACCTTCTTCCCATGCGGTTGGCGACATTCAACATCCTGCACGGCCGCTCGCTCCACGACGGGGTGGTCGATCTTGATCGGCTGGCCGATGCTATCCGTTTCTTGAACGCTGACATTTTGGCGCTTCAGGAAGTCGACCGTGACCAGCCGCGTTCCCATCTCGCCGATCTGACGGCAGTTGCCGCCGAAGCGATGGGGGCTGTCACACATCGATTCGCTGCTGCGCTGTCAGGCACGCCCGGCGCTGCCTGGATCGTGGCATCGGAGAACGACCTCCCTGGGGTTGCGTCTTACGGAATCGCCCTGCTGTCGCGCTATCCATCTGATTCCTGGCAGGTTCTCCGGCTACCGCGAATCCCGACGCGCGTGCCGTTGTATCTGCGCACTCCGCGAAAAATGATCATCGTGAAAGAGGAGCCGCGCGCTGCGGTGATCGGCCGGCTGCGCACCCCAGCGGGTCCGGTCGTGGTTGCCAATACCCACCTGTCCTACGTTCCTGGCTGGGGACGGCTCCAGCTACGGCGGATCCAGCGGGACCTTGCCCCGTTGCAGGAGCCGGTGATCTTGATGGGCGACTTCAACATGGCGGATAGCCGACCGGCACAGGTCACCGGCTACCGCCCGCTCGCCAGGCACTTCACCTTCCCGGTCGACAACCCCGATCGCCAGCTCGACCACATCCTGGTACGTGGCCGGCTGGGGGAAGTGACCGCCACCAGCGCACCTGCGCTTCCACTGTCAGATCACCGCGCTCTCATCGTTGAGCTATCCACAGCCACGTCCGAGGCGCACGATGATCAACACTGACGACTACACAGAAACGTCAGCTTCAGCGTCAGCTGCCTGGTGACCGAGTGACCTTGACCATTCGAGTCGCCGTGCCGGGTGAATACGCCGAGGCCGGCAGGGTTACAGCTGAGGCTTATCACGCCGACGACCTACTGCGGCGTCCGGACGGCCTGATTGACGATGACTATGAGGCACAGCTGACTGACGCCAGCCGACGAGCACGCGAGGCCGAACTGTTTGTGGCGCTCGACGACGGCCGGGTCCTGGGCACGGTCACCTGGTGTCCGCCGACATCGCCGTGGCGCGAGCTGGCAACCCGCCCGGATCAAGCGGAGTTTCGGATGCTGTCGGTGGCGGCAGCGGGACGTCGGCGAGGTGTTGGCCGCGCTCTGGTGGAGGAATGCCTGAATCGAGCCCGTACAGAAGGGAGGCGAGAAGTGTTGCTGTCGTCTCTGCCCCAGATGACCGCTGCCCACGCGCTCTACCGAGACTTCGGCTTCGTTCGGGCTCCTGAGCTTGACCACAGCCCGAAGCCTCATGTGCACCTGTGGGCCTTCCGGCTGGTTTTGCGGACCAGGCCCTGAAAACGCATCACTGTTAGAGATAAATCGCTCACATTCGCCGCAGAAGCTGTCGTGAGTGTCGCGAAACCAGGGCATGGCCCTGGTCACTAGCCAGAAGTGGCGTCCAGATGCTGCAGGAGATCGTGCGCCGCGAGCTCGATCTCCTTGTGCCGCCATTCGGAGGCGCGATAGACGCAAGCGATCAAGGCCGTCCGGTGCACGCGTCGCAGGTCGCCGTAGACGAATGCATGACGGGCCTTCGTCTCATCAGAGGCACCCTCGGTGAGGCCAAGATGCCAAGCGGCGTACTCCTCCCACGAGTGGCGCTCCAGGAACGCGTTCTCGGCCTCAGCGCGTGGCTGCACCTCACCCCAGTCGCTGTTCAGCACGTACTGCCTGGCGTCGATCAGCCGGCGGCAGTTGTCTACTGCGTCCTGGTTTACTGCATACCTCGCCATGTTGTGACCCGCCTTCCAGAATCGTGTTAGAGCGCCGAAATAAGGGTTTCCTGGGCGAAGCCAAGCCAGTCGTAAACGCTCACCATAAAGCTGCGCGGGTCTTCATCGGGCAGCGCCGCCAGTTCGTCGGCAGCAGCGGCGTCGTGGATACCAAGCCGGATTGCCACAGCGAGCCGAACACTGGTCAAGGTACGCAGCCAGCTCTCGACCTCGTCTCTCGGGATCTTGAGATCATGGGCTCCCAGCTCGGTAGCCGCGAGCCTGTCCAAGACGACGCGCGCCTCGGCGACCTTCGTCGCTTTCAGGTCGCGCTCGGTGAAGCGACGGAAATCTGACGCAGCGGCGGTGTCATGGGGGTATGCGTCGGGAAACAGCCGCTTCAGCACCGGGTCTTCTGATTGCTCTGGCTCATCCGGATTGCCCTGAAGGTTCTTGACGATCTCCTCGAAAGCGTCATTGGGTTCCGGCGGGGTTGCGAAGCCCTCGGGCTCGCCATCAGAGACCAGCTCGATCAGCTGCATGATCAAGGAGGACAACAACTCCACCTCGTACGCGCTGAGCTGGGTGATGATCATGCCCCGCCTACGGTGGAACTTCTTCATGTTTGATTGCCTCGCTCGCTGCGCTCGCTCGGCGCGGATCGCGCTTGGATGCCGCTGCCTTCCTCGCTCGTTCGCGGACGAAAAGCGTGTCGGCTCGCTCGCTCGTCCAGGCCAGCGGCGCGCGATCCGAGTTTCGCATGTCGACGCACGGTGCGCGCGCTCTGCGTGTGCTTGCTACCCACGCGACGCAAACTCACTTGTCCGACTTGTCGAGTGTTGCCCAGAGACCGTATTCGTGCATCGCGGTGACGTCGCGCTCCATCGCTTCGCGCGTCCCGCTTGAGACGATCGCCTTTCCCGTCGTGTGCACCTGCAACATCAACTTCTCAGCCTTGGATTTGGTGTAGTGAAAGTACGTCACGAAGACATGCGTGACGTAGGACATGAGGTTGACCGGGTCGTCCCAGACGATGGTGACCCACGGCGTCTGCGCCAAAAGCTCGTCAACCGGCCGCTCGGCGATGGCGGTTCCGCCTGCTGGCGTCAGGCTCTCCCCCTCGGAGTCGGGCATAAGAACCATTCTTGCAATGACCCTGGAGATTCGCGCAGCTCGCTCGTTAACGACCTAACGCGGCCTAGCTAGGCTGACGCAGTGACCGCCACGAAGGCAGCTCCGGCCGTGTCGGCGGCATGGGGACCGGGCGAGGTTCCGACCACCGCCTTACTGACCGACCACTACGAACTGACTATGGTTCGTGCCGCGCTCCGCGCCGGTACCGCCAACCGGCGATGCGTGTTCGAACTCTTCGCGCGGCGGCTGCCTGCGGGCCGCCGTTATGGGGTGGTTGGCGGAGTGGGGAGAGCGCTCCGTGCGCTGCGACACTTCCGCTTCGACGAGGAGTCGCTTCGGTTCCTCCTGGACCGCAAGGTGGTCGACCAAGCCATGGCCGACTGGCTGGCCGACTTCCAATTCTCCGGCGACATCTGGGGCTATCCAGAGGGCGAGATCTATTTCCCAGGCTCCCCTCTGGTGATCGTGGAGAGCACCTTTGGCGAGGCGATCGTGCTGGAGACCCTGTTACTCAGCATCTATAACCACGACTCTGCCATCGCATCCGCCGCCTCCCGCATGACCGCAATGGCCGGTGATCGGCCGATCATCGAGATGGGTTCCCGACGCACCCACGAGCTGGCAGCAGTGGCGGCCGCGCGTGCGGCGTACGTGGCGGGCTTTTCGTCGACCTCGAACCTGGAGGCGGGCCGGCGTTACGGAGTACCGACGCGCGGCACAGCGGCACATGCCTTGACCATGCTCCACGCCAATGAGCGGGAAGCGTTTGCGGCACAAATCGCCGAGCTGGGCGAGGAAACCACGCTGCTCGTCGATACCTACGACGTGTTCGAGGCCGTGAAGATCGGGGTGGAGCTCACCGGTGGCCGGCTCGGCGCGGTCCGGCTCGACTCCGGCGATCTGGGGTTGATGGCGACTCGAGTCCGTGAGCTGCTGGACTCACTCGGTGCGACCCAGACCAAGATCATTGTGACTAGCGACCTCGACGAGTTCACTATCGCCGCCCTTGCTGGAGCACCGGTCGACGGTTATGGCGTTGGCACGGCATTGGTCACCGGCAGCGGCCACCCCACGTGCGAGTTCGTCTACAAACTGGTGGCTCGTACAGAATCCGACGACGTCGGCGCACCGATGGTGGCGGTGGCCAAGAAGAGTGTGAACAAGATCTCCGTCGGCGGTCGCAAGTACGCCCTGCGACAGCTATCTGAGGAGGGTACGGCGCAAGCAGAGATCATCGGCCTGGGCGTTCCACCGAGTAGTGACAGCAACGACCGCCCGCTGCTGGTCCAGCTGGTAGACGCAGGAGAAATCGTTGGAGACGAATCGCTTGACACGATGCGTCAGCGTCACCTCCGCTCCCGGGCCGAGCTTCCCCTCGAGGCGCTGAAGATGTCCCGAGGCGAGCCAGTCATCGAGACAGTTTTTGCCGGCCTAGGCGAGGGTGCAGTGAACCCTTACCAAGCCAAGCCCAGCACTGAATCGCAGCCAGCAGGCGACACGGGCGGGGCGATTGCGGGAACCCACTAGCAAGCTGTGATCATGACGGCTGGGACCTCCACATCTTGAGCACGCTCTGCGGCGCGACGGTGGCAAACGCTTCTTGGCAGATTGCGCGGAGCTCAGCATCCTCGATTCCAGGTAGCTGAACACCCAGCCAGCCGAGGTGACCGACGTAGGGCGGCCGAAAGAAGCGTTCCGGTTCCGTCTCGATGAGATCGGCCTGGACACCGTCAGGCGCAGCACACCAGATCGCTAACCGCCCGTCGCCGTGGTGATCGTCGAGGAACATCACGAAGCATTTCTTGTTCCGGATGAAGAATGCAGGGCCGCCGTGGCTCGGACGTTCCGATGTCTCCGGCAACTTCAGACACGCTGCCCGCACCCTAGCGAGCGCCTCGGCGACCTCACGTTCCGGAAACCGGCTCACGATTTGGGCTCCTGTTGACTCATTTCGGACTTGTGTCGGTTGTCGGACAGCTGCGAGCGTCGGAAATCGCGTGCCCGCGCGATGCGCGAGCAGCTCCAAAATAGACTGCGTAGCCTGCTGGTCATGGAGCTGCTCGACAGCCTGCTCGACGACGAGACCCTGGTCCGGCGACCAGAGACCCCGGTTCCGGCGGTGATCGCCAACCACCGCGAGTTGCGCGAGGCCCACCGAAATCTGCTCGCAACGTTGGTCGTGGCAGACCGTCGGCTCGCCGAGCTCGCTCGACAGATCGCGCCTGGCGACAGCATCCCAGTCAGCGTGATCATCAGCGGCGGCGCCGGTGGGCTACTTGCGCTGGCACGCCAGGAGGCGCCTGGCATCGAGATTGCAGCGGTCGAGCCAACCGTCCGGGATCTCGATGATCTTGCCGGCAGCGCAGCCCGGGTGGTCTCCGCGGCCGCGGAACTCGGACCCGAGGTCGCAGTTTTCATCGAGGTGCCGTACGCACCGGGCTGGGAGGCCGCTGTTGAGCTGATTGAAGCCGCCGGACTCTACGGCAAGATTGCGGTTGGCCAGGCCGGACCGCGGCAAGTTGCCGAACAGCTGTCGATCTTGATCGAGGCAGATCTGCCATTCAAGATCAGCGATTCACCCAACGTCGACTGTCTGTCTCTACTGATGGCGGTCGAGGGCCTGGTCGCCGGCGCAAGCCTGGACGATGCAGCAGAACTGCTACGACGCGATGACCATGATCGAAGCGGCGCGGCAGTGTCGAGCTGGGACCAGACAACGCTGTCTCGGGTACGCCGCAGGGTGCGGCGGCTGGGCACTGATCAACTGCAGCAGGTGATCACTAGGCTGATGATGAACCGAGAGCTACCAGCGCCCTAGCGACCATCGCACCCGGCGGCTCAACGAGCCGCGAGCTGCTCAGACACGACGCCGCCGCCGAGAAACCAAGAGGCAACTCGTGCTGGCCACCGCGAGCGCCAGTCCCACTATCGCGATCTGCCGGGCAATGCCGCCAGCCGGCGCCTGCGCGGCATCAACGGGTGGTCCACTCGAGCCTGACGCTCGCGGATAATTCGCTGGCGATGTGAGGCCGGCATCGATGCTGGGGTCAGCCGGACTTTCACTTCCGAGGGTGAAGACCGCAGTCGCTCCGGCCTGATCGACGTCGGAGTCGATGGCTGGGTTGTCGCCGACATTCCGGCTGGTGAATATCAGCCCATGGGGAACCTTGCTGAATCGGATCCGATAGGTGCCAGCCGGCAACTCGTCAAACGAATACCGGCCAGTCGAGGAGGTCACCTCGGTGGCAAGGACCTGTGATTCGCTGCCCAAGAGCTGAACGGTGACTCCCGCCACTCCGCTGTCGCCTGGACCCAGCAACCCGTCCCCGTTGTTGTCGCGCCAGACCCGATCCCCGATGGAGTACCTGGTTACCAGGCCAGCGTTCAGAGTGCGATTTTCGAAGTCGATGGCGGAGGCGCTCGCCTCCACAGCCGGCACCAGATTGGGCGCGCCCTGGGTCAGCACGAATACCGGAGTCAGCCCTGTTGCAGGATCTGGGTCGGAGTCCAGTGCCGGGTCCGTCCCCGCCGCTCGCGCGGTCAAGGCGTGGTGTGCTGGGAGGCCTGTGAACTGGAGCTGATAACGACCGCCTCGCAGCTGAGTGAATTGATAGTGGCCAGTTGCGTCAGTGTTGGTGGTGGCGACGACGTTGCCGGTGACAGTGAGCAACGAGACGCTCGCCGACGCGGCCGGTTCGTCAGGCTGCTGGACGCCATCGCTGTTGAGGTCGAGCCAGACCCGGTCACCCACGGCGTACCGCAACGGGGTGATTCCGGCATCGATCGTCGAATTGATGTACGCCGCCATGACGCCGTCTGCTGCCGTGGTCGGTTGGACATTCGGTTCGCCGACGCCCAAGGTGAAAGGTGGAGTCACTCCCGAGTAGTCGGGATCGGAGTCAGTACCGCGCTGGCCGCCGGTGCCAGCTGAGGTCAGCCGGAATTCTTCCGGCACGCCCGCAAACCGCACCGAGTACGTGCCGGCCTGGAGGTTGTCAAAGACGTAACGTCCGGATGGGCTGCTCACCGTGGAGTCCACTACCTCGCCGGCAACATTGAGCAACTGAATGCTGATCCGGCTCGCGGGCGACTCCCCCGTGTCCTGGACGCCTGAGCGGTTGTCGTCCCGCCATACCATGTCACCGATCGCGAACCTGGCACCCTCGGGCCGATTCAAACTGCGCGAAACGCTCGTCGTTTCATCAGATCGCGGAGCCTCAGTGGATGGACGACCGGCTGCAACACCCATCCGCACCGTCTGGTCCTCCGACGTCACGTCGACCGTGGTACTCAACGGCTGGAATGTGCTGCTCTCTGGAACCGGCGCGAGATCAGAGAGCGCCGCAGGGATTTCGGCAACGACGAAATACCGGCCACCTTTGAGTTTGCTCGTGGCATCAAGGACGAAGGTGCCATCGCGATCGGTAACCCCTGGGACGCGGACTCCGCTGGCGTCGGTTACGGCAATCTCAATGCCGGGCTGTGGCCGATCGATGGTGCCGTCGTAGATTCCGTTCCCGTCGAGGTCACGGTTGACGATCACCGTTAATGTGCCGTCGGTGGTTTCGGCGTCTGCCGGAACCGGCAATGCCGCCACGGTCACCCATGTGATGAGTCCCGCCAGGGCGGCAGCTGAGCGCAAAAGCGTACGCAGCACAACAACCTCATCGGACCTGGCCCCCGTGCCCGAAGGTGACGGGTAGGAGCGCCCCGAACGCTCCGACCTCGGCTCAATATAGCCAGATGCACGTCAATGTTTTGGCGATTCGAGCGTTTTGTCGCAGGAACTGTGACCGACTCGAGATCTGCGAAAGTTCAGCGAGGCCGGACGACTTGCGTCTTCGCGGCTATGTCGTGCAGCGCCTGTCGCTTCTGGTTCCAGAGCGGAAAAAGCACATCCACTAAGGTGACCAAGCCCAGGAACGAGCTGATGTGAGGCAACACCCAGACTGCGGTACGGATGCCGATCGAGTTCCAAGCGAGGGGACCCGGATCATGCCCGCGGTCAACTGGTACGACGCGCAGCCCGCAGATCAGCTTGCCAGGTGTTGCCGACTTCCAGCGCAGAAAGCCCGCGTGGTAGAGCATCCCGACAGCAAGCGTTACTGAGGTCACGATCAGCTGGCTGGTGCCCGAAATTAGATCGGTCGCAATCAGCGGCGGCGGCGCGGCGACTCCTGACTGTTGGGCGTCCAGCATCGCATTGAAGTAGCTGACCAGCGTCGCGTACAGCGACCGCCACACCGGGAAGGTGATCACGGTGACGATGGTGGTGGTGATCAGGCTGTCAATAAGTACTGCTAGCACCCGCCACCACCACGACGCGAGTGGGACGCCGTCCGCGGTCATGGTGGCCTGCACCGAACCAACTCGCGGTGCTGCATAGCCGGGCGGCCGAGTCACATTGGGCTGCGGATAAGGCGCATACGGAGCCTGGCCATAGCCGGTGCTCGGCTGGCCTGCTCCTGGGCGCGTGTTGCGGGACCACTGCCAGCCGTCCCAGTAACGTTCCTGGGTAGGGTTCACCGGGTCCGGGTACCAGCCGCTCGGAGCGGCGTGGCGTCCGGGCGGAGCCGGCGGCGAGCCTACGGGGATGTCAGACACCTCATCATCGTAGTGTCAGGTTTCCTAAGCCAGGCCAATGTGACTGGACAGTCGATGATCAACAACCGCCAAATCCGGGCGAAACTCGGCACTTCTGAGGCACCAACACCAACAACTTGTTGCAGTTTCGAAATGATTCGGGCTTCCTTTGCAACAAGAGTGGGCAAGCGGGGGGTCTTTACGTTATACATGGACCGACGGGGACCACAGAAGCCAGCTGTCTCAGCAAGGACTACTGATCAGCGTGAGATCAGGTGTGAACGCCAGACCGGCGCGGCGGCTCATCAGCCGGCCCGCCGACGCGGATCCCAACCGGGATCGGGCCAAGTCCGCCACTCTTCATGCGCTGAATCTGATCTCGCTCAATACGACTGGCAAGGACAGCCTCGGACGTCCCGTCCGGGGGCCCTCAGTATGCAACTCCTGTGCAGCCAGCATTTCTTCCTGCGGCTGCGCAACTAGCAAGCAAACGGCCGTCAGGCCTCAAAACCCTGCATAGGGAACGACACCCAGGAAGGAATGACTCCAGATGCGCTGGAATCGGAAAGTAGCGGCAGCCGCAGGCTTGTCCGCGATCTTGGTCGCAACCACCGCTTGTGCCGGAGCCGGTGGAGCCGGCGGCGGTGGCGGCGGTGGCGGTGACAACTCGATCAACGTCTTGATGGTCAACAACCCCCAGATGCTCGCACTGCAGAAACATGCCGGCGAGTTCACCAAGGAATCCGGCATCACGGTGAACTTCACCGTCAAGCCGGAGAATGAAATGCGCAACCAGGCGGCGCAGGAGTTCGCGAACCAGTCAGGCCAGTTCGATGTGGCAACGCTGTCCAACTTCGAGATCCCCTTCTACTCCAAGAACAACTGGCTGTGGTCCATGGATGACATCCAGGCGTACAAGGACGACAAGGAGTTCAATCAGGCCGACATCTTCCCTGCGATGACCGAATCGCTGAAGGGTCCGGACGGCAAGCTCTACGGTGAGCCGTTCTACGGCGAGTCCTCGTTCCTGATGTACCGCAAGGACGTTGCCGACAAAGCCGGCGTGACGATCAAGGACAACCCTACCTGGGATGAGGTCGCGGCCGCCGCGGCCAAATTGGACGGTGCCGAATCTGGCATGAAGGGCATCTGCCTGCGCGGCCTGCCTGGTTGGGGTGAGGTGTTCGCCCCGCTGACCACGGTGGTCAACACCTTCGGTGGCACCTGGTTCGAGAAGGACTGGACGGCCAAGGTCAACGCCCCGGAGTTCAAGGAAGCAACCACCTTCTACACCGATCTGGTGAAGGCGCATGGTGAGGCCGGAGCAGCCCAAGCCGGATTCGCCGAATGCCTGACCGCGACGACCCAGAGCAAGGTCGCGATGTGGTACGACGCCACCTCCGCTGCGGGCAGCCTTGAGGCCCCCGACTCTCCGGTGAAGGGCAAGATGGCCTACGCGCAGGCACCGGTCAAGCTGACTGACGCGTCCGGCTGGCTGTACACCTGGGCGTGGGCGATCGAGAAGAAGAGCGCCAAGCAAGACAACGCGTGGAAGTTCGTCTCCTGGGCCTCATCGCAGAAGTACGAGGAACTGGTTGGTGCGCAGGATGGCTGGGCAACGGTGCCGGCCGGCAAGCGTATCTCGACCTATGAAAACCCCGAGTACAAGAAGGAGGCCGGTGCTTTCGGCGAGGCGACACTCAAGGCGATTGAAGCCGCCGATCCGGTCAACCCTGGTGTCCAGCCGCGGCCAACTGTCGGTATTCAGTTTGTCGACATCCCGGAGTTCACCGACCTGGGTACCAAGGTCAGCCAGGACATCTCGGCTGTGATCGCCGGCAAGAAGAGTGTCGACGAAGCGCTCAACAACGGCCAGAAGCTCGCTGAGGCGGTCGGCGAGAAATACAAGGGCCAGTAACAAGATCTGAGGAGCTTCGGCAGGCTCAGGCGCACAACAGGTGCGGCTGAGTCTGCCGAAGCCCAAGATCACAAGCGACAACTCAACGCTGACGTGAACCCGTCGATAGGCCCAGGGCCATCCGTCGACAGCTCACCTCACATTTGACAGGAGGCATGGCGAATATGGCCACCACAACGGCGACGCCCCTCGACACGAAGGCCGAGGCCAAGGCAGCCAAAAAGAAGGAGCCCAAACCCAGCTTCAATGAACGCTGGCTGGACAAGGGGGGCTGGGTTCGACGGTTCCCGCTGCTGCCGGCATTGGTCTTCACTATCATCCTGACTCAGATCCCGTTCGTAGCGACGATCATCATCTCGTTCATGAACTGGGAGGCCCAAAATCCCACCGAGATCGCCTTCGGGACGCTCGACAACTACGTCGCGGTCTTCACTGATCCGGCCCTGCGATCAAGCGTGTTTTTCACGATCGTGCTCACCGTGACCGTGGTGCTCGTCTCGCTGGCGTTGGGGCTCGGCATCTCGTTGTTGTTGAATCGCAAGTTCTTCGGCCGCGCCGCCGTCCGCACCATGATGATCACTCCCTTCCTGATCGTGCCGGTGGCCGCCGCGTTGCTCTGGAAACACGCGATTTACAACCCGGTCTACGGCCTGCTCAACGGCCTGCTCACCATGATCGGCGCAGAAGCTCAGCCGGACTGGATTACCGACTTCCCAAGGTTGGCGATCGAGGTGCAGCTGATCTGGTATTGGACCCCGTTCATGACCTTGATCCTGCTGGCCGGGCTGCAGTCCCGCCCAGGTGACATCCTCGAGGCGGCCAATGTCGATGGTGCGAGTGCCTGGCAGACCTTCCGCTTCATCACCATGCCGCATATGCGACGTTATCTGGAGCTCGGCGGTCTGCTCGGCTCGATCTATGTCATACAGACCTTCGACACAGTGTTCGTCATGACGGCCGGTGCGCTCGGCACTGCGAACCTGCCCTTCACCGTTTACGAAACGCTCTACAGCGCCCAGAACTACGGTCTTGCTTCCGCACAAGGTGTGGTCGTGGTGATCTTCTCGATCGCTATCGCCACCTTCCTTTTGCGTACCGTATCCACCCTGTTCGAGGAGTCCTGATGACCAGCACACTCGTCCCCGCCCCCAGCAAGACCGCCGCTCAGCGAAAGAAGTCCAGCGCAGGCGGCCCCAGCCTCGGCTCACGACGCGGCAACGTCATCGCTGGCATCGCCGCCTGGGCCATCGGCATCCTCTTCGTCTTCCCGGTCGTCTTCATGGTGCTGACCAGCCTCCACTCCGAGGTCAACGCATCAACCAACCCGCCCAGCTTCTTTGCCCCGCTCACCCTGGACGGTTACCGCGAATTCTTCGGTGCATCCTCCGGGGCCAGCCCTTGGCCGCCTTTGATCAACTCAGCGACCGCATCGATCGTCTCAACGATCCTTGTGATCTTGCTAGCGATCCCCGCGGCGTACGCGCTGTCGGTCAAGCCGATCAAGAAGTGGACGGATGCGATGTTTTTCTTCCTGTCCACCAAGATGCTGCCCGCCGTTGCCGGCTTGCTGCCGCTCTACATTTTCGCCAGATATCTCGGCCTGCTGGACAACATCAACTACCTGTTGATCCTGTATACGGCCATGAACCTGCCAATAGCGGTCTGGATGATGCGGTCCTTCCTGGCCGACATCCCGGTCGAGTTGTTCGAAGCAGCGGCGATTGACGGCGCCGGGCTGATCCGTACGCTACGCAGCATCATCGTGCCGATCATCTCCCCCGGGATAGCGGCCACCGCGCTGATCTGTTTCATCTTCGCCTGGAACGAGCTGCTGCTAGCGAACACATTGACCAGCGTGATCGCCGGAACGGCGCCGGTGTTCCTGACCAGCTTCGTGACCTCCCAAGGTCTGTTCCTGGCCAAGGTGTGCGCGGCTGCGACGGTCGTTTCGTTGCCGGTGATCATCGCCGGCTTCGCTGCACAGGACAAGCTGGTGCAGGGCCTGTCCCTCGGTGCCGTCAAGTAAGGCACGGTTCAGATGACTGCACTGAACCAAGCCAATCTGGGATCGCTTTCGGTTCCGGTGCCGAGCTATGACCGCACACAGGTGAAGGTCGGCATCGTGCACTTCGGTGTGGGTGGGTTCCACCGGGCCCACCAGGCGATGTACCTCGATCAACTCATGGAGCGGGGCAAGGCACTGGACTGGGGAATCTGTGGCGTCGGCGTGATGCCATTCGACCTCAAGATGAAGGAGGCGATGCAGTCCCAGGACTGTCTTTACACCTTGGTCGAGAAAGCCCCTGACGGAAGCTGGGAGCCACGGGTGATCGGATCGATCGTGCAGTACCTGTACGCGCCGGACGATCCTGACGCCGTCCTGGAAAAGATGGCCGATCCTGCGACGCGGATCGTTTCGCTCACCATCACCGAAGGGGGATACAACTTCCATCCGGTCACCGGCAAATTCGATGACACGAATCCGGCTGTCCAGGCAGATCTGGCTCCCGGGGCAGTCCCTGCCACCACGTTCGGCCTGGTAACAGAGGCCTTGGTGCGCCGGCGCTCTCGTGGCATCGAGCCCTTCACGGTGATGTCCTGCGACAACATCCAGGGCAACGGTCATATGGCGCAGGAAGTCTTCACCGCGTTTGCCCGGCTCCGAGATCCGGAGCTGGGTGAATGGGTGGACAGCAACGTCCGTTTCCCGAACTCCATGGTGGACAGAATCACTCCCGTCACCACAGATGAAGACCGAGTGCAGGTCCGGGAACGCTTCGACATCGAGGACGCGTGGCCGGTGGTGTGTGAGCCGTTCACGCAGTGGGCGCTGGAAGACAACTTCTCCGCTGGGCGCCCGCCGTTGGAGGAGGTCGGCGTCCAGGTGGTGGCCGACGTTGTGCCGTACGAGCTGATGAAGCTGCGGCTGCTGAACGCCAGCCATCAGGCGCTGTGTTACTTCGGATATCTGGCGGGCTATCGGCTGGTGCACGAGGTTGCGCAGGATTCGTTGTTTGCCAACTTCCTGCTGGACTACATGAACACAGAAGCCACTCCGACTCTCGCTCCCGTGCCGGGTATCGATTTGGACGCGTACAAGCAGCAGCTGATCGAGCGATTCTCCAACGCCGGCGTCCGAGATACCGTCGCCCGGCTTTGCGCCAGGAGTTCGGAGCGCATTCCCACCTGGCTGGTTCCGGTCATCCGGGAAAACGTTGCCGCTGGTCGCGATGTGTCATTGTCGGCAGCCGTGGTTGCGAGTTGGGCTCGGTACGCCGAAGGCGTGGACGAGCAGGGTGAGCCGATCGAGATTGTCGATCAGCTGGCTGACACAGTACGGCGTCTTGCCGCCCAACAGCAGCAGGATCCGCTCGCCTTCGTCAAGAACCAGGAACTCTTCGGAGATCTGGCCAACGAGCCGGCATTCACCGAGCCGTACCTGAAAACACTCGATTCGCTACACAGCCGCGGCGCCCGCACCACCCTTGAGGCGCTCGCCAGGCGATCCACTCCCGTCTAGGTCTCGAC
>CAVSSB010000022.1:0-155167 GCA_963730505.1 uncultured Actinomycetota bacterium
GGCTTACGGACTCTGCCGGTATGACTGCTGGCTAAGTTGCCGCCCGTCATCTCGTAGGCCGTTCGCCGCAGCCACTCGCGGCGAGCCGTGATTCGGCACCTACGCCGGCACGCGGGGGTCTCGCCCGGCGACGCGTGGAGAGCAAGCCGGTGGCCCGCGCCGCAGGCGGTATATCAATTATGGTTGGCGAATGATCATCGCCCCGGAGGAATACGTCGACCTTGAGACGCCCCATGGCCCGATGCGCACCTACGTCCTCAGTCCGGCAGCCGCCGGACGCTACCCCGGGCTCGTGCTGTTCTCTGAGATCTTCCAAGTAACCGGTCCCATCCGCCGGACCGCCGCCTTCCTAGCCGGCCACGGCTACACCGTTGCCGTGCCGGAGATCTTCCACGAGCTGGAGGAGGGTCCTGGTGTCGTCCTGGCCTACGACGCGGCGGGCGCCGACCGGGGCAACTCCCACAAGATCACTAAGGAGCTTGCTTCCTACGACGCGGACGCCCGTGCCGTCTTGGACTTTCTGGCCGACCACCCCTCATGCACCGGCAAGCTCGGGTCGGTCGGGATCTGTATCGGCGGGCATCTTTCCTTCCGTGCCGCCTTCAATCCCGATGTCCGCGCAGCGGCGTGCTTCTACGCCACCGATATCCACAAGCGCGGCCTCGGCCAGGGCATGAACGACGACTCAATGGACCGGATCGGGGAGATCCGCGGCGAGTTGCTGATGATCTGGGGCCGGCAAGATCCGCACATCCCGCGTGAGGGCCGCGAGCGCATCCACGCCGCGCTCGAAGACGCCGGAACCCGCTTCTCATGGCTGGAGGTGAACGGCCAGCACGCGTTCGGCCGCGACGAGGGCCACCGCTACGACCCCGAGCTCGCACGCCAGTGCCTCGGACACGTACTGGATCTGTTCCACCGCCGGCTTGGGCAGGGCGAGGAGGAAATGGCCGCTGACGGAAGGCCGGTCGAGACGCGACACTGAGCGGCAGGCAACAAACGCGGGTTCGCACTCGGCGAGTGGCCGCCCACCGGTCCTGGTCACCACAGACCGATGCTGTGCACCGCCCACGCTTCGCGGATGGCCCCCACGGCCGCTGGCATGGGATGAAAGAACCCGGACCCAACCGTAGAAGGTATGTCGCTGACGGTTGGGCATTGACACTGAAGGCCCGGAACCGTCCGGTTCCGGGCCTTCGTATGCGGGGCCGGTGGTCGCCGCCGCGATGGCCCGGGCTTGCTTGTCACCCATCGCCACAGCGGCGGCGCTCTGTGATTTGGCAGGAAATCAGGGTTATGTGCTCATGGGCTGATCTGCTCTTGGTCGTGGATCTCCTGGCAGGGGTGTCCCGGCACCGATCAGGCGCTTAGGTATGAGCGGCGTAGTGTCTTCATAAACAAGGCCCACGTGATCCGCGCGACGGGCTCGCGGGGTCGCAAAGTTCTAATCGGATGTCTGATGATCATCGGACGGAACCGAACCATGCCGAACCAAATCGACTGCCGAACCAAAATCGGCCGACCGAAGGGCAGTTCCAGGGAGGTTTCGGTGACCACGATAGATATGTCAGCCGGGATGTCTCCGCGGGTAGAGAGCTGCGAGGTTTGCATCGTAGGAGCCGGCATCGCCGGACTCAATGCCTTATTCGTCGCCAGCCGATATCTATCACGCGACCAGAGGGTCATCTTGATCGACCGTCGGGAGGGCGTCGGCGGCATGTGGGTCGACACGTACCCCTACGTGCGGCTGCACCAACCACATGGCATGTTCACCGCCGGAAACATCAAGTGGACCCTCGGCCAAGATCGCTCCTACCTGGCGACAAAGGGCGAGGTGCTCGAACACTTTTGAACACTGCCTCAACGTTATGAAGCAGCGGGTGCAGGTCGAGGAGTTCTTCGGCTGGACGGTGGAGTCCCACAATGAGGCCGATGGGATCGTGCGGATCACCTGCAGATCCTCAGAGGCCCAGCTTCTGGTGGTGGAGGCGAAGCGACTGATTAAGGCCTACGGCTTCCGAGTTATGCCCAACGACCCGCTCGCGATCTCCAGCGCGGGTGTCCTGTCGGTGTCTCCCCGACTTCTGCGACGTGCGACGTGACGAAATGCGGGCGAGCGACACCCCGGTGTGGGTCATCGGTGGGGGTAAGACCGCGATGGACACTGCGTACACGCTCATTACGGAATACCCCGGCCGTGAGGTGAACCTAGTGGCGGGTTCAGGCACGTTCTTCTTGAGCCGGGACCGCTTCTTTCCCACGGGGGCCCGGAGGTGGTGGAGCGGCACGCTCGTGAGCGGTGCAACCAGGAGACGGCGCGTGGTTTCGACGGGACGAACGAGATCAAGGTTGCGAACTGGTTTCGCGCCACCTACGGCACCTGGTTGACCCCCTATACCGGTAACTTCCTACTGGGCGTCCTCTCCGAAGCAGAGAACAAGACGATCGCCGCCGGCCTGAACGACGTGATCATGGACTATGTCGAGGACGTGGTGGACCGTGAGCGCGAGACCGACCTGGTGTTCCGTAGCGGGGCAACCAAGGCGATTCAGCCGGGCAGCTGGATAGTGAACTGCACCGGATACGTTTTGCGCGGCGACCACCCCTATGAGCCCTACGTTTCCGCCAGCGGGGCGGTGGTCTCGATTCAACCGCGTTCGGCCATCCTGCATTTGACGTCGTTCATCGCCTATTTCCTCAGCCACCTGCTGTTCCTGGGCAAGATAAGAGACGTCCCGCTGTATGAACTCGACCTGGAGGACCTGCGAAGGAAATCGAGTACCACATACCCGTATGCGCTTCTTACGCTTATCCAGCACAACCTCAGCCTCATCTCCGACAGCGTTCCGACCAAGGTGCTCCTCGACTGCGGACTCGACTTCGATCACTGGTACCCGTTGCCGCGCCGCCTGGCAGGTACGGCACGGTTCATGTTGACGCACCGCCGCGAACGCGAGCACCGGCGCCACACCCTAGACACCGTGCGCGAGCGGTTCGATGTTCGTTGCGGCCCGCTGAGCCAGAAGTGAGCAGGCCGGCCGGATCCGCTGCCTTGACCCGCCGCGGAGCGAGTCGCCCTGGAGTGGTACTGGTCATGCAGCTCCAGGGCGTTGGTGCCTTTTGGAACTGAAGCAGCGGGTACAGACGGCCGGCCGACGGCGGCGCCGGGTCTGGGAATGGACGGACCCTGGAGGTGTTCCGTCATGACCGACACAACGCCTCGGTCGACAACTCCTCGCGGTCGCGTTCCGTCCGCTCGGGTTGTCATCAGCACGTATACGCGCTCTGCGTTCTCGTGCCACTCGCCTACTTGACGCTCGCGGCGACCCTCGAGCTGGACCCGAGCGGGACCCGACATCGGGCGGCAGGAAATTATCGCGATCGGCCTCGTCGGAACCGCCGCCCCGGTGAGCGGTCCGCTCGCGGCACAGCTGCGGGACAGTTCCTTGTCCGGCTGAGCCGGAACTGGCAGCTCACGGACCTGAACACGTCGCCCTGACTCGGTAGCGTGCAGCGCATGCGCATCAAGCTGGAGAACGTCGGCATCGCCGTCCGCGACCTGGAAGCGGCGATCGCCTTCTTCACTGACCTCGGGCTGACCGTTCTCGGACGTGACACGGTCAGTGGAGAGTGGACCGACACCGCCGTCGGCCTCGACGGCAACCACGCCAACATCGCGATGCTCCAGACGCCAGACGGCAACGGTCGCCTCGAGCTCTTCGAGTACATCCACCCCGACGCGATCGAGACGGAGCCCACCCGGCCTAACGAGATCGGCATGCATCGGGTGGCTTTCTCGGTCGACGACATCGACGAGGCCCTCGCGATCGCCGCGAGGCACGGCTGCCACCCCCTGCGCGGCGTGGCGACCTACGAGGACGTGTACAAGCTCACCTATGTCCGCGGCCCCAGCGGCATCCTCGTGATGCTCGCCGAGGAGTTGAAGAAGAGCTGACCGCACACCGGCGGCGGGATCCCCCCTTACGGCACCCGTACCCGTCGGCGGTCGTATTACGGCACTTGCGACCGGCTGCGGGTCGGCGAGGCTGGTCTGCCCTGATTCCCAGACCACGTTCGATCCCCGCAGGGCGTATCGGCTTCCGCCTATAGCCGATGAGCGTTGGCCCAGAATATTTCGATGAAGGGGCTCGAGGACGCCTGCGAGGTCGGACGGCGGGCATAAAAGATTGCTCGGCATGCCGACAGATGATGTTCTTCGGAAGAATCAGAACGTCCAAGCCTTTCTGCGATCTGATGTGTAGAACGCTGAGGGCGCCTCTTCGATTTACCACTGATCCGCGTTCGAACTAATGATCTTTGCCGATTTCCGCGTGTACCAGATCGGCTGTTTCGGTAAACCAGACAAGCGCCTCTGTCACCTTTTCCTCCAAATCCTCCAGACCCGCTATTTGAACAGCCCCTCTAGCCGTTCCACCACAGGGTGCGGCAGTGCCTGGAGATATGGACGATGTAGTAAATCCGGATGCAGCGGCGTGTGAACCATCCGCTGTACCTCGATCAGTGGCTCCAGCAGCCAACGTTGGTAGTAGCCGAACGCCTCCAGAAACTCGCCGCGCCAGACATGCTTCAGAATGCGGCGGTGCTGCGCTACCTGCTGCCGCAAGGCTCGCAGCCGCCGTGCAGGTTCCAGTAGCTGCAATTGCTGCTGGCTCCAAGCAGCAAGCGCCCTGCTTGGGACCACAACGTTGCGCTCGATGACGCTCGTCTGGCCCGCCCGTGAGGGGCGACAACTCGAGGAGCCGGTCCGAGTGGATCCGGCAAGGCCGGTTAGAGAACTACTGCCTGTCGTACATGGACCGGCGCAGCGCGGTGACTGACTCTGATTGGGAGTTCGTGGAGCAGGTCAGTCGGCCCGGGTGCCTCGAGGAAGGCCGATCACATCGACCGCGTCCAGCGATATTGCGGCATCGCGGGCAGTGAAGGTGAGCCGTTCGTCGAGCCGATGGTCGATCCATGCGACCAGGCTCGCGGCGGCGTCGTCGTCACCGTTGGTGGCTGCCTCTCGCAGTCGCCGTGCTGCGTAGTAGAGCGCGGAGTCGAGTTCGGTGACGGGGTCGCCGGTGACCAGCATCGTCAGCTTGTCGCAGATCAACACGGTTGCAGCATCCCCACGTTCGACTCGTGGCCTGTTTGTTCGTTCAGGCTGGTCGCGCCGGCGGCCCAGGTTGGACCGTGGCAGCTGATGGTCGCCACAGCTGGATCCGTCCCGACGGTAGGAGGGCGACGAACGAGTCCGCGCCACAGCTGGGGCAGGTGTTATCGGCGGTGAGTCCTGATGTGCGCAGCAGGCGCCGACAGCCCAGGCACACCAGTCGTGCCTTGCTGGATTGAGGCGACACGGGACTCATCAGTATGAACGGTATTCACAGTTGCGAAGGTTTGCAACTGTTCAGGATCGCATCGGTAGCTGGGATTGCCGCGGGCCGTGCTCGTAGAACCGGCGGCACGGGTGGGCCGTTCACAGGCCGGTGATCATGAGGTCGTCGAGCTCGTAGCTCAGGTTATTGCGGATGGCCACGACGCCGGCGACGCGCGACGCGGCGTATCCGGCGTGTTCGGCCCTGCTGCGGTAGGTGAGCGTTCCCTGGAGTGTGACGACGCCGTGGTCGACGTGCACCGTAATGGGGGCTGGGGTGCGGCCGCGCCTGAGGTCTGCCTGGATGGCCGCGGTGACGTCGGCCTCGATTCGATCGTCGGAGCGCCGGTAGACGGTAAGTAGGTTGCGCCGGGTAAGGATGCCGACCAGGCGCATGTCATGGTCGACGACGCAGAGCTGGAGGTGGGAGGGGTCGGACAGCCGCCGGGCGGCCTGGCCGATCGGTGCGTCGGCGCCGATGACGGCCACCGGTGCGGCCATCAGTTCGGCGGCGGTCAGCGCCGAGGCCTTGCGCCAGTGGCGGCGGGCAGCCGCGCCGCCGAAGATTGGTACTGCGTCGGTTCCGCCGTGGAACTCGAGGTTGGCCAGCAGGTCGGCCTCGGTTACCGTGCCGAGTGGGCGGGCCTCGGTGTCGACGACCGGCACGGCATACGCGTCACCGGCAAGGAGGGCATTGACTACGTCCTTGAACTTGGTATTGGGAGTCACGGCGACCGCCGGACAGGTCATCACCGTGGCGACGACGGGCTCACCCATGGCACACTCGCACCTCGCATCGAACTTGATAAGATTAGCAACTGTTGAATCATGCGAGACGGTGTCACTGGACACAGACTTGCCGGAGACTGGCAGAGCCATCAGACGTCGAAGTCGGGCCAGGCCGGATGCGGAGGTCGGTCGACATGAGCGAGGAGCCGCGGGTGACTAGGCCCCTGTACCAGTTGAAGGCTGAATTCTTCAAGACGTTGGGACATCCTGCGCGGATCCGGGTACTGGAGTTGCTCAGTCAGCGGGACCACTCGGTGGCCGAGATGGTGCCGGAGGTCGGAATCGAGCCGACGAACCTGTCCCAGCAGCTGGCGGTGCTGCGCCGGGCCGGTCTGGTGACGACACGCAAGGAGGGCTCCGCGGTTATCTATTCGCTGACCAGTCCGGTTGTTGCCGAGTTGCTGGCGGTGGCCCGCCGGATCATGACCGAGGTGCTGACCGGCCAGGTCGAGCTGCTTGAGGACGTCGCAATGCCCGCGGCGGCGGCCGGGCGTGGCCGGCGTGCGGCTACGCGGGGCGGATAGGCCACGGTCATCCCGCCGTCCCAGGTATGGTCACCTGCTCACCAACAAGAGCTTCAACCTGTCCTATGCCGCCAACGATCTGTAGACCAGCCGTCGTTATACCTCGCTCACCGATCCACCGTCCCACTGCGCCCCGGTCGGCACCGGAAACCCTGTGTGCTCGGCACCGGCGGCCCTCACCGTAGCCGCGAGGCCATCATCGCCGCGAGGTTGGGGTGGACCTCGAGAGCCTGGTCGACGCTGGTAATTCGCAACAGGTTCAACGTCCGGTCCCACCTACACACGACGCCAAGGATCCGCCGTGAGCACGGACCAACGTCATGCCTCCGATCAGAACACCAGGGCCCGCAGAGTCAAGGAAGTCCACCGGGTCCAGGTCCACGACCCTGACGTGCCCGGCCTCGACAACCACACCGATCGCGTCGCACAGCGCAGCCGCATTCTCGACGTCGAGGTCTCCCGCGGTGGTGATCACGGTTTAATCACCGAGCCGTTCCGCATCTGACCAGGCCAGGTGTCCGCTAGTGGGTCCGCTTAGGGGACTGGCTGCACGCCTTTCTTTATCAGCGACCGGACATCGGGCCCGAATTGGCCGCGGCCACCTGAGCGATTCGGTGTACAAATGTTCCCTGATTTCAGGAATCGGAAGCTACGGGATGATTCGGCTAGATCCGTCAGCGTCTGGCTCGCTGCCGCGAGCCGCTTCACAGTTGGTCTCGGTCGTAGTGTTTGCGATGGCAGATTTGCATCATGGCCGTTTCGACCTCGCCAGCGCGGCTGGACGGGCTACCTACCCTGCCTGGTGTCGAACACCACTGGGTGGACGTCCAGACCGGCAGCGGCCCTATCCGGTTGCATCTGGCAGCGACCGGCTCTGGGCCGCCGGTGCTGCTCCTGCACGGCTGGCCGCAGCACTGGTGGTGCTGGCGCCGCGTCGTCAAGCAACTCCGCGACTACCGCCTGCTCATACCTGACCTGCGCGGTTTCGGATGGAGTGAAGCACCCGGGAGTGGCTACAGCCCAACCGGCTTCGCCGACGATGCGGTGGCGTTGCTGGATGCGCTTGACATCGCGCGTGCACATGTGATCGGTCACGATTGGGGCGGATTCGCCGGGTTCCTACTCGGGCTGCATCATTCTGAGCGGGTTGATCGGCTGGTGCTGTGCAATTCGCCCGGTCCGTGGGCGCGGCTGAGCCCACGGAGCGCAGTTGGCCTTCGGCGGTCGTGGTATGCGGGGCTAGTGGCAACCCCGATCCTGGGCCACCGGCTGGTGGCGTATCCAGGCTTCATCCCCTGGTTTTTGCGGCTCGGTGGCCAGATGCCATTGTTCTCAGACGCAGATGCGACCGTCTATGCCGACCAGTTCCGCGACCGCGCCCGCACTGCGGCCAGCTCGCAGCTGTACCGTTCCTACTGGCGCCTGGCGCACGCGATTCTGCTGCGGCGCGCATTCGAGGGACAGCGGCTGCAGGCTCCGACCCAGGTGCTGTTCGGCGCCAATGACTTCTATATCCCCGTGGCGGTGCTCGAGGAGATCGAGGCCCACGGGGCCGATTTGACCCTCGAAGTCGTCGAGGGGTGCAGCCACTGGATGCCAGAGGAGCGCCCTGACCTCATCACCGACCGAGCAAGGGCATTGTTCAGCCGACAGTGACCCATAGGAGTCCGGAAAGGCGAACCCGGTCCGGGTGCCCGCTAGCGGGTCGTCTTAGGAAAGACCGAGGGCCGCCATATTCTCGGCCGCCAGCCAGTCGCGCTGTCGGGGCCGACAGCCTGTTGGGATGGTCGCGATATTGGTTCGCTTCGAGCTTAAAGATGAGGCGGCGGCGCGCGGATTTGACGCCTTGGTGGAGGAGACTGCTAGCGCAATCCAAGCATCGGAACCGGACACACTGATCTATGCAGTGCATAGGGTTGAGGATGCGCCGCTGTCGCGTGTCTTCTACGAGTTGTACGCGAGCCGGGACGCGCACGGTCAGCATGAGGCAGGCGAACACACCAAGCGTTTTCTCGCCGAACTGGGTCAGTACTTGGAGAGCGTTCGGGTGGAGTTCCTGGAAGCGCCAAGCGGAAAGGTCCCCTCAACTAAGTCTGGGGAAAGTCGGCAGTGAAGTGCGCGGAAGCGGACGACCTAGTCCGTCCAATGCGTGGTGCCGTTAACAACGCCACCATGCGGGCGCGAGCATTGCCACGGGCATCGACGTGTCCCTCAGATCGCGGCCTCGTTCTTCGATGAGCTCACCAGCATCGAGACCCGAGGCTTAGGAAGGCTTCCGGGTGCCTTTCGCTGGATTGAACGGACTGTTCAGCGAAGCTGAAGCCGCTTGGGGTCGGCTTGCGGACCTGTTGCGCTTCGTCTCTCTCCGGAAGTTAGTTGCCCCCTGAGCACTTCAGCGGCGCATAGTTCCCTTATGTATGGATGGTCGGACGCGGAGTGGCTCACCCTGCAGCTGGGCCGGTCTGGGTGATCAAGGGCGTTGATGGGCCGCAACCGCTTCGACGAACTCGAGCGGGGGCGTTCTGGCAGGCCGTCGAGCAGGCATTATCTAGTGAAACTACCTGCGTTAGTCGAGCGTGTGACCTCAATAGAAGGCTGAGCCCCGAAGAGATTGACGCCTTCGGGGGTCGGGTCAGGTGATATCGATGCCCGGGATGTGAAAGCCCAGGAGGCGGCAGAGGGCTGCGCCGACTATGAACGGCCACAGGAGTACCGCCAGTATCGATAAGAGAATACCTGAGAGGCTGGAGAGGTGGATGTTGTTGGTGAGCAGCGCCACGATGATGCCAACAACTATGTACCCCGAGGGCCAATACCATAGGGACGGTCGCATTAATGGTGGCTTGAACGACCGATCAATATGTGCTTTGGCCTCACATAGATCAACAGCTCTGATCCACACGTGATGTCGGTCTGGAAGCCGTACCCGGCCCGACCACTCCTGGCGCTCTTTCACCAAGTAGTCGAGATCGCCTGCAGCAGACCAGGTGACTGACTCCACCTCGATCGGCGGACTGACTTCTCTGCGATCGGCATGGTCGCGTTGCCCGTACTGGTTGAAAGTGACGTTGAGCTCTGCCGCCTGCTGCCTGGCGTCCTCCTCAGCGAGATCGGTGGAACGCCAACCCATCACGCCGCCGTCCCAGATCCCCCACACACCCGAGCCGACGTGGCGATGGGGCATCGCACCCAGGTCAAGGAGCATGCCGGAACGTGGGACCTCCCCATCCATGCCGTGAAGTACTCGCTCTACCATCCAAACTTCAGCAATACACATACGAATCAAGCGCCTTTCGGACGAGGACTAGTGCCTGCGGAACCAGTTAGCGAAGGAGCGCTTGGACCGGGTGTCGCCGGCTCGTTTGGGGTCCGGGTCGTCCGGCACGGTTAGCCGTGAGCTGTTCTGAGAGATACGGCGCGGCTGCAAGGACCGTCGCCTTAACTGCTTTCGGTTCGCCGCCTTGGAGCGCGAGTTTGGCCCGGATCGGCGAAAAGTCGCTTCTCAGCGGCCGCCCGACAGGTTCTTTCGACCCTTTGGTGTTGGAGTGAACCAGATGTCGCAACAGTCACGCCGTCATGACCCGTATCCGTGGACCTGGGAGATCCCGCTCGGCATCGCCTTGGTGATCTTGATGGTGCTGGTTTGCGCGGTGCATCTGGGGCGCGGCGTCGCCAATGTGCTGGCCGGGGCTGGCTGGGCGTTCGACCTCCAGGCGGCTAGTCGGCTCGAAGGCGGTCACCTCAAAGCCTTCCTCGCTCGTGTCGGGGGGATGGAACGGATCTGTCGGTAGGTGGTTCCCACACCCACCGGTCCTGGGGAAGTCTTCTTCGTCTCGACAATTGCGTAGTTCCAGGTCGGGACGTTCTCGAAGTCGGCGAGAAACGCGAACACGTCGTCGATTGCTCTCCGGATCGTCACTGTGTTCTGGAAGGTTGCCATGATCCCTCCTGTATCGGCTCTTGGCAGGCCGCTGCCCTGCCGTCAAATCGTGGACCGGCAGGATGACCGGATCGGGCATCCGTTCGAAAGGCCAAGATTGCCCGTAAGCCGGTCGGCTTATGACGCACAAGATCGCTGGGGTTCGGGCGCGAAGTGCCGTCAGTTGGGATTCGAATGACCCTATGCGAGCGTCCGTGGGACGGTCCTCATCTGAAACCCGTGCTCACCCCCTCGGCTTGTCTCGAGCACGGCTCGGCACGATGGCCAGTCCAAGCTGCGCGGGAACTCAGACAGCGATGACTCCGGCGCGGCATCGTCCAACGATGCTGATCGGTGACGTAGGGAGGCGTCAGTTGGCCAGGAAGTCCATCACCAGTCGATTGAACTCGTCTGGACGTTCCAGCGGCACCAGGTGTGATGAGCCGTCGCCTGTCACGATTTTGAGCAGGGCGCGGGGGATCCCGCGGGCCACCTCGCGGGCGACCCAGGGCGGGGTTAGGAGGTCCTGTTCACCGACGATTACCAGCGTGGACGCTTTGATGCCGCCGAGTTGATCGAGGGCGTCGAACTGCAGGTAGGCCTGAGCCTGGCGATCGTAGGCCTCCGGCTCGACCGGGTTGGGATTGCCCGCCAGCAATGCGATGGTGTCTTGCACCGCAGGCTTGTTGCGAAGGAAGGCCGAGGAGAACAGCCAGGTGAACTGCTGACCGCCGAACACCTCTCCGCTGGGGTCGTTGGCCTTGACCCAGTTCCAGATAGAGATCGGGTCGACCGCGCTCCGAGCAGGCGCCGCACCCGGACCTGCCAGCACCAGCCGATCCAGACGATTGGCATGTCGCAGCGCGAACTCCATCCCGATCATGCTTCCCATCGACAAGCCCAGCAGATGGGTGCGGTGGATATCGAGCGCGTCGAGCAGACCGGCCACATCGTCAGCCATGTCGGCGATGGTGTAGGGGTGATCGGCTCGAGAGCTGCGGCCGGCATCACGGTTGTCAAGGATGACAACACGGAACCGGGTGCAGAGGACGGGGACTTGTTGCAACGTCCACAGCGATGAGTCGTATCCGATTCCCATTAGCAGTACAAGTGCAGGGCCGTCTCCGTGAATCTCGTAGAACAGCTCCTGCCCGTTAGTGCGCACGGTTCCCGATCGCGGGACGTGTTTGATGTTCGCGGACATCGGTTCCTCCCTCGAAGCAACGGTTGCGCTCACCATGACTCCTCCTTTCCTGGCGGGGACCTCCCGCCTCGGTGGCTTGGGACTCGCGGTCCCTACCTGGAGTGCGTGAGCAAGACTGTTACGGCGGTAACCCTCACGGTTACGTTCGTGTCGGTTGACCTCGGACTCCGACCGGTAACGATTCGGAAGGGCGGCGTGCGATGGGCGATGCCGTTGGTCTTGGCCTCGTCGAGCGCGCGCGTGACGCGGCAGCCCGGGAAGACTGGGAGCAGGCTTTCGACCTCCTTATGGAAGCAGAGGCCGACGGCTGGCTGGCCCCCGCCGAGCTAGCGTTGCTGGGCGAGGTCGCCTACGCGGCCGGCCATCTCGACGTGACCATAGAGGCTTGGGAGCGTGCCCATGCCGCCTACATGAGGGCCGGTGATCAGGTCGCAGCCGCAGGTGCGGGTGTTCGCGTCGCGATGCACCTGATTTTCGACACTGCCCTGATGGCACCGGTGCGTGCCTGGTTGGCGCGAGCGGAGCAGCTTCTTGAAGGTCTAGGTGAGACGCCGGCGCACGCATGGTTGGCGGTGGTCCGCGCCTACGAGCGGATGCTGACCGGTGACCTGACCACCGCGGGGCAGTGGGCCAAGCGTGCCATCGAGGTGGGTTCGAGGTGTGACCCTGCGGCGTTCGCCATCGGAGGGGTGGCACAAGCCCGGCTGCTCATCCTGCATGGCGATGTCCAGCAAGGTCTGGCGCTGCTCGAGCAGGCCGGGGTGGCCACCGTCTCCGGGGACCTCGATCCGCTGTCGACAGGGATTGTCTACTGCGAGCTCGTGTGCGCCCTGCAGGGCCTCGCCCAGTATGACGTGGCCGAGGAGTGGACCGAGGCGATGGAGCGGTGGTGCGAGACGAACGCCATCGGGAGCCTGCACGGGCGCTGCCGAGTCCATCGCGCTGAGATTCTTAGGCTGCGCGGGTCGTGCAACGAGGCGGAGGCTCAGGCGCTCGTCGCCTGCGAGGAGCTGCGCCCTTACCTGCGGCGCGAGCTCGGGTGGCCACTGAACGAGCTCGGACGGATCCGCCTTCACAAGGGAGACATCACCGGTGCCGAGGAAGCCCTGCTGGCCGCTCATCGCGCCGGATGGGATCCCCAACCGGCTCTCGCGTTGGTGCGTTTGGCCCAAGGCGACGTGGCCGCCGCGGCTGCCTCCATACGAGACGCCGTCGAACGTCCCGTGCGGGTGCCGTCGAGGGAGCGGCCACCGAACACCCCCCTGCAGCGCGCGCCGCTGCTCCAGGCGCAGGTGGAGATCGAGATCGCGGCTGGCGACATCGGCCGGGCTCAATCGGCCGCCGACGAGCTGGAGATCGTGGCCAACCGCTTCGAGAGTAAGGCGTTGGTCGCTAGCGCCGCCCTCGCTCGCGGAAGGGTGCGGCTCGCCGAGGGCGATGCGGCGGGCGCAGAACAGTCCCTGTCAGAAGCGCTGGGACTCTGGAACGAAGTCGGCGCCCCGTACGAGGCGGCGTTGACACGTC
This sequence comes from uncultured Actinomycetota bacterium, assembly GCA_963730505.1. Lineage (GTDB taxonomy): Bacteria > Actinomycetota > Actinomycetes > Propionibacteriales > Propionibacteriaceae > Microlunatus. The sequence goes on from CAVSSB010000022.1 coordinate 13,338, forward strand.
TCTGCCTCGCCGAGGCCCATGCCGCGACCGGCAACCAGCACCGGGCCGGTTTGGAGCGTCAAGCGGCCCGCACAATCCTTGAGGGGATCGAAGCCGCGCCGTCTGTGACTCCACCGGTACACGTCGAGCATCACGATGCACCTAACGAGCAGCCGGTTGTGAGCGTCAACGTGTTTCGTCGCGAGGGGGACTACTGGTCGGTGATCTTCGACGGGCACACGGTTCGGGTGCGCGACCTCAAGGGCATGCGATACCTCGCGCGGCTCCTCGCCGATCCAGGCCGGGAGTACCACGTGCTGGATCTCGTCGCCGCCGAGACCGGCCGCGGTGCGCAGGTCGACAGCAGCCAAGCCGGCAACCTGCCGCGCTGGGCATTCGGCGATGCAGGCGAGATCCTCGACGCTCGAGCCAAGGAGGCCTACCGCCGACGCCTGGCCGAGATCGAAGACGACATCGATCAAGCGCGCGCCATTGGCGATGCCGAGCGGGCCGCGCAGGCCCACGCCGAACGTGACTTCCTGGTTCGAGAACTCGCCCGCGCATTTGGCTTGGGCGATCGTGATCGACGAGCAGCGTCCGCCTCGGAGCGTGCTCGAGCCGGAGTGACCCGGGCGGTTCGTCAGGCGATAGCCCGGATCGGTGAACACCATCCCAAGCTCGGCGAGCATCTCAACCGCACCATCCGCACCGGTACCTATTGCGCCTATCACCCCGACCCAAGAGCACCCGCCGGGTGGATCTTGTGACCTGGTCCCGTTCAGGGTCAACTAATGGCCCGACGGGAGCGTCCGCTCAACGGGACCCATGCATGGGTTTCGTCGAGGTGTGCCCTGATGGGGTGGACGAGTCAGCAGAGGGTCTCGAGGTCGACACGGTCAAACTGGCCAGCGTGGGCCATGTTCAATACGAATGAACGCCTTAGAAGTGGGCCAGTACCTCGTAGACATCGGCACTTTCCACTTGCATCCAGGGCGGTCTGGGTGCGGTGCGTACCGGCTCCAAAGCCGATCTCGCGGCATCTTTGCTTTCGAAGACCATGACATTCAACGTCGCGCCTGCCATGTCGGTCATCCAGAAACCGGAGACGATCCCGGGGGCCTGCCGGGCGCGCGGCAGGACGTTCGCCTGAACGTGTTGTCCACTTGTGTTGATCTGATCAGCCTGTCCGCGCTCGCGAACCACAACTGCGTACATCGCCTTCTCCTGTTCCGTACGTGATTTATTGGAGTGACACGGTAGCGAGAATCGCCTTGGGACTGGACCCCCAGCCCGCTCGATCCGCGTCCATGTCAAGGCTGAGACTCGGCGACCGGTGAGGGGTCGGCTTACGACGCCGTCGAATTCATCCTGTTGACAACCTGGTGATGATAGCGGCGTCTGGATGGGTGTGGAACGTGCCCGGAATCTGTCGATCGAGAGCGACGACCTGGCGGGTCAAGCTCGAGACGGCAAGGTGGACTGCTTGCCCGACCCACAGACTGGACGATCTGGTTCACCAGGTGGAAGCAACCTGCGGCCTGACTGTACAGCGCACGGATCGGGCAAAATGCGCGAGGCTTCACGCGAGGCGAGAGAAGATCGCAGCCCCAGTTTGCAGACAGAGGCGCGCTCGTCTACAACCCCGCAGCGAACGCGGCATGCACAGTGGACTGTCCACGAACATGGCTCGACAGATGCCCGCCGCTGCCTGCCGTGCCGATGGATGGGACCGAAGGCACTGCCGAGTGGACGCATCTGGTGGATGAGCACCTAGGCGGGCGGGATGTTCTGGTTTAGCCGGAAGAAGTTCTCGGGGTCATACGTGCGTTTCAGCGTCTTGAGCCGGTTGTACTTCGCCTCCCCGTAAGCCTGACGGATGCGCGCCGGGCCTTCGTCCATCAGGAAGTTCACGTAAGTGCTCGTGTGATACGGCGCCAGTGCCGACCAATACGCACGGGCCCAATCGCGTTCGGCGTCGAAGCCGTCCGCGGTCTCGCTGTTGCCGTTGATGTTGAATGTGAAGCCCGCGCTGCGTCCGTTGAAGGCGGTCTCGTTCTCGCCGATGCGGGCGACCGCTCCACCCATTTGCCACAGGCCGACGCTGGTGATCGGCGACACGATCGGACGGCCGTGTTCGGCCATGATGTCGATCACGTCGTCGTTGAGCTCGGCGACGTCACAGGACCGGACGTAGTACCACCAGCCATGCGGAAAGCCGGCATCGAACATCGACTGATGAACCAGGTACGGCTTGGGCCCGCATAGGTCGAGCAGCGGCTTGCCGAACGACTTCAATGGACGCAAGGCCTGTGCGCCGTCTTCTATCGGGCCGGCGTAGCAGGCTGCGACGGCGATCACATGCTTGCCAACCAGATCGGCGGGCACGATGGGGAGTGCCGGAGCTCGCCGCTGTACAACGATCGTCATCAGCTCATCCGGGCAGTCGGTGATCCAGTCGCGGTAGAAGCGGAGCACCTTGGCAGCATCCTCCATTGGCCAGAAGATCGGTCCCGCGAAGACCTCCGGCCCCAATGCGTGTAGCCGGAACTCGAACTCGGTGACGATTCCGAAGTTGCCACCGCCGCCGCGCACCCCCCAGAAGAGATCGGCGTTATGGGTCTCGCTGGCCTTCAGCAACTCGCCGCCGGCGGTGAGGATGTCAACCGAGAGCAGATTGTCGATCGTGAGCCCATACTTGCGCATGATCCAGCCGAGGCCGCCCCCCAGCGTCAGGCCGGCCACACCTGTGTGGGTAACCAGGCCGGTGGTTACTGCGAGTCCGAACGCCTGCGTTGCACGGTCGAGCTCACCTAGGAGCACTCCGGCTTGCACAGAAGCCGTTCGAGTCGCGGGGTCGACCCGGATCCCCTTCATCAGGGACAAATCGATGACCATGCCAGCGTCACAGACGGAGTAACCAGGAAAGCTGTGCCCCCCGCCTCGTACCGCGACGAGGAGGTCATGCGTCCTCGCGAAACCTATCGCCGACCTTAGGTCGGCCACGTCGGCGCAGCGCACAATCAGCGCGGGGTGTCGGTCGATCGATCCGTTCCACACCCGTCGGTGTTGCTCGTAGCCGCCGTCGCCGGGACGGACGAGCTCACCGCGTAGCGTGGTCCCGAGTTCCTCGACGGCACGCTGGTCAATGGGAATCTGTTCGGGCCTGGCCAAGGTGGTCATGCTCTGAGTGTTGACCTCGGCGGCGCCGTTGTCAGGAACTTCAGTTCCATCCCTCCCCCGGGACGAGCTGAGCCGGATCCAGGATCACGATGTGGTCGCGTTCGGTGCGTACCACCCCATCCCGACGAAGTTCCCGCAGCACCCGTACGACTACCTCCCGTACTGTTCCCACGGCATCGGCCAGCTCCTGTTGACTGACCGGGACGACGATCTCGGCCTCCACCTCACGCCCAGGTCTACGCTGCGCTGCAAGATCGAGCAGATGTCGCGCCACACGCTGGCGCACGGTTGAGAAGCTGTTGCCAGGGATCTCGTATACGTAGCTCACCACCCGCTCGCTGAGCTCGCTGAGGAAGGCTTGAGCAACTCGCGCATCACATGCGACTGCCCGGCGAACCACGGCTGGAGACAACTTCAGGAGCTCGGCGTCAACCAGTGCCTGTGTAGCCGCCGGCATGATGAAGCGGGTGGCGAACAGCGATACGGCGCCGATGAGCGCGCCGGGCCGGCAATAGCGCACAGTCATCGTGCGACCGTCGGGAGCGGTCACGAACCCCCGGACGACGCCCGAGATCACCAGCTCAAGGTGCGGAGCGGGTTCACCTTCTCGATGCGTGACCGAGCCAGCAGGAATCTTCATCCTGACCGCACCAGCCAAGAGCTCTTCGACCACGTCGGGTGGCAACTCATGCAGGTGCGACTTCAACACCGCGGCGCGTACATCAGCGTCCACGGTCGCACCCTACGACGGTTCGGGACGGCTCACCATTTGAAAACAACACGCCTGGCTGGTGCACAACGCTTTCCGCGCCGGGAAGGTCCTGATCGAGGTGCTCGGGGACAACTCTGTGTGCCGCGTCGCCTGGTCGACCGGGGGTTTCTCCTCCCCTCGTGCGCCCGTAACGGGGTCCATTTCCGGGCACCCGCAAGGGTTGGCCCTCGTGAGACAGGAGTGACGAGCGGGTCAGGCCGCCAAGAAAGCTATTGCGAAGCGCTTCCTGGTTCATCGACGATCGTTTGGTGCCTGAGCGTGAGGACCTGTTCGCCTACTACGGGGGGCGGGACGAAGGACAGCGCCTGTTCCGGTATGCGCACAACCGCCTTGAGCTGTTGCGCAGGCGCGAGCTGTTGCTGCGTGGGCTGCCCTCGGCTCCGGCGGTGGTGCTCGATCGACAGTGCACTGCGCTGCGCCCAGTTGACCGAGAACTTCGCAGAGATAGTCGACGCCAGCGCCCATTTAATGGCCCGCGCGACGGCTCCCCGGCATCAATGAGCCCGCTCGAACAGTGCGCGGCCGCGGTGCAGCGGCACGCCCGACTCCTCAACGCGGTACCGCCGGTACTCGGGGTCACCGCCGACCCACGCGTACCGTTCGACACCGTTAGGGCCCCAGAAGGACGTCGATACTCCCCCGGTCAGCGTAGGGCGACGGTGGGGGTTGCCTCCGGCAGAGAGGGCGCTCGGTGCCGCCGCACCGTCCCTTCAGCCCCGTCGACGGTGATCACCTCGCCGTCCCGGATGGCATCGGTCGCCCCGACCGCGGCGACGACCGCTGGGATGCCGTACTCCCGCGCGATGATCGCGGGATGCGAGAGCGCTCCGCCCGCGTCGGCGACGATGCCTCCGATCATGGGGAAGATTACCGACCACGACGGGCGCGTCCCTGGGCAGACGACGATGTCGCCAGGTTCGAGGACGTGGAATTCCGCCTCCGAGTGGATGATGCGTGCGGTGCCGGTGACGCGTCCCGCCGAGGCCGGTGTGCCGCGCAGCACGCCGTCCTCGCCCTCGGCGGCGACCGTCACGCTGGGCATGATGAGTTCACCCATGAGCATCTCCGCCTCGGTTGGCGTGCGCTCAGCGCGAGTGAGACCGGTGAACCGCGGAGGTGCGCCGGGATCGGTGCCGTAGCTGATCGGCCCCGGGTGCGCGATCGCCCACGCCCGTTCGCCACGCTGGCGGAGGGCCGAGTCGCGCACGTTGGTGAGCGGATGCCGCGACTCGAGCGCCGCGGCGGCTTCTTCGGTGGTCAGGTGGAACACGTCCTCGGACATGTGGAGTGTGCCTCGTGCCGCTAGCCGGCGCCCGGCCTCGAGCGCCGCGTACCGCACCAGAGCGAGCGGTGCGTCGAGCGTCAGGAAGACATTGTCATCGCGCAGCCCGTACACACGCTCCGCGGTTGTCAGCAGGCGATCGAACTGCGCCACCCGAGTGGGTTGCAGTTGCGCGCGGGCTCGCTCTGCTACTCGCCCACGTTCCTCCGCTTGCGCTTCCTTCGCGTCGACAGACCCGGCCTGGCGAGCCGCGTCGATGAGCACGTTCAGCAGATGCGGCGATTCCGCGAGCGTGGGTTCGGCGACTTCGAGGTCGAGGGCGCGGCAGCCGAAGTAGCGTTGGAACCGCTCGAAAGCGTCGGCGCGCTCCGTGCTCTCCGGCGGCATTGCGGCCAGCGAAGCGAGGGCCTGGCCGGGCTCGGAGGCGACGTCGGCGAGCCCGGACAGGAGATCGAGCGTCTCTTGCGGCGTCCATCCGATCTGCGAGCGGCAGAAGTCGACGAGTTCGAAGATCCCGAGCGAGTACGGCATCGCGAGTCGGAAATGGAGTTCGGCGCCGCGGATGAGCATCTCCGCACGGCGACGCAGCTGACCGGCAAGCCCAGCGTCGTCGAGTCCGCCCAGGTCAACGTCCTGGAAGGCGAGGATCCGGGCACGCAGTTCCTCGCGGCGGCGATCATTCCACTCATCAAGGAGCCGCTGCGCGGCATCGGTCTTCATGGCTCGCCGTGCTGCGCGCAGCTGGCGCCGTCCGGCACTCGAACTGCGGATCAGGAGCGACACGAGCCAGCCCGGCAGTCGCGGCGGCGTCTTCCCGGGCGCAGGCGGCGGAGCGCCAACCGGGACGATCGTCACGTAGTGCCAACCACCGATGCGGGCGCCCGAGAACGTCGCGAGCATCCCGAACTCCTCGACCATGGGGCGCACCGCACGGTCCTCGTCGACGACACTCGCCGTCATCCGCGTCCGCGGCAGCCGGCCGTGTGTGGGGTCGCGCACCCAATACCCCGGTGGCACCACAACCTCGACGGGCACCTGAGCTGCGAGCGCGGTGACGGGCCGCGATTGCAGGAGCCAGACCACACCGCCGGCGACGGCCCACTCGATGTCTTGCGGGCCGCCGCGCGCGCGTTCGGCTTCGATCGCGAGGCCGACGAGCTCGCGGAGCGGGGCAAGCTCGACCGGTCCGTCATCCGCAACGATGTCGGCACTGCGGACCGATCCGTCGCCCTCTCGTGGGATGCGTGCCTCCCACGGCGTTTCGGCTCCGGACACAAGCGTCTCACCGAGGCCCGCCACCGCGTTGACGACGAGGAAGGAGGCTCCGGTGACCGGGTCGATCGTGAAGACGACGCCCGCCGCATCCGGGGCCACCATCCGCTGCACGATCACTCCGCCGGTCTCGCCGATCGAGGCAAGGACGGTGTCGACGGCAAACGCCATGGCGTCGACGTCGTCGCCGGGGACATTGAGGACCGTTGCGTATGCACCCGCCCCGGAGGAGGTCGCACCGTCTTCGTCGCGCGCCGAAGATCTGACGGCGACGGAGCGCCAGCCGTACTCGTGCGCCACCTCGACGGCCGCCGCCGCGATACCCGCCGCCGACGCGCTCGGCGCGGCGTCGAACACCACGCCGGGTGGAACAGGCAGCCCAGCGGTCAGCAGCGCGGACAGACCGGCCGCTTTGCCACCGTGGTGTGCGGCCGCGGAGGCCAGCGGGACAGCTTCGATGGTTCTCATGGCGCCATCGTCCCGCCGCACCGCTCGCTGCGGCATCCGTTGTGGTACGTACCTTCCCCGGCGTTTCATGCACCGTCGGCCGCTGCTGACGACGGCGCGGCGCCCAGCTTCGTGATCAACGCGAGGCGAGAGTCGACGCCGAGCCGTCGGTACACGTGCTGGAGGTGGGTCTCGACCGTCCGCTCGCTCAGGAAGAGCCGGCGCGCAGTCTCGGCGTTCGACAGCCCAGCCACAACGAGGTCGACGACCTCCGCCTCGCGTCGGGTGAGCTCGCCGACCCCGCCACGGCGACCACCGATCCGCACGCCGAGACTGCGCGCCAGCCGCCGTGAGCGGTCGGACCAGTCGTCGAGTCCCTGGGCATCGAAGTGCGGCACCACTCCGACCACGGCGGAACGCGCCGCCGGATCGGCGCCCTCCGCCGCGAGCTCAGCCCACTCCAGCCTGGTCTCTGCCGCGAAACCTGCAAACCCGAGGCGCTCGAGCGTACTGGCGCTGTCGTCGAGGGCATCCGTCGCCTCGCGGCGTCGACGTGTGGGCACGAGCATGAGTGCCCGCACCCGCTGCGCCAACGCGGCCGCCACCGGACTGCCTTCGAGCCGGTCGAGCTCGGCCAGGGCTGACTGGACGGTACCGGCGTCGCCGTTGAGGACGGCGAGGCGCGCGAGCAGCAGCGGCAGGAGAAGACGTGCCGGACCCTCCACCCGCTCGAGACGAAGATCGACCGACGGCGGCACCGGACCCGCCTCGCGCAGCGCGAGTTGCACTCGCGCGAGGTGAACGATGGCGGAGAGGCGGAGATTGCCCTCCAGCGGGATGAGGCGGCCCGCCTCGGCGATGAGCGATCGCGCCCGCGGGAGATCTCCGCGCATGGCACTGACCACGGCGACCCACCCGGCGCACCGCACGATTCCCCGCGGCACGGGTGCCAGCCGAATCGCCGTGAGGGCGCGTTCCGCGCGCAAGGCGGCATCGACGACGTTTCCCTGCAAGAGCGCGACGCTGGCACCGTGGATGATCGCGGACGGCTCCACCATGCGCGGTAGGCGTCCCTCCAGGGCGAACGAGTCCCCGTCAGCATGCCGGAGGGCGGCGACCAGATCCCCTTCGAGAGTGCACAGGCGGATGAGCTCGCGCTGGATCCCGCCATACACGATTGCCGAGCTGTCGCCGGCGATCCGGAGGGCGCGGTCGGCCGCGGCTCGGGCGATCACGAGGTCACCGGCCATCGAGGCACGGATCGACGAGCCGAGGGCGGCCGCGCCGCGCTCAGCCGGGGTAGCCGCGTCGCCGTCGAGCGCCACGAGCTGCGCACAGGCGGCTTCGAGCTCCACAGGGTCGTCGCCACGGTCGACGAGGAACAGCCGCATCACTGCGATGTCGGCAGGGCGTTCGAGATCTCCCTCGCGCGGATCGACATACTCGGCGGGGAACGCTGCCGGCTGGCCTCGATCGGCCCGGACATACGTCTTGTTGAGCTCGAATTCGGCAAGCTTGGCTGCCGGCACCGCATCCTGGAACCGTTCGGCGCGACGATACGCCGCATCGGCCTGTTCGATCCGCCCACCGTGGTAGTAGGCCGTCCCGAGGGCGAGCAGCACATCGAATGCCGCCGCACGGTCGGTGACGGACCCGCGGTCAGCGGCGACCCCGAGCAAGCTCGCCGCCACTTCGAGGTCCGTGGCTGCCCCGAGCGGATCGGATGCGTCGATTCGGCGTTCGGCCGCCGCGATCAGCACGCCGGTCGACAACGCCCGGGGCAAGCGGTCCGCCACGACGCGGACGTGGTCTGCGCTCTCGCGAGGATCTACGCCTTCGAGCCTTGCCAATGTCTCGGCGAACGCGACGTGCAGCGCGGCCGCACGGCCGGTGCCCAGCTGAGCGGCCACAGCGTCGCCGACGATCGGCACGCCCATCCGCAACCGGTCGCTGCTCGCCACCACGAGCCCGGACTCGAGCAGCTCGGCCAGAGCGGCGTCGAAGCCCGCATTCGAGGCATCCGCATTCCTCGCCCAGACGCCTTCGACGGCCGCGGCGCGAGCCGCCGAGAGACCGACCGCGACGACGTCGAGTAGCCGTCGAGCAGCGGGCGTCAGGTCACTCAGCAGATCGTCGACGGCGACGCGCACCGCCGTCCCGCCCACGCCGTCGCCGGCGTCGAGCACCGCCGCGAGGAGGCCCACACGGCCGCCCGAGTCGGCGGCGAGCTGCAGTGCCCGCGCCGTCTCTTCGCCGTCGCGCCACCCGTGGCCCAACAAGCCCGCGACGACGGCGAGCGCGTCCTGCGGACCCAGCGGCGCGACGTCCACCACGCGGCTGGGGTCGGCCCGCACCGCGTCGCGCACCACCGCAGCAAGAGAGGTGCCGAGCGGTGCACGTCCCGACAGAACCACGACCCGAGAAGTAGCCGCCATGGCCGATCCCAGGCGCTCAACATCGGCCGGCGGCATCCGCTGAGCGTCCTCGATCCACCAAACTCCCGCGTCGGCGACCGGCGGAACCGCGCCGTGCGCGCGCGACACCATCGTGCCGAAAGGTCGCAGTGCCTCCTCGACCACGGCGCTCGTGCCCACACCGCCCGGGCCGCATACGACGACCGTCCCGCCGCCCGCCACGCGAGTGCGGTCGATCGCGGCGGCGATACGCTTCACCACCGAGTCCCGTCCGAGCAACTGCGCCACGCGAGTCCTCCTCGCCTCGCCGACAAGGTAGCGCGCGTTCGGTACGAGCGCACCAGCGTCCGTCCCAGCGCGGCCTGCCTCCCTCACCTGGCTGTGGATGCAACCGCCAGCCACCAGACGGGAAAGCCGACCCATGCAAGACCGCCGCACACACCACTGATGCCCCGCCTCGGACCGCCGAAGTTGGTGGCTGGCCGCTACCGGGAGATGATCACGGTCTCCGCCGCAGGACGTGGCGGCACGCCCGACGAGGTCGGCGCAGCCGCTGCCTACCTGATGGGTCCCGACGGTGGATTCATCCACCGGCAGTGACCTTTTGATCGACGGTGGCGTCATCGCCGCGATGCGCTCCGTCCGGCTGCAACCGGCCTGACTCCACGCCGCCCCTGACGAGCGCGGAGACCAGCAAAGGTCTCACTATGAAAGTCACCTTCAATAACGGCGTCGCCATGCCCATCCTCGGTACGCAGATCGTCTAGACCGGGCTTGTGGATCGGGTGTCTGGCGGCGGGCGGCCTGAGCAGAGCGATCACAAGCGACGACGGAGCAGATAGGACTCTCCTTCTGGTCAGAGGATCGTCGCCTGAATGCCCGGTCAACGGTCCGCCAGCGGCGCGTGGTCGACTAAGGGTCGAGGCATCCAGCGCGCCTGCTGACCACGATCATCTGGCAAGACTATTGATGCTCGGACCTGGGCTCAGGACCGGCGAGGTCGAGTTGATAGAGGACGTGCGGGCGCGTTGATTGGCCGTCGGGGATATTGGGATGGTCGAAGTAGCGCACAAAGCTCAACCCGAGCCGTCGCATCACGGCCTGCGAGCGTTCGTTGCCGACCGATGGTGAATGACCAGACTGACTGGGCCCCGATTCGGCGGGCGACGTCTGCGGCGGCTCGGCCGGCCTCGGTCGCGTAACCGTGTCCCCAGGCGTGCCGGGCGAGACGCCAACCGATCTCAAGTCCCTCGCCGGTGATGATGCCGGGCGGGACGGGGCTCAGTCCCGCCATTCCGAGCAGCGCGCCGTCCTCGACGCGCTCCACCGCCCACAGTCCGAAGCCTTGGCGGTCGATCTTCGCCTCCCAGGCGGTGATCATGGCCGCGGTTGCGGACGGGCGTAGGTCGACGGGAAGTGGCGCATCACCTCGGGGTCCGAGTTCAGTGCAGCGAACGAACCAAGATCACCCGGTTGCCATCGCCGCAGGACAAGGCGGGGGTTGTCACCCGGTCGAACCGCAGCATCCGAGTCAGCTAGCGAGTGACTGGAGGCCTGAGGACGATCACCCAATCTATTTGACCAGACCGGGTCGTAGCCCCGGTAACGCGAACCGCCCTCTAGCACGCCTCATCTCAGCATCCCATTCAACGGTCCGCATGCGGACCGGCCCGTTAGCGCTGCGAGAACCGTGCCAGATACCAACTCGGCCGAGGCCATCACACTCCTCATCCGTCGTCGTCGACCGGCGTGAGCGTGGGCGGCGCCTGCTCGCCGCCGTTGAGGCGGCGCTGCCAAAACCCGACATCATGCCAGCGCTTCAGTTTGTAGCCCCCGTCCGCCAGCAGCCCGACCTGGACGAACCCGTGCCGCTCGTGCAATCGGACACTGGCCGGGTTGGGCAGCGCGATAACCCCGATCGAGGTCCGAAAACCCTGGCGTTCCAACCGGGCCAGCAGCTCGGCGTACAAGGCGTCGCCCACACCACGGCGGTGGCATTCATGATCGACATACACGGTGGACTCCACTGTCCACCGATAGGCGTCGCGCGCCTTCCACGGCGCCGCGTACGCGACCCCGATCACCCGCTGGCCCTCGATCGCTACTAACCACGGGTAGAGCCGGTGCAGGCGTTCCCAGTTGTGCAGCCACTCCTCGACCTGTTGGGACTCGATCCGGAAGTTGAACGCCGTTGTCTCGATGAAGTGGTTGACGATCGCACACACCCGGTCCAGGTCGCGCGCTTCGGCCGGGCGGACCCTAAGCCGCGCGGCGCTGCTCATGCCCGCACCACCACCTCCAGCTTGCGCACCGCGGCAACCAGCGCCTGCAACGTCGGCGTCTGGGAAGATCACCGCCGACCAAGCGGCCGCCCAGCTCCCGTCGCACCCCGCGACGCCAGACGCCGCCGCTTTACGAACGCGTTTTGGAGCGCAACCTTACCGAGCCGGGCCTAGGCAAGGCGGCCAAGATCGGCATTGAAGTCCGGTGATCATGATTGGCTGCGGACGGTGCTCAGTACCCGACGAATGGGGTATCAGCATCGACCTGGGACGTTCTCCACCGATGCCGCCGCAAGCAAGCGTGAATCGGGCCATGACGGTTGACGGCCCGCCCTCAGTCTCGCCTCCGTGGACCCGTCGGAGGGTGGCGGCGGGCGAAAGCCCGAGACGGCGGGCGAGCTCGACGTTAGGCAGTCGCCGCGTACCTGTAACTCGACCATGATCACGCAATCAAAGTGGTCCAAGGGGCGCACTTTTCCTGCCTAGATTGCGCACTTTTGCCTCAGGAGCCGGTCCGCGTTGTGCGGGCGGAGGTCATTGCGGCATGGTCGCGGTCATGAGCAGAAGACCAGTGGTGTTGAACACGGATGACCTTTGATCGAAGGAACACCATGCCATTCGACGTCGCCGCTACTCGTGCGCAGTTTCCCTCGCTGGCCTCCGGCATCGCCCACTTCGACGGCCCGGGTGGCACCCAGGCGCCGGCCGCCGTTGGGGCAGCGATCGCCCGAACGCTCACCGGGCCACTCTCCAATCGCGGCATCGGAGTCGCCAGCGAACAGAACGCCGAAGATGCAATCCGCGCTTTCCGCACCGCACTGGCCGACCTGCTCGGCGCCTCGCCCGCCGGGATCGTCTACGGTCGTAGCGCCACGCAGATCGCCTACGACTTCTCTCGTCACCTGGCCAAGACTTGGGCGCCCGGCGACGAGGTCGTCGTCACCCAGCTCGACCACGACGCCAATGTCCGTCCCTGGATCCAGGCCGCCGCTGCTGTAGGCGTCACCGTTAGTTGGCTCCGCCTCGACCCGACTACTGCGGAACTTCGTCTCGACGAACTCGACGAGGTGGTAGGTGAGCGCACCCGGCTGGTCGCCGTCACCGCAGCCTCCAACCTGCTGGGCACCAAGCCGCCCGTCAACCAGATCGCACGACGGGCACACGAGGTCGGAGCACTCGTATACGTGGACGGGGTGCACTACACCGCCCACGCAGCGGTCGACATCTCCGCACTGGGCGCAGACTTCTTCGCCTGCTCCCCCTACAAATTCTTCGGGCCGCACTGCGCCGCCCTGGCCGCCGATCCGGCGCTGCTGGAAACCCTAAACCCGGACAAGCTCCGGCCCTCGACGAACGTCGTCCCGGAGCGGTTCGAGTTCGGCACGCTCCCGTACGAAATCATGGCCGGCGCCACTGCGGCGGTCGACTTCATCGCCGGTCTCGCACCTTCCGGCGGCTCCCGTCGGGACCGGCTTGTGGCAGCACACCAGCTCATCGAAGAGCACGAACTCCGGCTGCGGCGCCGGATCGAGGAAGGCCTGGCGATATTCCACAATCGGCTGACCGTCCACTCGGTGGCGGCGGACCGCACGCCGACCCTCTTCCTCACCTTCCGCGACAAGGACGCCGCCGATGCCTACCGATTCCTGGCCGCCAGCGACGTTCTCGCGCCGGCAGGCACGTTCTATGCCTACGAGCCGTTCCGCGCGCTGAACCTCGAAGTCGACGCCGGTCTGCGGGTCGGTCTCGCCCCCTACAACGACGACTCCGAGATCGACCGCCTGCTCAGCGCCTTTGAGGAGTTCATGCACTCGCATTGATCGAGACTCGTGATCGAGGGGAGCCGTCGAGCAAGCGAGGTGCTCCTCGAACGCTTTGCGACTCCCGCTCGACGCTCCTCAAGGTTGACAGTCCGAGACGTCGGTGCTCGATCACGGGACCGGCAAGCCGGTTGGCTAGCGGTGTAGCCAGCAGATGCGATCGTGCCTCCAACGGGCTGCCCGGCTTCGATCTGCGGACGCGTGGTCTAGCGGCCTGGCCCGACTCCACCACGCCCAACTGCATCATCAGGGCAAGGTCATCTCGCACTGCCCAGTGCTCGACAATCTTGCTATCTACCAACCTCCAGATATGCACCATCTCGACTGCGGTCGTGACACCTGCGGCGTGGCGAAGCCCCGGAACGACTCCGCTGACCAGGTGCTTTCGCGTACGGCTCGGACGACCACGTACTCGTCGTCGGCGACTAGGACCCTGTCGCGGGGCCAGCCTGGTCCGGGGGGCAATGAGTCGCCGACAGCCGTCGATCCCCGCCGCGGCGACATCGTCCGCCCTACCCGCTGACGAGGTAGGCGCGACACTCCCCGTCCACAGCACGATCAGACCGTGGTCGGCTGCGCAGACGTGTTGGCGGCACTCCGAGTCCTGACCATCCAGATCCCGAGGCTCAACAGCGCCAACCCCAGTGCTACGCCGTACGGTGGTCGTGCCGCCAGGAAGCCAATGATTCCTCCGGCCACGATCGCGAGGCTGATAAGACGCGGAAAGACGCGGGCTCGCAGGGAGGCAAGCCCGAAGAGCACCCAACCGATGGCGAAGAGTAGATAACTGGAGTAGTAGCCGACCTGCCAAAACAGTGTCTTCTCTACGGTGAGAATTTGGGGTACCTCGCCGGCGAGCCAGGGGACCGCGAAGCCCTCGAACCACATATTGGCGCCCAAATTGACCGTTCCGATGATCGCGGCGCAGAGGGCTACAAGACCGAACGTGCCCGCCGCGCGGGCCTGCTTGTCGTACGCGGCGCACGCTGCGATCGCCAAACCGGAGAATGCGGCTGCGTAGGCCAGATTCACACCACGGAATGTCGGATCAGCCAGCATTACGGCTAGATCGCTGAAACGTATAAAGACGAATTCCAGCGCCAGATGTATCACGGCCAAATAGGCACCCACAATAAGCACAATGGGTCCGGCGTAACGGGATAGTGCGGACTCAGGCATCATGAGGCTTCGCCCTCCAGTAGGGGATGAAACTGCGCAAGCATGATCAGCTGCGTCTGGTGGGAGTGGCCCACGACACCACCGTACAAATCCGGGAGCAATCACCGCATCCGTGCGGGCACCAGGCCAGGTTCTTGGCGCTTGCTAACTCCGCCCGGGAGGCCAAGCCGAGCTTTATGAACACCTTGTGTAGGTGGTACTCGATGGTGCGCTCCGCGGGCGGGGCTGCGTCTGCGTCTCGCATCCTTGACCCCTCCGGGGTGCCAACACGATCGGGGTCGTCGGCCTGTGCTGGCGCCTTGGTCCAGAATCGACGGTTGAAGACCAGCAGGGCGATGGCGACCAAGCACCAGACCAGGCAGTAGAGCAAGGTCATCCGGGTGGTGTCCGCACCGGGCTGCCACAGGGTGGTCGTCTCGATGGTGCCATTGGCCGCGTGCGCGATCAGCGTCAGCAACGCGCTGCCCGAGGCGTGGTTAAACAGCCAGGCGTACCAGAAAGTTACGGCAATGGTGGCTGTGGCCTCGATCGGGCTGGATCCGAACTGCGGCATAACGAAGAACGGGATGTGCCAGATTGTGACCCCGATGGCCATCCACACGGTGGCGGCCAGTGGCGTCCGGGTGGTCTGCAGCTTGGGCTGAGCCCAGGCCCGGAAGCTCGCTTCCTCAGGGAGTTGCGCGTTGAGGGGGTAGACCATGTTGATCGCAATCGCCATTGGCAGGCCATACCAGACACTGAACTCGGCGATGTCCGGGACGGGTGCACCAAAAGCGGTGTTCAGGCCTATTGCAGCGAACGTGACCCCCAGCGGCACGGCGAGTGCTAGCGCGTACCAGATCCAGCTGACGCGCCAGCGGATCAGCCGCGACCCCATCGCCTTGAGCCCGGCGACGCCTTCGGTCAGGAACACCACGATCAGCGCCGCGACCAGGACCCCTGGGGCGAAAAAGCTCTGCCAGAAAAGGGCCGTCCAGCTGAGGACGCAGGCGAGGATAAAGAAGGTGAGGACGGGATGTCGCCGGACCACAGACATGACAGCCTTTCTGTCCTTAGGCCGTTGTCGACCTGATTTCATGATCGCGGGCAATGGCTTCGATCACCTAGCTGGCAGACCCCCGGACCGCAGGGCGGGTTTCTCCCATGCCACCGTCGGGCTGCCTCCCGGTAGCCGTTCCGCTTACGGGCAAGGCCGGAAAGCCTCGGGCTTTACTCCTCGCTGGGCGAGTTGAGCAGATGCAAATCGGGCTGGGTATCAGCTGACGCTGGCGGCGGCAGCCGCTTACCATCACGACGATGGATCCCGATCACGAAGTGGCCGCGCGTAACACAGTGATTTTGCTTGAGCGGCTGTGGCGCAAATCTGGCGAGCGCCTGGCCGCGCGATGTCGTGGTCTGGCGGATGAAGAGCTGTTGTGGGAACCGGTGGAAGATTCGTGGAATTTGGTGCCCGATGCGGCCCATCCCGGTGGTTGGACCTATCCCTACGACGTCGACCCACCACACCCCCATCCGGTGACGAGCATTGGTTGGCGCTTTGTCCACCTGATCGGCGACAACGAGATCTATATGGAGCACGCCTTTGGGCCAGGTCTGCGCAACTTTCCCGACCTTCCGGTTCACGGGACGGCGCACCAGGTCTTGGCGGACTGGGAGAACAGTCGCCGACCCGTGACGGCCTGGTTGAGGTCGGCGAGTGACAGTGATCTGCTCGGACCCCGGCCGAGCCACCTCGGCGGCAGCAGGACCGCGGGTGAGGTCATGGCCATCCTGCTGGACGAGCAGATACACCACGGAGCTGAGATAGCGTTGCTCCGCGACCTTTACCGTCGGTTTGGGACTTGACCCACGCTCTTGGCATGCCCGCTCAGGGTCCATCTGCCGGCCCGGCCGATTGCCCGCATCCGGGTCGCGAACTGCTACGTCCGATGGCGACGCCCGGCTTCGATCGCATCAGTTGGGTCTCAGCGCCAGTCTCAGTTTTAGTCTCATTCGCGGCCGCTCAGCAGGGTTCATGATCGGTTGCCATGCCTGTAATAACCGCCTCGCGGTGTGGTCCGAACTTTGATGACCGGCCGAGGGCAGACTTGGAAAGCGGGCTCACTGACGGCCGCCGCGACAGCAAGGCGATTGAGCACCTAGCGGCAGCGGCTGCGGCTCCTGCCGTACGCGTCGGCGACGTTGGCCGGTGGCCATCTTGATCAACTTCTCGGGCCCCCCACGGGCCCCGACTCCTTCAGACAGGCCACCAAACGAGCCCTCAAATGGCCACGTCTGAGCCTGAAAGCACCACCTGACTAAATGGCCACGTCTGAGCCTGAAAGCACCACCTGACTAGTGGGTTCACCGGCTTCCCAAGCTGATAGTGCGGGTTCGATTCCCGTCATCCGCTCCAGAGAATTGCCTCTGATCAGGAGCCGTCTTTCGCGAACGTCCCGGCTCAACGGTTTTTAGCGGGGCTCCGAGGCCGGGGTGCGCGTCGTGGCGCTCCAGGCGGCCAGCAGCTTCAGCTGGTCCTCGGCCTGGCTGTCCGGTTCGGCGGAGTAAGCGATCATGGTCAGCCCGTCGCCAGCCAGGTCGAGGGCGTCACCGGTCAGCTCAATCTCCCCGACCACCCGGCTGTTCAATCGTTTGCGGGCGGTGCGGTGCAGCCGCACGTCGTGCCGGGCCCACCGCGCGGCGAAACCGTCGCTGCGGGTCGTCAGCTCCCCAATCAGATCGCTGAGGCCGCGCTCGGACGGGTCGCGGCCCGCCTGGGTGCGTAGCGCACCGACTGTGTCCTGGGCAATCGTGTCCCAGTCCAGGTAGAAGGCCTTGGCGTAGGGGTCGAGAAACATGAACCGGGCCAGGTTGAACGGCAAGTCATCCCGGACAAAGACGCCGTCGTAGAGGGCAAGGCACAGGTCGTTGGCGGCCAGGATGTCCAGCCGCGCGTTCCGCACGTACGCCGGCGTGCCGGTCATCCCGTTCAGGATGCTGAGCACGGCCGGCCGGACCCGGGTCACCTGCGACTTGGCCGGACGCGATCGCGAAACGGGGACCGACGCCATCCTCGCGAGGTCGAACAAGTGCTGTCGCTCCGCCTCATCCAACTGCAAAGCCCGGGCCACGGCCTCCAGAACCGAGTCCGAGACCCCCGCCAGATTCCCGCGCTCGAGCCGGGCGTAGTAATCAAAACTTACGCCGGCCAGCGAGGCGACTTCCTCGCGCCGTAGTCCTGGCACCCGCCGCTTTTCACCGTAGGTCGGCATCCCGGCTTGCGCCGGGGTGATCCGGGCCCGGCGGCTGACCAGGAAGTCGTGCACGGCTTGGCGGTCCACACCTCGACACTACGAGCCGACCACCAGCCCCAGGAAGGTACTGCCAGTACACCCGTCAGCGCCCCCTGACCGACGGAGCCGCCAATCTTGGCATGTAATGGCAGTGCCTGTTTCATCGCCCGGCTGAGCTTTAGCGTCGGAACGTGGATCGGCGGGTGAGTGCCACCACCATCCTGAACGCCCCACAACCACGAGGAAAGAGGTATAGATCAATGGCCGATGTCTCGACCCTGACGCTGAACAATGGCGTTGAGCTGCCCGCGCTGGGTCTGGGAGTGTTCCAGACACCCCCGGACGAGACTCGAGCTGCGGTCGAAGCGGCGCTCGCCGCGGGCTACCGGCACATTGACACCGCCGCTGCCTACGGCAATGAGCGGCAGGTCGGAGAAGCGGTGCACAGTTCCGGGCTGGACCTCTCCGAGGTCTTCTTGGAGACCAAGATCTGGATCAGCGACTACGGCTACGACAAGACGTTGCACGGCTTTGACAAGAGCGCGCGCAAGCTCGGTGTCGACCAGATCGACCTGCTGATCTTGCACCAGGCAATGCCGTCGGAGTTCGAGTCGACCCTGGAGGCCTACCGGGCCCTGGAGACACTGCTCGCTGACGGAAAGGTACGAGCCATCGGGGTCAGCAACTTCATGGTCGACCACCTCACCACCCTGCTGGAGCGCAGCACCGTGGTCCCAGCCGTCAACCAGATCGAGGTCCACCCCTACTTCGCGCAACGAGAGGTGCAGGCCCTCGACGCCGAACATGGCATCTTGACCCAGGCCTGGTCCCCGATCGGCGGCATCACCTTCTACCGCGACGGGCAGCACAGCAGCACCCTGGAGGATCCGGTGATCGGCGACATCGCCAACGCGCACGACAAGACTCCCGCTCAGGTCATGCTGCGCTGGCACCTGCAGCAGGGCCGCTCGGTAATCCCGAAGTCGACCAACCCGCAGCGGATCGCCGAGAATATCGACGTCTTCGACTTTGAACTCGCCACCGAGGAACTCGCTGCCATCGACGCCCTTGACACCGGCAAGCGCGGTGGCCCAGAGCCCGAGTTGATCACGCTGGAGAACTTCGGACGTCCGATCCCCGAGGAATAGCTGTCCTGCAGTAGTGGGAATTGGTCATCCGCGGCCTGGCCCCCTGAATTTGGATCACCAGTGAGCCGAAATGCTTCCGATGAGACGCTCCTGGGCTCACTGGCGATGCAAAACCAGGGACAGTGCCACAAAGCACGGCGGATGACTGGCGCGGTCGTTGTTGGTTGCGGCATGACGAGCTGCAGACAATGGGGACTGTGACGCGTTCGGCTGGGCAAGGCGCGTGTTGGGCTGTGGCTAACAGCCGCGCTGACGATTCTCGGCATTGCTGCGGTGATCAGCATCGTCGTTGGTCGCGAATACGCCTCCGGCGACCGCCCCTCCGGCGACCCCTCCGCCGACTCACGGCCAGTGACTGTGATGACTCGCAACATCTATCTGGGCGGCAGTATCAACCGCCCGATACGCGCGGCGATGGATCGTACCGGCCGCGAGGGAGTGCTTGCCCTAGGTCACGCGAACCACAGATTGCGGCAGGTGGTGAGGCGCACCGACTTCACGACTCGCAGCAAGCTGCTCGCCGACGAGATCGCAGCAACGCGCCCTGATCTGATCGGTCTGCAAGAGGTCGCGCTCTGGCGCCATGGGCCTATGCAGCTCGACCACGTGGGCAGGGCTGATGCGACGCAGGTCGACTATGACTTTCTGGCGATCTTGCTGGCCGATCTGGCCAGCCGCGGGGCCAAATACGAGACCGTTCATGTTCAGCAGCTCTCCGACGTCGAGGCGCCTGCCTTCACCGGCGATCCCTTTACAGGAACGGCTGGCTCTGCTCAGGATGTCCGCCTGACGGACCGCGACGTGATCTTGGTCCGCAGTGAGGCGGGACTACGGATCGAGGGCAAGGGCGGTGGCGAGTTCAGCCAGCACCTCGATGTGAAACTTGTCAACACCACATTCCGGTTTGTCCGCGGCTATGCCTGGGTGGATGTCGCCGTTGGGTCCGCTCGCACTCGATTCCTGAACACTCACCTCGAGTCGCAGAGTTCTCAGCTTGCCCGGGCCCAGGCCGAGGAACTGCTCAACGGACCGGCAGCGAACACCAGCCTGCCGACGGTGATCGCCTGCGACTGCAACTCCAACCCGGCCAGCCCTGCGGCACGCTCCGCCCTGCCGATCGGCTCCGGCGCCGCGTACCGGTTGATCACGGAGGGCCATGGATTCAGCGATCTCTGGTTGCAGCAGCCGGGTCGTGATGGTCGGGGAAACACAGCGTGGCTGAGCGAGCTGGTGAACGACGAGACCGCGGACTTCGAGCGCCGCATAGACCTAGTACTGGCCAGATCGGCATCCCCAGGACAGATCGTGGTCAACCGGGTGGAGATCACCGGGGATGAACCCAGCGATCGCGACCCAGCCAGCAAGCTCTGGCCTTCAGACCACGCGGGCGTTGTCGCCGAGCTGCGGATCGGTTGAGGGTCGTGCTTGACGCACTATCGCCTCAACGACGACGCCTCATACTCGGCGCCGGCGGCCTCGCCCTGCTGCTGATCATCACGCTTGCTGGGATCGCCATCGTTCGCGTTGTCGCACCACCCGTTCAGCCTGTCCCGCAAACAGCTCCTGGTCCCGTCCTTCTGGTGCCGGGTTACGGGGGGAACATCAACTCGCTCCAGCCGTTGGCCATTAGCCTGCGCTCGACCGGTCGTACCGCGGTCATCGTCGAACCGCTCGGCGACGGCACAGGTGATCTTCGACAGCAAGCTGAGCATCTCGCCGAGGTAGCCGAGCGGGTACGCAACGATGCTGGAGCTGTGTCGGTGGACGTCGTTGGCTACTCCGCCGGCGGTGTCGTCGCCCGGCTCTGGGTACGAGACGAGGGCGGCAGCGGAGTGGCACGCCGGGTCTTGACGCTCGGCTCTCCGCACCATGGAACGACCCAGGCCACCCTCGGCGCCGAATTCGCGGGCGGCTGCTCTGCCGCATGTGAGCAGCTGGTTCCCGACAGCGATCTGCTGCGCCGCCTGAACGCCGGTGACGAAACACCGGCCGGGCCCTTGTGGGCAACCGTACGGTCGACGAGCGACCAGGTGGTCACGCCCGTCGAGTCCGCCGCCTTATCGGGGGGCGTCAACATCGTCGTCCAGGAGGTGTGCCCAGGCTCGACTGCAGCTCATGGGGAGCTGCCAGGCAATCCTGTCGTCCTGGCAGCTCTCGGCTCGGTGCTCGGCGTTGAAATGCCGCAGCCGCCCACTGATGTCGCCTGTTGATCATCGTCATTCACTTCAGTCGTCAATGTCTTTGGTGCTGAAGTTCGCCCAGGCAGCCAGCGTGAACACACTGAGATAGCCGAACTGAACGATGAGCCCGCGGGTCACATCCCGCCACAGGATTGGGTCGCGGAACAGGTCCACAAAGGCCAGCCAATGGCGGGTCGGTAGGAATGGATGTAGGGCATTTGCCGCATCCAGGCCCAGCAACACGGTCGAAGCGACAAGCAAGCCGACGGTTCCCAGCGCCGCACCGATTGAGGACCTGGTCAGTGTTGAGAAAAACAGTGCGACCGCTGCAACGCCGAGCATGGAGATGATCACGTAGCCGAGGGCGAGCGCGGTCCGCCAGGTCAATTCCTCCTGGGTAAGCGTCGAGCCGCTCAGGCTCACAGTGCCGGTGGCAGGCGCCGTGCCCAGCAGTAGCCGGCCTTCCACGTACGAAACAGCCGCGACGACGAGCACGGCGAGCAGCACGAACGCGACGACGGTCACTAGCTTGGCAAGCAACAGGTGGGTACGGCCCACGGGCCGGACAAGAAGGTAGCGCAGCGTTCCGGTCTGGCTTTCGCCGGCGATCGCATCGCCACCGAGGACCGCAACCGCAATCGGGAGCAGCAGGGGTAGCACGACGCCGAGCGCGGCCAGCGGGAAGAGGGTGCCGTCGCTGAGCACGGCCGAAAGGAACGGCGGACCGGTGCCGGGTCGAGGACCAAGATCAGTGATCGCGAGCAGCACGGCGACCAGGGTAGGCAGAGCAATGAGCATGCCAATGATGAGCCAGGTACGCGGCCGGCGCAACATCTTGATCAGTTCGACGACGATCATGCTCGGGCCTCGGCCTCGAGGACGACCTGCTCAAGGGTCCGACGGTGCGGGCCGATCTCGTCAATACGTATGCCTTCACCAACCAGGTAGGCGTTGAGCCGGGCCGGATCCTCAGCCCGTACCAGCATCTGGTCACCGTCCACCGACACCACATATCCGCCGAGCAAGTCGGTGCAGCGGCCTACATCCGGGGTCCGGACCGCGGCTAGGCCGGTCGGTTGCAGCAGGGTGTCCAGGTGTTCTTGGAGAATCAGCCGCCCGCCACGTAGCACGCCGACATGGGTACACATCTGCTCGATCTCTGCCAAAAGATGGCTGGAGAGAAAGATCGTGGTTCCTTGAGAGTTCAGGTGCAGCAGTAGAGCGCGGATCTCTTGGATGCCTTGTGGGTCGAGGCCATTGCTCGGCTCGTCCAAGATCAGCAGCGCGGGTCGGCGCATCAGCGCGGCGGCTAGCCCGAGCCGCTGGCGCATGCCTTGTGAGTAGGCGCGGACCGGTCGGCGATCGGCGGGATCGAGCCCAACCTGCTCCAGCGCGATGCCGATGCGCTTCCGGCGCTCCAGCCGTGGACTGCGGTCGGACCCGGTGGCATCAAGCAAGGCGAGGTTCACGCTGCCGGACAGATGAGGGTAGGCCGCTGGGCCCTCCACCAGTGAGCCGATGCGTGGCAATACGCTGCTGCGAGCTTTGGGCATTGGCCTTCCCAGCACCTCCGCCTCACCGGCGGTCGGTAGCACCAGCCCCAGCAGCATCCGCACTGTCGTCGTCTTGCCCGAGCCGTTCGCTCCGAGAAAGCCATACACATCGCCCGTCCGGACTTCCAGATTGACGCCGTCAACAGCGCGCAGATCGCCGTATCGCTTGGTCAAGGATCGAGTTTGGATGACATGCCCGTTGGTCATCGCGGCGCTGGTCACTGCCGCTCCAAAAGCTCGACCCCTGCCTGCTGCAGCGTCTCGGCAGTCACGGTGCCCGCCAACAGAAAAGCACTCCGTCGTCCGCGAAATGGCATGATCAACAATCCGACCGGACCGACGGGTGCCAGCGTCCCAACATCGGTGAACTGCGCGGTGCCACGATCGCGGAGCTGCCGCCACAGCGGCCCGGCAACCTGGCCACGCAGTGGAATAACGATCAAGGTCGTAGGCCCGCGCCCATAGATGCCAACGGCGCCGGGATCTTGACCGTCCCGAGAGCCCAGGCCGGCAAGGGAAGCGGGGAGATCGTAGGGTGCGAAGGCGTTCGCAGCCGCAGCGACATCCACAGACGGCTCGAAGTTGACCCGTACGCCTTCGGGCGGGGTGAAATCCGTGCTCGCTGCTGGGGGCGCTCCGAGGGACAGCTGGCGAAGCGTCGTGGTCAGTACCGGGCGTTCCTCCCCGAGGCCGTAGAACTCCACCTGCAGCGGCAGCCCGCTGCCAGGGTCGGCCCAGATATCGACACGGCCGACGGTTGTTGCCCTCTCATCCGGAGTCAGTCGCAGACCGGGCGCGTCAATGCCCGCGATTTGCCGTGCTGGCAGCCGGCTCAGCTCGCTCTCGCGTACCCCCTGCAGCAGCGACCGGGCGAAGGTGGGTGGCAGCAAGTCGGAGGCGTCGGGCAATCTGATCTTGGAGACGGGTGAATACGTCGCGGTTTCCGACTCGAAGACCCAGCGAATGGTGGATCCCCCCTGCCGGATAAGTCCGGTCTCGCCCGTACTGCGGAGCCGATCGACCCTCCAGTCATCCCCGCTGCGCCACCACACCCGTAGCCGAGTGTTCTCTCCGAGCAGTTGGACCAGGGTGGCGAATGAGTCGCTATCGGGCACCTGAAGCGTTCCGGCGGTCTCCACGAAGCCCGACCATCCAACGTCGGCGGATTGCTGCATCCGTCCGGCCAGCTCGGTGGCAGAGATGTCAGAAGGTGCGGCATGGCGCGCGCTAACCAGGACAGGCGTCGCGACGAATGCAGCTGCAGTCAACAGCACGACGAGCCAGCGCGCCGACATGGCGCCACTGTAGGTCGGCTGCACTAACGCGGCTGGACCCGAACAACCCTGGTACTGGCAGAGCAACACCGCGCTCGTTCGACGCCGCTCTTCCTGGACAACCGCATGGCTCGCGGCGATGGGGGCTTAGTCTGAAATGCGGCTGTGGCGATCAAGCACGAGTAATCGGGGGATCGGGTTGGACGTCAAGCGCAGGACCTTCCTGCTCGGGACTCTCTCATGCACTCTGCTGGGCTGCAGTCCCCCGACCACAAGCTCGAGCACTGCGCCGAGTCCAGGCGGCGGGACGGTACACCGTGAGCCGACACCTCCGGCCAGCTCGGCACCTGCCTCTCCGAGTGTCCCGGCAGCGTCGGCTGAGCCGGGGCCAATTCCCAGTCAGTCGGTTGGCAACGGACGCACTTCGCGAAAGACCATCATCAGGCGCTATTCGGGCAAGCGACCAACTGCCTGGGGGGAGGCCGTGCCACGCGTGGTCTTACGGCTGCCGACTAACGACCGCGTCGTTGCTCTCACCCTGGACGCATGTGGCGGCCGAACAGGCAGCGGCTATGACGCGGAACTGATCAAAACGTTGCGACGCGAGCGGGTACCGGCGACGCTGTTCGTCAATGCGCGCTGGATCGATGCCAATCCACGGAGGTTCCAACAGCTGGCTGCCGATCCACAGTTCGAAATCGCCAACCACGGCACCGCGCATCGACCGTTGTCGGTGACTGGTCGATCGGTCTACGGCATTGCTGGTACTGGCAGCGTTGCCCAGGTAGTCGACGAGGTGGCTGTCAACCAGCGCCTGATCACCAGGCTCACTGGCAGCGCGCCGGCGTTCTTTCGCTCGGGCACGGCGTACTACGACGACGTGGCTGTCCGCGCCGTGAACGATCTCGGTTTGCAGGTGGTCAATTTCGACGTACTGGGCGATGCTGGCGCCAGCTACTCGGCGGCCCAAGTGGCTGACGCGATGCTGAGCAGCAAGCCGGGCTCGATCATCCTCGCCCACATGAACCGGCCGGACAGTGGAACAGCAGAGGGAATCCATGCCGCGCTGCCCAAACTGAGCCGGCGCAGCTTCCGGTTCGTGCGCTTATCAGATTATTTGCGCTGACCCGCACCAACGCATGCTGGAGCACTGCACGCAGCTCAGCCGAGATCGCCGGGGACCAGACTCCGTGGCCGGTTGCCGTCCGAAACCGGCGTCGTGAATTGCCAAGTGCGTTTCTTAGCGATTAAGGCGACGGCACTAAAAAGATCTTTCGCGGAGCCGCAAGAAATCAGCCGTCGCCCGGTGATTCGGGTCACAAACTGTCCGTCTGGACGGACGAGGGGTTTTGGCCTCGGCGAAGGCTTCGGTATGGTAACGACGAGACTCGCGAGCAAGCATTTGAGCCCCGAGATGCGGCCGCACCAGTGTCGTGAACCCCGAGCGACGCCGACTGCCAGAAATCGTTTTCAGGAACCGTTATGCCGCAAGCCGCACCACCAAGATCGCAGCAGAGTTATCGGCACGAGGCGTTCATGTGGCGCGATGCAGACGACTACGCCTCCGTCCTCGGACCCTTCGTCCAAGACGGGCTCGCAGCGGGCGAACCGGTCATGGTCGCTGTCGTGCGGCGCCATGCCGACTGGTTGCGAGAGACCTTGGGGGCTCAGGCACGGAAGGTCAAGTTCGTCGACATGGCCGACCTCGGCCGCAACCCTGCACGGATCATTCCCGCCTGGCAAAAGTTTGTGGATCAGCACTCGGGCCTCGGCCGTCCGGTACGCGGAATTGGTGAACCGATTTGGGCGGGGCGGCGGCCTGAAGAGATTCTTGAATGCCAGCTACATGAGGCTTTGCTCAATGTGGCGGTTGATCCGAAGATCCCGCTTTGGTTGATCTGTCCCTACGACCTTCAAGGTCTCGACACGTCGGTCATCAAGGAAGCCCATCGCAGCCACCCCGCCGTCATGGATGGGGACAGTTACCACGGAAACTCCCAGTATGGCGGGCGTGCCCATGTCGAGGCGATGTTCAGTTCAGACCTTCCTGAGCTGGACGGCAAACCCGCGGAGTACAGCTTCACTCCGGAGTCTGTTGATCGTGTCTTCAACATCTTGACGTTGGAGGCTTACGGCGCCGGCCTCTGGTCAGACAAGGTGACCGATGTGGCCGCAACAACCCGGCGGCTCGCGTCCTGTAGCCTGCGGCGGGGCGCCATTGAAGGGACCATTCGGATCTGGGACGCGCCACACGCGCTGATCTGCGAGGTGTCGGACGACACCATGATCGACGATGTGTTGGCGGGGCGGCGAGCGCTCGTCCCCAGCGACCGCGACGGGCTGTCCTCGGCGAACCGGAAGTGCGACCTTGTGCAGCTGCGTTGCACTGAATCAGGGACGACCGTGCGTCTCCACATGTGGAAGTAGCCAGAATCCTGCCAGCGCCGCGAAGATCAACGTTGGCGCAAATCGTGGCAATATCCCTCAGCTAACCGCGTCAGCCAGCGGATCCAGCGCGATGCGCGAGTAGCAAGAGACATGGCTAGATCAATCGCGGTAGATCAAATTCGGGCACATATGTGCATCGACTTGTCTCGGTCGACGCGCGTACCCTAAGGGCTGGGGAAAGGGACTCCGGGTTATCTCGGCCGCCGGGCTTTGGCATGCAGGCTGCGCTGAGAAAGGGGGCTCAATGCCCAGCAACCGAGTCCGACCAGCCGTACTGAGCATTCTCATTGCTTTCCTGCTGTTCTTCGCCAATTCGGTTGCAGCATCCGCGGATGATGCCGAGCTACCACCCTGCCTTACGGCGGCCCAGTTTGATCCCGCCAACTTCCCCGATCCACCCAAGATCGACAATCAATGGGATCCCCAAGCTCCAGGGACGCAGTTCATCCTCTCTGGAGAGGCGGACCGAGGAGGCGGGCTGCTACCCCATCAGGTGGTGTCAACCGTCACCGACCTCACCAAGATGATCAACGGCGTACGGGTTGTGGTCATCCTGGAGGAGGACATCAACGAAGGGGAGCTTCAGGAATCGGTGCTCGCCTTTCATGCGCAGGACAACGCCGGGAATCTGTGGAATCTTGGCGAGTATCGCGAAGAGTATGAGGATGGAGAGTTCAGCGGGGATCCCGACACGTGGATTTCAGGTCTAGACAAGGCCGTGCCCGGCAACATCATGCTGGCGGACCCCCAGCTAGGAACACCTGAATATCTCCAAGGTTGGTCACCCGACATCGAGTTCTCCGATTGCGCGAAGGTCTACAAGATGCAACAGCAGACCTGTGTCCCGCTCGGCTGCTACGAGAACGTCATGATCACTGACGAGCGGAACTCGCTCGACCCGGAACGCGGACACCAGCGCAAGTACTACGCGCCCGGAGTGGGCAACGTCCGGGTCGGCTTTGTCGAGGATCCGGAAGGCGAAACGCTGGTCTTGGTTGGGGTCAACCAATTGAACCCGGATGAGTTGGCGAAGCCTCGCCAGGATGCGCTGCAGCTCGAGAAGCACGCCTACAAGATCAGCGATCTGTATCGCCAGACCAGGCCTATCGTGGTACCGGCTGACATGACAGGTTAGGTAGTCCGCTGCGGTGGGATACTCACGCGAGCGGCCTGCTGATGTGCAAGACCTGTCATGAGAACGCGACCTTGAGCGCCCCGATCACTAACCGCGCTGCGCAACCAGTCTCTGGACGAGAACCGTGATCAACTCGTGGGGAATTGGCTTCGCCAAGAGGAATTTGGCGGTGCCCTTACCGGACAGATAGGGAGCCACCTGCGGCTCTAGCGTCTCGTCGAGCTCTGGTATCGGGTAGAGACTGATGTGCTTCTTCCAGCCGGCGAGGTAGACGACTGGCCGGCCGCCGATGCTGAACGTGGGGATCTGATAGCTGATTGACTCTTGCGCGTCCGGAGCCGCGGCATGGATCGTGTCACGTACGGCTTGGAGCACGGTCTGCACGTCCGGCGGGAACGTAGTGATGTAGTCGTCGACTGACTCGAAATTCTGTGCCACAGTTGCCGTTCGTCAGCTGCTTCGCCGGCTACGTCGGTTCGCAGTGGTCTCAGTCATCGCGGTGTAGATCTCGGTGAGGGCGCGTCGCTGTCGTGCCGTCAGTCCCGGATCTGTGGAGATGGCAGCAACGAATGAGGCGTGCTCGGTGCGCCGCTCCTCGTCGTGATCATCATCCTGCTCTGCAGGGCCATGATCATCATCGGTTCGGGGATGCAGGGTTTCCGGTGAGACGCCCAGGGTCGCGGCAATCGTCTCGAGTACGACGGCCGATGGGGCGCGGAGCCCATGCTCGATCTGGGAGAGGTACGGGTTGGAGATACCAGCCATAGCCGCCACCTGGCGCATGGACAGCTCGGCCAGCTCTCGTTGCCGGCGGATGATCTCGCCAGCAGGGTTCTCCGACTCGCCAGGATTCATGACCCCATCCTAGAGAACCGGATGTGATGCATGTCGCATACACTCCGCTAGCTTAGCTAGCGTTTTTCGGCTAACATTGGATGCGTTGAACACAACAACCCAAGGAGAACAATTATGGCTACGACCACAACGACTAAGAAGATCAATGATCTTACTGAGGGCTTCGGCGAGGCAACCGAACGCTATCGCGCGGTCAACGACAAGCTCGTCGAAACCGGCAAGAAGACCGCCAATGCGGCGCTCGACGGCTACGAGAAGACGATCGCCAGCTACGTCGATTTCAGGCAGCAGCTTGCGGAAACGACACAGCTCGACTGGGTCACCACCGTTGTCAAGGCGCAAAACGACTTCATCACCGAGTTCACCGCAGCGTACGCCTCAGCTGTTCGGGACGTGCTGAAGTAAATATGCTCTAGCTGTGAAGACACAGCAGTCGGCGGATGATCAGCTAAAACTCGGCGAGATCATCCGCCGGCAGCGAGAGCTGGCCGAGCTGTCCATGCGCCAGGTGGCGGCTATGGCTGGTATCTCCAACCCGTACCTCTCCCAGATCGAACGTGGCCTTCGGGCCCCTTCGGAGGAGGTGCTTCGGGCAATCGCCGAGTCTCTCAACGTTTCTGCCGACTTGCTCCGCGGCGATCAGCCAGCGGACGGGTCGGCAGACGTCATTGAGGCCATCCAATCCGATCCGGATTTGACTGCCTCCCAGCAGCGCTCGCTGGTTGAAGCGTATGAGGCGCTGCGCCAAGTCACTGTGATACACCGCAGGGGTCGGAGGACACGATGAGTGAAGAAACAGTTCCGCGACCCGACGCGGAAGATGACTGGGAGACGATTGACGAAGCGGTCCGCGACCAGTATGGCCAGGCACTGACTGCTGGCAGGAATCTGCTTGACGGCAGTGACTTGATGGGTCGGCTCGACCCACTCTCGTTGTTCCGGCCCGTGCTGCGTACGGCAGTCTCCGCGGCATCTCAACCCGACAAGTTGGCCGGAGTCATGGCCCGCGCCGCAGGGGAAATGATTCGTGCGACGACAGCTGCGACGGTGCGCGCGATCGGCGGCACCTCGTCGTACCAGCCGGAACATGGCAAGGACAGACGTTTCGACGATCCGGCCTGGACCGGGAATGCCGGCTACTGGTGGCTCAGGGAGATTTATCACGACTGGGAACAGTCGCTGCTCGAAATCGTCAGAGACACCAACACCCCGCCTGCAGTCAAGCAAAAGGCGGAGTTCGCCATGCAGTTGTTGATCGACGCTTGTGCTCCCACCAACTTCATCCCGGGGAACCCCGCTGTGATCAAGAAGGCGCTCGACACTGGCGGCTTGTCTCTGGCCAAAGGGGCGCGCAACTTCATCCATGATCTTCGGACCAATCGGGGCGCACCGCGTCAGGTCGTCCCAGGCGTGCACACGGTCGGTACGGACATGGCCACAACACCGGGCAAAGTCGTGTTCCGCAACGACATGATGGAGCTGATTCAATACGCGCCGAGCACTCCTGAGGTGCACGAAATCCCGCTGTTGTTCAGCCCGCCGTGGATCAACAAGTACTACATCATGGACCTAGCCCCCGGCCGCAGTCTGGTGCAATGGGCCGTCGATCACGGACACACCGCATTCATGATCAGCTATCGCAATCCTGATGAGACGATGCGCCACGTGAAGATGGACGACTATTTGATCTCAGGTCCGATTGCAGCTCTTGAGGTGGTACGCAACATCACCGGAGCGGAGAAGGTCAACCTGCTCGGGCTCTGTCTTGGCGGCACGCTGACCATGGCCACACTCGCTTATCTTGACGCAGTCGGACTGGACTTGATCAATTCGGCAACGTTCCTGAACACGTTGATCGACTTCAGCGAACCTGGCCTGCTCGGTGTCTTCACCGACGAAGCAAGCATCCGTCGGCTGGAACGAACAATGAAGCGCACCGGCTTCCTGCCCAAGGAGGACATGCAACGCTCCTTCAACCTGCTCCGCACCAATGACCTGATCTGGAACTACGCGGTCAGCAGCTGGCTGATGGGCGAGGAGCCGCCGACGTTTGATCTGCTCAGCTGGAACAACGACTCAACGCGGATGCCGGCGGAGATGCATACGTTCTACTTACGTAGCTGCTATGTGGAGAACGAGCTCGCCCGCGGCGTGATGGAGCTTGCCGGACAGCGCCTTGATCTTGGAAAGGTTGATCAAGATCTCTACTTCCTCTCTGCCGAGCAAGATCACATCGCACCGTGGCGCAGCTCGTACGCGGGCGCGGTGTTGCCTGGTGGGAAGGTGCGTTTTGTGCTTTCGAATTCCGGCCATATTGCCGGCATCGTGAACCCGCCAAGTCCGAAGTCTGTTCATCGCGTCGTCGAAGGCAATCAGCCGCTACCGGCTGATCCGGACGACTGGCTGGCCATAGCGGCTACCCACCGCATGACGTGGTGGGAGGACTGGGCACCGTGGATCGCGGCTCGAGCGGGTGGTATGCGAAAGCCGCCGCGGATGGGCAGCCGAAAGTATCGGCCGATCACCGACGCTCCTGGGACGTACGTGCTCGAGGCCTGAGCGCGGCGCTTCATTCCTGGCGATGGTCTCGCCTGGTCGAGCCTTGGCCTATATGTCCATGCCGCCGTTTTGACCCTCACGCCTGGCCGGTGATGTCGGAAGAGTCGTCATCTGATCGCCACGTCTTGCCCGACCGAGAGACAACCGTCAGATAACCAGCAGCGCAACGAAAGCCACTTCTTGCGCCACGAGTCCGGCAAGAGCGCCTGCAGGGTCGAGGGCAGCACGGTACGCTGCCGCCTGGTCCAACGGACAAGTCGAGCCGAGACCTGTCATAGCTTGCCTGCACAAGAAGGATGCTCTATGCCAGCCCACGCCTCGCAGGACGCCGGGCCGTCGGAGGGCCCGGCCGGGCCGCTGACTCGACGCCGGTTCCTCACCTACGTCGTCGCAGCCCCGGTACTCACTGTTGCCGCCAGCAGCGTCATAGCTCCCGGCAAGGCCTACGCCGTCGTGCCGAGCCCACCGCAGCCCGAGAACATCCTCGATTTGGGCGATGTCATGGTGGCGGCAACCAAGCAAGCTGAGGACCTTCTCGTGCTTGAGGTGACGGCAGACAACCGCGTCGTCTTCCGGGTGCCACGTGCAGAAGTGGGGCAGGGCATCACGACGGCGCTCGCGATTGTGGTTGCCGACGAGATCGACGCACGCCTCGTTGACGTCGACGTTCCGTTGGAGGAGGCTCGCCAAGACCTCGGAACCGCACAGTCCACCGGCGGGTCATCGTCGGTTCGCGCGCTGTGGGATCCGGTGCGCTCAATTGCAGCGGAGGCCCGCGCCCGGCTCGTTACTGCTGCGGCGAAGCGATGGGGCTTGCCTGCAAGTTCTTTAAGCACCCGAAACACCGCAGTATGGGCCCCTGACGGGCGCTCCGCCACGTACGGGTCGCTCACCGAAGCGGCCGCCGAGGTGGTCGTACCAGCGGTATCCAACGATCCGAAGCCCTCCTCGGAGTACCGTCTCATCGGCAAGTCGACGCCTCGGGTCGACGCACGGAGCATCGTGACCGGGGCGGCAAAGTTCGCGCTCGATGTCGATGTTCCGGGCGCGCTGCCAACAGTCGTGATCAGACCGCCAACGCTCAAAGGCACGGTCAAGTCCTACGACGGATCAGCTGCGCTCAAGATGCCCGGCGTGGTGGCCGTCACCGAACTGCCGAGCGGGGTAGCGGTGACCGCGAAGACATTTGACCAGGCCTTGAAGGCACGGGACAAGGTCCAGGTGACCTGGGGTGCCGGGACCGTTGACGGGGTCTCGGACGCAAAGATCAAGGAGCGGCTTGCAAAAGCGATCCCACCGATGACAGCAGCGCCTCCACTCACCAAACGGGTGGACGCGACCTTTGAGTTCGCATTCGTCAACCACGCTCCTATGGAGGTCGGCAGCGCGGTGGCCGATGTCCAATCCGGGTCCGCAGAGGTCTGGGTAGCGAGCAAGTCGCCGACCGGCGCCCAGTCGGCGGTCGCTGAGGCGGTCGGGCTCGGTGCCGACAAGGTGACCCTGCACGTGGTCCGCGGCGGCGGTTCATTCGGGCGGCGGATATACCACGAGCCGGCAGTCGAGGCAGCGCTCGTGTCGCAGGAGATCGGCAAGCCGGTGAAGCTGATGTGGACCCGCAACGATGACATGCGCCATGGCCGGGTGCGGCCGCGTAGCCACCACCAGTTGCGCGCCGTGCACGCAGGCGGCGAGGTGCTGTCCTATGAGCACCGCATGTCGTGCGTGGAGCTGGACCTGGGAAGTGGCACCGGGCAGGCACTGGTAGATGCCGACTACGTCAACCCGACAATCGGCTCGGCGTTCTTCGCCCTGAGCCAGTCCTGCCCGTACCACTTCGGAGTCGTCACCGAAAGTCTGAACGAGGTCTCCTACGACATGCCCACAGCTTCCTGGCGGTCCGTCTACTCCGGTCAGGCTCGTACGGCTGAGGAGATCCTCGTCGACGAGATCGCGAAGGCGCTGGGAGCCGACGCGGTGGCGATGCGCAGGAAGTTCCTCAAAACTGCCGAGGCTCGCGCTGTACTCGACAAGGTCGCCACCGAAGGCAACTGGGGCCGGGCGATGTCGTCCGGGACCGGTCAGGGCGTGGCGCTGCATGGCGAGTACCGGTCGATCGCGGCATGTTTGGTCGAGATCGACTGCCGGGGCACAAAGCCGCGCGTCACCAAAGCCGTCATGGCCATGGACGTGGGGCGCCAGGTGAAATCCGAGCGGCCTGCGAGCCCAGGCTATGGGCAGCCTGATGGATGGGATCAGCACTGTGCTGCTGGCCGGCAACCATCTGGATGACGGCGCGTTTCGGGAGGGCAGCTACAGCGACTTCCAGTACGCCCGCCAGGCAGACGCGCCGCTCGTGTGCGACGTGCACCTGGTCGGCGGAACCGGTAAGCCAGGTGGAGTCGGCGAGCTCTGCGTCCCGGCGGCGGCCGGCGCGGTGGCGAACGCCTACGCTCGCGCGACAGGCAAGAAGCCCCGTACCTTCCCGATCAACTTCTGAGGAGTTCTCGGTGCCCAGCTATGCATTTAAGCTCAACGGTAAGAACGTCACCGTCGACGCGCCGGCCGATATGCCTCTGCTCTGGGTCCTGCGGGACCTCCTCGGTGTAACCGGGCCGAAGTACGGATGCGGCGTAGGTGTCTGCCGCGCCTGCACCTGCCACGTGGATGGCCGTGCGGTTCAGGTGTGCATGCTCACCGCGGCTGAGGTCGTGGGAAAGAAAGTCACCACGATCGAAGGCCTGGCTCCCGACGGTGGCCTGCACCCGGTACAGCAGGCGTGGCTCGATGAGGACGTGGCACAGTGCGGCTTCTGCCAGCCCGGGCAGATCATGCAGGCCGCGGCGCTGCTCAAGACCAAACCGAGGCCCTCCGACGCCGACATTGACGAGATCATGAACGTGTGCCGGTGTGGCACGTATTGCCGGATCCGCAAGGCGATCAAGCGCGCTGCGACGTGACGTGAATCATGCCCAACGGCACGCATTGACGACCTTGTGCCGAGAAACGCACTAGAAGCGCCCTGAATGCGGCACACTCGTCGGGTGACGAGCACGATCAAACAAGATCATCAAGTCGCTGTGCAGGCCACTACTGACATCTGGCGTACGGCGGTGGTCTACCAGATCTACCCGCGCAGCTTCGCCGACAGCAACGGTGATGGGATCGGGGACCTCCCAGGCATTACCTCGCGCGTCCCGTACCTGCGGTCGCTTGCTGTGGATGCGGTTTGGTTGAGCCCGTTCTATCCCTCTGCACTCGCCGATGGCGGTTATGACATTGATGATCACCGCGACGTCGACCCACGGCTCGGTAGCCTGGACGACTTCGACGCGATGGTCAGCGCGCTGCATGTTGCGAATATCAAGGTGATCGTCGACATCGTGCCCAATCACACGTCCAATCGGCACCCGTGGTTCGTACAAGCTCTCGCCGCGGGCCGCGATGCCCCGGAACGTGATCGTTATCTCTTCCGCGACGGTCTTGGCTCGGACGGCGAGCTCCCGCCCAATGACTGGGAATCGCTCTTCGGCGGCTCGGCCTGGGAACCAGCCGGTGACGGCCAGTGGTACTTCCACTGTTTCGCGGCCGAGCAGCCGGACCTCAACTGGGAAAACGAGGAGGTGCGGGAAGACTTCCGGCGCACCGTACGATTCTGGGCTGACCGCGGCGTCGACGGATTTCGGATCGATGTAGCCCACGGTCTGCGCAAGGACATGTCGGAGCCGTACCCGCCGTGGGGCGAGATCGCCGACGTCATGCGACCGGACGGTTCGCATCCGCTCTGGGATCGCGATGACGTACACGAGATCTATGCCGACTGGCGGCGGATCTTCAACTCTTACGACCCCCCGCGGTATGCAGTCGCGGAGGCCTCGGTACATCCGGCACGACGCGCTCGGTACGCCTCAGCCGACAGTCTCGGAAATGCGTTCAACTTCGACATGCAAGACGCGGAATGGCGAGCGGACGACTATCGCCGCGTGATCAACAGCGGGCTGGCAGACATGATCAACAACGGCTCCACGACGAGCTGGCTGCTGGGTTGCCATGACATACCACGAGTGGCGACCCGGTACGGGCTGCCACCAGACAAAGCCCGTCCGGCCCACCAGGTCGCCAGGGCGTGGCTTATGACCGACGGCACAACGCCGCGGTTGGATCGGGAGCTGGGGGAGCGGCGAGCGCGGGCGGCAATCATGATCTTGCTGGCGCTGCCCGGCTCGACGTACATCTACCAGGGTGACGAGCTCGGGCTCCATGAGGTGGCTGAGCTACCGCGGGAGGTCTTGGAGGACCCGATGGCCAGCCGCTCCACCACGGACAAGGGCCGCGATGGATGCCGAGTGCCGCTGCCGTGGAGCCTGGCCGGGCCGTCGTACGGGTTCGGTGCGCGGACTGGGCACCTACCACAACCAGACTGGTTCGGAGCGTACGCGGTGAGTGTTCAGGAGGCTGATCCATCCTCGACGCTCAATCTCTACCGACTCGCGGTCACACTCCGCAGCCACCTGTTCGCTGGCAGTGACCTCCGCTGGGTCGATTCCGAACCGTCGGCCCTGCACTTCGAACGCGCTGGCGGGGCACGGTGCGTGACCAACTTCGGCGCCGACCCCGCCTCGCTGCCGGCGGGTGAGGTGCTCCTGAGTAGCGCCCCAGTTGCTGACGGACGACTGCCCGGCGACACCACTGTCTGGCTCCGAACGCCGTAACCGCGAGCCATGAAAGGCTGACGTTGGGTTGCGCGGTGAGTTTGCTGCCGTGCGCGGGTCCATAGACCTGAGGCATGATCAGTTTGCACAGGGAGGCCGGAAGAATGAGTGAAGTCGTAGCGCTGGTGGGGACCAAGAAGGGGCTGTGGGTCGGTCGTTCTGATGAAGAACGGCAGGAGTGGGAATGGTCGGATCCGCAGTTCCTCATGGAGGCCATCTATGGGACCGGCATCGACACGCGAGGCGCGGAGCCCAGGCTGTTCGTCAGCGGTACGAGCGAACATTGGGGTCCCGGCGTCTATTACTCAGATGACCGCGGATACACCTGGACCGAAACCCAAGGCGCAGCCGTACGTTTCCCCCAAGAGTTTGGCAGCAGCGTGGAGCGGGTCTGGCAGATCCAGCCAGGCGGCGCAGGAGATCCCGACGTGATCTACGCCGGCACGCAGCCTTCGGCGCTATTCCGTTCCACGGATCGAGGAGAATCGTTCACCCTCATCCGGTCGCTCTGGGACCACCCGCATCGCGAGCAGTGGGCTGCTGGTTACGGCGGGCAGGCGATCCATTCGGTGCTGCCCGATCCCAGCGATCCAGCCCACGTCACGGTAGCGATGTCTACTGGTGGGGTCTACCGGACCTACGACGGTGGCGAGACCTGGCACCCCGCAAACGCAGGCATCAAGGTGGACTTTGCTCCCGATCCGTTCCCCGAGTTTGGACAGTGCGTGCACAAGATCGCCGCCCATCGGGAGGCACCGAACCGGATCTTCGCGCAGAACCACGGCGGGGTCTACCGCTCCGATGACGGTGGCGACCGGTGGACGTCGATCGCCGACGGCTTGCCGGCTGACTTCGGATTTCCCATCGTGGTTCATCCGCGCAAGCCGGACACTGTGTTCGTGTTCCCTCTTGTTGATGGCGCTGAGCGTTTTCCGCCGGGTGGCAAGGCGCGGGTCTGGCGTTCCGAGAACGCCGGTGAGAGCTGGACACCGTCGGAGTCTGGTCTACCGGATCGCTTCTACGCAGCCGTGCTCAGAGATGCCATGACCGCTGACAACGCCGAGCAGTCGGGCCTCTACATTGGCGCTCGCGACGGGTCGGTGTTCGTGAGCACTGATGACGGCGCTAGTTGGCTTCAGATCGTGGCTCATCTGCCCGACGTACTCTCCGTACGCGCCGCAATCGTGTAGCGCCCCGGCCTACTCGTTGTTGCGGACCGGACCAGTCGTGACACGCACGATGAGCTCGACCCGCAGGTCCTCCAGTTCCTGCTGCGACTCGTCCCCGTTGTGTCCATCGGCCGCAAGTGCCCTCATCATTGCCTTGGCGGCTCGTTCTCCTTGCTCGTGGGCATGCTGGTCAACGGTTGTCAGACCCCACCACTGTGACATCGGATGATCATCGAAGGCTGCAATGGACACATCGTCCGGACAGCGGAGTCCCGCGGTGCGGAGGACAGCCATTGCTCCGAAGGCCATCTCATCGGTGTGACAGAAGATCGCTGTCGGAACTGGACGGCCACTGGCGAGTAGTCCCTTCATCGCCCGCTCCCCGTCCGCAGCGTGACAGTCGCCAGGCCGAATCACATTGCGACTGTCGATGTCGAAGCCGGCTTCTCGGATGGTGTCTCGCAGCCCGTCAGTCCGCTGGTCCCAGACGTGATAGTCGGGCTTGGCCGGCATTCGTCCATCAAAGATCCCGATATTGCGATGACCCAGGGTGAGCAGGTGCTCGGCGATCAGTCGCCCGCCCGCCCGATTATCGATGAAGATTCCCGGCACGCTGGTCATCGGTGAACCCGGGGCGCTCACCGGCACGCTGGCGGAGTCCGGGCTCTGCTCATTCCGTTCGATCGAGATGGTCCCCGCGAACAGAAGCGCGTCGCGGCCTCGTCCGGCACCAAGCTCGCGGAACAGTCTGCGGAACTGCGGGGACTCCACGTCCAAGAAGTCGGAGTCGACATCCAGGTTGATGAGCTCCACCCGAAAGCCCTCGGGGCTGAGGACCTCGCTGGCCCCGGACGCGAACTCACTGAAGTACCACGAGCGCAGCGTAGGGAGCACGATGCCGACCGTTCTGGACTGACCACTTGCCAGAGCGGTGGCCAGGTGGGATGCCGAGAAATCGAGCCGATCGGCGGTCTCAATGATCCGCTCCCTAGTTGATTCACCAACGCCAGCGATGCCACGCAGCGCGCGCGAGACCGTCCCTTTATTGACACCAGCTTCCCGGGCGACATCAGCAATCGTGGTGCGCCGAGCCGTAGCCCGGGGCCTCGTGGCGATCACCCAGGGGTGAGTTTCGGCTAGCACACCGCAAACTATACGTCTCGCGGGGGCTCTAAGCAGCCCTTCGTCCTGGCTCTGACCAGGGGGATCGTTCCGAGGCGACCCCTGGCTTTGCCACAGTCCCGCCTCAAGAGAGAATGTCGCGGGAGCCTGGACCAGGTACGCCCCTTGACAGGGACACCCTTTTGGGGAGGAGACGAGAACCTATGGCCGCGGTGCTCGCACGGTGGCGTGCCACCTACACGCCAGGGGACTGGGTGGTGCTGTCCGGGCCGACCTCCTTGGTGCTGCTCGAGCCGCCAACTCATGAATGGGCTGCGTTGATCAACACCTTGTGGGAGGAGGTCGTAGCCTCCAGCTCGATTGTCGACCTCGCTGACAGGCTGGCGAGCTTCAAGATCGATGCCCTGCCCAGCCTCGGTGCTTTTTTCTGGACCGCAGATGGCATGCGTTCGCTGATACGTGGACAGATCTCGGTCGTCGATCTCGCTACCGGGAAGGTGGTAGCGAACGGCGCGGGCATCCAGACCTGGAGTGAGGTGGGACTGGCTGGCACGTCCCATATCCGGATAGACACCCCATACGAGGGAGATGCCACCCTGCTGGAGCTGCCGCTGGTCGTCGGAGCCGTACGTGCCTCATCGGTGACACTCGATGCATCAGAGCGGGCACAAGTCGGCTCTCCGCAGGGTGAGCCGGCTGATGGATCGCCCCCTGGACCAGCCACCGAGCCGCTGTCAGAAGTGACCGCCGCGGTGCCCGCTGAGCGCGTACAGCAGCCCGAGCCAGCTGTCGGGGTAGTAGCCGCGGCCACGCCGACCGAGCAGACTGCCGAGCTGTCGGCCGAGGAGATTGCCGCTCTGCAAAGTGCCGACACTCAGCAGCTGTCTTCGCCATTTGATGGGCCCGAATCCGAGGCCGCTGGGACACGACAGCCAGTGGTTTCCGCTGGCCCGGCATCCGACGCTGCTGCTGACCGTGTCGCCACCCCCGAACCCGAGCCGGATGAGAGCATTCAAGACTCGGCGATCCTGGCCGTGCTGTGCCAGAACGGACATGCCAACCCGCCAAACTCCAACAGATGCCGGGTTTGTGGCAGCCAGGTGGCAAGAAGAGTGCCGCAGTTCGTGGCAGGCCCGGTCCTCGCCGTGCTTCGCGCCTCCGACGGTTCCAGCGCCGAGGTGGATCGACCTGTCCTGATCGGCCGCGCACCGTCGGGTGATCGGTCGAACAGCCGATCAACCCGGCTGATGACCGTCCCGAGCCCGAACCACGACATCAGCCGGACGCACCTCGAGGTGGCGCCGGATGATTGGCAGATTGTTGTTACCGACCTGCACTCCACGAACGGAACGGTCCTGGTACGTCCGGGAGCCGTCGATCGCCAGCAGCTTGCCCCGGGAGAGCCGGTCGCCGTGCAATTGGGCACTGTCATGGAGCTCGGTGATGGAGTGTCTGTATTGATTGACTTTCCGCAGTAGCGTCTCACCTGCGAAACAGTCACGAAAGACGAGGAGCTGTTCATGGAAACGCCTGCGCAGGGTCGCCCGAATCGCGAAACAGGCCTGCCCCCGGGGGTGGAGATAGGCCCGCTCGGCAAACGTTTCGTTGCGTATCTCATCAACCTCTCGGTACCAGTCATCGTCAGCCTTGCGCTGGTCTTCCTGCTGCCGAGCACGACGGGTGCGCTCCGTCTGACGCTGGCCGTCATCGCCATGGTCATCACGATCGGCTGGCTTGTCCTGGTCTGGTACACCCTCGCCGTGCGCGCAGCGAGTCCGGGTCTCCGAGCGATGAAGTTGCAGGTAGTCGGCTTCCTTGACGGGCGACCGATCGGCCTCTCCCGAGTCTTTCTGCGAGCGGTGGTGTTCTGGGCGCTCTTCATCAGCGTGATCGGCCTATTGATTATGTTGATCATGATGCTAAGGCATCCTCGCAAGCAGGGCTGGCATGACCTTGCCGTCACATCGGTGATGATCAAGGAGCGTCTGCTGGCACCACCGGTGCAGCCTGCTCGGGCTGCCGTCAGCGCGCAGCAGGGCGCTCCGGCGCAGGCCCGCAGTGCTTCGCAGCCGCAGCCGAGCGGGGTACGGGCGGCGGCGGCACCGAGTTACGCACCTGAAGAGGGTTACGCTCCCGCTGGCAATTCTGTGCCGTCAGGTTCTGGCCTGGCGCCGGCGGGCTCAGGGGCCTCCTACGCCGCGGCTGTACCACCGAGTGGGCCTGCGGCGCCCTACGGAGGCAACGCGTATGCGGCGCCGCCTCAGGGCGCGCCATACGGACTGCCGCCTCAGGGCGCGCCATACGGACTGCCGCCTCAGGGCGCGCCATACGGACCGCCGCCTTACCGGCCATCGCCCACCTCACAGCCTTCAGGCGGTGAATTCGCTTCACCTGAGCAGCCGGCCAGTCCGGTGTCACCGGTGCCACAAGGTTCTCCCTTGGCCACATCGCCGGCGTATGAGGACATGGCGGCCTCTGCGGCATCACCCGGTGATTCTGCGGATCAGACCGCTGGCGGACCGAGCTCCCCATACGTCCAGGATTGGTCGATCCTGCTGGACGACGGAAGGCGAATCGCGGTCGAGGGACTCGTGCTGCTCGGACGCAACCCACAACCGAAGGCCGGCGAAGAGGACGCGCAGCTGATCAAGATCGCCGACGAGACGCGGACCGTCTCCAAGTCTCATTTAGCGGTTGGCGTAGATGCAGGTGGCATCTTCATCGTTGACCGCGGATCTACCAACGGATCAACGGTGTCCACGACCAACGGGATGTCGTCGCGGTGCCGGGCTGGCGAGATGGTCCGGGTAGGCGATGGCGCGATTGTTTCCATTGGGGATCACTGGTTAGAGATCACGCGCGGCAGCTAACGGCTCGTCACGATATCGTCCACGCCATGTTGCTCTCCGACCGCGACATCAAGGCCGAGGTCGATGCTGGCCGCATCGGTCTCGAACCGTACGCAATCGACATGGTGCAGCCGTCGAGCATTGATGTCCGCCTCGATCGGTATTTTCGTGTCTTCGAGAACCACCGGTATCCGCATATCGATCCCTCGGCGGATCAATCCGAGCTGACCCGGGCCGTCGAGCCCGTCGGCGACGAGCCATTCATCCTGCACCCCGGTGAGTTTGCGCTGGGCTCCATCTACGAGGTGGTGACGCTCCCGGATGACATCGCGGCGCGCGTCGAAGGTAAGTCATCGCTGGGTCGGCTGGGACTCCTCACGCATGCCACCGCAGGCTTCATCGATCCTGGTTTCTCCGGTCACGTCACCCTTGAGCTGTCCAACGTCGCGACGCTGCCGATCAAGCTTTGGCCCGGTATGAAGATCGGCCAGTTGTGCTTCTTCCGCCTGAGCACCGCGGCCGAGCATCCGTACGGGTCGGCTCAATACGGCTCGCACTATCAGGGACAGCGCGGCCCGACGCCGAGCAAGTCTCACCTGAACTTCCACCGCACCCGCATCTAGTCACGCGGTCGGAAACGCACGTGCACGTTCGTTGCAGTCACGATGCACACGTTGCTACGGATGCATCGCGACGGGAACGCAAGTGGACGTTCGTTCCAACGAACTTAGGCGCGCCGCACCCAGGTGGGATGTTCACGTCTGGCCAGCTCTGGTGGGCTGGACCCGACCATCAGGGAATGAGCGTCACCTTCACAGACTCCGTGCCGCGGCCCACAAGATCCAGTCCGGCCTTGAAGTCGGCAAGGGGGAGCTGGTGGGTGCAGATCTTCTCCATCGGCAGCCGCCCTGATTCGATCAACCGGATGGCGGCTGGCCAGCAATGCGGCCCGAGATGCGCCCCGCGTACGTCCAGCTCCTTTTCGTTGCCGATGATCGTCCAATCGATCGTGGCACCGCTGCCGAACACGCTGTATTCGACGAAGGTGCCGAGCTTGCGCAACATGTTCAGACCTTGCTCGACCGCCGAGGGATGCCCGGAGGCTTCCAGATAGATGTCGGCACCGTATCCTCCGGTCAGGTCCTTGATCTTGGTTACTGCGTCTGCTTCAGCGATGTTGATCACCAGGTCTGCCCCAGCGTCCAAGGCGATGGACAGTCTGTCCGGCGCGATGTCCAAGCCGATCACCAGGCGCGGATTCCTGGCCTTGGCGCCAGCGATCATGCCCAATCCGATCGGACCGCAACCAGCTACTACAACGACGTCATCGAAGCCCAACTCGGCACGCTCCACTGCGTGCAGCGCGCACGACAAGGGCTCGGCAAAGGCGGCATAGGCCGGCGGCAATTCCCGGGAAACTTTGTGCACGAGGGAATTGCTGGAGTAGATCATGTACTCAGCCATGGCGCCCGGGGTGCGCCGCTTGAAACCGAAGATGTGGTTTCTGGCACACATCCAGTAGTGACCGGTCAGGCAGTAGCGACACTCCCGGCACGGCACGATCTGCTCGGCAACGACTCGGTCACCTAACCCGATGCCCCATTGCCGCTGGGCCTCAGCATCCAGTTGGACCACCGTGCCGACGAACTCATGGCCGGGAATCACCTCCGTCTCCGCCCAGGCGGGACGAATGCCGTCGCCCCAGAATTTCGGAGCGCCGTGGTAGCACTTCAGATCGCTCGCGCAGATGCCGGCCGCCTCGACCTTGATCAATGCCTCACCGGGACCAGGGCGGGGGACTGCCACATCCTCCAGGCGGTAGTCCTCAGGCCCATGACAGATGACGGCCTTCATGGTCTGGGGAATTTCGCTCCAGGACGACGCACTGGGGACAGCCGCGAAGGATTCAAACATCGTTTGTGCCTCAATATGCGAAAGCAGTTTGCGGCCACCCTAGCCCCGACCCCACATGATGACGGGTGGCTATCTGGATGAGCCGAGCCAGAGCGCGCTCAGGAACAGCGAGCGGCTAGGCGCGGTGGATGGCGATGTCGCCGGAGGCAGTACGGGCCCGGACCGAGATGTATCGCTCACCAGGTCCGGGTTGAGCCGTCGACTCGAGGGCGATCCTGATGCCACCGGAAACAGAGCTCAGGTCAAGCCAGGCGGGCAGGTTGTCGGCCACGCCGATCGACAGGGAGCCCGAGGCCGAGCGCAGGTCGACTGCGCCGCTCGTAGCGGCGATGCCGATGTCGCCCGAGCCGGACTTGGCTTGCAGATCACCTCGCAGTGACTTGACGATGACAGCCCCGGAGCCGGACTTCGCGATGACCGGGCAATAGGCCTCGCTGACAGAGATGTTGCCCGAGCCTGAATTGAGCCGGGCGGCAGTGCCCTCGACCCGAGCAACCGAAATATCACCCGAACCGGTCTTGCAATCAAGATCGACAGCATTACCGATGGTGATGTCACCAGAACCGCTGGCGATCTTGGAGCGGCCGATGTCGGCACTGATCGAGATGTCGGCCGAACCAGTCTTGATCACAAACGCCAACCCGTCCGGTACCGCGAGCCGCAGGTGGGCCTTGGTGTGCCGGAAGAACTGCTGCGGGATGCTGATCCGCAGCCAGTCTCGATCATGGCGAATCTGTACCTGCTCGAGAAATCTCTCCTCGCCCGCTTCGATCCAGAACTCAACGAGATCTTGCTCGGTGCGGGGCTCGACGGTGATCGATCCCTCCCCCAGACTGTCGATGACGATGCGCCGTACACCCTCGAAGACCGAGGTTCCCATGGTCATCGCACCCATCCCTGAACACTGCCACCGGACCGCCGGTCCTCACGCCCAGGATTCCTTGGGCGCTCACGAAATACGTCGCCAGGCTCAAACGGCCCGTGCGGGCCATGGACAAGGTGCGGTCCGAAGGGGCCAGTCGGGATGATCATGGGATTCAGAGGCGGCAT
Organism: uncultured Actinomycetota bacterium; assembly: GCA_963730505.1. Classification (GTDB taxonomy): domain Bacteria; phylum Actinomycetota; class Actinomycetes; order Propionibacteriales; family Propionibacteriaceae; genus Microlunatus. The sequence goes on from CAVSSB010000022.1 coordinate 57,202, forward strand.
GGGGGGCTGCGGCGGCTGCGGCCACTCCGGTCGTGAGCCGCTCCGGTCAATCAGGGCATCCATGACCGCGCGAATCAGCCATGCATTAGTGGAGATCCCGTCAGTTGAGGCCATCTCATCCACCCGCATCTTGACCGACTGTGGGAGTCTCAGTGTGACGCGGGCGACTGGCTCATCCTCAGCCTCCGCGGTAGATGACTCTCCCGTGGCTTCGCCATCGGGTTCGGACTCGGGCAGCAGCAAGGTCGGTTCGGCCTCTGCAGTCTGGACCGAAATGACGAACTCGGGATCCGAGCCCACCATGCGCAGCTCGACCGAGGACGGCGCAAGTTCGGCGCTGATGGTGCCGGCGGCGTCCGACAACGCCTCGATGAGTGCGAGGCGGGTGGATGCCTCCATCGCTGTGCCGAGACGCTCTGCGATGTGTTGGGTTTGCTCGTCGGCGAGTGCGGACGCCTGTGCTACGCCGCTGCGGACCGATGCTAAGTAGGGTGAAAGATCCATGACACCACTATGACGTCATCGTGACGTCAAATCAATGGCTTCTCGACGTCGACGCTGCCGCCATGGCCTCCTTCGCATCCTGGCAGAAACGCACGTGAACGTTCGTTGCTTGCACTCCGCATGCGTTGCAACATGTGCATTGCGATGGAAACGCACGTGCACGTTCGTTGCTGACACCGAGGGAGACGGCTTTTATGCGGAGTAGCGAGCGAGGGTGTCAGGTATCCCGCTTGACTGCCTCAAGAAGGAGTTGCGCGACATCGAGCACTTCGGTCGTTTCCGGCGCGGATCCGGTTGCCTGCTTCGCGGTCAGCCCGTCGGTCAGCATGATCCGGCAGAACGGGCATCCAGTAGCAATTGCATCGTGACCGTTGCTTCCGCTGGTCGCGAGCGTGCGCAGCGCTTCCTCCGTTCGGTTCTCGTTGATCCGGGTGCCGAGCTTCTCCTCCATCCACATGCGTGCGCCGCCGGCGCCGCAGCAGAAGGATCGCTCCCGGTTCCGAGGCATCTCGGCGACGCTGGCACCAGGCAGGGAAGCAAGCAGGTCGCGCGGCGGATCGTAAATCTCGTTGTGCCGTCCCAGATAGCAAGCGTCGTGGTAGGTGATGTTCCGGCCGGCAACTGAGCCCTCGGGCGGCGCAACCGGCGTCAGCCGACCGTCGCGTACCAGGCGGTTGAGCAGCTGGGTGTGATGCACCACTTCGCTGTTGACGCCAAGCTGCGGATACTCGTTCTTCAAAGCGTTCAAGCAGTGCGCGCAGGTCACGACGATCTTGGTCGCCTTCGCCTCCTGCAAGGACTCTGCATTCTCCATAGCCAGCTGCTGGAAGACGAACTCATTCCCGGAGCGCCGGGCCGGGTCACCGGTACAGGTCTCGGCGTTTCCCAGCACGGCATAGCGCACGCCGGCAATGTGCAGCAACTCAGCTACTGCGCGCGTGGTCTTCTTGGCGCGATCTTCGTACGCCCCGGCGCAGCCGACCCAGAACAGGTACTCCACTTCGCTGAGATCTGCGACGTCCTCACCCACCACTGGCACGGGGAACGAAAGCTCCTTGGCCCAATCCATGCGCCCTCGCGGGCTCATGTTCCATGGATTTCCCTTGCTCTCCAAACCTTTGAAGAGTCCATTGAGCTCGGTCGGGAACTCCGCGGACATCATGACCTCGAAGCGCCGCATATCGAGGATGTGATCAACATGTTCGATGTCAACGGGGCACTGCTGGACGCAGGCGCCGCAGGTGGTGCACGACCAGAGCACGTCGGGGTCAATGACGCCGGGGACGCCATCGCGCACTTCAATAGGGCCAACCAGCGGTCGGGATGCCTCGCTCTGGGTCGCCTCCGGCAGCGCGGCACGCGCCGTTTCCGCCGCCTGCAGATAGGGCGCTTTCGCGTACGCGTGGTCCCGCAAGTCCATGATCACCAACTTGGGTGAGAGCGGCTTGCCGGTGTTCCAGGCCGGGCACTGGGACTGACAGCGGCCGCATTCGGTGCACGACGTGAAGTCCAGCAATCCCTTCCAGGTGAAGTCCTCCACCTTGCCGGCACCCAACGAGGTGTCTTCGTCGAGATCCTCGATCGCTGCAAAGTCGATTGGCTTGCCGTCGATCATGATCGGCTGCAATGCTCCGAGAGCTGGCTCTCCCGAGGACTCGCGCTTGAACCAGACGTTCGGCCAGACGGTGAACCGATGCCAGGCCACGCCCATCGTGGTGTTGAGTCCGATGACGATGAACCACGCCATTGAGATGATGATCTTGATCGCGGCGATGATCACGATTCCGGTTTCGAGCGCCGCATCGGAAATGGCAGTTGGGAGAAGGAACCAGGTCAGCGGATAGTGCAGCCGCGAGGTCTCCGCACCGAGTAGCTGGTACTCCATAGCGTGCAGCACAAGGACGCACACGACAATCCCGAGGATCGTCAGTTCGACGTAGTACCCCTGCCACGATCGTGAGCCAAAGAATCGGGACTCTCGACCGCGGCCACGAAGCAGCAGTCGAATCATGATCAGGAAGCTGATCGAGATCAATCCGGCCCAGGCGATGATCTCGCTGGCCCACTGGTACGGCGCCCAGTGCCCGATGATCGGCAGCGCGAAACGGGGATTGAAGAGCTGCCCGTACGCGGTGATCAGTGTGAAGATCAAGGCGCCGAACGCGATAAACACAAACCAGTGCGCCACCCCGATCTTGGTCCACTGCAGCATCCGGGTGTGCCCGAGGGTCTCGGCGAGCAGGTTCCGCCAACGCTGGCCAGGCTGATCACCTCGGCCGGGGGCGGGCTTGCCAAGCTTGACGACGCCGACGATCGATGCCACGGCGCGGACGAAGAGCACGACACCCACGACCGAGACAGCCAACGCCACCACGATCGCGACGACTTTCACCTACGACTCCTCCTGGGGGCGATGCGCCTTTCAGCCTAGTGCGGCGGTCATGTGGAATGGCGCAGGCTGATGTCGAGAGACTGCCAGCACGCCCTGCTCCCGGCTTTGGAGCGTGGCGCCGTCCTCGCCGGCGTCAAGGCCGAGCCCTGCGGTACTTGCCCGCGGATAAGCGGGGCACGCCGCGCCGCGTACCCGAATTGTCAGAACTGGCGACTAGGGTCTTCTTTGTCCTCCGTACGCGGCGGTTCAGCGATCGGTCGTCAAGGGCGCCGGCCGTCGAAGCCTGTTGCACGAGACCTGTGGGGTTGGCGTGATCGAGTTCGAATCAGTCGGCAAAACGTTCCGGGATGGCACGGCGGCGGTAGTCGACCTCAATCTCACGGTGCCTTCCGGGAAGATCACCGTGATCGTCGGCCCCTCCGGCTGTGGCAAGACCACGACGCTACGCATGGTCAACCGAATGCTGGAGCCCACCACAGGTCGAATTACCTGGGATGGCACTCCGCTGCGGTCCAAGCGCAAGGCAACACTGCGCCGCCAAATGGGCTATGTCATTCAGAGCGGAGGGCTGTTCCCGCACCGGACGGTGCTGGAGAACATCGAGACTGTGCCTGCCCTCCTCCATTGGCCCAAGGCAAAGCGAGAGAAGCGGTCCCGGGAATTGCTGAGCAGCGTCGGTCTGGAGCGCAAGCTCGCACACCGCTACCCGGCGCAGCTATCCGGTGGGCAGCAGCAGCGGGTTGGCGTGGCCCGGGCCCTGGCGGCTGATCCGCTGGTCCTGCTCATGGATGAGCCGTTTTCAGCGGTGGACCCGGTGGTTCGCAGTGAGCTGCATGAGTTCTTCCTCGGTCTGCAGCGTGAGCTAAGCAAGACGATCATCTTGATCACTCATGACATTGACGAGGCCATCAAGCTGGGCGATCAGGTTGCCATCATGCGGGTGGGTGGGCATCTTGCCCAGGTCGGCACCCCACAGCACCTGTTGGATGAGCCGGCAGACGCCTTCGTGGAGGGTTTTGTCGGTCGCGACCGAGGATTTCGTTCGCTCTCCTTCCAGCCGGCAAGTGAGCTCAAGTTGGATCGAGTCAAGGTGGTCCGCGACGTGGAGACTGCCACCGGTACGGGGCCAATTCTGGTCGTCGACGGCGATGCGCGCCCGGTCGGCTGGGCGGATCCGGAGCGCCCGGGTCAGGTCTTCGCACTCGGCTCAACCTTCAGTCCGGAGGCAGACACACTGCGAACTGCATTGGACTCCGCATTAACCTCCCCCTACGGTCTGGCTGTCGCCGTGACGGGTGAAACGCACCGCTACGCAGGTGTCGTCAGTGCCGACTACATCCTCGACAAGGTCAGAGACGTACGCGTATCGATCGCTGAGTCGATCTCGATTCGTGAAGCGGAGGCGGCACACGCGTACGAGTTACTGGCCGAACCGGAGGATGGGTACGGGCCGGTGGGCGAACCCGAGTACGAGCCGGTGGACGAACCCGAGGAGGCGTACGAATCGGGCGAGGTGCATGAGCCGCCAGCGGCGCCGGAGGATGTGGACGAATCAGGCGCGTCGTATGACGAGCCGACGGAATCGCAGCAGCTCTACGAATCGGACCACGTGTACGACCAGCTTGCTGAGCCGGAGCCAGAGAGTCAGACCGACAGCAGTGCGACCGGGTTTGGGGACCAGCAAGGAGACGTGACGGCGCCTCCCGAGGGGGATGCTCAGCGCGGCGAGGGAATCCCCAGCTTCGACGGGATGGATTATCCAGAGAGTGGTGAGGTCGAGTCGACGTACGACGGGGAACTCCCGATGGAGGATCAGGGCCTATCTGACGAACAGGATGAGGGCCGTCAGGCCAATGGCGAAGCCACGCAGCGCCGCGGCTCGAGCGTACTGCAGTGAACCTGGACTGGGCCTGGATCGAACGCAATCTGTCGATGATCGGCGGCTTGCTGGTCGAGCACGTCATTCTCTCCCTCGTGCCAGTCGTCATCGCCTTCGTGATCTCGCTGCCGCTCGGCTATCTGGTTTCCAAAACGCGGCGAGTGGCCAATGTCCTGCTCGCCTTTTTCGGCGTCATCTATTCGGTTCCGTCGCTGGCCCTGTTCGTGCTGATGCCGTTGATGCTCGGCACGCAGATTCTCAATCCGATCAATATCATTGTGGCGTTGGCGATCTATTCGATTGCGCTACTGGTCCGTAGCGTCGTTGACGGACTGCGCTCCGTGCCGGCACCGGTAAAACAGTCGGCTTCAGCCGTTGGCTATGGCTGGCTGCGCCGGTTGTTCCGGGTTGAGATGCCGCTGGCCATGCCGGTGATCTTCGCTGGTCTGCGCGTTGTCACGGTCTCGAATATCGCTCTGGTAAGTGTTGCGGTACTCATCGGAAGCGGAGCGCTTGGCAAGCTTTTCGACCTTGGGTTCGGCAGCAACTTCTATACCCCGATCATCGTCGGGTTGGTGCTGACGCTGGCACTAGCACTGATCGCTGACGCACTCATCCTGCTGATTCAGCGCGGGACCCTGCCCTGGTCCAGGAAGCGGGCGGTGGCATGAACCTGTTCGAGTATCTGACCGATCCCGCCAACTGGCAGGGCCCAGGAGGAATTTGGTATCTGCTGCTTCAGCACATCGCCTACACCGTGGCGGCGGTTGTCATAGCAGCGGCCGTGGGGATTCCTCTCGGCATCGTGATCGGTCACACCAATCGCGGTTCGTTCTTAGTGATCGGTCTCAGCAATGCTGCGCGGGCCATTCCCTCTCTGGGTCTTTTGGTCCTGGTTGTGCTCCTTCTCGGCACCGGCGTTGGGCCGATTGTCGGCGTGCTTGCCGTGCTGGCGCTGCCACCGATCCTCACTGCGACCGCGGCGGGCATCCACGGCGCGGATCACGATGCTGTTCACGCAGCCCGTGCCCTGGGCATGTCCGCCCGCCAAATCGTGGGCAAAGTGGAGTGGCCGCTCGCCCTTCCCCTGGTGATCTCAGGACTGCGAAGCGCAACCTTGCAAGTCGTGGCGACGGCAACGGTCGCTGCGTACAGCTCCGGCGGTGGCCTTGGACGGCTGCTCATCTCGGGAAACGCCACACGTAACTATTCCGAAATGTTCGCCGGCGCCTTTCTTGTTGCCTTGCTGGCTATTGTCCTGGATGTGTTGCTTGGTGCGCTTGGCTGGCTCGCCGGTCGGCATGCCCACCCTGCGAGCAAGAGATCAGCGGCGCGGCAGCGATCCGCGCTCGATCTGGCTGCCTAGTCGAGTCCTGCTGAACAGTGAGACGGAGAAAATCACATATGAAGATCAAAAGAACCTTTGTTGGCGCTAGCTTGGGGCTCGCTGCTCTGCTCCTTGCCGCCTGCGGTGGCACCGCCAACCCTTTGGGTGAGGCGAGTGCACCGCAGCCTTCGGAATCTGCCGCGGCCAGTGCCCCGGTTGTTGTCGGCTCAGCCGACTTCACCGAGTCCAAGATCCTTGCTGAGATCTACTCGCAAGCCATGAAGGCGAAAGGTGTCGAGTCATCGACCAAGCTTGGGATCGGATCGCGGGAGATCTATATCAAGGCGCTCCAAGATCAGTCGATCTCAGCGGTTCCGGAGTACACCGGGAACCTGTTGCTCTACTTCGACGCGAACGCCACCGCGACCACGGCAGCGGAGGTGGAAAAGGCTCTGCCGGCCGCATTGCCGAGTGACCTCAAGCTCCTGAAGAGCTCCGCCGCCGTCGATCAGGATGTCTATGTCGTCACCAAGGAGTTCTCGGCGCAGCACGGCATCACCTCCCTCGAGGACTTGAGCAAGATCGCCAGCACCTCAACTCTGGGCGGCCCGCCGGAGCTTGAGGAGCGGGCCTATGGTCCCCCCGGGCTGGAGAAGATCTATGGTGCCAAATTCAAGGCATTCGTCCCGTATCCCAAGTACCCGCCGAAGATCAGTGACCTGGATAACAACAAGATTCAGGTAGCGACCTTCTTCACTACCGACGCCATCATCGCCGAGAAGGGCTATGTCCAGCTCGAAGACCCGCAGTCGATGATCTTGCCGCAGAACGTCGTTCCACTGGTCCGCTCCGACGTGGCTGAGAACCAGACTGCCGTGGCAGCGCTGGAGGCGGTCCAGGCAGCACTGACCACCGAGGAACTGACGCAGCTGGACAAGAAGGTTGACACCGACCGCCAGGATCCTGCTCAGGTCGCCGGGGAGTGGCTGAAGAGCAAGAGCCTTGCCTAGCCCCCGCTTGCGGTAACCGGGAGTTATTCAGTTTCGGGCGGCGCGACCTTGTGGTCGCGCTCGTCCCGGTCGGCCCACTCCAAGAGCTGATCGAGTCGATAGGGGTGGTCGTCGATATCAGCATGCAGATCCCCCAGCTCTGCGAACCTGGCCGGCATGGTGGCGATCGTGAAGTCCTTGGGATCGGCGTCAGCGATCTCGTCCCAGCGCAGCGGCGCCGAGACGACACCTTCGGGGGTGCCGCGTACGGAGTAGGCGCTGGCGATCGTGTGATCACGCGCGTTCTGGTTGTAGTCGACGAAGACCGATCCCGGATCCCGGTCCTTGCGCCACCACGTCAGGTCCACCAGGTCGTCGGCGCGACGCTCGATCTCGCGAGCAAATGCCCAGGCTGCTCGGCGTACGTCCGGGTGTCCATGATCAGGAATGATTCGCACGTACACGTGCAATCCTTTGCCCCCAGAAGTCTTCGGATACCCCACCGCGCCGAGTTCGGCCAGCAGCTCCTGCACGATCACTGAGACCCGTCGTACATCGGCGTAGTTGGCAGCTGGCATCGGATCAAGATCGATCCGCCACTCGTCGGGAGACTCGACGTCTTCACGGCGGGAGTTCCATGGATGGAACTCCACTGTCGACATCTGGACCGCCCAGATGACATCTGCCGGATGAGTGACGCAGAGCTCGTCGGCGTCCCGGTTGAAGCGCGGGAAGTGCACCCGGACGGTCTCGATCCATGGTGGCGCCCCGTGCGGCAGCCGCTTCTGATGCACCTTCTCACCGTCAACTCCATCGGGAAAGCGGTGCAGCATGCATGGCCGGTGGTAGAGGGCATTGACGATGCCGTCGGCGACCGAGACGTAGTACTGAGCAAGATCAAGCTTGGTCTCACCGCGCGCCGAGAAGTAGACCCGGTCGGGATTGCTGATCTTGACGACCCGATCCCCGATCTCCAGCTCGATCCGCTCCGTCGCCATGCCAGAAACAGTAGACGAGCCCTCAGAAACTGACGCTGGTTACCTTGACCATGACCACATGCGGCGTGTCGGGGCAACCAGCGTCAGATCTTGAGGGTTTGACCTGAATCAGCGTGCTCTGAGCCAGGCGAGTACCGCCAGTACTCGGCGATTGTCAGCGCCAACGTCTGGCAAGTTGATCTTGGCGAAGATGTTGGAGATGTGCTTCTCGACCGCTCCGCCGGTGATCACCAGACGCTCCGCGATGGCGGCATTGCTGCGACCCTCGGCCATCAGGGCGAGCACCTCCTTCTCCCGCGGGCTCAGGGCGGCAAGGGGGTCGGCCCGTCGCGCGACGAGGAGCTGGGCGACAACCTCCGGGTCGAGGACCGTGCCGCCTGCGGAAATCGTCTTCAGGGCGTCGAGAAGAGTGTCGAGGGACGTGACTCGGTCCTTCAGCAGGTAACCGACCCCACCTCGGCCATCGGAAAGGAGTATGTCGGCGTAGGAAAGCTCGACATACGCCGACAACATCAATATTCCCAAGTCGGGCTGGGAAGCGCGGGCCTCGACCGCCGCCCTCAGCCCGTCGTCGGTCATGTTCGGCGGCATCCGCACATCCACGATGGCAACGTCAGGCCGCTGCTCGGCAACAGCCCGCAAGAAGGTGGGAGCGTCCTCGACCGCAGCCACGATCTCGCAGTCGACCTCGGTCAGCAGCCGGACCAAGCCCTCACGGAGTAGCACGGAGTCATCGGCCACCACCACACGCACAGGCACCAGGCTGTCATACCTGGTGCCGGTGCGATCAAGACCTAGGTCGTGGGCTGCTGAGGAATCGTCGCGGTGAGCTGCGTGGGACCGCCGGGCCGGGAGGAGACCGTCAGAGTCCCATCGACCCCGGCCAGCCGGTCGGCGAGACCGGACAAGCCATGGCCCTTGGCAAGGGAGGCGCCGCCCACCCCATCGTCGGTGATGTTGATCACGGCCAGAGCGCCGACACGGCGTAGCTCGACTGAAGCTTGCCGCGCCCGACTGTGCTTCTCCACATTCGCCAGAGCTTCGGCGACCACGAAGTAGGCCGCGTTCTGCGCAGTCTCGGACAGCTGCACATCATCAACCTCGACCGAGGTCGGGATGGTGACCCGCGCGGCCAGTGCGGTGATCGCCGCCCGCAGTCCCTGTTCGGCCAGGATCGGCGGAGCGATGCCGCGGGAGAGGGTGCGGATCTCGGCGAGCGCGTCCTGCGACTGCTGCAAGGCCTCGTCGAGTAGGGCGCGCGCCTGGACCGGGTCGTCGTCCAATCGACGCTGAGCGGCCGACAGATCCATCCCGAGCCTGACCAAGCGCTGCTGCGGACCGTCGTGTAGATCGCGTTCCAGTCGTCGCAAGGTGTGCACTTCAGCCTCCCCCGCGGCCGTTCGACTCTGAGTCAGCTCGCTCACCTGCTGACGTAGCGCCGGTGTCTCGTCGAGAAGCAGCGCGTACGCCAGCGCACCGTGCAACCGGACGAGGCCACGCAGCACAAAGGGGGCAGTGATCAACAACAGGGCGCCGACCACAGTATTGAAGGTGACTTCGGCGAAGCGCCCGGGATAGCCGAGCAGGGCCGGCAGGCCCTCGCTCGACTCCGGCAGCCATTGGCTCCAGAACCAGTAGGTCACCCCGCCGAGGCCACCAAAGACCCACGTCAGCGCCAACGAGAAGGTGATGGTGCTGAGGATGAAGTTGACCAGGACGTGCAGCAGATCCCGCCAGGATTGCGCGGAGGCCAGCCGCCGCAGTTTCCCACGGAAGCCCGGTCCGGCCGCCGGGTAGCGGGTCCGGGGGAGGGTGATCCCGGCGTAGGCGAGCAGTGCCATGGTCATCCGCGACGCCCAGCCGGCAACAACGAGGCAGCCGACCAGAATGAACAGGCCGACGACGAGCACGAGCAGCCCTACTCCGAGGCTGAACAGGGTGGTACAGACAATGAAAGCCGTAAGCGAGACCGCGAACATTCCGATGATCACCGCCAGGTTGCGACCGGTGCCCTTGATCATGGAGGTCACAGGATCATCCTCGGCAGGACGCGCGGGCTCGCGAGTCGCATCGGCACGCTCGGGAAGAACGTCATAAAGATCAAGTACTTCGGTAGCAGGTTCACCGCGGACATAAGAATCACTCATGCCATCTACGTTCCTCGATTGGCATCGAAGCCACCATCAGGCTATCGGGCCAGTTTCAGATCGGGTTATCCCTACCGGTTGGCCGGCTCAGTGCGGGGCTCGCATCTGTGGGCCGGGTCCTGGATATGGTGCCGGAGCGAACTGTGCGAGCGGCAGCCGCACTGTGAATTGGGTGTGACCTGGCTGGCTGGTGACGGTGACGGATCCGTGATGAGCGTCGACGACCGCCGCCACAATGGCCAGTCCCAGACCGGTGCTGCCGCCGGTCGCTGCATCAGGTGCGCGCGTCCGGCTTGCGTCACCCCGGGCAAACCGCTCGAAGATGCGACCAGACACCTCGGGAGGGACGCCCGGTCCGTTGTCGGTCACTGTGACAACTGCTTCCGGGCCGTTGACCGAAACCTCCGTACGTACCCGCGTACCGGGCGGGGTATGGGTACGCGCGTTCGCCAGTAGATTGATCATCACCTGCTGCAGCCGGTGCTGATCACCGTACGCGACCACGGGATAGTGCGGCAGGCTCAGCTGCCAGGCATGATCAGGTCCGGCCGCGCGCGCGTCGCTGACAGCGTTGATCACGATCTCGCTCAGGTCGCAGGGCTGGAGATCCAGGTCAGGTCCGGAGTCGAGCCGCGCCAGCAACAGCATGTCTTCGACCAGCTTGGACATTCGCTCAGTCTCGGACTCGACCCGCGCCATCGCATACGCCGCGTCGGTCGGGATCTTTTCTCGGTCGCGCCTGGTCAGTTCCGCATAGCCGCGGATAGCTGCCAGCGGATTGCGCAGTTCGTGCGACGCGTCCGCCACGAATTGCCGCACCCTCGTTTCGGATGCCTGGCGAGCGGCGAGCGCATCCTCGACGTTGTTGAGCATGTGATTGATCGCCTGCCCGACGCGGCCGACCTCGGAGGCAGGATTGGCATCCTCTGGTGGTACCCGTACGGCAAGGGCAACCTCGCCACGATCCAGCTTCAGTTGGGAAACCTGCTGGGCGGTGGCGGCCACCCGATTCAGTGGCCGCAGGCTGCGGACGATCAAGGAGCGGGCGGCGAATACAGTCCCGAGGATGGCGAGCAGCGACAACAGCGCCGCCACGCCCACCAGTTGGATGATCGTTTCATCGACTTCCTGCATCGGTACGCCGACCACGAACGAGAGGTCGATCTCACCGGCAATGATCGGGAAGCCGACCACGCGATAGTGACCGAGTCCGCTGAGGGTGATGGAGCTCTTGGTGCCATCGGTCGGTACGTCAGCGAGTTGGGTGACTGCGGCGTCGGGTACCTCAGCAACGTCTGCGCCGTACTGTCCGGTGGCGCCGGACTCGGTCAGCATGCCGCCTGCCTGGGGTGTGCCGTCGCTGGCGTAGAACACAGCAAGCGTGCCGATCGGCTGGCCAGGGCGCAGCAGACCACTGTCCGGGCCGCGACCGGGCCAGGCGCCCGCCGGATCGCGTACCCGAGCAGTGACGGTGTCGAGTTGGCGGTCGAGCTGGGAGATCAACAGTTGCCGGACAGCCAAGGCTGTCGCTGTTGTGATCAGCAGGGCAGCTAGGGCGACAAGCGCCGTCACCCTGATGACCAGCTGCCGCCCCAGCGTATGGCGGCCGAGGGGGTCGGGCCGCGGCACAACCTCTGGCAAACGCGGCACACTCGCAGGTGGGCCGGCGCCCGGTTGCGCGGCAGCTGGGTAGCTCATGTAGCAGCCGGACGCAGCACATAGCCAGCGCCGCGCAAGGTGTGAATCATCGGCGGGCGATTGGCGTCGATCTTCTTACGGAGATAGGAGATGTAGAGCTCGACGACGTTCGCTTGACCGCCGAAGTCGTAGTTCCACACCCGATCCAAGATCTGTGCCTTGCTGAGCACTCGGCGCGGGTTGCGCATCAGATAGCGCAGCAGCTCGAACTCGGTTGCGGTCAACTGGATCTCCACGCCGCCGCGCCGCACCTCATGGCTGTCCTCGTCCAGTGTCAGGTCGCCCACCACCAGGGTGGAATCGCTCCTAGCAAGCGCGGCCCCGCTACGGCGCAGCAGTGCACGCAATCGGGCGATGACCTCCTCCAGACTGAACGGTTTGGTGACGTAATCGTCACCGCCGGCGGTGAGGCCGCCGATCCGATCTTCAACTGAGTCCTTTGCGGTGAGAAAGATCACCGGCACGTGGGGATCCTCAGCCCGGATGCGTCGCATGACTTCGAGCCCGTCGAAGTCCGGCAGCATCATGTCCAGCACAATCGCATCTGGTCTGGTTTCCCGCGCCACCTTCACGGCCTGACCGCCTGAGCCTGCAGTAGAGACCTGCCAGCCCTCGTAACGCATCGCCATCGACAGCAGCTCGGTCAAGCTGGACTCGTCGTCGACCGCGAGAATCCGGATTGGGGTGCCGTCGGGACGGGAGAGGGGTGCTGTGGTGCCATCGGTGCGAATCATGCGCCTAGCCTGACACCTGATCTCACTAAAGCTCTATGCGGTAGCTGTGGCTTCCCTGTGAATCTGTCGATGATTGCTGTGGGCAGATCAGGTGGCTGCCCGGGCGGCGGATTGCGCCGCGTACTCGTCCTCTTCCTCAAGCGCCGGCTTACGCCGGAACAACCGGTCGATGGAGACGGCGCCCCCGCCCATCACGAACAACAGCAGGCCGAGCAGGCCAAGCGCCACGTTGTACTCATAGCCGCCTTTGTACGTGCCGTCGGCATTGAGCAATGTCGGCGGCCATTTGTACCAGTTGGTGTAGGCGATGATCAGGATCTGCTCGATCAGCACTCCCAGGCCGACCAGCCGAGTCAACGCGCCGACGATGAGCAGCACGCCGCCAACGAGCTCGAAGATGATGGAGCCCCACGCCGCAACTTCCGCGTACGGGGTCCGGAACTGTGTCAGGTAATCAATCTGTTCCTGAACGCCGGCGTTCCACCGCATCCAGCCGTGCAACAACAGAATGCCGCCAAGTCCCAGCCGGGCAAGGAGCAGGCCGAGATTCTGCAGGAAACTCAGGAAGCTCGCCATGGATTGCTCCTCCTAGCAGGTGGGCTGCAACCACGCTACGCAGGCCGGTCCTGGCTAGCCAGCGCACCACGCGCTTTTTGGAGCTGCTCGCGCATCGCGCTGTATCTATTGCTCGCTCCGCTCGCTGCGATGTTCGCTGGTTGCCGCCGTCTTCGTCGGATCTGGCAGAACGGAAAAGCGTTGTTCCGCCATCTCCTCCTGCAGATCGGCGGCGCGAACATCGAGAATCCACCGCCGTCGTCGTCGCTCGCAGAGGAAAAGCGCCTCTGCTCGCTCCTTCTCCGTGCGCGGCGCGCGATTCCCGACGCTCGCAGCTCAGTCAAGTGCCCACGAAGATGCAAAACGGGTGCCCTGCGGGGTCCGGGACTGAAAGCCCAGCAATTGCTAAGTTGCCGGAACGGCTCTGGCGTAACGCTCCGCGACTGTCGTGAGGTGTGCGAGGAGCTCCGCTGGTTCGGTCACGGTGAAGTCGAGTCCGAGCATGCCGATGTAGACCGCGAGCGTCTCGACGGTATCGGCGCCGGTAACCAGGACGCAGGTGTTCTCGTCGATGGCCTCGACGACGCCAACGGCCGGGTTGATCCGGCTGAGAACCTCCGCCGCGGAGGCGCTGACGGTGATCCGAGCATGCACGTGCCAGCCGGCGAAAGCCGTCGTACGCAGCACAAAGGCCGGGTAGTCACCGCCGGGCAGCCCGGCGGGTGAGAACCGGCGGCCGCCAGGAGTTCGTAGCTGCATCCAATCGAGCCGGAAGCTGGACCAGGTCGAATTCGAGGCGTCGCGCGCCACGAGATACCAGCGTCGCTGCCAGCTGACCAGCCGGTACGGCTCGACTTGGAGCCGCTCATCGTCGCGATACACGAACCGCACTTCCTGATGATCACGAATTGCGGCAGCGATCGACATCAGCAGGCCGGCGTCGACGACGGGGTCAGGTGCGTTGGTGCCGGTGTTCTCCGGTCCGGCTTGTACCGCGTCCCGCAGGGCGTTGACCTGCCGCTGAAGCCGATGGGGGAGCACCGCCTCCAACTTGACCAGGGCGCGAACGCTGGTCTCCTCGACGCCCTTGACTCCGGTGATCGCGCGGAGGCCGACCGCGACTGCAACCGCCTCTTCGTCGTCGAGCAGCAGGGGTGGCAGCTTCGCACCGATCCCGAGCCGGTAATACCCGCCGGGACCACGAACGGCCTCGACCGGGTAGTCCAGCTGCCGTAGGCGTTCGATGTCCTTGCGCACCGTACGCCCGCTGACCTCCAGCCGCTCCGCAAGCTCGGCGCCGCTCCACATCGTGCGTGACTGCAGCAGCCCGAGCAGGGCGAGGAGTCGGCCGGAACTGGTCTGCATACCTTTGAATCTTTGACTAAAAAGCGGAACGGAATCGTCCTAAACCGACCCTAACGTGTAAGACATGACCACCACAGCAGCCGGCCAAACCGGCATCATCCGTCCCTTCACCGTCACGATTCCCCAGGAGGCGCTGGATGATCTGCAGCGACGCCTGGCCAACACCCGCTATCCGGTTGCGGCGCCCGCGGACAGCTGGGACTACGGCACCCCGGTCGCGTACCTCCAGAAGATGATCACTGCCTGGCGGCAGTTCGACTGGCGCGAGCAGGAGGCCCGGATGAACTCCGTCCCAAACTTCGTGACGGAGATCGACGATCAGACCCTGCATTTCGTCCATGTTCGATCCAGCGAGCCCGACGCCACCCCATTGCTGCTCGCGCACACATATCCCGGATCCTTCGCGGAGTTCCTCGACATGATCGGTCCGCTCACCGATCCGGTTGCCTACGGCGGCCGGGCCGAGGATGCCTTCCACGTCGTGATTCCGTCTACGCCCGGCTATGGCTTCAGCACCCCGCTCGTGGGCGAGGGCTGGACCATGGCACGAGTCGCCCAGACCTACGACACGCTCATGCGCAGGCTGGGGTATGAGTCATACGGCGCACACGGCAGCGACGGTGGCGCAATGATCTCCCGTGAGCTGGCCGTGCTGAACCCACCCGGCTTCCTCGGGGCACACGTGCTGCAGCTTTTCTCCTTCCCGTCGGGTGAGCCGAACGAGTTCGAGCGATTCGGCCCCAAGGAATACGCGGCCTTGGAGTTTCTCGGTTGGTTCCAGTCGGTCGGCGGCTACAACCAGATGAACGGAACCCGCCCCCAAACCATCGCCGCAGCGCTCTCCGACTCACCAGTGGGTCAACTTGCCTACAACGAGCTGTTCGAGAACTTCGGCAACGGGACCAGCTTGGTCACGGTGGATCAGGTCCTCACTCAGGTATCGCTGTATTGGCTCACCAACACTTCTGCGACCGCGGTTCGCTATCACTACAGCGAGGGCCACTCCGGCGCCAAGCCGGTGGTGAGCCAGGGACGAATCGGTGTCGCGGTGTTCGCCCACGACTTCCAGACCATCCGACCACTCGCCGAGCGTGACAACGCCAACATCGTTCACTGGTCTGAGTTCGACAGGGGTGGCCACTATGCCGCCCTGGAAGTGCCCGACTTGGTTGTGGGCGACCTCCGCACGTTCTTCAGCTCAGCTGTCGCGCAGCAGGAGGGCGTCAATTAGACGTTGTTCTGACCCACCAGGCACCATTGCGCGACCTGCGCAAAGGCAACCTGAGAGGTGCTGCAGGTCGGGAAGACGGTCTCGGTGATCGAGCGTTTCGCCGGGACCTCATCCCGGGCGGTGGGTGACGAAGATCGCGTTGCCGGGGTCCCCAGGAGCGTCGTGCACCTCCACGGGACCGAAGCCGGCGTCGGATAGCAGGGCAAGTGCCACTTGCTCACCCCAGCCGGTCCCGAGTCCGGCTCCGTCCTCAGCAAGGGAAACCGTCATGCAGTGGAGCAGGCTGATGGCGTACGTCATCGGGGCGACTGGGTTGCCGATGTTGTCCTCGAGGTTGCTGGAAATGCGAGGCTCGTTCATCAGGAAGGTGCCTCCCGGCTCCAAGATCGACTGGATCGAGCTGAGTACTTGGAGCGGCCGGGCCTGGTCGTGTACCGAGTTGAACACGAACGCGGCACCGAAAGGCTCAGCAGAAGTCAGGGTCGTCGCGTCCGCCACTTCGAATGAGACGTTGCCCAGCCCTTCCGCCCGGGAACGTGCAACCTCGATAGCGTCGGCGTCCATGTCGTAGCCAACGAATGTCGAGCTCGGGAATCGGCGCGCCATAACAAGTGTCCCGTTGCCGGAGCCGCAGGCTACATCGGCGACTCGGGTGCCGCTCTCGAGCTTCTCCACCAATCCAGGGGCGAGCGGCAGGATCTGCTGGACGAGGAGGTCGCGGTACATCGGTTGCCACAGCACATCCATGACGTCGTGCATCTCCGGCAGATACGCTGCCCACGGCACACCTCCACCTTTGGTGAAGCACTTGGCTACCGCATCGCCCTGCCGGATGACCACGGAGACCAGGTATGCCACGGGGGCCAGGTTGTCGTAGGTATCACCGGTCAGCACGGCCGCGTGCTCAACGGGCAGCCAGAAGCGCCCGTTGTCTGCGTCATACTCGACGATGCCAGCGGTTGCCATGGCGGCCAGCCACTCACGGACGTACCGCTCCTGCAGACCGCCGCGCTCAGCGAGCTCAGCCGACGTCGCCGGACCGGCGGCGGCGAGCTCGAACAACCGGGTGCGGCGGCCGATCTCGATGAGGCTGGTGAGCAGCCCGCCGGTTATTGTCTCGATGAGCTTGCCAGCGAACTCTTCCACGGCAGCCTCGTCGACGTCTTGTTCGATTGTGGTCATGACTCGACGCTAAAGAGAAGGCGGCCGAGATGCATGGGGTGAGCGCCCCATCTCGGCGATTCAGAGGAGGCCGTGTCGAGTCGCGAACAGGCTCGCCATGGCCCGATTGGACACGCCGATCTTGGCGTAGATGTGTTCGACATGATTACTCGCCGTCTTCCGAGAAATCACCAGGCGCTCCGCAATCTCCTTCTGTGACATACCGCGAGCGAGATGTCGCAGCACCTCCACTTCCCGGGCCGTGAGTCCGGACGGCCACTCACGGTTGCGTCGCACCTGGTGGCCGGCGGCTCGAAGTACGGCGTCGACGGCGGCACCGTCTAGGCGTCCGGCCTTGACCTCCTCGCGGAGACGTTCGGCAATCCTGCCGGTATCGAGAGCCTCACGGTAGGGCCGTGGCTCCGACCACGCCTGGTAGCAGTCGGCCACAGCCAACAGCCGCCCCTCCGGTGTGAGCGACTCGGCGGTACTTCCTCGCGGGTATCCGGAGCCGTCGAGCCGCTCGTGGTGCTGTGCTGCGACTGGTGCCAGGCTCGCGAGGGCCGGGACTGACGCCAGGATGCGATCGGTGTAGTAGGGATGCAGCCGCAACCGTTCCACCTCTCCTGCGGTCAGCGGTGCACGCTTGTCCCAGATCGTGTTGGCGATCCCCATTCGGCCTAGATCGTGCACCAGTCCGGCCCGCCGCACCGTCCGGGTGTCCGTACCCAGCTCGGCGGCCGCGGCAGCTGCGAGCTCGGCGACACCGCGTGAGTGGCCGAGCGTGTACGGCGACTTCAGGTCAACGAAGTCTGCGATCGCTGCCAGCACTCGATCAAGTTCGTCCTCGCTCAGCTCTTGGCCCATCGTCGGGACCTTGCTCATGACCGCGTCCCAGGTCGTCACCTGATCCAACGCCTCGAAGATCGCCTCGGCCTCAGCCGCGAACAGCTCTACCAAAGCAGGGTCGAGCTGGCCGCCGCTGCGGGCGCGGGCGACGTCAACCGCAGCCTTCACGCCACCGATGTGATGGAACACCTCAACGACATCGGCGAGGTGCACCAAGCGAGCCGACGGCAGCACCTCTTCGCGCTCGACGCCGTCGGGCTCGCCCTTGCCGTCCCAGCGCTCGAAGGTCTGGGCGACGCTGTCCCGAACCGCGTCGGACAGCCCGAGGTCCTCGCTGAGCGCGGACGCGGCACGCCAATGGTTCATATACATCTGCTCAAGGTCGTGCCTCCCGTCGGCGAGAAACCCGACGCCAGCTTTGACGCGCTCAGTAAGTGGCCGGCCGTCACCGATGTGTCGCAGCAGGAAGGCGACACTGCCAACGGCGTCGCCGATGTCGACGTAAGCGGCATCGTGTTTGAACGCCTGGTCGTCGCCGAACCACTTTGCCTGTTCGTAGGCGTCGATGTGGCATCCCAACCAGGCCAGCATGGAGGCGTAATACACGACCTCGCGTTCCTGCTCGTCCATCGCGAGACGCTCGGCGAGGTGCAAGGCGATGTAGGTCTGCCGGAGTACATGCTCGGTGGGGTGGCCCAGTCCAAGGTCGGCGCCGAACGACAGCGCGCCGAGGAGCTCGGTCACTTTCACCCGTCCACGGTAAAGTCTATTTCTATCCATCACGGAGGAACTGAGCCATGACAGTTATCATCTCGCCTCCAGACAGTCCGACCGTCGACGTGGAAAATGACCGCCCTAGCTGGCGGGCGAAACGCCGCCGTACCCGAGAGCTGCGGCTCCGTGACGAGACCAGTGCGCGGCTCGCCGAGCTCCATCACATGACCGATATCCTCAACCAGGCCGCTGACCTGATCGGTGGCGGTTGGCTGCAGCACAGCTGGTTCGCCTATCTCGACGACAACGGACGGACGAGAACCGTGACCGCCCACAACGTCGACAGGATGGCTGGCCGTCCAGTGGTCGGGGCCTGCCTGGTCGGTGCGATCGTTCAGGCCGGAGGAGGTCTGTCGAACGTACGGAGCCAGGCAGTCCAACGGGCTGTGGACCTTGCCTGGCACACGCTGCATGAGATCCAAGTACGAGCGAACCATTGGACGTCTCCACCTGAGGTTCGCATGGACCGCGTGCGAGACCTTACCCGCTGGAATGATCACCCGAATCGGACTGTGCACGAGGCGGAGGCACTGCTTCGTCGCACGGCGGCCGCGGCCACGTCCGAAGTAGCCAGCGTGTCCCAACGCTCCGACCTCTACGCCTGAGATCCGCCCGGCTGACAGCCGCGTACGGCGTTGTCGCTCAGCGTGAGGGCGCCACCGAGTACTCCGCCCTGATGAGCAGCGTGTATGTGCGCCGCCATCTCGGTTGAGGCGAGAAACCGGGTTCCCATGACTACGCCACTGGCGCCCAAGCAGAGCGCGGCCGCCAGGCCTCGCCCGTCGGCGATTCCCCCGGCAGCCACGACGGGGCGATCGCCAGCGACCTCGACGACCTGCGGGACCAGCGCAACGGCTGGAAGCTGGCGTTCCACCCACTCCTCGCTAGCTTGGGCGATGATGATGTCGGCACCGCGGTCGACCGCACGACATGCCTGATCGAGATCCATCACCTGTTGCATCCACAGGCTGCCAGCGAGGTGCGCTCGATCGACAAGCTCACCTGGATCGCCCATGTGGTAGGAGATCACCGCAGGCCGAGCCTCCAGGGTCGCTTCGAATGCCTCCGGGCTGAACGGTCTGGGCTGATGATTGATGGCAAAGGGCCGGTCGGTCAGTTCGCGAAGCTGGGCCCATTGCTCCTTCAGCTGCTCGACGGGACGAACCGCCGTTCCGAGACTGCCCAGGCCGCCTGCCTCCCAAAACCCCTTAGTTCACTTCATTTGTAGAGGCACGCGGTGGACGACGTCGCCCACGTTGTCGCTCAACCAGATCGAACCGAAGGCAACGTGTATGTCGCCGCATTCGGAGTTGGCATCGGTGACGACCCGGCGGACCTGTCGGCCGTCGCTTCGACCTCGGTCAGCAAGGGCTCAGTGCCGATCACGAAACGCGGTCCCCGTCTGCAGCGACAGCGCAGAGTACGCGTCGGCAGCTGCCAAGACCCGAGCCGGCTCGTTGAGCCCTGCAGCTCGGAGGCCGCGGTGATATCCGCTGCCATTCAACCGCTCGTGGTGGGAGCCGGCGACACTCGCGAGATGTGCCAGGGGCGAGCAGCGACGAAGAATCCGTTCGGTGTAGTAGGGGTGGAGCCGAACTCGCTCCCAATCGTCATGAGTCAGCGGTCCCGGCTTCTCCCAGATGCTGCTGCTGATTCCCGAGCGGCCAAGATCATGCAGCAGCCCCGCATGCCTCAGTCCCGAGATCTGTTCGGTACCCATCCCAAGCACTCGTCCGGCGCCAGCGGCAAGCTCAGCGACTCGGCGAGAATGTCCCAGCGCGTACGGGATCTTGAGATCTGCAAAGTCGGCAAACACCTCAAGCAAGCTGTCCAGTTCCTCTGCACCGACCGTGCGCGGGCAGGGCTCGGTTGCCAGGAACTCCTCCCACGGGACATCGGCGACTTCCTCAACCGAGCCCAGATACACGTCGGCAACCTCCGGGTCATAGGCCCTCCCGCTGCGACGATTCACCATGTCGCGAGCCGCGGCCGGGCCCGCCAGTCGTTGCCACAGCAGTACGTCGCGGGCCAGCACCGAGATCCGGATCGGCAGCGGCACCTCCCTTGCGGCCAAGCCGCCAGGATGACCCTTCCCGTCCCATCGTTCGAAACCATGACGAAGTGCGGCGGTGACGCCATCACCGAGGCCTAGCCGGGAGCCGAGCATGCCAGCTGCCTCGCAGTGGATTGCCATCGCGGTCGCCATCGTTTGTTCCGGATCTTCCACGTCTGTGTGGGTGACGCGGTCGGCAACGTCACCCATGACATACGGCCCCACCGCCACTGCCAGGCCAATCTCGTCACCCGCAAGCCGGGCTACTTCGGAAGCGTCTGCGGTGCAGCCGAGATACCGCAATAGCGCCACATAGAACACATCGGACACTTGATCATCTGGGAGCCGCAGATCACGGGCCAGCCGCACCGAGAGCACACAAGTCTGAACGGCGTGCCCACTCGGTTGCCCCATCCCGAGGTCGGTCGCCAGGGAGAGGGCGGCGAGGAGCTCAGCCAGCCGAACCGGCACACCTTTCATGCCCACAGGATCGCACTCAACCAATGCCCGACTTCCACGGTCGGACAGACTCGATCACCTAGCTCTGACTTCGACCTCGACACCAGTGCGGACGCGTTGATCACATCTCGGCTCGGCTGTCTCCCGGGTTCATGGCGGCGGCAGCCCAATCTCGAAATTCACGCGAAATTTGGGAACACTCGGCGCCCTGACATAGTTGAGCCTAGTACGCTCAAGTAATAAGTTGAGTGACACAGACTCAAGGACAACCCAAAGACTTCCAGCTGGAGGAAACACATCATGGCTCGTGCAGTCGGCATAGACCTCGGAACGACCAACTCAGTCGTCGCCGTATTAGAAGGTGGCGAACCCACCGTCATTCCCAACGCCGAGGGCTCCCGGACCACCCCGTCGGTGGTTGCATTCGCGAAGGGCGGCGAGGTTCTGGTTGGCGAGGTCGCCAAGCGCCAGGCCGTCACCAACGTCGAGCGCACCATCCGCTCCGTCAAGCGCCACATGGGCACTGACTGGACGGTGAAGATCGACGACAAGGACTACCGCCCCCAGCAGATCAGCGCCTTCGTCTTGCAGAAGCTGAAGCGAGACGCGGAGGCCTACCTGGGTGAGCAGGTCACCCACGCGGTGGTCACCGTGCCTGCCTACTTCTCCGACGCGCAGCGCCAGGCCACCAAGGAGGCCGGTGAGATCGCTGGCTTGATCGTCGACCGGATCATCAACGAGCCGACGGCCGCGGCGCTGGCGTACGGCTTGGACAAGACTGATCAGGACCAGACGATCTTGGTCTTCGACCTCGGTGGTGGCACCTTCGACGTCTCCCTGCTCGAGATTGGTGACGGCGTTTTCGAGGTGAAGGCCACCAATGGCGACAACCGCCTCGGCGGCGACGACTGGGATTCCCGGATCGTCGACTGGCTGGTGAAGCAGTTCAAGAACAAGAACGGTACTGATCTTGCTCAGGACAAGATCGCGCGTCAGCGGCTCCAGGAGGCTGCCGAGAAGGCCAAGATCGAGCTCTCCTCAGCCAGCGAGACGCAGATCAACCTGCCGTACATCACGCTCGGTCAGGCCGGTCCGCTGCACCTGGAAGAGAAGTTGACCCGTTCGGAGTTCCAGCGGCTCACCTCTGATCTTCTTGATCGTTGCCGGTCGCCGTTCAATGCAGTCATCGAGGACGCCAAGATCAGTGTTAGTGCGATCAATCACGTGATCTTGGTCGGTGGCTCGACCCGGATGCCTGCGGTCGTTGAGCTGGTCAAGGAGTTGACCGGTGGCAAGGAGCCGAACAAGGGCGTCAATCCTGACGAGGTCGTCGCTCTCGGCGCCAGCCTGCAGGCCGGTGTGCTGAAGGGTGAGGTCAAGGACGTGCTGCTGCTCGACATCACGCCGCTGAGCCTCGGCATCGAAACCAAGGGCGGCGTGTTCACCAAGATCATCGAGCGGAACACCACGATCCCCACCAAGCGCTCCGAGGTATTCACCACCGCCGACGACAACCAGCCCTCGGTAATGATCCAGGTCTACCAAGGCGAGCGTGACTTCGCGAAGGACAACAAGCCCCTCGGCAACTTCGAACTGACCGGATTGCCGCCCGCGCCGCGCGGAGTGCCGCAGATCGAGGTCGCCTTCGACATCGACGCCAACGGCATCGTGCACGTCCACGCCAAGGACCTTGCTACTGGTAAGCAGCAGTCCATGCAGATCACCGGCGGTTCCGCGCTCGGCAAGGAAGACATCGACAAGATGGTCAAGGAGGCCGAGGCGCACGCTGAGGAGGACCGCAAGCGTCGTGAGGCCGTCGAGCTTCGCAACGAGGCCGACAACCTGGTCTTCCGTACCGAGAAGCTGCTCAGCGAGAACGCCGACAAGATCACCGACGACGTCAAGCAGCCGGTCGAAGAGGCGATCGCCGAGCTCAAGACCGCTCTGGAGGGTGAGGACAACGAGCAGGTCAAGGCCGCGGTCGACAAGTTGAACACGACCAGTGCCCAGCTTGGTCAGGCCATGTACGCAGCGGCCCAGGCCGCTCAGCAGGGGGCTCCGTCCGAGGCCGGCGAGCCAAGTGAGCACTCCGAGTCCAATGGCGAGAGCAGCACCGGTGACGAAGATGTCGTCGATGCCGAGATCGTGGACGACGACCAGACCTCGAGTGAGGCCCGGTGACCGCACCCGAACCTGAGCATCGGCAGAACGCCGAGGCTGAGTTTGAGCAGCGTGGCCCAACCGTACGGGACCGGCGACGCATCGATCCGGAAACCTATGAGGTACGGGAGCCGCAGGCAACTGCGGCTCCTCCCACAGCAGGCACAGAAGAGGCCGCGAGTCCAGTTTCGGAGGCTGAGGCAGAGGTGACTGAGCTCAAGGCAGCTCTAGTGGAGCGGACGTCTGATCTGCAACGGTTGCAGGCCGAGTACGTCAACTACAAGCGTCGGGTCGACCGTGATCGTGATCTTGCTCGCAAGGTGTCAATCGAGGGCGTGCTGAAGGATTTCCTTTCGGTCCTGGACGATGTGCGTTCGGCTCGCGAGCACGAGGAACTGAACGGTGGCTTCAAGGCTGTTGCGGAAGAGATCGAGCGGGTCACCTCCAAGTACGGCCTGGAAACCTTCGGGGAGGCGGGCGAACCTTTTAACCCGCACATCCACGAGGCGCTGCTGCATGCTCATGCAGAAGGTATCGACGGCCCGACCTGCGTAGAGATCCTGCAGCCCGGGTACCGAATCGGGGATCGCATTCTGCGGCCCGCCCGGGTCGCGGTCGCTGAGCCAGAGCCCAACGCTCCAGCTCCTGTAGCGAAGCCGGTGCAAGTGGACGCGGCCGAGCCAATGAATCCCCAGGCTGTCGAAGAGCCTTCGTCAGGTCCGGCTGATGAGTCGATCGAGGCGGCTGGCGAGCCAGGGAAAGATGAGTCGGCTACCACCGACAATTAGGCGTGATCGTCTCAGGAACATCCACCGAGCATCAGTAGTTGATCATCGCGAAGGGAGGTGTCAGTGAGTACCAAGGACTGGATCGAGAAGGACTACTACAAGGTCCTGGGTGTCTCCAAGGACGCCACCGCCGAGGAGATCAAGAAGGCTTACCGCAAGCTGGCGCGAGACAACCACCCTGACCAGAACCCTGGCAACACTGCCGCTGAACAGCGCTTCAAGGAGATCTCCGAAGCCAACGACGTGCTGTCGAATTCGTCCAAGCGCAAGGAGTATGACGAGGCCCGCCGGCTGTTTGGTAGCGGCGGTTTTCACTTCCCGCGCAGTGGCAATGCTCGGGCCAGCGGCCCGTCTGTCGATGACCTCTTCCGCAATGCCGGAGGCGGCCTGGGCGACATCTTCGGCGGCCTGTTCAACGGCGCTCCCACCACACAAACGACCCGGGTCTCCACCTCCCGCGGGCCCCGTCGCGGCAGCGATGTCGAGGGCGAGGTCACGGTGGACTTCGTTCAGGCGATCGAGGGTGTCACGGTCGGGATGCAGATGGTGTCGGACACTGCCTGCGAAGCCTGCCGCGGCACCGGCGCTCGGGCAGGCACGATTCCGCGTGTCTGCCCCACCTGCGAGGGCAGCGGCATGCAGACCTCGACATCGGGCGGGGTCTTCGCCGTAACTGAGCCGTGCCGGGAGTGCCGCGGACGCGGGATGGTCGTGGATGACCCATGCCCGGTGTGCCTCGGCTCTGGCCGGGGCAAATCCACCAAGACCATGCAGGTTCGGATTCCGGCGGGCGTCACAGACGGCCAGCGGATACGGCTCAAGGGCCGTGGTGGAGCTGGAGAAAACGGTGGTGCCGCTGGCGACCTCTACGTCATCGTGCACGTACGCCCGCACCCGATCTTTGGCCGTAAGGGCGACAACCTCACCCTTACCGCGCCGGTCACTTTCCAAGAGGCGGCTCTGGGTGCGGAGATCGAGGTGCCGACGCTGGGTGGCCAACCGGTCAAGCTGCGGTTGTCGCCTGGGACGCCCAATGGACGCACCCTGCGGGTACGCGGTAAGGGTGTCCGCAAGCGCGATGGCACGAAGGGCGACCTGCTGGTCACCGTCGAGGTGCTGGTGCCCCAGGCGCTCAATGATCAGGCCAGAGAAGCACTGAACTCCTACGCTGAAGCGGTTGGCACGGTCAATCCGCGGGCGAAGCTTTTCGCCGCCGGATAGGTGGAACGTGTCTGCATCAGAGCTACCGCAGCGAATCGATCATGACGCGCCGGTCTTCGTCATCTCGGTGGCTGCCCACCTCGCTGGAATGCATCCGCAGACGTTGCGGACCTACGACCGCATGGGCTTGGTCTCGCCGCGGCGTACGGCCAAGCGGGGCCGGCGCTACTCGGCACGCGACATCGCGCGGCTCCGGCTGATCCAGCGGCTCTCGCAAGACGAGGGCATCAATCTGGAGGGCATCCGCCGCATCTTGCACATGCAGGATGAGATCGACGACCTGCGAGCCCGGATGCAGGAACTGAGTCAGGTGCTGGCTGCTATGCGGGCTGCCCCACCCGCATCCCGCTTGTTCACCGCCGATCCGCTGGGTGGTGTACATCTAGGAGGCGCGCGAGTCCGGCCGACGCCACGGGCGTTGCCAGGCCCGCGTAACTAAATTCTCTATCCGTGCCGGACGACCTAGTGGGCGCGAGGCAACGAAACTCACGTTCATTGGAGAGAGACACGACGATGGTCGACAGCACCGTCCGCGCGATGACCTGGAACATCTGGTGGAGGTTCGGACCACGCTGGCGGGACCGGCAGCCGGGCATCGAAGCGACGATCAGACGCTTCAGCCCGGACATCGTTGCCTTGCAGGAAGTCTGGAGTAGCGACGAGACGACCCAGGCCGACGAACTGGCGAAATCATTGGACATGTACGCCGTTTTCGCATCGCCGTCGTATCCGCCCGCACCAACAGGCACCGACGTGCCCGACTTTGCCGGAGTCGACCTCGGCATCGCGGTGTTGAGCCGCTGGCCAATCCTCGATCAGTACACGGCGGTGATGCCGGCACGGCACCGCAGCTGGGATCCCGTGTCGCTCGCAGTCCGCGTCGACCACCCGACCGGTCCGCTGCCGATCGTCGCGACGTGCTTGGACTACGGCGTGCCCTACACCGATGACCGCATCGCCCAAGG
Organism: uncultured Actinomycetota bacterium; assembly: GCA_963730505.1. GTDB lineage: Bacteria > Actinomycetota > Actinomycetes > Propionibacteriales > Propionibacteriaceae > Microlunatus. The sequence continues at coordinate 83,451 of CAVSSB010000022.1, forward strand.
GATCGTTTGTGGCGGCGCTCGCAACGGACCCTCGCTTTGACGGTCCCTGCCCGGTTTTGCTGATGGGCGACATGAATGCTGCCATCGACTCGCCAGTGTTGCGATCAGTGCGGGACGTACTGACAGACGCGTGGACGGCCGGCAATGGTGCCGCGGGTGCAGTCACGCTTCCCTCCAGCCATCCCTCGGCGCCGCTCGAGGCCGGACCAGAAATGGTCGACCAGCGTATCGACCACATCTTCTTCCGTCCCGGGCGGGAGGATCAGCACGTGCTCGTCGAGGGCGTATATCTGGCCGGCGACCCAATCGACGGGGTGTATCCCTCCGACCACCGAACGGTCGTCGCGGATCTACGGTGGCGTGGTTGACATGCCATTCGCTGACCTGCGGCCGGACCGCTCTCCGCCATTCACGCAGGAATACGTCGAATGCACGATGGGTTGAGTCTAGTACGCTCAAGTTTCCCGCGACAGCGACTAAACTGTCGGATAGTTGAGTGAGGTGTACTCAAGTTTGATCCCAGGGGAGACATGGATACCAGCAAGCTGACCATCAAGAGTCGTGACGCTGTCTCGGCCGCGTTGCGCACTGCCCTGACGGAGGGCAACCCGTACGCCGAGCCGTCCCATCTGCTGCACGCGCTGCTGCAGGTGCCCGGCAATACCGTGGCGCCCTTGATCGCAGCTGCCGGCGCTGATCCGACTGTCGTTGCTGCAGCCGCGCAGGGCGCGATTGCCAAGCTGCCCTCGGCGAAGGGGTCCTCGGTCAGCCAGCCGAATCTTTCCGGGTCTTTTGCCCGGGTATTGGCAGACGCCGAGGTCCGGGCTGAGCAGCTCGGCGACGCGTACGTGGCCACCGAGCACCTGCTGATCTCGCTGGCAACCGTCGACTCGGACGCCAAAAAGGTGCTGTCTGCCCTGAACATCAAGCCGAACGTGCTGACGCGGGCCTTCAACGAGGCTCGCGGCAGTAAGCGGGTGACCAGCCCCGAGGCCGAGGGGACCTCATCTGCTCTTGATCAATACAGCGTCGACCTCACCGCAATGGCCCGGGACGGCAAACTTGACCCGGTGATCGGGCGGGATGCCGAGATCCGTCGCGTGATCCAGGTGCTCGCTCGGCGGACCAAGAACAACCCGGTGCTGATCGGGGAGCCCGGCGTCGGCAAGACCGCGGTCGTGGAAGGTTTGGCGCAACGACTGGTCGCAGGCGACGTGCCGGACTCCCTCAAGAGCCGCCGCTTGCTGGCATTGGACCTGCCGTCGATGGTGGCCGGGGCCAAATTCCGCGGAGAGTTCGAAGAGCGGCTGAAGGCTGTCCTCACCGAGATCCGCGACGCCGCGGGCCAAGTGATCACCTTCATCGATGAGCTGCACACCGTCGTCGGCGCCGGCGCCGCCGGCGACTCCTCCATGGACGCCGGCAACATGCTCAAGCCGATGCTGGCGCGTGGCGAGCTGCGCATGATCGGCGCGACCACCCTGGATGAATATCGCGAGCGCATTGAGAAGGACCCGGCGTTTGAGCGGCGCTTCCAGCAGGTCTTCGTCGATGAGCCGAGTGTCGAGGACACCATCGCGATCTTGCGCGGCCTGCGCGAGCGGTACGAGGCGCATCACAAGGTCGCGATCACTGATGCGGCCCTGGTCGCGGCGGCCACGCTGTCGAACCGCTACATCACCTCTCGACAGCTGCCCGACAAGGCGATCGACCTGGTCGACGAGGCGGCTTCGCGGTTGCGGATGGAGATCGACTCCTCGCCCGTAGAGATCGACGAGTTGCGCCGCACCGTGGAGCGGATGCAGATGCAGAAGTTTGCGCTAGAGAAGGAATCCGACCCAGGCAGCGTCGAGCGGCTGAACCGGTTGACCGAGGACTTGGCCAATGCCGAGGAGCACCTGCGATCCCTTGAGTTGCGCTGGGAAGCGGAGAAAGAGGGCCTCAACCGAGTCGGGGAGCTGAAGAAGCAAATCGACGAACTACGCGTGGCTTCCGAGCGGGCGCTACGGGAAGGCGACCTGGTCAAGGCCAGCGAGATCAATTACGGCGAGATTCCTGCCCTGGAGAAGGAAATGGAGGAGGCCGCCAAGGTCGAGGGTCAGTTGCCGTCGATGGTCTCAGAAGAGGTCGGCCCGAACGATGTTGCCGAGGTCGTGTCCAACTGGACCGGCATACCGGTAGGTCGGCTGCTGCAGGGCGAGACCGAGAAGCTGATGTCGATGGAATCCCGGATCGGCGAGCGGTTGGTCGGTCAGATGAAGGCCGTCCGCGCGGTCTCGGATGCAGTACGCCGCTCGCGCGCCGGCATCTCCGATCCGAACCGGCCCACCGGCTCCTTCCTGTTCCTTGGTCCGACTGGCGTCGGCAAGACCGAGTTGGCCAAGGCACTGGCGGCGTTCCTGTTCGACGACGAGCGCGCCATGATCAGGATCGACATGAGCGAGTATTCCGAGAAGCATTCGGTGGCGCGGCTGGTCGGTGCACCTCCGGGCTACATCGGCTATGAGGAGGGCGGCCAGCTCACTGAGGCCGTTCGTCGGCGCCCGTACTCCGTGGTGCTCTTGGACGAAGTGGAGAAGGCGCATACCGAGGTTTTCGACATCTTGCTGCAGGTGCTTGATGACGGCCGGCTGACCGACGGCCAGGGTCGTACGGTTGACTTCCGCAACACCTTGTTGATCTTGACCTCGAACCTCGGCTCGCAATACCTGGCGGACCAGACGCTGGATGCTGAGACCAAGCGGAATGCCGTCATGGGTGTGGTGCGCGGGGCATTCAAGCCTGAGTTCTTGAACCGGCTCGATGAGGTCGTGCTCTTCGACGCTCTCGGCACCGAGGAGCTTGCCAAGATCGTGGAGATCAACTTGGCGCGGCTCAACAAGCGGCTCGCCGATCGTCGGATCGCGGTGGAGGCTACTGCTGCGGCCAAGGAATGGCTGGCGCTCACGGGCTTTGATCCGGTCTTCGGCGCCCGCCCGCTACGCCGACTGATCCAGACCACGATCGAAGATCAACTTGCGCAGCGTGTGCTGGCCGGCGAGGTGCGCGAGGGCGATACCGTCACCTTCGACGCGGACGAGAGCCGGGATGGGCTGATCGTCCTGCAGTCACAGCCCGTCATTGCCTGAGTCACCAATAACTAGGGAGATCACCACCAGCCCTGCTTGTGCGCCCAGCGCAGCAAGACCACCGAGATCGTCAGCATGATCAACAGCAGGATGGTGAGTGGTATCCAGCGGGTGGATTCGTTGACAATGACGTTCATCCCGATGACCGAAGACAGCGAGGTGATCGGAAGCGTGACCGCGGCAATGACTGCGAGGCGCTCGGCAGCGATCGTCATCTTCGTGTCGGTGCGCGCCCGGTAGAACTCGGTAACACCCATCAGAAAGACCAGCTGGGAATCGCTGATGTGGGAGACGGTCTCGTACTGGTCGAGCACGTCCTTCATCAGTTCCAGTCCTTCGGGCGGTGCGAAGCCGGTCAGTTTGATCGCCCGCCGGTAGATCTCACTGCCCTGAGAGGCCATGGTTTTGATGGTCAGCAGCTCATGTCGAGCCGCGAACAGCTGGCTGAGAAAATTCTGCGGATCCTTCTCATCTTCTTCACCCATGACCCGCTGCTCCATGAGGCCGACCTCACGGGCGATTTCAGCGACCATCTCGGATTCCCGACGTGCGATCGAGGAAACGATCGCGTAGGTGAGTCCGAACGGCGACGTGGGATGTAGCCGACCTGCGTCGATCCGCGCCGCTACCCCCTTCGTCTCGCGCAGTGCCGCCTCAAGGGGGACCTTTGGGTTGATCGGGCCATGGACCGTGATCAAGAAATCTTTCCCAACGAATTGGTCTAGTTCGAGGTAGTGCATGTGGCCGCGTGCGCCGATCTCAGGTGCGTGCACGACGATGAACACATGGTCCGGGTAGACATGGAGTCGCGGAACATGGTTGCGGTTCCGGCTTTCGCTGATCGCCATCGGATGAAACTTGAACTCGTTCGCGAGCAGCGCCTCGGCGTCATCGTCCCACTCCGGAATGTCCAGCCAGAGGAATCCGTCGCTGCGTTGCCGCAGGTCCGGCAGCTCAGCCAGGTCGTGGTTGCTCACGCCTTGGGCTTCAATCCAGCGCAGCTCCATGGCGAGCCTCCCTTCCATGTTGTTTCTACACCACGCCACCGCCGACCGCCCCACGACCGATGACCACGGTCCCGAGGCGCATGGAGCGCCGAGGAGCGGCATTGAAGCCGGCCAGCCTGGTACTGCGGGCTGGGATTGACGGCGCGCTACTCGTGCCGGATCTGGCCTACCCACGCGCTTTTACGCTTCGCGTCGGTCGCACGGACCAGTCCTACGTCGATCTTGATGATCCGCTGCGGCTGGAGTTCGACTACGTGCAGCGGTTGGCCGACATCCTCGACAGCGTGGCTGAGCCAGGGCGACGGATTCGGGTGGTTCACGTTGGCGGCGGGGGAATGAGCTTGCCGCGGTACGTGGCGGCAACTCGACCGACCTCAGCGCAGGTGGTGCTCGAGCCGGACGTTGAGCTGACCGCCTTCGTCCGTCGACACTTGCCACTGCCGGTCCGCAGTGGGATCAAGGTGCGTGGCACGGATGGCCGCCGTGGCATCGCTCAGCTAGCTGACCAGTACGCGGACTTGGTGATCATCGATGCCTTTGTCGGCGCCCGGGTACCGGCGGAGTTGACGACTGCAGGCTTCCTTACCGATGCTCGGCGCGCTCTTGCCGATCATGGAGTGATCATCGTCAACCTCACTGATCGCGGCCCGCTGGACTATGCGAGGCGAGTGTTGGCCGGTGTGCAGCAGGCCTTTCCGCACGTGCTGTTGTGCGCTGAGTCGTCGACGCTGAAGGGCCGGCGCTTCGGGAATGTGATCATCGCGGGCGGCGTGACGCCATTGCCGTACGCCGCGGTCGCTGAGCGGGCGGCGCGCCCACCCTTTCCGTACCGCGTTGTGCATGGTGCGCGGTTGCTCCAGCTGCTTGCTCACTCAGTGCCGTTCAGCGACGAGGATGCCGAACAGTCTCCTGAGTCGGGGCGTGGCCAGCTGCATTTCGCCTAGAGGTTTGCGCGCTGAGCCCTTCGACGAGCTCAGGGCACATTGCGCAGAGCGCCAAGTCTGTGGATCGCTTCGGCAAGCACCTGCTCCTGCTTGCAGAAGGCCCAGCGCACGTATGGTCTCCCGGCCGCAGTCCTGTCGTAGAACACCTGGTGGGGGATTGCGACGATTCCGCAACGGGTCGGAAGCTCTCGGCAGAACTCAACTCCGTCGGTGTAACCCAGGGGCCGGACATCGGTGGTCATGAAGTACGTGCCGCGCGGCAGGACCGGCTCGAGCCCGATTGACCGGAAGCCCGCCGCTAGCTGGTCCCGCTTGTCCTGAAGGTCCAACCGGGCTTTCTCGACCCACTCATCGCCCTCGTTGAGAGCGCGTGCGACGGCTGGTTGGAACGGGGCGCCCGAGACATAGCTGAGGAACTGCTTCACTGCGGTGATCTCGTTGATCAACTCAGCTGTGGCGAGCGCCCAGCCGATCTTCCAGCCAGTGGCGGAGAACGTCTTGCCTGCAGAGGAGATCCGTACGGTCCGCTCTCGCATCCCTGGAAAAGTGGCTAACGGGAGGTGCTCGGCGTCGTCGAAGGTCAAATGCTCATACACCTCGTCACAGATGACGAGCACATCGTGCTGCACCGCCAATTCCGCGATCGCGGCGAGATCGGTGCGATCCAGCACCACGCCGGTGGGATTGTGGGGTGAGTTGATCAACAGAGCCTTGGTCTTGGGAGTAAACGCCGCCGCCAGTTCGGCGTGGTCAAGGCGGAAGTCGGGCCCGAACAGCCCCACACCGACACGTTGCCCGCCGGCCAGTTCGATGGAGGCGGCGTAGGAGTCGTAGAAGGGCTCCAGGGCGATCACCTCGTCGCCTGGGTCAACAAACGCCAGGATCGACGCCGCAAGTGCCTCGGTGGCACCGGTCGTGACCAGGACCTCCGACTCCGGGTCGTAGCTCAGACCATACGTTCGGCTGCTGTGCGCGGCGATGGCTTGCCGCAGCGGCAAAATCCCACGCCCAGGCGGGTACTGGTTCATTCCGCCGGCGATCGCAGCACGCGCCTCTTCGAGCATGAAGGCAGGACCGTCGGTATCCGGGAAGCCTTGCCCCAGGTTGACCGACTGCGTTGCCAGGGCGAGGGCAGACATCTCGGCGAAGATCGTGGTTGTGGCCGATCGGATCCGGTCGGCTTTCCAGGCGGAGGGCATATGGAGACCCTAGTTCTCCCGTACCGCACTGGGTGCGGGGCGTGTGTCGCCGGGGTAAGCCCGAAGCGACCGCCGAGACCGCAGAGTTAGGCTCGGGTGGACGAGGGTGACAGTTGAGCCAGGGAGGTTATCGATGTCAGAAGCGTCGGAAAAAGCGTTGCTGGAGTCGGTACCGGATGGGCTGTTCATCGGGGGTGAATGGAGTCCAGCCATCTCCGGTAGCACGTTGGAGGTGAATGATCCTGCCACCGGCGAGGTGATCAAGACCATCGCCAACGCGGGCGTCGAGGATGGTGCCGCCGCGCTGGACGCAGCTGTCAATGCTGCGGTTGCCTGGGCTAAGACGCCACCTCGGGAGCGCGCCGAGATCCTGCGGCGTGCCTTCGACCTGGTTCAAGAGCACAAGGACGACGTCGGCCTACTGATGACCCTCGAAATGGGCAAGCCCCTGGCCGAGTCGAAGGCTGAGGTTACCTATGGCGGTGAGTTTCTGCGCTGGTTCTCCGAGGAGGCCGTGCGGATCTTCGGACGTTACGGAACCAACCCGGAGGGCACCGGGCGGATGATCGTCTCGCAACACCCGGTCGGGCCGAGCTTCTTGGTCACGCCGTGGAACTTCCCACTTGCCATGGCGACTCGCAAGATCGCTCCGGCACTTGCGGCCGGCTGCACCGTGGTGATCAAGCCTCCGGCGCTCACCCCGTTGACCACTTTGTATTTCGTCAAGCTGCTCGCCGAGGCCGGCCTACCGTCGGGTGTGGTCAACGTGATCACCACTTCGACGTCGAGCAAGGTTTCGGGACCGATTATTGCCGATCCCCGGCTACGCAAGCTCAGCTTCACCGGATCGACCGAGGTAGGTCGCAAACTGCTGGAACAGGCCGCCGCCAACATCCTGCGGACCTCCATGGAGCTCGGCGGCAATGCACCTTTCCTGATCTTCGAGGATGCCGATCTTGGCGCGGCCGTTGACGGGGCGATGATCGCCAAGTTCCGCAACATCGGTCAGGCGTGCACAGCTGCGAACCGGTTCATTGTGCACGAGGCCGTCGCCGACGAGTTCGCCGCTCGGGTTACCGAGCGGGTGCAGGCGTTCAAAGTGGGCCGCGGCACGGAGGAAGATGTCCAGATCGGCCCGCTGATCAATGCCGACGGCGTACAGAAGGCCGACGCGCTGGTGCGAGACGCCACCTACCGCGGCGCCAAAGTGCTGACCGGCGGCCACCCGATCGAGGGGCCGGGCACGTTCTACGAACCCACCGTTGTCACCGGCGTACGCCCCGGCAGCGACATCCTTCGGGAGGAAATCTTCGGACCGGTGCTCAGCATCGTGACCTTCGGCGATGAGGACGAAGCGGTGCGGATTGCCAATGACACCGAATATGGGCTTGTCGGCTACGCGTACACCAAGGACCTGGCACGCGGTCAGCGCCTGATCGACTCCTTGCAAACAGGGATGCTGGGCCTCAATGTCGGCGTGGTTTCCAACGCCGCAGCCCCCTTCGGTGGCGTAAAACAGTCCGGGATTGGGCGCGAGGGTGGCTTCGAAGGGATTCAGGAGTACCTGTCCACGAAGTACACCCTCACCCCTAACCCATTCGCCGGCTGATGCCCTCAGAAACTGACGCTGGTTTCCCGCTTACGAGGCCTGAACGGCGTGTCGGGCCAACTGGCGTCAGATTCTCGGGGGACTCACTCAGTTAGGGTGCGGTGGTGAGAACGCCGACCGTCGCCAAGGACACTGCCGAGCTGATTGCGCAGATCAAGGCTCTGGCGATCGTCTATGGCAGGGTCGTCTTGGCTTCGGGACGTACCGCCGACTACTACGTCGACATGCGACGGGTCACCCTGGACGGGGCGGCCGCGCCCATCGTCGGCCGGGTGATGCGAGCCCTGGTTGCCGACTGGGACTTCGAGGCAGTCGGCGGCCTCACCCTCGGGGCTGACCCGGTTGCCACGGCCATGATGCACGCCGCAGCCGCTGCCGGTGAGCGGCTCGACGCATTCGTGGTCCGCAAGCAAGGCAAGGAGCACGGCTTGCAGCAACGCATCGAGGGGTCACCTGTGGCGGGTCGCCGCGCGCTTGCCGTGGAGGACACCAGTACCACTGGTGGCTCGGTTTTGACCGCCGTCGATGCGCTTCGCGAGGCCGGTGCTCAGGTCATCGGAGTTGCCGTCATCGTCGACCGCAACACCGGCGCCAGGCAGGCGGTTGAGGCGGCCGGACTCGAGTACCGCTACGCCATTTCAGCACACGACCTCGGTTTGGAGTAAGGGTCCTGACGGCCCCTGGCTGCGATCACCAGCTAGGGTGAATGAACTGACTCCGTCGAAATCTCAGATGCTGCCTTCGGCCCAAGCTCAGGGCGCATGCGTGCAATTAAGGAGATCTGATGGGTACCGCCATCACCGTGATCATCATCATCTTGGTGATCCTCGTCATTCTCGCGCTCATCGGCATGAGCTCGTACAACGGCTTCGTCAAGTCCCGGAACCTCATTCAGGAGTCCTGGCGCCAAATCGATGTTGAGCTCAACCGCCGCTATGAGCTGATCCCGAACCTGGTCGAGACGGTGCGGGCGTACGCCGCCCACGAGCGCAACACCTTGGAGGACGTCACCAGACTCCGCAGCCAAGCTCAGCAGCTATCGCAGTCCGAAGGCGCGCTGCCGAGCCAGGAGCGCGCCGACGTTGAAGCTGCGCTATCTGGTGCAGTGCGGAATCTGATCGTCAGTGTCGAGGCCTATCCCGATCTCAAGAGCAACCAGAACTTTCTGGAGCTGCAACGTCAGCTAGCCGAGACAGAGGATCGGATCGCCGCTGGCCGTCGCTTCTACAACGCCAATGTCCGGGTTTACAACACCAAGATCGAGTCAGTGCCGACCAACATCATCGCCAACATGTTCAAATTCGAGAAGGCAACGTACTTCCAGGTTGATGAACCAGCCGTCCGGCAGGCGCCCGATGTGAATTTCGGTGAGATCGCCTACCGAGGTGATCAGGATCAGCGGCAGCTCCCCCCACAACAGGCGGCGCCGCCAGTGCAGTTCGATGATCGGCAAGGCGACTTGCTGCCCAATCCCCAGGAGTACCAGCAGCCTCCTCAGAGCCAGCAGCCGCCGCAGGGCGGCTCTCAGGCACCACAGCCAGGCGGCTACATGCCGCCTGAAACCGGGCCACAGAACCCCAACCAGCGGTAGTGATGCGGGGGTCGGGGGAGATGCCCGCGGAGATGACCTACCAACAACTTGGACTTTCTGGCCTCACCGTCTCCACGGTCGGGCTGGGCTGCAACAACTTCGGTGCCCGCATGGCCGACGAGGACGTGCCGGCAGTGGTCAACGCAGCAATTGAAGCCGGGATTACGTTGTTCGACACCGCCGACGTCTACGGCAACGCGGGCGGCTCAGAGGTCTTGCTGGGTGATGCGCTCGGTTCGCGGCGCGGTGAGGTGATCCTCGCAACCAAGTTCGGCTCGGACATGCGAGGTGCAAACGGCTCGGACTGGGGAGCTCGCGGCTCACGCCGTTACATCAGGATTGCCGTCGAGAACAGTCTGCGTCGCCTAGGAACCGACTGGATCGACCTCTATCAGTTACATGAGCCGGATCCCAACACCCCGATCGAGGAGACGTTGGCGGCGCTCACCGAAGTTGTAGCTGAGGGCAAGGTGCGCTATGTCGGTTCATCCAACCTTGCGGGCTGGCAGGTGATCGACGCCGACTGGACTGCCCGGACCAGCGGCTTCGAGGCATTCATCTCTGCCCAGAACGAGTACTCGTGGCTGAACCGGTCGGTGGAGACCGAACTGGTGCCCGCCCTGGAGCACACCGGCCAGAGCTTGCTTCCGTACTTTCCGCTCGCCGCTGGACTCCTCACCGGCAAATACCGCCGCGGTCAGTCCGCTCCGGCCGACAGTCGGTTGGCGCGGGCGGGGCACACCGCACGGCTCGACAACGCAAACTTCGATCTCATCGAAGCCATCGAAGCGTACGCGGCCGAGCGGGGGCTCCCTATGCATCAGGTCGCGATCGGGGGCCTGGCGGCCATGCCGACGGTTGGCTCGGTTATTGCGGGCGCCACCTCGGCAGAGCAGGTGAAGCAGAACGTCACCGCCGGACTCTGGGTGCCGAGCGGAGATGATCTTGAAGCGCTGCTGGAGATCACTGAGCCGGCTGTTTAGCACGCCCCAAAATCGACGTCCAGATCAGATCGTTGCGGATTCGTGCTTGCGACGCCGGCGGTGCAGGAGGTACTCGACCCCCATCGGAACCAGTGAGGCGATCACAATCAAGATCACCACGGCCTCGATGTTGTTCTTGATGAAGGGGATGTTGCCGAGGAAGTAGCCGGCGATGGTCAATCCGCATGCCCAGAGCACGCCGCCGATCGCGGTATAGGTGATGAAGTGCCGGAAATCCATCTTGCCGACACCGGCGACCAAGGTCACGAAGGTGCGTACGATCGGCACGAACCGAGCCAGGATGAGGGCCCGGTTGCCATATCGTTCGAAGAAGAGGTGCGTCCTGACGACGTAGGACTGTTTGAAGATCCTGCCCGCGGGCCCAGGACGCGGCCTAAAGAGCGGCGGCCCGATCTTGCGACCGATCGCATAGCCGCTTATGTTGCCGAGCACGGCGGCAATGGTCAGCACCACGCAGACGAACGCCAGGTTGTACGGGATCACTCCGGTCGCCGTGAGCAGCCCCACCGTGAACAGCAGCGAGTCACCAGGCAGCAGCGCGAACAGACCACACTCGGCAAAGATGATGAATGCCACACCCCAGAGCGCGTACGGGCCGAAAAGGTTGATCAGATACTCCGGGTCCATCCAGGACGGGAGCAGCATCGGCACCTGCACTGCGGCCTCGAGAGGGGTCACGTCGGGAAACGGTACCGTCGCACACTGTGAGTTTCCTAAGCGACGAGCAGATGACCGAAGCATCTGGAACACCCGGCGTAGGACCGCATCCGCCTCCATGGCCCGACGACAGCAGGCTCGACCCAGAGCTACTCGAACACGGCGATCGTCGCAATGTCATCGATCGGTATCGCTATTGGAAGCTGTCCGCCATTGTTGCTGATCTTGAGACAAGACGTCATCCGCTGCACATCGCGATCCAGAACTGGGAACACGACTTCAACATCGGCTCGATCGTACGTACGGCCAACGCCTTCAACGTGTCGGGCGTACACATCATCGGCCGGCGACGGTGGAATCGGCGGGGAGCGATGGTCACCGACCGTTATCTCCCGATCTCGCACCATCCATCGGTTGGTCACTTCGCCGATCAGCTCGCCGCCGATCGCTACGTCATTATCGGCGTGGACAACCTCGAGGGTGCCGTGCCGTTGGAGCCCTATGAGCTGCCGCAACGGACCTGCCTGGTCTTCGGCTCGGAGGGTCCTGGGCTGACCGAGGAACTCGTAGCTGTCTGCAAGCAGTTGGTGGCTATTACGCAGTACGGCTCCACCCGATCCCTCAACGCCGGCGCCGCCGCTGCAATCGCGATGTACCACTGGGCATTGCGCTGGGCTCATTGAACATCTTGTCGCCCATCACCAGGGTCCGCATACTGGCCTTCACAGCTGCGAGCGTCGGCAATCGCGCGGATTCCAAGCGCGATGCGCGAGCAGCTAGAAAAACGGTCTGGTGAGCTGGACCGAACCGGGGTGGTGAGGAGACGCATTGCAGTACGACCATGGCCAGGTCGATCTCGCCGCCTACCGACTTGATCGCCAACCCGCTTCAGCAACCACGAAACGCGCGCAGGTCCGCGGCATCCTCGAGCACCTGATCGAGACTGAGCTGCATTCGGGCGCTGCTATTCCGTCTGAGCGGGCGTTGGTGGTACGCCTCGGTGTCAGTCGGGTCACCGTACGTCAGGCGATTGCCGATCTGGTTGCAGCCGGTGTTTTGGAACGGGTGCACGGCAAGGGGACCTACCTCACCGGTCCGCAAGTGGATTCGCGGCTGCATCTGACATCGTTCTCGCGTGAGATGCGCGATCGCGGACTTGTGCCGGCAACCGTCGTTCTGTCCGCGACCGAGCAGCCGGCCGATGATGAAGTGTGCTACGCGCTGCGGATCCGTCCCGGACAGTCGGTGGTACGAGTGGAAAGGCTTCGGACAGCGGACGGCACTCCCATGGCGTACGAGGTGGGGCACTACCCGTCGGTGCTCTTTCCTGGATTGCTGCAGCGGGAACTCGGGTCACTGTATGACGTGTTTGCGAGCGAATATGGCGTGGTGGTGAGCAGCGGTGAGCAGACAGTGCGGGCCGAGTCGGCCGATGCACATCAGGCACGGATCCTGGGAATCGCCAAACGTGCACCATCTACTGGTGCAGGAGCGCGTTACGTACGCGGGTGAGCGAGCAATCGAGATGTCGACGTCCTGGTATCGCGCGGACCGCTATCGGATCCATATGGCCATTACGCCCCGAGGTGCTCGAGAGAATTAGCCGATGACGCGATGAGCACGGGTCCGATTTCGGAGCTGATCGTTCCCTACGATCCAGGTCCGCTCACCGAGAAGGTGGCGCGGCGACGCCGGTTGGTGCGTACCCGCCTGGTGAGTCTCGTCATCACCGCAGCAGTGCTGTTGTTGATCTATCTGTGGCGCCGGGATGACATGCAAGACGCAGTTTTTGTCGGCCTGTTCGCCCTCGTTCTCGGCGTGTCCCTGACGCTGCTCGGCGTCAGCGCTGCGCTGTATCTGATCGCGAAACGAGAAATCGGAAGCGTCGGAAGGGGCACAGCCATCCGCATCGGTCCACCGGGCATCCAGGTCGCCGGGCTGGGCGCGTCATGGCCGGATGTCGCCGTCATCGACACCATCAAGGGAGGCTTGGGCCGCAAGCCACGGCTTCGGCTCATCACCGCTGACGGTCGGCGCGCTGATGTGCCGTTGGATCAGGTCACCGTATTTCCAGCCACCCTGGACAGCACTGTTCGTGCCTTCTCTGCCGGCCGCCATGGGGTCAACTTGTCGGCGCTGGATAGTTGAGACAGAGCGCTGGAGTTACCACGGCTGCGCGTTCTTTGACAGACTGTGCAGTCACGTACGCATCACGCGAACGCCACGACAAATTCAGCAGGTAGGAAAGGAACTCGTCGAGCATGCCCATCGCCACCCCTGAGGTTTATGCCGCGATGCTGGACGCGGCCAAAGAGCGATCTTTTGCCTACCCAGCGATCAACATCAGCTCCTCGCAGACACTGAACGCCGCCCTCCAAGGCTTCACCGAAGCCGGATCGGACGGCATCGTCCAGGTTTCCACCGGAGGCGCGGAGTACCTGTCGGGCCCAACGATCAAGAATCAGGTCGTCGGCGCAGTGGCGCTGGCGGCGTACGCGAACGAGGTTGCGAAGAACTATCCGATCAACATCGCGCTGCACACCGACCACTGTCCTAAGGAGAAGCTGGACGGCTTCGTGCGGCCGCTGCTCGCCCTCTCTGTGGAGCGGGTCAAAGCAGGCGGCCTGCCGATCTTCCAGTCGCACATGTGGGACGGCTCCGCGGTGCCGCTTGAGGAGAACCTGTCGATCGCCGGGGCGTTGCTGGAGCAGACCTCAGCCGCGAACGTGATCTTGGAGATCGAGGTTGGCGTCGTCGGTGGCGAGGAAGACGGCGTGAGCGCAGAGATCAACGAGAAGCTCTACACCACCGTCGAGGACGGGCTGCGGACCGTCGAGGTGCTCGGTACCGGCGAAAAGGGCCGCTACATCACTGCACTCACCTTCGGCAACGTGCATGGTGTCTACAAGCCGGGCGCGGTCAAGCTGCGGCCCGAGGTGCTCAAGGACATCCAGGAGGAAGTTGGTGCCAAGATCGGCACGGAGCGGCCGTTCGACTTGGTATTCCACGGCGGATCGGGCTCAACGCTGGAGGAGATCCGGGCGGCGCTCGATTACGGCGTCGTCAAGATGAACATCGACACCGACACCCAGTACGCCTTTACTCGTCCGGTAGCCGGGCACATGTTCAGCAGCTACGACGGTGTGCTGAAGGTCGATGGTGAGGTGGGGAACAAGAAGGCGTATGACCCGCGGGCGTGGGGGAAGGCGGCAGAGGGGGGCATGGCCAAGCGCGTAGTCGAAGCCTGCGAAGACCTGCGTTCGGCCGGGACGTCGCTGAACAAGTAACTTTCACCTTCCTGTTCTGGCCGCTCTAGGTGGCATCTCGGCGAAGGACGGCCGGCTGGGCCGGCGCCAAAGGGTTTTGGCTGAGTTGGCGTTCGTGTGCGGTTTTCCGGGGGTTCCGTTTCAAGCGTTCTTAGCCTTTGGCGCCGACCCAGGCGGCCGGCCTTCGCCTTGCTCAGCCTGTGGCGGCTTGAGAGCTGGTTGCGGTTGGTTCCGGCGGCCGCGTGCGGGTGGTCGCTGGCTGCGACGAGTTCGCGCTCGGTTCCCGGAGGTTCCCTCAGAATCTGACGCCAGTTTCTGCGACACGCCGTGCAGATCGGCTGCTGGCGGAACTGGCGTCAGCTTTTGAGGGCAACGTGCGTTCGCGCTCGGTCCCAATCTGGTCTCACTGAAAGGGCCTTGTGAACGTTCGTCGCGCTACAGCCGTGATCTAGCAGTAGGCACGTTTCAACAACAGGCAATCGTTTCCGGCAAGGAGGATGAGATGGCGCTGCGCAATTACCTCGTGGGCGAGGTAGCCGAGGACTTCGTGGATGGATTGCTCAACCGAAGGGAGGCGCTGCGCAGGCTGACCCTTCTCGGTCTCAGCGTGAGCAGTGCGACCGCTCTACTGGCTGCCTGCGGTGATGGCGGCGGGGGGCAGACGGGGGGAGCGGCGTCGCCTGCCGAAGGCACAACGCCCTCACCAGCGGCCCCTACGACGACCCCCGGAAGAACCGGGTCAACCAAGCCGGGCGAACCGGTGCGCTTTGCCGGCCCGGCCGGTGAACTGCAGGGAGCCTGGGCCGAGGCGTCCGATCCTCAAGGCGCCCTGCTTGTCATCCACGAGAATCGCGGTCTGACCCCGCACTTTGTTGACCTGGTGGGACGCTTTGCGGGTGCGTCCTACTCGGCGCTGTGTGTCGACCTGCTCTCCTCACAAGGTGGCACCGGGTCGCTTCAGGATCCGGCGGCCGCACCGACCACTCTTGCGAACACCCCACCCGAGCAGCTGGTTGCGGACCTCCAGGCCGGCATCGACGAACTCCAAAAGCGAGTGCCTGACGCAAAGGTCGGAGTGGTCGGTTTCTGCTTCGGCGGTGGCATGACCTGGAACTTGCTCCAAGTTGGCGAACAGCGCATGGCGGCCGCCGTCCCGTTCTACGGACCTGCGCCCGAAAACCCCGACTTCAGCAAAGCCAAGGCAGCCGTCTACGCAATCTACGGCGAGCAGGACGAACGGGTTAACGCGAGCCGTGAGCGCGCGGAGACGGCGCTGAAGGCGGCCGGACTTACCTATGAGATTCAGACCTTCGCCGGAGCCGGTCACGCGTTCTTCAATGACACCGGTCCTCGGTACAACGCGGAGGCCGCCGAACAGGCGTGGCAGGACATGCTGGACTGGTTCAACGAGCACCTGGCGTGATGGGCGACGGGCGCACCGGCCGCAAGCTCGTAGCAGTCGTCGGAGCGAGCAGCTCGTCATTGTGCCGCGTAGTCTTCGGAGCGTGCTGTCCACCGATGTCGCTGATCGACCGGCACCGCTGAGTCGGGTCTGGTCGGGCAGCAAGATCATCGCCGAGGACCTGACCGGAGAAGACCTGAGCGATGTGTTGCAGCTGCATTCGGACGCATCGGCATGGTGGGTCTTGCCGCGAGATCCCGACTACGGAGCGGTGGAGCTCCGCCACGTCGCACATGCCCTGGATCTCGACGAGCTGGCGATCAAGGATCTGCTCGCGGATGACAGGCGGGCCAAGTTCGAAGCGATAGGCCAGGCGCGGCTCATCATCACCAATGCGGTCTCGGTCCACAAGGACAGCGCACAGATCCTCGTGCATCCGGTGTCGATGATCGCGACCGATCGGGCCGTGATCTGCCTGGTGGAGCCGTCGTCGGATTTTCAGCCCGCTCAGTTGTTTATCCAGAAGGAAGATGTGATCGCACGGGGCGGCATCGAAGTAGCGGTCCAGCTCGTGATTGCCGCCGTGATCCGCACCTATGAGGAGGCAGCTGAGTGGCTGGAAGATTCCAGTGACCGCCTAGCCAATGTGCTGTTCGAGGAGCGGCCGCTCGACAAACCCGAGCAGCTGTACGCCTTCAAGCTCAGAGCGGCGCTCTCCCAGCTACGCCGGCTGACCGATCCAATGCGGACCGTGATGACCGACATCATCGACAGTCCACCCCAAGGTCGGAAGACCAAAGCCGGGCGGGACCCGGCAATTAGCCGCCACTGGGCGGTGCTTGCGGAGCAGCACAACCGGGTGGCCAACGCCGCCGATGCGCTGCGCGAGGCCATGTCAGCAATCTTCGACACCAGTCTTGCGCTAGCCGATGTGCGGCTGAACCAAATCGTGAAGAAGCTCAGCGGATGGGCGGCGATCCTTGCCGTTCCCACCCTGGTCACCAGCTTCGTCGGGATGAACGTCGGCTTCCCGTTGCATGACAGTGCCACCGGCTTCTGGGTCTATTTCCTGCTGATGATCACGGCGAGTGTGGTGTTGTACTTCGTCTTCAAAGCCAAGGACTGGCTGTAACTCCGACGACAGCTCAAAAGAGGTTCGGTAGAGTTACGTCGCAAGAGTCCCTGTGGCGAATGCCCGGGGGCTTCGGTTTCTCTACGCAGTAGAGAACGAGAAGGGACGGCGATCACATGCCGGCGATTGTGGTAGTTGGGGCCCAGTGGGGCGATGAAGGTAAGGGTAAGGCGACCGACCAGCTCGGCGATCGCGTCGACTACTGCGTCCGATATTCAGGTGGCAACAACGCCGGCCACACAGTGGTGGTCGACGGCGAGCGCTACGCCTTGCACCTGCTGCCCTCGGGCATCCTGAACCCCAATTGTGTTCCAGTGATCGGCAATGGAGTCGTTGTCGACCTCGATGTGCTGTTCAGCGAGATCGAAGGTCTGGCGGCACGTGGCGTGGACGCTTCACACATGGTCATTTCGGCAAACGCCCACATCATCACCTCCTACCACCAAGTGATCGACAAGGTCACCGAGCGTTTTCTCGGCAAGGCACGGATCGGCACGACGGGACGCGGCGTCGGCCCGGCGTACGCGGACAAGGTCAACCGGATCGGCTTGCGCATTCAGGACCTGTTCGACGAGTCAATCCTTCGCAAGAAGGTCGAGGCGGCCCTCGAGCAGAAGAATCATCTGCTGGTCAAGGTCTACAACCGGCGACAGATCGATCCGGCGGAGGTCGCTGAGCATCTTCTCTCCCATGCAGAGCGAATCAGACCACATGTCGTCGATGTCAGTGTGTTGCTCAATCAAGCGCTTGATGGCGGAAAAGTGGTGCTTTTCGAGGGTGCCCAAGCCCACCATCTAGACGTTGATCATGGAACCTATCCCTACGTCACCTCATCCAACCCGGTTGCCGGTGGCGCGTGCGTGGGTACGGGTGTGGGGCCCACCCGTATCGACAGGGTTGTCGGGATCGCGAAGGCCTACACCACGCGAGTCGGCGAGGGACCGATGCCGACCGAACTGCTCGACTCGGACGGCGACAAGCTGCGGGAGGCCGGTGTCGAGTTCGGGACCACAACCGGACGCAAGCGTCGCTGTGGCTGGTTCGATGCGCTGGTGGTTCAGACGGCGGCCCGGGCCAACGCGTTCACCGACATCTTCTTGACCAAGCTCGACGTGCTGACCGGTTGGGAGAAGATCCCGGTCTGCGTCGGCTATCAGGTGAGCGGCATTCGCCATGACAGCATGCCGCTCACTCAGTCAGAGCTGCACCACGCTGTCCCGATCTATGAAGAGTTGGACGGATGGACTGAGGACATCAGCGGCTGCCGGGAATTCGACGATCTGCCCAAGAACACCCAGGTGTACGTGAGCCGGCTCGAGGAGCTCTGCGGCGCTCGGGTCTCCGGCATCGGCGTCGGCCCGTCCCGCGAACAATCGATCGTCGTCAACGATCTGCTGTGATTTCCGTCGGAAACCCGAGGATCGGATAGAGATCGTCCAGGTGGAACCGGGTGATGGCCTGGATGTGGTCGCCCGCCAGGGTAAGGACGAAGAACCCCGCTGGTCCTGCGATGAGCTCGTCCTGATCTCTCATGTAGCTGGCGAAAGAGGGTTGGTTGTTCGCTCGGGCGGGCTGTAGGTAGACGGTGCGTTCGCCGCGATAGGCAAAGCTGGCCTGGAGGAAGGCCCGAATCGCATCCCTGCCGTGGTACTGGTGTGGCGCCGGAGGCATGGACAGCCATGAATCATCAGTGAGCAACGTGAGCACGCTGTCGATGTCGGCAGCAACGTACGCGTTGGCGAAGCGCCGCGCTAACTCGCGTTCCTCGGCCGACTGCGGCGGCGGCCGGCTCTCAGTTGTGTTGCGCGAACCGTCCAGCGCCGCACGACCGCGCTGCAGAGTGCCCTTGATGGCTGTCTGGCTGGTCTTGAGCATTGCCGCCACCTCTTCGGTGTCGAAGCCAAGTACGTCACGCAAGAGAACTGCTGCCGCCTGGCGAGGTGGCATCCGTTGCAAGCCAGCAACGAATGCGAGCTCGATCGCCTCGGTCTGGCTGTAGCGGGCCTCTGGTCCTGGCGCGGTGTCGGCGATTCCCTCCAGCAGCGTGTCTGGATAGGGCTGCAGCCACCGAATCTCATCATGTTGTGTCGGTTCTGGAGCCTGGAACGGTGCGGTCGGCTCGGCCGGTACCCGCCGAGCGCCGGCGCGCCTGGCATTAAGGCACGTGTTGGTTGCGATGCGGTAGAGCCAGGTACGCAATGATGAACGCCCTTCGAACCGGGCGATTCCCCGCCAAGCCGCCAGCAACGTCTCCTGAAGCATGTCCTCGGCATCGGTCAACGACCCGAGCATTCGATAGCAGTGTGCTAACAGCTCCCGTCGGTACGGGTCAATAAGCTCGCCAAACGCTTGTTCATCGCCGGTGCGAGCTTGCTCCACCGTTGCCTGCTCCACTCTGTCAGCCTGCCATTTTCTTTTACCCCGCTCTGCGGCCGTTCCATTCGGGGTCGCAATGGTGTCCCTATCAGTAGCAGGACAGATTGGCGTCCGCGCCGGCAATGACGGAAGGAGATCACTATGACGAAGTCGACTAGCCCTGCGCTCGGCGTAGCGCTGGCCTACTACGAAGCCTGGACGAGTCATGATCTGGACAAGGCCATGAGCTATATCGCTGACGATATCGTTTGCGACGCGCCAGCCGGCCGGCTACAAGGTGCCGCTGCGTATCGCAACTTCATGGGCCCATTTGTGCAGATGCTCACCGGCTCGAAGCTCATCGCCGCCTTCGGTGATGTGCAGACGGCACTGGTCATGTACGACACCGAGACAGTGCTAGTCAAGAGCGCTCCCGGCGCCGAATGCGTCACCGTCAATGAGGGAAGGATCACCTACAGCCGGTTCGTTTTCGACAGAGCTCCCTTTGATGCTGCCCGTAAGAATGGTGGGTGACGCGGACAACCTTCGGCCCGCTCGCCCAAGACCGAACAGCCACAGCAGATGCGCGAGGGGACGGCAAGGTGGTACGCAAGGCGACTGCACAAGATGTGGCCGACCTTGCCGGCGTGTCCCGGAGTGCGGTCTCGCTGGTGTTGAACGGTCGTGGGCAGGGAAACATCGCACGTGATAAGCAGCAAGCGATCATCGACGCCGCTCGCCAACTCAACTACACCCCGAACGCAGTCGCGCTCAGCCTGCGCAACCAGCGCAGCCGTACCATCGGCGTACTGACCTGGCCCGGCGCCGATGGCTTCGCGGCGCGCATGCTGCACGCGACGCTGCAGGCCGCGACCAGCGCTGATTACTTGTTGATCTTCATGGACACGGCTAATGATCGTGATCACCAAAGCCGGGCCCTGGCCACGCTCCATGATCATCAGGTGGATGCGCTTCTGGTGATCGCGCCAGATCTCATTGAATATTGGCCTGTCGAGGTGATGTCGTCGATTCCAACGATCTTGGTGAACTGTCTCGACCCGAACCGCAGTGTGACAAACATCGTTCCGGACGAGCAGGGCGCGGGATCTGCGGCAGTTCAGGTCCTCATCGAGGCGGGGCACACCCGCATTGGCGTCGTTGCAGGACCTTCGGACGCGATGCAGAGCCGGCTGCGCCTCGCAGGGATTCAGGCGGCAACTACGGAGCAGATGACGCTTTCGGTTCAGGTGGTGTCCAACCGCGACATCGGTTCTGGCTTCGACGCGGCTCGTAGCTTGCTCAGCGCGCCGGGCGCCCCCACAGCACTCATCTGCACTCATGAGCGGTTAGCGGTCGGTGCCCGGCTTGCTGCCTCCGATCTTGGGCTGGCCATTCCAAGCGACCTGTCGATTGTCAGCCTGGACGACGGCGAGCTGCTGGCCTCACGGCTCGTTCCGCCGCTGACGACGATCGAGCGTCCGGACCGGGCGATGGCCGAGCAGGCCGTAGCCATGACGCTGCAGCGTCTTGATGAAAACGCCGGTGGATCGAATCCGCAGTTCTCCTTCAGCTGCCCGGTTGCCCACCGTGACTCGGTTGCACGCCCGCGCCGGCTGCAACGGCGACCCTGTCGCCCAGCCGATAAGCGGTGACCCCAGCGCCGTCCACGACCCAGCTGCTGTTTGCGCTCGGATAGGCGCGCGTGGTGTGGCTGGCTCCCTGGTGAAAGGCCTCCACCATGCTGCCGTCGACCAGAATCCTGGCTGGCTCAGTTGGTGTGCCCTCCGCCGACGACACCAGCGCATCGACACCGTCATCAGTGAGCCGCAGGGCGACCGGCCCGCTGGCAAGGAGTTCGAACGCATGAGCCTGGAAGGGTTGGCCTGGCTGAAGTGCTAGGCGTTCGAGGCGCAGCGCGGTGAGCTCGGTTGCCGGACGCATACCGAGGGCGCCGTCGCGTACGTAGAGCTCACGCGGAAAGGTCAGTACGCCGGCCCAACCGGTCTCCGCGATTTGCTGGACGCTGCGCCCGAGTTCCCAAGCCCAACCCCAGAGCAGCGTACGGTTCGGTTCGACTAGCACCTGCGGGGCGTAGAAGGCGGGTCCATCATCGACCACACCTCCCGAAGTTGCCCTGAACACCCATCCCTGAGCCTGGGGCACCAGGTTGCCGAGCAGGTAGCGCACCCCCGCCAGTCGGTGGACGGTGTCGACCAGATGCCACAGCGAAACCAGCAGCACCCATTGGCCGTCAATCTGCACCAGGTTCGGGCATTCCCAGATGTTGGCTGCGGCAACTTCTGCGGCAACGGGGTCATCGGCCATCAGCAAACGTGCCCAGCTCGGTCCAGCGCTTGAGATCGTCACAGCCATAGATCAGCAGCCGAGCAGATTCCAACGGGTGTCCCGCCCCCTGTATCGCATACCGGCGGCCTTCGTGGACGAAGATGAACGGATCCCGGACCTCCTCCATCCCGGAAGCCCTCGAGATGCCTAAGACCGGAGACACGTCTTGTTCCCAACGAACTAGCGACCGATCGGATCGCGCCACAGCGACCACAGCGTTCCGGGCGTGATCTGGATTCGCCGTATACACGGCCGTGGGCACTCCGGCATCATCGATCACGCAGCCGCTCCAGCAGCCGCCTCCATCGATGAGTCCAGGCCTCGGCGCGAGCGCGACGGGGTGCTGCTGCCAGTGGATCAGGTCAGAGGAGCTGACGTGGCCCCACGAGATCGCCTCGTGCAGCGGCGACACCGGGTTGTACTGAAAGAAGACGTGGTAGCGGCCGTCAATCCGGCACAGGCCGTTGGGATCGTTGAGCCAGCCTTGTGGTGGCCGGATGTGCAAGGTGGGGAAGCTGGGATCAGCCACGGTGCGAAACGCTACCTGGTTCGGCGCCTCCTTCAGACTCGCTCGGCGGGCCTGGACGCTTAGGTAGGCTCTTGGCCCGTGGTGGGTCCACTGCAGGTGCTGGTGATCGGCTCTGGCGGGCGCGAGCATGCGCTCACTTTGGCGCTCAGTCGCGATCCCGCCGTGGCCGAGCTGCACGCCGCACCGGGGAACCCCGGCACTGCGGCCCTGGGCACGAATCACGGCGTCGATCCGCTTGACGGTCATGCCGTCGCGGACTTGGCAACCCGGCTCGGAGTCAGCCTGGTCGTCGTTGGACCGGAGGCGCCGCTGGTGGCGGGTGTGGCCGATGCCGTACGCCAAGCGGGAATCGCCTGCTTCGGCCCCTCTGCGGCTGCCGCGCGGCTGGAAGGCAGCAAGGCCTTCGCCAAGCAGGTGATGGCAGCGGCCGGTGTGCCGACCGCTCGTTCCCGAGACTGTGTGACGCGCGACCAGGTGGATCAGGCGCTCGGTGAGTTCGGGCCGCCGTATGTCGTCAAGGACGATGGCCTGGCCGCCGGCAAGGGAGTTGTGGTGACCAGCGATCGGCAGGTCGCTGTTGATCATGCGATGCGCTGCGGTCGGGTGGTGATCGAGGAGTTTCTCGACGGGCCGGAGGTAAGCCTGTTCGCCGTCACCGACGGGCGCGCCGTACGGCCCCTGCAGCCCGCGCAGGACTTCAAGCGGGTCGGCGATGGGGACACCGGGCCCAATACCGGCGGCATGGGCGCCTATACGCCACTGCCGTGGGCGCCCGATGATCTTGTCGAAGAGGTCAACCACAAAGTGCTGCGGCCAACTGTGGATGAAATGGCCCGTCGCGGCACGCCGTTCAGCGGACTGTTGTACGCCGGCCTGGCACTGACAGCTAGCGGTGTTCGGGTGATCGAGTTCAACGCACGGTTCGGCGACCCCGAGACCCAACCCTTGCTGGCCCGCCTGGCAACGCCGCTCGGTGGACTCCTCTACGCCGCGGCTACCGGTGATCTTGCTGCGCATCCGGAGCTGGAGTGGAGCAGTAGTGCTGCGGTGGCTGTCGTTCTCGCCGCTGCTGGTTATCCGAGTACTCCGCTGACTGGTGGTGTGATCACCGGTGTCGATGCAGCATCGAGGAGCGGCAGCGCGGTCATCCACGCCGGGACCGCGCTCGATCAACAGGGCAACCTGATCAGCGCCGGGGGCCGGGTGCTGGCGGTGGTCGGGCTCGGCGAGGATATCGAGGCGGCTCGTGGCACGGCGTATGAGTCGATCGCGGAGATTCAGCTCGAGGGGTCCTTCTACCGCCACGACATCGCGGCGTCCGCCGCGCGCCTGGCGGTGAGCTGAGAAGTGTGGATCGGCAACGTCCTGGCAAACCGCTACGCCTCGGCGGCGATGCGTGAGGTCTGGGCAGCTGAAAGCAAGATCATCTCCGAACGCCGGCTGTGGCTCGCAGTGCTCGCCGCGCAACATGATCTTGGTGTGGACTTCGGTGGCGACGACCCGGCGGTGGTGATCAAGGCCTACCAGGGCGTGGTTGAGCAGGTTGACCTGGCGAGCATCGCCGCGCGCGAAAAGATCACCCGGCATGACGTCAAGGCGCGGATCGAGGAGTTCAATGCGCTGGCCGGTTTCCAGCACGTGCATAAGGGAATGACATCCCGCGATCTGACGGAGAATGTGGAGCAGCTGCAGATCGTTTCATCTCTCAAGATCATCCGTGACCGGGTGGTGGCAACGCTGGTGCAGCTCGCCCAGTTGGCCACCGAATACACAAATCAGCCGATGGCTGGGCGTACTCATAACGTCGCAGCACAAATCACGACCCTCGGGAAGCGTTTCGCCACCACGGCCAACGAATTATTGCTGGCGTACCAGCGGCTGGAGGAGCTACTTGGTCGCTATCCGCTGCGTGGCATCAAAGGGCCGGTTGGCACAAGCCAGGACATGCTCGACCTGTTGGACGGCGACCAGGACCGGCTGCAGGCGCTTGAGCAGCGAGTTGCTGATCACTTGGGCTTCACCCACGTTCTCGTGAGCACTGGTCAGGTGTACCCGCGATCGCTGGACTTCGAGGTGATCAGCGCGCTGGCCCAGGTCGCCGCGGCGCCCTCGAATCTGGCGACCTCCATCCGGCTGATGGCCGGGCATGAGCTGGTCACCGAGGGCTTCCAGCCCGGGCAGGTTGGGTCGAGTGCCATGCCGCACAAGATGAACACCCGCTCCTGCGAGCGAGTCAACGGACTTGCGGTGATCATCAGGGGTCACCTCTCGATGATCGGTGAACTCGCAGGTGATCAATGGAACGAAGGTGACGTGTCCTGCTCGGTGGTCCGTCGAGTCGCGCTTCCCGATGCATTTTTCGCCCTAGACGGCCTGTTCGAGACATTTCTCAGCGTGCTCCAGGACTTTGGCGCATTCCCGGCGGTGATCAATGCAGAACTGCAGCGTTACCTGCCGTTTCTCGCCACCACGAAAGTGCTCATCGCGGCCGTGCGGCACGGAGCTGGCCGCGAGACGGCACATGAAGCGATCTCCGAACACGCCATCGCGGTCGCATTGCAGATGCGGGAAACCGGTCGCAGCGACAACGACTTGCTTGACCGCCTGGCTGCGGATCCGCGACTCGGTGTGACCCGCGCGGAGCTCGATGCGGCGATAGCCAACCCGGGGGAGCTTGCCGGCGCTGCAGGCCAGCAGGTTTCCACCGTGGTCACGCGCATCGAAGAGGTTGCCGCGGCTCATCCCGAGGCGGCCGCGTACCTGCACGAGCCCGTGCTGTAGGGAAGGTGCAGAATCACCCCCCAGATCAACACGATGTTGATCCGCTGAGCGTGAAGCCACCTCAGACGGGCTCGCTCGGGGGCGATTCTGCGAATCGTGCGACGGCCCGCAGCTACTTCCTGCTCGCGACAGCAGAGTTCCGCCGGTATAGCACCTACCGGCTGGCGATCCTCGCAGGCGTCGTCACCCAGTCAGTCTTCGGCTTCATCAGGATCAGCGTCTTATTTGCGGCGATCTCCGCGGCAGGCGGGACGCTGGCTGGGTACGACCAGCTCTCTGCGTCGACCTATGTCTGGCTCGGCCAAGCGCTGCTTGCACCGATCGCGATCTTTGGCTGGATCGAGATCGCCGAGCGGGTCAGCAGCGGCGAGATCGCCGTCGATTTCGCCCGACCGGTCGACCTGCAACTCGCGTGGTGGGCTCGCGACCTGGGCCGAGCCTGCTTTCAGTTGTTGTCGCGCGGCCTTCCGCCGTTGCTCATCGGTGCTGTGACGGTCGGCTTTGCGCTGCCGCAGTCTTGGACCGCGTACCCGCTCGGCCTAATCAGTCTGTTGCTGGCCGTCTCAATCAGCTTCATGGTGCGGTTTCTGGTCAACTTGATCGCTTTCTGGACCTTCGACGTGCGTGGTTTCGTCGGGCTCTACGTCGTCCTCGTCGGCCCGCTTTGCGGGCTGTTCGTTCCCGTCCACCTCTTCCCCGAGTGGCTACGGATCATCGCGTACGCCACACCGTTTCCGTCAATGCTGCAGTCGCCCATCGATGTACTTTCCGGCTACGCGCTCGACATGGCTGCCGTGGCCGTGGTGGGTACCCAACTCGCCTGGCTTGTTGCACTCCTCGGCCTCGCCCGGCTAGTGCAATGGCGGGCTGCACACAAGCTGGTGGTGCAGGGTGGCTGACCAGTCCGGTTTGATTGCCATGCGGGCTTACCGCACCCTTATCGGCTCCCGGGTCCGCAGCCAACTGGCCTACCGGACGAGCTTCTGGCTCAATGTGGCGACTTCGGTCGCCGTCGGCTTGGTCGAGTTCATCGAGCTCTACGTGATCTTGGCCAATGTTCCAGTCTTCGGCGGTCTCAATCTGTCGCAGGCTGCTCTGGTTTTCGCCCTTGCCAACGCAGGGTTCGCGCTAGCGGAGTTGGTCTTTGGACAACTGGACACGATGCCGACGTACTTGCGCCTCGGTCGCCTGGAAGTGATGCTTGTCCGGCCGATGCCGCTTATGCTGCAGCTGATCACCGCCGACTTTCAGCTGCGCCGGCTGGGCCGCCTCGCGATCAGTGTGGTGATCATCTTTGTGGTGCTGCCGGCGCTGCATCTGGAATACACGGCGTCCACGATCTACCTGCTGGTGATCACGCCCTTCGTCGGCGCTGCGATCTACGCAGCATTCTTCGCGACGGCAGGGGGTCTGCAATTCTTCCTGATCAATGGTGCCGAGTTCACGTCGGCGTTCGTTTACGGAGGCAGCTACGCAGGCCAGCTGCCAGGCAGCGTCTTGATTCCACCGATCCGGGTGCTCTTCACCTTCGTTTTTCCCGCGACCGTAACCGCGTACCTGCCGGCGCTGTTGATCATGGGACTGCCCGGGCCAGAGTTCCTGCCGGCCTGGTTGGGCTGGTTCGCTCCGCTGTTCGCAGCCTGGGCTTGGGTGCTGGCTTGGCTCTCCTGGCGGGCTGGAATGCGTCGGTTCACTGGGGCTGGTGGCTGATGTGACCCGTTTGATTGCCTCGCTCGCCAAGCTCACTCGGCGCGGATCGCGCTGGAAAGCCGCTGCCTTCCTCTCTCGCTCGCAGACGAAAAGCGTGTCTGCTCACTCGTTCGTCCAGGACAGCGGCGCGCGATCCGGAGAACCGATCATCGCCCTCGAGGACCTGCACCGTTCCTTTACCGTGCGGCAGAAGGTCGGACGGGTGCGCCGGCGGACCAGGGTAGTGCACGCTGTCGATGGGATCACAGCGTCGATCATGGCCGGGGATGCAGTCGGCTACATCGGGGCCAACGGAGCTGGCAAGTCCACCACCATCAAGATGCTGACCGGAATCCTGGTCCCAACCAGCGGGCAAGTGCGTACCTGCGGCTACGACCCGGTGCCGCAGCGCCGCCGGCTCGCTCGAGAGATCGGGGTGGTGTTCGGGCAGCGCAGCCAGCTGTGGTGGGATCTTCCGCTGCGCGATTCGTTTCGCATTCTGGCCGCGATCCATCGGATGCCGAATATCGACGCCGCGAGCAGGACCGAGCAACTGGTGGATCGCCTCGGTCTGGCCCAGTTGCTCGACGTTCCAGTGCGTCAGCTCTCGTTGGGCGAGCGGATGCGGGGCGAAGTAGCGGCAGCATTGGTCCATCGCCCACGGCTGCTCGTCTTGGACGAGCCGACCATCGGGTTGGACATGATCAGCAAGGAGCGGCTCCGCCACTTCCTGCTTGCGGAGCGTGCCGAGTTCGGCACAACGCTGCTGCTGACTACGCACGACATGGGTGATATCGAGCGTTTGTGCGAGCGGGTTCTCGTGGTCGATCGCGGCCGTCTTGTCTTCGACGGGACGCTATCGGGCCTCGCTGCACGGGTGGCACTGCAGCGCGTGCTTGTCGTCGACCTGCCGGAGCCGAGTCCTGACCTCCATGTGGCGGAGGCGACGCATATCGGAAGCGAGCTCGACGGTCAGCGGCAGCGATTCGCGTTCAGTCCGCAGCGGACCACCGCTGCCCGGGTACTGGCGGAAGTCAGTGCCAAAACGGAGGTGATCGACTTGACCCTCGAGGAGCCGGCGATTGAAGACATCGTGCGAACCTTGTACGGCGCCTCATGAGTCCGCGGAAGGCGCCACGTGACGAAGGCCCCTCAGTCGAGGTGACTGAGGGGCCTTCGGCGGTGGGGGATTAGACCAGGCTCGCGGCCTCGTCCGGCATGAGCAGCCAGGCGACGAGATAGATCAAGATCTGCGGGCCGGGGAGGAAGAGGCTGGCCACGAAGAGGATGCGGACGAGGGTGGGATCGAGATTGAATCGGCGAGCGATTCCTGAGCACACACCCGCGATCATCCGGTCGTCACGGGGGCGGTAGAGCGTCATGTCGAGTTGTCCTTCCTGGACTCTTAAGAGTTTGGCTACCTCTACTCTGCGGCATCAATCACTGCCAACGGCCAGATTGCTGGCTCGGTCCGGGTAGTCCTCAGGGCACAGGACATGGCTTCCCTGAGAGATTGCGGTCCTTTACCAAAGGTTGATATGCGACACATAGGCACCGGTGCGCAGCCCACGCTGAGTACTGAGACACTATGCCGGTGGACCGGCCACGTCGCGCGCTCCTCGAAGAGCCAGACAACGTTGAGTCATATGTCGCCAAACGGTCTCTCGGCTTCACTCAAGCTGACAGCGGGGACCTCATTGCGGTGCGCCCGGCGCGCGCCGCTCGAGCACGTGAGCAGACTGCGGTCGGAATCCACACCCCGACGGCGGACCGGGAGCCACTAGGTTTCTCCGACCCACCTAGTCCGCGTCGAGCCTCGACCGCTGAACCAGTGGGTTGGGACTTCGACGAGCAGAAGTCAACTCCGACAGAGCCGTCGGCTCCCGGCCGGCGGGCCATTGTTGATCCTGAGTCCTACGAGCCCAGCCAGCCCGTTCTGCCAGCTCGGCCAGCCGCGCCTGCTGAGGTGGGTCAGAGCGCTGCGGAGGGTCCCCAGCCTCGACGCAGTGCGCCCTCCCCACCTCGTGAGTCGGCGGTCGAGCCGCCGAATCTGACTGCGCCTGAGGTCGCACCCCGTGACCCGATCGACGTCCCGGCGCAACCGACCGTATCGGCGCCGGCGCCCATTCCACCGCCAGCCCGGACCCAGCAGACGGAACTGGACCGGCCCGCTCCGCTCAGTGATCGTCCGCAGCTCCCCCCGACACCACCACTGACTCGGCTGGTGCCCGAAACCAGACGCGTGGAGCCGGTTCGGGCACCCTTGCCAGACCACACGCCAACGACCGTCCGAGCAGGGCCTGGACCAGGCGTCCCTCGCGTTGCCGCACCCGTCGTACGCCCGACCAAGCCTTCCCGACGGACTGTTCAACATGAGGTGCCGCCAATCGTCGTCGATCGGTTGATCAAGAGCTATAACGGCACCCTCGCGGTACACAATCTCAGCTTCGTCGTGGAGCCGGGACGTGTGATCGGCTTCCTCGGGCCCAATGGCGCCGGGAAAACAACCACGATGCGGATTCTCGTCGGCTTGGTCACCCCAACAACGGGTACGGCGACGTTTGGCCAGCTGGCCTACGCCGACCTGCCACATCCTCAGCGGACGGTCGGGTGCGTGCTCGACGCCCGCTTCCACCCCGGTCGTAGCGGCCGTAATCACCTTCGGGTGCTCGCGCCGACGGCCGGCGCAAGCGATCGCCGGGTTGACGAGCTGCTCGGAGAGGTCGGTCTGGGCGACGTTGCACGGCAACCGGTCGGCGAATATTCCATGGGAATGCAACAGCGCCTCGCGCTGGCTGCCGCGATGCTCGGTAATCCCGACTACCTGATCTTGGATGAACCAGCGAATGGTCTTGATCCAGAAGGCATCCGGTGGCTGCGCACTTCCTTGCGTGACTTCGCGGCGAGTGGCCGGGCAGTTCTGATGTCCTCCCATTTGCTGAACGAGGTGGAGGCCACCGCTGACGACATTGTGGTGATCGACCGAGGTCGGCTGCTGGCGCAGATGCCGATGTCGGAACTCAACTTGGGTGAGGGCATCACCCGCGCACGTGTGTCAGATCTGCGAGCCGCGATGCAAACGCTGACAGCCATCGGTGCTGACGTGGAAACCTCGGTGGACGAGCGGGGCACCTATCTGCGCATTCACAGCCACGATGTAGGCCGGATTGGCTCCGCGCTGTTCAGCGCCGGCGTTGCGGTGGATGAGCTGATCACCGAGCGGCGCGATCTCGAGCAGGAGTTCTTCTCCATGCTCGAAGGTTCTGGATGAGCGGTGTACTGCGCGCCGAAATGCGCAGGATCAGCACGACGAAGTTGTGGTGGATTGTGCTCCTCTGCATCTTCCTGCTCAGCGCAGGGTACGCGGCGCTGCCAGCCGTAGTCGCTCTGCTGCAAAGCAGGGCGGGCGTTACCAGTTCGCCGTTTACTGATCCCGGCATCATCCACAGCATTTACAACGGCGGGAATGTGCTGTCACGGATCCTGGCCATGGTGGTGGGCATCGTCGGAGTGGGCAGCGAATATCGCTACGGCACGCTCGCCTCGAGCTATCTGGCCACGCCTCGCAGGCTCCGGCTGCTGCTTGGCAAGGCGGAGGCCTTGTTGATCTTCGGAGTGATCTATGGCATCACCAGCGTGGCGGCTGGAATGCTGGTCTCGGTTCCGTTCGTGCTGCAGCACGGCGGGACATTCCTGCTGGACGAGCCAACAACCTGGCGTTCCATCATTCTTGGGGTTTGCTCGATCGCGCTGTGGACCTTGATCGGGATGGGTATCGGAATCTTGATCAAGAACATGCCGGTCGCCCTAGCGGTCGGCATTCTCCTCGGTTTCTTGGTGGAGCCGATGGTGTCGATTGTGTTCTTCCTGAAGAGGTGGGACCAGCTGCTCAATCTGATGCCGAGTGGAGCCACCAACGCCATGCTGGAGATCACCTCCCCTGTGCTGTTCGCGGGACACGATCCGACGCCGTGGTGGCTGGCCGCCTTGGTGTTTGCGGCATGGTGTTTGCTCCCGGCGCTAGCCGGAGTGTTTTCCGCCGTACGCCGCGACGTTGCCTGATTGCCGCCTCTTGAGCCTCGAGGACGGCTCTGCGACGCTCGGCCATTTCATCGTTCTTTCCAGGAGCGGTGCGCAAGCCGGGCTAGACTCCGCAGGCATGGCGCGAGTGGTAGTCGATGTGATGCCGAAGCCGGAGATCCTGGATCCCCAGGGCAAGGCGGTGACCGGTGCGCTGGTGCGGCTGGGCTTTGCCGGCATCTCGGTGCGCCAGGGCAAGCGGTTCGAGCTTGATGTCGACGGTGAGATCACCGAGGATCGGCTGGCCGAGGTCCGTCGGGCCGCCGAGACCTTGCTGGCCAACACCGTGATCGAGACCTTCAACGTACGCGTTGAGGAGCCGCCTGAGGCATTCGACGAGGATGACCAGGCTGAGGCCGACGAGCAAACCGAGCTCGCTGCACAGGCGGGCTGATGGGCCCCAGGATCGGTGTTGTCACTTTTCCTGGCTCGCTTGACGATCAGGACGCGCTTCGTGCCATCCGGCTCTGCGGGGGCGAGCCGGTGCCGTTGTGGCACGGCAACGACACTCTCGACGGCGTACGAGCCGTGATCTTGCCCGGCGGATTCTCCTACGGGGACTACCTGCGCTGCGGTGCCATCTCCAGATTCGCCCCTGTCATGACCGAGGTGATCAAAGCCGCTCATGACGGGATGCCCGTGCTGGGCATCTGTAACGGCTTTCAGATTCTGTGCGAGGCCCACCTACTACCGGGTGCGCTGATCCGCAACGATGTGCGGGTCTTTGTCTGCAAGGATCAAGATCTTCGATTGGAGTCCCTTGACACCACCTGGACGTCGGACTTCACCCACGGCCAGGTCATTACGCTCGTGCTCAAGAGCGGGGAGGGCGGTTACGTGGCCGATGAGGAGACCTTGCGTCGCCTGGAGGGGGAGGGCCAGGTGGTCTTCCGATACGTCAACGGCAATCCAAACGGCTCTTTCAACGACATTGCCGGCATCTGCAATGAGCGCGGGAATGTGGTCGGACTGATGCCACACCCGGAGCACAATGTCGATTCGCTGACCGGACCGACCCAGGACGGTCGTCCAATCTTCAGCAGCGTCATCAGCTTCCTCGCCGCCAAGGTCTAGCTATTAGTGTCGAGCATCCGACAATCGCCGCGGCGTCACCCGGTCGGTGGCTCCGTGGCAGACGAGCCGAATGACGCTGGCCCACTTCGGCGCTGGTGGTGGGTGTTTCTTCTGCTGGCCCTGGGCGTGGTTTTCGTCGGCCTTCGGGGCATCCACGCTCTGGCCGATCAGCCGCAGGAGTCGGCGATCTTCACCGATCGAGTTGTGGTAGTCGGGGTGACGGGTCGGACCGAACTTACGCCGACAGATCGCGCTGTGCTGGGCTCTCATCTCAACGATGCCCAGGCCGGGATGGTCTCTGTCCGCCCCCGCTATGTCGGCGACTGCGCCGCAGCTGGCTGGACCACGCTAGGGGCCGGTCGCCGAGCCGCGGTCGGTGGTCTGTGTGCTCCTGAGGTCCAAAACGGGAAGGTGACCGACTGGACAGAGCGCCAGGCGGCCGCTGCCGCGCGGCGCGGTGACGCGCAGCTGGGCACCCTCGCCGGTTCCGTCCCCGGATGTGTCGCTGCTGTCGGTCCTGGAGCAGCTCTTGCGGCTGCCAAGCCGGACGGCAGTG
Source organism: uncultured Actinomycetota bacterium (assembly GCA_963730505.1). Taxonomy (GTDB): domain Bacteria; phylum Actinomycetota; class Actinomycetes; order Propionibacteriales; family Propionibacteriaceae; genus Microlunatus. The sequence continues at coordinate 115,800 of CAVSSB010000022.1, forward strand.
TCGCCGGCTATCAAACGCTCGAGGAGTTCATCGCGGGCGGCATGCAAACCCAGTGTCCGATCACGCTGGTGGATGCGGGACCACTCTCCGACCAGGTCATCACGCAGTTAGCCGATCGCGAGGACATCACCCTGATCCTGACTGGTGTCGGGCCGGCTGCCGGCTCCGACGACCCGAGCCTGCAAGTCATCTACCGGCTCGGCACCACGCTGCCCGGCTGGTTGACCTCGGCGAGCACGCGGCGCGAGGGAATAGTGACGCTGACCGATCTGACCCGGACCTTGATCGACTTCGGGGCGCCAGGATCATCAGTCGCTGTTGATGGTTCACCGTTCGCCGTTTACACCGCAGACCTCACGGTCGAGGGCATCGATGCCAAGATCAACTCGATCGCCGCGCTTTCAGATGCAGCGCCGATTGGCTACCTGGCGCTTGGTCTCGCCGGCGGTCTGCTGTTTGTGATCTTGGTCATCGGTACGCTGCGCAGTAGGTTCGCGCTGCCCAAACTGATCTTGACCTTCGGTGGGATACTCGCCGCCGCCATGATGCTCACCGGCTCGGTGCCGTGGCAGAACAGCAGCTCGCCAGGGCTGTTCCTCAGCCTGCTGGTGGCCGCCTGGTCGGTGATCTTGACGGTACTGGCGCTCTTCATCGGCCGGCTGGCACAAGTGCCCAACGCCGTCGCCGCGGTTGCGATCACCGTCGCTGCGTTTACCGTAGACGCGGCCCTGGGTGCGGTAATGCAGCCGGGTTCGATGCTCAATTCGCGACCGATCTTCGGCTTGCGCTGGTACGGCTTCGGGAATGTGACATTCGCCGTGTACGCGAGCGCCGGACTGTTCCTTGCGGGTTATCTCGCCCACCGTTACCTGACGGCCGGGAAGCGTGTCGCGGCCGTCGCTGTGGCCGGCATCATCGGATTTGGCATCGTGATCTGCGAGGGCTGGCCTTCCATGGGTAGCGACTTCGGCGGGGTCATTGCGCTGACGCCGGCGGTGCTGTGGCTGATGCTGGCGCTCTCTGGCGTCAAGATCACCTGGCCGAAACTGTTGGCGATTGCCGGCTTTGCGGTGCTGACGGTCGGAGTGATCTCGGTGCTCGACTGGATTCGCGGACCGGATCGACGTAGCCACCTGGGAAATTTTGTGCAACGCATCCTCGACGGGGATGCGCTCGACGTGATCAGCCGCAAGGCGGTCGCGGCCGCCGAGACGATGGCCTCCCCGCTGGGCATCGCGTCGCTGCTGATCGGTGTCACGCTGTGGATAGCGATCATGACTTACCTGGTGCCACGAGTCTGGGCGGATTTCACCACCGTTCGTAGCACGCTCGTTGCCATCTTGATCGTCGCGATTCTCGGTACATTGCTGAACGACGGGGGGATCAGCGTCTGGCTCACAGCGACCGCGGAGGTCGCCGTCGTCATGGGCTGGTTCTTCCTCGACTGGGCAGAACACAACGATTGGGCAATCAACACCGTCGGTGCTTAGCGCAGGTAGCGTTACGGCCGTGGCAGACACTGTCAGCGACGCAACCCGGACCCCTGACCAGGCACAACCATGGGCTGAGCTGGGGCTGAAAGACAACGAGTACGCCCGGATCAAGGAGATCCTGGGCCGTCGCCCCACCTCGTCCGAGCTCGCCATGTACTCCGTCATGTGGTCAGAGCACTGCTCGTACAAGTCGTCCAAAGTGCATCTGCGCCAGTTCACCTGGCTTCCACCGGAGGCCCCCACCGGCAAACTGCTCGCCGGCATCGGGGAGAACGCGGGCGTGGTCGACATTGGACAGGGCTACGCCGTCACCTTCAAGATCGAGTCGCACAACCATCCCAGCTACGTCGAGCCGTACCAGGGCGCCGCCACCGGCGTCGGCGGGATTGTTCGCGACATCTTGGCGATGGGAGCGCGTCCCATCGGCGTCATGGATTCTCTTCGCTTTGGGCCCCTCGACGAGCCGGACACAGCGCGGGTAATGCCAGGCGTTGTGGCCGGCATCGGCGGTTACGGGAACTGTCTGGGTCTGCCCAACATCGGCGGCGAGGTGGCCTTCGACAGCACCTATCTCGGCAATCCGCTGGTCAATGCCTTATGCGTCGGCGTACTCCGCCATGAAGACTTGCACCTGGCGAAAGCCACCGGCACTGGCAACAAGGTGATCTTGTATGGGGCCTCGACCGGCGCCGACGGCATCGGTGGGGTCAGCGTGCTCGCCTCGGAGAGCTTTGATCAAGCGGAGGGTACGAGCGCTGAGCCTGGCGAAGCGCGCCCTTCGACGGGCTCAGAACAACGCCCTGCGACAAGCTCAGGACGCAAACCGGCGGCCAAGCGCCCGAGCGTTCAGGTCGGCGACCCTTTCATGGAGAAGCTGCTCATCGAGTGCACGCTGGAGATCTTCGCAGCCGGGCTGATCACCGGCATCCAAGATCTCGGTGGTGCCGGACTCTCCTGCGCCACCTCAGAGCTCGCTAGCGCCGGCGACGGCGGTATGCACATTGATCTTGATCTGGTGCCGCTGCGTAACACAACGCTCAGCCCAGAGGAGATCTTGATGAGCGAGTCGCAGGAACGCATGATGGCAATCGTCGAACCCAAGCATGTCGAGGATTTCCTGGCGATCTGCCGCAAGTGGGACGTGCTGGCAACCGTAATCGGCGAAGTGACCGCCGAGGACCGGCTGGTGATCGACTGGCACGGTGAGACGGTGGTTGACGTACCGCCGCGCACCGTGGCCCACGAGGGTCCGGTTTACGAGCGTCCCTACGAGCGGCCGGAGTGGCAGGATCAGGTCCAAGCCAACGGGATTGATCAGCTTCCGCGACCAGCCGATGGCGAAGAGCTCGCCGACACCCTGCTCCGCCTGGTTGGCTCGCCTAACCTCTCTGACAAGTCGTGGGTCACTGATCAATACGACCGCTACGTCCGCGGCAACTCCGTGCTCGCGCAACCTGACGATGCGGGCATATTGCGGATTGATGAGGACTCGGGCCTCGGCGTCGCTCTCGCGACCGACTGCAACTCGCGCTTTGCACTGCTGGATCCCTACGCTGGCGCACAGCTGGCGCTAGCAGAGGCCTACCGCAATGTCGCAACCTCTGGGGCAGAGCCGCTGGCGATCACTGACTGCCTCAACTTCGGCTCGCCAGAAGATCCGGCGATCATGTGGCAGTTCAGCGAAGCCGTACGCGGGCTCGCTGATGGCTGCCGGGCGCTGGGTACGCCGGTGACCGGTGGGAACGTGAGTTTCTACAACCAGACAGGCAGCACGCCGATCTTGCCAACGCCAGTGGTCGGAGTGCTCGGAGTGATTGACGATGTGACGCGCCGGACCCCTGGAGGGTTTCCAGCGGCCGAGCAGGTCGTGTACCTGCTCGGCGAGACCCGTGACGAATTGGCTGGTTCCGCCTGGGCACACGTCATTCATGATCATCTTGGCGGTCAGCCACCCGAAGTTGATTTTGCTCAGGAGAAGGCACTGGCAGAGGTGATGATCAGGGCGAGCCGCCGCGGCATACTCGCCAGCGCTCATGACCTGGCCGATGGTGGGTTGGCGCAAGCGTTGGTCGAGTCAGCCCTGCGCTACGGCTTCGGCGCGCGTATTGAGTTGCCCTCAAAGGCTGATCCGTTCGTATGGCTCTTTTCTGAAAGCACCGCGCGAGCGCTTGTCTCGGTAAAGAAGGGTGCCGGCCGTGATCTCGCCTCGCTGTGCCGAATCAATGGAGTCAGGCTGACCAAGCTCGGAGTGGTCACGGCCGAGGAGGACGCCAGCCTCGAGGTGGTCGGCCAGTTCACGCTGCCTCTTACCCGCATCCGGGAGGCGTGGCAGGACACCATTCCGGCCGTCATGGCTACCCACTGACAGATCGGCGGAGGGCGTGCTCAGCGCGCGTAACTGCGGACGAGTTCGGCACCGATGCGGGCCAGCTCGTCGCGGACCTCTTCGGGCTCGAGCACCTCGACCGCTTGGCCCCAGCCGGCCAGCTGCTCGGCGATGGAGCGGGCCATGTGCGAGGCGACCCGGACCCGCACCCGGCCGTCTTCCATTGCATCCAGCACCTCGCAGTGGCGCCCGTAGTGTGACTGCAGCACGTACACGAACCGGCCTTCGATCAGCACCGTCGCCTGGATGAGGGAACGCCGCTGCTCCATCTCGGCGACGATCTCCTGCCACACCTGCGCAAGCTGAAAGTCGTCGGGCCGCTCGGCCGGCTCATCGGTCAGGACGGCCTCGGCGATGCGGTCGATCCGGAACGTCCGCTGGCCCTTGGGTGTGCCGGCGACCAGGTACCAGACATCATCCTTGTCGACCAGACCCCACGGCTCGACGAGCCGCTGCGATGGCGGCCCGGAACGCCCTCGGTAGGTCAGCCGCATCTTGCGCCGTCGTACCACGGCGGTTTGCAGGTCGCGAACCAGTGCAGGTGGCTCCTTACTGCTTTCACCCCAGCGGGCTGAGTCGATCAGCACAGCGTCCGCCGCTGCCTCGGCGTCGGCTCGGAATGTGCTGGGCAGCGCGCGAACCAGCTTGCGCAGCGCTGACTTGACCTCGGGCGCGGTCGACGCCGCCGGGCCGGCGAGCAGGAACAACGCCTGCGCCTCGGCGGCGGTGAGTCCACTCAGATCGGTCCGGGCCCCGCCGACGAGCTGCCAGCCGCCGCCGCGACCCGGCTGCGGATAGACCGGAACCCCGGCGGCTGACAGTGCTTCGAGATCGCGGCGGGCCGTGGCCACGGAGATCCCCAGCTCAGCGGCCACCGCGGCGGCGGTCACTCGCCCGCGGGACTGCATCAACAGCAGACTGGCGACAAGTCGGTCGGCCCGCATGCGGTCGAGTTTGTCAAACAAAGTGCTCAGTTCGTGAACACTTTAAGCGAAATGATGGTCTATAAGGCAGAAGCACGACACCAAGGAGGCACCAGAAACATGTTGCGAGGACTGTGCACCGTCAACTTCTTCGCCGAAGACCACGCGGCGGCTGCGAAGTGGTACAGCGAGCTGTTCGGCGTACCGCCGTATTACGACAGCGCGGATTACGGCAAGGGCCCGGGTTACCTCGAGTTCCGCATCGGCGACTACGAGCACGAGTTCGGCATCCTGTCCAGCAAGTTCGCGCCGCACCCGACTGGCGGACCGGCGGCCGGCGCGGTCGTCTACTGGCACGTCGACGACATCGAGGCAGCCCTGGAGCGGGTGCTCGCCCTGGGCGCCACGGAGCACGCGCCGATCACCAAGCAGGGCGACGGCTTCATCACAGCATCCGTCGTCGACCCGTTCGGCAACGTCCTCGGCCTGATGTACAACCAGCACTATCTCGACATCCTCGCCAAGAGGTCGTCCTGAGCAAACGCCCGTCACCCCCATAGGCTCCAGCTATGTCCCTGCATGATGTGGTTCGCGAGCTGCTTCCGGGCGTACTCGCCGATCTGAAGGAGCTCATCGCCATCGAGTCGGTCAGCGCGGACCGGGCGCGGGCTGGGGAGGTCGAGCGCAGCGCGCTGGCCATCGTGAGGTTGCTCGTGAACGCAGGATGCCCCGACGCCCGGGTTGTACGCGCGAATGGTGGAGCACCCGCCGTCATCGCACGGTTTCCGGCACCGGCAGGCATGCCGACCGTGTGTCTGTACGCGCACCACGACGTCCAACCCGAAGGCGATCCGGCCGATTGGGCGACGCCACCCTTCGTCGCCACTGAGATCGACGGTCGGCTGTTTGGCCGCGCGTCGAGCGACGATAAGGGTGGGTTCGCTGTTCATCTCGCCGCGCTGCGGGCCTTCGGAGGCAAGCCACCAGTCGGCGTGACGCTGTTCATCGAGGGCGAAGAGGAGGTCGGGTCGACCGATCTGGCCCAGTTGCTCGATGCACACCGCGAGGAGCTCGCCGCGGACGTCTTCGTGATCGCCGACTCCGGCAACTGGGCGGTCGGGCAACCGGCCTTCACGACCTCCCTTCGCGGACTTGCGGGCTGCACGGTTGAGGTTCGCACCCTGGACCACGGGGTGCACTCGGGGGAGTACGGCGGAGTGGTTCCGGATGCGCTGACGGCGCTGTGCCGCCTGCTGGCGACCCTGCATGATGACCAGGGAAATGTGGCGATTGCCGGGCTGGCGACTGCGCCCGCGCCAGCCCTGGAGTATCCGCCCGAGCGGCTCCGGGAGGAGTCAGGACTCTTCGACGGCGTTGACTGGATCGGTAGCGGATCGTTCGTCGAGCGAATGTGGTGCAAGCCCGCAGTCTCGGTGATCGCTCTCGACGCCACGCCTGTTGATAAAGCGTCCAATACCTTGATCCCCGTCGCGCGGGCCAAGATCAGTGCTCGGGTCGCACCCGGCGACGACGCGGCGAAGGCATTGGCTGCTTTGATCACGCACCTGAATGATCATGCTCCTTGGGGCGCGCAAGTCACGGTCACGGAAAGCGAGACGGCCGAACCATCGTTGATCGACTTCACCGGTCCTTACGCCGAGGCCGCGCGTGCTGCCTTCACCCAGGCATGGGGTGTGGAGCCCGTCCTTATCGGGCAAGGTGGGTCAATCCCGATGGTTGCCGACTTCGGCAAGGCATTTCCCGACGCAACCATCTTGATCACCGCGGTCGGCGATCCTGACTCTCGGGCCCACGGTGCCAACGAGTCACTTCATTTGGGCGATTTCGGCGCCGCGTGCCTGGCCGAGACGCTCATGCTGGACGCGTTCGCTCACCTGGACCTGAACCCATGAGCGAAAGCCGCCCGCCGGTCTCACGGAAACCGGTCACGCGCAACAAGAAATCGGCCCTGAGACGTGTTGTCTGCGACCGGTTTCCTGGGGAGGCGGACTGACTACGAGCCTGATGTGGACCGCTGCATTGCGAATGCGGGCCCTCTGCTGCGGCGCCTAGGCGGAGCTCACGGTTGGTTCACTTTCGGTTGGCGCAGCCAGCGGAGGCTGTCGATGGTGGTCGTGGTCGGAAGGTACTCGAGCCCGACGTAGCCCGAGTAGCCACTGGCTTCGATGATGCTGAGATAGCGCTGCAGGTCGAGGGTGCCAGTGCCGGGTTCGCCGCGTCCGGGGTGGTCGGCGATTTGCACATGAGCGATCCGGTCGGCGTACGCCACCAACGCCGCGTCAATGTCGTCGCCATTGTTGGCGAGGTGGAACAGGTCGCAGAGGAAGCCGATGTTCGATGCGGTCAGCCGATCGAGCACCGCGGCGACATCGCCGGCGGTTCGGAGCGGATACGGCTTCGGCCCGCTGATCGGCTCCAGCAAGACCGTCCCATCAATCGCTGCCGCCGCTTGGGCCGCCAGCATCAGGTTCTCGATTGCCAGATCGTCCTGCTGCTGGGGTGCCACATCGTCCACTCGATTTCCGTATGGCGCGTTGAAGGCGGGTACGCCGAGGGCTTCACCGATGCCCATGGTGACGGCAATGTTGTCGCGGAACTCCGCCGACCGCTCCGGGATCGACAGCACACCGCAGTCAGCGCCCGCAAGGTCACCGGCGAAGAAGTTGAGCCCGATCAGCTGGACCCCAGAGTCCCGTACGGCTGCGACGAACCTGTCGATCTCCGCATCCAGTGGGACCGGTTGATCCGGCCAGGGCCACCAGAACTCAATCGCGTCGAAGCCTGCTAAACGCGCTGCCACCGGGCGTTCCAAAAGCTCAACCTCAGTGAAAAGCAGCGAGCAGTTGGCGGCGTACGGCAAGGGGTGGCCCATGTACTCATTAAATCCGGGTGTCATCTTGTTGCGGCCACGCGCCAGGTGGGAGCATCGAGGCGTGGCAGTACAACAACATGTTCAGACCATCGCCTATCCCGCGCCGGGATCGCGTCCGCGTAAAGGGAGCGACGTCATCACGCCCCACGTCATTGTGTTGTTCGGGGCCACCGGTGACCTTTCCCGCCGTAAGTTGCTCCCTGGCTTGGCCCATCTCGCCTTGTCTGCGCTTGCGCCGGACATCCAGGTAGTCGGGACCTCGTTGGAGGAACTTACCGAGGATGAGTTCCGCAAGCTCGCTAAGGAGGCGGTGACTGAGTTCAGTCACCACCCCTTGACCGAGGAGCATTGGGACTCCTTCGGCGAACGGCTCACCTACATCCCACAGTCGGCCGGCGCCGAGGGCCTGGGAAAGGCGGTTCGGGTCGCTGAGGAGAAGCTCGGTGGCCCAGTAGGCCGTCTGCACTACCTGAGCGTGCCGCCGGCCGCTGCGCCCAAGGTCATCAACACCCTGCGCGAGGCGAAACTGGTCGAACGCTCGCGGGTCGTGATGGAGAAACCGTTCGGCACCGATCTGCAGAGTGCGATCACCCTCAACGATCAGGTCCACGAGACCTTCAAGGAGCGGCAAGTCTTCCGAATCGACCACTTCCTTGGCAAGGAAGCAGCGCTGAACATCCTCGCGTTCCGCTTCGCCAATGGGCTGTTCGAGCCGATCTGGAACCGGAACTTCATCGACCACATCCAGATCGACATCCCTGAGACTCTGGGTCTGGATCGGCGGGCGGGCTTCTACGAGGTGACCGGCGCCTACAAGGACATGGTGGTGACACACCTCTTCCAGGTGCTTGCATTTGTGGCGATGGAACCGCCAACTGCGCTAGAACCGCGGGCAATTAGTGAGGAAAAGAACAAAGTCTTTCGCTCAATGTTGCCGCTCGATCCACACGACGTTGTCCGTGGCCAGTACTCCGGATATCGCGAGGAAGAAGGTGTCGCACGCGATTCTGATACGGAAACATTCATTGCTTTGAAATGCGGTATCGACAACTGGCGTTGGGCCGGGGTACCTTTCTACTGCCGGACCGGCAAGCGGATGGCCGAGGGCCTGCGGATTATTTCGATTGCCTTCAAAGAGGCACCGAAGAGCATGTTCCCTGCAGGATCGGGGGTCGGCTCGTCCGGTCCGGACCATCTTACTTTTGATCTTGCTGACGAGGCCAAGGTCTCGCTCTCGTTCTACGGCAAGCGACCCGGACCAGGCATGAAGCTCGACAAGTTGAGCATGCAGTTCTCAACGCACGAGACCGATCGGGTTGGGGAGATTCTCGAGGCGTACGAGCGGTTGATCCTGGATGCGATGCGCGATGATCACACGCTGTTCACCACTGCCGAAGGCATCGAAAGCCTGTGGGAGCGATCGGAGCCGTTGTTGCAAGATCCGCCTCCGGTGCGCCCGTACGCCCCTGGCTCTTGGGGGCCGAACTCAATTCACCAGCTGGTCGCACCGCATGCCTGGCGGCTCCCGTTCGAGCGGGGCTGGCGAAGCAAGAAATAGTCTGCGGCGGTGCCTTTGCCAGCGTAATGCTAGCGATGTGCTAGCATAATGCAACATGAAGACCTTATATCTGCGCAATGTGCCGGATGAGGTGGTAGATCGACTCGAGCGACTGGCCAAGCTCGAGGGTATTTCTGTCAATGCAGTGGCGATCCGGGAGCTTGCCGAAGCCTCTCGACGCATCGACAACGCTGCGCTGCTGGGGTCCCTTCCACATCGTGAGATAACGATGGCTCAGATTCTGGCGAATCTTGATCAGTCCCGATCCGAGCGATGATCGTCGCCGATGCGTCCGCGATCATGGCGTGGCTCCTCCGCTTGAGATCGGTCCCCCTCCGGGCTGAGGAGCATGTTCACGTTCCTCATCTGATCGATACCGAGATCGCCAACGCGGTGCGCGGACATGTTCGTCGAGGCGAGCTTGATGAAGACAGCGGCTGGGAGATCTTGCATACCTTTCGTTGGCTGGGGATCACCCGCCACGGGACGTTCTCAATGCTCGATCGGGTCTGGGAGCTCCGCCATAACCTCTCTGCCTATGACGCGGCGTACGTCGCCCTCGCCGAGGCGATGCAGTGCCCGCTCGTCACCGGCGATGCTCGGATCAGTCGGGCTCCCGGCCTACGTTGCCTGATTACGGTATTGCCGGGCTGAGCACCTTTTTGCCTCAAATGCTCATGCGGCGAAGGCTGCGGAATGTACAAATAATTGTGTGTTTGTGCGGTATTCAGCCAATTATGTGTCGACGCTGATGCCAATTTCCTGGCGTATTGGTTCGTGGTACCTATGAACCGGGCAAATAGTCGCAAGCGGTTGCGTATAGGCGCAGAAATCGACGATTTGTTGGCGTCCTGCCTTAGTAAGAACCGCACCTGAGGGCAGACCGGTGGCTGCCCTCTTCAGCCGTGTGCTCGGTGGTGGAGGTGCAGATGCCGATGGTATGGGGCGCCTTTGCCCTGGAGGGAAACAAGCACAATGGCGGTGGCGACCAGACCGAGCGCGGCGTCGACGAAGAACGCGATCCGGATTCCTTCCGCGAAACTTGATGCCGACAGCACTATCGCGGTGTTGAGACCTAACCCGATGGACCCCCCGGCGACATTGCCCATGTAGGCGATCCCACCGGCCAGGCTGTTGTCCTCGGAGCTGACGGCAGTGACGGCCACCGTGGTAATCGCCGAGTAGTAGAGCCCGACTCCGATTCCCGCCAGGAGCAGGCCAGGAGTCAACAGCGGGTAGTCCGACGTGATCGCCAGGGCGAGGCCAAGCGCACCGGCGGTCAGGCAGATGCCACCGGCGCCGGTCACGAGCCGAGCGCCGACGCGGTTGTACAAGGGTCCGGCCAGGAACGAGGTCCCAGCAAAGATCAGCATCATCGGCAGCAGGCCGGCGCCAGCTTCGAGTGCGGACCACCCAAGCTCCTTCTGGAGGAACTGCGGGATGTAGACGAGGATGCCGAAAAAGGTCACCGACATCAGCGTCACCGAAAGCGCCGCGCTGGTGAACTGCCTGCTCTTCGTCACCCGGCGCGGTACCAGCGCATCGTCGCCCTTACGTGTCTCGATGACAGCGAAGGCCACGAGGAGCAGAATTCCGACGGCCATCATCACCACGACCACCGGATCGGTGAAGCCCACCGCGCTACCGTGATCGAGCCCGACGAGCACAAGGATTACTGCGGCCGAGAAAGTGGCGATGCCCTGGTAGTCGATTCCCGCCCGACGCCCCGCCGCGCTCTCGGCCACGTTGCGACGGATGATGATCATGGCAAGGACGGCGATCGGAACGTTCACGAAGAACACCCAACGCCAGCTGAGCACGTCGGTGAGCAACCCAGCGATCAGCGGACCGGTTGCGTTGCCGAGACCGGCCACGCCGATCACCAGACCTCCGGCGAGGCTGGCCTTGTCCTCGGGCAGGACGGCGTAGGTCATCCCCAACACCGACGGCCAAATCAAGGCGCCGCCGATGCCCATCAGCGCCCGGGCGGCTATCAGCGTCTCGATGTTTGGAGCGAGGCCACCCAGCAGCGAGAACGTGGCGAAGATGGCTGCGCCGATCATGAACACCCGGCGGCGCCCATACAGATCAGCCAGCCGCCCGCCAGTGACGATCATTACGCCGAACACGACCGTGTAGGCGTTGATCACCCACTGCGCCCGGTTCAACGACGTATCGAGGTCGTTCTCGATCGGAACTACGGCAACGCTTAGAGCAGTGAAGTCGTTGGCAATGACGAAGATTCCCAAGGCCATGGCGGCCAGCGACACGACGGTTGCACTGTCGAGCCGCGACCCGGCATTGTCATGACTCATGCCACGTGGGGGTGCCGCGCCATGGAGTCACTCTAAAGCGTCGGTCAGGACCGCGGCGCCATCAGTTCGGCAGCCAGTGTTCTTGTCTGAGCTTCGCTCAATCGGCCGTCGGCAATCACCACATCGAAACGGCGGTGGAGCACTGCGCCCGCAGCAAGGATCACGGGACGGTCCCAGGCGAGCGCCGAGCCGATCCCTGGATAGTCACGCACCCGAACGAACCAAGGCTCGCCTGCCTCGGCCGCCCCTGGCGCCGCAATGACGATCGTGGCCGGCCCACTGACTCCCGGCCCGGCCGCGAAGTCCGCGACCCAGGCAACCCACGGCGCCACGCTGCCATGCACCTCGTCCTCGCCCCGATTCTGAGCGGTGAATACCTCTACGTTGTCGCACGAGGGGAACCGCCAGAAGAAACCGCCATAGCCACCGCCCTTGCGACCCTTGCTGCCAGGCGAGTTGAGCTCGGCGCCGGTGTCGGCCCGCAGCAGGGAATCGAAGATCAATCTCCACTTCTGATTGTCGATGGCGGCCCAACCGATCGACCGCTCCTCCCGGAGCTGGACCGATCCGTCGTGGCCCATCCACTGCAGCTGCTGGGTGAACTCGTCGTCACCCAGCTGGGGCGGGTCGCCAGTGATCGCACCATGATTGTCGAGCAGCACATACCCCTGCCCGTGGACATAAGTGCCACCACCCCAGAAGTGGGTGTTATTCACATCGGGTATGGCCATGCCGACACCGTTGTGCCAGTCATGGTCGGCGGGATGGTGGGCCGACACCACCACGCCTGTCCGCGTTCGCACCGGATGGAGATACGGCCGGGGGCTTGAGGTGGGAATGGTGCCTCGCCCGTCGCGGTAGAGCGCGACCTCACCCTCTCCGATGCTGGCCCGAACGAGCACTTGGTCACGTTGGGAGTGAGCCCAAGGCACACCAAGCTCGACGAAGGTCTGCCCGCTCATGGCGGCCTGCGTCACCCAATGCGTGACATTGTCGACGATTGCACTCCGGTCTTGGCCCTCGCCTTGCCATTGGATGGCCCGGGGATCGACCCGGACCGGTTCGCCGGCCGCCGTAACTGCGTCCAGTACTCGCATAAACGCACCAGTACTGGCCAGCGGCACGAGCAGTGGCGTTCCATTCCGGCGGTGGGCCAACAGGTTCTCGAGAAGATCAACGCGTGTTGTGGTCTCCGTGCGGTTCTGATCTTCTGTCTCGACATGCACGCGATCGGCGGTGTAGGCAAAGGTGGCGCGGCCGTGGGTGCCTTGGACCTGCACATACGGCTCGCGCTGAACAGGTGCACACAGGGTAAGAGCGCACGTCACTTGGAGTCTTCGGGTTGTGCGAATCCGAACCACCGAGGTGTCGTCGCTGTCGATGGCGTTGGCCCGGTAGAGATCGGTCTCAACCAAGTCGACATCCTCAAGCCGGCGGCAGCCGATGACTGCCAGCGCCGTGGCCGTTGCGTGGGCCAGCGGGTTGGTGACCACCCCGTCACTAACTGCTCGGCCGTGCATGCTGCGACGGCCCGCCCAGGGTGAACGGCTCCAATAGCTGACAGGCCGCGACCATGCGCCCATCGCGCTGACTCTGACCACAGAACCGATACCGAAGTCATCGGTCTCCAGCATCTGCAAAGCCTGCGAGCCGAGGCTCTGGAACCCCACCTGAATTACGCGTCCTGTCGCCTGTTCGGTCGCGAGCAGGGTGGTGAAGTCGTCCATGGAGGCCACGGGCGGCTTCTCCAAATAGACATCAGCACCAGAGGTGAGCGCGATCTGAGCGAGTCTGAAGTGATCGCCGATGGGCGCAGCGATGACCACCACGTCCACTGGACCGACTGCGGTGAGCGCGTCGGTCAGGTCGGCGTACAGATCCACGCCGTAGACGGTCGGCGGATCCAGCACGACTCCCGGATCGACGGCCGCGACCAGTTCGACGAGGCCCTGATCGGCGAGCCGAGCGATCCGCTCGGCGTGGACCTGTCCATACCCGCGGACGCCTACCAGAACGAGGCGGGTTGCAGAGGTGGTGATAGTTCCCATCCGTGGACTTCGTAGCGATCGGGTTTTATGGACTAGAAAACGCTTTCAGAAAGGTACACCATAGGTTCATCCGATAGCCATCGCAGCTAGACCGAGGAGAACGGACCCGTACGTGGCAACACCCAACAATCGATCGCGGACCATCGCCGACGTTGCTCGCCGCGCCGGCGTCTCACTGGCCACGGTCTCACGGGTGATGAACGGTAACCCGTCTGTCGATGAGGCAATGGCTGAGAAGGTCCGTGCCGCGGCGGCTGAGCTCAATTACTCAGCCAGCCCGCTTGCCCGCAGCCTGGTCCTCGGCAAAACGAACACCATCGCGGTGGTTGTGCCCGACCTGGAAAACCCCAGTTTCCATGGTGTGTTGCGAGGTTTGAGCCGCGCTGCTGCACGCGACGGCTACCACATCTTGATCGCCGACTCCGAAGAGTCGGTCGCCGAGGAAAAGCTCCTCGCCGTCGAGACCCGAAGGCGCTGCGACGGCATCGTGTTGTGTGCGCCGCGGATGGCCGAGGCGGATCTCCAACCGCTGCTCGAAGAGCTCAAACCGGTTGTGCTGGTGCACCGTGACGCTGGATCGACCAGGACACCGGTGGTTTCCGCAGACCACCGGACGGCGCTGCTGGACTTGGTTGATCTGTTGTACGGCTATGGTCACCGATCGCTGGTCTACCTCGCCGGCGCGCCGCAGAGCGCAGCGAACGCCCGTCGGATTGCGGCGGTCCACGACTATCTCGATGATCATCCAGATGTAGCAATCCAGATCTTTCCCTGCGGCGTCAGCTTTGCCGACGGCTACGAAGCCGCAGAGCGCGTTCTCGCCAGCTCTGCGACCGGGGTGCTGGCGTTCAACGATCTCGTGGCGATGGGCCTGATAAGCGCCCTCAGCGAACGAGGCGTGGGCGTGCCAGGGCACATCTCTGTGGTGGGATTCGACGACATCCCGCTTGCTCGCTATATCACCCCACCCTTGACGACCGCATCCGTTCCGGGCACGGAACTCGGTGAGCAGGCCTGGCATCGGATGTGGGACCTGCTGAACGGCCGCGCACCTGGCCATGCGATTTTCTTCCGACCCAGGATCGAGCGTCGCGGCAGCACGGGGCCAGTGCGGCTCAGCGAGGCCGTCCGCTGACCACTGCGTCTGAGCAGCCGCGCGGCGAGCGTCCGAATCCCATCGCCGGCTATGAGGACTGGCCGGCGGCAGTGCGATCGGCTGCGCCATATCTGGGAGCGGACGCGGCGGGCACGGCCTTGGCCCGCGTACTCGGCTTGCGCCGGCCTCCCGACCGGCCGACTGTGTTTGACGAGGGCCATACGAACCTGGATGGGGTCCTGATCCGTCGACTGCGGTGGTCGGTTGGCTACGGGCCGGACACGACCGGTTGGCTGCTGCGTCCAGCAGGCGTACGGCGCAGCCTGCCCGGCATCATCGGCATGCACTGTCACGGCGGCGTCCGGTCCGTCGGAGCTGAGCAGCTGGTCGACCTCGGCGCCGACTCCAGCCCGCGCGCAGTCTGGCTTCGCGACGTCTACTACTCCGGTCGCGCGCCGGCGAACGAGCTGGCTCGTCATGGGCACGCCGTCCTCGTGCACGACACGTTTTCCTGGGCCAGCCGGCGGTTCGACCTCTCGCGTCCTACGCCGCGGCTGGCCGCGCTGCTGGCTGCTCAGAATGCCCTCTGGCGAGAGCAGGGGATCCATCCCACCGAAGACGAACGGTTTGATCTCGCGTCGGCATTGCATGAAGACACCCTGGCCAAGGCCGCCGGTGCACTGGGCCAGACCTTCGCCGGTGCGGTGCTGTACGACGACCTGGTGGCGCTCGGGGTGCTGGCAAGTGCTGAAGGGACCGATCCGGCTCATCTGGGAACATTCGGTTTCTCCGGCGGCGGCGGCCGCAGCCTGCTGCTAGCGGCGTTGGATCACCGGATCAAGGCGTGCGTGGTGAGCTGCATGATGGCAACCTTCGCCTCCCTGGTGCCGTACGAGCTGGACGCGCATTCCTGGCTGCTCCACGTACCCGGCCTGTGGTCACTGATGGACTGGCCTGAGCTGACCACGCTGGGAGGGGCTCGGTTCCTGGTCCAGTACCGGATCGAGGACGAGCTCTTTCCGCGCGCCGGGATGCAGCAGGCTCATGATCAGCTCCGCCGTCTGCATGCTGGCACCCTGCGTTACCGCGGGTCCTCTACCCCAGGCGGACACGCCTTTGACGCCACCATGCAGGACGAGGCGTGGGTCTTTCTGGCCGAAGCCCTGTCTCCATCGATCTGAAGTGAGCTGTCGACAAGCTCAGGCCACATAGTGAATCAGCTGCTGACCGGGAGGTTGTGCCGCGCCCATTCGTAGGAGATCCGATGCGACTCGAACCGGGAGTCGACGCTCGGCTCGTCGACTTCGATCATGAAATCGCCGTCGTAGTCGTCCGGCAGCGCGGCTAATACGGCGTCGAAGTCGACTACTCCGAGGCCCGGCTCGCACCACAACCGCTTGGTCGCCGCCAACTCGTGGTACGACCTGGGTGTTCTCTGGTCGGGGTCGAGGTGGTCGGGGAAGACGTCCTTGATGTGAATGCCGCGCAACCGGTCCGCGTAGCGCGTCATGAACGCCGCCGGATCGATCCCAGCCCAGCGGAGGTGGCCGGTATCGGGACCGAAGCCGATCACGTCCGGACCCAGCTCGTCCAGCAGGCTGGTGATCTCCTGCTCGGTCTCGAACACCCCTCCGACGTGTGAGTGGTGCAGCGGGCGAAGGCCCTCGGCCTGCAGCACTTGGCAGATGATCCCGCAGTTCTCGATGGCCAGGCGCAGCCGGTCAGCATTGAAATCCGCGCCCACCGCCGGCCAGGCCATCCGGCCGGGGATGGCCATCGAGGAGATCATGGTCCGGTCGAGACCGAGCTCCACTTGCGTCGCTGCGAACGCCTTGGCGCGCTCGACCTCTTGGGTGATGTCGATCGTCTCGTCGAACGGTGAGTTGAACAGGCTGAGGGAGGGCGCGAGGCCGTAGCTGCCGATCCAGTCCAGGTAGTCCGCAGCATTCATGCCGTCGGGTACGTCGGCCTTGACTGCGGTGAAACCGATCTGGGCAAAGTCCGCGAAGGCTTCATCGAACACGGCCGGCGACTTATCGATCCGACCGCCTCGACTCCAGTACGGAATGGGGTTTACGGCGAGGCGCCAACCCATCGGTCTTGTCATCTTTTCCGACCTTAGACGCGAGGATGAGAGAAAGCGTTTTCTGCTAGGTTACCGCTATGAGTGTGCAGCCCGATGAGCTAGGCCCCTCCGCTATCGAATTGCTGGGAGATCGCGCCTACCCGGAGTCACAGGTCTCCTATGGGGGCGTTACTTACTGGCTGGAACGGTCACTCGACGGTGCGAAAAGGCTAGTGGCCGTGGCCGATGACGAGTCCGCATTCCGGGGCTTGAGGGGGACAACGGAGGGAAATGACGGCGAGGTTCGTTTCGTCGCGGAGACCACTCCGGAAAATGCCGTGGCACTACGGTCGGCGCTGCCCTGGCTGAAGCCGTCGCGCTTCGGATTGCATACCTCGGCCGGCTTCGGCGACCGGCTGGGGCTGGCCACGCCCGGCCACGTGCGAGCGCTGAAGGAAGTGGGCGCGGCAATCAACCCCGTCTTCGCCCAGCAGTCCATCAGGGAGATGGGGCGTTGCCACCGAACCCCGCGCAACGTACTCGACGATGCGACCTGGGGCGCCTTCCAGGCAGGCTGGACCAAGCCAGTCGGCGGCGACGCCGATCATCTGGAGCAGCTTGAGGACATCGACGAAACCGTGGCGGCAGGCTTCGTGTTCTACACGCTGGATCCCAAGGCCGAAGTCGACCCGGAGGCGGAGCACGCCGACTCGCCTGCGATCCGGCAGAAGGTGGCAGCCCTGGACTGGGCGGGCCTGGAGTCTGACCTGTCGACGTTCACCAAGAGGTACGTCGGGCAACGCGTTGACCTCGAGCACGAGGCGATCGAGCTCGACGAAGAGTCGGTCCTTCGCGCCATGGCGAAGTACGGGCCATCGCTCGCCCACGCGATGGCCATGTACCGGCGCCTCATGGGGAAGGGCATCGACTGCGAGGTTGAGTTCGCCGTCGACGAGACCGACTATCCAACCAAGCCGGCTGAGCACGTCGTCGTAGTCAGCGAGCTGCAGCGCCTCGGGATGGAGTTTGTCTCATTCGCACCGCGCTTCGTCGGCCGCTTCGAGAAGGGTGTCGAGCACATCGGCGACATCGATGAGTTGCAGCGTGACTTCGAGATTCACGCCGAGCTTGCCCGGGCGCTCGGCCCGTACAAGCTGTCCCTACACTCCGGGTCCGATAAGTACTCCACCTATCCCCTGATTGCGGAGGCAACCCAGGGTCAAGTGCATCTCAAGACGGCCGGCACCAGCTGGGCAGAGGCGCTGCGGGTGATCGCGAACAACGATCCCGATCTGATGCGAGAGGTTCTTACGCTCGCCCTCGACAGCTTCGAAGCCAACCGCAAGAGCTACCACCTCTCCTGCGATCCGACGAGAATCCCCACTGATCCGACAGATGACGAGGTCGTTCAGCTGATGGACCGCGTCGACTCACGGCAGGTCTTGCACGTCGGTTACGGAGCGATCCTGGAGGAGTTCGGGACACGGATGTACCAAGTGTGGAACGACAACGAAGAGGAGCATTACCGCATCATCGCGGACCACTTCGTGAAGCATCTGGCGCCGTTCGCGCCGTACGCGCAGTAGGCCGCAGCGCAATTGGGCATGGACCCTGAAAATGCATCAATGGTGAGTCGAAATGGGCTCGGTCGGGGACATTTGCCGCCACTGGCGATGCAAAACCAGGGATTCCTCAGGCGACCTCTCGCTCCCAAAGGGGTCAGGGGCGCGCGTAGGACTCCTTTGGCAGGTTGTACGTCAGATCGATGGCTGTCTCGACGGCCTCGGCCATGCTGAGCCGATGCTCGAGGACCAGACGAGCGAGATAGCCCGCATCGACCCGACGAAAGAGGTCGTGGCGAGCCGGTATGGACGCGTACGCCCGTGTGTCGTCCACAAAGCCAGAGGTGTTGTAAAAGCCGGCAGTCTCGACGGCAGTCTCCCGGAACCGGCGCATGCCCTCGGGGGAATCCAGGAACCACCACGGCGCGCCAAGTCGGACCGAAGGGTAGGTGCCGGCGATCGGGGCCAGCTCCCGGCTGTACACAGTCTCGTCGACGGTGAAGAGGATGAGGCGAAACCGGGGGTCGGTGCCGAACCGGTCCAGCATCGGTCGTAGGGCACGTGTGAACTCGGTCTGAATGGGAATGTCGTAGCCCTTGTCCGACCCATACGTTTTCCCGATCGTGCTGTTGTGGTCGCGCAGCACGCCGGGGTGAATCTGCATCACCAGGCCGTCTTCGCAGGACATCTCAGCCATCTGGTAGAGCATGTTCGCGGCGAACGCGTCGACTTCGGCCTGGCTCGGCTGCGCCCCGTCGAGAATGCGGGAGTACAGCCCACGGGCTCCGCCGAGTTCCATCGGTGTGGTGTCGGCTAGCAGGTGGCCGTGATCCGTGGCGCGGGCGCCTGCTTCGACAAAGGCGGCACGGCGCGAACGCAGTGCGTCGAGAAAGCCGTCGTAGGTCGAGGTGTCAATCCCGGAGAGGCTCGCCAGCTCAGCGATGTCAGCGTGCCAGGTCGGTCGATCTAGGTATGTCAGGCTGTCGGGCCGGAAGGTCGGCAGAACACGCTCGCCCAGGCCGTCGGCGGCAAGCTTGGCATGATGCCGCAGGTCCGAGGTTGCCGAGTCGGTCGTGGAGATGACTTCGATGTTGAAGCGGTCGAGCAATGCGCGAGGACGGAACCCAGGATCGGCCACGCAAGCGGCGATCTGGTCATAGATGGCGTCGGCTGTCTCGGCGCTCGGGACCAGTTCTACTCCGAATACCTCGACGAGCTCGTGTTCCAGCCAGTAGCGCGAGGGCGTGCCGCGGAAGAGTTTCCAGTTTTCGCAGAACGTGCGCCAAATCTTGCGAGAGTCTGCCTCGACTGGACCTTCATCGAGCCGCGGCACGCCGACCTGCGCAGGCTCGATGCCCTGGGATCCCAGCATCCGGAATACGTAGTGATCGGGAACGATCAGCAGCTGCGCAGGGTCGGCGAACGGTATGTCGTCGGCGAACACCTCGGCTTCGACGTGCCCGTGCATGCAGATAAGAGGCAGATCCTTCGTCTCGGCATAGATCTCCCTGGCGAGGCTCCGCTGTTCTGCTGGAAACGGGAGAGCACGGTCAGGTTCGAGCTGGAAGGATGACATGGGCAACTCCGTCACAGGAAACCGAGAAAACGCTTTCGGGCAGCCTATCGTGGGGCTTTCCAGTCCGGCCAGGAGGCTCGTGATGACCTCGCCGCCCGCGAAGTGGGGACGATGACGACAACCGTCTCGCCGACTTGGACGGCAGCCACGGATTCCGCCCTAGCGGCGCTACAGGGATGATGGTGACATGACCGCCGACACAGCCATTGGCAATCCGCCCGCTCCCGTGGCAGGGGGTGAAGTGGCCCCCGACCGCATCCGCTACGTCAAGCTGTCCACCGTGACGCTGCCCCTCGACACGCCGATCAGTGACGCCAAGGTGCTCACCGGACGGCAGAAGCCGATGACCGAGATCGTCCTGTTGTTCGCCGAGATCACCACCGAGGCCGGCCACGCTGGAATCGGCTTCAGCTACTCCAAACGGGCTGGCGGCCCGGCCCAGTACGCCCACGCGAAAGAGGTCGCCGACGGGCTGCTTGGCGAGGACCCCAATGACATCGGCCGGGTGTATCAGAAGCTGCTCTGGGCCGGCGCCTCGGTGGGTCGCAGCGGGGTTGCCACCCAAGCTATTGCGGCCCTGGACATCGCCTTGTACGACCTCAAAGCGAAACGGGCCAATCTGCCCCTATCCAAGCTTCTCGGCGCCTACCGCGACTCGGTGCAGGCCTACAACACCTCCGGCGGTTTCCTGCATGCACCCATCGAAGAAGTGAAAGAAAGAGCCAGCCAGTCACTGGCCGACGGCATCGGTGGCATCAAGATCAAAGTTGGTCAGCCGGACAGCAAGATCGACATCCAACGCCTGAGCGCCGTCCGCGAGCATATTGGCGACGACGTCCCGCTCATGGTCGACGCCAATCAACAATGGGATCGACCGACCGCCATGCGCCTCGGCCGGCTCTTCGAACAGTTCAACCTGGTCTGGATCGAAGAGCCGCTGGATGCGTACGACGCCGAAGGCCACGCCCAGCTGGCCAGCGCGCTCGATACCTCCATCGCCACTGGCGAGATGCTCTCCAGCGTCGCAGAACACATCAGTTTGATCGAGAACCGGTCCGTCGACATCATCCAACCCGATGCACCGCGAATCGGCGGCATCACGCCGTTCCTGCGTCTGGCCCACCTCGCCGACCAAGCTGGACTGCAGCTAGCGCCGCACTTCGCCATGGAGATTCACCTCCATCTGGCCGCCACCTACCCCCGCGAACCATGGGTCGAGCACTTCGAATGGCTCGATCCTTTGTTCAATGAGCGGCTGGAAACTCGTGACGGCCGCATGCAGGTCCCGAACAGACTCGGCCTCGGGTTCACCCTCAGTGACCAAGCCCGAGCCTGGACCACCGATTCCGTCGAATTCGGGCGTCAATAGTCAGTGGTTTGACAGCGCGTAAGCCCTATTGTTACGGTCGAGTAAGCGTTTTCTCACTATTTTGTCGGCCTAGATCTGCCTGGCCCGAGCTGAAGGACCACGTTGTCGATACCTGTCCAAGATGATGTTCCCGCTGGCACCGATGCGGCGGCGCGGCGTCCTACGGTGCTACCGCCGCGAGCGGTTGTAGCCCTTTTTCGGGCACCAGATGCCCAGCACTTCGAACGCGCCTCGCAAGTGCTGCGAGACGCCGGAGTTACCTGCCAGGAGTACACCCTGACCACCGACGGCGCGCTGGACGCGCTCGTCCGTACGCGCAAAACTCTGGGGGATCTCGTGCTGGGCATCGGCTCCGTACGGACCGTCGAGGATCTGCGCGCGGCCACTGACGCCGGCGCCGACTTCGCCGTCAGCCAGATCTTCCTGCCCGAGCTGGTGGACGCTGCCGCCGAACTTGGACTGTGCTACATCCCCGGAGCGTTGACGCCGACCGAGGTCATCTCGGCGTGGAACCGCGGGGTGCCGACCGTCAAGGTGTCGCCCGTCGGTCCGCTGGGCGGGCTGGACTACCTGAGGGAACTGCTCCTGCCCATGCCGGACGTTGCGGTGATGCCGACGGGTGGTATCACCCTGGACGCAGCTGCGGAGTACCTACGTCTGGGAGCCGTCGCCATCGGTGTCAGCGGATTCCTGCTCGGCGATGCCCTGCTGACCGGCGACATGTCCGGGCTGAAGGCGCGAGCGGACACGCTGGTCTCCTCAGTTCAGCAACAACCTGCATCCTGAACATTTAGTTCTCTGTGGCTGCTCACGACGATCGTTGGAAGGCTGAGCAAACCCGACCGTACGGACGCCATGGCTCGATCTAGATCCTGCATCCGGAATCTGCGCCCGTAGCGAGCTTCACTCTGCGCCGCCAGCTCGATGATGTGCTGGTCTGCCGCCAGCGCGTTGGCGGCGGTGTTGCGGACGGTGATCTCTATTTCGTTCCGGCCGCTGCGGGCCGCAGCAGTGATGTCGATCCGGTACGGCGGGGCCCAGGCAACGCCGCAGTCGATCCCGTTCACTCGACCTCGGCGATCTCGCCGACAGGCCCAATCACCGCGACTCGATAGGACGGGCCGACCAGGTCGGCGCTGTCATCGACAGCAGTCTCGCGAACCGAGCAGTCGCCGAAGTCGATCACCACGCTAGCCCCGGGTGGGAGGTCGCCGAGGTCGCGGGCGGTGGTGTAGGTCGCGGCGCCCGAATAGTGCCGCCGGCCGGGTTGGTCTTCCCACACGTGCGGAAGATGCACCGGCTGCGCCGCTTCATCGCCGAACGCGACCTCCCAGGGCCCGCCCAGCCGCAACGACCGACTCTGCTCGACCGCGGTCGGGTCGGGTAGCCGGTACCGCTCGGCCTGGCCGGCAGGTTCACCGCCGGCCATGATGATCACCGTTGCCTGGTAGGGATACAGGTCCACTTCGATCTCGTCGGCTGCCGTCCCAGCGTGTACCACCTGCCCCGAGGTTGCATCCCATTCCTCATAGCCACTGAAGTTCCCACGTGCCGTGATCCGGAACGCCCGACGCTGTGGCCCAGTGTTGGCGATGAAGTAGATGTCGCCTCCGGCGGACCGGCGATGCACGAAGCCGATGTCCGCCGTCCTCGGCGTTATCTCAAGATCGGGATCGACGGCCGCGGTGAGCGCATCGGCAAGCGCTTCAACCCCAACAACGACCGCACCGGGAACGTGTACCGTCGAGTCGATCAAGATCACCGAGCCACCGGCTGCGGTCACCTTCGCCAGCCACGTCGCGGTCCCGTCCAAGATCATGGTGGTGGCCGGCACGATCACCACCCGGTACCGGTCCGGCGGAGTGATCGCGAGCGCGTCGTCATCGATCAAGTCGTAGTCCAGGCCAGCCATCCGGACGGTCCCCGGTATCTCGGCGGCGATCCGCCGGCTTGCTTCTCGCCAGGTGTCGAGTGTGCCACCGACCGCCCGGCCCATTACTGCGAACAGATCCTCGTTCGGTGCGTAGATGGCGACATCGGCTGCCGGCTCACCCTGCCGGAGCAGCCAGCACAATCTCCTCAGGTAGCTGTTGAGCCGCGGCATAGCCGGCCACCAGGGGTTGCGGTCGTCGATCGCCCCGGAAGCGTAGAAGAACCAGCCCAGTCCAGGCGCATCGGTTGGTGAGTATGGCCAGCCGTGCCCGATGAGCTGATTGATCCCATTGAGCAGGTGCTCATGCGCCTCGCCCTTCAGATCGAGCGGCGTGGCCCGGAAGGAGGGCGAGTGCACCCAGGTCCAGATTTCTGCCGATACCACGTCACGGCCGTAGATATGCCCAGCTGACGACGCCCAGCGCGTCGGGGTGATCTCGTTCCAGCCCCATCCCTCGCCCTCGAACATGTCGGCGAACCGGTAGCTGCTGATCGTCGCCGGTGGAGTCCCATAGCCCTGTATCCGAAAGCGGACCCCGCGACTGGCCGCCCAGCGCTGCACGACCGCGACGAAGTTCTCCTGATACAGCTCGACCAGAGTGCGATGGTAGTCAGCGCGCACCTGTACGGCCACCGGGTCGTCGACCGCGAGCCGGTAGAGCGCCGGGATCAGCGGATAACCCCACCGCCGGGCGAACTCGTCCGGCAAGGCCGGGGTCCAGTCCGCCCCGTACACCTCGAGGCTGTCGCAGAACACCGAGCCCACCAGCTCGGCCGGCACAGCATCGAGCATCCGATCCCCGGCCCACCGGAGATGGGCCTCCACGGCGGCCGCGCTGTAGTGGTCGAGCACCGGGCCCTCGGATCCAGCCGCAGCCCGCTTGACGTTCTGCCCGGTCCGCCGCGCGTACGCCAACAGCACCTGCCGGGTGCCATGTCCATCGGGGATCTTGATCATGCCGTCGACGACGGGGAGCTGATGATAGGACTCCGGTTGCTCCTGGATCGAGCCTGCCCCGACATAGGCGGCAACCAGTTGGTCACCGGGCCATGGGGAGACGACCGGAACTTCCAGTGATCCAGGCGTGAGCTCGCGCCGCTCCCAATGCAGCTGGCACGCGGCCAGCTCGTCGGTGATGTGGGGTCCACCGAAGGACCAGCCGCTTCCCAACGTGAGGTCGAATCGCAGACCCAACTCGTGTGCGCGGTCCGCCGCAAAGCGCAGGTCGGCGAGAAAGGCGTCGGACATGAAATCGGTGGTCGCCGGCCCCAGCGGGTAGACGTAGGCCACCTCGACCCCGCCGAACCCGGCGCCGGCCATCGCGCGTCAACTCGCGAGACAGCTCGTCCCTGTCCACCGACGGTCCGAACCACCACCATCGCATCATCGGTGCCGCGCTCACAGGAGGATCGGCGAATCCCGAGCGAAGATCATCGATCATGAACGGCCTCCCCCGACTTGTCAGCGCCGGTGGCTGTCGCTAGCGACCATGGGCGCTGACAACTCGGTCCTGATCAAGATCAGCGGGACAGATCTACGCCGAGGTCCAGGTCGGCGATCTTGACCGGCAAACCAGTGCGCAGCGATTCGTTGCCTGCCATGCCCACCGCTATGGAACGAACCCCATCCACCCAGTCCGAGGCTCGTTCCAGCCAGTCATCGCCAGCGCCGCGGAAGACATCGGCCAGCAGCAACGCATCACCTCCGCCATGACCTCCGGTGCCTTCTTCGATCTTGACGTCCTGAGCCGCCTCCCAGTGGCGCTGCAGGGTCAGCCGCTCTCCGCCGGTCCGTGATGAGGACTCCGGGAGGGCGCTCGGGTCGATCACGACGTTGCCGGCAGCGTCAGTGAGCACGGCCGCGCGTTCGACCACCTCGAGCTCGGCCCTGCCCTCATCGCCGTTGACGGCGATCCGGTAGCCCTCCCACGGCGCGTGGGCATTAAGTGCGTAGCTGAGCGTCGCGCCTCGCGCATAGTCCACAATCACCGCCAGATTGTCCTCGGTGGTTACGCCTGGACCGAAGACGTCCTGGTCGCGTTGGTAGCCGTCGTACGACTCGCTGTCGAGGTAGAGCGCCTTCAGCCGAGCGTCGCTCCGCAGGTCCAACTCCCACGGATTGTGAGTGCCGTCGTGGGTGCCCCGCTCGGAATGTGGTGCCATCCCGCGTGCGGCAGCGTTCTCCGAGCCGTAGAACTTCACCCCGCCGCGGGCATACACCTGCGTCGGCGTGTCAGCGAGCAGCCAGTTGACCAGGTCGAAGTGGTGCGCTGCCTTGTGAACCAGCAGGCCACCGGAGTTGGCCTTGTCCCGGTGCCAACGGCGGAAGTAGTCCGCGCCATGCGCGGTGTCGAGCACCCATTCGAACGTGACCGACAGCGGCGTACCGATCGAGCCGCTCTTGATCAACTTCTTGAGGCCGGAGTTCCTGGGGGAGTAGCGGTAGTTGTGCGTCACGACCACTTGCCGCCCGGAACGTTCGGCGGCTTCAGCGATCCGGCGAGTGCTCTCCGGGTCAATCGTCAATGGCTTTTCGACCACTACGTCGACACCGGCATCCAGTGAGCGCACGATCAGAGTCGGCGTGGGTGAAGTCGGGGGAGGTGATGATCACCCGGTCGGCACGGGTCTCGCTCAGGATTCGCTCGAGCGCGTCGGGGCGGCCTGTAAGCACCCCATTGACGTCGAGGCCTGCCTGAGAGAGCCACTCCAGATGTACTGCCAACCGGCCAGAATTCGGCTCGACCAGCCCGACCAATTCCGCGTCATCGGAGTGATCACCAGCCATGGCGTCGAGGTACATCTGGACCCGATGGCCGGTTCCGACCACTACATAGCGTCGTTTGGAGGTCACAGACAGTGCCTTTCGCGCATTGAAGAAGCGGGGACACCGCTGAGCGAGGTCCCCGTGGTTGTTACTTTCCGCCGGTGGTGGCGATGCCCTTGACCAAGAACCGCTGGCCGAACAAGAACACCAGGAAGAGCGGGATCAAGGTGATGACCGACATGGCGAACATGGCGCCCCAGTTGCTGCCAGCCGTCGCGTCCAGGAACGAGCGCAGCGCTACGGGAACCGTATAGGCGATCGGATCGGTCAAGTAGATCAGCGGAGTGAAGAAATCGCTCCAGGTCCAGATGAAGGTGAAGATCGCGGTCGTGGCTATCGCTGGGCCCATCAGCGGCACCATCAGCTTGCTGAAGATCTGCCAGTGGCCGCAACCGTCGATCGTGGCCGCCTCGTCCAGCTCCTTGGGAATGCCTCGGATGAACTGGACCATCAAGAACACGAAGAATGCATCGGTGGCCAGGAACTTAGGCAGGATCAGTGGGACGAACGTGTTCACCCAGCCCAATGGGTTGAAGATGATGTACTGCGGCACCACGAGCACGTGGAAGGGCAGCATGAGCGTCAGCAGCATGATGGCGAACCACAGCCCCCTGCAGCCGGAACTTCAGCCGGGCGAACGCGTAGGCGGCCAGTGTGCAGGCAAACAGGTTGCCGGCGATGGCGCCGATCACCACGATGGCGGAGTTGATGATGTATTGGCCGAAGGGGTAGGACAGCGAATACCAACCCTGGGTGTAGTTCTCCACGTACACCTCGTTCAGCCACAGGCCTGGGGTACGGAAGATGACATCGGTCGGCCGGAGGGAGCTGGCAATCAGCCACAGCAGCGGATAGATCATGATCAGGCTGAAGGCGATCAGCAGTATGTGCTTGATCACCGACCGTGCCCGGTCCCGCCACGTGGGGCCGTGATGGATCGCCTCTTGGGGAGCCGGTCCGGTCAGTGACGCGCGTCAACGGGGGCGATTTCCCCCTGGATTTGAAGATCAGTCACCGTAGAACACCCAACGCTTGGAGAAGTAGAAGTTGATCGCGGTGAAAGCCGCGATGATCACCACCAGTAGCCAGGCCATCGCGGAGGCATAGCCCATCTGGAACTGGACGAACCCGCGCTGGTAGAGGTAAAGCGTGTAGAACAGTGTCTCGTCGGCAGGACCGCCGGTCCCGTTGGAAACCACGTAGGCCTGGGTGAATGACTGGAACGCGTTGATGACCTGCAGCACCAGGTTGAAGAAGATGATCGGGGACAGCAGCGGCAGGGTGATTTTCCGGAATTGGGCCCATTTGCTTGCCCCGTCGACCGACGCCGCCTCGTAATACATTCCGGGGATCTGCCGCAGACCGGCCAAGAAGATCACCATTGGTGAGCCGAACGTCCACACGTGCAGCAAGATGATGGTCCACAATGCCCATTGCGGATCGGCGATCCAGCTAGTGGTGGCTGGGATTCCGAACAGCCTGAGGACTTGGTTCACCAGGCCGTCGACCTCGAACATCTGCCGCCAGAGCACAGCAATGGCAACCGAGGCGCCCAGCATCGACGGCAGGTAGAAGATCGACCGGTAGAAGGCCAGCCCCTTCATCCCCTCGTTCAGCAGCATGGCGATGGCCAAGGCCACGATCAGTTGCAGCGGAACGCCGACGATCACGTAGATGAAGGTGACCGAGAGCGACTTGTGCAGACGCGGGTCGTTGAACATCCGGATGTAGTTATCCAGCCCGATAAACTCCGGCGCCTGGATCAGGCTGTAGTTGGTAAAGGACAGGTACAACGAGGCGAACATCGGCCCGGCCACGATCACCACAAGTCCGATCAGCCAGGGCAGCAGGAACAGATAACCCGCCTTGTTGTCCCTGCCTGCCTCCCTGGCCGCCAGCCGCTTCTCCTCCGGCGTCTTGGCCTTGACGCGATGGATCGTCGAGAGCTCAGAGATGGCACTCATGGCTCAGACCTGGAGGTTCGACTTCAGCTCGTCCACGAACTTCTGCGCGCCCTCAGCTGAGCTCGCCCGCCCGAAGAGGACATCGATCCCGTGTACGGGATCAAGACCTCCGCGATCGTCCCGCCGCCAGGAGGTGGGGCGATCGGGGTGGTGGCCACCTCGGTCTTGATGTCGGTGATGTATTTCGCGACTGCCTTTTGCGCAGGAGACAAGCTGGGCGTGACCTCGGCCAGTATCTCGGTGTTCGGCGGGATGCCCCGCTCGGCCTTATCGATGTCGGCGGCCGCCGGGTCATTCGCAAACCAGTTGATCCAGGCGACTGCGGCCTCCGGGTTCTTGGTCTTGGCCGACGCCGACCACAGCATGCTCGCCTTGTACCAGGTTTTCCGGTCGGTTGCCTTGCCGGTCATGCTCGGGCCCCGCAGTGGCTCCATCAGGTAATCACCCCCCGCCGCGTTGCTGATCGCTTCCAGCTGATTGGAGTTGGAGGCCACATCATGGCCGCATTCCCGACCACGAGCGAACTCTGGTCCAACGGCTTGGCCACCCTCCTCGCTGATCTGCTCGGGCGTTCCAAGGGCCTTGGCTTTCTGGCCCTTGAGCATGAGGTCGTACCAGGCTTGAGCTTCGGCGACGTCAAACCCAAGCCCGTCTGGGGTGAAGAGTTCCTTGCCGTGCTGGCGCACGAACGTGCCGAACGCTGCGTCATGAGCCCGCTAGCCCCGCCACGCCGATGGGCACTCCCGCTTTGGTGGCGACCTCGGCAGCCAACCTCGAACATCTGGTCCCAGGTCCAGGTCATGTCGTCGGGCAACTCCATCTTGGCCTTCTCGAAGACCTTGGGGTTGGCAAAGAAGAGCGCGCTGTTGATGCCGGCATTGACGCCGACCAGCTTGTCGTTGATCTTGCCCGAGTCGACGGTGCCTTCGACGAACTTGGAGGTGTCGACGCTGCCCAGATCCAGCAGCGCGCCGCGAGAGCCGTACTCGGAGATGTAGTTCATATCCATCTGAATGATGTCCGGGGCCGTGCCGCCGGCAGTCTGGGTGGCCAACTTGTCCCAGTAGCTGCTGAACTCACCCGGCTGAGCCGAGATCTTCACATTGGGGTTGGCCGCCGTGTACGCAGCGATCATCGCTTCGGTGTTCTTGTTGCGCGTCGGGTTGCCCCACCAAGCCAGAGCCAGGTCGGTCGCACCGCCCTCACCGCCGCCGCCCTGAGAACCACTGCCACCTTGCAGAACCAGGGGCGCAACCCGCCAGCCCCATGGTGGTGGCCGCAGCAGCCAGCCCTCCGGCTCCAATCAGAAACTGCCTCCGGTTAATGGCCATCGTTCTTCCCTTCGCCATTGATGTGAAGTTCATGTGAAAGCGTTTTCTCACACACTACGGTCGGAACATTACGGTGGTTTCCTAGATGGTGTCAACGCCCCTGCGGACGACGAAACCAAACTGAGAAACTTGGCGTTCTCTGCCAACCGTGGTGCTCGTTCTCAGTAAACAGTTATGTGGCCCGCTGCGCATTGCGCTGGCTAAGGTTTCGACGCTATATTCCCGAGAAAGGCTTGCGAAAGCGTTTTCTGAGATGCACCGCCCTGATCAGTTTGGAGATGAGGATGGCCCAGCACACGGTTCGAGTGATCATGAATGGCGTAACCGGCCGGATGGGCTACCGCCAACATTTGGTGCGATCCATCCTGCCTATCAGGGACGATGGCGGCGTCCTTCTTCCAGATGGCGACCGCGTCACGGTTGAGCCGATCCTGGTGGGCCGGAATGCCGAGAAACTTGCCGTTCTCGCCGCCCAACACGGCGTATCCGACTTCACGACCGATCTGGACGAGGCGCTCAGCGATGACTCAGCGTCGATCTACTTCGACGCCCAAGTCACCTCTGAACGCAAGAAGTCGATCTTGAAGGCTCTCGCCGCAGGCAAGCACATCTATACCGAGAAGCCGATCGCGGAGTCGGTCTCCGAAGGGGTCGGAGCTGGTCACCGCCGCTGGCGAGGCGGGCGTGATCAACGGCGTGGTCCACGACAAGCTTTACCTGCCGGGCCTACTGAAGTTGAAGCGGCTGATCGACTCCGGGTTCTTCGGGCGCATTTTCTCGGTACGCGGCGAGTTCGGGTACTGGGTCTTCGAGGGTGATGTGCTGCCTGCCCAGCGGCCCAGCTGGAACTACCGGGCTGAGGATGGTGGCGGCATGGTGTTGGACATGTTCCCGCACTGGAACTACGTCCTGGAGAACATCTTCGGGAAGGTGCTGGCGGTGACCGCAAAGGCGGTCACTCACATCCCCGAGCGCTGGGACGAGCAGGGCCGCAAGTACGCCGCCACCGCCGACGACGCCGCGTACGCGATCTTCGAACTCGAAGGCGACATCATCGCTCAGATCAACTCATCCTGGGCGGTTCGCGTCGATCGCGGCGAGCTCGTCGAGTTCCAGGTGGACGGCACGCACGGCTCGGCGGTGGCCGGTCTCTTCGGCTGCCGCATCCAACCCCGCGTTCGTACGCCCATGCCGGTTTGGAACCCTGATCTGCCTACGACCGAGGACTTTCGGAGCCAGTGGGAGCAGATCCCGGACAACGCCGAATTCATGAACGGCTTCCGGGCCCAATGGGAGCAGTTCCTGTCCGACGTGGACGCGGGCCGCCCACACCCCTACGGCCTCGGCGCGGGTGTTCGGGGCTTGCAGCTCGTCGAGGCGGGCTTGAAATCCTCGGCCGAGGGTCACCGGGTCGAGATCGACAAGGTCGCGTGATGACCACGACAACGGCCACGGTTGCGCTCCCAGAAGTCGGCGGCGGCTGGCGTGAGATCGAGCTGTCCGAACCGCGGGCTTGGGCTGAGCATCCCCAGGCCTTTAAGAGCCGGATCGCCTTTGCCGCTGCCCATGTGGTGGCCGACCCGCTCGGCGATAACGTCCCAGGCGCGCCGGCGGCCGTTGACTGGGAGGCCACCCTGGCGTTTCGACGCCACCTGTTCCGCTACGGGATGGGGGTCGCCGAGGCCATGGACACCGCACAGCGCAACATGGGTCTGGACTGGCCCGCCACGCAAGAGTTGATCACCCGCAGCGCGGCGCTGGCCCGCGAGCACGGTGCCCGAATCGCCTCTGGCGCTGGCACGGACCAGCTCCTCGCCTCGGCCGGCAGTCTCGATGAAGTCACCCGCGCATACGTGGAGCAGGTGGAGTTCGTCGAGGCGGCGGGTTCGCAGGTGATCTTGATGGCCTCGCGCCAGCTAGCCGCCGTTGCGCGGAGCGCCGAGGATTACCTTCAGGTCTACTCAGCCATCCTGTCTCAGGCTGCCCAGCCGGTGATCTTGCACTGGCTGGGCGAGATGTTCGATCCGCAGCTGGCCGGCTATTGGGGGTCGGCGGACATAGCAACAGCGACCCGCACCTTCCTCGACCTGATCCGCGAGCACAGCGCCAAGGTCGACGGCGTGAAGGTCTCGCTACTTTCTGCTGATCATGAGCAGGAGCTGCGTGCCGCCTTGCCGTCGGACGTGCGGCTCTACACCGGCGACGACTTCAACTATCCGGAGCTCATCGAGGGTGACGGCGATTATCACTCCGACGCCCTGCTAGGTGCATTCGCCGCGATCGCGCCGGCCGCCTCTGCCGCCTTGAGCGCATTGGATGCCGGCGACATCGATGGATATCGCCGGGAGATGACCCCGACGCTCCCGCTGTCCCGCCACATCTTTGCCACGCCCACCTATTACTACAAGACCGGTATCGCCTTCCTTGCCTGGTTGAACGGTCACCAGGACGGCTTCGTCATGGTGGGCGGCCTGCAGTCGGCCCGCTCGATTCTCCACCTGGCCCGCGTATTCGAGCTGGCCAACGAGGCGCAGTTGCTGACCGACCCAGACCTCGCGGCTCACCGACTTAGCCAGCTATTCGCGACCGCGGGCCTAGCCAGGTGACCAACCGAGCGGCGCCGAGCCGGCTCTCGCTCAACCAGCGGACCACCGCCTCCTGGTCGCTGCCGGAAGCGGTTCAAGGTTGTGTCGACGCGCGCCTCGGCGCTATCGGGATCTGGCGGGAGCAACTCGCCGAGGTCGGCGTCGACGAAGCCTGCCGGCTGGTCGCCGAGTCGCAGCTACGCGTTTCGTCGCTGTGCCGCGGCGGGTTCTTCACCAATCCCGCCGAGGCGCAGGCAGCAGAAGCCAGCAACCGGGAGGCCATCGAGGAGGCGGCTGCGCTGAATGCCGCGACGCTGGTGCTGGTCGCCGGTGGACTGCCGCCGGGTGACCGGGACCTGGTAGCCGCGCGGGAGCGCGCCGCCCGAGCGATCGAGAACCTGATCCCGTACGCCCACGAGCTTGGGGTCAATCTCGGCATCGAGCCGATGAACCCGATCTACGCGGCTGATCGCGGGGTGATTTCCACGCTTGCTCAGGCGCTCGATATCGCTGAGCGCTTCGACGCCGCTGATGTCGGCGTTGTGGTCGACACGTTCCACCTGTGGTGGGAACCGGGCGTTGCCGATCAGCTGCTGCGAGCCGGACCACGCATTGTGAGCTATCAGGTCTGCGACTGGATCACCCCGCTGCCCGCGGACACCCTGCTTGCTCGCGGCATGATGGGCGACGGGCATATCGACTTCGCCGCCTTCAGCCGATCTGTCGCGCGGGCCGGGTATCGCGGTGACATCGAGGTGGAAATCTTCAACGCCGATCTGTGGGCCGCCCCGCCGGCTGAGGTCGTGGACACCATGGTGGAGCGCTATATCAAACTCGTACAGCCGCATCTGGGCAAAGATGCGCCCTGAGCCCTTCAACAAGCTCAGGACACCGCTTGTCGAAGGGCTCAGCCCGTATCACAAAGTAGGAGGAAGGGCAGACGACGATGTGGACACTTTCAGGATTTATCGATGAGATCTCCGAAGACTTCAACGAGCAGTGCAAGGTCGCCTCTGGTCTTGGCCTGAGCCATGTGGAGGTCCGCAGTGCCTGGGGAACCAACATCCTCGACCTCGACAACGACCAACTGGGCGGCCTGCGGGAGACTCTCGCGGAGTACGAGCTGAAGGTCTCCAGTATTGGCTCCCCGATCGGCAAGATCTCCATCGACGACGAATTCCCGCCTCACCTGGAGCGGATGCGGCACGCCGTTGACGTTGCCCACGCTCTGGAGGCTCCGTACATCAGGATCTTCTCCTTCTTCATCCCTGAAGGCACTGACCCGGACAGTCGCCGCGACGAGGTCCTCAGCCGGATGAGCGCCTTAGCCGAGGTGGCCGCCGGCGAAGACGTGATCTTGGTCCACGAGAACGAGAAGGACATCTACGGCGATATCCCTCGTCGCTGCCTGGACATCGTCACCACGGTGTCGGCGCCCCAGCTGCAGCTCGCCTGGGATTCGGCCAACTTCGTTCAGGTGGGCGTGCGGCCGTTCACCGAGGGGTACGACATGCTGCGCCCACATGTCAGCTACATCCAGGTCAAAGACGCGCTGCTGGCGGACGGAACGGTCGTGGTTGCTGGCGCGGGTGACGGTGAGGTCGTTGAGACGGTCCGCGCGCTGCGCGCCGACGGTTTCGACGGGTTCTTCTCCCTGGAACCGCACCTGGGCGAGGTCAGCTCGAAGCGCGTGCACTCGGGCCCGGAGCTCTTCACGCAGTCCTGGAGGGCCTTCACCGACATCTTGACCAGCGAGGGGATCGCGTACGCATGAGCATCGTCAACGAATCCGACCACCGGATCCGGCTGGCCCTTGTAGGTGCCGGCGTTATCGGCACCATCCACGGCGCGGTGATGCAGCGAACTGGCCGACCGGATCGACCTGGTCGCGGTGGTCGATCTCCACCCGGAACGTGCCGAGAAGCTGGCCGCCGAGCACGGTGGGACGGCATTTACCTCACTGACCGATGCACTGCAGGCCGTTGACATCGACGTGGTGTCGGTCTGCACCCCGACCGGCCGCCACGGCGAGATCGCGATCGAGGCTCTCGAGGCCGGCAAGCACGTGATCATCGAGAAACCTGCCGAGACTACGTTGGCGAAGACCGATGAGATCATCGCCGCGCAGCGGCGCGCTGGCACTCACGTCGCGGTCATCTCCCAGCACCGGTTCGACCCAGCCACCGAGGTGGTGGTGGCGGCCATCGGCAACGGTGAGCTGGGCCGGCTGACCAGCGGCATCGCCTCGATCGACTGGTGGCGCGGGCAGACGTACTACGACTCCAGCGACTGGCGTGGCACCTGGGAGCTCGACGGGGGCGGCGCGTTGATGAACCAGGGCGTGCACACTGTCGACCTGCTGGTAGCCACGATGGGCCGCCCCGTCGAGGTCTTCGCCTACACCGGAACTCTCGCCCACGAACGGATCGAGGTCGAAGACGTGGCTGTCGGTGTGGTCCGCTTCGAGAACGGCGCAATCGGTGTCCTGCATGCCACCACCGCTGCCTACCCGGGGCTCAGCGCTCGGCTGCAGGTACACGGCGACCGAGGTTCGGTCGTCATCGACAACGACAAGCTGACCTTCATCCACCGCACCCCGAGTGGCGGCAGCGCCGAAGAGCGTGCTTACGGCACGCCGGGCACGGCGATCAACCAGATCGCCGACTTCCCCGAGGCCTCGGGTGCCGCCGCTCAGACCGCCGGCAGCGACCCCGGTCAACTGGCAATCGACGCCCATCGCCGCCAATACGAGAACTTTCTGGCTGCCCTGGCTGGTGAGGAGACTGTCCGGGTCGATCTTGAGACCAACCGCCGGTCAATCGGCGTCATCACGGGTGTATACGAATCGGCTCGGACAGGGAAACCGGTCGCCTTGTGATCATGGCTGCTCCGGGTTCGCTCATCAGGCTGTGCGTGCCGCTGAGCTCCGGCGAGCGAGCCGTTCTGTGCGGGCCCGGAGCACGATCAAGGTGAGCGTTCCGGCAACCACAATGGCAGACAAGTTGATCACTAGCTGAATGGCCGACCCGACCGCCTCGCGCGGTACCCAGTAGGCGAGTGCGACAGCCGCATTGGCGGCAGCCGGGATCGTGGTCACGGAGATCAGGACGCCCACCAGCGCTCCTGACTTGGCCGATGTGAGCGACAGCATGCCTGCGACGCCGGCCAGGAAACCAACGATCCACGACAGGGCGTCGGGCTTCCAGATGAAGCTCGTCAGCGGCCGTTCGGCGGTGAGCATCGAGGCGTTGAGAAGCCCTAGGGCGGTCATGATCCAGGTAAAGATCACCGTGGCTGCCATTCCGACGGCAAAACCCAAGATCATGGTCCCGAGCGCACGTAAGGCTTGGTGCCGGCGACGGGTCACGAGGCCGACACAAAGGGCGACCAGTGGGCCGAACTCGGGTCCGACGACCATGGCCCCGACGATCAGGATCGGCTGGTCGAGCATCACTCCGATGCCGGCGATCATGGTCGCCACGATCATGAACGCGAGGTAGGTGACTGAGAGGTGGGTTTCCTCCCCGGCATTCTGCTCGAGTTCCTCCCAGACCACGGCATCCACCGGCTCCCCCGGCGCATCCTGCTCGGCCTTGCTCGCCGACTCGGAGATAGTGATGTCCAGTCGCTCGACCACAATGGCACCCTTGTGCTCCAAGTCGAGATCTCGGAGCGCCTCGAGAACCTCTGTCGCGCTCTCTCGGGCGACGTCGAAGCTGACGACATCGCCTGATGGTTTGCGGGCCCCGTTCTCGGTAACACAAAGGTGTGTGACGGCGGGGTTGCCATCGAGCAGTCGAAGCACCTCCGAAGTGGACTCCGGCGGGGCTATCAGGCGTACGTGGAGCATCATCGAGCTCCGGTGGCTGTGAGGTCTTTGCTCATGGCCTGAACGTATCGGCTCGGTTCTCTGATCTGGCCGTTCCGGCGGAGCGATCGTCTTGACGGTTGTGATGGGAAACGTACGGGTTTGGGCCTTCGGAGCGATCGTCTTGACGGCTGTGATGGAAGACGTGCGGGCTAGGGCTGCCGGGCGAGTGTGCTACCCAGCCCTCTGCTTCGGCTTACTAGTGTGTCTGCGGACGATTCTCGTGGCGAGTCGCTGTCGAGAATTCTCTCGACTTCGTGGAGGAAACCCTTGGGTGCATCGGCTCCGAGCGCACTCCCGAGGCAATAGGTGCGGTACTCGCGACGCGCCGCAGCGAGGGAATCGGGCCCGAGCAGCTCATCCAGGGCCTCCGGCAGCGTGCTCAAGTCGCGTTCGATGACGTAGGCAACCCGGGCCATCGGAATCGACTGGCGAAACGCGGCGCCCTTTTGCCGAATCGCGACCATAGCCATCGGCTTGCCCGTTGCCAGGAAGTCCGACGCGACCGACGACACGTCGCTGATCAACGCATCGCAATGGTTGAAGCAGGCGGGAATGTCCCAGTCGACCTCAGCAGCACGGCCGAAGACGTGCTCCCGACCAGTGGACTTCCGGTCCGCGCTCAGTCGATGCTGAATGTCCTGGGCAATGCCGGTCTGCTGCGGGTCGCGATAGGTATGTGGATGCGGTCGGAAGATCACCGTGACTCCGCGCGCGAGCAGAGCGTCGACAATCCGAGGGCCTAGCGGAAGCGAGGAGTAATTGGTGGTGGGTTTGCCTCCCTGCCAGGTCGGCGCGTAGAGCACCGTACGCGGTGCCTCAGCCGGCAGCGCCAGATCCCGCGTCTCGATGCGCTCGATCTGTGGCCGTCCCACGATCGCGAATTGCTCCGGGCGGATCTTGACTCCGTGCGCTGCATAACGATCCACGCCTAGCTGACCAGAGACGAAGATCTTGTCGAAGGCTGCGTGCCGGGGGCTGAAGTTGGCCGCTTTGTCTGAGTCGCCATGGTTCAACCAGATGTGCGTCAGCTTGCTGAAGCGCAACATGTCGACATTGTTCGCGTGGTTCTGGACGTAGAAAGCAGCCTTCAGCGAATCAACCACAATGTGCCAGAGGCGTCCGTGCGCGCTGCTGGGCTTGGGAACCACCACCGGCGCCGAGGTCAGCTTGGTGATTTCGGGCACGGTCGACGGGTGGCACGTGATCACAATGAACCGTCGGTTCACCCGTTCGAAGTAGGTCAGCCACATGCCGAGCTGGTACGTGGCTCCGTTGCGGGCGGCGTAATACACCGCGAACTCGGGTCGGTACTGCTGGAGGGCCTTACGGACGCCCATCGCGGAGCGGCGGCTGATCATGACAGCTCGGACGGCATACCCGGTCATGATCAGGAACGGCATGATGGCCAGGATGATGATCAACAGGTAGCACCATCCCGGAGCTCCGGTTGCGGCCAGCAGTACGCCTATCGACGCCCCAGCGAATGGCGCGAGCGCCACGAATGTCGCGCTGAAGGGTGGCTGTGGCACTTCAGCAGAACCGGGCAGATGCACCGCCACTGGTGCCGCCTTGATCAACAGCAGCCGGAGGGTCGGCTCGGAGAGGATCGCAAGGATGGCGAGGCCAGTCGCTATCCAGATCCAGACGGCGTCGTCAGGGCGACGCGCCAGGTAGCCCGCCGCGACGGCGAGGAGGACGATCATCCGCGCCGCCTTATAGGTCGCCAGCAGGGCGCGCCCGCGGCTGATGTCGCGACGCAGCAGCCAGCCGAGCATGATCACCGACGCCACGCCCAATGCAGCGCCCAACCAGAAGACGGCGGAGTCGGCGGCGACGTACATCACGACAGCGCCGGCGACCGCACAGACGTTGAAGAGGTTATTGACGATCAGGTCGACGATCCTCGACTGTGTGGCACCAGCGAAGTCGGACCAAGCGTCGATGCTCATGGTTCGGGCAGACTTCGTTGACTCCATGGCAGCAGCAAGGGTATCGCCCAACGCGACTTGTACGCGTACCAGCAAACACCAGTTATCTCAGGGTGCCGCGGTTACGATGAAGCAGTGGCACGAGGTGATGGCCTGCTGAACCACGACATCGATCCCGGGGACCGTGGGCCACAGGACGCATGTGGCGTTTTCGGCGTCTGGGCGCCCCGCGAGGAAGTTGCCAAGCTCACCTATTTCGGGCTCTACGCGCTGCAACACCGGGGGCAGGAGTCGGCGGGAATAGCGGTCAGCAAGGGCTCACAGATCGTGGTCTTCAAAGACATGGGGCTGGTGTCGCAGGTCTTCAACGAGGCGACGCTGGAATCATTGGGCGACGCTCACCTCGCCATCGGGCATTGCCGGTACTCCACCACCGGTGCCAGCGTGTGGAAGAACGCACAACCAACGTTCCGTTCGACTGCGACCGGGAGTATCGCGCTCTGCCACAACGGCAATCTCACCAATGCGTTGGAGCTGCAGACCTGGCTGAAGGAGCGCGACAAGCACAACGGCTCGCTGCTCCCCGGGTCGCTGTCCAACGACGCGACCAGCGACACGTCACTGATCACTGGGCTGATGGCCACTTACTCCGGTTTGAGCACCGAGGAGGCGGCACTGGACGTCCTGCCCAAGCTGCGCGGCGCATTCAGTTTGGTTTTCATGGATGAGGAGACCCTGTACGCCGCGCGGGACCCCCAGGGGATCCGGCCATTGGTGCTAGGCCGGCTGGAACGCGGCTGGGTTGTGGCGAGCGAGACCGCAGCGCTGGACATCGTCGGGGCAACCTTCATCCGCGAGGTCACACCGGGTGAGCTGATCGCTGTCGATGCGAACGGGCTGCGGAGTCGCACCTTCGCCCAGGCCGATCCGAAGGGCTGCTTGTTCGAGTACGTCTACCTGGCCCGACCCGACACCATGATTTCGGGTCGCCGGTTGCACTCGGTGCGTGTCGAAGTGGGCCGTACTCTCGCACACGAGTTTCCCGCCGATGCCGATCTGGTGATCCCAGTCCCTGAGTCCGGCACACCTGCTGCTATCGGATATGCCGAAGCTTCCGGCATCCCGTACGGGCAGGGCCTGGTCAAGAACTCCTACGTGGGTCGCACCTTCATCCAGCCGAGCCAAACTATTCGCCAGCTGGGCATCCGGCTGAAGCTCAACCCTCTTCGCGATGTGATCGCGGGCCAGCGTCTGGTCGTAGTGGACGACACCATCGTGCGCGGCAACACCCAGCGCGCGCTGGTGCGGATGCTGCGCGAGGCAGGGGCAAGCGAGGTGCACGTACGCATCTCCGCCCCGCCGGTGAAGTGGCCGTGTTTCTACGGCATCGACTTTGCCACCCGCGCCGAGCTCATCGCCAACGGCTTGGACACCGAGGAGATCTGCCGCTCCATTGGAGCCGATACGCTCGGCTATGTCTCACTCGAAGGGCTGATCGCGGCGACCCAGGTTGGCAAGCAAGCGCTCTGCCGGGCGTGCTTCGACGGCGTCTATCCCGTCGAGTTGCCGCTCAGCGAGCGGTTGGGCAAGTCCATCCTCGAGGACGTTGGCGACTTGGAGCCGGTGACCTCCGGAATCGGCGCTGC
>CAVSSB010000023.1:0-304466 GCA_963730505.1 uncultured Actinomycetota bacterium
CGGGTGACGTGGCGAGCAGTGCATCGGCCACCTGGCTCAGCGCGGCCGGGATCTGACCGCCTAGGTGAGCTTGCCTGCCGCCATCGTCGTCGAACGTGTCGAAAATCCCGTACTGGGTTTCGCTGATCTTGAACGCGTACCAGGTCACGGTGCCCGGTTCGGCTGCGGCGAGGTCGCGCCCGCCTTCTAGGAACTTGCCCAGGTCTTCACCCTTGCCAGGCTTGGCTTCGAGCAACGCAAGTACACCCAATGTCGGACTCATGAGCACTCCTCGCTGGATGTCCCCAACGTACGTATCCAAACGACTGATTGGTAGTGGCGGAGCCGCCACGTTGAGTATCGTTTCCGACGTGGACGTCGCGGTCCTCGCGGTGGACGGCTGCTTTGACTCCGGGCTCTCGGCGGTGGTCGATGTGCTCGCGACGGCGAACGCTTTGCGACAGGACGTTCCTGGACCGCCACCCGCGTTCACGGTGACCATCGTGGGACTCACCAAGCGGGTACGGACGGGCAACGGCTTCACGGTGGACCCCGTCCCAGCCAGAAAAATGGCGCAGCCTCCGGATCTGCTCGTGATGCCTGCCTTAGGAGTGAAGACCCCCGGTGAGATCATCGACATCGTCCGCGGGCACGCGGCCCTCGACCTCATCAGGGAGAGTCGTGCGAACGGCACGGAGCTGGCTGGAGCATGCACCGGGACGTTCTTCCTGGCCGAGTCCGGCATTCTTGACGGACTGTTAGCAACGACCAGCTGGTGGCTCGGTCCAGCATTTCGCGCCCGATATCCCGCAGTGCTCCTGGACGAGACACGCATCATCGCCCAGGATTCTCAGATCACGACCGCCGGCGCCGCATTCGCCCATATCGATCTTGCTCTGTCGATCGTGCAGCAGCACAGCCCGAGATTGGCGGACCTCACCGCGCGGTACTTGCTCATTGGCAACCCACCGCCGCAGGCGGCGTTCGCAGTGCCGGCGATGCTTGCCCGGGCTGACCCGACGATGGCGGCGTTCGAACAGTGGGTTCGAGAACGGCTTACCGAACCATTACAGATCTCTGCGGCTGCACGCGACCTTGGCATTAGCGAGCGCACGCTCCAGCGCACGACCGCCTCGGTCGTTGGCATGTCGCCGCTTCACTTCATCCAACAAGTCCGCCTCGACGAGGCCACGTTCCTGCTGCGGGACACATCCATGTCGGCCAGCGCTATTGCGGCCGCGGTTGGCTACCGCAACGCCGGAACGCTCCGAGCGCTGGTTCGCAAGCGGCGCAACAGCACGCTCAGAGCATTGCGGGCGGGACGACAATAGATCGCCTTTGACACGTGATGCGCTCACACTGCCGCCTTGTCAGCAGGTGCGGCCGGTTCAGCTACGTCGAGGTGCTGCTGCCAGCGACCGTGTAGAGCGAAGATCGCAGACCGAACATTCGCTGGAACGTTGTTCCCGAGACAGTCGCCGTCCGTGTGCTTCCGATGATCTTGATTACTCTGACTCGACCGCCCCAGGCACCGGCGCCGTCGCGGCTGCTGATCTGCAGCCGCTTCACAGTCCCAACCGAGGGCCAGGCCCGGCTGATGCTGCTCGCGCTCAGCGTCCGAGTCCAAGCCTGAGAATTGATCACTCCGTCATAGGGATCACGCCGCGCTGCGAGGTATGGGAAGTCACCCCGAGCCGAGTGTCCACCGTTGGACGTGGCGAATTGAGTGAGCGCCACGACGCCTCGGTAGGTGAGGATGGTTCCGGCCGTGGCCTTCACTGCCGCATTGCCGCCACGGGTCTCGCGACTCATCCCGCGGTAGAACTGACAGGCGGTGGTGTCACAGATGTCGTACCCGGAGTAACCGGCGAACTTACGCAGCCGAACCGCGTACGACCGCGCCGCAACCGCCTGTGCCCGTACCGCATTGGGTGCCCAGGAAGTGGGCATCTCGGCCGGCACGACTCCATTGACGTAGTCCTCCAAGAGCACGTTGTTGATCGTCCGTCCGCCGCTCCCCCTCTTGATCAGCGCCACACTCCCCCGGTACGGACGCACTGATCCATTTGGAAGCACGACCTTCACGATCTTGGAACGAGTGGAGAACGACCAGGTGCCGGTGGTGAGTCCGGTCGACTTCGTCACATAGCTTCCGCTGCTCGTCCGGTACCTGAGCCGGTAGCCGGCGCCTGAGCGACTGATGCGCCACGACTTGTATTTCGCTCCTGTCGGCACCGTGTAACGATGACCAGCAGTGTCACTCACGGTCAGGCCGCTGCCCGGCAGGACCCGCAGGCTGTTGTCGTTGTCAGCGGTGATCCAGACCTTGATCTTGGTTTCGCTCGGCAGCTTGCTCCGCTGAGTACCCCGGTAGTAGAACGCCAGGATTTGTTTCCAGGACAACCCTTTCCGGGCCGCCCCGTACGCCCCGTACTGGGACATGCCCCAGCCGTGGCCCCAGCCAGCGCCGCGGATCGTGAAGGTTCCCGATTTTGCCGAGACCGCTGTGTCAGCGTGCGCGGGAAGCGTGGTGAGCACCGCAGAAGTGCCGAACACGGTGAGAGCGATGACAGCACCGAGAAGACGTCTGGTTCGGACGCGGATGGCGGCAGGTGTCGGGGAAGAAGACATGACCAGTCCATTCGTGGAGAAGTGGCCATAGCCTGCAGCATGTCAATCACGACACGCCAGTGACAAAAAGAGATTGATGTTACTAATGTGACTTTGAATCGATCAGGAGCCACCCGTGATCAGGAATCGAGGGTGACCTCAGTGCCCTTCTCGGCCGAGGCATAACAGGCGTCGATCACGACCGCACGAGCCAGCGCCTGCTTGCCGCGATGGTTGGTGTAGTCACCTGATCGCACTTTGGAAATGAAGTCCACAACGGACTCCGCGTGCAGGCCATCAGGCGGGATGTTTGGATGCAGGGTCGCCGGCACACCTGCTTTCTCGGTCCAGACACTCAGGCTGCGATCCGGGTCATCAGGAGCGCCCCAGTCGATACTGGCACCGCCGTCGGAGCCGTAGAGCGTCACGTAGCAATGATCTTTCGGGATCCATTGCGCCCAGCTGGACTCCAGGAGCAATGTCCCTCCACCTTGAAGTCGCAAGAAGGCAGTCGAGAGATCCTCCACATCGAAGGCGCCGGGCTGCACTCCGGTCTTGCGCATGAACGGCGAGGGCGAGCTGCCCTTGCCGCGTGGACCGAACTCTGCGTATGTCGCCGCGGTGACCGACCGCACCTGCGGCTCATCCAGCAGGTACAGCGCGATGTCCAGCATGTGCACTCCCAGGTCCATCAACGGTCCACCGCCCGAGGTGGCCCGCTGGGTGAACCAGCTGCCGAGCCCCGGAATCCCCTCGCGCCGCAGCCAACCAGTTTTGGCGTAATAGATCGG
Organism: uncultured Actinomycetota bacterium; assembly: GCA_963730505.1. GTDB lineage: Bacteria > Actinomycetota > Actinomycetes > Propionibacteriales > Propionibacteriaceae > Microlunatus. The sequence goes on from CAVSSB010000023.1 coordinate 3,381, forward strand.
ACCAAGGAGGCCATCGTCGATCATTCTCTTGAGCACTTGTACGTGGCCGCGTCGCCGATGATTGAAGGAGACATCGAGGACTCGATCGTTGTGCTCGGCGGCCTCCACCATCAGCCGTGCGGTGTCGGCGTTCTCGGCCATCGGCTTCTCCGAGAGCACATGCAGGCCGGCATCGAGGGCCGCCACGGCTATCGGAGCGTGCAAGGTGGTCGGCGCGGCGATGCTCAGTAGATCAAGCTGGCAATGATCAACAAGAGCGTGCCAGTTTTTGTGGCGGTGCTCCTCCGCTATGCCGTACGCCGTTCCAAGGCTCTGCAGCGCATCAGTCTCCATTCCCGCCAGCGCCACAAGATCAACATCAGCTGCCTCTGCGTACGCCGCCATATGTTGCTGCCCGGCCCAGCCGAGACCGATGACACCGGCACGGAGCCGACCTGCGGCGCTCATGCGCCTACCTCTTCTCCGATGAGACGCCGATTGAAGAGCGGCGCTGGCTGGTTGACGACCGATGGCGCCGTGAAGTCGGCTCCTTCGGGCCTGGCCCACAGCACTGCGTTGGCCAGCACCCGCTTGATGTCCGGGTGCTGATAGACCGGGTAATCCTGATCACCGGGCGAGAAGTAGAACACCTTGCCCTGGCCGCGCCGCCAGCAGCAGCCAGAACGAAAGACCTCACCGCTGCTGAAGGTAGAGAGGAAGATCAGCTCGTCCGGCGCGGGAATGTCAAAGAACTCGCCGTACATCTCGTGTTCGTTGATCACGATCGGATGCGGAAGGCCAGTGGTGATCGGATGGGACGGATTGACCGACCAGACCAGCTCGGTATCGCCGGAGTTGCGCCAGGCGAGCGAGCAAGTAGTTCCCATGAGGCGACGGAAGATCTTCGAGAAGTGCCCGGAGTGCAGCACCAGCAGGCCCATGCCACCGAGCACGCGCTGATGTACTCGATCGACTACTGCATCGTCGACGCCGGCATGGGTTGCGTGTCCCCACCAGGTGAGAACGTCGGTGGTATTCAGGACCTCCTCGGGTAAGCCGTGCTGTGGCTGATCTTGAGTAGCCGTGACGACCGCAACGGAATCACCGAGCAAATCGGTGATTCCTGCGGCGATGGCACCGTGCATGCCGTCTGGGTAGCGCTCAGCCATGCCGGCGCGATCTCCTTCGGATTGTTCGTGAAAGTTTTCGCCCCATACAGTGACGCGGATCGGTGAAGTCACGTCTGCCTAGTCTGCCTCAATGACCGGTGGCTGCGTGGACGCACCTGACTCCCTGGTACGCGGACCCGAGCCGGGTGAATCATGAGGCATGGACTCCGAGGCCTCCTCTTTGCAGCGGGTGAAACTCCGGGCATTTGACCTCAGTGACAGAACCGTCCGGCGCGGTCGAGCATCCGCCGTGCGCCGGGTCGACCGGTGGAGGCAACGAGCTTTCATGATCGTCCAGTGCTCGGTAACGGCCGGCTGCTCCTGGTTCCTCGCGGGTCAACTGCTCGGCCACGAGGTGCCCTACTTCGCGGCAGTCGCGTCCATCCTCGTCCTCGGCATGGCGTACGGGCAGCGGCTGCGGCGCGGTGTGGACGTCGCCATCGGCGTCACTCTTGGCGTCGCGCTGGGCGATCTCTGGTTCGTGTTGTTCGGCGCGGGCGTTTGGCAGGTTGTGCTGGTCTGCGCGATCGCGATGTCGTTGGCGACCCTGGTCGGGGCAGGCCCACTGATAACGACCCAGGCCGGCGCCCAATCCATCGCAGTACTCGTCATGGCGCCCAGTCCGGTGTACGGATTCGAGCGCGCGGTTGACGCGGCGATTGGCTGCACGCTCGCGCTGTTGGTGGCGACCTTGGCCCCAAGCGGTCCGCTCCGCAAACCCGGTGAAGTTGCCGCCAAGGTGGTCGCGGGGATGGCCGAGACGCTCGACGCTGCAGTTAAGGCCCTTTCGGAGAACGACGAGAAGGCGGCGAGCGCCGTGCTGGATCGGGCGGAGGCGGCAGAAAAGAATCTGGTCACTTTCGATACGGCTGCCGCCGAAGGCCTCGATGTGGTCCGTCTCTCCCCGTTCCGGCGCCATCAGCTGCCCCTGGCAACCGCACTGGCAGATCTGCATGAACCGCTTGACCATGCCAGCCGCAATCTGCGGGTGCTGGTTCGGCGATGTGTGGTGGCCGTGTGGCGTGATGATCAGGTTCCGGTGGCCTATCAAGATCTGGTCCGACGGCTGGCAGCAGCGTGCCGATTCATGGCCGAGGAATTGGCGGAACACCGACTTCCCATCGCCGCAAGGGATCGACTCATAGAGATTGGCGAGGCCAGTGCGCTTGTGCAGCTCAACTGCTCGATGTCGGCAGTCGTGATCTTGGCTCAGACTCGCTCAATGGTGATCGACATGATGCAACTGACTGGTATGGGCTACCTGGCGGCTCGGGAGCTTGTTCCCGACCTGGATTGAGCCGATTAGTTGATCTCCAGCCGCACAGCCGCGTATGACCAGACCGCTGCAGGCGAAGCGATTTGGCTTGGCCTTGGCGCTGACGTAGGGTTGGTCACTGCGACGCGGGGTGGAGCAGCTCGGTAGCTCGCTGGGCTCATAACCCAGAGGTCACAGGTTCAAATCCTGTCCCCGCTACTACAAAACACCTAGTCAGGGCCCTTTTCGGTGAGCACCGAGAAGGGCCCTGATCATTCTTGGCAGCAATTTGGCAGCACACTAGACGCTGATCCTGAGCATCTCGAGCTGCTAGCTGCGGCGGGATGCCGGAGACGGTTCCCCTATCGGACCGACGCCGTCGTGCTGTTGGAGGCGTCGGTCGGATAGTTCGACGGCACTCCCACCGTGCGTCGCATGAAAGCGTCGAAGGTGCGGTCTGGGAGGACGTCGTGGAGGAAGATCATCGGTTTGGCACCGAAGCCGACGGCGTAGCGGGTCTGCGGCTTTTGTGCCTGCACGGCCTTGGCGATAGTGCGTGCGATCAGTTCCGGGGGTGAGGAGCGCCTCTGGTTGGACTCAGAGGTGAGGGAGTTGGCAACGGCGTTGCCCTGGGGTGCGTATGGGCCGTCGCTGGAAACGGCGCGGACTTTGTCGGCGGCGATGTCGGCCCACTCACTTCTAATGCCGCCGGGCTCGATGACGATGACGTCGATGCCGAAGGGTTTGAGCTCCAAGCGCAGGCAGTCGCTGATGGCTTCGAGGGCGAACTTAGTGGCGTGGTACCAGGCGCCGAGCGGGGTGTGAATCTTGCCGCCCATGGAGGTGATGTTGACGATCTTGCCTGACCGGTTCTTGCGCATGTGTGGCAGCACGAGCTGGGTCAGCCGCGCGGCGCCGAAGACGTTGACCTCGAACTGGTAGCGAGCTTCGTCCATCGGGACATCTTCCAGCGCGCCGTAGGAGCCGTAACCGGCGTTGTTGACGAGCACGTCGATGCGACCGGTGTCGGCGATGATCTTCTCGACTGCTGCCTGCATCGAGGAATCGTCGGTGACGTCCATCGAGATGGGGCGAATGCCGGACTCGGTGAGGTGGTTCATGCGCTCGACGCGGCGGGCGGCGGCATAGACGGTGTAGCCGGCCTTGGCGAGTTCGAGGGCGGTTGCTTCGCCGATGCCGGAGGAGGCGCCGGTGACGAGGGCGACCTTGCCCGCAGTTGTGTTGATCATTCTGGGTTCCTTTCGTAGGACGTAGGTGGTTCAGAACGAGCCGACGACGGCCTTGGACTCGAGGTATTCCTCGATGGATGTCAGTTCGAAGCCGTTGCCGGGCTATGTCGCCACGCTAGGAACTACGAGCTGTTCTGCCACTAGCGCAGAACGCCGATTGACTTGCTATTCACGCCAAGAACCGGTGACGTGATCTGCATGCCAGTTGGCGGGTTCGGCGAGCCACGTCGAGCCGCTTCTGGCTACGCTGATCAGGTGGCGGGTGAGCGTTTTGATCTAGAGCCGAGCATCAAGACACTCCTGCGCGACCTCGGCATCCCTCCGGCACGGGTGCTACGCCGCTCCGGCCTGCCGGCCGACTTATTCGCGCACCGACCCATCGAGTTGTCAATCCCGGAGTACTACCTCTTCTGGGAAGCACTCGACGCCGAAGCCAGCCCCACCGGCGAACGCGACCTCGCGGTCGAGATCGGCAAAGCCATCTCAGTCGAGATGTTTTCACCGCCGATCTTCGCAGCGCTGTGCAGTCCGAACCTTACGACGGCCGCGCAGCGGCTCGCCGCCCACAAGCCACTCATCGGGCCGTTGCGCTTAGACCTCGACACCAATCACGGACTCACCATCACCTACAAGTGGCCCGCACGCCCGCAACCCCCGGCACTGCTGGCCAAAACAGAGCTCATCTTCTGGGCCGCGCTGGCTCGCATCGCCACCCGGGAACACATCCGACCCGCCCGCGCTACCGTGACGCACCTGCCCGCCGAGCACCGGGCGATGGATGACTACCTCGGTACCCGGATCCGCAAGGGCGACAACGACACAATCACATTCACACCCGCCGATGCCTCCCGACCGTTCCTCACAGAGAACGACCAGATGTGGCGGATCTTCGCCCCCGACCTACGCCGGCGCCTCTCCGACCTCCAAGCCTCAGCTACGGTCTCGGACCGTGTCCGGGCTGCCCTGAACGAGACCCTACCCGCGGGTGACCCCTCCATCGGCGCGGTTACCGCCCAGCTCGCCACCAGCGCCCGCACGCTCCAAAGACAACTCAGCCAGGAAGGCACCTCCTTTCAAGCGGTCCTTGCCAACACGCGCGAGAACCTCGCCCGGCACTACCTGACCAACGCAGGCCTGCGAACCTCCGAGATCGCCTTCCTCCTCGGCTTCGCCGACACCAATTCCTTCTACCGAGCATTCAAAGGCTGGACCGGAACCACACCCGAATCAGTACGAGCAATGGCAACCAGCAACCCCTGACGGCCCTCACTAGCAAAGCGATGCAGTCTGGAGCGGACGCGGCACCGTCACCGTCGTCCGCTGCTTCGAAGCCAACACCTTCGTGACGTCCGTCCGAGGCGAAGACGTCATGGGACGGGTCCTTGTCATGGACGGCGGCGGCTCCATCCACACCGCCCTGATGGCGACGTGATCGCTGGGATCGGCCATCACCCACGGATGCCCTGGCATCGTCATCCCAGCGACTCTGGCGGAGCCGACGCGCAGATCGAGTGAGCGACCCAGCAACGACGGCTCGGCGTCTGACCGCCGAGATGCTAGAACTTCGCAACACCGACGACTATCCCTGTCGCCACGTCACGAGGCTTCTCCAGTCGACTCAGCACCTTCCGGGAACCTGTTCTGCGTACCCCAACCAGATCTCAGAATTCGATGTCTGACACAGACCCGTGAATACCCTCGCGATGGGCAGGGCGGATGCGACGTCGGGCGTCAACCGGCGCTGGGAGTGAGCGTTGAATTTAGGCGGCTGGATTGAGGGTCACGGTATGGCCGAGCTTCTCCAGTTGCGCAACCAGCCGTCGGGTGTGGGCTTCGTCGGTGCGTCGGGTGTGCCAGTCGGCACCGAGGTCGTGGTAGGGCTCGTCGCGTTTCAGCATCCAGTAGGCCGCAACCAAGATCGAATGCGCGACCGCGACCTGAGCCCGGCCCATCCCGCGTCGTTTCATCAACCGGGCATGCCGGGCGGCCAGGTAGTTCTTGCCGTGCATCCGACCGACCGATCCGGCGGCTTCGACCAGCATCGCGGCCAACCACTTGTTGCCGTGCCGCTTCCCGGCCGGTGTCTGTCTGCCGGCGGACTCGTGCATCGCCGGCGCCAACCCGGCCCAGGCGGCCAAGTGGGCGGCGGTCGGGAACCGCGCCATGTCGCCACCGGTTTCGGCGATGATCACCTGCGCCACCTTCGGCCCAACTCCGGGAATGGTTTGCAGCAGCTCGATGTGGTGCTGCCACGGCCGGCACGCGTCGGCGATCACCGCGTCCAGCTCGACCAGGGCCTGCTCGACCAGACTCCAGCCGCCGCAACATCGAGCGGGCCAGCCGGGCATGGTTGACATCGAAGTGACCGGTCAACGCCTGAGCCAGATCCGGGATCTTGCGCCGCAACTTGCCCTTTGCCAAATCGGCCAGAACCAGCGGATCTTGTTCGCCGTCGATCATCGCGGTCAGCATCGCCCGCGCCGACACCGTCTTCAGACTCGACACCACCGACGACAACTTGATCGACGCATCCTCCAACATCAGCTCCAACCGGACAATCTCCCGGGTGCGGTCACCCATCAGCTGCTCCCGGTACCGGGTCAACATCCGCAACCGGCGGATGTCCGGCGGCGGCACGAACGACGGCGCCAACAAGCCATGCTCCAGCAGCTGCGCGATCCACTCCGCATCCCGGACGTCGCTCTTGCGGCCGGGCACCGCCTTCATATGCGCGGCGTTCAGCAGCCACACCTCCATCACTTCCTCGAGGCAGTAGAACGGCGGCTTCCAATACGTCGAGGTCGACTCCATCGCCGCGATCCTCACCCCAGCTTCGACCAGCCAGTCCCGCATCACCCGCAGCGAGGCGGTCATCGTCTTGAACGTGCGCGTCTCGCTGCGCCGCCCACCGCGCGGGCCGGGCGTGCGCACGCACACCGTCACCGAGTCCTTCCCGACATCCAAACCGGCAACCCGGTCGAACATGACCTCCATGGCGTCCCCTTTCCGACCGTGAAACGACCCTCGCCTCACAGCGTCGGTCCGGAGGGACCTCTGCCAGGACACAGACCCGCGTGCTCTCTCGCAACAATCCAGCGGCAACCAAGACCCCCGCGCCATACACCTAAACGGGCTCGCCCGCACCAGTGTGTGTCGACGTCGCCGGCCGACCCCCCAATTCTCATCAGCCAGTGCAGCGACTCGAAGAGCGCAACCGATTACACCTCTTGCATTCTCGGAGCCGGGTGAAGATCGCGACCCGGCTCGCTCACTACGCCACGCCCCTCTTGCGGATTGTTCCCGCATCGCCGGAGCACGTCGGCTGTATGTCGTCTTGATTGGATCGCAAGCGCCTCAGCGGCGACCCGACAAACCAGTTGCGCCTCGTGCCAGGCGGCCATCTGGCTCTTGTCCTCTATCTGTGAGATGACAGTGTGACTTACGGATGTCATATGGGAAGCTGCCGACGCTTCCCGCACGCGGCATGCCCAATGCACTGCAACTGACCTAATCAGATCAACGCGCGGCTCCGCCGCGTGCGCCGCGGTCCGTCCTGTCACTTGTTCGTCTATCCCGCGCACCGTATAGCCGCTCTCGAGCTGACTTACGCCGTTATCGACCTCGACAAACCGACTTCCGATGTCAACTACCACGCGATCGTTAGGTGTTATTAGTTTAACGACACCGATCCAAGGTGTTTCCGGCCAGGCGGCCGTTGGAGCGGCGAGCGCTAATGCCTGTCCATCGTCTTGCCATAACCACAGAACGTCGCCGGGCCGATATGCGAAGCTTTCCTCCACAGTCAGGGTAGTGATCCCACCGTTGACAAAATGAACTTTTAGGTAATGGCCGGATTCATCGACCCAGTCGACCTTCACTAGATCGCGCTGGCCTACAGCGATGCAGTCGGTTTGGGCAAGCTTGACATCGTTGGCCGCTTCATTACGTCGGTTCCGCACCAGGGCAGTGTAGGGCCAGCCTCTGACACCAACCGCGCCAGCAACGCGAACAAGGTAAGTCCGTGCTTGGTCCGTCCCTCGCGGCGGAGTGACCAACTCATGTGGAGGCCCTTGGACTACAGATAAGACATCGACGTCGTGTGAGCTAGAGGCCGCCCTGCGGTTGGCGAGAGGTAAGGCGCCAGCCCGGCAGATATACGCCGAGTGCAGCCGGAACCTCGACTCCAACACGCATCGTGCGTCGTCACCCGTCGCGTGATCTTGACTGCGGTCCGCAACAAGTCCGCACTATTACCGTCTTCTAGTGAGAAGTATTAGGTATTGATGAGATTGTTTTCCCTAGCCACGCCACATCTTAAGGTGTGCGGCGAGAGCAGCTCTCGCCCTCGTAATGCGTAGGTCTGGGATGCGATTCCCCAAGTCGGCTCCGATCATTTGCCCTGATCAGCGGCAGACTGGCTGCGGTAGTCGAGCGAGGCAACGCCCGAAGTCCGGCCGATAGTCACTCCAGCAGATCTGGCCTCCGCCGGCCCTTCACGCCCGCATCCTCGAGTCGCCTCTTGACCGTCACGAGCTTGTAGACGAAGACCGCAGCCGCAGTGGCTACGCCGGCATCGTCGAGCAGGCCGAACGGTCCAAGCATCACCTCAGGCAACACGTCGACCGGGCTGGCCAGGTAGACCAGAGCACCGATCATCGCGATCAGCCCCCGCGGCGGGACGCGATAGCGCCACATCACGAACCCGATGACGGCCACCCCGAGCAGTGCGAGGACGCCGAGCAGCACGAGCACCAGAGTCAGCAGGTCGGACATGTCCATGGCGTCCACTGTGCCGCATGCCCCCACGGTTCGAGTCCCCTTAGCTCCACCAACGTTGCAGGAAGTGCTGGACCGCGGCTGCGTCGGAATGCTGGCCGAGCACCGTGCAGGCGCGTGCAGGCTGGTGCCACGCAAGGTCGCGAACCTGGTGTAAGGACTTTCAAGATCGTTGGCGCTCCCACATGACTCCCTACATGGTCTCTATCGGGCCATAATTTTTGCTCATGGCGAGCGCGTCACCTGCTGCTGGAAAGGTGGTTCCACTAGGAAATATGGTCACGCAGGCTCATTGTTGATCATGCTCTGTTTCTAATCTGTCGGTCGTAGGTTCGATTCCTACCCGGGGCGCAAACCATGGCTCTGACTAGGTGCGCAAGTTTTGAGATTCTCGAACAGGCGGCATTGCTCCCCACATCATCGGCGGATAGACGCCAAGGGCCGACCGACCGTGGAGGACATCGCTGCGCAGATACGCGCAGAGAGTGAGGTGTCGGGGCCAGGGATTCTGGCGGTGGAGCGGAAGGGCACGGCCGACGTCATCGGGTATTGCGGGCTGACCATTCATGGGAAAGGCTCGCCTGACGAGGCTGAGTTGGCCTACGAGTTGTTGCGTGCGGCTCACGGCTGCGGGTACGCAACTGAGGCAGGTCGGGCCGTGGTCACGTGGGCGAGCGAGGCGAGCTACCAGCGGTTGTGGGCAGGGGTCTGGAACTGGAATGTCGCGTCGCGACGGGTCCTTGAAAAGCTCGGGTCCGCGAAGCAGGCCAGGTGGAGCCCGACTCGGTCTACGGCCACAGCCTGCTAACCGTACGAGAGTTTTGAACGGTGCCCGGTGGTGGTTCGGCATGCCCCCTCGGTGCCCCCGATCGTCCGTCAACAGCCAACAGCAACTCGATTGAACTGCAAGGGTCTAGACGTCGGATCGACGCAGCCAACGCGTGCCATTCACCGGGGGACTCGCTCGTAATGCGTAGGTCCGGGGTTCGATTCCCCGAGACAGCTCTGAGTCAGCGGTCGCGGCGCACCCGCCCTCTCGACGCCGGCTTCCACACCGTCGCGGCGGCCGACGCGTTGACGACGAAAGTCCGCGAAGGCGGCCGGGTGAACGTCCATACCTCGGTCGCCACCGGCGTCAGCGCCCGCGCCCGCACGGAATCACCGGTTCCAATCGGTGGCGAGCCGTTCCGCCAGGGCCGCGAGCATGGCCATAGCCACTTCTGGCCGCTCCTCCAATATGGCGTGTAGCTCGGCTCCCCTCAGAATCAGCCCGCGGACGCCGTCGGGGCCGGCGGTGACATTGGCGGCGCGCGGTTGGCCGCGTAGTAGCGAGAGCTCCCCGACGTAATCGCCCGACCGGAAGGTTCGGATATGTCTTCCCGAGCCTTCTTCCGGGCGGCTCACCGCCACCTCGCCCTCGACAATGATCAACATCTCGTCGCCCTCTGCGCCCCAGGCGAAGATGAGCTCGCCGGTGTCATAGCGACGTTCGGTGAAGAGAGTGGCGATCCGCTCGAGATCTTCGGGGTCGATCCCGGCGAACATCGGCACCCGCTGAAGTGCTACTACCCGGTCCACCGTGTCGAGTGTCTCGGTGTCCTGCACCCCGATGACCTCCCATCGTGCGATCGCCGATTGGACTAGGCCCGACTGATCGGCATCCGCCAGCCCCCGGAGATGCCCGAGGTCGTCGATGAGCTCCTCGCTGATGCAGCGTACCGCCAGGGCACGGATCCATTCATCGTGGTCCTCCGACAGCTCGCGGAGCGACGTCCGAGAATCCGGCAGAGCGCCGTGGCCCGTGTCCTCGAGAAGTGGAATGAGGCTACGGGTGACCGCATGCACTCCCACAGACTCCAGCGCCTCCATCGCTTGCGCCCTGGTCTCTTGATCCGCTGAGCGCAACCCCCTTCCGACCACCGTCATCGTTTGCGCCGTATCCGGTGTGGTCGTAGCCAGCAGGGCCCAGCGCGACAAGCGCTCCTGGCGGGAGGCCAGGAGACTCGCGAGGAAGGTGCGTGTGGGAGAGAGGTCGTGGGTGGCCAACGCGAGACGATGCCGGCGGAGGTGGGCGGCGCGGGCGACTTCCTGGGACGCCCATTCCGTCAGGTTTTCACCAGTTTGCCCAGTGTCGGCCAGCGACTGCAGGGCGGCCTCTGTGGCGCGAACCGATCCGTTTGCCAGCACGTCCAGGAGGATGGCCGGCCCATCGGCGCGCCGGGCGAGACCGACGGCAGATGCTCGGCGCACGATGATTGAGCCATCATCGAGCAGGCTTCGTATCACCGGGCCCGAGCCGGGTAGCGGCGCCAGCGCTGCGGCAGCAGCAGCGCGGACTCGTCGCTCCGGATGCCCCGCGAATCCGATCAGATCCCGCCCAGTGAGATCGGGGCGACTGGCCAACGCTCGGAGCGCTGCTTCTTGATCAGCTGGGCTGTCGGACTCGAGCATCCGTTCCAGCGTCTTCTGGCCCCTGATTCCACCCACACCGGTCGCTGCGACAGCTCTGACACCGGGATCGGGATCCTCCAGGATGGCGGCGAGAGATTCGGCATGGTCGGTGGCGTTCCGTGAGATGGACCGGGCTGCCAGAGAACGGACCTGCGGCGCCGGGTCTTCAAGCATGGTGATCGCGGCGCCAGTCGCCTCCGGGTATCCCTGGTCGAACAGGGCCTGGAGCGCGGCCAGCCTGACCCTCCAGTCGGCGTCGTGCAACGCCCCGACGATGAGGTCTGCCTGGACTCCATCCCCCAGGTGACCGAGCAGCGAGACGGCTACCGCCCGTGCCCCGGGCTCTGGAGCGTTCAGTTCGCCGGTGAGTGCGCGCTGAGTGTCGGCGTCGAGCAGGGGCTTCTGCGGCCCAGCTTGCGGGAGGGTGAAGACCTCGAGATTGCCGCCTCGAACCGCGTCGACCAGCGCTGCAGAGTAGGCGGAGCGCATCCTCAGTACGAGTAGCAGGAGCCCCCCGGCCAGCGCCAAGCCGATGGCGCTGATCTGGGCGGCCGACAGCTCCGACCCGGCAATGAGCAGCGCGCCGGCCGCCGTCGTCCCCAGCTGGGTGGGAACAGCGGACATGAAAGCCATGACCTCGCCGCGTCGCCGACCGGGTACGACGTTGAACAGAGCGCTCCAAGCGGTTGAGCCAATCGCGTTGACCGCGATCCATTGTGAGCCCCGCACCGGGACGGCGGTCGCCAGCCCGAACGATGCCAGCCAGGTGGCGAAGCCGACCAAATAGACCCCAGGCAGGATGAGGAGTGTCAACACCACTCCGAGCCTGGCGAACAGGCGGTTGACTCCCAGCAGCGACACAAGAAACGTGGCTGCGGTCGCCAATGCAGAGAAGAGTCCCAGAAAGTTCGCCATCTCTACCTCGGTGGCGAAGGACCGGGTCACGACCTCGGCGAATGGGAACACCATCAGGAAGAAGAGAGCCGATATCAACACGGCGGCCCAGGTCATGAGACGGAGGAGTGGCGTTCGGCGAGTCAGGTCGAGACCGCCTCGGAGGTCGGATATGGCCGACCGTTCTGGCTCTTGAGTCTGGTCGCGAAAGAAGCGGTGGCCCACGGTCAACGCGGTGAAGCCGCCGGCCACCAGCAGCGAGGCTTGGACGACCAGGAGATTCTCGGTTCCCAGAAGGGAGGCGAGTGGTCCGGTGAGCACATTGCCGACCACTCCTCCGACGATCCCGGCCGATGCAAATAACGGGTACAGACGTTTGGCCTGCCGAGTAGTGCAGGCTTCGGCGGCCGCGTTCCACATCACGGTGAAGCTCACGAGGATGACCACCTGCCCACCTAGCCACACCACCGGGTAGGCGCCAGGGAGTTCCATCGAGATCAGCAGCCTTTCGATGGTCAGCAGCCCGGCGAACCCGAACAGAACCCATGACAGCCAGCGACGGGCCCCCACCCGGGCGAGACCTCCGGTGTAGAGGAGACTCGCGACCATCACGACCGGCCCCGACAGCAGGATCATCAGTGGCAGCGACTCCACCCCGAACCGGAGGAAGAACAGGGTGTCGGCCGCGATCGCTCCCAGCCCCTGGCTCGCCTGGGTGACGGCGAAGAGGACCGCCATCCAGACGGCCAGGGGTTCCTCCCCCCGGCGACCGCCCAGGAACGCGAACACCCGCGCCTGGGGCACGGCTTCTGCCACGGCGACAAGTTTTGCAGTTGGCGGTTGAGCATTGGCTGGAAGGGCGGGCACCGGCAGCGGCTCGCATCATCAAAGGATGGTCGTGGTACGACGGCCAGGGTCAGCCCTCGGATTGGCGTTCGTCGGCGGTATCGACCTGTGCCACGGTCGTCGGGACGACGCCCGGTACGAGGGAGGCCCTCAGACCCCGCCGCTCGACAAGCGTTATGGGGCCGCGCCTCCTTGGCACGACGCGCCTCCTTCCCTTCGACGCCAAGATTCCACAATCGGCTGGCGCAGCCATCTGCCAGCCGACCACGGTGGTTGGGCAGCGGTCCGCACGTAGTCCGCATAGTGTTTTTGAAAGGTCATGACTGCTAAGTACAACTGAGTGCAGTGCACTGAATAGCAATGTATTTTGCGCTGGCTGGAGCGCTCCTGGATGGCCCTCGTAATGCGTAGGTCTGAGGTTCGAATCCCCTTCCCCACGCCGCTCTCCCACCGCGACCCATTGCTTGGTCTTAGTCGGCACACAGTTTCGTCGGAGTATCGATCTGGTCGTCCGCGCGCTTACCATCTTCGATCGTGACCACTCCGACGCCCCCCGAGCCCCCGGACTTCATGCAGACCGCAGCTCGCGCAGGGCTCGCGCTAATCCCGGGGATTGGCGGCGCTCTCCAAGTCATCTATGAGGATGTCCGCGCCCACATGGCGGCCCGGCAGTGGCAGACCATTCAGGAGATTCCGACAGCGTAGGTGAGGACCGACTTGCCGCCCAGTTGAAAGACGACCCGGGGCGTCAAGCCCTCTTCGCGAACGGAGTCGAGATCGCTACCAGGACCGGCCTGGAGGCCAAACGGCGACTACTCGCCAGGGTGGTGGTGGCGGCAATCCTTGACGACGACGCCCTCGACGAAGCCCACCTCCGCGTGGAGGCCCTCCGCGACCTCGACATTCCCCAGATCCGGGCACTCGAACGACTCAAGCGGCTCTCGGACGATCACGCCGAGAAAGACGAGGCCTACCACATGGCCGTTCAGCATGCGTGGAAGGCCGAGGCGCACCCGATACGTGCCGCCCTGACAAGAACCGGAGTGGCGTTCGAGCCGAGTCGCCGAGACACCTACGGATTCGCGGTCGACGGCATCACCTTCTCGCGGAACTCCACAACGTCGATGCCTTCGACTGGGACGGAACGCGGATCGCCCCCTCCTGAGCAACCGGTCTAGCCCTGGAATCCATGGTCTGCGGGCTCCGCCGGCGACAGGCATATCCGCAAGATGCCCGCCGATTACCAAAGGCAAGAGGCGCCGCAAGGCTTCCAGCCTCAACACCCTGCTTCGCTGCGGCGTTCGATCACACCCACCGTCTGGAACGTACCCCCTACTTCAGCCGGGGCGTAGACCAATACGGAGGTACGTACCCGGCGCCAACGTGCAACATAGAGACCCCTCTGCTAGGCGTGCCTTCGGCGAAGGCTGATCGCCAAGCACGTACCCCGCGTCGCGAGCCGACGTACTCTCATCGCCGGGCTCCACCCCGCCTCGCGAGCCGACGTACCCCCAGAATCGATGGCAACTCCTGCCGAAGACATCTTGGGCACTGCCGAACTCGGCCAAGTGCAGGTTTTGAAGCAAGACCGGTGTGATGTGGGCGATAGAGCCCATCGCACAGGAGCCGAACTGGCTCTGCGCCTCACCGAAGGCCGGCGACACCACGGCTTCATAGATCGGCGAGGATCAACAGGCCGGGAGTTCGGAAGTACAGCAGCCAAGTACAGCAACGACCCCACTATCTAACACGTTCGGCTTTGTCCATCTGCGTCCTCCCAATCGATAACAGGGCTACAAGCGGCCACTGCGCGGAGTTCGGGACGAAGCGGTCTGACAGCAGCCGTGACAGCAACGCGGCGAGCAGATCCCCGGTCGGCGGTGAATCGGCCGACACATTCCCCCGCCTGGGTGGACGGCCACGGACGCACGGAGGGACCCGGCCCGGGCCTACAGATCAGAAGGTCAGACCGCGACGAACTTGGCTTAGCCCGCATGCTGCCGGGGCCGGACGAGTCAGCTTGTGCGTTGCAAGGTGATCACGAGCAGCGAAGCCGTGCCGATTGGTTGACCGCCGCGACATCAAGCCACTTTCGGCCAGCTCAGGATTCTTGGCTATGAGCTCCGCGAACGATCGCCAGCGCCGGATAGATGTGCTTAGGGGTGCGGGCAAGGACGGGCATCTTCAAGAATCGAGGTAGAGCAATGGAGGACCGGCTGCTGTATCGGGTTCCCGAAGTTGCCGTGATCTTGAACATCAGTCGATCGAAGGTCTACGAGCTTTTTGGTTCAGGCGACCTGCCATCCGTGAAGATCGACCGCACGCGCTTGGTCCGCGGCTCAGACCTGCAGCGATACGTCGAGTCGCTTCGTCCTGTGGGCTGAACGGCCCGTCAGAATGGGTGCGGGTGCTCTCAGTTGGTCCAGGGCTTCTCAACCGTCGATCTGCAATGCGAGAGAAGGCGTCGATGTTCTTCCGATCGGTCTCGGGCAGCGTATGGAGATACTTCTGAGTCGTCTGGATCTGCGCGTGTCCCATCCGTTCCATAACGCCCTTCAGGTCGGCACCACCTGCAAGAAGCCAGGAGGCGTGTGCGTGGCGCAGGTCGTGCATACGGACATTGAAATCGAGACCCGAGGCCTTGACTGCCGGAAGCCAGATGCGAGTTCGAAAAGTGTTGCGCGAGATCGGCGTCCCGGCTTCGGTCCCGAACAAGAGCTCGTCTCTGCCGAGACTCCGACTCGAGATGTGCTCGGCAATGGCGTCCAGCCACTGCTCCCGCACACCAAACGTTCGAGCCTCGTTGTCCTTCGGGTACGGCTTAACGATCATGCGCGCGCTGGTCGGGGAGTGTCGCTTGGAAACCTCGATGATCGTTTCCTCAACCGTAAGTTGGCGACGTAGAAAGTCGATGTGGCGTGGCCTGAGAGCGATCAGCTCACCCCAGCGCATGCCGGTTTCCATTGCGGTCTCGACCATGAGCCGATGCTGCTCGGGGATCGCCCGGATCAATTGATCAAACTCTTCAGGCGTCAACGTCCTCGATCGCCGCAGCACGACCTTGGGCAGCTCCGTGTGCTCGCATGGATTGGTCAAGATCAGCTGGTCCCGGACCGCTCGCCGGAAGATCGAATGGAGCATAACGTGATATTTCCGCACCGACCTGGGCGCCAGGCCCTGCGCGGTTGCCATGGTTACCCACTCCTGAACGTTTGATGGCAGGATCCGCCCCATCGGACGATCGCCGAAGAAGGGAAAGAAGTGCTTGTCCAGGTTGGATTGGTAGGCAGCGCGCGTCGTGAGCTCGATGTGCTTGCTCGGCAGCCACGTCTTTTCCACGTAATCGCGAAATGTGATGGCGCCGAGTGAGTAGTCATGCCAGCGGCCCTCCCGAACTCGCTGCTCTTCACGCTGACCTGCCCGCTCGGCCACTCGGCGCGAGAGGTAGGTGCCGGCTGATCGCTCGGCGCCGCTCGGATCGCGGTAGCACGCCTTGAACTTGGTCCCCTGAGGACCTTTGCGCGCAACTACCCATGCCATGTCATGATCATCTCTTTACTCGCTTGGCAGCAATTTGGCAGCAAACGCTGCCAAACATGCACGGATGGCCGTGGACAAGTATGGAAAAACAAACTGGCCTCTGACAAGGCAGTTTACTCGAAATTAGGCGTGATTGGCAGCTCGAAGTGGCCTGCAAAATAAGGCTGAAGTATCGCTCATAACCCAGAGGTCACAGGTTCAAATCCTGTCCCCGCTACAAATAAGTAGTCACAGGCGGTTTTCGGATAATTCCGGAAGCCGCCTCTACTGCGTTGATCGGAGCATGTGGGCAATTCGTGGGCAGCTCTCGCCGCCTGGTTTGCCGATCGCAACTCCTCGATCCCGGTGGATGAACGTGGACATCGCTGCACCCGCGGACCGAGCTGCCGGCTCGCGTCAGAACCAAGAGACCAGTAGCCGTTCGCCCAATGCGCGGGCTTAGAACACGCGGCCTTGGCGGGTATCAAGTGCCGTGGATCGTGACGGACGTCCGCGAAGAAGTCTGGACGGGCGTGATCGCATGGGCGCTCGTCAGGTCCTTATGAAGATGTAGGCCTGGCGAGGTGGGAGGAAGATCATGAACGACAGGCTGCTCTATCGCATACCGGAGGTTGCTGAGCATCTGAGCATCAGCCGCTCGAAGGTCTACGAGCTCCTCAAGTCTGGTGAACTCCGCTCAGTTCACATCGATCGAACGCGACTGGTCCGTGCCCGCGACCTTCAGGCCTATGTTGACTCCCTGGCAGCCGCTTCGTGATTGTCAGTACCTCAAGCTTCAGGTCCGACTCGACCCTCGGCGGGCCGAAGTCGACCGACCACGGCAACCCCTTACCCCAGGCCGTTCAGTGGGCACTGGCCTTGATCGCTTCGTGCAGCCAGGTCGTGAATAAGGCGAACTTGATTTGGCTTGAACTCCCGCCACGTTGAACGCCGATAGCTCACAGGCGAAGACCGGAAGCTCGCGGAGCATTTCCCGCATCGCCGTCGGTCGATTCCTCATGTCACTCGGTCCGAGGACATCTCGATCACGCTGTTCAGAACCGTCGCCACGGTGGCTCGGCTCGTCCACGTCATCGATCCGCCACGGCCTACGCACACCGCCCTGACATGGATGGGCCGAGGCCGGCATCGATCTGCACATCCTGCAGCGGGTCGCCGACCATCAGGATCCGGCGATCACGGCTCGCTACCTGCATCCCGATGTGCAAGCCATGCTGGACGCAAGGGACGGCGTTTTTCGGCCTGGTGGTCTGTAGTTGGTCCGGAGCGGCCGGCGCTTCGGCGTCATCGAGGGCGGTAAGGAATGCGGTTGAATGCAACTCAGACTAGGTCGGATGGAGTGGATCGTTTGGTCGGGCCGGCGAGATTTGAACTCGCGACCCCTTGACCCCCAGATCGGACCTTCCACGGTTGTCGAGCGTGAACGACTTATCGCTGGTGTCCATGGTTGATTGTCGAGGTGCGCTGAGTTCGTCCGTCGTGGTCGGTAGCTGGTCCGTAGTTTCGCCCCGTTCCCGTGGCGCTCTTAATTGCCATTGCCGTGGAAGCGAGGAAGGTCAAGGTGTTACATGGCACTGCCCTCAGAGATGCGGCAGCGTCTTGACCCTGGCCTGGGGCCGCAAGAGCGCTGTATGCATCGCGGAGAACTGGTAACCCGCCGAGGCCGGCGTCGAGTACGACGGTCGGGCCGCCCTGTCCGACGCAGTGCAGATGCAGGCGGTGACCGCCGACGTCTACTGCTGCCCCGAAGGTGGATAGCGCCTTTGAATCACCAGCCGCCATGATCGCCTCGTACGTCGCGCCACTCGCCGCAAGGAGGACGATTAGCGCCAAGAGCCCGAGCAAAATACGCCCAGCCCAAAGGACTCAACGGTTCCTGCGTCGTGGAGCATGCGGCCATCCGACTGTGCTCGGCGAGGAGGTCAGCGTCTCCATCGGTCCACTCCTAAAGTCGCGTTGTTCAACCCTCACAGATGCGGTTGGCCTCGCTGCGCCGTTCGACCAAGAACGCATCCATAGCTGACTTGGCGCACTCTGAGGTAAAGACCGACGTATGACCGTCGCCAGTACGCGTCAACAGCGTGCTGCCATCGATCTGTGCTGCCAAGCCATGGGCCCAGGTATAGGAATCGGATGGATCGTGAGCGGCGTGGATCAACAGCGCCGGCACCCCCCGGACGTTCAACGTCTTGGGTGGGTTAACCGGCTTGACAGGCCAGTCGATGCAGAAGTTGGCCTGCCACGTTTCTGAGGCACCTTGCAAATGGGGAGCGAGCTGGCGGCCCAGCTCGAGCCGCTGCTGCATCTCGGCATAGGTATGCACCTGCGGCACGTAGTCCAAGCACGCATTGGCGAGCAGGCCGTGGTATCCATACTGTGGCTCTCCTGCTGGGCCGACGGCGAAGGCGGACCCGTCACCGTCGATCGCCTTCTGTAGCGCCCGCGACAGCCCAGCCCACGACAGATCAGGGCCAAAGATCGACGGTTCCTTGAATCGCAGCAAACCCTTCGTGCCCATCCGGATGTCCTCGCCAGTGACTGGCCGCAACGCACCTTGTGCCTGAATCGGATTCTGATCTGCCTGCTGGACCAGGCGATCGAAGACTGCCCGTACGTCTTGGCCGCGTAGCGCGCAGGTCTCCTGGGTCGGACACCAGTCGGCGAACCGGTTGAACGAGTCCTCGGCTGCAATGATCTCGGTGGCGACCTGGTGCACCTCGGGCAGGCTGTGCTCCAGCGGCGCATCGAGGACCATTGCCTGAGTGTGGGTGGGATACAGCTGGGCGTAGTTCGCGGCCAGCTGAGTGCCGTAGGAGATGCCAAGCCAGTTGATCTTGTTCTCGCCGACCGCCTGCCGCAGCGCCTCATGATCGCGTGCGACGCTGACCGTGTCCATGTGCCGGACTAGCTCGCCCGCGTGGTCCAGACAGTTCAGGCCAACTTCTCGATTGTGCTGCCGCAGCTGCAGGAATTGCTGCTCGGTCTTGGGAAACAACGTGGTCTCGGGAGTGATCACCGGCAGCGTGCAGCGAACCTGTGAGCTGTTCTGCATGCCACGCGGATCCATCCCCACGAGGTCAAATCGCTCGATCAGGGTAGGAGTAAAGATGGTTTCAGCCATGACGATGTATTCCGCTGCGCCGTCGCCAGGCCCTCCCGGGTTAAAGAAAAGCGTGCCTACGCGTTGCTGCGGGTCCTTGGCTGGTCGGCGCGCGATCGCCAGTGAAATGGTTGCTCCAGACGGCTTAGACCAATCAAGCGGCACCTTTAAGGTGCCGCACTGGGTCTGTGGCGATTTCTCACACGCCGACCAGGCGATCTTGAAGGGTGTCTGACTAGGATCAGCCGAGGCGTGAGTGCCACCGATGATCAGGAGCAGCGCGGCAAGCAATGCAACATGCAGGCTGCGTAAGCGGAGTGCTGACATGCGACCGGTCATAGCGGGCTCCTTCGAGTGCGAATCACAGCACTCTCACCGTGACATCGGCATGCGGAGTCCGACAGGTGGCGGTCTGGGGAACCGCAGGGCGGGTTTCTGGTGGATTCAGCAACACTAGTGATCATGGCCTATGGCGTTGCGCCAGGCGGTAAGAATGCCGGTTGAATGCTGCTCCGACTAGGTCGGACGGAGTAGAACGTTGGTCGGGCTGGCGAGATTTGAACTCGCGACCCCTTGACCCCAGATCGGGAGACCTCGTTACGCGCCCTGCCTGAGTGTGCGGACCCGATGAAGGCGGCCAGAAAACGTCTCGGCGTGCTGCCGCGCTCGGTGCGTTGGGCCCAAGTTGGGCCCAAACCATGCGCTCGTCGCTGGGGTTGTGCCGCGACCGGCGGGCGACCACGAGGGCTATTCTGCTCAGGCCAACTTGCCCGGGGAAAGCAACGTCAGTGTCGACGGCGATCGTGTCGAACGAGCTTGAGCATCACATGTTCCCGGTCGTGCGATATGCCCAGATCGGCGGGGGTGCGGCCGGACCTACCGCGGTGGCAGGCTCGGATGGCCCGGTGCGTGACAGCTCAGGCGCTTTTTGCTCGTTCAGGAAGCGGTATCTTCTTGCTGCTTTCAAGGAGCAGCCACACAAAGGGCAGGAGCAGCGTCAGTTTTAGCAGCGGTGATACTGTTCCGGAACCGAAATACCGCACGACGTAGCTGTAGATTTCCGCACAAACGGCCACGGCCATCGCACCAATCCCGAACAACTTCACCTTGCCGCGGCTCATCAACAGCACTGTAGCGCTACACCACACCAAGAAAACGTCGACTGACAATGTTTCGACTTGTTGCCCGAGGATTTGAAACGCCAGGTAGGTGAGCCAATCGATGTGCAGCAGCTGACTGATGCCTTGCAACAGGAATGTGGCCCCGAAAGCGCCGATCGATAGGCAGCCGACCCAAGGTAGCCATCGCGGTGGCTTGAAATCGAACACGGCGAATGCTGTGAGGAGACACCCGACCCCACCCACAAGATGAAGCACGAGTTCGGCGCCGCTGCCAACAATGAGTTGAATCAGTAAGGCGACCGGAACGGCCAGTAAACACACGCTTGCAGCTAAAACCCCGCGTGGCGATCGCACGGTTGGATCCTTCCACGAAATGCACCGCACAACCATCACGCGTGCAGCCGCCTTGTACGCCCCGGTGGTCGGTCTGCGGCAGATCTCACCGTCGCCGTCATCACCATCCTGCCCGCGATCATGACCCTGCTCGCCCACACAAGGGCACCGAAGATAAATCGCCCCTCGGACCGCGTCCGGGTCACTCACGGACCTAATCCAGCACTTCCCACAAGGGCATATGTGTGGTTGTGGTTCGTCATATATACGAACCGACGAACCAACGAACCCCAACACCACAGCGGTATGGGGGCTGTTCCACAAGATCCGGACCGAAGGTGAGCCGCTCCCGGAGCTGACACATGGTGCTCGCCGGTGCGCTCACCGAGCGCGGTCATCACCTCGCCCACCAGACCATCGAGCCGTTCCCGGTCGACACGTTCGCTGCTCCGCACCGCTTGGGCGCCCGACGCCGACCGCCGTGCTACGTGCCTCACCCACTGCTGACTCATCGCTTGATCCCCCGTGGATCCGTCTCAGGCCCTAAGCCATCAACGACAACCTTGTTGATCATCGACGAAGCCGGAATGGCGGGCATCAATCCCCAAGATCCACGCGCAACCGGAGAAACCCAACTCGAAACTCTCCCGGCCCTGTGGAAACAACGCCTCGACCGGCATATCGCCCGTGCCACCAACCCGTCAGCAGATCCGAGGGCCGACAAGCCACACGCCGGACGCACCGCACTCAGTCCAAGGGACGTCAGGCAGCGCCCGTACCAACGACCCCAACGGCGTCCCAGCGGGCCGTCCGCGCCCAGCCGATAGCACACCCCAGTCGTCACATCGCGGCGCTCCGAACACGAGATTGCACTCCACGCGGCGGCAGGACAGCCAGCACGCTGCCGAATCCGGCTCTTCTTTCAGATCAAGGCGCCGCGCGAGCGCGGCGCGGCCGGCGCCGCGTGTACTCCTCCGTGCGGGCCTTGCGCCGGCCCTTCTGTGGACGGGGCGACGTCACGCAGGGGCGCCGAGCGGCGGGTGCTCGAGCACGCGGGGCTTGTACTCGACCAGCTGGATGCGGCCGTCGAAGGTCCGGTGCTCGATCATTTCGAGGGCGACGTCTGGGTAGCCGTCGTAGATGCGTTCTGCGCCCGTGGCCCCGGTGATCACCGGGAACATCCCGACTCGGAAGCGGTCGACGAGTCCGGCCCGTAGCAGTGACCGGCACAGGCTGAGGCTGCCGATCGTGCTGAGGAGCCCCGAGCCGTTCTCCTTCATGGCGCGGACCGCCTCGACGGCGTCGTCGCGGACGAGCGTGGAGTTGGCCCACGTCAGTGGCTCCTCGAGCGAGGACGAGAACACCACCTTGGACGCTTGCGTGAGCTCGTCGACGGATGCCTCTTCTTCGGCCCTGAACTCGTCTTGGCCCTCCGGGACCTCGCCGGCGGCGAAGCCCGACATGAGGCGGTAGGTGTTCGCTCCCATGAGGTAAGTGACCTCGGGCTGCTCGCCGAGCCAAGCGAGGTACTCCGGGCCCTCGAGGCCCCAGAACCCGGGCCATCCCTCTCCCGATGCGTAGCCGTCGAGTGAGGTGATGAAGTCGACGAGAAGCTCTGACATGGCGGTGTCCTTTCCTAGGGTGTCACGAGCTTGGACCAGCCGCGGGCCACGAACTCATCGGGTCCGTTCGGTTGTTTCCGATGAGTTCGCGGTTCTGGACCATGTATCAGTTCACCGCCCGTTTCGGGGGGCCCGCCGCGTCCCCTCTCAGGGGGGCGTACTAGGAGGGCGACCCAAGCTTGGCGGTGAGGTGAGCCGACAACCGGGTGGTCGCTGAGCAACGAGTCCGGTGGCCAAGGAGGCGGCAATGATCAACCCGATGCGTCCCTAGTTGTGGGCTGCGGGCGCCTCGGTTGCTGGAGGTCGGCGGTCCTGAGTTGCGGTCGCCATGATTGCCTCAAGTTCAACAACAGAGATGGGTGGAGGGTGGTCAGCTGTTCCTGGCGAGGAGATCAACGCCGAGATCGGTGGTGGCCTCCGTGGCAACGTCGGAGAGCACAACCACGGCTTTATGGTGGGCGCGGTCGAGGGCGAAGTAGGACGCATACTCGCCGGTCTGGCCGTTGTGCCAGGTGATGGTTTGACCGTTCTGCCACGCCGAGATCTCCCAGAAGTCACCTACGCGGGTCCATACCTGGAGAGTCGGAGTGGTCGGGCCCAGCGCGGCCATGCCTGGTGCGGTGCCCGCCAACAGTGCGGTGGCGAGCTTCGCGAGGTCTGCGGTAGTGGAGACAGCGGCGCCGGCCGGGGCGTATGCGTCGAACGTCCACGGCTTGACCGGGAGCCCGGTCTGCGACAGCCCACTGGCGACGAGGGCGTCGCCGTCCTGGATGGAGGTATCTGTCATGCCGAGCGGCTCGAACAAGCGGGTGCGCATGAGATCGGAGTAGCTCATCCCGGCAGCCGCGGCAACGGCCTGCCCCGCACTGGCTGCTCCAAGACTGGAGTACTTCCACGAGCCTCTGCTCGCCAGGTTCTGTCCGCGAAGCTCCTGGGTCATCTGACTAGCGTCGGTGGCCAGGAAGTTCCGGCCCAGCGGCGCGCTCCAAAAGCCGCGGCGCAGGGTGACGGCTCCAAAGTTGGCGTAGCCGGCGGTGTGAGTCACCAGCTCGTTCAGTGTGACGAGTCCGGCTGGTGATTCGGTCAGCTGCGGAAGGTAGGTGGAGACGGGGACGTCCATGCGGACCTCCCCTCGGCTGACAGCGTCCGCGATGACCAGGCCGGTCATCGCCTTGGTCACCGACCCCACCTCCATCGGTGTCGTGGCCGTAGCGCCAAGACCGGCCAACCGCACCGGATCCGGCGCGTCCAGATCGATCTCGGCAACGGCGATGTCCTTAAACCCGTACAACATGCCCATGCTGCGTTGCCCCTCGAGGTGGGCCAGGACTACGGGGTCGCCGTTTCTGGCCGTGGCCAGATCGGGGGCGAGCATCCAGGACGTAACGACGACGGCGAGCGCGGCGATGGTGACGGTGAGGACGAGACGCCGGGTGGCGAGGTAGCCACCTGCGAGCACAGCAGCCATGACCAGCGCGGTCCAGCTGTCGTTGGCGTAACGGTCCAGCCGCAGCGACTGCAGCAGCATCACCGTCGGTAGAACGACCAACACCGCCGCGACGAGCAACTTCCCCGCCCAGCCGCGTGCGAACGCGTCGGCGTCCCGCGACCACAGCCGGCGCAGCGGCTGACGACGCCAACTGAAACAGAACCAGCAGCGGCGCACCGAGCAGCAGGAACGGGACCAAACCAAGGGACAAGACCAGGCCCAGGCCGATCCACACCACAGCCAACACCGCGTACTCGACAAGTCGTCGACGCCTACTACGTCGCGGCCGGTGCGTCTCAGCAGCCAGACCGGCCTCTGCCGCGGTCTCCACTGGAACTGCAGCACGCGCACTCTCGAGGGTTGGCAGCGAGTCCGTGATCAACGACCCGTCTCCGGCGAACGGCAACCGGGTAAACAACGCCGGGGCAACGGAGACTGGAGCCTGAGTACACAATCCTCGGTACCTCGACACTACGCCGCGCGCCAACACCGAAGGTAGACAGGTCATGCCCGTACCCCTTGACTTGGGCTGGGTCTGTGGTCCTTGGGCGTGAGGTGGCACCGCTGCGGTCCCCATCCGGGTCGGCTGCTTTGATCTTGGTCATGTCTAAATCCGGGTGAGAGCGACGTGGTCCACCCGATTGGAGTTGATGTCGGGACCACTCATGTCAAGATCAGCCTGGTCGGCTCCCGAGGAGGCCTCGTCTCGGCCAGAGCCACAACCTCCGTGCCGTACTCTTCGCTGCGTTGCTCTGCGGGTTCACCGTGCGCATTGCTGGATCCCCATGTAACGCTGTTGAAGGCAATGACACATGTCATCGCTGGGTCGTGACACGAGTGCTATCCGCCCGCCTGGTCGACCAACCAGACTCGAGGCCATGACCCCCGCTGTCGAGCTCCGTGCAGTGACCAAGTCGTTCGCCGACGTCCGTGCCGTTGACGGTCTTGACCTGACCATTAGCCCCGGTGAGATCGTGGCCGTGCTCGGACCCAACGGGGCCGGGAAGTCCACCACCACCGAACTCATCCTGGGCTTGATCAGGCCGGACGCCGGTCAGGTGCGGGTGTTCGGCATGGAGCCGACGGCGGCCGTCAGTGCTGGCCGGGTGGGCGCGATGTTGCAGGCCGGGGCCCTGCTGTACGGGGCAACGGTCGGCGAGGTGCTGAGACTGATGCGTGGACTGCACCTTCACCCGCTGCCGCTGGCGGAGGTGATCGAGCGGGCGCAGCTGGGGAGCTTCCTCCGCACCCGGACCCAGAAGCTGTCCGGGGGCCAGGCCCAACGGCTGCGGTACGCGCTGGCGATCCTGCCGGACCCGGACCTGCTGATCCTGGACGAGCCGACCGTGGCCATGGACGTGGAGCTGCGGCGCGGCTTCTGGGTCTCTATGCGTGACTTCATTGCCGGCGGGCGAACCGTCCTCTTCGCCACCCATTACCTGGACGAGGCCGACACCGAGGCCAACCGGATCGTGGTGCTCAACGACGGCCGGCTGGCGGCCGACGGTCGCGCGGACCAGATCAAGGACCGGGTGGCCGGCCGGGTGATCACGCTGGCCAGGGATCGGCTGGACCCGGCGGCGGTGGGGGGCCTGGCCGGGGTGGGCAAGGTGGAGGCCTTGGGCGCTCGGCTGCACCTGCACTCCACCGACTCCGACGCCACCCTGCGGGCCCTACTCGCCGCGTTTCCTTCGGCCCACGACATCGAGGTCACACCCACGCGTCTCGAGGACGCCTTCCTCGCTCTCACCGCTACGGAGGTCTGATGACTGCCCTGGACGCTCGACCGGCTACGGCCGCGTTATCCGAGCGAGGGGGGCGACCCCCTCGTACCCCCGCAAAGGCCGCCTTGGCCCTGCACTACACGCTGTACAGCACGCTGCTAACCGCGAAGCAGTTCAGCTTCGGCATCTTCTCCATCGCGCTGCCGGTGATCTTTTACGTGATCTTCACCCAAACGTACGGCGACGCGGGGGGTCCCGACGGGATCAACTGGGCCGCGATGATCATGGTCTCAATGGCCGCGTACGGGTCGCTGGGCGCGGCGATGAGCGGTGGTGCCCAGCTGGCGCTGGAACGGCGGTCGGGTTGGTTCCGGCAGCTGAACATCACCGCCCTGCCGGCGCAGACTTTCCTGCTGGCCAAGTCGGCGGTGATCATGGTGGTGGTGCTGCCGGCCTTGATCCTGGTCTTCGTGGCCGGCTTCGTGGTCGGCGGCGTGCGGGCGCCCGCGACCGCCTGGTTGGCCTGCCTGGCCTTGATGTGGCTGGCGCTGCTGCCGATGACCATCCTCGGCGTGGCGATCGGCCTGTGGGCCGGCGCGGACGCCGTGCCTGGAGTGACCACCTTGGTGCTGCTCATGCTGTCCGCGCTCGGCGGCCTGTGGTTCCCGGTGCAGATCATGCCCGACGTGATGCAGACCATCGCTAAGACGCTGCCGTCGTACTGGCTGGCCGAGCTGGGACGCTGGCCATTTCTGCCAGGCGCCGGCTTCCCGTGGACTGGAATCGCGGTGCTGGTGGGCTGGTCGGTCGGACTGACCGTGCTCGGTGCACTGGGTTATCGTCGTGCCACGGCGAACAGCACACGGTGACCTCGCCGCGGGCCGGGAGGAATCGGATGGCGTCGTCGACGTTTACCCGGTTCTTCCACCCTGCGCCGTTCGACGCTTACGAGGATCCGCGGGCGGCACCGGGCGCGTACAAAGGGCCCAGCTCCGCGGACCCGTGGACGCTGCGCCGGGGCAGGCAGAACCTGCTCTGGGCCTTCCTGTGCGGGCTGGTCTTCCTGATCTTTCCCGCCGTGGCCCTGGTCGCCGACCAGCCGAGCCGAACGCAATTGATCGTGCAGGGCACGGCGCTGGCGGCGATCGCTGTGGCCTACGTGCTGACCCCCTGGATGGCCGACACCGCGCTGCCCACACGCTCGGCGTACGTCGCCGGCTTCGTTGGTTTGCTGGCGGCCACAGGCCTGGTCTGGGGCTGGTCGGCGGCCAACTATGGCGTCTACCTCGCGGTGATGATCGCTGCCCTCATCCCGTGGCGACAGGCCCGCCTGGCCATCGCGGCCTGCGGGGTGTTGCTGGTGATCATGGCCTTGCTGTTGGGAGAGTGGATCCCGGCCTACATCGCTCTGATCGCCGTCGGGGGGGCCCTTGCCCTGGGTGCGGGCCTGGAAGCGGGCCGGGTCGGCGCCAAGCTGTCCCGAGCCGAGCAGCGGGTCGCGACCCTCGCTGTAGCCGCCGAGCGGGAGCGGATCAGCCGGGACCTGCACGACATCCTCGGCCACTCGCTCACCGCTATTTCCATCAAGTCCGAGCTGGCCGGCCGCCTGATGTCCAGTGACCCTCCGGGCGCCCAGGCCCAGATGGCCGAGGTCGAGGGGATCGCCCGGCAGGCCCTGGCCGACGTTCGGGCGACGGCGTCCGGCATCCGCGAGGTGCGGGTGGCCACCGAGCTGGCCAGCGCGCGGTCGGTGTTGCTCGCCGCGGGCGTTGAGGCGCGGGTGCCGTCGGCCGTGCCACCGTTGCCCAAGGGCGTCAACGAGCTGTTCGGCTACGTGATCCGGGAGGCGGTGACCAACGTCGTCCGGCACAGCGAGGCCAGCCTGTGCACCATTGATGTCGGTGAACACCAACTGTCGGTGGCCGACGACGGAGTCGGGTTCTCCCGCGATGCCGCCCCCGGCGGTACTGGCCTGCGGGGACTGGCCACCCGGGTCGAGGCGGCTGGCGGCCGGCTGGAGGTCTACACCAGTCCCGGCTCTGGCACCCGGGTGACGGCGACAGTCAACCTGCCCCACCAGGCGGCCGAGGTGTACCGATGATCACGGTGCTGCTGGCCGACGACCAGGCCCTCGTCCGCCAGGCCCTGGCGGCGCTGCTGGCGCTAGAGCCCGACATCGAGATCGTCGGCCAGGCCGCGGACGCCGCCGCGGCCGTCGCGCTCGCCGCGGAGCGGCAGCCCGACGTGGTGTTGATGGACGTGCAGATGCCGTCCACCGCCGGCTCCAGCGAGGACGGCATCACCGCCACCGCCAGGATCAGGTTGGCCGCTCCGGCGACCCGGGTGATCATCGTGACTACCTTCGGCCGGCCGGGCTACCTGCGGCGGGCGATGGAGGCCGGCGCGGTGGGGTTCATGGTCAAGGACGCCCCGGCCGAAAAGTTGATCGAGGCCATCCGACGGGTGCACCGCGGGCTGCGGGTGGTCGATCCGACGCTGGCCGCCGCAAGCTTGAGCATCGGATCCTCACCGCTGACCGAACGTGAAGCGGAGGTGCTGGCCGCAGCCGCGCGGGGTGGGTCCACCAGTGCGATCGCAGCTGAGGTCTTCCTCTCCGAGGGAACCGTGCGCAACCACCTGTCCGCGGCGATAGGGAAGCTGGGTGCCGCCAACCGAGCCGAGGCCGTACGAATCGCGACCGAGAACGGCTGGCTCGACTAGCACAGCGGAGGCTCACTCCGGACGCGGACCAGGAGCCCTCGATCTACGCGCGAAGGCACCGATCAACGGCGGTGCCCAAACCAGGGATTGATGCTTCACAGCGTCCGTCCGAATGCGGTCGGCCAGGTTGTCGATATCCAGCTCGGACGCCGTCGCGATCCCGAAGCGCTCCATGAGCGGCGCGAGGCTCCGGGCCACACCAGCGAGCCATCCATAGCCGGTGAACTCTGGTCCGCCGCCGATGAGGGTCTCCTCACGAACCTGAGGAGCCGGGAGCCCAGCGTTCGTGAATACGGTGAAGAGCTCGCGCCCCACCCGGACAAGCAGACGAGAGGAACTTCCGCATGAGGTCGCAACGCCCGGAAATGCCACCGAGCCGGGGCATGACTAGGTAGAGCGCTGCAGGTGGGCAGTTCGCGACGGGTTTAAAACTGAGCAGATGACTGCCGATTCTGGCCCAATTGAAGTCAAGCGCGGCCTGCCGCCGGCCCAGAGATCGTGGCCGTGCACTTGACAGTGTGACTGGTGTCCGTAAACGGCTCACTCGATATTCACGAGACGACCTTCCGCGTGAACGTGAGGTGTGTGACGCCGCTGGGCGAGGAGACCGCCTCGACGTCGTAGGCATCCTCGAGGGCCTCCAGGCCGTCCCAGATGCGGACGCCGCGGCCGAGCACGATCGGAACCTGGACGAGATGCATGTGGTCGACGAGCCCGGCGGTGAGGAAGTCACGTACCACGGTGGGGCCGCCGCCGATCCGGACGTCCTGGCCATCGGCTGCTTCGCGGGCGGTCTCGAGTGCCCCAGCCGGGGCGGCGTCGAGGAAGTGGAACGTCGTGCCGCCTTCCATCTCGATCGAGGGCCGCGGGCGGTGAGTGAGCACGAAGGTGGGTGTGTGGAACGGCGGGTTCGGGCCCCACCAGCCCTTCCAGGCCGGGTCGTCCCGCCAGCCGGGCGGGCCGAACTTGTTGGCTCCCATGATCTCGGCGCCGATGCCGTGACTATGGCGCTCAGCGAAGGCGTCGTCGACTCCGGCGGTTCCGCCCGCGTCCCAGAACCGGGTACCAAACATCCACTCGTGCAAACGCTCGCCCGCATGGCCGAACGGTGCATCGGCGGACTGCGGCTCGCCGGTGGCGAAGCCGTCGAGGGAGATGGACAAGTTGTGAATCCGTGTGAGTGACATCCTCGCGCTCCTCAATTAGTGATTGCGCTTTGAAATCGGTGCTCTGGAGACTGACCAGGGTGACCGGAGATTCTCATCGGCCGGGTGCGGATGCGCGATCAACGCCGCCATCGAGGTGCTCGGCGCCCTGTGGTCGATGCTAGTGCTGCGCGACGGATCTTCGGCAACCGGCGCCACTTCCGCGAGCTGCTCGAGGCGTGGGCAGCGCATGCTCTCCAACTCTTCGTCGGAATCCGGGTCTGCGGTCACAACGACGACCGTAGTTCAGCACTCTGCGGCGGCGCTGCCCCCGACTGGCGTCTTGTGCCCCTTCCTTGCTGGCCGAGGCAGACGCAGTGCCGTGTCCGGCAGCCGCCGTCGGATTGTCGGCTGCCACGCACCCGCGTGCGGGGGTCAACGGGTGCGGTGGTAGGAAGGCGAGGTGGTGATGAGGCTCGGACTCGACATAGCGCAGCACCGGGTCAGCTTCGACGAAGTAATCAACCGAGCCAGGCTGGGCGAGCGGCTGGGGTTCACCGGGGTTTGGGGGTTCGACCATTTCAAACCCATGTACGGTCAAGGGCCCGGTGAGTGCTTCGAAGGCATGACCACGCTGGCCGCCTTGGCCGGTGTCACCTCGACCGTCCGGCTGGGATTGCTGGTGACCGGCGTGACCTATCGGCATCCGTCGGTGTTGGCCTGCCAAGCGATAACCGTCGACCACGCCAGCCACGGCCGGCTCGACCTGGCGCTCGGGGCGGCCTGGGCGCAGGAGGAACACCACGAGCTGGGCATCGATTTCCCGCGCACCGGTCAACGGTTCGACCTGCTCGAGGACACGCTGGAGATTGTGACGCGGCTGTTCACCGGTGAGCAGGTGTCCTACCAGGGACGGCGGCTTTCGCTGCGAAACGCCCAAATGCGGCCAGAACCGGTTCAGTCACCGCGACCACCCATCTGGATCGGCGGCCGCGGACCGAAGAGGACACTGCCCCTTGTGGCCCGGTACGCCGACATGTGGCACACCTACATCGACGCTGACTATCCCGAACTGTCGCGGCGCGTCGACGACCTGGCTCGGAAGGAAAGCCGCGATCCGGCCGACATCGGTCGGGCCGGGTCGCTCTCGCTGTCCGAGCCGTGGCCCGAGGTGCGCGCCGCCATCGAGCGCAACCTCGATCGAGGGATCGGTTATCTCGTGTGCAGCTGGCCGAGTGAGGGAGCCGATCGGGTGACCGAGTTCGCAGAGACGGTGGCGCCGGACTACCGCTCCTAAGCGAGGAATGAGCAGCCAACGGACCGGTCATCCGCGGAATGGCGCATCTGGGCGAACAGCATCAGGTGCGACAGCCAACACGGTAGACCTTCCGCTCGCGACTCGGAGTGCTTAGGTCTTCGCCATGGCGGCAGGCTGGATAGCAACGCGACTCGATTGGACTGGCCGGGCGGGGATCGACCTACACATGCAACGGGGCTGCAAGCAGCGCGTCGCGGGACTTGCAGAGGTAAGTGGCACGGCGTTTCCTCCGGGTCTTGACGCCTATCACCACCTCACGCCCACGGCACAGGCGTGGACTGACGCAAGCGACCCTACGCTCACCACATGAGCGAAAACCTGTCCGAACACGTGGCCGAGAACCGCCGCTATTGGGATGCCATGGCCGACGAGTGGGTCAGCCTCGGCGAGCGAGCGTGGGAGTCCGATGCGCGCTGGGGAGAATGGGGGATCCCGAACACGGAGTTGCCTCTGCTCGCCGATGAGATGCATGGGCAGAGGGCGATCGAACTAGGGTGCGGGACCGGTTATGTGTCGGCGTGGATGCGGCGCCGGGGCGCGTCGGTGTACGCCATCGACAACTCCGAGGCCCAGTTGGCCACGGCGCGTCGCCTGAGCGATCTCCACGGACTCGACGACATCGAATGGGTACATGGCAACGCCGAGACGGTCGCCCAGCCAGACGGCTCGTTCGACTTCGCGATCAGCGAGTACGGTGCGGCGATCTGGTGTGAACCGATGGCCTGGATCGGCGAGGCGCACCGGTTGCTCCGTCCCGGCGGCGAGCTCGTGTTCCTCGGCAACCATCCGCTGGCGATGGTCTGCTCACCGATCGACGGTTCGGCACTGGTGACCGAACGTTTGGAACGCGCCTACTTTGATCTGGGGCGATTGGACTGGCGCGACGCCATTGACGAGCCGGGCGGCATCGAGTTCAACCTGCCGATCTCGTCGTGGATTCGACTGTTCCACGACATCGGCTTCGACGTCATCGACTACATCGAGGTCAGAGCACCCGAGTCCGCGACCGGCATTCACGGCACGGTAGCCGCCGAATGGGCCAAACGCTTCCCATCCGAGCAGGTCTGGCGGGTCCGAAAACGGCAGGGGTAGCAGATCGGGCAGCCCTCAGTCGGCGTCCGCGGTCCGATTTCCACTGAGCCCTTTGCGGACGGGTGGCACGAGCCGGCCATGTGGACTCCGTTGCGATGAGCGCGCCCGCCGGCCGGAGCGGAATCAGCCACTGCCGTAGGGCGAACGTGGTCGATGACGGGCCGACGCGACCGGTGCTGGATTTCGCAACCAACTGGCCAACCCTGCGCCCGGAGTGACATCAAACACGACGCGAAACGATGCTCGCGGCCGCCGTCTGATGCGCACCATGATCATTCACACTGTTCGCCTGTCGCAGGTTGGAGCACTCATTGCTACTGACCCAGCGTTCCTGATAGCGGACCCCTGAGCGACACTCATGGCGGCGCTGTCAGAGTTGCGGCGTGGCGGAAGTGATCATCTACTCCTGGCGGAGCCTGTAGGCGACGACGAGATGATCGACCTCGTCGAGTCCCGCGGCGGCACTCCGAGCGTCGGGTGGTGGAGCAAAGTCAGCTCCCGGAGCCTCGGCTGGGTCAGTGCCCGGAACCAGGAAGGGCTGTTGGTTGGGTTCCTACCTGTACGCGCCGGAGTTTGGCAAGCTCAACATGCTGGGCGATGCACCCCTAGCTGCTCGATGAGTCCTTCGTCACCGCAGCCGACCTGGAAGGCCATTTGGTGAAAGCGATCGTCTATGACGTCGTGGGCGGGCCGGCTCTGGTTCGCGAAGTGGCTGAACCCGACTGTCCCGGGGACGGCGCGGTGATCACGGTTTGGGCGACCGGCGTATGCCGGTCGGATTGGCACGCCTGGCGTGGCCATGAGGCGGTGCCGCTGCCACACATTCCGGGACACGAGTTCGCTGGCGTGATCGCTGCTGTGGGAGCCCAGGTCCGTGGCTTCGCGCCGGGTGAGCGGGTGACCGCGCCATTCGTCAACGGTTGCGGGCGGTGCGACTGGTGCCGGGCCGGTGATGCGCAGATCTGTCCCGATCAAACCCAGCCGGGGTTCAGCCATCCGGGCTCGTTTGCTGAACGCGTCGTTGTTCGGGTCGCTGACGTCAATCTTGTCCGGCTGCCCGATGAGCTGGATTTCGTGGGCGCGGCGGCGCTTGGCTGCCGCTTTGCCACCGCGTTCCGTGCTCTCACCGCGTATCGCCGGGTCGAGCCGGATGACTGGGTGGTGGTGTTCGGCTGCGGTGGTGTCGGGCTTTCGGCGATCATGATCGCCCGGGCCCTGGGTGCCCGGGTGATCGGTGTGGACCTCTCGGCGGCGGCCCGGGCGCGGGCGGCCGAGTTGGGTGCGGTAGCGATCGACGTAGCGGAGACGTCCACCGCCATTGCCGAGCTGACCGGCGCCGGCGCCCACTTGACCGTCGATGCAGTGGGCTCGGCGGCGACGGCGCTGGCCGCGGTGAGCGTTCTGCGCCGCGGCGGCCAGCACGTTCAGGTCGGATTGATGCTCGACGCCGACGCCTTAGCCCCCTTGCCGTGGGAACTGCTCGTGGCCCGGGAGTTGCGGGTCGCCGGCTCGCACGGTATGTCGGCGGCCGACTATCCGGCCATGCTGGCGATGATTACCGACGGCCGGCTCGATCTACGAGAGCTGATCGCCGAACGCATTCCGCTCGAGAAGGCGGGCGCAGCGATGATGGCCATGGACAACCCAGTGGCCCCGCGTGCCGGGATCACCGTCGCTGTCTCCGACACCGGCGGTTGATCACCCATCGGGCCGAACCCGTCCACGTAGGATGCAGAACTCATTGCCTTCAGGGTCTGCGAGTACCACCCACGACGCGTCACGCTGCCCGACATCGGCCCGCCGAGCACCGAGGGAAAGGAGACGTTCGACTTCTGCGGTTTGATCGACCGGACTGAAGTCAAGATGGAGTCTGTTCTTGCCTGCCTTCTCCTCCGGAACCGGCACGAACAACAGGCCCGGCACCCGATCGGGAGTCGGCCTAATCTCGAACTCGTCCGCGGCGGCGCCCACGACAACCCAGCCCAAGGCCTCGGCCCACCATCGACCAAGCACGACCGGATCGTGAGCGTCGACGACGACCTGCTCCCAAATGAGACCCACGTCGCACACTCTGCCAGGTCGGTCTCGCAAGCGGATCGGCCAGCGGGAGCCACCACCGAACCCGGTTGGTGTGTCGGTTCCCGTCCCATCCGGCGGGGACCGACACATCGCCATCAACGCCTCATCAACTGACGTCGCCGAAGGAGCGATCATCTTGTCTGCCACCACTTTCAACATCGGCGTCCTCGGAGCCGGCCAGATCGCGCAGGCCGCGCACTTCCCCGCCGTACGCAAGGCCACGACGGCGCAGCTGTACGCGATCTGCGATGCCGCCGATGATCTTCGTGAGCGAATGGCCGTCGTCCACCAGCCGACCACCACATTCGCCGACTACGACGCAATGCTCGCCGACGACCAGGTCGACGCCGTGATCGTCGCCGTCGCCGACCAGTTCCACGTCCCCCTGTCTATCCGCGCTCTCGAGGCCGGCAAGCACGTGCTAGTCGAGAAGCCGATGGCCACCACCGTCGAGGACGCCGAGACCTTGCTCAGCGCCGCAAGAATCAACGGCCGGGTGGTGCTGGTCGGCCACGAGAAGCGCTACGACCCCGGCGTCGCGTTCGCTCACGACTTCATCCGCGACGAGATCGGCGAGCTGATCGGGCTCAAGCACTGGTACACCGACTCCACCTACCGCTACAGCACCACCGACACCCTCCAGCCGATCATCGAGACCAGCGCGGCGGCGCGGCGCCCACCTGGCAAGCCCAAGGCCGACCGTCAGCGCTACCTGGTCCTCGGCCACGGCAGCCACATGCTCGACACCGCCCGCTACCTGGGCGGTCCGCTCGAGGCCATCCGCGCCCGGCTGTCGACCAAGGCCGACACCTACTGCTGGTTCCTCGAGGTCGCGTACGCCAACGGCTGCCTCGGACAGCTCGACCTCACCATCGCGGTCCGGATGGACTGGTGGGAAGGCTTCCAGGTGTACGGCAGCGAAGGCAGCGTGATCGGCAAGCTCTTCAACCCCTGGCACCTCCGCGCGGCCGAGGTGCAGGCCTTCTCGGTCAAGGACGATCAGTACCACCAGCCCATCGGTGAAGATGCCAACGTGTTCCGCCTCCAAATCGAAGACCTGGTCAACGCGGCCACCACCGGCGCCACCCCGCGCGGCGCGACCGCGGAAGACGGGCTCGCCTCCGTGCGCGCCATGGTGGCCCTCGCCCAGTCGGTGACCACCGGCGATTGGGTCAGGCTCGACGACGTGACCGGAGGGCTCGCCTGATGAGACTCGGCATCTTCGCCAAGACCTACGACCGGCCAGACGTCGCCAGCTGCCTGCAGGCCGTCGCCGACGCCGGCATCCCCGCCACCCAGTTCAACCTGTCCGTGGCCGGGCTGCCCACCATCCCTGACGAGCCCATACCGGATGACGTCGTGGATGCCGATTCGGGCGGGCGTCGACCAGGCCGGTGTGGCACTTGCCGCGATCTCCGGCACCTTCAACGCCGCCCACCCCGACCCGACGCACCGGCAGACCAACCTCGACCGATTCCCGCACCTGTGCGCAGCGGCCAGCGACCTGCAGATCGACATCATCACCCTCAGCAGCGGGTCCCGCGACCCTGACGACATGTGGCGCTGGCACCGCGACAACACCACCGCGCAGGCCTGGGCCGACTCCCGCACCACCCTGCAAGCTCTGGCCGCGCTCGCCGAAGACTTTGGTCTCACCCTCGCGGTCGAACCCGAACACAGCAACGTCGTCGCCACCGCGGAGCAGGCGATCATGATGCTCGACCAAGTCGGCTCCCCCGCCCTCAAGATCGTCTACGATGCCGCCAACCTGCTCGACCCGGACGGCTACGACCCACCCATAGCTGCCGAGGCGATCACCCGCGACATCGCCACCCTGGGACCGTACATTGCACTCGCCCATGCCAAGGAGCTCATCGCCCACCGTGCCCCAGCCGCCCCAGGCGCCGGGATGCTGCCCTGGCCGCTGATCGTGCAGACCCTGTACAAGGCCGGGTTCGACGGCACCCTGGTCATTCACGGGCTCCCCGAAGCCAGTGTCCCGCTCGCCGTAGCCACCCTCAGCGCCGCACTCGCCGCGACCGAAACACCATGAACATGCCGCCCGCGATCGGACGGCTCCAGGCCCGCGGCGCAAGCCTCATCTACCAGACAATCGGCTACCAAACCATCGGTGCCGCCGGTCCTAGCACCATGCCGTTCATCTTCCAGCACGGCATGGGTGGCGACGCGAACCAGCCCCTCGGCTACATCGGAGAGGCACCGCCCACCCCGGTGATCAGTCTGAACGCGCGCGGCCACAGTCCCAGCACCGACATCAACGCGGCCGCGGCCAGCTTCGAAGTCTTCGCCGACGACGTGATCGCCCTCGCCGACCACCTCGGCCTTGTCCGGTTCATCATCGGCGGCATCTCCCTCGGCGCGGGGACCGCGCTGAACCTGGCCGTCCGCTACCCCGACCGGGTCACCGCACTCGTGCTGTGCCGGCCGGCCTGGCTCGACCGGCCCCAGGCGGAGTTCAACCGCAACGCCTACACCGAGATCGCCGACCTCCTCGACCGCTATCCCGCCGAGGACGCCGCAAAGCGCTACCCGCAAACCCGCACATATCAGACCGTCCGCAACAGTTCGCCCGCGGCCGCGGCATCCCTCCTCGGCCAGCTCACCCGCCCACGTGCAGCCCAGAATTCGGTCATCCTGCGCACCTTCCCAGGTTCCAGCCCGACGGACTCGACCGATACCTGGCGGGCCGTCGACATCCCCACGCTTGTCATCGGGCACCACGACGACCCCTTCCACCCGTACGAGATCGCCCAAGCCCACACCGACACGATCCCCGGCGCCACCCTGCGCACCGTCCCCAGCAAAGACGCCGACGCTGCACGCTTCGCCGCCGACATCCAAGCCGCACTGCACAACTTCCTCCGCTGCCTGTGAGCACAATGTGACCGTGTCGACCGACCAGCCGAGCGCCCGTCCCAGACCCCAGCCAGGTCACATCTACGTCGTCGTCGACCTCGGCGGCACCCAAACCCGCACCGCCGTCTTCGACCCCACCGGGCAGATGCTGACCCGCAATGCCGTCGCTACCCCCCGGACCGGCGGCCCCGATGAGGTCATCGACGCCGTCCTCGGCCAGATCCGCGAAGTCATCGCGCAACACCGGGCCGCGGTGGTGGCCGTCGGCGTCAGCGCCCTCGGACCCGTCGACCCCCACACCGGCATCATCCGCAACGCGCCCACCCTGCCCGGCTTCGACAACGTCCCCCTCGGCCCGCGCCTCCACGACGCACTACAGCTACCCGTCCACGTCCACAACGACGCCAACGCCGCCACCATCGCCGAATGGGAGCTCGGTGCCGGCCGCGGAACCAGAAACTTCTGCTACGTCACCGTCAGCACCGGGATGGGTTGCGGCATCATCAGCAATGGCCAACTCGTCACCGGCCGCGCCGGATACGCCGGCGAGCTCGGACGCACCCGCATCCCCAGCACCGACGGCAGCACCGTCCAACTCGAACAGATCAGCTCCGGCACCGCCATCGCCGCCCGCGCCCGCACCCTCATCACCGCCGGCACACCAACCAGCTTGGCCACCATCGACAGCACAAACATCACCGCGGGGACCGTCGCCGCGGCGGCTGCCGCGGGAGATCACGTTGCCCGCAGCATCTTCACCACCGCCGCCGCCACTCTCGGTA
The DNA here is from genome assembly GCA_963730505.1 of uncultured Actinomycetota bacterium. Classification (GTDB taxonomy): domain Bacteria; phylum Actinomycetota; class Actinomycetes; order Propionibacteriales; family Propionibacteriaceae; genus Microlunatus. The sequence goes on from CAVSSB010000023.1 coordinate 40,944, forward strand.
TCCAACTCGCCAATCTCACCAGACTCGTAGACCCTGAAACCGTTGCCCTCGGCGGCGGCGTCACTCTCGCCGGCGACATCTTCTGGGGCCCACTCCGCGCCACAACTCGAGAGTCACTCGCCCAGGACTCCATCCCTCTACCCAGGCTGGTCCAAGCCGAGCTCCGCGGCGACGCCGGCCTCCACGGTGCGGCAATAGCACTCCTCAATCACTACGAGCAAGCGCCAGCGTGGTGACCCACACACATCCAGTCAATGCAGGTACTCAGCCCACGGAACCACCACTCACTGATAGACAGGCGCAGACTCACTCACAGGGTTGACAGCCACCGCCCAGAATGTTCGAGTCGTCGACGCCAGAGGGTGCCTGACATCAGTGTGGGTAACGCGCTGGACCACCACCAGTTCAAGTTCGCTTGGTCTCCGCAGGTAGCGCGCGCGACGTTGATCACCGAGATGCAATGGTCTGCCAGCCGATCGAGGCCGACATTTGAGAACAGGCCGGCGGTGCAGGGCGCCGATTCCAGCGCGTCCGGGGCACCTCGGCTGCGAACACCTGCGCCATGAGCTCGGCGGGTTCGCCCGCCTACTCGCCGATCAGCGCCTTGAACGAGGGCTCGTCACGGATCGGGTCGAAGTCAGAGTCTGTGCGTGCATCTGCGCGGAGCTTCTCAGACGCGCCGACCGCGCGTCGCAGATGATCGATCGCGTCGGAGGTGCGGCCGCTCAGGCTCTCGCTGCAGGCAAGGTTGTAGACGAGCATCGGATACTGCGGATTGGCGGCGATCAGGTCTTCCAGCTGTGCTCTGAGCTCGTCGTGCTCGCCCTTGTCGTAGAGCGGCCAGATTGGTGCCCACAGCTCCCAACCGCTAGCGTCGTACGCCTTCCCCGGCGTGCCGTCGAAGGCGAGGATCGTGGTCGCCGGCTCGGCTGCGACGGCCGTTCGCCGCGTGCCCTGCGGAGTGAAGACGAGGGTGCCACGGGTCGCCTCCACCTTCTCGCCCTCGAGCTCGAAGATCGCGCGCCCGCTGACGACGACGAACAGCTCCTCGGCCGGCTCGGAATCCTCGTCGTACTCGTTGATGATCGGGTCACCGGCTGCAGCGCCCACCCATGCGGTAACGCCGAAGCTCTGGATGCCGAGATGGTGCCGCACCGGTCGATAGCGGTAGCGTCCGTCGGGCAGCGCGTCGATCTCGTCTAGTCGTGCAACCGCATACGTCTGCATGGAAGTCCTTCCGCGTCCGCGTATCGGCCGCGATCCTAGCTCCCCCCGACCGGTCTTACAGTCTCGGTCGAGGAACCTGTCTGACGGGACTATTTGACTGGTAACCATGACACTTAAGTTGGCGGTGGTGACCGGCGGGGCCTCTGGGCTGGGAAAGATCATCGTAGGCAGGCTCGCCGGACAGGGCGCCCACGTTGTCATCGCCGACCTCGATCGTGAAGCGGCGTCGGTCGTGGCCGACGAAGTCCAACAGACAGGCGGCCGAGCCACGTTTGTCCAGACGGACATGTCCGAGGAGAAGGAGGTCCGTCGGCTGATCCAGCGGGTGACCGGGCTCGGACCGCTGAGCGTTCTGGTCAACAACGCGGGCGGGCGGCTGCCCGGACCACAGTTCCCCGATACCGAGGACTGGGGCCGCAGCCTGGACCTCAACCTACGGATGCCGATGCTGGCGACCCAATTAGCGCTTCCGTTGCTGGGTCAGGGTGGCGCGATTGTCAACATCTCCTCGAGTGGAGGCTGGGACTCGGGCCGATACGGGTCTCCCGAGTATGGGGCGGCCAAGGCCGGCTTGATTCGCTTCACCACGGCAGTGTCGGACTTCGCCGACCGTTACGGGGTACGAGTCAGTTGCATCGTGCCGCACTGGATTGGGTTGCCGCGGGCTATTGCCGAGTACGAACAAATGAGCACCGAGGAGCAACGACGTAGTGGCGGCCTGATTGACCCCGAAGTGATCGCCGACACCGTCATTGATCTTGCGGTAGACCCAGACAGCGCCGGCAGCGTGATCGTCGTCCGCGCTGGCCGCCCCCCGTACGCGATTGACCCGGCCGCCTCAGACCCGTTCAGATGACGAACGGCTACTCCAGCTTTGCATTCCCAGTCGACCTCGTGCGGCACTGCTGCCGTTCGCAGCCGTCCACTACCGGCAGCGAGGTAGACCCGTTTCGCGATGCGGAAAGTGCGGCGAGGGTCTGGGCGCGGTGCCGGAAGGCGCGGGTGCGCGTGGTGCTACTCGGCGTCCTCGACCCGGATCCGCAGGCGGCGAAAGCCGCGACCTTTACTCTCCATCTTCGTCACTGCGATGCGCCCGATCATGGCTGTGGAGGCCACGTGGGTACCGCCGTCGGCCTGGATGTCGATGCCGTTGATGTCGACGACCCGAACCATCTCGATCTCCGGCGGCAGCAGGTCGCTTGCGGTGCGGATGACGTTCGGGATCGCCATGGCCTGTGCCCGCGGTAGCACCCGGACGTCAATCTGCCGGTTCAGCCGCACCGCCTCATTACAGGCATCTTCAACGCGCTGCTTAAAGTCTGCGGGCACGTCGGGCAGGTCGAAGTCCATCCGCGCGATGAGCGGTTCCATGTTCCCGCCGGTCACTGGGGCGCCGAAGTCCCGCAGCACGATCGCGCTTAGCACATGTAGACCGGAATGGGTGCGCATAAGGCTCGTACGGCGCTCGTCGTCAAGACCACCGTGGACGCTCGTGCCCACCGGGGGCAGAGGGTCCCCCTCGGCCGGCAAGAGGTAGAGGTCGTCACCCTTGCGCGTACCGACAATCCGTGTCCGGACATTTCCCCACAGCAGCACGCCATGATCGGGCGGCTGCCCGCCACCGCCGGGATAGAACGCGGACCGGTCCAGCACGATGCCCTGATCGGGGTCAGCGAACAGAACAGTAGCGGCCCACTCGCGGATCGAGGGGTCTTCGAGATCGAGGCGGTGGGTGTGGTGCCGATACGGCTGCCCTGGCACGGTCATGGATGTGATTCTGCACCGCCGTCGGTCGCGACCGGCGTACGGAGTCAGCTCAAATCACTCCCCGTCCTGATGAAGGACATGACTACGAGTTGATCTTCAGCGAGGCAGGCTCTTAATGTCATCGACAAGCGTCGGAAGCCCTTCAACGAACGAGTGCTCCGATCCGTCAATTGGCCGGGCAGTCGCTGTCGGGAGGTGATCCTGGTAATAGGCCAGGTGCGCAAACGGCACCTCCGGGTCGTCGCGACTGTGGTACAGGAAGATCCTCGATGCGGGCAGCCTCGAGCCAACGTCGTTCGGTACCGCGAATTCGTCGTACGCCCAGCCGTCTGGGCCCCAGTTGGGAACCGAGACTAGGAACAAGCCACGGACAGGCTTCCGATACGAACCCTCCGCGAGGTAGCTCAGCAGGACGGAGCCGCCGAACGAGTGACCGACCAAGATCACCTTTCCGTCGATCGCCTCGAGCTCCTGCTCAATGCGATCCCTCCAGGGTTGGTAGTGGGGATTGTCCGCATCCGGCATCTCCGGGGCTATGAGACGGTAGTCGGTACCCAACTCGCGAGCCAGGCAGGCAGCGAGCCGGCCACTACCCTCGGGCTCGTGCATGTTCCCGGCGCCCTGGATGAACAAGACCGGTTGGCTGTCCACGGCATGTCCTCATCTCACTGAGTTTCGGTGGCTTTCGATACTAGGACCAGCGTCGCCGGCCAACCTTTTAACCAAGTTGCCTTTGACGTTTGCTGGAGATGGCGCTGGATCAGGCAGATCGCCCGGCGTGTGGGGCGGTCACCGTCAACGGTGTCGCGGAAGACGTCTGATCCGTGACCCTCATGTGGTCGGCTGTGGTGTGTGTAGCAGCTGCCGGATCTCATTTGGCGAGGGCTTCAATGGACCATCCCGACCATGCAGCCGGCGCGCCGTCGACCAGCGGCAGCTAGCTCCGGCAGCGTTCTATCGGCCTGCCGGTATGTGTCAGCCGAAGAGGCGAGCCGAGTGCGAGACTTTCTTGCCCGTGCGACTTCAGCGTGTGAAATCCGTGCGGAAGCATGGGCATCTGTGGAGTTGATGACGACCCGGTTGCGCTTGCGTGATTTCGAGCTTGGGGACTACCAGGCTGTGCATGCTTTCGCTACCGACCTCGCCGTTGTGAGTTATATGGAGTGGGGTCCGAACACTCCAGAGGAAACTCAGGTGTTTCTGCGCGACGCGATAGCAAGTGCCGACGTTTCCCCGCGTCGTCGCTATGCGTTTGGAGTGGTCCATTCCGATGCGGAAAGGCTGATTGGGTCGATCGAGCTGCAAGTGGCCAGCTTTGAGCACCGACGAGGCGAGATTGGTTATGTTCTGGCGCGCGAGTGGTGGGGGCTTGGCTATGCCACCGAGGCCACTCGCCGGCTGCTCGCCTTTGGTTTCGATCAGCTGGGCTTGCACAAGATCTCCGCTACCTGTGACCCAGAGAATCGCGCTTCAGTTGCGGTCCTGACGAAAAACGGCATGCATCAGGAGGGAGTTCTTCGCGACCACATCTATCTCCGGGGCGAGTGGCGCGATCGACTACTGTTCAGTGTCCTCACCTGATCGGTGAGGAAGGAGTAACGGCACTTCAGGTTCATCAGACTTCGAGAACCAGTCGCCTGACCTGCCGTGTGTGTGACACAAGTTCCTGCGGAAAGCGGTCCGGTAGCCGATCCCTTGCGAGACCGATTCGAGCCAGGTAACCGGTGATCAGGCCGCGGCGGCTCCGATTCCCTGATCCTCGACCGCTGCTTTCAGTCGGCAACCTCCAGACTGTGACACCCGTTCCCCAGGAACGGGTGTCAGTCCCCGGCCGGCTCGCGAGCAGCAGCACGGCGAAGCGTCAGCGGAACTGGCGGAAGAATTCCCGCACGTCGCTGACCAGGAGGTCCGGTGCTTCCATCGCGGCGAAGTGGCCGCCGCGGCTGAACTCGGCCCAATGCACCACGTTGTGCTCGCGCTCGGCGAGGGGCCGGATGGTGGTGTCGCCGGGGAACACCGCCACCGCGGTCGGTACTGGTGACCGTGGCAGGGATTGGCCCCAGGTGCGGGCGCCTTCGTAGTAGATGCGGGCTGCGGAGCCAGCTGTGCCGGTCAGCCAGTACACGCTCACGTCGGTGAGGATCAGGTCGCGGCTGACGGCGTCTTCGGGCAGGCTGGCGGACGGGTCGGTCCATTCCTTGAACTTCTCGACGATCCAGGCGAGCTGGCCGGCCGGTGAATCGGTGAGGGCGTAGGAGATCGTCTGTGGCCGGGTTGACTGGACGATGGCATACCCGCTCATGTCACGGCCCCACTTCTCCAGGAGCGCGAGGCGCTCCTGGTCGGGCCTGGTGAGGCCGCTCAGCTCTGCCGGGTCGCCGGAGGGGAAGGTGCCCAGGTTGTTGACATGCACGCCGATGACATGCTCGGGGTCGATGCGGCCAAGCTCTGGGGAGACGACCGAGCCGGTGTCGCCGCCCTGGGCGCCGTACCGGTGGTAGCCGAGGCGGTGCATCAAGTTCGGCCCACGCACGGGCGACCCGGCGGGTGTCCCAGCCCGAGCCGGCGAGCGGGCGGGAGAAGCCGAAGCCGGGCAGGGACGGGGCGACGACGTGGAAGGCGTCGGCGGGATCGCCGCCATGGCTTGCGGGGTCGGTCAGCGGACCGATGATGTTCATGAACTCGACGACCGAGCCGGGCCAGCCGTGGGTAATGATCAGCGGTAGCGCGCCCGGCTCGGGGAGAGCGGACATGTACAAAGTGCACGTCCTGGTCGTCGATGACGGTGGTGAACTGCGGGAACTCGTTCAGCTGCGCCTCATGGGCGCGCCAGTCGTAACCGGTGCGCCAGTAGGCGGCCAGGTCTTTCAGGTAGCCCAGCGGCACGCCGGCCTCCCAGCCAGCACCGGGCAGCTCGGCCGGCCAGCGGGTGCGCGCCAGCCGCTCGCGCAGGTCATCGAGGTCGGCTTGCGGGATGTCGATCCGGAACGGGCGGATCTCGCTGTCAGATGTCGTGGTCGTTTCGCTCACGCCCACGACGTTAGCGGTCATTGCGGTCAGATCCTGTCCGCGATGGGTGGCAAACTCAGGCCATGCTGGAAACTTCAGCGCGCCTGCTGCGCCTACTGTCGCTGCTGCAGGCCCGCCCCGATTGGCCGGGCACGGAACTGGCCGGGCGGCTAGGTGTAAGCCCGCGAACGCTGCGCCGTGACATGGACAAGCTGCGCAGCCTCGGTTACCCGGTGGACGCCGTGCCCGGCACAGCGGGCGGTTACCGGCTCGGCGCGGGCGCGGCGCTGCCCCCGTTGCTGCTCGATGACGAGGAAGCCGTCGCGGTCGCGGTTGGCCTGCGCATAGCGGCCGGGGGCACTATCACCGGGATAGAGGAAGCCTCGGTCCGCGCGCTGGCCACGCTGGAACAGGTGTTTCCCTCCCGGCTACGCCACCGCGTCAGCGCGCTGCACTCGGTCACCATGCCGCTGCCCGGTGCGGGACCGCCGGTCGACCCGGCAATCCTGACCGTCGTCGCCACAGCCGCCCGCGACCGGCAGCGGATCAGGTTCGGCTACACCAGCCACGACGGCACCCGGGGCAGCCGCGCCGCCGACCCGCACCGCCTGGTGCATACTGGCCACCGCTGGTACCTGCTCGCCTGGGACCCGGCAAGGGACGGCTGGCGCACCTTCCGCGCCGACAGGATCACCACTCCCCAGATCACCGGGCCACGATTCACTCCGCGTGACCCGCCCGACGGCGACGCAGCCGCCTACGTATCTCGCTCGGTGTCATCCGCTCCCTACCGCTACCAGGCCCGCATCCGGCTGCACGCCGCGGCCAAGGTAGCCGCGGAGCGTCTCCCGCCCACCGTCGGCCACATCCAAGCCGACGGCGAACACGCCTGCATCCTGCACACCGGCGCCGAATCCCCCGACGTGCTCGCCATCTATGTAGCTGTTGTCGGCACCGAGTTCGAGATACTCGACCCGCCCGAGCTGGCCGAGCACATCCTCGCCCTGGCCGGCAGGCTCACCCGCGCGGTACGCCACCGACCCGCCCGGGATCTCCACAGCGAGCCAACCGCAACTGTCACTCCAACCGACTAAATCAGCCTGGGCGGCTGAAGATGACCGCCTGGCTACGCCGGTAGGGGCTGCAGGCCTCGTCTTGCCGTCGACCTGCTGGTGCGGCAAGAAGGCGGTGCGCGGTCGACGCGTCCGGCCGGGTCAAACCACGATTCCGGGGCAAGACGGCAGTAGTGCCGGTGACGAGCTGCGCAGCGAACCGTTGACTGTTCACCCGATTGAACCTTCGCTATTTAGGCGAGACGGAAACGCGTAGCCTTTCCTAGATGAACAGCGGGCCGACCACCCGAAGGGGCGCATCGACGCTTGTAGCAACGGGTCTGGGACTGTTCATGATCTTCCTCGACGCGATGATCGTGAATGTCGCAATTCCCGACATTCAGCAGCAGTTCAGCGCGGATGAATCTGATATGCAGTGGGTGGTTGCCGCCTACAGCCTCACGATGGCGATGTTCATCATGTCGGGCGCGGTGTTTGGCGATCACTACGGCCGCCGGCGCGGCTACATCGTGGGCATCGTGGTGTTCTGCCTCGCATCGGTGGCGTGCGGGCTCTCACCCAATATCGCGGCGCTCATTGTGGCACGCGGCTTCCAGGGCATCGGTGCCGCGATGGTGAATGTGGCGTCGCTCGCATTGGTCAGCGCCGCGTTTACGGATCCCAAGGCAAAAGCCCGGGCGATCGGCATCTGGACAGGAATCGCCGCGATAGGCCTTGCCATCGGTCCGACGCTTGGGGGCGTGCTCACCGAGCACGTCGGATGGCGCAGCATCTTCTTGTTCAACCCGCTGATCGGGATCGCCGCGATCGTCATGACCCTCCGCTTTGTGGGCGAATCGCGCGACCCCGCGAGCCGCAGCTTCGACATGTCCGGCCAATTACTGTTCATTGGCGGCATCGGCCTACTCACGTACGGGTTGATCCAAGGTGGCCACGATGGCTGGCTGTCGCCAGTCATCCTGGGAAGCTTTGCGGCGGCTGCCTTGGTACTCGTGCTGTTCGTGCGCTACGAGCTACGCGCGAGCGATCCGATGATGGACATTCGCGTATTCAAGAATCGGGTGTACAACGCAGCCATCTATGCCGTCTTCGCGACGATGTTCTGTATATATGGCGCGCTGTTCATCATCACGCAGTATTTCCAGAACGTGCGTAGCTACAGTCCGGAGCAGACAGGCCTCTTGCTGCTCGCCATGACGATCCCGACCATCATCCTGTCGCCGCTGACCGGACGCGTTGTCGCGGCACACGGCGCTCGTACGCCCACGCTCATCGGACTCAGCTGCCTGGTCATCGGTACGGGCATTTTCGCCGTCAGCAACGCCCAGCTGTTGTGGGTGACATTGGCGGCGCTGGCCTTCCTCGGTGCCGCCGGCGGGACGTCCGTCGCCGCTGCAACGAGTGTGGCGATGGGCTCGATTCCCCCGGAACGGTCAGGAATGGCCTCCGGCATCCTGAGCTCGCAACGTGCGATCGGCTCGACGGCCGGGTTCGCGATCATGGGCAGCATCTTGGCAGCCACCATCTCAGTCGTGCTCCCGGGCAATCTCGAACCACATATTCCGGATCCCGCACAGCGCGACCAGGTCGTCGCCCGGGTCGTCGACGATGCCAATCCCCATGCCGTTGCTGCCCTGATCGGGCCGGGTAAGCCGCTCCCACAGAACGTCACCGAGGATGATGCTGTGCTCAACGCGGCCGATGATGCGTTCATCACCGGCGTCCGTGTCGCAATGCTCCTCGGTTTTCTCGTCTCCCTCAGCGCACTTGCCGTCGGTTGGTGGCTGTTTCCGCGCCGCCGCGCGTCCACCATCGAAGAAGTCGCGCTCGAGCCAGGCTGACGGCGGGAACGCGGCGTCAGGATGCGTTCGAGATGCAGCAACTCCCTGACCAGGATAAGGGGCAGGCTGACGGCCTATTCGCTTTGCCCCGACGCTCGCGTTTGGCGTTTGGTGTGAGTTGTGATTGAACAGGCCAAGTCCGATGGGGCCGCTGTCGATCTCCTTGGGACCAGGCATCGGTACAGGCCCAGGTTAGGTTGCTCGATCCGACCGGTCTGCCGGTAACCGGGGCGAAGCAGGCTGAAGCCGCGGCTCCAGACGCCGGAGCGGCGCTGTTCAACCCCCTCATCATGAAACCCGGATCCGACGTTGGATAAGACATTTGCGTCTTTCAGTCGGACCGATTGAACCAGCCGCCTGGTTCGTCTCACAGGCCTCGACTCACGACTGCGGCGGAGATCGCTCGCTAGGGGGAGTATCGAAGAATGTTCGTTTCTCGTCGTCGGAACCCGACTCCCTCGTAGAGCCGAAGAGCCGATTCGCGCGACGGTCGCGAGGTGAGGTCGAGCGTTCGCAGGCCGCGCTCGCCTGCCATCGTTGTCATGGTCTCTAGGAGCTTCCGCGCAATGCCTCGGCCCCGCATCGACTCGTCCACCACGACATCTTCAACGTGACCTCGCAGTCCAGTTGGGAGGGGAAAACTCACGAACGTCGCCATCCCAACTATCTGGCCGCCGACTCTTGCGACGAGCAGCTCAGTGGCCTCGTGGTCGATGATTGCGTGGAGGCGACCAGTGTCGAAGGTGGCGGTCGTCGAAAGCTGGCCAAGCAGCCGAGCCAGCGCCGCCGCATCGTTCGGCGAGATCGAACTAAGCGATTCCACCGAGACTGACTCGTTCACAGTGGCACGCTAACCGAGGCGGGGTCGGTCGCCGACCGCAATGGGCGGCACCTTGTCACACAGGTTCATCTCGGCCACGACCTCGCATCCGAACTCGCTCAGCCCACCCAGCCGCGGCTCTGTGCCGCCGAGGTGCCAGCGTCACGCAGGAATGCGTCCGGTCGCCGGTCCGCTTGCAGACTTGTCCCGGCGTAGTCGCTCTTCGGAAGTTGGTTGCCCTGAGCACTTCAGCGGCGCATAGTTCCCTTATGTACGGATGGTCTGACGGTGAGTGGCTCACCCTGCAGCTAGGACCGGTCTGGGTGATTAGCGCGTTGATGGGCCGCAACCGCTTCGACGAACTCGAGCAGGACGCATTCTGGCAGGCCGTCGAGGAGGCACCGGTCGGAGACTCGGCCCTGACCTGGCAACTGATGCAAGCCATTTCACGCAACCGGGAATGGCTCTTGGACGAGTTCATGCTCGATGGCCGCTCAATCGTCTCCGGCCTCAGTCAGGTCACCTCGCTGCTCGAGCATGTTTCCCCGGAAATCAGCCGGGAAACCCGCGACGCCATGCTTCGGGTCGGTTCCGGTGTGGCGCGGGCACGCGGGCCGTTCGGTCGGCGGATCACCGATCACGACGCGCAGACCCTTGAGCTCGTCGCGCAGCTGCTGGAGTCGGCCGCGGAGACGGCCGAGAATAACCCGTTGAACGCTAACGTCGCCCTCTGAAGGCGCGCACTCTTACCGAGCGGCGTGGCTGGCCAGTCTCCAGCGTCGGAGGATTTTCACTACCACTGTGGTTAACAATGCGTCCCGAGTACGCCGTTTTGGTCGGGTCATCCCGTGGATTCAAAGGGCATCACCATGCCTTTATGTACTTTGGTCACATGACCGACCCCGTGATCACGGATCCAAGTCTCTACTGCGTCGTGTGGGAGAACGACCGTGTGCGAATCCTCGAGTACATCGATGCTCCGGGCGACGTAACGCATGTTCATACACACCCGGACAGCGTGATGGTGACGCTATCTGCCTTCAAGCGAGTGATCGTGTCCGGTGGCCGCGATGTACCCGTGGAACTTGACGCTGGCCAAGTGCGATGGCTCGACGCCCAGGAACATCAGGGCCGAAACGTGGGTGACACTGCTAGCCGCTCACTCTTCATCGAACTCAAGGAACCGCGACCGCTCCCAGCGCAACAGGACTCGCTCGGTCCGACCACATTCTGACCAAACTCGAGGCCGGCTGCCGCTTCGTCAGTAGTCGGCGATGCGGTAACGGCCGAACTGCGAACAGTCCCTCGCCTTCCAGCAAAGGGCAGGAGAGCCGCTAGACGTTCCGTGTAGAGAACCCGGCCATCGAGTCGGCAGCTAGAGGGTCGCCTTGCGACATCGATTCGAGCTGGCTAATGAGTGATCAGGCCGCGACGGCTACGATTTCCTGATCATTGACCCGCTGCTTTCAGGCTCCCCAATCCAGCTGATGCTCCGGAGTTCCTGAGGCCCGTCCCCAAGCGACGGCCTCGGCCCGAGCGCTTGTGTCGCCGATGCGGTAACGGAAGACGCGTCCAGCGAAGACCACCACATGATCGCCCCCGACGACAAAGTCGGCCCACCAACCAGCCTCGCTCTCCAACGCCGCGGCCAGTGCTTGTGCCAGATCGTCGGCTCGATCCTCGGGAGCTTCGAAGTCGAGGAACGTCCAGATCCGTGGTTGGCCAGCGACTGCGCCCCGCGGGCTGTCGTCAGCAAGATCGAAGCCATCAGACGGAGTTGTCGAGTTGGACACGTCATGCCGGCCGATCCGCACCACCCGCAGGTCGGCAACCTCCAGATCAGCGCCAACGCGAAGACTTTCAGCAAGCAGGCGACCCGTCAGCATGACCGCCATCGTAAATTAGCTCGCCGTGCCGGCCACCCGGAATCCGCCCGATCGACCAAGACGGGTGAGCGGGCGGTGAGAGTTTGTTGTGGAGCTCGAGACGGCCTTGGCTTTAGCCCGCGACTACCGCCCAGCCGTGTGGAGCCACGGCTCCGCCTGCGACGGTGGGCTCAGCCTCCAGCACCTCCGCACTGTCGGCGAGTGCAAAAGGGGCATCTGCCAGGTTGAGGGCTAGGGCCAAGGTCTGCTCGCCGTGCCGGGCTCGGGCCCGGACGACCAGATGGGCCTTGTCGACCTGTTCGGTCTCGATCACCGCATCGACCAGCCAGGGGTTGCGGCGGCGCAGCCCGATCATCCGCCGATAGGCCTGCTCCACTTCGGGGTGGGAGTGGGTGAACAGCCACCGCTCCTTCGGCATCTTCGGACGTACCGCGTCGTCGCCACTGGGCCGGTTCTCTTTGACTGCCTCCAGGCCGAACTCGTCGCCGTAGTAGACACTCGGCACCCCCGGCAAGAAGCCGAGCAACGCCACCGCGTGCGACCAATGCCGCGGGTCGCCGATCTGGCTGGCCACCCGGGTCACATCGTGGTTGCCCAAGAACGTCAGCGGCAAGAACTGCTCCACGAACTTGGCGTGGCGGCTCAACGTCCACTCCAGCTCATGGAAGTTGATCTTGTCGATGGAGGACCAGATCGCCCACCACAGCTCATACTCCGTCACCGAGTCCAAGCCAGAGGTCTTCACATAGTCGATGTAGTCGCCGTGAATCATCTCCCCGACAAACCAGGCGTCGGGAAACTCCTCCCGGACCGCCGGCAACACCGCCGCCCAGAACCTCGCCGGCACCGCGTACGCGGCGTCCAACCGCCAACCGTCGATACCACGGCGCAGCCAGTGCAACATCACCTCACGCACATACTGCTGCACCCGCGCCGAGTGGTGATTGAGGGTAATCAGGTTGTCGTGGCCCTCGAAGTAGTCGGCAGTGATCACACCGCGCGGTGTCGTAGAGCTGGGACACCCAATCCTCGGCCCCCGATCCCGGTCCTTCGGCTAGTGCCTGCGCGACCGGCGGGAAGTCCCTGCCTGCGTGATTGAACACACCGTCCAGCATCAGCCGCACACCCCTGTCCCGGCAGGCCGCGACCAAGGCGTCGAAGTCGGCGTCATCACCCAGCCGCGGGTCAATCTGGAAGTAGTCGACCGTGTCGTAGCCGTGGCTGCTGGAGGTGAAGATCGGGCCCAGCAGCAGGCCGTTGCCGCCCCAGGAAATCAGGTGATCCAGCCACCCCTCCAGCCTTGGCAGCCGGTTCACCTCCCCCTGGAACGGGCCCAGCTCCTTCTCGGCTCCGAGGAAGCCCAGCGGGTAGACCTGCCACCAGATCACGTGATCAACCCACGACACCTCGCGACCTCCTCCCTCGGGGTCAGCACCGCGTCAGCCCCGACTCACACACCCTCTCAGGCGGGCGTCAGCGAGCAGAGACAGGGCAGGTCGTCGTCTTGTCGGGGCGACACTGCCTTGTTCTGCTCGAGTTCGATCAATGGCTCAACGCGAGCGTCCGTAAGAGGGTTCAGCTACGGCACAGTGACGCTAGGAGGCGGGGAACGGTCTGGAACCCTGGACGGCTACTACTGGGTGCGGGACGTCCAGAGCGGACCGCCATTGGGACCGAGCAGGAACAAGGGATCAGAAGCTGGCTGCCGGCTCTCGTCAGGTAGCAGCAAACGGAGCAAATGTCCGCCGCCGCGCTTTGTCCGGCGAGGCCGAGCTGCCGGGCGGCGGCCGTCGGTTCCTAATGGCGACTCTCGACGCGTAAGTGTGGTCGAGTCGTCCCGCTCTACGAGGGCGCGTCGGGGCAGCGTGGATGTATCGGTGGTCATGTTTGGGGACCTTCTCGCTCGCAAACGGCAGTCGAAGCCGTCAAAAGATGTCATATCGGAGCGCGTCGTTGCGTAGGTGTTCTACAACGGCATCCGGCAGGGAGTCATTCCCCAGGTCGGCCGAATCCCCAGGATCAGCTGAAACACGAGCCACGCTCGCTGTCATTCAATCGCGTGGCACGTGCTCCGGGTTGCCGCTGACTGACGAAGTGGCCGTGCCTGTGGCCCGCTCAAAGTGGGACTAGCTTGAAGCGCGCCAGGCCGGTTCGAGCGGTCAGTGGTTCAGTTCAGGCGTCGATGTCGGTGCTTGTGGTGAGGTGCTCCCACTTGTTGATGGTGTCGAGTCTGGCTTCGGCGAGCCGGCGATAGGTGCTGAGTGCATCCTTGCCCAGCAGCAGGAACGCGGGCGGCTCGTCGGATTCGGCCGCGGCGATGATGGCCTGAGCTGCCTTGGCCGGGTCGCCTGGCTGGGTGCCGTGCATCGTGTCGTGTTCCTTACGGCGTTTGCCGGCGGTTTCGGCATAGTCGTCAATGACGGTGCTGGACTGGGTCAGTGAACGGCCGGCGAAGTCGGTGCGGAAGGCACCAGGCTCAACGACGGTGACAGAGATGCCCAGAGGCTTCAACTCGCCGCGTAGCGCGCCGGACATGCCTTCAAGCGCCGCCTTCGACGCAGCGTAGTAGCCGGAACCCACGGGCATGATCTGGACACCGATCGTGGAAATGTTGACGATCGCGCCTGAATGCCGGGTCCGCATCCCGGGGAGCACCGCCTTGATCATCGCGACCGCACCGAAGAACTGTGTCTCGAACAGTGCGCGGATGTCGGACTCGTCGCCTTCCTCGACGGCCGCACGGTAGCCGTAGCCGGCGTTGTTGACCAGAACGTCGATGTCACCGAACTTCTCCTCGGCCTCTCTTACGGTGTCAGTGACCTGGGCGGTGTCAGTGACGTCGAGGGGAAGTGGGAGGACGCGGTCGGTGTTGTCAGCGGCGAGGTCGGCGACCTTCCCGACGTCGCGGGCGGTGACGACCGCGTTGTGACCTTCGGCAATGACGGCCTCGGCCAGGGCACGACCTAGTCCGGTCGAGCATCCGGTGACAAGCCAGGTGGACATGTGATTGCTCCCTTCTCTCTGGTGGTGGCGGATCGAGTCGCGGTCGAAAGTCTTTGCCGGCGGCGCCGGCAGTCGCGACGCGGGCCACGCGGGCGGCGAACCGCCGCCGTGCCCGGCGCGGTGTCACTCCGGGTTGTACTCCGCGATCGCCGTCTCCCACTCCTCCAGGGCTTGTTCGAGGCGCCAGCGCGGTCCGGAGGGGAACCACCGCGCAACTCGCATGACGCCAGCCTCGCGGAGTTTCTCGAACACTCTCGGGTCGGCTGGCACGCTCATCATCTGGACCCGGACGGGCCGGTCGGCTCGGGCGTGGAGCTCAGCGATGCGGTCGTACACCTGGGGGTGGTAATTGGGGAACCAGGCGTCGCCGAACCCCAGCACCCGATCGAGGACAGTTGCGCCGGCGCCGCCAACGAGGACTGGTGGGTGTGGCCATTGCGCCGGCTTGGGCCACGACCAGATCCTGTCGAAGTTGACGTATTTGCCGTGGTAGCTGGCCTCGTCATGGGTCCAGATCTCCTTCATGGCCTCGACCCTCTCTCGCATGACTGCCATCCGGACGCGTGGGTCGGTGCCATGATGGCGCATCTCGGTCCGGTTCCAGCCCGCGCCCACCCCGAACTCCAGACGGCCGCCCGAGAGGTGGTCGACGCTCGCAACCTCCTTCGCCGTGGTGATCGGATCACGTTCGACGATCAGGCAGATGCCGCTGGCGACGCGGATATGGCGGGTCGCCTCCGCGGCGGCGGTGAGCGCAACGAACAGGTCGTACGTGCTCCAGTACTTGGCCGGCAACGGCTGCCCGGGCGCGCGGTCGGTCTCCGCGGCCGGGATGTGGGTGTGCTCAGCGAAGTAGATGGCGCTGTAGCCGCGCTCCTCGGCCATCCGCGCGACCTCGCCGGGCCGCATGCCGTCGTAAGTGGGAAAGTATCCGAGACCGAATTCCATACCCAACATCTAACCGGCACGCAGGCTTTCCACCACACGCGCCACGACTTCCTCCGGCGTCGGCATGGTGACCACCTGCACGCCAACCCTCCGGCCGCAGGGGACGCGCCTGCACAGCCTCGCTGCCACGTTCGCGCGCGTCCTGTCTAGGCTGCCCAGTGAATCCCTAGCGCGAGTAGGAGCACCAGTGAGCGTACTGATCGAGACTTGTACCCTCAGCAACGGAAACCAGATTCCCAAGATCGGGTTCGGCACGTGGCTGCTCAAGGAGGGCGACGAGTGCTACAACGCCGTCGCTGACGCCTTGCGGCTGGGCTACCGCCACATCGACACAGCCCGGGCCTACTACAACGAGGCCTCGGTCGGACGGGCGGTGCACGACTCAGGCATTCCGCGCGAGGAGATCTACGTCACCTCGAAGTTGCCGGCCGAGGCGAAGGACTACGACAAGGCGCTCGAGGAGTTCGAGACCACCATGGCCGAGATCGGCCTCGACTATCTCGACCTCTACCTCGTGCACGCGCCGTGGCCGTGGGACGAGGTCGGCAAGGATTGCCGGGAGGAGAACCGGCAGATCTGGAAGGCCATGGAGGAGTTCCTGGCCAGCGGTCGGGTTAAGGCCATCGGCGTTTCGAACTTCGGACCCGAGGACCTCGACAGCCTCCTCCCGGCGTGCAATACCAAACCCATGGTCAACCAGATCCGCTGGTTCATCGGGCTCGACCCATCCGGCACGGTTCAAAAGTGCGCCGAGCACGACATCGTCGTCGAGGCCTACTCCCCCTTCGCGCACGGCCTCATCGTCAACCATCCCGAGATAGCCGACATCGCGGCTCGTTGCGGCGTCAGCGCACCACAACTGTGCATCCGCTACCTGCTGCAAAGGGGCGCCGTCGTGCTGCCCAAGGCGACCAAGACCCCCCACATCCAGCAGAACTCCGAACTCGACTTCGAGATCTCCGCGGACGACATGGAAGTCCTCGACGCCATGCGCGACACCGAGAAGCACGAGGAGGCGATGAAGTTCCGCTGGTCGTGACCGATCGCTGGGCACCAATCTGACATTTCACTCGATCGAGCCACGTCGCGGTCAAGCGATTCTGGCCACCTGGCGGCATGTTCATCCTCGCGGCCGCGCCAGCACGCCGCCGGTGACCGCCACTGCCTCGACCTCGACGAGCTGGCCGGGATAGCCAAGGGCCGCGACGCCCAGCAACGTGCTCGGCGCGTCGTGGTCGCCGAAGGCATTGCGGACGACCTGCCAGGCAGTCACCAGGTCAGCACGGGAGCTCGAGGCGACGTACACGGTCGTCTTGGCCACGTCGGTTAACCCGGCACCCGCCGCGTCAAGCGCCAGCGCGAGGTTGTTCATGACCTGCTGAGTCTGGGCGGCGACATCACCCGGCGATACGACGGCGCCGTCCCGGTCGAGCGGGCAGGCGCCGGCGGTGAACACCAGCCGTCCGGGCGGTGTCACCGCGGCGTACGCGTACGGGATCGTGTCGGTAAGGGCGGCGGTACGGACCAGCTCGACGGAGGTCATCTGCCGATCAAACCACTGGAAATCGTCCGAGTCAGCGTCGCGGGTTGCCCGCCGTCTGCAGACGCTTGTCAGGCATGGGGGCTTGAGAGTGGCGTCAACATAGCCAACCGCTGATGAGCCAGCGCTAGCCGGCAGCGATCGAACCGGTGAACACCGCACGTTCGTGCTCCCAGTTGTCGATGCCGAGGTCGAGCACGACGTCGTCGCGTGCCTCGGCTGGCAGGACGAACCCGAGTGTGTACGGATACGAGACCTCGCCCGGGTCAACATACTGCGCGGTCGCGTGATCGGCGTGCCCAGCTGTGGCCACGTAAGTGGCCGCCGAAGTCAGGTCGGGGCCGTAGCGCAGCCGGGCGGTCAGAGTAATCCTCACCATCTGGTTGGATCCGTTGCGCACGATAATCGTGAGCTCGCTGCACGAATCACCGACGCGTGTGGTCGGGGCGTCCACCGGGATCGAAGCCAGGAGCTTTCCGTGATTGACCTCGACGACCTCGACCGCCAGTCCGTCGACCCAGCGGTAGCTCTCCGTGAACGTCGCCGGTCGTCTGCTTACTACGGTGGAGCGATCGGCCGGGACGGGGGCAGGGCCTGCTGCATCCGTGGGCCCGAGCGTGCAGTTCGACAGCAGAACGGTCAGGATGAGCCAGATCAAGATCCTCAATCCGATGATCATCATCACCTCCGCCTATGTACCTTTCACCAGGCTGCAATGCATTGGACCTTGATGGGTATCGGCAGATCTGCCTAGATTGGTCGGTCGTCGACCCTAGAGCGTATTGAGAAGGCTGGCTTCGTGTGCTGCCGCGCCCATGTCGAGCCAGCTTCGCGAGCAGGGCGCGCACGTGTTCGGTCAGCCCGGCCGGCCGCGCGGTCAGCGCCTCGGGCCAGTTCCGCTAGGGCGTGGTCGGCTGCTCGTATCGCTGGACTTGGCTCATTCGTGCGGTCGACCCGCGTCACCTGGGAGCCGGTGGCATCACTAAATCGGCTGCTGCGACCACAGCGGCGGTCCGCGAACTAACCCCCATCTTGCGGTAGATGGAACGCAGATGAGCGTGGATGGTCCGGGGGCTCAGCACGAGCTGCTCGGCGATCTCGAGGTCGGTGAAGCCGGCAGCCACCAGCCGTAGGACCTCCGTCTCGCGGAGCGACAACCTCGCCGAGCTGACCCCCAGGTGGCTGCTGAGCTCGGACAACTGCTCTCCGGCGCGCCGGATCGCGTGATCCGGCGCGAGGGCCCGGCCCGACTCGTACGCCTCCAGCCAGGCGGGCTCGCCCAGCTGGCGGCGAACCTCACCGGCGAGACTGAACCGGAAGACGAAGGGAAACCAGGACACTGTGTCGTACTCGGAGTGCCAGCTGGCGGCGGCGCCATAGAGCTCCGCGGCGGGCGTCCACCGGCCCAGCTCGGCGCAGAGCCGGGCCACGACCTCAAGCAGATCCGCCGAGCTCGCCTGCAGACGAGCCCGACGGTGGAGGTCCAGAGCCCGCGTGCAAGCGGCCACGGACTCGCGCCACTCACCGCGCAGTTGGCGGGCGAGCGCGAGTTCGGTCTCGACGAAGCACGCCCCGCTCGAGTTGTCGCGGCGCACAAAGTCGGCGGCGGCCTCGGCGAGCCGGGCCGTCGCCTCGAACAGATCCCCCGCGAGCATGGCGGCCTCACCGAGAATCTCCAGACACCAAGCCGCACCCTCGTCATCCCCGCAGGCGCGGCAGCGCGCGAGGCTGTCCAGGCAGTCCCGACGGCAACCGTCGTTGTCTCCCAACAGCAGTCGAGCAACCCCGCGACAGCGGATACTGGCCGCCACACCCGCCGCGTCGCCGACCCGCTCGAACAGTCGTCGGGCCTCACGGAAGCGGGACACACTTCGAGCCGGATCGGTGGCGAACTCCCGTCGTCCGAGGTGATCCAGAGCCTTCGCTCGAGCGTGCGCCGCATCGGGCGAATCCGGTCCCGACAGTGCCAGGGCCGCCTCCAGTCGTCCGACGCGATGCTCGAAGGAGTGGAGGCAGAACAAGAAGAAGTGGTCCAGTCCGACGGCGAGGCGTTGGGCACTCTCGGCATCGCCGCGGTCGAGGGCCCAGACCAGCGCGGCGTCGATGTTCGCGAGGTCGGCGATCACTGGATCGGACCACTCTGGTGCGATCGTGGTAACGCGCGCCGCGCCGGTGGTATCGACGAGGCCGAGGAAGAACCGAAGGTGCCGCTGCCGCACCCGGTCGGAGTGTTCCAACCGGCCCAGGGCGTAGTTCCGGACGAGTTCGTGCACCTGATAGCGGGAACCGCCGTACGGGTCGGGGAGGCGCTGGATCAAGGCCAGCTGGCTGAGCCGGGACAATGTCCCGAGGTCGGCACCGGCGACCGCTTCGGCCGCCTCGCGGGTGAAGCCGCCGACGAAGACCCCCAGAGCCTCAATCACCGCGCGATCGGTCTCGCCCAGCCAGCGCCAAGAACTGTCCAGCACAGCCTCGACGCTGCGATGCCGCTCTTCGACGAAACCGGCCGAATCGGACTCCACCAGGGGGCCGACCCGAGCCAGAGAAGTCAACAGGTCGCGCGGCGAGAGCACACGGATCCAGCTCGCGGCGAGTTCGATCGCCAACGGTGAGCCCTGGAGCGTCCGGCAGATCTCAGCCAGGACCGCACGGTTCAACTCGGTCAGGGCGTATCCGGATGCGACGCCGGCAGCGCGGTCGACGAACAACGCCATCGCATCCGTCGGTTCACCTCCCTCGTCGGTCGCCCAGCCCAAGGCGGGAACACCGTAGATCCGCTCACAGGAAAGTCCGAGCGGCACCCGGCTGGTGGTGATCACCCGCAGATCAACACAGTCGGCCACGAGCTGACCAAGCAGCGTCCGACACCCGCCCGCCACGTGTTCGCAGTTGTCCAGCACTAGCACGGCCCGTTCTGAGCCGAGTGCCGCAGCCAGCTGACCGCCGTGTCCGCCGCCGATCCCGCTGAGACCGAGTCCGTGCGCGACCGCCGGCACAACGCCGGCGGAATCGAGCGTGGTGGCCAGTGGCACCCAGCACACCCGAAGGTCAGTATCGGCTCTCAGCTGCCGGGCGATCTGCACGGCGAGCCGCGTCTTGCCGGCGCCCCCGACACCGCAGATCGTGACCACACCAGGCGATCGGAGCAAGTCGGCGAGCTCGGCGCATTCCCTCTCGCGTCCAATGAACCGAGTGAAATAGGTCGGCAGCGCGTCCCCGAAGAGCTCGGCATCGACCGTCATGGCACCCCTCATCGGTCCCGCGGATTCGCGCTGGCCGCCCCGGGACCTATTCCGATGATCGCACCGGCATGCATAGTTGCGCACTCCCCGACCTGGCGAACGGGCAACTCTGGCCATTGGCCGATCCAATCAGCGAACGATGCGTCCTAACCGTGACGAGCTTGGGATCTGCACGTGGGCGGCCAACTGCGCTGACGCGGCCAACGGCTGCTGCGCGTTGAGATGCGGCGCATCCGTGCCAACCCTCGTTCTCACCGGCTTGAATGGGCTCCACCAGCGCACGAGCGATCTCGCAGCAGAGGAAGCGCCCCGAACCCAGGCCGTTCAGCGAGGCTCAAGTCGGTCGTGTGTCGCTGGGAACACTGCTCTCAGATTCATGAGCCGCATCGTGGGCAAGAAGGGCGATCTGTGTCCGGTTGTTGAGGTCAAGCTTGGTAAGGATCCGCGAGACGTGTTGCTTCACGGTTGCCAAGCTCATGAACAGCTCGCGACTGATCTCCGCGTTCGACCTGCCCTGTCCAACGGCCCTGGCAACCTCGCGCTCCCGCTCGCTGAGCCGGGCGAGCAGTGCGCGCGCGTGCTGACTGCGGGCGTTCGCATCGGTGTCGCCGATGTGAGCAATGAGCTGTCGAGTCACCGACGGCGAGAGGATCGGCTCACCGGCTGCCACCCGCGCCACTGCCCGCACGATCTCCGCAGGCGGAGTGTCCTTCAGCAGGAAACCACTGGCTCCGGCCCGCAGGGCACGCAGTACGTATTCATCGGCGTCGAACGTGGTCAGCAGGCGCAGCGGCATCACGAGGACAGCAGCATTCTGCGGTGGGGCGGCCTGGCCGGCATGGGCGGCAGTGTCCTGTTCGTCGTGGTCTTCGTGATCGTGGGAATCTTCGCGGGGCCGGAACCCGCCGGTCCCGCAGGCCCTATCTCACGGTTCCCGGAGATCAGAGTGGCGCGTACGGTCGAGAACGGCCTCTACCTGGCGGTGCTGGTGCTGTGGGTGCCACTTGCGCTGGCGCTCTTCCACAGGCTCCGCAGGACGCGACCCGCATCCGCGCTCTTCGGCAGCGCACTGAACATCTTCGGTCTCGCCGTGCTCGCCGCCGGTGCGATCCCGCACGTCGTCACCTCCCGGCTCTCCGATCTGTACCAGGCCGACGGCGCGAGACCCGACGAGCAGGCGACGCTGGTCCTCCTGTGGCAGGCGAACCAGGCCATGTTCGACGCCCTCCTGTTGGTCGGGCTGATGGTCATGCCCGTCGGCATCATCCTCTTCGGTTCCGCCATGCGTCGGGACCCAGCCTTCGGCACAGTCGTCGGGAACGTCAGCGTGGCGCTCGGCGTCGTCGGGCTCGCCGCGGCGACGGTCATGCTGGTCGATCCGCTGTCGCCGGTCGCCGCACTCGGCATCTTCGCCCTCATAGGCTTCCACCTCGTTGCCGGATGGAAGACGTACCGCCTCTCCACGACCGCCTAGCCGCAGACAGCAACGGCGCGACTGCATCTACGGTGTGGCTGTGGACCACGCAGTGGTAGTGGGAGCCGGAATTGGCGGACTGGCAGCCAGCTTGGTGCTTAGCCGGGTTGCGACGCGGGTGACGCTTGTCGAGCGGGCGCAGCGACCGTCTGAGGTTGGCGCCGCGTTGGCGTTGCAACCGAACGGTATGGCGGTTCTGGACCGCCTCGGACTGCTGCCCGCTGTGAAGGCGGTGAGTGCGCGGATTGACCGGATGGACATTCGAAGCGTTACAGGCCGGAGGCTGCTCACCGCCGGGATGCCTGATCTAGGCGGCGGGCTTGATCACGCGATCGCGGTCCGTCGAACAGAACTTCACCGTCTCTTGCTGGAGGCTGTCGCGGGCGTGGGCTCGATCAACCCTCGTTTTGGGTGCACCGCGGTGAGCGCCGATCCGAGCGGTGCGGTGACGATCACCTCCACCGCGGAAAACTACCCGGACTTGGGCTCGACCAGTCTGCGTGCCGACGTCATCGTGGGTGCAGATGGAGTCAATTCGGCCGTGCGCAGTAACGGTGGCTTCGTGAGCCGGGTGTCGCCGGGAAGCAGCTACGTACGCGCCATTGTGAGGGGCCAGGCCAGCCCATGGTTCGAGGAGTACTGGACCCCGCTGGGATCCTTCGGCCAGGCACCGCTGGGTGGCGACCTCGTGTACTTCTGGGCTGCAGCTCATGTGGCCGCAGCGGCTGAGGCCGTATCTCGACGCGACCTTGAAGCCTTCCGCCAGGAATGGCGACAGGTACTTCCCGCCGCAGCAGACCTGTTGGAGAGGGTGCCGTCTTTCGATGACCTACTGGTGAATACCGTCAGCCGGGTCGACTGTCGGCGCTGGTACTCCGGCCGCTTAGTCCTGCTCGGCGACGCGGCCCATGCGATGCCCCCGAACCTGGGCCAGGGAGCAAACAGCGCCCTGGTCGACGGCGTAATCCTGGCCGAGGAACTCGCCCGGACCCCATCGGTTGAGGATGCCTTGCTGCAGTACGACAAGCGCCGGCGTCCACTCGCGCGGCGGGTGCAGAGGACATCCGAGGTGCTGCAAGGCCTGTGTGGCCTTGAGCGAGTCACGGCTCTGCGTGCAAGGGACGCTCTGCTGGCGGGATTTGCCCGGTTTCCGCGGCTGAGTGAGGGGGCCATCCGTCGGGCCCTGGCAGCGGACGTCCGAGCTATTAGATCGGCGTCCCTGCTCGGCGACAGCGCGCGGTAACGTCACCGCGTGGCGGGCGCACGAGTCCCGAGCAGACTGGCCGCGGCGGCCGGCGCCTTCGCCAGCAATGCCCGTAATGCGAATCTGCGCAGCGCCCAGCTGAGTTTCCTCGGCGCATGGACGGCTGAGTGGGCGTTCATTGTGGCGCTAGGAATTGTGGCCTATCGGGACGGCGGCGCGACAGCCGTCGGGCTGGTGGCACTGCTCCGCATGGTGCCGTCGGCAGTCGCGACACCTTTGTTGGCGCCCCTTGCCGACAGGGGACGTCGAGAACGCGTCCTGGTCCTGATGTCGCTCGTCAGCGGCGTGGGGACCGCGATAGCGGCGTTCGTCGTTGGCGTCGACGGCCCACCAGAGATCGTCTATGCGGTGGCGGCCTTCTCGACTATCGCGGGCACTCTCTATTTGACTGCGTTTTCCGCGCTGCTCCCGTCGCTATGCCACACCGGACACGAGCTGGCCAGCGCCAACGTTGTGCGCGGTTTGCTGGACTCGGTCGCCACGCTCGTAGGTCCGACGGTGGCCGCAGTGTTGCTCCAGTTCACCGGCGTAACGGCTGTGTTCGCTGTCGCCGCTGGCTCCTCATTGTGCGCAGCGGCAATGATGTTGCGGGTCCGCTACCAAGCTCCGCCACGACCGTCCGCCCAGAGAAGGCACCTGCTGCCCGAGGTCAGCGCGGGTGTACGAGCCGTTGCGCGGAACCGCGACTTGGCGCTTCTCCTCGGCCTCGCTTCTGTGCAGACCTTCACCCGCGGCGCGCTGACCGTGTTCACCGTGGTCGTTGCTCTTGACCTGCTGCGGATGGGCGAGTCGGGGGTCGGGACACTCGCAGCCGCAGTAGGAGCGGGCGCGGTGGTTGGCTCTGGCGCTGTGTCGCTGCTAGTCGGGACCCGCCGACTGGGTTCGTGGTTCGGGCTAGGTATCGCCTTCTGGGGTCTGCCCATTGCGCTCGTCGGCCTCTTCCCGACAAAGGCAGTGACCCTGGCGCTGCTGGCATGTGTGGGTGTGGCCAACGCACTCGTCGACCTCGGCGTGCTTACGCTGATGGCCCGGCTCACCTCTGACGACGTACTTGCGCGCGTCTCGGCCGTCCTTGAGAGCCTGGTCGCCCTCAGCATCGGACTCGGGGCGGTCGTCGCGTCGCTGGTGATCGACTTGTCCAATGTGCGGCTTGCCCTCATCGTGATCGGCGCACTCTGCCCACTGGCTGCCGCAGCGGGATGGCTTCGACTCCGCCGTCTGGATCAGTCCATCGACCTCCGCGACCGGGAGATCGAATTGCTCCACGAGGTTGCCCTGCTTCGGCCCTTGCCCCTCCCCGCCCTCGAACATCTCGCACGCAGGCTGGTACCGGTTTCGGTGCCCGCCGGCCACATCGTGTTCCATCAAGGCGATTTGGGCGACCGCTTCTATGTGATCGAGTCGGGTGAAGCCGAGGTCATCGGAGACGGCCAGCTGCTCGCATCGCTGGAGCGCGGTGAGGGGTTCGGGGAGATCGCGCTGCTGCGGCGGGTCCCGAGGACGGCCACGGTCCGGGCGGTCGACGAGCTCCGGCTCCAAGCACTGAGCAGTGACAACTTCCTGCCGGTGGTCTGCGGCTTCACACCCAGCGCATGCAAGGCGGGAACGTCGGTCGACACGATGATCAACCGCTCCACCTCGCGCGACCATCCCGAGGAGCCGAACGGATGAGGTCCACATACAACCCTGACCGATGATCCGCGTTTCCCGCCTGGAGACGGATAACGAGGGGGTCTGGCGGCGAAACGAGCCACGTTTGCCGTCTTGGGATGGCGAACGTCGGGCCCGACCAGCGAGCCGATCTACCCCTTAATGACCGGGGCCGGTGACGATCTTCTGGCGCTCCGATTCGTGGGCTCCGCCCTTCTTCGCCAGAGTTGTGCAGGCTTCCTCGATGTCTCGAGCCAGGGTGTCGACGTGCTCCCGACTCAAGGTTTCCTTGACCAGGGCTCGCATGATCGTCACGTCCTGCGCGTCAGGTGGAAGCGTGTACGCCGGCACCATCCAGCCGCGTTCGGCCGACAGCTGCCAGGCCACGTCGAACTCGTCGTAGCCGTTGTCGGCGGCGAGTTTGAACGCAACCAGCGGGAGTTGCTCCTCCTCAGGGCCGATCAGCTCGAACTGGCCCATCGCCTCGAGTTTCTCGGCCAGCACTTTCGCGTTCTGCTGCATGTTTTTCATGATGTAGCTGTAGCCGGCGCGGCCATAACGGATGAGGTTGTAGTACTGCGCCAAGACCATCGCAGAGCCGGTGGAGAAGTTGAGTGTGAAGGTGGCATCGGTCTTGCCGAGGTAGTTCTCTTCGAACACCAGGTCGTGGGCGAGATCGGATTTCTCTCGAAAGATCAGCCAGCCGATACCCGGATAGACCAGCCCGAACTTATGTCCAGAGACATTGATCGAACGCACCTGTTCCAAACGGAAGTCCCATTCAGAATCGGGATAGAGGAAGGGCCAGACAAAACCGCCACTTGCACCATCCACATGCAGCGGAACGTCCA
Organism: uncultured Actinomycetota bacterium; assembly: GCA_963730505.1. Taxonomy (GTDB): domain Bacteria; phylum Actinomycetota; class Actinomycetes; order Propionibacteriales; family Propionibacteriaceae; genus Microlunatus. Next base: position 66,539 of record CAVSSB010000023.1, read on the forward strand.
AGTCGCGTTCGGTCTTCATCTGAACCAGCAGGTCGTTGATGCCGACAACATCATCCTTGTGACCGGTAAACGTGGTTCCCAGTACCGCCGCAACCCCAATGGTGTTCTCGTCGATGTGCGGGCTGACGTCGTCTGGTCCGATCGTGTACTTGCCCGGCTGCAGCGGCACAATCCGTGGTTCCACGTCGAAATAGCGGCAGAACTTCTCCCACACCACATGAACGTCACCACCGAACACCAGGTTCGGGTTCGCCGTTGACTCCCCCGCGGCCTCGCGACGCTTACGCCAATTCCACTTCAGGGAGAGACCGCCGAGCATGATCGCCTCGGACGAGCCCTGGGTACGTGCGCCAGTGGTCTCACCCGGTGCGTGGAACAGGTCGGCGATCATCCGTATGCAGCGCTGCTCAATCTCAGCTGTACGCGGATATTCGGCATGGTCGATGAAGTTGCGATGCAGGTTTGCGGCGATGATCCTCTGCGCCTCAGGCTCCATCCAGGTGGTCACGAAGGTTGCGAGGTTGCGAGCCGGATCACCCTCCAGCGCGAGATCTTCGGCAACCAGCCGCATCGCATCCACTGCCGACATGCCATTATCCGGAAATTCACGGCTCGGCACTTCTTGGGTAGCGAAGCGATTTCCGAAGAGCACCGCATCAGGCGTTGCATCAGAGGGTGTGGTCATTGGCTTCTCCTTCGATTCTGTGGTTCTTCAGGGTGCGAGGGTTGTGCTGCACGGACGGCATGTCTCCATGCCGGGAACATCAAGATCGCTCCGATCAGGAAGCAGAGTGCGCCGAGCAGCGTGCCCATGATCGAAATTCGACTGTTGATCAACTCGCCGGTCTTGGGTAGCACGAAGCTCGCCAGAGCAGAAGCCATGAACAAGATCGATCCGAGCATGTTCAACCAGGCAATCCACCAGGGGAACGAGCGGGAGCGAGGGCTGAGCGAGCGTCCCAGCGCGAGAATGGCAAAGACACTCGCCACGAGGAAAAGCGTCGACCCGTAGAAGTCAGGCCGCCAGATCCGCCGGTCCTGCTCATGTGCCGTTGCATTGTGCGCCAGGGCTGCAAGGGTGCTGATGTTGAAGAACAGCGTGCCGGGAAACTGTGCAATGGCTGCAAGCCAATTGCGATCATGCGGCCGCGGCGCCCAGAACCGGACCGGTGCCCGCTGGAGTTGGGAATCTGCCTCAACCTCGGTCATCGCCGGCGTCTGGGCTTGCAGGAGTTGCGCGAACGAAGCCGCCGTGAAGAAGATCGAGCCCACGAAGTACGTCACGCTGTCGGCAGTTGCTCCGACTGCGTTGAGGTACGCGGGTACCGATCCCAACGCGAATAACGCAGAGCCAATGATGAAAAGCCAAGCGATCGCTTTGTTGAGACCGGCCGGCCTTACCTTCATGCCGCTCTCCTCAAGGAACGTGGTTCGTCACCCCTGTCGGCTCCATCTCTATCGAAACGGAGCCGCAGTCACATCACCCCTTAGGGATGAGAGCGTGCCTGCGACCGGTGGGCCCGGGTACGGCAAACCCGTCGGGACATGAGGCCGACATTGAGCCGAAGCTCGCCAGCAGCCCGGACGCCAACAGCGTTTGCGGAGAGCGAGGCGTTACTACTCACCCGACTCGGGTGATGTCCCGCCGAGGCACTGTGCCTAGTGTCTTGGTTAGCGGGGGTAGTGACAGCGTTGACACTCTGATCAACGAGGTAGGTCGGTGTGCCCACAGCATCCGTGAAGGCGCTACGGCCGGAATCCAGGAATGGATTCCGGCTTGTGCTCGCGCAAGAGTGGGTTCGGGACCGGTTCTGGGTCGTACCAACTGGGTTGCTGGTAGCGGGGCTGGCCGTCGGACTAGCGGTTTCGAGAGCCGATTCGATCCCCGGAATTGACAGGGTCGGAGGTGGTCTACCTGTCAGGGCTGCCTCGGCCGAAGCGCTTTTGGGCATTATCGCCGCGTCGATGCTGACCTTCGTTGGAGTTGTCTTCACGATCACGCTGGTGGCTCTTCAGTTGGCGAGTGCCCAATTGTCTCCCCGGGTGATTCGTACGTTCGTCCGGTCGGGCATCACGAAGTTTGCGTTTGGGCTGTTCCTCGCCACGTTTGCCTACGCGATCGTCGTCTTCATTGTGGAGGGTGCGTCGTCCAGTGCATCTGTGCTTCGCCTGGCTGTCACGCTCGGCGTTTTGTTGGTGCTGGCGAGTCTCGTCGTCTTCGTCGTTTATGTGACAGCCACGATGCGTCTGCTGCAGGTCAGTTGGGTCGTGACCGCAGTAGCTGACGAGACGCGCCGCGCCTTACCTCGGGAGCGACCAGTGGCGGCAAGCTATCTGTCGGCTGCGGCGCCGCAAGTGGATCAGAACCCACGATTCATACGGCTGAAAGCGGAGCGGGACGACGGCAGGGGTGGCCAGTTTGGGGTAATTCTCGGGGTCGACCGTGGGCGGTTGGTGCAGTTAGGACAGCAGTACAACTGCCTGCTGCAGTTCCTGCCAAAGGTGGGAGAGTATGTCCCGATCGGCGCTGCTGTGGTGGCGGTTCACGGTGCAGACGGCCCATCCGACGACGCGGTTCGCGGCTGCATCCACCTCGGTCGATCACGCACGATGTATCAGGATCCGCTGTACGGAATCCGCCAACTCGTCGATGTTGCCAGTCAGGCGCTGTCGCCGGCGTTCAACCAGCCGACCACAGCCGTGATCGTCATCGACCGTCTCGAGGAGCTGTTGCTGCGGATCGGCCGGCGCCCTCAGCCGACCGGTTTGTTTGTCGATACTGACGGTGTCGTACGACTCATGCATCCAGAGCCCACGTGGGCCGAAACTGTCGACCTGGCATTCACCGAAATCGCTATCTATGGGGCGCCGGCGCCGGCTGTCACCCGACGGCTAGCCGCTGCATACGAGCGTCTGCAACAGTCCATCCCCGCCGATCTGCGCGTGGACGTTGCCCGGCATATGGCTCTGCTCGAACCTCTGGCCAGCAAAGCGATCCTGCCCCAACATCCCATGGCTACCCCTCACCCGGATCCACGAGGGCTTGGCTGAGGACGCCGCCCTGAGGACAGATTCGCGGCAACCGCCGCCCCAGAGCCGCCATCGAACCCGCTGGTTCTCGACCGGGCGGGGTGTCTCCATCCCGGTCCTGTCACGGCGTAGGAAGGTGGTCCTGTGAGTCTTCAGCAGGGCTTGGTCGACCTCGCGATTGTCAGCCTGATCGCCGCGCTCACCCCTATCTTGGCGGGCCTCCTCTCCCGGCTTCGGGTGCCTCAGGTGGTGATCCTCATCGTCGGGGGGATTCTGGTCGGGCCACAGGTCTTGGGGTGGGCCGAACCGGACAGCATCGAGCTGATATCCAATGTCGGCCTCGGGTTCCTCTTCCTGCTGGCGGGCTACGAACTCGAGCTCGGGCTGTTTCGTGAGCGGGCCGGACGGCTCGCATTGACCTCATGGCTGGTGACAGCGGTGATCGCGATTGCGGTGACCGGCGCGCTGGCGGCGGCAGGCTTCGTCCAAGCCTTCGTGCCGATCGCCATTGGCCTGACCACAACCGCGCTGGGCACCCTGCTGCCGATCTTGCGAGACAACCAGATGCTCGAGGGCCGCTTCGGGAGATTCATCATGGCCGCCGGAGCGGTCGGGGAATTCCTTCCTATCCTGGCCGTGGCAGTCTTCCTCAGCGCCCAGGGCGCATTCCTCGGGTTACTCTCCCTCGTCCTCATCGGAGGAGTTGCGCTGCTGCTCACCTTCGTCCCGCGGCTGGCCCGCCACGAGAAGATCCAAGGGATCCTCTCCGCGGGTGAGCACGAGACGTCGCAGACCAGCCTTCGCTGGACCATCGTGCTGCTCTTCGCACTCCTGGTGATCGCCGCGGACTTCGGACTCGACGTAGTGCTCGGGGCCTTCCTCGCCGGGGTGGTGCTACGCCGCTGGGCGCCGGGCGATGTGCATTCGTTGGAGGCCAAGCTCGACGCGGTGGGCTACGGCTTCTTCATCCCGGTCTTCTTCGTGGCGTCGGGAATGAGCCTGGACCTGAAGTCGATCATCGAGTCACCGGCACGCTTGATCGTTTTCTTCGTCCTGTTCCTCGCCGTCCGTGGCCTGCCCGCCCTACTGTTCTATCGGCGTGAGCTACCGATGCGCGGTCGAGTCCAGATGATGCTGCTGACCGCGACCGCGCTGCCGCTGCTCGTCGCGCTGGCCGCAATCGGTCTGGAGTCGGGGACGATGCTGCCCGAGAACGCCGCCGCACTCGTCGGCGCGGGTGTGCTCTCGGTCATCGTGTTCCCCGCGGTCGCCGTTGGCCTCGCCCGTTCCGGCGAGCACCAGCCCGTCCAGACTCCGAGGAGAGACGGCAGCTGAGCAGGCGCCTGGGTATTTGATCACACCGCCGCATGATCACCTCATCATCGTCGGCCATGCCTGCCTTCTCAGGTGGTTTCAGTGCCTGTGCTTGCCTCGGGCCGGTCCAGCACGATGTGCGGCATGTCCTCGCCGTGGTCGGCCCAGGCAAGCCGTTCCGGCGTTGCTGCCGTTGCCTCGATGGTGGCCGCGTGGTCGCGGTCGAAATAGTCCCAGCCCCAGGAGAGGAATGCGTCGATCTTGCTGTGTACACCGCTGAGCAGCATTGCGTGTACGCCGAGCCAGGCGGCGAAGGCGACCGGGCCCTCCACTTGATGGTGATGCTTCCCGACCTCGGCAACCGCAGCGTTGCGGCCGATCATCGCCATAATGCCCTTGTCCTTGTAGACAAAGGGTTTGGTGGGCTCTCCGTGCAGCTCGCAGATAATGTTCTGCGCGGCCCACTTCCCCGACTGCTGGGCCACCGAGCCCAGTTGGGGCAGCGCTCCATCCTCACCTGACGGAATGTTCGCGACGTCTCCCACGGCATAGACACCCGGGTAGCCGGCCACCGTGAGGTCCGGGCGGACGTCGAGGCGGCCACCGCGACCTAGGGAGGGGCCGGCGGTCTGAGCTACCGCAGACCCGGACTCGCCTCCACCCCAAACCACGGTGCGGGTCGAGATGGCACTGCCGTCGTCGAACTGGACCCTGTCGGGGTGGACCGAGGTGACGCCGGCCCCCAGCCGCACCTCCGCACCAGCCTCGGTCAGCTTCTCCAGCGCGTATTTGTGAGCCTTGTCGGAGAACTGCCCCAGCAAGGCACCGCCACGGTCGACCACCGTGATCTGACCCGGCACCGCCAGTCCGCCAGACTTGTGCAGCGCCAGCATGAGCTCGGCCAATGCTCCGGTGGTCTCGACCCCAGTCGGCCCGCCACCCACCACAACTACATCGATCAAACCCGGCTCGCGGGAGGCCGCATCGTCTACAGCGGTTTGCAAAAGCCCCTGCAGATGCAGCCGTAAGCGTTCGGCGTCGGCCACTGAATACAGCGGAAAGGCGTGCTCTGCCGCACCGGGCACGCCGAAAAAGTTCGGTTGCGCACCTGCCGCCATCACCAAGTGCGACCCCTGCAACGTTCTCCCGTCGGCGAGGGTGAGACTGCGGGCAGTCATATCCACTGCGGTCACCTGCGCGTTCACGACGTTGACCGAGGGCTGCTCCCTGAAGATCGTCCGGTGGGGGCGGGCAATGTCCTCGGCGGGAAGCTGCGAACTGGCCACCTGGTAGAGCAACGGCTGGAACTGGTGATAGTCATTGCGATCAACCAGCGTGACCTCGATCCCCTCGTCAGCAAGCTGTTGGGCACAAGCGACCCCCGCGAGACCGCCACCAAGAATCAGCACCCGCTCACTCATCCGAAGCGCCCCTCCTCAGCCTTCTCAGTAGACACGGCCATCAGCTGCCTGGTGCAAGCCAGCCGGTCAGGAAACCTCCGCTAGCCGCTCCTTGACGATGATCCGCGCCGCAGCCTCGATCAGCGCGAGGTGGGAGAACGCCTGCGGGAAGTTGCCGAGGTGGCGACCGGTGTCGACGTCGAACTCCTCGGCGAAGAGTCCCAGGGGCGACGCGACCCGTAGTAAGCGCTCCATCAGATCACGGGCCCGCTGCTCCTCACCGATGATCGCCAGTGCGGACACCAGCCAGAACGAGCAGATGAGGAATGTCCCTTCCTTCCCGGACAGGCCGTCATCGGTCTCGTCGGTGCGATAACGCAGCACAAAGCCGTTTTCCGTCAACTCGTCGGCGATAGCGAGCACGCTGGCACGGAGCCGCTTGTCATCGGAGGGCAGGAATCCAAAGATGGCCGCGAGCAGCGTGGAGGCGTCCAACGCATCTGTGTCGTAATGCTGACGGAGCACACCCCGCTTGTCGACGCCATGAGCGAGGATGTCCTCCTTGATCTCAGCAGCGGTTGTGTCCCAGGTCGCCGCGAGTTCGCGGTCGCCGCGAATGCGCGCCAATTTCGACGCGCGATCGAGTGCGACCCAGCCCATCAGTTTGGACGACACATAGTGCTGGGGCTTGCCACGAGCCTCCCAGATCCCTTGGTCGGGCTCGCGCCACACCGTGGTAGCGCACTGGGCTTGCGCCTGGACGATCGGCCATAACCGACGCGGCAGCCGGTCGCTGCGCCTTACGTGCAACAAGATCGAATCCAGGACAGCGCCAAAGACGTCGTTCTGCCGCTGGTCGAACGCGCCGTTGCCGACCCGCACTGGTCGCGCACCCGCGTAGCCAGACAGGTCATCACGGGTCGACTCGGTCAGGTCACGCCGTCCGTCGATCCCGTACATGATCTGCAGCGCACCATCCTGGTTCGGCTCAAGATCGGCGACGAATTGCATGAACTCGTCTGCCTCCCAGTCCAGATTCAGAAAGTGCAGCGCCTGCAGGGTGAAGGTGGTGTCGCGCATCCAGGTGTAGCGGTAGTCCCAGTTGCGCTCGCCGCCTGGGGTCTCCGGCAGCGACGTGGTCAGCGCGGCGACCGTGGCACCGGTTGGCAAATAGGTCATGCCCTTGATGGCCAGTGCCGAGCGCTGCAGTGGGTCGCGCCAGCGATGGTCAGGCATTCGCGCCCGTCCCAGCCAGTCGCGCCAGAACCGGATAGTGGCATCGACACGGCGACGGGCCTCCGCGACATCGCCGGGCGCTGCGAGCTCTTCGGCCCACGACAATGCGCAATAGCACTCCTCGCCGGCGGAGAGAACATGGCGGGCGCGGGCCCGGTTGCCCTCTACGCCGAGGGCGAGATCGGTCTGCAGCCTGATCGTCTGACCGGCGCCGCTAGCGTCGGCTGAATGCCGACCGCCATCGACCAGTGTCCATTCGGCCGGCGACCGGCCGTAGTCGAACACCGGCTCACATACCAGCTCGATCTCGACGGTGCCGTCCAGGCAACGGACCGTACGCACCAGCAGGTGATCCCCGTCGTCGTCGGCAGGCGGCCGAGTGTGCGGGGTGATCTCGTCCTCGCCCTCCCGCGGACCCATCGTCAGGGCGTCGCGGACCAGCAGCCAGCCCGTCGGCGTCTTCCACGTCGTCGAGAGAACGTTCGTTCCGGGCTCGTACCCGCGCGCGGTGGGGTGATTGATCCCGAAGGGCCCGAGCCTGAAGTAGCCCGCTTGACGGTCCAGCAAGGAGCCGAACACGCTGGGCGCGTCAAAGCGCGGCACGCAGAGCCAATCGATCGCCCCGTCGGGCGCTACCAAGGCGCCGGTGTGGCAGTTCGACAGAAACGCATAGTCCGCAATCGGCGGGAACGGGGAGGGGGCAGCGGCGCTTTGCGCTTTCTCCTGCCGCGGCGCCTTGGCGCTCATTGCGTCACCCAGGGCTGGTGCCAACCGCCGCTCTGTGCCGCGAGCACATCCGCGGCCGACGGCCCCCACGATCCGGGAGCGTAGGGGTGTACCGGGGGTGGCGCGTCCAGCAGCGGCTGCATGATTCGCCACGTCTCCTCGACCCCGTCCTGGCGGGTGAACCGCGTAATCTGGCCGACCATCGCGGCGTGCAACAGCACTTCATACGGGGTTGGCCCTTCGCCGCCCTCCTCCGCAAACTCCATGTCGAGGTGGATGCTCTCTGGTATGCGTGAGTCCGCGCGCCGCGCCTCGACCCTGAGTCTGATCCCAGTCGATGGATCGAGCCTGATGACAAGCTGGTCGGGCTCAGGTCGGTGATCGGCGCTGAGCCCAAAGCCCAGCCGAGGCGGCTGCTTGAAGACGAGCCGAAGCTCCGTTTGGGTGATGGGAAGCCGCTTGCCGGTCCGGATGAAGAACGGCACCCCCGACCAGCGCCAGTTGTCGATGTCGAGCCGGAGCGCTGCGTAGGTCTCTGTGGTCGAGTCGGCGGCGACGCCAGAGATACCCAGATAGCCGTCATATTGGCCGCGGACATAGTTGGCGGGGTCGGCCTCGAGGACCGCGCGGAACAGCGCGACCTGGGAGTCCTTGATCGTCTGTGGGTTACGCCCAGAAGGTGGCTCCATGGCCGCGGCGGCGACGACCTGCATGAGGTGATTGACCACCACGTCGCGCAGCGCACCTACGGGATCGTAGAAGTGTCCCCGATCTTCGACGCCGAAGTCCTCCGCCATGGTGATCTGCACACATTCGAGGTAGTTGCGGTTCCAGATCGGCTCGAACATCGCGTTGGCGAACCGCAGGTAGAGGATCTCCTCCAGGCCCATCTTTCCCAGGTAGTGGTCGATCCGGTACAGCTGGGACTCGTCGATGTACTGGTGGAGTTCTTCGGCTAGGGCGCGGGCGGAGGCTTGGTCGTTTCCGAACGGCTTCTCCACCACGACACGCCCATTCGTAGTCAGGTCAGCCTCGGCGAGGCCCTTGACAACCGTGCCGAAAAGGAAAGGTGGGATCTCCAGGTAGAACACCGGACATTCGGCGCCCTTGATCGCTTCTGCAATCCGCTGGTAGGTCGCCGCGTCGCCGAAGTCGCCCTGCACGTACGACAGTCGTGCAGTGAAGCGGTCGAAGATGGTGGGATCGATGGACTCACCAGTGGCCTCGATCGACTCGCGGGCTCGCTGCACCAACTGCTCAACTGTCCAGTCGTTGACCGCAACGCCAACGATCGGGCACTGCAACAGCCCGCGTCGCTCAAGCCGGTACAGCGATCGGAACGTCATCACTCTCGCCAGGTCGCCAGTAATCCCGAAGACGACGAAGACGTCAGCGGGGCGCTGCTCCGTGTTCACTTGCCGGCCGTGCACCGGCGTGCCTTGGCTCTCGCTCGTCGATGTCATTGCAATCTCCTTGGCGTGATCGACCACGGATGTGGGTCTCGCCGGAGCCCCCGCGGATCCAGCCCAGACCCTCATCGCAGTCAACCAAGCGGGTGAGGATCGCGTCGTCACCCCTTGCGGGTGACTCTGCTCGGCTGCGTTGGTGATCACCCAGGGCGGGTGATGACGTCGTCGCCCAGGCGCGACATCCTCAGGTGTCTAGAGATCCGAGAACCCGCGCTTCAGGGAGGGGTCCGGCATGGCAGACGATCAGCATGACCTCTACGTGGTGGACACCAGTTTCTTCCCGAGCATCGGCGCCGTGAACCCCTCCGTGACGGCCATCGCGAACGCACTGCGGGTCGGCGACCACATCACCGAACGCCTTGGCTAAGACCTAGGCCGGCTATGGACGACTACACCACCCCTCGCCGTCTCGCCCCTCGCCACCTCGCTGTTGTCGAAAGTGGTTCAACTCCATGACAGACGTGTCGTTTGACCTGTGGATTCCCGTGTTGATGCAAGTGGACCCTGTTCCGTGGGCACGGGCGCAAATGGCTTTCACTCTTGCGTTTCACATCATCCTGGTGCCGCTCGGGGTGTCGTGGGCGGCGATGACGCTGATTGCCAACTACCGAGGGATCAAGCGCGGCGACCGTGACGCTCTGCGACTCGCGCAACGCTGGTCCAGGTACATGGCGGTGACGTTCGCAGTGGGGGCGGTGACGGGGACGGTTCTCTCCTTCGAGTTCGGCCTGCTCTGGCCTCAATTCATGGGGAAGTGGGGAGAGGCGTTCGGCGTACCTTTCGCGTTTGAGGGCATATTCTTCTTCGCCGAGGCCATCTTCATCTCGATCTATATCTACGGTTGGCGACGGCTCAAGCCATGGGCGCACTTCTGGACTGGCATCCCGGTCCCCATCGCCGGCATATTCGGCAGCGCCTCAGTGATTGCCGCAAACGCGTGGATGAACTCTCCTGACGGCGTGACTCTCGACTCCTCGGGCAACGTCGTCGACGTCGACCCGGTCGGGGTGATCTTCAATGATGCGATGCCGCTGATGGCGGCGCACATGATCGTCGCGGCCTACCTGGTTGGCGGTTTCCTGATTGCGTCGGTATACGCAACAGGCATGCTGCGCGGGCGACGGGACCGCTACCATCGGCTCGGCTTCATCATCCCCTTCACGGTCGCGGCCATCGCGACACCCGTCCAGATGGGGGTCGGCGATGGCCTGGCTCGGTGGGTCTATGCCAACCAGCCGGTCAAGTTCGCCGCCATCGAGATGGTGCCGCAGACCAGCAGCGATGTGCCAGAGACCCTGTTGGGCCATCTCAACGCCTCCGGAGAGGTGGAGGGCGGCATTGCGATCCCTGGTTTGGCGTCCTGGCTGTCGGATCCGAGCACCGGCAGGGCGACCGTCGTCCAAGGCCTCGACAGCGTTCCCGCTGATCAACGACCGACGATCCGGGAAGTGAACATCGTCCATCTCTGCTGGGACCTGATGGTTGGCCTGGGCACATTGCTCTTCCTGTTCACACTCTGGTATTGGGCGTCGTGGATCTTCCGACGAGACATGCCTCAGAGCCGATGGTTCCTGCGCGGCGCTGCCGTCACCGGCGTCCTCTCCGTGGTGACCATGGAAGCAGGCTGGATCGTGAGCGAGGTCGGGCGCCAGCCTTGGATCGTCTACAACAAGATGAGGGTCGCAGACGCCGCAACGACCAATGAAGGTGTCTGGATGACCTTCATCGCGGTCGCGCTGCTTTACGCGGGATTGGGCACCACCCTGATCCTGGTGTTGCGCGCGATGAGCCGCCGCGCCCGATCCCAGCCCGCGCTCGAAGAGGCGGATGTCCCGTACGGGCCGCGCGAAACTGCCGAGATAGACGCCAGCTAGGAGGGCCGGATGAGCACCGCTGCTGCAATCATCCTGTTCGCCGCCGTCCTTATGTACGCAATCTTCGGAGGAGCGGACTTCGGTGCGGGCTTCTGGGACCTGACAGCGGGTGGCGCGGAGCGTGGGAAGCAGCCCCGCGAAGTCATCGACCACTCGATCGGCCCGGTGTGGGAAGCGAACCATGTGTGGTTGATCTTCGTCTTCGTCGTCTTGTGGACATGTTTCCCTGAGGCGTATGCGTCGATCACCTTGACAATGTTCTTACCCCTTACAATCGCGGCTTTTGGCATCGTGCTACGCGGTGCCAGTTTTGCCTTTCGCAAAGCGGTATTTCGAACCCGTGTCCAGCGCCACTTCGGAGCCATCTTCGCCGTCTCCTCGGTCCTGGTGCCCTACTGTTTCGGCGCTATCGCGGGAGGGATTGCCTCCGGGCGGGTGCCGGCTGGTGGTCAAGCCGGCGATCCGGTGAACAGCTGGATCAACCCAACCTCGATCGTCGCAGGCTTGCTGGCGGTCTCGGTGACGGCGTACGTCGCCGCGGTGTTCCTCACCTGGGATGCCGGGCGGCTCTCCGACGAGACGATGACGGCGTACTTCCGTATCCGGGCCATGGTTGCGGGAGTCGTGGCAGGAGTCGTTGCCCTCGTGGGTCTAATCGTGGTGCGCAGCGATGCCAGGTACCTCTTCGACGGACTCACCTCGCGTGCCCTGCCTCTGGTCGTGGTCTTTGTGCTAGCAGGGCTTGGGGCGCTGGTGCTGCTTCGGGGCCGGCCGCGTCGAGGGGGTCGGGTGGCCGCGGTCGTTGCCGCGGGGGCACTCGTCCTCGGCTGGGGAGTTGCGCAGTGGGACTACCTCCTTCCCGAATCGCTGACGGTGTCGCAGGCGGCAGCGCCGACCGGAACGATCACGGCCGTGCTCGTCGCGGCCGCCCTCGCCGCGCTTTTGATCGTGCCGGCCTTCGTCTTGTTGTATGTACTCGACCAGAAGAGCCTGCTTCCGGGCGAAGGCGTCGAGGAGGGGCCCGAGCACGCGACTGAGGTCACGCAGGCCTGATGGGTCGCTTCCGCTCAGCTGCGACATCGTACGCTGGGCCCGACCTTCGGGCCTCCCTCCGGCCGTGGCATTTGCTTGGGCTCTTCAGCACCGGCATGTTGCCGCCTCATCCGATCGATATGAAGAGAGACTGCATCTGATGGCTGACTCGAACAGTCCGAGGAGTGGGGCAGTCCCCGAAGCGAGCCAGCATGCCGCTGCGGCACCGGCCGCCGGAGCACCCGCAATGGATCCGGTCGCCATAATCCGTTCCAAGCGATACATCGGAGCGCTTGTGCTCGCGGCGCTCGTGGGTATTCCCGTCTCAGTCGTCGCCTACGGATTCCTTGCACTGGTCGCTGCGATCCAGCGATTTCTGTTCACCGACCTGCCGAATCAGATGCTCGGGAGCCCAGCACCAGCGTGGTGGCCGCTGCCATGGTTGGTGCTGTGCGGGCTGTTGGTCGCGTTGACCATCCGATACCTGCCAGGCAACGGCGGACATTCGCCCGCATTGGGCTTTCAAACCGGCGGAGGACCGGCCACCGCACGCGAGCTGCCAGGCATATTCCTCGCTGCCTTGGCCACACTCGGCCTCGGCGCAGCAGTCGGGCCCGAAGCACCCCTGCTGGCGATCGGCGGCGGGCTTGGGGCGCTGGCCGTCCGCCTTGCCAGGAGGGACGCTCCGCCGATGGCCTTGATGATCATGGCGTCGGCTGGCAGCTTTGCGGCGATCAGCACACTGTTCGGCTCACCCGTGCTCGCGGCGTTCCTGATCATGGAAGTCGCAGGCGTCAGCGGGATGACGCTGAGCCTGGTGGCGCTGCCAGGTCTGCTCGCCTCGGGCATCGGGGCGCTGGTCTTCGTCGGTCTAGACAACTGGACCGGCCTCGGCAGCTTTTCCCTCGCGCTGACGTCCGTGCCGCCCGCGGCGCCACCGACGTTGGCCAGCCTGGGCTGGGCAGTGATCATGGGAGTGGCAGCCGCCCTGCTCGGGTGGCTGATCCGCTCTGTCGCACTGTGGCTTCGTCCGATCGTGCACATGAACCGAGTGTTGGTGACGCCGGCACTCGGCCTACTCATCGGTTGTACCGCGATGGTGTATCAGCTGATCTCCGGACAAAGTTTCACCCAGGTGCTGTTCTCCGGACAGGACGCACTTCCCGCAGCTGGTCGAAAAAGGCGCCGATTACTCAGTTGCGGTCATGATCTTGCTCATCGTGTGCAAGGCCTTGGCTTACGGATTCTCTTTGAGCGCGTTTCGTGGCGGCCCGGTCTTCCCCTCGTTGTTCATCGGCGCGGCAATCGGTATTGCCGCAAGTGGACTGCCGGGCATGAACTTGGCGGCAGGGATCGGCATGGGCATTGGGGCAATGTGCAGCGCCATGCTGCGGCTGCCGTTGACGTCGACGCTGATCGCCGTAGTGCTGATGGGTGTCGACGGGGTGATGGTGACACCGCAGGTCGTGGTGGCCGTCGCCGTCGCCTTCGTGATCACCATTGTGCTCCCGGCTCCGGGTCCTCAGTCGCCAGAGCCTGCTTAGTTGCCTACTCCAGGGGGCTATCTGCCTCGGACGTGGCGTCGCTCCCTGGTGCCGGCCGCCGTTGCTGCCCGCGCTTGACCGCGTCAACAATGATCCTTGCTCCGAGCCCAATGATCACGATGCCAGCAACCATCTGCCCCATGACCACCACACGAGCGCCTTCGGTGGTGGCAACAATGTCGCCAAATCCGACCGTCGCGAACACGGTGACGGTGAAGTACAGGGCGTCGGTACGGGTCAGCGGCTCGCTGAAATTGGCCTCAGAGATTCCGCCCATGACGAAATACGTGCCGGCAAACAGCACCAGAAACAGTGGCACGCTCGTCGCCAGGGCTCCGACCGCCCGCAGCGCTGGATGTCTTGCCCGGATGATCGAGCGGACCTGAAAGACGACCAATCCGGCAAGCGCCAGAAGCCCGAATGCAAGCATCCCGACGGCCGCACCGATCGATGTGCCGTCCAGGGGCAAGCAGATAGTAGATCGCAACCAGTCCGACGGTGGATCCCAATGCCCGAAGCAACGTCACCAAGACCATGCGGAACCGGCGGCTAGCCTCGCGCGCGGCGTCAGGACCAGGGCCCGCCGCTTTCAGTCACGGGAGAGGCTAACCGTGGTCGTGCCGGCGGCTTCTGAAGTTGGGCTCGAACACCCGCAAAGCTCACTCGCCCGGCCGCGAGCAACGTCAGCCTTGGTCGCGAACAGTGCCCGCACTACCGTGGCCTGTGTGGGCTTCAGCCAAGCGGAGTTGCAGTCCTTCCGGAATGCATCGGTTCCCGACCTGGTCGGCCCGGGCCTGAAGTTGCTCTTCGTCGGAATCAATCCTGGCTTGTGGACGGCTGCGACACAGACGCATTTCTGCCACCCGGGCAACCGTTTCTATCCTGCGCTGCGCCTCGCCGGCATTATTGATCGTGATCTTGACCGGGGTGAACCGATGACAGATCAGGACCGCGCGTACCTGGCGGAGCGTGGCATCGGGATCACCAATCTGGTGAATCGCGCGACCGCGCGGGCCGATGAGCTCTCCCCCGCCGAGCTGCGGGCGGGGCGTATCCGACTGGAAGAATTCGTCGCCCTGCATCAACCGGCGGTCGTCGCGATCGCCGGCGTTACCGCCTACCGCGCGGCCTTCGTCAACCCGAGGGCCAAAGGCGGCGAGCAGTCGGACCGGCTCTCGGGCGCCAGAGTCTGGGTGGTTCCCAATCCCAGCGGACTCAACGCACACGAGACGATCACCAGCCTGGCCCAGGCGTACGCCGAGCCGGCGCGGATCGCCGGGGTGATCGACTAGGCCGTCGGCCCCCGGCGGCCAGTCGGCTGTGAGCGGTGTGCTGAGATGTGGGGCATGACCTCGGGCGCTCTCCCCCAGCTCGGCTACCCGATTGTCCAGCACACCTTGGCGAACGGACTGCGCGTCATCTCCAGTCCGGACCACATCGCACCGTCGGTGGCGGTCAACCTCTGGTACGACGTTGGCTCCCGCGATGAGGAGCAGGGCCGCACCGGATTTGCTCATCTTTTCGAGCACGTCATGTTCCAGGGCTCCGCGCACGTCGCCTCCGGCCAGCACATTGCTCTGGTGCAGGCGGCAGGGGCCGTTGTCAACGCCACCACCTGGTTCGACCGGACCAATTACTTCGAGACCTTGCCGACGGGTGGGCTCGACCTCGCCCTGTGGTTGGAGGCCGACCGGATGGGCACGCTGCTGGATGCGCTCACCCAGGAGAATCTCGACAACCAACGCGAGGTCGTGAAGGAGGAGAAGCGGCAGCGCTATGACAACGTGCCCTACGGGGATGTCATGGAGCTGGCCAATGCCCTGACCTTCCCAGCCGACCATCCGTATGGCCATACCACGATCGGCTCGATGGAAGACCTGGACGCCGCCACGCTGGAGGACGTCCATGCCTTCTTCAGGCGCCACTACTTGCCGAACAACGCCGTCTTGTCGATCGTGGGCGATGTGGAGCCGGATGATGCCTTCGAGCGGGCCGATACCTACTTCGGGCATCTCGCGCGAGGTGCCCAGCCGACCAAACCCGACGGTGGGCCGCTTGATCCACTGTCTGGTAATCCACGCACCGAGACTTCGGGCAAAGTGCCGGCCGACGCTGTCTACCTCACCTGGCGGCTACCCGCTCGCGGTGGCCGGGACTTCGATGCACTCGACCTCGCCTTGAGCATTCTCGGGCACGGTCAGACGTCGCGGCTGCACAAGCACCTGGTACGTCGTACC
Organism: uncultured Actinomycetota bacterium; assembly: GCA_963730505.1. Taxonomy (GTDB): domain Bacteria; phylum Actinomycetota; class Actinomycetes; order Propionibacteriales; family Propionibacteriaceae; genus Microlunatus. The sequence continues at coordinate 82,401 of CAVSSB010000023.1, forward strand.
GAGCGCGCCGAGAGCACCGGAGCGTCGACGATGGGCTTAATCGGTGGCAACTCGTTCGGCTTCGGCTACGCGCGGGCTCGAGACGGTGTCGACCCCGAGCAGCTGGAGCAGGAGATCGTCGAGCTGATCGATCAGTTGCTCAGCGACGGGCCAGCTGAGGACGAGCTGCGACGAGCCAAGGCCCAATTTGAACGCCATTGGTTACATGAACTGGCGCGCGTCGACTCGCGCGCTGATGCGCTGGGTGAGTACGCGACGCTGCACGGTGATCCAACCTTGATCAACTCACGGATTGCCGAGATCACCGCGATCGATGGTGAGCACGTCCAGGAGGCAATGCAGCAGTGGTTCCGCCCCGACCAGCGGGCAAGCCTCATCTATCGGCAGGAGGGGTCATGAGGGACTTCCCGCCACGCCCGGGGATCGCCCCTGCAGCTGTCTGGACATTTCCCACACCGACGCGCGCTCAGCTCAGTAACGGCGTCGAGGTGATGATCTTTGACCTCCCGGGCCAGCATGTGGTCTCGGCTTACCTGGTGCTGGATGTCCCGCTCAATGCCGAAGGTCGCGATATCGAGGGCGTGGCAACGATCTGCGCCAGGACGCTGGACGAGGGAACGCTGCGACACGACGGGGACGAGTTCGCCGAACTTCTGGAGACCGAGGGGGCAGGTTTCGGAGTCGACCTGTCGCTGTCCGGGCTGCAGGCCGTCCTCGACGTTCCCGTATCCCATCTGGATCGTGCTCTCGAGCTGTTTGCTGAGGCCGTGACCGAACCGTCGCTGGCCGACCGCGACATCAATCGTCATGTTCAGCTACGGCTAGCCGAGATCGAGCAGGCGCAGGCAAATTCTGCGCAAATCGCGAGTATTGCCTTCCGCGCTGCGGTGTTCGAGGAGAGCAGGAGAGCGGCGCGGATGAACGGGGGCGAGCCAGAGACAGTGCGCCAGGTGACTCCCGAAGCCGTGGGCGCGTTCCATCATGATCATTTCGGACCGGCCGGAACGACGCTGATCATGGCAGGTGACTTCGTCGACGACCCGATCACCGTGGCCGAGCGGTACCTCGGATCGTGGGGAAATGGCGACCAGCGACGGGTGGTGGCCGAAGAGCCGGTCCCAGCCGCGCGACGCGCGCTCCTGGTCGACCGGCCGGGTGCAGTCCAAGCCGACGTACGGCTCGGTGGTTTCGGCATCGACCGGCTGGACCCGCGGTGGTCCGCGATCAGCGTCGCTTCGTACGCGATGGGCGGCGCGTTCCTGTCACGGCTGAATGCGGTGCTTCGCGAAGAAAAGGGCTACACCTATGGGGTACGGATGCACTTCGCCCCACTGCGAACGGGTGGCTCCTTTGCCGTCCAAGGATCTTTCCGAACCGAGGTTGTGGTCGATGCCCTGGCCATCACCAACGAGCTGATCACGGTCGACGGCGCGCTGTTCACCAGTCAGGAGGTCAACGACGCCGTCACGTTTTTCACAGGTGTCTCTCCGTTGCGTTATGCGACGGCTGACGGCGTCGCTGATCAGGCCGGAACTCAAATCCTCGCCGGACTTCCTGACGACTACGTCGACCGCAGCCTGGCGCTGCTGCGTTCGGTGACGCCTGAGTCAGCCACCGAGGCCTACCGCTCGATCGTCCGTCCGGACGAGCTGACCCTCGTCGTGGTCGGAGATGCCGAGCGGCTGGCCGACCCGCTTCGCGCAGCTGGCTTCCCCGATCTCGAAGTCAGGACGCCCGCCTAATCGGGCTGCGAGCGTCGGCAATCGCGCGCCGCCGTGCTGAGGAGGAGCGAGCAGACACGCTTCATCGTCTGCGAGCGACGACGAAGTAGGCGGATTCCACGCGCGATGCGCGAGCGGCCCTCAAAATGGGCTCAGCGACCGAGTGCGCGCAGCGCCCGCTGCACCGCGGCATTGGCTTCATCCGTCTTCTTCTGGTACGTCGCAAGATCGCCTGCCTTCAGCGCCTTGTTTGCGGCATCGAAGGCTGTAGAAGCCTCATTGAGCGCCCTTGTGGCGGCCGGGTTGTCAGCTTCGCCCGACGGCGTGTTGCCATCGGCAGTGCCGCCTTCGTTGGTAGTGCCACCGGAGCTGCCCTGGAACACCTGGTCGAGCGCTTGCTGCAGGGTGTCGCCAATCCCGACCGACTGACCGAAGCGGACCACCACAAAACGCAGCGCAGGGTAGGAACCCGTGCTGCCCTGGCGTTGGGTGTAAACCGGGGTCACATAGAGCAAACCGCCGCCCATGGGCAGGGTGAGCAGATTGCCGAAGGTCGCGCTGGCAGCACCCTGGTTCAGGAATGGGCGTAGCCGATCGGCCACCGTCTCGTTCGTGGTCATGGCGTTGAACGACTGTCCCGGCCCGTCGATCTGGGTGGTGTCCGACATCTGCAGGATCCGCATCCGCCCATACTCGGGATGGCTGGCATCGGCATTGACCGCCATGTACGACGCTAGGTTGGAGCGCTTGTCAGGCACATATGAGCTGGTCAGAGAGAAGATCGGGTTCTCATCGCCAGGCCACTTCACCGACAGGTAGAACGGCGACTCCTTGGTCTGAGAAGAAGCGCCGGCCACCGGGTCGTTCGGCACATCCCACAAGCTTGACCGCTGGTACCAGTTGTCCGGGTTGGTCATGTGATAACGGGCCAGAATTTGCCGCTGCACTTTGAAGAAGTCCTGCGGGTAGCGCAGGTGATCCAGCAGGTCTTGGGAGATCGCCGACTTCGGCTGCACCACATTCGGGAAGGCTGCCGTCCAGGCTTTCAGCATCGGATCGGCCTCGTCCCAGGCATAGAGCTTGACCGAGCCGTCGTAGGCATCGACGACGGCCTTGACCGAGTTCCGCATGTAGTTGACGTCGTCTTGTGGTTGGGCCACGACCGGACCACCGGCGCTGGTCTGCGCGTCGGATGTCACCTGATTCAGGTTCACGCGCTCGCTGTTCGGATAGGAGTTCGATGTCGTGTAGCCATCAACGATCCACACGATCCGGCCGTCGACGACAGCCGGGTAGGCGTCGCCATCAACCTTCAGCCACGGCGCGGCGCCCTGCACCAGTTGCCGTGGCGTTCGGTCGTAGATGATCTTGGACGCCGAGTTGACGCGGTCGGAGAGCAAGATGTTGACGTCAGCGAACTTGGCAGCGTATAGGAGCCGATTCCAGAGGTTGCCGACCTCGACCCCGCCTTTGCCGGCGTAGGTGTAGGTCTTGGGGTTCCCACCTTCACCGCCGCCTGGCGTGTCCAGCTCGATGGGCGGCGTACCAGCAGGTGCTCCGACGATGGAGTACTGGTCCGGCCGCTGGCCGTGCAGCTCGCCAAAGTAGATGCGCGGCTCGTGCTCCGCGATCTGACCTGTGGGTGGAATGTCCTTCGCGATCCACTCCGGCTCGCCGCCGGATTGCCGCCGGTTGCCGTACGCGGCGACTAGGCCGTAGCCGTGGGTATAGACGGTCTTTCGGTTGTTCCAGTTGTCCTCAACACCGCTCAGGTCCATCTCCCGGACAGCGACGACCGCATCAGTCTCCTTGTTGGCGATCGTGTAGCGGTCCACGTCCAAGAGCTTGGGGAACGAGTAGTAACCGCGGACCTGCTGCAGCTGCTCGTACGCCGGCCCAACGACGTTCGGGTCGATCAGCCGAATGCCTGGCAACGCTTCTGCATCGGCCCGCAGCTGACCTGCTGTGGCGGTCGTCTTCGCCGAGTAGTCGGTGATCTCCACCTTGTCCACGGAGTACGCCGCGCGGGTCGCCTCGATATTGGCCTGGATGTAGCTGCGTTCTTTGTCCGGCTCGTCGGGTCGGACGCTGAAGTACTGCACCGCGCCTGGGTAGACCAGTCCCAGCACAATGGCTGACAGCAACAGCAGGACAAGGCCGATAGTCGGCACAATCCACCGACGCAGTAGCGCGTTGGCAAAGAACAGCAGCGCGCAGATACCGGCGATGATGGCCAAGATCATCTTGGCGGTGACTGTCGCATTGTCTGCGGTATAGGAGATGCCGGTGAATAACCGGTTTGAGCGCTCGATCGCCAGCTCGTACTGGTCGAACCAGTAGCTGAAACCCTTCACCAGCACGGCCAGACCGACCAAGATCGAGAGGTGAGCCTGCGCCGCCCTACTGCCGCCGCGCTGTGGGCCGCTGAACCGGAGACCACCCATGGTGTAGTGGACGATGGCAGCGACGATGGCACTGAAGACCAGTACTGAGAAGACGAAGGACAGCGCGAACCGCCACCACGGATAGGCGAAGACGAAGAATCCAACGTCGAGCCCGAATCGGGGTGAAGTGATGCCGAACGGCGTTGCGTTGCGCCAGGCCAGATACTCCAGCACGTGGCCGCTGGCCGCACCGCCGGCAAACAGACCAACGACGGTGCCTATGGCGACCAGCACCCAGACGAACCTGGATTCCAGCATCTCGCGATAGCGCTCCAGCAGCGGGCTGGTCGGCACCTGCGAGCCCAGCCGCGGGCGCAGCCGGTAGGCGATGGCCGCGTTGGCGACAACACAGGTCGCCATGATCAGGCCGAAAGACACGAACAGCCCGATCCTGGTCAGCAGCATCGTGCTGAAAACCGACGCGTAGCCGAAGGAGCCGTACCACAGCCGGTCGGTCCATACGCTGGTAAGAACGGCAAAGGCCACGATCATGATCGCGACGATGACCAATGTCGGCAGGATGGCGCTTCGTCGCCGGCCGACCCGCAGACTGCTCAAACTCATCTCTCCTCAACCGCTCCTACAGGACTCGTCGTCTCGGCAACGACCCAGGTGGCCCGAGCGGTTCCGCGGTGCGTCCACACCTGCCACATGTCAGCGTATGCGCCCGTTCCGCAGCCAGCTCGAAATCCCAAGTCTGCCGGATTGCCGGATAGCTCATCAGCAGTGCGGAAGAACGGCGCCGTCGCCATCGCTGTTGAGACCCTCGACAGCCTTAATGGCATCGTCGAGGTTGGCGACCTTAATCAGCGTCATAGTGGTTCGCACCCCATCGAGATCGCCGCAATTGCTGGCCGGCACGAAGAAGGCAGTGGCACCAGCTTTCTGGGCTGCAGAAATCTTCTCCTGAATTCCGCCGATGGCCTGGACATCTCCATCGGGGGTGATCGTTCCAGTGCCGGCGAAGTGTCGGCCGGCTAACAGTGGTCCGTCGGTGATCTTGTCATAGATGGCCAGAGCGAAGACCAGACCCGCGCTCGGGCCGCCGATCTGCTGCCCAAGGTCGAAGGAAATCTCGGGGTCGTAGCGATAACCGGTCGCCAGTGTGATGCCCACCACCGGGACGTCTGATTGGACATTCGACTCGACCGTCGTCACCGTCACGTCGGTCTCCACCTTGTTCCGGATGACAACGAACCTGACCTTCTGCCCCACCCTGTGGGAGCGGATCCTCTCCCGCACCGCCTCATCGTCGGGCGTAGCAATGCCGTCGACCGATACCACCAGATCACCCGGAAGCAACAGCTTGTGCGCAGGGCCTCCCACCGTCACCGAGAAGATGGCCGGCATCTCGGTGACCGGGCGCTCGTCGGCCCGCAATGCCGCCACCACGGCATCGTCCTGAGCTGTCTCCATCATGTCGGCGTCTTCGTTCTCCACCTGCTCGGCGGTCTTGCCAGGCGCGTAAACGGCATCGCGCGGCAGTACATCGCGATGCGGCAGCCAGTAGGCGAGCAACGCTTGCGGCAGGCTGAGCCGAGCGTCAGCGGGAGTGATCGCCACAATGGTCATGTCCAGCTGGCCCGTCGTGGGATAGGTGTCGATGCCCTCGACCTTGATCATCGGCTCGTTGTCCACGGTGCCAAGCGTGTCCCGAGTGCCGCCCGGGGTCCAGCTAACGAAGGGTACGGGAACGACGACGAGCAGCACGGCTAAGCAGATGAACGCTAGCGCGGAGACGAGTGCAGTCCAGGTCTGACGGGTCACGGCCTACCCGAACCGGCGCCCGACTGAAGAGGCTGGAGGGGCGACGCGCCTGTCTCTTCGTTTGGCAGTCCTACCCACTCGGAGCCCCCGGACGCGAAGTGCTGCTCCTTCCAGATCGGCACTTCGGCCTTGAGGGTGTTGATCAGATGTGCGCAGGCGGCGAGCGCCTCACCGCGATGAACTGCACCGACGGCCACAATGACAGCGATGTCGCCGACCTCAAGGTGGCCCACGCGATGCTCCACCGCGATTGCCAGAACATCATGCTGATCGGCGGTCTCCTCCGCACACTTGGTCAATACGTCCACGGCGCTGGGATGTTGGGTGTAATCGAGCGAGACAACGCCGGTTCCGTGGTCAGAGTTGCGCACCGTTCCCACGAACAAGGCGATGCCGCCAACCGCAGGGCCTGAAACCAGGCTGATCGCCTGGTCGACACTGAGCGGCGATTCGCTGATGCCGACCTGACGGACCTTCGATGGCATGCCCCGACCTTAGTACGCCTTTCTGTTTGGCTTTGCTGCTCGCGCATCGCGCGGTGGATCCTGATATGGGCGAGCGGAGCTGCCAAACCACCCGTTTCGACGGCTGCGTGGGGAAACGTAATCCCACATTGCGCTATCAGCGATCAGCTCGCAGCTTCTGGGCGAAGCCACAGCCAGCCGCGTACGGTGGAATACCACAGTCGGCAACGTGTCAGGAGTGAGCATGGCCGAGGATCGAACGCCAGATCCGGCCGATCAGCCCGAGGACGAAAAGACCCCACAAGACAATCCACCCGAGCCCTATCGCCTAGGCGGTTCGGGCGGCTCAGGCAAGATCCCTGACGGCCCATCCGGAAGTGGTGAAGAACCCGAGAATCCGTTCGAGGCGTTCTTCTCATCGCTTGCCGGTGGTGACATGAATGCGCTCGCCGCCCAGCTGCAGAGCGCCTTCGCGATGCTCGGCGGCGCCGGCTCCATGTTCACCGGCGGTGCGACTGAGCCGGGATCAGGCGTGAACTGGGAGGTGACCAAGGACACTGCGCGAAAGACAGTTGCCTCACTGGGTCCAGACCCGACTCCCGACGCCGGCCAGAAACGTGCCATCACCGAAGCAGCCGAACTGGCCGAGATTTGGCTCGATCAAGCCACCACATTCCCGCGAGTGAATACCACCGTGGCCGCGTGGAGCCGGGCGGACTGGATCGAGCAAACCATGCCGGTCTGGCGCCGGCTCGTGGAGCCGGTCGCCATGCACATTGCGGACGCGATGGAAGGCGCGCTGAGCTTCGGCAGCAGCGAAGAGACAGCCGGCCTGCCGGGAATGGCAGGCATGGAAAAGATGCTGCGGCCGATGCTGCGCACCTCGGGCGCAAGCATGTTCGGCCTTCAGCTCGGACAGGGCTTAGGCAACCTCGCAACCGAAGTGGTCGGGGCCACCGATATCGGTCTGCCGCTGAGCGAACCGGGGCACGTCGCGCTGTTGCCGACCAACATCAAGGCATTCGGCGAAGGGCTGGAGCAGTCGAGCGCCGATGTCACGCTCTATCTGGCGTTGCGGGAATGCGCACGACAACGACTCTTCGCCTCGGCAGGTTGGCTGCGGTCGCAGATGCTGGCACTGGTCGAGCAGTACGCGAGCGGTATCACCATCGACACCTCCGCACTGGAGGAGGCGGTCGGCAGGCTTGATGCCAGCAATCTCGAGGATCTGACTTCCTCAGTTGAAGGTGGTCTGTTCGAGCCGCAGAAGACACCTGAGCAGCGCGCCACCCTGGAGCGGCTGGAAACCATGCTGGCGCTCGTTGAGGGCTGGGTTGACGAGGTGGTCAGTCAGGCGACCGCCCAGTGGATGCCCGCCGCCAACGCCTTGGCTGAGGCGGTACGCCGGGCTCGCGCCACCGGAGGTCCGGCCGAGGAGACGTTCGCCACGCTAGTCGGACTGGAGTTGCGGCCGCGCCGGATGCGCGATGCGGCCAATCTGTGGGCGGCGCTGCGCGACGCCCGGGGCATGGATGGTCGGGACGCCGTCTGGTCGCACCCGGACCTGGTGCCGACGTCGGCCGACCTTGACGATCCGCTGGGCTTTGTCGCTGGGGAGACCCACTCTGATAGTGCGGCTAGCGAGGATATCGACAGTGCTCTTGAGAAACTGCTCAAGGACGAGAACAACGAAGACGACGAGAATCCGAGCAGCTGACCAGGCGACGGAGGCTCTGGAGCTCAGCTGTCGTCGGACCTTAGAGACCTGGTCGGCACCCAATCCTGAACAAGATCAATTGCGGCGGCATTATCTTGATCATCTTGCGAGACGGAGTGACGGCTGGTCCAGATCCTGCGTCGGTGCGCATCTGACCGCGAGCTCCCTGATCTGTGCTGCTACCGAGGGCATGGTGCTGCTGACCCTGCACGCGCGCTTGGGACGCTGGCTCCAGACCGGCGGCCATATCGAATCGACCGACCCTTCGTTGCAGGCCGCGGCGACGCGGGAGGCGGCCGAGGAGAGCGGCCTGGCCGATCTCTCGCTCGACCCGAACCCGCTGCTGCTCTCCAAGCACGAGGTGCCTTGCGGGCCCGTACGGCCCGCCTACCACCTCGATGTGCAATACCTGGTGCTCGGAAATCACCTGGTCAGTCCCGGCGTCGGCGAGGAGTCCATCGACGTCCGCTGGTTTGCTCATGATCAGCTGCCTGAGGTTGATCACTCGGTCCTGGCACTGGTACGGGCTGCCAGCGTCCGGCTCGGCTGGTAGCGAGCATCAGCTCGCGGCGACCGGTGCCGGTCGCCCAGGCAGGACGCCTAGTTGCTGCATGAGCGCCATGTCGTCGCGCACTCCCCAGTGCTCGACGGCTTTGCCGTCTTCAAACCGCAGGATGTGGACGTAGTCCTGGGCGACCTCACGGTTGGTGGGCGGAATGCCCATCAGGTCGCCGGTGTGCCGGCCATGAAAAGTGCAGTAGACGACGACAACTTCTCCTTCGCCAATGACCTGACGAATCTCCCACCGCTGGTCGCTGAACACCCGCCCGAGCCAGAACATCGTCTGCTCCACACCGGCACGACCCTGCGGCTCGTCAGGACGGGCCCCGTGATCGATCGAGTCTTCGGCGATCACCTCTGCGAGCCGTTCTACGTCAGCGTTCGGAAAGATCTCCTCCCAGATCCGACGCGCCTTGGCCTTGAGTTCCTCGGTCATTGCTGAACCTCCTGATACAATTCGGTGGAACCATACTGAATTAATGTCAGGAGTATTCCACTAAATGACTCAGGCTGTCAAACCCCGCCGTCAGTACGACTCCAGGCGACGCCGCGAGCAAGCCGCCCAGACGCGTCGTGACATCGAGGCCGCGGCAGACAAGCTGTTCCGCGAGCGCGGCTACGTCGGGACATCAATGCCGGCAATCGCCGCCGAGGCGGGCATAGTCGTGGAGACGATCTACCGGGCGTTTGGCAGCAAGGCGGGGCTGTTCAAAGCCGTCATTGAGTCGGCGCTCGCGGGAGGATCAAGGCGGGCCGAAACTCCGCCCGCGGATCGCCCGGCAATTCGAGCTGTCATAGAAGAGATCGATCCGCGTCGGAAGCTCGAGCTCTATGCAGCCACCCAGCCAGGCGTCCATGGCAGATCGAGCCCGCTATACCGAGTGCTTGTCGCTGCCGCAGACAGTGACCCGGAATTGCGAGACGTGCTGGACGGGATCGAGGCTCGGCGTCTCCACGGTTTGGGAGGACTCGCTGCACAGCTCGCGGAAAGCCGCGCTCTGCATTCGGATCTATCCGTGGAGGACGCACGGGACATCATCTGGACCCTGTGTTCAACGCCCGTCCACGACCTACTGGTTCGGGAACGCGGCTGGTCCGCCGAGACCTACCAACACTGGCTGGCAACTGCTTTGCAGCGTGAGCTACTCGCTGATTCCCTCAGAAACTGACGCTAGTTCCGCCTGCGACTGGTCTGGACAGCGTGTCGGAGGAACTGGCGTCAGTTTCTGGGGGAATCACTCATCTCGAGGCGGCAAGCGTGACGGGAACACCGTGGTGGTGCGCGGTGCCGATCAGGTGCTGACGAGGTGTCGAGAGGGCATCCGGGCTCCACAGACGTGTCCGCAGCTCTGGCTGGGCGCCCGGCGAGCCGTTCGGATCAAACTCCAAACCCACCTCGCCGAGGGCTTGCTGGCCACCGACGCTTGCGAGAATCGTTTCGACGGCCGCAAGCTCATCAGCAGGCCAATACATCTGCGTGATCGAATGCCAGACCACGGTGAGCGTGTCTGGTTCGGCGACCGCCAGCGCATCGGGTAGCCACTCGCTAGCACGAGCTTTGTCCACTCGCACCGGGTGCGACGCAGCGATCTCGATAGCGGCCGCCAGACGCTTGTGGCGATCCAGGTCGAACGGCCAGACGAACGAGGTCAGCAGCAACTGTCCGTCGGCCGCGGCCGCGTCCACGGGGTTCAGGTCGCAGCCCGCCCTGGCCACGATCCCAAACGGCTCAGGGTGAACTATGCCCGCGAAGACATCCACGAGCTGCACCTTCGAGCCGCTCGGGCCGAAATGCCAAGAGTCGGCGCGGAAACGGTATTGATCAAGCAGGAGGTTGAGCCCGGCGCTCGCTCCCAGCTCCAGCAACCGGATGCGGCGCACACCTGAAGCGGCGACAAGATCGAAGAGGCCGGCGAGCAGCGCTGCGGATCGACCGACTTCATTGGTTTGCGGGGCGACTGCGAGCGCGGCGTGAATCTGATCGATGTGCGCCCCAATCACGTCGCGCATAACAGGCCAGGCCTGCGACGCCGGCTCTGTGCCGCCGAGGCATGGGTAAAACCGGATGAGTTCGGGAGCGTCGCCAGTCAACACCAGCCGGAACACGCCGGCGAGTAGCCGAAGCTGGATCAGTGCGCCAGGTGGCGCGGTCTCATATCCCCGGCACGCGACACGGGTGGGGCCACCGGCCGCCCAATCCTCCGCCATGCCGCGCATTGCATACCCATAAAGGTGGTCGGAGTTGCCGGCATGTGCGCGGAAGCGATCGGCGAGCGTCTCACCAGCGTCCCAGTGGGCTGCGTGAGCCGGCCGTATATCCATCAATCGGCGGCCAGCGATCGACTTGTGAGCAAGGCCCTGGTCTCCTCCCACCCTTCCAGGCCGGGGTCGAGCCGTCGTAGATCAGCGGGTGTCCGCAGCCGGTGCCAGGGGGGCGCAAGCGCGTAACAGCTCCGGCGCGGAGCGATCGCACTCAACCGCTCAAACGGATTGTGATCAAGGTCGAACGCGTCATCAGGGAGCCACTCGGCCAACGGCAGCGAGACACCGATCGCGGCGCAGCCCTCCCCGTCTTGTTCGGGTGCAATCGCAATGTCCGTCCGGTGGAGGACCTTGAACAACTTCGCCAGCACCAGCCCTGGCAAGTCCGGGAGGTCGGCGGGTATCACGACCAGCTCATCGGCCAGCTCACTCAGCTGACGCGCCATCATCGGCACCGTAGTGTCGGCCGACAGGTGCAGCGCCCCGGGCCAGAGCATTTCGGCCACCGAACTAGGCCCGGCAATGCCTGACTCGACCTCGATCAGATCCGCCACAACCTCGTACGAGTCGAGCAGGCATGCGGCGGCGAAGGTGGCCGGATCAACGCCCTCTGGAGCCGCCCTCGACGCGTCATAGCGGGCGAGCACGACTGCCACCCGGCGACGAGCGGCCTGTTCAGTCGACATCGAACGGCTCAGCCTGCAGACCCTGGCCTGCAAAGAAGCCCTCCAGATAGCCCTTGGCCTTCTCCGCCGCCGGATACCGGCCAACGAGACTCCAGAAGTGCTCAGAGTGCGTCGGCTCCACAAGATGAGCCAACTCGTGAAGCAGCACGTAGTCAACGACCCATGCAGGCAGGGGCTGCAGACGGTGAGACAGCCTGATGACGCCGGTGCTGGGCGTGCATGAGCCCCACCGCTGTTGCTGGTTGGTCACCCACGAAACAGCCGTCGGCTCAGGCACGTGGTCGAGAGCCGGCGCTAGATAGATTGCCGCAAGCTCACGGGCCCGGCTGGCAAGTGCGTCATCGCCTCGCGGCGCGGATGCCCGCGCCTCTCGGGCGAGCACCCTCTCGACCATGTCCTTGACGAACGTCTGCTCGTCGGCTTTGGACATGCGTTGGGGGATCAAGACGACGATGGTGTCGCGTTCCCGGTAGGCAGTCACTGTGCGGGTACGACGGCTGCTACGCCGAACCTCGACCCTAGGGCTGGAAGCGGCAGGCTCCGGAGCTTCAGCGCCCCTCGGGTGCTGTGTCTGGCGACCTTTCTTGGCTCTTCCCCTTCGCTCTGGCAGCGGCAGCGGTGGCTGAGTCACGATGTCCCTTTCCGGCGCGACCGGCCATCAGGAGTCACGAGCGATTTCAGCTCCAGACTTGGCAGCACGAGACAACCTACATCGCAGCAGAATCTGAATCAGCCCTTGAGACTGGGCGCATAAATAGCCAAACAAAGTAGGTCAGACCACTACGCCAACAGGTTTCCACACAGCCCACGCCTAGGTTCCAGCGCACGTTGAGTACGGTCCACAAACCAAGGGGGAACAGTGCACATCGTTTCCACACGGTTGTCCACATTTCATGGAAATTGGGTTTTCGACAATCGTTTGACGGCGGGCGGGACTGCCTATAGCGTTCCGAGCACGAAACCTCCAGATGGTCGGCACGCTCGCAGGGGAAGGCTAGCGATCCCGATGTCCCTGGAGGTTTCGTCCTTTTCTTGCAGGCTCCGCCAGCGCTCACTGCCCCCTCGCGTAGAGTTACGGGCGGCCAAGCGGTATGGCGTCTGTCGGGGGGACGGTTGCCCGACGTCAGGTGGCCGGTAAACGGCTAACCCGCATCGCGAGGTCCCGCAGCTGTAACCAGTGTGCGGACGAACATCGAGCAAGGAGAAGTCATGGCGGAGACGTACAGCGGCGAGTTCTACTGCGTGAAATGTAAGGCGAAGCGGGAGGCCTCCGGCGAGGTACACGTCAACGAGAAGGGCACCCGGATGGCTAAGGCCAAGTGCCCGGTGTGTGGCACGAACCTCAACCGGATCCTCGGCAGGGCCTAGCGCAGCAACCCAGAGCAAACCACTCAGGGACGGTCGGCAGCGGCCGTCCCTGATACACGTCTGGCGGACGGCGTACCTCTGGACGTCCCCTTTTCTCCCAGCCTTACCGGGGCTGTGGATAGCGTGTTCGGGTCCCGCAGCGAGTCACAGACTGGCCCGGTGAGTTCATCGAGATCCCCAGTCAGATCCCAACCACCAGTTCAGCATCCGCGACTCGTGCCGTACGCGCCCGTCATTCAGCGCTCGACGAACGAGGTCCAGGTCGGGGTCGATCCCGACACCGCACTGGTCTTCCGCGGTCCAGGCTTCGGCGCGCTGCTCGCTTTGCTGGACGGCACACGGCCCGCGAGCGCGGTACACGGTGCGGCTCGAGCCGCAGGACTCACGACGCCGGAGCTGACCGGAGCACTCGACGCGCTCGTGGCCGCTGGATTGCTGACTGACCGTACTGCGGCGCCGTACGTCGACGCGCTGGCTTCGATGCAGCTGCGTCTGATCGGTGCGGGACCGGTGGGTTGCCAGATCGCCCGCGTGCTTGTGGCCAGCGGGCTGGGAACCCTCTACGTCTACGACAACGAGCCGCCCGACCTCGCCCTCTACCCATCCGCTGGCGTGTTGACGTCCCAAGCGGAGGCACTGCGCTCCACGCTCGCAGAGGCCGACACCACCTTCTCCACCCTCAGTCATTGGTCCAAGCCCGATGCAGCCCAGGTGGATCTCACCGTAGTGGCCTGTGACCGCCCCGAGCTTGATCGCGTCATCACTGATCATCTGCTGCAAGTCGACCAACCGCATCTGGTGGTGCGCTCTTGGGGAAATGGAGTGAGCGTTGGGCCACTGGTGCTTGCCGGCCGGACTTCGTGCCTGCGCTGCGCAGACCTTGCTCGCAGCGATGCCGATCCACAATGGCCAGTCGTCCTCACACAGCTGTCCCGATTACGCATCGAATCACCACCAGCCCTGCTTACTTGGGCGGCTTCGGTTGCCGCAGCGCAAGCCCTGGCATTCCTCAATGGGGAGCTGCCGGAATCTGCCGGCGCCACACTTGAGCTCAGCTGGCCCGCCTTCGTAACACGGCTGCGGCGCTGGGCAGCCCATCCCAGGTGCGGCTGCGGTTGGCTGAGCAATACAGAATGGGGGCCATGAGCGACCAGCCCGCCAGGCCGACCAATGGGGCAGAGCGGCGTCTGCCGGCTGAAGTCGATGGCAATTCGCTGGCTCGTTCCGCATTTCGCCGAGGTGCGAGATTGGCCTCGCTCCCCCTCGGCTTCGCCGGCCGCGCAACGCTCGGCCTGGGCAGGCGGCTGGGCGGGGCCCCTGCGGACGAGGTGAGTGAGCAGCTTCAGCAGCGTGCGGCTGAGCAGCTCTTCCGGGTACTCGGAGAGCTCAAGGGCGGTGCCATGAAGTTCGGCCAGGCGTTGAGCCTGTTTGAGTCGGTACTCCCCGAGGATGTAGCAGCGCCCTACCGCGTCCACCTCGCCCGGCTGCAGGACGCGGCGCCGCCGATGCCAACATCACGAGTGCATGCCGTACTGGCACGCGAGTTCGGCCCGCGGTGGCGCGAGACCTTCACCGAATTCGATCCGCTGCCCGCTGCTGCCGCGTCCATCGGTCAGGTCCACAAAGCCACCTGGGCTGATGGGCGTACGGTCGCGGTCAAGGTTCAATACCCCGGAGCTGATGAGGCCTTGCGCTCAGATTTGCGGCAGATCGGGCGGTTGTCCAAGGTGTTCGCGCCGCTGGCTGGCGGCATGGATGTCAGCGCACTGGTAGACGAACTCACTGCGCGGGTCACCGAGGAGCTCGACTACACCCTGGAGGCAGAATCCCAGCAGCAGGCGGCCGTTGGCTTCGCTGCCAGTGAGGAGTTTTGCGTACCACTTGTGCTGGCAAGTACGCCAAAGGTGATGGTAAGCGAGTGGGTCGAAGGTGCGCCGCTCTCATCAGCCGCAGATCTCCCAGACAACGAACGCAATGCAGCTGCCTTGCAGTACGTGCGATTCCTCTTCGCTGGGCCGAGCAGGGTCGGCCTGCTGCATGCCGATCCGCATCCAGGCAACTTCAAGCTCATGAAGGATGGCCGGCTCGGGGTCGTCGACTTCGGACTAGTGGCGCGACTGCCTGACGGTCTTCCCCCAGCCATGGGCCGTATTCTGCGAATTGCCCAACAGGGCGACGCTCATCAGGTAGCCGAAGGGCTGCGCCAAGAAGGCTTCGTCGCCTCCGATATCGACGCTGAAGATCTACTCGATTACCTGAGCCCGTTCGTAGAGCCCGCCGCTGTGCCGGAGTTCCAGTTCAATCGCGACTGGATGCGCGAACAGTTCATTCGGGTGCGTGATCCGCATGCTTCAGGCGGGGTGGCAATGAAGCTGAACTTGCCCCCCAGTTATCTGCTCATTCATCGGGTTTGGCTGGGCGGGCTGGCCGTCCTTTCCCAATTGAACGCGCGAGCCGCGTTCGGCGAGGTGCTGGAAGAGTTTCTTCCCGGCTACGCCGAGGACTGAGCCTTCTCCTCACATCAGTGCATGACCCTGCCACAAGATGGCGGCTTGCATCACCAACGCGCGGCACAGCATGGGGGCTGGGTCGCGGGCACGCGCTTGGCTGGGGAGGCCAGGACTCCACTGCCGACCCGAAGGGGAGCCTCGAGCTGTGCCGCGTATTGGTGATGCAAGCCGCGATGATGCTATCGGCACCCTGCTGCGCCGTACGGGAGAATCGCCGTAAATTTCTATCGGGTCGGCGCTTCCCGTCGAGCGTCATGCCGCTGCCTCATCCTTAGCCGCCGGAGCAAACGGCTCGGTGACCGGATATTTCCGAGGACGGCCTCTCGGCCTCTTACGAGGCACGATGACGCCGGCAATGAACAGCTCTCCGCCCCAGACGCCCCAGGGTTCACGCCGCTGCAGCGCGCCGGCCAGGCACGCCGCCCGAACCGGGCAATCCAGACACAGTGCCTTTGCCTCCTCGACATCGGCAGGTGCCTCGGCGAAGAACAGATCCGGATCCACTAATCGACAGGGCAGTTCGACGATGCCCCGCGTAACAACCATCGGGCCACCTCCCGCGTCGTACATGTCGGCCTACTTTGCTGATCATGAGGTGCCCGTTCAGTACGGGCTCCTCGAATCTGGCCGGGAAACACGAAGGCCGTGAATCCCGGATGTCTGGGAGTCACGGCCCTGGAGGCGGCGGTGTGGATTACACCGGCGGACTACAGGAAGGTGGCCCCAAACGGATCGAGAACTTGGTATCGGTGACGTCGTATCCGCCGAATCCGGCGGCACGTGCGCCTTGAACATCGGCTGCCGCAGCGCTGCCCTGAAGGCAGAGCTCTCCCATACCGGGTCCCATCCGGCGCCAATCCATCCGATTCCTGACCGGCTGGATGAGCTGGGAGTGTCGCGTGCCATTGAGGGAGATCGGCACAACGGCTGGCGCTGCCGGCATGAGCGCGCGCAAGGACAGCTGGAGCTCATGCATGATCATTTGGGCAGTGCGTACAGCGCTAGTCCAAAAACTGTGCATTAAACTCCTCCTTCCTCACCTTCATGTCGGCAATGGGCAGCCTCGTGCTCAGGCCGAGCAAAAGGGTCCTCGTTAACCCTAGGGGAATATCGCAAATTGATGCAAACACTTTTTTTATTTGGCGGCGATCTCACGAAGATGCTCTCGTACGGGCGCCTTCAGCTTCGATGATCGCCAGGAGGTGCTCGCCGTACCGGTCTGCCTTCGTGGGACCGAGACCCTGCACTTTGATCAGCTCCCCGATACTGCTTGGTCGCGCCTCGGCGATGGCGATCAGTGTGGCGTCAGTGAACACACAGTACGCGGGAAGCTGTTGATCAGCCGCCTCCTGGCGCCGCCACTCGCGGAGCATCGTCATGGTGTGATCGTCGAAGGTGGCCGGGCAGCCCAGATGTCGGCCGATCTTGCGCTCGGCAGCCTCGCTGAGTGATCGCCCACAGGACCGGCAGTGCAGCGAGAGCGCTGATTGTCGGCTGTGCCGCCGAGGCCGCGCTGGTCTGGCAGGTGCCCGCAGCGCATCAGGTAACACTGGCTCGAGGAAGTGAGAGGGCTTCCGCGGCTGACCATTCCCGTTTCGGGTTCTGGACCAGGAGATCCGCAGCAGTCGCCGGGCGCGCGTCACCCCGACGTAGAGCAGTCGCCGTTCCTCACTGATCTGCTCCGGCGAGCTGGCCAGAATGAAGGGAAGTGAGCCCTCATGAATGCCGAGCAACGCCACCGCGTCCCATTCCAGACCTTTTGCCGAATGCAGCGTGGAGACGGTGACGCCTTGCGCTGCCGGCACATGTTGCGCCTCGGCGCGACGGTCCAGCTCGGCGGAGACGGCCTGCAAGGTGAGGGGGTCCTGATCAGTCCGAGGCGACGCGGTGAGCTCCGCAGTGCCGTTCGCCTCGACTTCTAGGTCCTCTGCCACACTCAGCAATGCGGCCAGCGACTCCCAACGTTCCCGCAGTGCCCCGCCACCTTCCGGCGGCTGCGGACTCCAGCCCAAGGTGTGGAGTATCGCTTTCATCTGCTCCACCGCGCTCCCCTGCTCAGCGCCAGTCATAGTCCGCGCATTGGTCCGTAGCGTCAGGAGGGCCTGGCGCACCTCGGGCCGCTCGTAGAAACGCTCGCCTCCGCGTACCAGGTACGGAATGTTGCGGTCGGCCAGCGCCTGCTCGATGGCGGGCGATTGCGCGTTGATGCGGAACAGCACGGCCATGTCTCGAAAGTCCACGCCTGCCGTGGCTTGTTGGAGTATCCAGTCGCCGATTCCTGCTGCCTCAGCCGACTCATCCTGGGACTCGACGAATTCCACCTCAGGTCCGGCAGACAGCTGTGCCTGGAGTGTGACGGGCTGGAAGCCGTTCCCCCCTGGCTCCCTCGCGGGGGCTGCCATGATCGTGTTCGCGCACCGAACAACCTGGGGAGTGGAGCGGTAATCGCGTACCAGCCGGATCACCGTGGCCTGCGGAAAACGTCGACCAAACCCAGTGAGGTAGCTAGCCTGGGCGCCGGCGAAGGAGTGGATAGTTTGCGCAGGATCACCGACGACGCACAACTCCGCTCGGTCGCCGCGCCAAAGATTGAGCAGGGCCTCCTGTAGCGGGCTGACGTCTTGATACTCATCGACGACCAAATGCCGGTAAGTCCGTCGGATCATGTCGGCGATTTCTGGATGCTCCGACAGCAGCGCGGCGGCACACAACAGAATGTCTTCGAAATCGATCCGGCTGCGATCGCGTTTTGCCTGCTCGTACGCCGCAAAGACGCGTGACACCGTCTCGGTGTCGTAAGAGGCGATGCGGCGGTTGTGCTGCAAGGCCAACCGCGGATAGTCCTCGGCGCTGACGTTGCTCACCTTGGACCAGGAGATTTCCGCGACCAGGTCACGCAAACCGGGCGTGTCGATCTTGACCCGCAGCCGGCTCGCAGCCTCGGCGACCAGCGGCATCCGGTTGTCCAGGACGTGCGGTAACTCACCGCCATAGACCTGCGGCCAGAAGTACTGAGCCTGCCGTAGCGCTGCCGAGTGGAAGGTTCGCGCTTGGACGCCATGCGCTCCCAGCCGTTGCAATCGACCGCGCAGCTCGCCGGCCGCGCGGGTGGTGAAGGTCACCGCAAGCACGGATGTGGGGTTGTATGCGCCGGTGGCGACGCCGTAAGCGACGCGGTACGTGATCGCCCGGGTCTTGCCCGTGCCTGCTCCCGCGATGACTGCGACTGGCCCGCTGAGCGCGGTGGCGACCTGACGCTGCTCCGGGTCAAGATCATCCAGCAGCGCCTCGGGCGACGATGGCGGTCGCGTCGGGGCTCCAGGCACACCGCCACCATAAGGGCCCTCACTGACGATGTCCGATCACTCGGCTACCCACGCTGAGTGATTTGGGCTAGGACCGGTCCGCCCACATCAGAGTCGGGCGGCGCATCTTGGCGCTTGTGCGCGGAAACGACCCCGCCAAGTCGACTTCAGCAGCTGTTGTGACGCTTGTGCGCGGAAACGACCCAGCGGGGGCGGAATCACAGTACGCGTCAGGTGTGTCGGGTCCCGGGGAGCGGATACGCGAATTCGATCTCGGTGATTCTGGGGTCGCGTTCCAAGCTGCGCCGCCGACCGGTCGCCACAAATCCGTACGAGCGGTACGAACGAGTGGCGCGGATATTGGACTCGGCCACCTCGAGTACTAAGCGCTTTCCCTGGCGACGGACTGTGAGCTCGGCGATGGCGTCGAGCAACTGGTGCGCGCAGCCTGAGCCGCGTGCCTCGGGAGCGACATACATCCCCACGACATGCGTGTCGCCGTCTCCGGTCTCGAGACCGGTTGCGATGCCGACCAGAGCATGATCATCATCGAAGGCCAGGTAGCTGGACGCGGTGGCGAGTCGCTGTTTCCACAGGTCGGGTTCGAAGCGGGTCTCCGTCTGGTACTCCGACGCGTGCGCGTCCGGCTCCTCACGCAGTGAGCGCAGCCGGATGTCGCGGACGGCCTCCCAGTCGGACAGCTCCGCAGCCCTGATCATGAACACCACATTCCCTCTTTTGAGAGCTGCGAGCTTCGGGAACAGCGCTTGCAGCTCATAGGCCGGGTTGTTCGAATCTAAGCCGCCTAACGAAAGCTCCCACGGCTGTCAGTCAACCGCTTTAGTGTTATCCGCGACCATGACGCTCTACCTCCATCGCGCAGAGCGGGCCGACCGATTGGTCACTGCACTCGGGGACCTGCTGAGTATTCCGCTGCCTGATCCGTTTGCCACGGAGATCATTAGCGTGCCCACCCCCGGCGTGGAACGCTGGCTGTCCCAAGGCCTGGCGCAACGGCTAGGGGCCGCACCTGCTCGCAGCGACGGCGTGTGTGTCGGCGTGGACTTCCCGTCACCTCGCCGACTCGTGACGCGTGCCCTCGCCGGCAGCGCAGACGATGAGGATGCCGATCCCTGGCAGCCACACCGCGCAGTGTGGCCGCTCCTTCGAGTGATCGACGGCTGCCGCGGCGAGCCGTGGGCGGCATTGCTGTGGCACTACCTTGGCGCCGACGGACCATCATCGGACTTGGATCCGCTCCGGGCCGGGCGGCGCTGGTCGACCGCGCGACATTTGGCCGGTCTCTTCGCCCGGTACGCCGCGACCCGACCGACCATGATCGACAGTTGGACCCAAGGACGTGACGTCGACGCCTGGGGCACGCCGCTGCCCGCCGACCGTGCCTGGCAGGCCGAGCTCTGGCGACGGCTGCGCAATGAGCTTGGTGTGCCAAGCCCGCCCGAACGCGTCCAAGCCGGGCTAGCCAGGCTGCGGCTCGCACCTGAAACCAGTGATCTTCCGGAACGGCTCTCGGTCTTCGGCGCCACCCGATTGGACCCCGACCACCTGCTCGTCCTCTCCGCACTCGCCGAACACCGCGACGTCCACCTTTGGCTGGCCCACCCCTCCCCTGCCCTGTGGACCAGCGTGGGATTCAGCACCCATCGCCATCGAGTCGGCCCAACACGGGTGTCGCGACGCGCAGCCGATGCTACGGAAGCCCTGGTCAGCAATCGGCTGCTCGCTTATCTCGGCCGGGACGTACGCGAGCTCCAGCTCGCTCTCGCCGCGATCAGCCCCGATGCCACAGATCTGCATCATCAAGCGCATGAATCGAGGCAGCCGACATCCTTGCTCGGTTGGCTGCAGTCCGACATTGCTGGCAACCGGTCACCTCGTCCTGAGGAGCGGCCTCTGCTCGCAGAGGCCGACCAGAGCGTGCAGTTCCACGCCTGCCATGGTCCCGATCGACAGGTGGAGGTGCTGCGGGAAGTACTCGTCGGCCTGCTTGCTGAGGATGGATCACTTGAACCGCGCGACATCGTCGTGATGTGCCCTGACATCGAGAACTTCGCTCCGTTGATCGCCGCGTCGTTCGGACTCGATACGCCAGAAGCTCAAGCCGAGCATCCAGGGCATCGACTCCGGGTACGGCTAGCCGACCGATCGCTGCGGCAGCTGAACCCGCTGCTGGCGCTCGTCAGCCGGCTCGTCGCGCTCGCCGACTCGCGGGTCGAGGCTAGCGCTTTGCTGGACCTGTGCGCCGCACCTCCGGTGGCACGAAGGTTCGGCTTCAGCACCGATGACCTGGAGCGGCTGCGTGATCTGGTTCCTCGTGCTGGTGTTCGCTGGGGATTCGACGCTGCTCATCGACGTCGGTTCCAGATGGGCGAGTTCCGGCAGAACACCTGGGCTGCCGGGCTGGAGCGGCTGCTGCTCGGGGTGACGATGGACGAGACCGACATGCACTTCATCGGAACCACCCTGCCTCTGGACGATGTTGACGCCGGTGATGTCGATCTTGTCGGGCGTCTTGCCGAACTAGTGGCGCGGATCAGGCTGCTGATCCAGCGCTGTAACACGGCTCAGGCCCTCGGTGCGTGGGTCGAGTTGTTCAAGGAAGCAATCGAGCTGCTGGCAGCAGTTCCCCCGACCGAGAGCTGGCAGTTGAGTCACGCTCACCGCGAGTTGGGTGATCTCGCGCTGGCGACCGACCAGGCCGGTGATGTCGCCCTGAGCCTGGCTGAGGTGTCGGCGCTGTTGAGCGACGCCTTCCGGGGACGGGCCAGCAGGGCCAACTTCCGTACCGGCACCTTGACGGTCTGCACCATGCTTCCCATGCGATCGGTGCCACATCGCGTGGTCTGCTTGCTCGGAGTCGACGACGGCGTCTTTCCCCGACAGCCACCTCCTGACGGCGACAACATCATGAGCGCTGAAGAGTGCATCGGCGACCACGACGTACGCAGTGAGGACCGACAGCTACTCCTGGACGCGATCATGTCGGCCCAGGAACGGCTGGTAGTGATCTTCGCCGGGTCCGATCCCCGTTCCGGAGCGGAGATTCCCCCTGCGGTTCCCATCGGGGAACTGCTTGATGCGCTGGACACGACGGCCCGCACCGAGGACGGCGCGCAGATCCGCAGCAAGATCACCACGCGGCACCCGTTGCAGCCGTTCGACGGCGCCAACTTCGCTCCCGGAGGCCTCAGTTCTAGCGGCGGGTTCAGCTTCGATCGCGCCGGGTTGAGAGCCGTACGCGCCGCCGCCCGGGAGCGTCAGGTAGCTGCGCCAATCTTCGGCAGAGAGCCTTTGCCGGATCGCAAAACCGATGACCTGGTCAACCTGAGCGACCTAGTCCGCTTCTTCAACCATCCGATTCGAGCACTGATCTATGAGCGGGCAGGACTGTGGATCACCCGACCAGATGAGACGCCCGACGAGCAGCTCCCGGTCAACCTCAACGGACTGGAAGCGTGGAGCATCGGTGAGCGATTGTTGCGGCTGCGCACCGCCGGTCATGAGCCGGAGTTGCTGATCGCCGCCGAATGGAGGCGCGGTTACCTGCCGCCACGTGCTCTCGGCCATAAGGCCATCCAGGACATCGCCGCGCAGGTCGAGCAACTTATCCAGATCGCGCAGCCGTTCCTGACCGACCAACCAGCCTCCCACGAGGTGCTGGCCGATCTTGGCGACGTGCGATTGACCGGAACGGTGAGCGGCGTCATCGGCGACTGCGTGGTCCATGTCAGCTATTCCCGGCTGAGTGCAAAACACCGGCTGCAAGCCTGGCTTGAGCTGCTGGCGATGACCATCACTGATCCGAGCCGACCTTGGCAGGCGGTCACGATTGGGCGCGGCGGTTGCTCAGAACTGGGAACGGTGGACGCCACCTGGGCCGGCAAAGTCTTGACCGACCTGATCGACTTGCGGGCCACTGGACTGCGGGAGCCTATCCCGTTCAGCCCTAAGACCTCGGCGGAGTACGCCGCTTTGCGCTACCGCGACCGGCAGCCTGCGCTGTACCGACGGCAGCTCGAGAAGCTCTGGGCGGAGGACCGGGACGAGGCGTACGAGCGGTTCTTCGGTGTCGGTGCGAACTTCGACGCCGTGCTAGGACAGCCGTCCCTCCCGAGTGAGGAGCGCGGCAGCCTAGCCGAGCGCACTCGGTTTGGCACTCTGGCCCGACGGGTGTTTCAGCCTCTGCTGGCTGTCGAGGAGCTGCAATGAGCAGCGATCCACTCCCCTTCGATGTGTGTGCAGAGCTGCCCCCTGGAACCACCGTGCTCGAGGCCAGCGCCGGCACCGGCAAGACGTACACGATCGCCGCACTCACCGCCCGTGCCATCGCGGAAGGCACGGCTGAGTTGAACCAGCTGCTGCTGGTCACCTTCGGCCGGATGGCGACCAACGAACTTCGGCTGCGAGTTCGGGAGCGACTGGTCTCGGTCGAAAGCTGCCTGACCGATGCTGTGGCCGGGAGTGTCCCCACCAGACGGCTCAGCGCGCTCGAGGTCATGCTCACCACCGGTCAGCCAGATGAGCTGGCATGCCGACGCCAGCGGGTGTCCCGGGCACTTGCAGAGTTCGACGCCGCCACCATTGCCACGACACACGAGTTCTGCCTTCAGATGCTTGACGGACTTGGGGTACTCGGCGACCGCGAGCCGCACGCCACCGTCGTTGAGCACCTCACCGATCTCACCCGTGAAGTGACCACTGATCTTTACTTGCGCCGTTACGCCGCAGCCGGATCACCACCTATGAGCTACCAGGAGGCGCTGGAGATCGCTAGCCAGGCTGTTGAGGCCGTGCACGCTCGGCTGGTGCCCAACGGGCTGTCCCCGGACGACCCGTCGGCCAGTGGCGAGCGCGTGGCGTTCGCGACAGCCATCCGGCAGGAGGTGGAACGCCGTAAGCGGGCAGCCAAGCTCTTCACCTACGACGACATGCTGACGCGGCTCCGGGATGTACTGGCCGACCCCGAGCATGGACCGGCCGCTGCCGATCGTCTCCGGCAGCGGTACCGCATCGTCATGGTGGACGAGTTCCAAGACACCGACCCCATTCAGTGGGAAATTTTGCGCCGCGCCTTTCACCAACACTCCACGTTGATCTTGATCGGCGACCCTAAGCAGGCGATCTACGCCTTCCGCGGCGCGGACGTGTTCAGCTATCTCGATGCTGTCCAGCAAGCCGACCAGGTAAGAAGCCTCGCCGTCAATCGGCGCAGCGACCGGGCACTCGTCGATGCACTTGATGTACTGCTGGGTGACGCCGCTCTTGGTGACGAGCGAATCGCGGTACGCAGGGTCACTGCAGAACACCAGCAGCGGCGGCTGGTCGCGCCGGCGGACAAACAGGATGCGGTGGCCCCTATTCGGGTGCGTGTGATGCCACACCAGGCCGATGCCGAGAAGGTGCCGAGTGTCGGGACCATCCGCCCTCAGGTCGTTGACGATCTGGTGGCCGACGTCACAGCATTGTTGGGGTCGGGCGCCGAGCTGCATGAGCCAGGTTGCACTCGCTCGGTGCTCCCTTCTGACGTCGCCGTTCTGGTACGCAAGAACGAACGTGGCGAGGCAATCCGTGATTGCCTAGTTGCAGCCGGAGTGCCAGCGGTGATGTATGGCGCGAACTCGGTGTTCGCCTCGGCGATGGCACAGGACTGGCTGACCCTGCTACAGGCCCTTGAGCAGACACGACAGCAGTCGGTTCGGCAGGCCGCCCTGAGCTGTTTCTTCGGCTGGACCTTCGCCGACCTCGCCTCCGCCAGCGAGGAGAGGCTGATCGAACTCACCCAGCGGATCCGCTGGTGGGGCAAGGTGCTCCAGAGCCGCGGGGTCGCTGCTCTCTTGGAGACCGCATGTGCCGACGAGCGAATCCCGGAACGGCTACTGAGCCTGCGCGGAGGGGAACGGATGCTGACGGATCTGCGCCACCTCGGCCAAAGTCTGCATGCGGCGATGACCTCCGCCCAGCTCGGTGTCGGTGCTCTTGTCGAGTGGCTCCGGGCACGGATCTCGGAGGCCAAGGAGATCGGTATCTCCGAGGGAACCCGACGTCTGGAGACCGACGCCAAGGCCGTCACGATCTTGACAGTGCACCGCAGCAAGGGTTTGGAGTTCCCAATCGTCTATTTGCCTGAGGCCTGGGATCGGTATGCCAATGGCTCTGATGAGGGTCGGATTCTCCGACTACATGAACCGACAACGACAAGCAGCGGCGAGTGCGTGCTCGACGTCGGAGGTCGGCACGGTCCCGGCAGACCCGAGCGCTTCTCTCGTTATCGCGAAGAAGAAGCTGGAGAAGATCTCCGATTGCTGTACGTCGCCTTGACCCGGGCGCAGTGCCAGGCCGTCACCTGGTGGGCCCCATCCTTTAATACGCCCGCCTCGGCGCTACACCGTTTTGTTTCTCGCCTGCCGGCCGACCCCGCCTCACCTAAGGCCGTCTATCCACTCAATGGCGATCCCTTTTCCAGCCGCGACCTCGGACCCGGGTTCAGCATCGAGACGATGACTCCGCGGGCACTCACCGCGTGGCAGCCGACCACAGAATCACCACCGTTGCTGCAGGTACGAGTCTTCGACCGCGAGCTCGATCTGGTCTGGCGCCGGACCTCCTACTCAGCGCTCACCGCCGCGGCGCATGGCGCTGACGCACATGTGCCCGCTGTCGGGAGCGAACCGGAACTCACCCGCGAGGACGACGAGTCAGCGCAGGCTGCTTCAGCAGCCATCTCTGCAGATCACGAAGTCTCCCCGATCCAGGACGGTCTCAGAGAACCGTCGCCCATGCATGATCTGCCGTCGGGGGTGGAGTTCGGGACTGCCGTCCATGCGGTGTTCGAACGTGTCGAGGCTACGGCTGCCGACCTGCCGGCCGCCCTTCGCGAAGCGTGCGCGGTGACCCTGGCGCAAGGTCCAGCCACAACGATGACCGCCGATGCGCTGGCCAGCGCGATGCTTCCCGCATTCCGTAGCCCCCTTGGACCACTCGCCGACGAGCAACGGCTCTGTGACATCCCACGCGGTGATCGACTGGCTGAACTGAGCTTCGAGTACCCGCTGACGGGCGGCGACATGACGAACGCCGAAGTCACGTTGGGCATGGTGAGCCCGCTGCTCCGTCGCTACCTTTCCAACTCAGATCCGTTGGCTGACTATGCCGACCTGCTGGACGACCCGGCTCTGAGCACGCAAGCCTTACGCGGCTATCTGACCGGCAGCATCGATGCCGTGCTCCGGATTCGACGCGATGGCCGGCCGCCGCGCTACCTGGTTGTGGATTACAAGACGAACTGGCTGGGCGGCATCGACGGCGAAGTGCTGAAGGTCGGCGACTACACACCGGCACGGATGGCAGCTGCCATGATGAGCGCCCACTACCCGCTGCAGGCGCTGCTGTACGCCGTGGCTCTACACCGCATGCTGCGCTGGCGACAGCCGAACTATGACCCGGCCGTCCACCTGGGCGGCATCCTTTATCTGTTCGTACGCGGGATGGCTGGTCCATTGACCCCGCGCGTGGATGGCATGCCCTGCGGGGTGTTTGGCTGGCGGCCGCCAGCCTCGCTGGTCGTCGAGCTCTCCGAGCTGCTGGATGGACTGCGATGAGCACGCAGATGCGCCCTGAGCCTGTCGAAAAGCGCACTCGCGCTTCGACAAGCTCAGCGCACAACTCTTCAGGGCCGGCCCTCGGCATCCCGGACCGCCACCTCGTGGTACAGACCGCATCGGGCCTGCTTGCGGTGTTCAACCGCGCTGGAGTTCTCAATGCTGCGGACGTGCACACGGCGGATGTGGTGTGCCGGATCGGCCGCGACGTCGACGAGCGGGTCCGGCTCGCACTTGCCTTGACTGTCCGCGCGCTCCGCAATGGGTCGGTCTGCATTGATCTCCGGTCGGTACACACCACAGCCTTCGACGAGGCGGAGGCAGTGATCGATATTTCGTCGCTGCCTTGGCCAGAGTCGGACGAGTGGATCGCTGCCTGCAAAGCAAGCCCACTGGTGGCCGACGGAGCCGACCAGCCGAGTGGTCGGCCGCTTCGCCTGGCCGACGGGCTGCTCTATCTGGAGCGGTATTGGCAACAAGAGGAGGTGGTTCGGGTACAGCTGCAGCGGCGTTTCGCTGCACCGGCACCTGACATCGACCAGTCACGACTGGCAGCTGCATTGCCGAGGCTGTTCGACCACGAGGGTTTGGCGCCGGGCGAGGCCGACCGCCAAGAACTGGCGGTGGCTGTCAGTGCGCTGGGCAGAGTAAGCGTGCTCGCGGGCGGCCCGGGCACGGGCAAGACAACGACGGTGGCCAGGTTGCTGGCCCTGTTGCGGGATCAGCCTGGGCCGGCTTTGCGGATTGCCTTGGCTGCGCCAACCGGAAAGGCCGCAGCGCGTCTGGAGGAGGCGGTGCGAGGCGCCGCAGCGCAACTGGATCCGGAGGACCAACAGCGGTTGGGCGACTTGACGGCGTCGACGCTGCATCGGCTGTTGGGCTGGCTGCCCTCGAATCGAAGCCGGTTCCGGCACGATGCGACGAATCAGCTGCCACACGACGTGGTGATCGTCGATGAGATGTCGATGGTGTCCCTCACCCTCATGGCGCGGCTGCTCGAGGCAGTGCGGCCAAGTGCCCGGTTGGTGCTGGTGGGCGACCCGGATCAGCTGTCATCGGTTGAGGCCGGCGCCGTACTGGCCGACATTGCGCGGGCTCCTGGCATACCCGATGCGGACCTCAGCCAGCGGCTGGTCGAGCTCGGACTGATCACCGACCGTGGGACAGCGCCCGTGCACGGGGTTGTACAACTGACGCACACCTGGCGGTTCGGCGGTGCCATCGACGCGCTGGCACGGGCCATCAGAGCTGCCGACGCAGACGCAGCAGTCGCGGTGCTGCGCTCGGGAGCAAGCGATGTCCAGTTCCGCGAGATCGACCTGGAAGCAACTCCGACCGAGACGTCGAGCAGAGCGCTGTCGGGCATGGCAGCACAGGTTCGTACAGCCGGTGTCGCCATGTTGGACGCGGCCAGATCTGGCGATGTGGCGGGTGCGCTGGCCGCCCTCGACCGCCATCGGCTGCTGTGCGCTCACCGGCGCGGGCCGTACGGAGTGCTCCGCTGGGGCTTGGAAGTGGAGCGTTGGCTGTCCGCCGCCATCCCCGAATACGGCGAAGATGGCGAGTGGTATGTGGGACGCCCGTTGCTGATTACCGCCAACGACTATGAGATGTCGCTCTACAACGGTGACACGGGCGTCATCGTAGAGACACCCGACGGGGTACGCGCCGCCTTCGCCCGCGGCGCCGCGGCCAAGCTCTTCCCACCGGTGCGGCTGGACGCCATCCAGACCGTGCATGCCATGACCGTGCACCGGGCACAGGGCAGCCAGTTCGACAGCGTGTCGTTCGTCCTGCCGCCGCCGGACTCTCCCCTGCTGACCCGTGAGCTGCTCTACACCGCTGTTACGCGGGCAAGGCAACACGTCCTCATCATCGGCTCCGAGGAAGCCGTCAGGCGTGCCGTGCAACGTCCCGCAAACCGCGCAAGTGGGCTGCGGCACCGGCTGGCCACGGACTTGTCAGCGCATATGGTTGCCCGGACGACCACCCACGCTGACAACTCGGGTTAACGTGAGAGATCCGCGCGCGGAGCGAGCGGAGCAATTAAAGGGGTGCCTCTCCGTCCCGCCAGGCCTGAATCATCCGGGACGCGATGGAGCTGTTCCCGGGCAGGCCCAGCGCTCCAGAGTCCAGCTTGGCGCTCAGCTGGTCGCGGGTGTACCACTCCGCGTGGGCGATCTCGTCGGTATCGACGCGTATGTCGGTGTCGGTTGCGCGGCCGAAGAAAGCGACCATCAGCGAACGCGGAAACGGCCAAGGCTGGCTTCCGAAATAACGCAACTCGGACAGGCTGATGTCAACTTCTTCGCCGATTTCCCGGTGGATGGCGTGCTCCAGCGACTCGCCGGACTCCACAAAGCCGGCGAGCACTGATACCCGGTTCCCCCACGCCGCTTGGCCGCCCAGCAACAAGCGGTCCTCGCCGTCGACGACGGCGACGATCACGGCCGGATCTGTTCGCGGGAAGTGATCTTGGCCACATCGCGTGCAGTGCCTGGCGAACCCACCGTTGATCACGATCGTCGCTGCACCGCAGCGGGGGCATTGCGGCTCTAGGCGATGCCACTGCGTCAGGGCGGCAGCAGTGGCAGCGATGTCGCGCTCGTTGTCGGTGAGCTGAAACCCGACTTCGCGGAAATCATGCATCTCTCCGTCGGCCAGCTCTTCCACTGCAAAGATCGGCGACCCGTTGAGCAGTCCCAGCAGCCGGTGCCGCTGGCTGTCGAACTCCAAAAATGGCCTGCGTCATGCGCAGCTTGCTGCCACCGGCATTGGTCGAGAATCGGGACTCGGGATCAAGGGTGAGCAGCTTGGCGTCCTCGGCGTGCCACAGTCCGGCGACCCACTCGGCGGATCCGCGGTGATGGTCGACGCGGTCGAGGTCGCTCGGCGTCGCCCAATTGA
The DNA here is from genome assembly GCA_963730505.1 of uncultured Actinomycetota bacterium. GTDB lineage: Bacteria > Actinomycetota > Actinomycetes > Propionibacteriales > Propionibacteriaceae > Microlunatus. The sequence goes on from CAVSSB010000023.1 coordinate 111,732, forward strand.
TCACGAGATCAGCGTAATCGCTCAACCTGTGCTGTCAGGATCGATTCGACGGCCCGGCGGTCCGGCAACACGGTTGGCCGAAGAACCTCGTCGCTGCGTACGTAGTAGAAGATCGCGTCGATTTGCTCGACTGGAAGTCCGTACGCCTCGGCCCAGGCCAGCCGGTAGATGGCAAGCTGCAGCGGATCAGCGGTGTCGGTGCGCCCGGTTTTCCAGTCCACTACCTGGAAGCTGACTCCTTCGGGCGCGGCCGGATCGGCCTGCCGGTAGATCGCGTCGATCCGACCCCGGACCAGCCGACCAGCGATCCAGATACTGAACGGCGCCTCGATCGCGTATGGCACCGTGCCGCCAAACCGTCCGGCCGCGAAGGCATCGCAGAGTTCGCGCAGCTCCTGCTCGTCGTGAGTATCTGAGTCTGCCCGGTCGGGCAGGTCATCAAGATCGAGTAGCTGTTGCTGGCCAAGGCCGCCATTGGGCAGCCGGCCGCCGAAATAGCGCTCAACCCAGTGATGGAAACGGGTGCCAAATCGTGCGCTCCGAGAAGGTTGGCGTGGCATGGGCCGCGCCAGCTCCGCAACGAAAGCCGCAGGGTCGGCGTGCAGCCGGAGCAATGCAGTCGTCGACAACTGGGCGGGGAGCTCGACGAGCCGATCTCCCGACCGCGACTCGACCGCCTCCGCGAGCAGCCGGTCGATGTCGGCGTCCCAGCCGGTGACGACTTCATGATCATCCAGCAGCAGGGGCTCGCTCGCCGGGTCGTCGTAGCGGCCAAGATCGGCAAATCGCTGCCGCGCTCGCTCCACATCCAGTGCAGCATCGTGCCGGCGTGCCAGGGCCTCAGAATCGAGCGGCATCGGCCAGCTATGCGGGGCGACCTCGGTTACCAAGGGATTGTCTGGTCCTGGTGGCGCGGCCTCGGCGAGCAGCTGGTTCTGCCGGACGGCTTCTTCGATGATCACCCGCAGATACGTCGAGGCCGCTCGCGCGTTGCTGAGGTCGGACCGCCAGGAGTGGCCGGTCCCGACCAGCAGCCGTTTGGCACGGGTGACGGCGACGTAAGCCAGCCGGTCCTCGGCCAGCAGCTGCTGGCGGCTGAGCTGCTGCTTGTAGTCGCCCATTCCGGCGTACGTCGCCTCGGTGAGCTGCGGAATCGATCCGGCGTCTCCGCGCAGATCCGCCGGCAAGACTGAGGGGTTCATCACCCAGTTGTCGGTGACTCGGTCACTGGGGAAGACCCCCTTCATGAGGGCAGGTAGGAAGACGGCCTCCCACTCCAGACCCTTGGCCTTGTGCACAGTGAGGAGCTTGACCGCATCGCGGTCGGAGGGAACCGCCTGCTCGAGCCCCGTACCTTGATCGCTCTCAGCCTGGAGATACCCCAGGAGCCCGGCCAACGAAGCATCTCCGTCGACGTCGACATAGGCGGCGACCGCGTCCAGGAACGCGCCGACCTGGTCCCGCCGGGACGTTCGAGAGAACTCCGGAGTGGCCATCAGTTCGACATCCAAGCCAATTGTGGTGATCACGCGGCGGGTCAGGTCGAGTACTGGCTCGTCACTGTGCCGCCGCAACCATGCGAGCTCAGCCGAAAGGCGCGCGAACCGCTCTCGTGCCTCCGCCGAGTACGCCGCATCGCCCGGGCTGTCCAGCGCGTCGAGCAGGCTGACGACTTCGGTCGGGTCAACTTCGGCAACAGCGCGTTCCAGTGAGGTGAGGACTGCTGTGTTGCTGGGCTGCTCGCCGGGTTGCTCAGCCGGCACACGCGCGACGCGGGCCAGCTCGCGGGCGCGGCGCCCGAGCAGGGCGAGGTCGCGCGGCCCAATCTGCCAGCGAGGTCCGGTGAGGAGCCGGATCAAGTCCGGGTTTGCGGTGACATCCTCGATCAGCCGCAACGCCGCGGTGATGTCCATGATCTCGGGCAGGTACAGCAGGCCACCAAGCCCAACAATTTCGACCGGTACATCCCGGGCGGTCAGCTCGGCATACAGCGGCGCAATGTCGGCGTTACGACGGGTCAGCACCGCCACCTCGGCCCAGCGCGACACCTCACCGCTTGCCCGCAGCCCGGAAATCTGGTCCCCGATCCAGCTGATCTCCTCCGGCCACGTTTCGAAGGTCGCGGCCCGCACCTGACCCAAGGGCGTTCCTTCGGCGGCACGCAACAAGCCGAGGCCGGCGCCGCTGTGGTTGGTCGTTGCAGCACCGCCAGCGATCACGCTGCCAGTCTCGGTTCGCAACGGCCCGCTCAGCACATTGGCGACATTGAGGATCGTTCCCCCGCTGCGTCGGTTGACCGTGAGCGCGAAGCGCTGAGCCGGTCGACCGTCGGTGCGAGGAAAGTCGTCAGCGAAGGTCAGGATGTTGCTCGCCGCAGCCCCGCGCCATCCGTAGATGGCCTGAAACGGATCGCCCACCGCTGTCACCGGGTGCCCACGACCCTCGCCGGTCGCCCGACCAGAGAACAGTCCCCGCAGCATGATCGCCTGCGCCGCAGAGGTGTCCTGGTACTCGTCGAGCAGCACAACTCGAAAAGCGGCGCGCAGCGCGCTGGAGACCTGAGGCACCTCGGTTGCGAGCCGGGCCGCAATGGCCATCTGATCCGCGAACTCAACCAGCCCAAGCCGGAGCTTCAAGTCCTGGTAGTCACGGACCAGGCTGGCTAGTTCCAGGCGCTCCTGGCAGGCGATGATCGCCTTCTTGACGTCGGCATAGACGTTGCCGCGGTTGTTGAGCGGAGCTGAACCGAGGCTCAGCAGCAGATCGCGCGCGTGCCCGTCCAGATCATCCAGAGCCACCAGGTGTTGCTGGAGATCGGCGTCCAGCCTCAGCACCCGCTCCGTGACGGTGGCCGGCCGAAGCCGTGAGATGAACTCAAAAGGCCCAGCTGCGGCCTTCACCACCCGCGATGCGAGCCGGAATCGCGTGGCACCGCTGATCATGGTCGGGTCCGCCTCGAAACCGAGCCGCAGCCCATGCTCGGCGACCAGCCGGCCGGCGAAGGCGTCGTAGGTCATGATCAGCTGTTCACCGGATTCATCGACCCCGCGATCGGCGATCAGCCCCGCCCGTAGCAGCGCGTTGCGTACCCGTTGAGAGAGCTCCGCGGCCGCCTTCCGGGTGAACGTGAGGCCGAGTACCTCTTCGGGTCGTACGGCGCCGGTGCCAACCAGCCAGACCACCCGGGCCGCCATAACGGTGGTCTTGCCCGATCCGGCGCCGGCAATGATCACACCGGGCTCCAGAGGGGCGGTGATGGCAGCAAGCTGCTCGGTGGAAAACGAGATGCCCAGCGCATCGATCAGCGCGGCGGCGCTGTCCAACCGAGGCCTCGACGCGGGCGGGTTGAGGGTGTAAACGGTCACCGCACCACCTGCTGACCAGTCGGCTGCGCAGGACAGCTCGTGCGGAAGGGACAGTATCGGCAAGCAGGGCCGATGCGGGCGTCATGATGTTCGCGGCGAATGATGTTCGCAGCCTCCGCGAGCCGGCGATGCACCCAGGTCAGCTGAGCGGCACTCGAGTCATCGCCCGCGCGGCCCAGCGGCTTTACGGGAAAGGGCACGTCGTCAAGGGAAGCCTGCTGAAAGGTCTTCGGATAGCCGCTGTCGCCATCGGGCAACCGGAGGTACACCAGTTCGGCGCCGGCCGGCCGCGCACCTTCTCCGGCCACGGCCACAAAAGCGCCTTGCTGGACCGCCAGCTGGTAGACCCCTAGCTGGTCGTGCAGCGCCACGTCGGCGGCAGTGGGCGCATTCTTTGAGGTCTTGAAATCCACGATCATGATCCGGCCGTCAGGATCGCGCTCAACCCGGTCAGCGCTACCGGTGAGATGGACCCGGTCGGTGCCTAGATCGATGTGGCAGGAGAAGTCGACCTCGGTACCCAACAGCGTGAGATGCGATCTGGCCTCTTGCCAGATCACGAAGCGCTCGAGTGCGGACTCGGCCTCTACCCGCTCCACTGCTGAGAGCCAGTGCGCGTCGAAAGCCAGCTGGCTCCAGACCGCCTCCAGATGTGTCGCGAGCTCCTTAGGATCGGCGTGGCTGTGCGCCCCGTACTCAGCCAGCACATGAACCACCGACCCGAAGCTGGCAGCAGCCGTACGCACCGACTCACCCTGGGCCTTGCGCGCCAGGAACCAGTTCCGCGGGCAGGCCAGGACGCTCGCCAACTGACTGCCGGAAAGGTGCACTGGCTCCTCCGGTGCGACCAAGGGTTGATCGGCTCGGCTCAGTTGACGCATGCCCCACCAGCGCTCTGGTCGCGCGGACGGGACGAGTGGGCGGGCGTCATGATCGGTCGCATCGGCCAGCCGGGCCAGCCGTGCCGCCGCCTCCTCACGGAGCTGCGGCGAGGCTTCCGGGTCGACGGTGGTGCTGCGGAGCTCACCCACCAGAGCCGACAGCGACAAGGGCCGTCGCGGCCGACCCGGCAACTCCTTCATGGGCACGCCAAGCTCAGCAAGGAACCGGGAAGGCTGGTCGGCCTCGCCCTCAGTCCCCGCCACCGCTGTCACCACCAGTCGCGATCGGGCTCGGGTGCAGGCGACGTAGAAGAGCCGTCGCTCCTCCGCGATCCGAGTCGCGGTAGGAACGGGCGCCAGCACCAGGTGACGTCCCAGCTGATCAGGTTCCAGCAGGGAACCGCGACGGCGTACGTCCGGCCACCGGCCCTCCTGAACGCCGGCCACCACGACGAGATCCCACTCCAACCCCTTGGCCCGATGGGCCGTCAGCACGCGGACGCCAGACCCGCGTAGCTCGGCCTCGCGCAACGGGTCCGCAGGAATCTGCTGGCCTTCGACCTCAGCCAGAAAACCAGTCACTCCACGCAGACCTGACACCTCCTCAGAGCGAGCAGCGATCTCGAACAGGGCACAGATGGCATCCAGGTCGCGGTTGGCCCGACGGCCGGCCTCGCCGGCTGCGCCGGCCTGCTGCCGAAGCCTTTCCGGCCACGTAGTCTGCGACCAGAGCAGCCAGAGTGCCTCCTCTGCTGTACTTCCGGAATGGATGGCGCGCTCGCAATTTCGCAGCAGTTGGGCCAGCGCGCGAGCCGCGTCGACATCCGGACTGGGCGGGCAATCGTCCAGCAGGTCGTGATGGCGCAATGCGAGGCTCGTCAACTCAACCGAGGAGCGTGGTAGTGCCATGCCTGCCAGCTCGGCACGCTCGGCCTCACGGAGGGCTCGTCCCAGCCGTCGAGTGGACATGCTGTCCATGCCACCGAGCGGTGAGCTGAGTAGCAGCTGTGCCTCATCGGCTGTGGGCGCGCAGCCTCGGGCCGCGACTTGAAGCGCCAGCAGCAGGGGACGCACTGCAGGGTCGGCAGCTAACGGGATCTCATCCCCAGCCACTTCGACCGGTACGCCAGCGGCAACCAGTGCACGGGTCAATCCAGGGATCGTGGTGCGGCCAGAACGGACCAGCACCGCCATATCGGTCCAAGCCAGATTGTCGCGGAGATGTGCACTCCGCAGGATCTCCGCGATGTGCTCGGCCTCGGCACCCGCGCTGCTGCAGGTAAAGATCTCCACTTTTCCCTTGGAACGTTCGGGCTCCGCGGTGGGGTGACGGAAAGCAGCGAACACCTCAGCGGGCAGCGCACGCGGCATGCCTAACCGGCTGGCGACGCTGCGGCTGGCAGCAAGCAGCGCGCTACCGAAGCGGTGTGTCTGGTTCAATGCCAGGACCGGCGCCGGCGCTCCCCCGCCGGTATGGAACCGCTCTGGAAAGTCCAAGATCCCGCGCGCCTCAGCCCCGCGAAACGCATAGATCGACTGGTCAGGATCCCCCACGACGACCACATCCCGCCCTTCACCAGCGACGACCTGCAACAACCGCACCTGCGAGGGATCGGTGTCTTGGTACTCGTCGACGAAGACACAGTCGATCTCGCTGCGCAGCGTGGTCGCGATCTCGGGCCGCGACAGCACAATGCGGCTGCGGTGCACCAGCTCGGCGTAGTCGAGCACGCCTTCGGCATCCAGCACGTCGAGGTACTCGTCGAAGAAGGCTCCCAGGCTCACCCATTCCGCCCGACCCGTGGTCTGGCCCGCCGTGACAACATCATCAGGATCCATGCCCAGCTGTCGCGCCCTGGCGAGGACAGCACGAACCTCGCTGGCGAACGCCCGGGTGGGAAACGCGCGAGCGAGCGATTCCGGCCATTGCGCGCGCTGAGTTTCTAGACTCCCGCGAAGAGTTTCCCGGACCCGGAACTCCTGCTCAGGCCCGGTCAACAACCGAAGCGGCGCCTCGAAGCCGTTCGATTCAACATCGGCCTCATTGCCGAACCGACGCACCAGCGCGTAACAGAACGCGTGGAAGGTCATGGCCATCGGGGTGACCGTGGTACGGCCCAACCTCGCAGCAATCCGAGCGCGTAAATCGGCCGCAGCCTTGCGCGAGAAGGTCAGTACCAGGATCCTGTCCGGCGCCACGCCGCGGCGTTCGATCCGATCAACCACGCACTCGACCAGGGTTGTGGTCTTGCCGGTGCCCGGTCCAGCCAGGACGAGCAGCGGGCCACCCGGATGATCGACGACGGCACGCTGCGACGCGTCGAGCATGGGGGGAGCAGGCAGCGTCATCGGCCCCCGAGTCAACCGGTACATCGCAGTTCCTGGTCTAGGAATGGTCAGTTGGTACGCAGGTATTGGAACAGAGCCGACCGACAGATTCGCGCAAGCCGCGCTTCGAGCGTCGGAGTCGCGCCGCTGACGATCGGAGGATCGATGAGCAAAGCGCGACACTTATTGCCGCGTCAACCAAGGCACACGCGCTTTGCGAAGAGGGACGACGACGTCAGCTTCCAGCGCGACGTGCGCGAGAAGCGCTCAAACAATGGGCCGGTCGCGCCATGCACTGTCGAAAACCGCAACCGCGGCGGCCGCGAGCAGCCCAGTCCCGAAGATCAGATCGCCGAGTTGAGCAAAGGGATCGAAATAGATCGTCGTGCTCCCGTCTCGGATCAAGGCCGCGTACGCCAGGACCGTCATGGTCAGCACGTAGTTAGTCAAGACCAACAAGACCCGAGTGGGCCGCGAAAAACGGCGACTCTCCCCATTCGCCCAACCAGAGCCGGTGAAAAGATCCCAGGTCAAACCGAACAGCACCAATGCCGCACCAGAGAAACCGAGCACTGCCCCCAGCGGGTCGGAGATGAAGTCGCGGTAAGAGAACAGGGCGGACAAGATCAGCATTCCGCTCAATGCCAGGGCGCGCTGGGGTGTCAGACTTCGGCGAACCAACAAGATCACGACGGCAACTACGACCACGGCGGAAGCCACCAGATTGAGCGCATCAGGATTGATGGGGGCCGGCGTCCGATCGCCGAACACCAGCTGGCGCGCCAGCGCAACCAGCATGACGCCGATGCAGCCCAGGACCAGAGCCCGGCCGCTCCGGCCGCGGCGAGCAGCACGCACTGCCAGGATGATCAAGACCACACCGACCAGCACGCGGCTGGGGTCGACGACGCGAGTGAGGAGCGGCGTGATGTCGAACGACAGCTGTGCCGCCGCACCTCCGGGCTCGAGCGAGGCAAGCACCTGGAGGACCGACAAGAAGACCTGAACAGGCAGCGTGACGGCAATCAGCGCTGCCGCAATGGTGAAGCCGACTCGGCCGAGCTCGTCGCCCAGTTCGGAGACGACAGGGATTGCCTGCTGTCGGCGGGATAGCCGCAGCATGATCAGGCCGACCACCGCGAAGGCAGCAACCAGCGCGCTTGCCCACAGCAGCGCGGTCAAGCCTTCTACCACAGGATCTCGTTCTGCTATCAGCCAGACGCATTGGATCAGGCGGATGCAGAGGACCACAATCAAGATCAGGTACGGCCATCCCTGCTTCGCGAACCGCTGCGCGTTCTGAGTCGCTGCAACAGTCGCGCGTACGGTCACTTCCGCCACTGAAGCACCCGCGAACGTTGCCGCTGGCAGGGCCAGGTAGCCGAGGACGGCCGCTGTTTGCTGCAGGTTGAGCGGGTTGAGGTCCGAGCCGTAGACCTTGGCCTCGCGGGTTTCGGCGACGCCGATCGTCATTCCCAAACCGACCAACGCCCACATGGTGGCGAATTCCCACCAGGCGAATCCGCGACGCCAGCGAATGATGACCAGCAACAGCATCGCTACCATCAGGCCGGCGGCTATCACCGGCCAGCCCGCCCACCCGACCAGCGATGGGCTTCGCAGCGACCATGTCCCCATCACCATGAGTGTGAACAGCAGGCCGAGCACCTTGAGCCACCAGGGCCCGTGCTGTGCCGCCGCCATGAGTGAGGCCACCCCGAAGGAGAGCAGCAGGACCAATGGCCAGACCATCTGCTCCGGCAGACCGAGGCTTGAGCCGGAGACGATCAAGGTGCTGTGTTCGCGGATCAGCCCGGAAAAGACCACCATGAGGCCGGCGATAACAAAGACGATGTAGCCCAACAGCACGATCGAGCGGAGGCCGTACGGCCATTCCAGGTCACGCAGCCGTCCCTGCTCGATTGGCTGGACGAGAGTCTGCCGGTAGAGACCGGACGCGAATCGGGCAAGTCGAGAGCGGCTGCGGCTGAGGATCGACGTGCCATCCTCGGGCTCCGCGGCTGTCGCAGGGCCGGAGCCGGCCAGCACGCCGGAGCCGCCCGTCGAGTCGAGGTCAGCCGACATCGTCCCAGGCCTGAAACGTCCAGTCATTGCTGAACAGCAAGACGCTTTGCGAGATTGCGAGGGCAGGTCGGTCCTGGAGCGCCAGAGTGAGCGCCGGCAGGTTCCAGCGGGTGATGATCTTTCCGTCTCGTGCGATCACGAGCGCCTCAGTCGGGCCCCAGGCCAGGAGATGATCTTGAGTCGGTGTCAGGGTGAGGACAGGCCCGAGTCGTTGCGTGACGGCACCGGCCCCGCTCAGCATGACGGACTGGCTCTTGGTCGCGACCACGAATTGGCCTGCGAAACTCGCCATGTCGGTCAGCGTCCCGAAGATGGACCGTACCCACCGGTGCCGGCCGCTCACCGTCGATAGCGCGTGGGCTGTCTGATCTTGAATCACGACTACGGTCTCGCCGATCACCGCAGCCGCATTGCCCTGCATCTCCAGACTCCAACGGCGCTTGCCGGTGGCCTCATCGAAGGCAGTGGTCGTACCACCTCGGTCCATCACGACAACGACTCCCGCACCGGCGGCCGGTGCCACGTTGACGTCGGAGCCCAAGTTCTGCTGCCACAGCACCGTACCCGTTCCAAGATCAAATTTCCGCATTTCGCCGCCAAGATCAACCAGCACCGCTTCGCTTTCGCTGATCCGGACGGGCGAGGTTGGAGCAAGATCATCAAACGTAAGCTGCCACAATCGCACGCCAACATCGGAATAGGCGACCATCTGGCGGTTGCTCGTCGTCGCGATGATCACATTGCCGAACGCACTCAAGCTCAGCAGAGTGCCGCCCGGATGCGCCCGCCAGATCGAGGTCCACTCGGTCAGCGTCTTCGGGGTCGTGGCGACCAGGTCACCGCGCCCGATGGTGGCTCGGATCACCAGACCGGACTCAGACCGCACTGACGCAACGGTCGAAGAAGGTGAGCCCACCATCGGCTCCTGCCCGAAGGTCGGATTGATCGAGATCGTGCTCAGCGCCTTGGCGGTCCAGCGTTGTGGCGCCGCCCAGCGGATTGGAGAGTTGGCGGTGGTCTCGACGCTTGGCGCAGGTGGATCAGTGCGAGATGAGCTGGTGCGTACGTCGGCGAAGCTCTGGCTTTCCGCAACCAGGCCCTCGCGCTGGCACCATGTCTGGCTCATCGTCACGACGCGACCGAGCTGCCCGTCCTTGGAGAGATAGCGCACCTCTCCGTTGACAATGAGGCACTCATCGCCGCTGGCATCGGCACTCAGCTCGCTGCGATAGTCGAAGGTGTCCCCAGCGGACCCAGCCCCGCTCCACTGACTCCCGGCGCGTACCTCGGCCGGCAACACCACCAGAGCTGGGTTATAGACGTAGCCCTCTGAGGGCGTGCTCTCACCCATCAGCTCGACGCCGGCATTGACCCGATAGAAGCGGATGGTCTGTGCCGTCGCGGTCGGATCATTGATGGCGGTCGTGGTGGTCCGCAGAATTTGAATCCTGTCGTGTTCCGGATAGGACACCTCGAGCAGCTTCGAGGCGAACCCCCCGTCGGTGCTGAGCAGGCCGGCGACGCCTGACAGCCGCGCCGATTCTGTGACCGCGATGCCGACCTCGCTTTTGAGCGCGCGGGTCGTGTCAGTTCGCTCATAAGACACTGCACCATCTGGCGGCAGATAGTCGGCGGCCGCTGTGACTTCGGCAGCGACCCCCACCGAGCTGGCCACGAATGCGGCACCGGCGACAAGCGCGGCGACAAGACCGAAGACGACGAGCGGCCGCCACCATGATCGTTGCGGCTGGGGTGCAGGCCAGGTCGGATTTACTGCGACGCTGCCTAACGGATCCGCCGGCAGAGTAGACCAGTCCTGCACGGGAAACGGCGACCAAGGTTGGTCGTCGGCGGGCGGCATGCGGACAGTATCTAATGCCCGTGTCTGGTGGCTCGCTCTGCTGGCGGTCGTCACCATTTCGACTGAAGCCGGTTCCCGCGACCAAGTCGGCCCGCTACAGGCGCGGTCATCGGGCATCTCGCCTGTCTGCTCGGGTGAAGTTCAGCCGAGGCGACGCTACTTAGCTCGGCGAGGCAGGCTCGACGGAGCGGTACGTTGTCCTATGGCCGTCCGGCGGTTTGTGTGGCGGGCTTGTTATGAGGCTTTGGCGAAACGCGTTTCGACGCCGGACTGGGCCTTTATGAACTATGGCTATGCTGCGGGGCCAGTAGATGTCGGCACGCCGCCGTTGAGGTCGAGCGATGAACGGGATCGGCTGTGCATCCAGCTTTACTCCCATGCGATCGACAACTGCGATTTGAGCGACAGGGATGTCCTGGAGGTGGGCTCGGGACGAGGTGGCGGCGCCTCCTACATCAGCCGCTACCTGCAGCCACACTCCATGACGGGGATGGACTTCTCCCAGGAAGCGGTGGACTTGTGCAACCGGCACCGGCTTGGCCCCGGCCTGACATTCGTGTGTGGCGACGCGCAATCAATGCCGTTCCCTACCTCGTCCTTTGACGCCGTCGTCAACATCGAGTCCTCCCATTGCTATGAGTCCATGGACACCTTTCTCTCCGAGGTGTGCCGAGTGCTGCGATCCGGTGGCCGGTTCTTCTTCGCCGATCTGCGCAGCATGGACGGTGTCAACACGCTGCGGGGACAGTTCAACGCCTGCGAGCTGACAGTCGAGAAGGAGACCGACATCACAACCAACGTTCTGACCGCCCTGCAGCTGGACAATGCCCGGAAGCTTGAACTGATCGACGCCTATATCCCGCGAATGTTTCACCGGCCGTTCCGTGCGTTCGCCGGCATCGCAGGAACCAGGAACTACGCCGGGTTAGAGAGCGGGAAATTGCGCTACCTCAGCGCACGGCTGGCAAAGAGCAGTCCGGCACATGCCTAGCAAGTCACGAACCCAACGCCAATATGGAGGCGATCAGCGATTCTTGGTAGGCCTTCTGTGAGAAGCGATGTGGCTGCTTGTTGACCCTGAATTCTCCAAGACGAGGACGGCGATCGGCGCGTAGCCGGACTGCCGAATCACCGTCATAGCGGTCAGCAGTGAAGTCCACACATCAGGTCCGGGGACGGTGAGATGCAATTCCAGCTGGCCCTTGGCATTGATGATCATCTGAGGCTGGAACTCAAGGAGACGGTGAGCTGAGTTACCGGCCAGGTCGGCGACGAAGTCGTCGCGAACAACAAGGTGGTCGAACTTGACCCGAACCTCATATCCACACACCGGCGGCATGCCTGGGCTCAGCGGGTGCCGGTCATCGGATTCGGTTATTGCTGTGTTTTTCCCGGTTCGCGTGTCTGTCATGCCGTCATGCCCGGCTGGGTGCGGTGGCGGGGTGGACCATGGCTTTCAGGGAACTGCGGTCTGACATCGGCGTCTCCTTCGACACATAGCGGAAGACGGCGCCTCGGCTGAAAGCAAGAGCCAACTGGCGCCGCTGGTCCGCAACACTAGGTATTGTTTTGGACCTCCTCTAGCGCCTGTGAAGGCAACTACTGATACTTTCTTGCACAATCTGGCTGCGCAGGCTCGGCTCGGAAGCCTAGGAAGATCAGAAGGGTGCGCATGCGGAAATCAGTCGCTCCAGCCCGTCGACTGCGGAAAAACGGCAGCCCGCGAACTGGTGCCGACGATGCCCGACACCTCGGCCCGCTGGCACATGCACGGCTACCCCGGCCCCTACTGCCGCTGGCACTACCATCCCGAGTTCGAGATCCACCTGATCCAACACGGGACGGGCCGTTCCATCGTCGGGGATCACATTGGCCGCTTTACCGCCGGACACCTCGTCCTGGTCGGTTCGAACCTGCCGCACGACTGGATCAGCGACGTCGGCGACGACGAGCACATCACCGACCGGGACGTCGTCTTCCAATTCCATCCGCAGTGGATCCGTGATTGCCAGCAACTATTGCCCGAGCTGCGGGCCGTCGACCCCCTTCTTACCCGCGCCGCCCGCGGCATCGAGTTCACCGGACCAACTGCTGCGGCTGGCGCCCCAGAGTTGCTCGCGATCGGCGATAGCGCCGGAATTGACCGCCTCCACCACATTCTGGCGCTGCTCGACATCCTCAGTGCCGCTCCACTCGAGGAAGCCCAACTCCTGGCCAGCCCATGGACACCACTTCAGGACAAAGGCGGCACCGACGACCTTATCGACGATGCGCTCAACTACCTCTTCGCCAACAGCGCACGCGAGATCAGACTCGCCGATGTCGCCGCCCGAGCCGCCATGTCCGAATCCAGCTTCTCCCGCTACTTCCGCCGATCAGCCGGCCAGAGCTTCAGTGACACCGTCCGCAAGCTGCGGCTCGCGCACGCCTGCCAACTGCTGGAGAACACCGATGAACCCATCTCCACCATCTGCCACCGAACCGGCTATCAGAACCTCTCCAACTTCAATCGCCAGTTCCGCCGCGAATACGGCATCACCCCCGGCCAGTACCGCCGAATAAACCAAGATCCTGAACTCGTGCTCTCCGGTGCAAACCCGGCCCAACCCGAAAGCTGAAGCCGCTCGACGACGACATCATCACCGCAGGAGCACCAGCTGGATTGGGGCGCCGAAGCGCTTTCCTCGGCGATTTCCCTGTCGCTCACGAGACTCTTGTTAGGGGACTTGGGGTTGGCGCCAAATCAGGCTTAACGGCGCGACGCGCTCCAGCTCAACAACATCTCGGCAGGACTGGTATTGATCACGCGGTCCTCGGTGACACCACACTCGACGGCGCGGTCGCAGCCGATGTATTGCCACTCGAGCTGACCCGGCGCGTGTGCATCGGTATCAATTGAGAACAGGCAGCCGATATCGACGGCCAGCTTGAGCAGATCGCGCGGCGGGTCTTTGCGCTCCGGTCGAGAGTTGATCTCGACTGCGACGTTGTTGTCTTTGCACGCGGCAAAGACGGCTGCATGGTCGAACGCAGACTGCGGACGTCCACGGCCGACAACGATGCGACCGGTGCAATGTCCCAGGATGTCCATGTTCGGGTCTTCGATTGCCGCGAGCATGCGCTTGGTCATCACCTCGCCGGGTGAACGCAGTTTGGAGTGCACGCTCGCGACGACGATGTCGAGTGCCACGAGCACATCCGGGGACTGATCGAGAGTTCCATCCTCGTTGATGTCAACCTCGATGCCGCTGAGAACATGAAACGGTGGCGCTCCGGCCTCTGCTTCAGCGGCAAGTTGATCGTTGACGCCCTCGATCTCTTCGAGTTGTCGCATGAGGCGCGCAGTCGAGAGTCCATTCGCAATGGTGAGGTTGGGCGAGTGATCGGTCATGACGATGTACTCGTGCCCCAACGAACGCGCAGCGTGCGCCATCTCGATGATGGGATTGCCGCCGTCGGACCACAGCGAGTGCGTGTGACAGTCACCTCGCAGCGCTCTCCGGAGCGCATCGCCGGCAACAGCAAACGGGTGTGGCTCCGCTTCCAACTTCGCCAGGTATGCAGGGACTTTGCCCTCCAGTGCTTCCAAGATCACGGCCTCTGTCGCCTCACCGATTCCCTTCATAGAGCGAAGCCGCTTGTTGGTGGCCATGCCTTCCAATTCGCCGGGTTCCAACGCGGAGATCGTCTCGGCGGCGCGACGGAATGCAGCGACGCGATACGTCGGCGCCTGTGATCGCTCCAACAGGAACGCGATTCGCCTCAACGCCTCCACCGGCTTCATGAGGTTTGAGCCTATGGTCACCTTTGGTGGCCGAGCTGATGGCGAGTTCGAGAAAGCCTTCAGATTCCGACATACCCAAGGCACCCCAGTCGTTGACGGTGGATGAACCCGGATGGACGCCGACCGAAGCAGGCGCCGATGAGCTACGCCGGCCGCCGACCGTTTGCTCGTCAGCGGCTGGACCTTGGGAGGTGAATTAGGCCTGCTGGCCTGTCGTCACCGGCCCGTACCAGACTTTCCACATGGGTTACTACCTGCTTGAGTACGCACTGGTTGACGACTATCTAGCTCGGCGCACCGCCTTCCGGGAGGCGCATCTAGAGCTTGCTCGGGAAGCCCATCGCCGCGGGGACCTGATCCTCGCAGGTGCGCTTGCCGGGCCGACTGATCGAGCGGTCCTCGTTTGGCGGACAGACGATCGCTCCGTCGTTGAGCGCTTTATAGACGGCGATCCGTACGTTCACCACGGCTTGGTCACCTCGTGGACCATCCGACCCTGGACTGTCGTCATCGGCGAGGGGGACCAACGACGCGGCGCTGTCGGAGCGCGATAGCCGTCGCTTTACGGGTACGGGCACGACCACGGGTGCGGGTCCGGCTCTCTTCTAGATCCCTGCGCTCGATACGCTGTATCGACGGCCCGGAGCAACGAGCGGAGGAGCGAAAATGGCTGAAGATCAGGGCACAGGCGCCAGAGTCGGCCGGCCGGCGCTGAACATCGAGCGGATCTACCAAACCACCGTCTCGGCGGATGAGCTCGCCCGGACGCTGGCGGACCACTTCCGCGCGCAGGAGTTCGAGGCGCAGGTCTACCGCACTAGCGGGGACCGCACCGTGATGCAGGCGCGCAAGGAGAGCCTGTGGCGCCAGCTGCTGGGAGTCACCTATGCGCTGACAGTGGTCTTCGCCCCCGGGGAGGGTCAGGTGAGCATCAACTTGGGGGGTCATGAGTGGGTCGATGCGGCCGTGAGCGGGGCAATCGGGCTGGTCGCGGTACCGCCGGTGCTGCTGGGGACCGCGTACGGCATTTGGAAGGAGAACCGGCTGGACCAGGAGGTCTGGCAGGTGATCGACAAGGCGGTCAGCGCCAGCGAGCCTGTGACCCCGACGTCGGAGTCACAGTAAGGACGCGGTGTCCTGACCACTCCGAAGGCGGCGGTGCGCTTCTGGGCGTAAGGACGTTTGGTACAGCCTCGCCTGCATAGACCACCTGGTACCACGGCTTGGCGTCGGGATAGTCTGCGGCGTCTGCCAGCGCATTCTGCACCGATGCCCCGACAAACTTCTCTTGCTCAGGTGCAACCCGTAGTGCAAGGACGGCCGCGCGATTCCCATCGGTGAGCTCGCGAAGAGAGACGACCATAGCCTCGGATCCTTGCGCTTCGACAGCAGCCGAGCAAATGGGTATTCGCGTCAAGACGCATGATCGCGCTCACACGTCCTCGACGCCTGACGGTCACAGTCAGCGTTCCCGAGAAGCGGAGCATCGGGGATGCTCACGCCCCGGACCTTCGCATGCGCAACCCGTTTCTCTGGCCGAGTCCGCTTTCACGTTCCGCTGCCGGGTTGGGTTGTGAACTGCGCCTCACATCAGGCAGTCAGTCGGTGGGTTTGTTTGGCTGCCTTACGAATGGCTCCGCGTTCGTCGAGCCAGCCGCCAGCGACGCCGATGACGGGCAGCTTGGCCAGCGTGCGGGCGAAGAGGCCGCCGCGCGGGCGTTCGTCGAACAGGTCCTGTAGATCGAGAAAAGTCCGAGCGAGGCGCCACAGGATGCGGACGACGCGCTGGGCACCTTGCGCCAGCGCGGCCATGCTGCTGGGTGGTTCGCTGGTGTCCTTGGCAGCAGCCTCCAGCTGGTCATCGGACTCTTCTGCGGCGGGCACCGGGGCGGTTATGCCGGCGGCCAGATCACGGTTGAAGATCACCTGTGCAAGAAGCGGAACCCAATCGGCGGGGGTGCCCTTGCCACGTTCGCGGGCGACGGCGCAAACGGCGAGTCCGGCCGCGGAGGCACCGAGCGCCGCCTGGAGCGGTATCCGGTCAGCCAGGGCGCCCGCAAATCGGGGCGCCGCCGCGGCGAGCGCGGCGCCCACCGCTATTCGCCGAAGCCACCAGTCGACACGCTTCGACTCCGGCTGCGCGGCCCAGTCCGGCGAGGCGGGCGTAACCTCGCCGAGTGCCCGATCACGGACAGCATCGAGGGCGCGAACGGGAAAGCCGGCAGTGAGTGGCGGGTCCTCATCGACCCCAAGCCAGCGTCGCGGATTGTTGAGCACCCGGCTTACCATGCCCGCGTACATGCCGAGGGCGCGAGCGAGAGCCTCGTCGGATACCACCCGCTTGCTGGGCATTGGGCTCCAGTTCTTACATCTCTATTGGGTGCACTCGGTTCGAATGCTGACTATCCATACCCAGAACCGGGCACCGGTACCGTCGCGTCCCTTCGGCGGGATGAGCGGTCGCTCCTGGTTGCCCTGTGATCACGAGTTGTATGGCTGTTGCTCGGTTGAGGTGTCTGGCGCTCGCGTAAGGTCGGCGCATGATCTGCCGGGCGTGGCTGTTGGCCCTCGTTCCTATAGTGACGCTGGCAACGATGGCGTCGTGCTCGTCTGCGACGACCACGGAGCAGCGCCCGGCCTCTTCCGTGGCCCAGCCATCCGGCGCGAGTGCTGATACCTGTGTTGCACCGGCGGGAGCGGCGTTACAGGACCAGGATCCGAGTGATCATCAGGCGCCATGGAAACGCACTGGGGCTGCCAAGGTTGTCATTACCTTTGAAACCAAGAATGTGACACCTGATTGGGTCGCCGAAATGCAAAAAGGAGTTGCAGCCTGGAATCGCAGCCCATGTCTGGATATTAAGCTCGTCGAGACCTGCCAGCCAAACAGGAACTGCGTAACGGTAGGTATTGCACCTGAAAGCGTTATAGATGGCGATGGTAACTTCGATGCAGTGGAATCTCGAGGTTTTACCGTCGGAGGCCATATAGACTATTCCAGCTCGCTTACTGGGGGCACCAAGACAAATGTCGTCATTCATGAAATGGGTCATGCTGTCGGCCTTGCACACAGGAATACAGAAGACGTACTGATGAATGAAGACACCTATGATGACATTTTTGATCCGGATCCAATTGACTACCAGAACTTGCTTGTGCTGTACGGCAATCAAGAGTGATATTTGGACCCGTATAGTCTTCTGAACATCCTGTGTCGATCTCTCTTTAGGCTTATTGCGATTCTGATGGTCCCCGTGGCACAGGGCGTTGTTGTGTTCTTCCAAATTGGGAGTCACGCCATGCCCACGACTACCTTCCCCCGGGCGTGACCTTGTTCCAGGTAGGCGATCGCTGCCGGGATTTCGGCGAACGGATAACGCTGGTCAATCTGCGCTCGCACCTTCCCGGCCTGAATCAGCTCCGAAAGAAGTTCCAGATCCTTGGTGGCCGGGTGCGCCGACACCATGGCGATATTCCTGCCGCGCCGCAGCGAAACACTGATCAGCTTCGGGACACTGGTGAACCCGACGACGGCCGCCTTGCCGCCATCGGCAAGCGCACGTTTGAGATCGGCCACCGAGAGGTTCCCGATGGTATCGAGGATTAGGTCGTAGCGCCGTCCGTCACGTAGGAAGTCTGTCCTTGTGTAATCGATGACGTGATCTGCTCCCAGCGAACCTACGAGGTCGAGGTTCCGGGTGCTGGTCACGCCGGTCACCTCGGGCCCGTATGACTTGGCGATCTGGACCGCAAAGGTGCCGACCCCGCCGGACGCGCCATTGATCAGGAGCTTCTGTTCGGGCCGGATCTTTCCGTGGTGGTGAAGGCCCTGAAGGGCGGTTACCGCCGCCATAGGAACTGCAGCCGCTTCCTCGAACGACAGGTTCGCCGGCTTCAACGAGCTGACGTCAGCTGGCACGCAGACGTATTCTGCAAAGCCGCCATACCCGTGGTCCAAGAGATTGGCATAGATCTCATCGCCGGGCTTGAACTGAGTAACACTGCTGCCGACCGCCTCCACCTGCCCGGCAATGTCTACGCCTAGGACCCGATGTTTCGGCCGCGGGAACCCCAGAGTGGCGCGCGAGAAAAGGGGCTTGCCACGCATCGAATGCCAGTCCGCCGGATTGACGGATAATCCGAGCACCTTCACCAAGACTTCACCGGCGCCTGGCGCAGGCTTCTCGACCTCCGCCAGCCGAAGCGTCTCAGGCGGCCCATACCTCTCCCGTGTGAACGCCTTCATCACTGGCCTTTCGGGGTTCCGGTGGCTTATCAACGCCTGTTACTTGACGTATCCGCTGAGCATTCTGTTGAGCCACCATCCTTGCGCAACCAATGGCCTGTCGTCATTCGGTCTGGCGGGGGTTGCGGCGAGGTCTGCAGGTGGTCCATGCGAATACCACGGTGTTGAGCAGGACGAGCACCAGCAAGCTCGGCGCGATAACCCAGGATCCGAACGGACCGATGAGAAGTCCGATCAGTGCCGGCAGGGTTGCTGATCCGGCAGCGGACGCCGCACTCTGGAGACCGATGGCTCGGTCTGTCCAAGCGGCTCCGACCCGCCCCGGTGTGGTGAGGGTCAATAGTGGGAACATCGGTGCCACGCATAGCCCCAACAGCAAGATGCCACCGACGGATGCGAATCCGGGCAACAGCAACAGCGTTGCACCGACGCCCATCCCGGCCAGACAGGCTACGAGCACCGGGCGCGGACCGGTCCGGGTGGCCACCGGCCCCAGCACGACACGTCCAACGACCAGGGCGATCCAGTATCCCGACACTGCTGCGGCGGCGATACCAGATGGCACAGCGCGCGCGTCTGTGAGGAACAGGTACGCCCAGAGCGCGGTGCCCGACTCCACTCCGGTCTGCAGCGCAAACACCGATAGCCCGTACCAGACCGCGGCCGGAACACGCAGCCGGGCGTTCCAACCAGCTCCTGGCTGCCTGGACGACTGCGGGAACTGCGGTGCTGGCCATACGTGGGTGGTCAGCGCGAACACCACAGTTAGGACTGCCTGCAACGCGGCGACCAAGGCGAATGCCCACCGCCACGACAGACCGGCCACCGCCGTAGCCACGAATAGCAGTGGCCCGGCTGCTGCGCCTAAGCCATAAACAGCGTGCAGCCAGGTGATCTGTCGAGCGTTGAACTGTCGCGCCGCGAAAGCGTTGAGTGCGGCGTCGATCGCCCCCGAGCCTGCCGCCAGCACGACAACAGCGACGATGAATACCCAAAATTCAGGCGCCAAAGACTGTGCCAATAAGCCCAGTGCGTACAACCCGATGCTGCCGGCCAGGATGCGGCCGAGCCCGATCCTGGTCAACAGCACACCTGTCGAGGCGCTGGAAAGCATCGAACTGACGACGGCAAACGGCAGCACCAAACCCAGCGCTCCGATGGGTTGTCCGAAGCTGACGCTCATCGACGGCCAGGACACTCCGAGCAAGCCGTCGGGCAAGGAAATACCAAGAAAGGCAAGGTAGGCAAGCAAAAGCAGAGGCATGAACCACTCCGAGCAGGACTGCCGAACGGGCGCACCTCGTGACGATCCAGGGCGGCACACGACGGCACGTTTGGTGGGAGACCGTGTCAGCGCGTGCCGGTGCGCCCGGGTCGCACCTCACACTCCTTGCTGCTGCTCAACACCTCTGAAGGCCTTCCAATTGACGCTGCTCTGCCCATCCAGCCTATTCAGCTGAGCGCTGCTCGCACGACGACCGCGACTTCGAGTGATGTGGGGGCGGCGACCAGCCTACGACTCTCCGACCGCCCGGACGGGAGCCATGCGATCCCTACCGCTGAAGGTCCCGTATGTGTGACTCTCCGCGGGAACTCGTCACGGTCGCTCGTCGGCCTGAAATTCAGGTCGGGCACCTGTCATGAGTCCGCCGTCGACGGGGAGCGTGTGTCCGGTGATCCAGGCAGCATCGCTGGAGGCGAGGAAGGCGACCGCGGCGGCGACGTCCTCGGGTTCCCCCACGCGTCCGAGCGGGTAAAGATGGCGGAAGCGATCGGCTCCGCCCTCTTGTCCCTCCCAGTTTCGGGTCCTGATGGTTGCTGGAGCGACAGTGTTCACTCGGATGCCATCGGCAGCCAGACTGGCCGCAAGGTTGAGAGTGAGGGCGCCGATTCCTGCTTTCGCGGACGAGTAGGGTTCGCTGCCCAGCGCGGCGAGGGCGTTAACCGAGCTCACATTGACGATCGCAGGACTCTTGGCGCTGCGCCGCAGGTACGGGATCGCGGCCCGACAGCATCGGACCACACCGAGAAGGTTGAGCTCGATCATCGAGACCCATACCTCGTCGGTCGTCTCCTCGAATGTGCCATGGGATGTGTCGCCGCCGGCCACGTTGATCAGGACGTCGATCCCACCGAGCTCGGATATCGCATCGGCGAAGGCTCGCTCGACTGAGGACACGTCGGTCACATCAAGCCAGACAGCCACATGGCGGCGGTCATTGTGAGCAAGACCCGAAGCCACCTGATGGGCTGCGGCCTGATCAAGGTCGGCCACCGCGATGTGGGCGCCTTCCTCGGCCAGCCGGGCGGCACAGGCCCGGCCGATACCGTGCGCTCCACCGGTGATGATCACCGCAGCCTCGGCGAGGCGTCCAAGCTGTCGTTGCTCCATGGGTGGAGCCTGCCACGCCGCTCGGCCACTCGACGGCCGACCATGCCGCCGTTACAGCTGGCCGACTCCGGCGCCGATCAGCATCGAGCCGAGGACCACGAACACGATGCTCATGATCGTGTCGTTGTTCTGGACCAGCCAGCTCCGGGCGCGACCGAGCGGTTCAACCATTCGCTCTCGATCCACCACGAAAGCCGCGATCGGCACGATCACTGTGAGACAGCCGATCACTGTGTAGCAAAGGGCGAGGCTGACAGTCGCCGCCCGCGGCAGCCCCGCTCCACCAATAATGAGTCCGGCGCCGATCGTGAGCGCGAGCTCCTTCGGGTTAGCGACCGGCAACAGGAAGCCCAGTCCCGCCGCTCCAGTCGGTGACATGCCTTCCACCGACGCCATCCACATAGGCAGCGGGACATGGTCGGTCGTCTTGGGTC
The DNA here is from genome assembly GCA_963730505.1 of uncultured Actinomycetota bacterium. GTDB lineage: Bacteria > Actinomycetota > Actinomycetes > Propionibacteriales > Propionibacteriaceae > Microlunatus. The sequence goes on from CAVSSB010000023.1 coordinate 133,108, forward strand.
GCCGCAGCCACTTCACCACTGCGAATCCCAGCAATGCGACTCCGAGAGCCATCCTTAGGCTCGCCGACACCAAGGACGAACCCGACTCAATGGTGATCACCTCGGTCAGCAATGAGACCAGAACCGCGACCACTGCCACGCCCACCAGCCGGCCGAGGCCATAAATCACACCGCGGGCTGTGCCTGAGGGAGACAGCAAGATCAACAGCGCTGCAATGATCGGAGATGGACTCAACAGCAGGCCCACGGCGAACGGCAGAGTGTCACCGAGGACCTCGATCACCAGCCGATCGTCGCATATCGGGGTCGAAGCTCGTCTGTGCAACGCTCATTTAGTTGCCGACTTGGCCGATGTCGGCGAAGCCGTTAACTACGGCGTGTCAGAATCTGGCTACGAGTCTTTTCGTCAGTCACTTGGACTGCAGGCAACCGTAATTGTGGGGGGCACACACATGAAGCAGGTCTATCGGGTTCTCGCGTTTCTCGTCGCAGCTGGCGTGGCGGTGCAGGCTGCGGCCGTCTCGTACGGGATGTTCGCCCTGATCAAGTGGGTTGAGCGTGGCGGCACCCTCGATCAGTCCACGGAACTCACGCCTGCACTCGGCGGTTACACGGGATTTTCGTGGCACGCCACCGGCGGGATTTTCGTCCTTCCGGTTATCTCGCTGCTCTTCTTGATCAGCTCGTTCTTTGCCAAGGTGCCGGGTGGCATCAAGTGGGCATTGATCGTGTTCGGGGTGACTGTGCTCCAGGTGGCGCTAGGCCTCTTCTCCCACTCGGTTGCCGGGTTGGGGTGGCTGCATGGCATCAACGCCCTCGTGCTCTTCGGGACCGCTGTGACGGCCGGCATGCGGGTCAGCCGAGCGGTGGCTAGCAAGGTTGAGTCAGACGAGCCGGTGGCCGCGACTATTCCCTGATGGCGGTCGACTTGCGGATCCGGTGAACGCAATTCTGATCGACCTATTTCAGTTCACAGGCAAGACATGCTTGCTTGGTTCAGTCGGGCCTGCTTTGACGTGGCTTCGCCGCAGGGTAGTTGATTCCGTGGCTATCCCTATAGCCCGATAACAGCGCGTCGATAACGCGAGCCGTTCTGACAGCACTCTGCCCGTTGCTGGGCGATGCACCATGCCCGGTCAGAGCATTGACCACGGCCTGGATAAGGGGCAGTTGAACGGTATCGGGATAGGGGGCTTTGATCTGCTCCACTCCACGAGTCGTCTGAAGCTGCAGGGGCTCGTCGGCGAAGCAGGAGAAGCGAAGCGCTCCCGCTGTTCCGATGATCTCAACCTGATCTTTGTGTTGGAACGAGTCGTAGTTCCAGACACCGACTCCTTCAACCCCGGAACGAAAGCTGAAGACACCGGTGACCAGGTCTTCGGCTGAGTAGCGTGCACCGCGGTTCGTAGCGATTCCGGCCGCATGGGTCACCGGACCAAGTAGCCAGTCCAGCAAGTCGAGGGTGTGAGAGCCAAGGTCGACGAAGTGGCCACCACCTGAGATCAGGGGATCTACCCGCCACCCTTCGTCGTCAGACTCACCCACTGGAGCGGGCCGCTCATTGCGGATGCTGACCGACCGGAGCTGACCGATCCGGCCGCTGCTCAGGAGTTGTTTGACCGTGACAAAACGCGGCATGGCGCGGCGGTAATAGGCCACAAACAAATCCACTTCCGCCTCGTCGCAGGCCGAAATCATGTCCTCACACTCCAGGGCGGTGCGAGCCATCGGCTTCTCGACATAGACGGGCTTGCCCGCCTGCGCGACGCGGACCACATAGTCTCTATGTGAGTCGGGTGGCGTTGCAACGTAGACGGCGTCGACCTCCGGATCGTTGATCAGCTTGTCGGCATCGTCGTACCAACGCGGGACGTTGTTTCGTCGAGCATAGTCAGCGGCAAGATCGCCATTTCGGCGCATGACGGCAACTAATTCGGATCGTTTGGCCTGCTGAAAACCCGGCCCACTCTTATGTTCAGTCACATCCCCGACGCCGATAATTCCCCACCGGACCCTGTCCACGGCGTCAGCGTAATCGAGGTTGGGCCTGCCCAGAACGTGGCAACCTCGCCGCCCCTACCGGCAATCGCCAGGACCGCCAGCCCGGATAATGTCGAGAAGGCGGAAATGGCGCTCTCAAATGCCCGGACCACACGAATGGTTAAGACCGAGTTCAGATGATCAGCACAGGTCGCATTGATGTTGACCGCCTGCGGCGCAGCGTGGACGGTCAGGTGACACTGCCCGGCGAGGATGGCTACGACTCTGCCCGTGCGCTGTGGAATGCGATGGTGGATCGCCGGCCATCTGTGGTGGTGCGCTGCGCGAGCAGCGCCGACGTGGCAACCGCCATCGACTTTTCACGGAGCAACGACCTGGAGATCGGTGTTCGCTGCGGCGGGCACAGTGTGTTGGGTATTTCGGTGCCGGACGGTGGGTTGTTGATTGATCTGTCGGGACTGCGCGCCGTTCGGGTGGACCCGAACACCCGCCGGGGCTGGGTGCAGGGTGGGGCGCTACTAGGGGACTTGGACCGGGCGGCCCAACAGTTCGGCCTGGCAACGACGGCAGGCAACGTTTCCCATACCGGGGTGGGCGGGTTAACCCTCGGCGGCGGAATGGGTTGGCTGGCGAGGCGGTTCGGCCTGGCCTGCGACAACGTCGTCTCGTACGAGGTGGTCACCGCTGACGGCGCGACACTACGGGTCAGCGAGTCGCAGCATGAAGACTTGTTCTGGGGGCTGCGCGGGGGCGGTGGCAACTTCGGCGTCGTCACCGAGTTCGAGTTCCGTCTTCACGAGGTCGGCACCTCCGCGATGCTCATTGACCACACCTTCGATCTGGCCGAGGCGCCGTCGGCGATGCGCCGCTGGCGTGACCTGCTCGGCAACGACATACCAGCACAAGCCACGCCCACCGCCTGGGTCGGCACGATGGCCGATTCGCCAGACGTGCCGGTGCGGCTACGCAATCGCACAGTGGCCAGCTTGGGTTTTGTCTGGGTGGGCGACACCGATGAGGCCCGGCGGCTGGTGCCTCAGGTGGCCAGTCTCGGCACGCCGCTGGCCGAGCGGGTGGAGGAGTTGTCCTACCTGCGGCTGCAGACCATCGACGACGAGTGGCACCGTCCGGGGTTGCGGCGGCGCTACTTCAAGGGTCACTACCTCCCGGAACTGTCAGACGAAGCGATCGATGGGTTCCTGTCCCGGGGACAATCCGACCCAGGCGTCGACCCGGCGCGATTGCCGAATGGTTCGTTCCAGGGTTACGGCGGCGCGATCGCCGCGAGGTCGGACGACGACAGCGCGTTCAGCCACCGCAACATCCTGGTGGAGTTCGTCGCCTCCGCTGCCTGGACTGACCCCGCCGAAGACGACCAGCGCATCACGGCGGCCCGCCGGTACGGCGCAGCGCTCGAGCCGTTCGCCAGCGGTGTCTATGTCAACGTGCTCGGCGACGAAGGCGAGGCCGGCGTGCGCCGGGCGTATTCGGCTGCCAAGCTGGCCCGGCTCGCTGCGCTCAAACGCCGATACGACCCGGACAACCTCTTCCACCTCAACCAGAACATCCGACCCGACCAGTGAGGGCGGTTGCATCTGACGCAGAAGCCCCGGTTGATGGCCGGGGCTTCTTGTTGGGTCTGCGCGACTGCTCGCTCACGGTGTCGACTCAGCGTGTGACGGTGATCGGCTGTTCTTCGAGCGCAGATGCGGTCACAGCGATGCGGCGAGCCCGGATCAGGAGCCACAGTGCCAGCAGGAACTCGCCGATAAACGTGAACGAGCTGATGGCGGTCCATGAGCCGAGGGAGAGCACAGCACCCATGCTGTCGGTGGCATATCCGAGACCAGCAATGACAAGCAGGACACCCAACAGCCGGGGGATGTAGTGGGATCGGTAGGCCAGGTAGCCGATGAGGAGTAGGTGTAGACCGAACAGGAACTGGCTGACGTACCAAATGTCGCTGAAGGCAGTGATGCCCAACATTGCCTGAGCGTCTACCTGGGCTGCACCGAAAACCGCAAGGTTGCCGTCGTTGCTGAGCAGGCGAATCACGCCGAGGAGCTGGCCGATCGCGACCATGAAGACGCCTGAGTAGACGAGTCGCAACGCCGCGGCGAGCATCGAGAGGCTCCTGCTTACCGGGCTAAATACACGGTAGAGCGCCCACGCGACCACCACATCAAGGGCGATCACTACGACCAGGCTCGCGATTCCGAGCCGGAACAGTCCTTGGGAGGCCATGATGTCGGTGGCAGTTCGTGTCGCATCACCCTCGGTCACCAGTCCGTCTAAAGCCACAACCTTGCCGAAGATTGCGACGACAGACATGAGCAGCAGTGCGACTCCGGCGGTGATGCTTGCGTTGCGGATCGACCAAGGGTCAGCCGAGGTCCGAGAGGCGGGCGGCTGCGCTTCACTTGGGTGTTGCTGTACGGGCGGGTACTCGGTGCGGTTGGTCATCGTGGTTTCCCTTCAAGGGGAGGTCTGGTGTATCCCCGAGGAGCCGCGTTGCCTCTCGTCCACGTACGATGTACGCGTATGGTGTACGTTACACATACGGTGTACGTGCGTCAAGCTGCTACGAATTGCCGTGGCGTACCAAGCGCGAGATGCGGAGGATGTGGATGGCCGTGCAAACCTACCCGGGGTCCGAGCCCCGACGCCCATGGAACAGAGCGCAGCTGCTACGGGCGGCCATCGACCTAGCCGACAAGGGCGGCATCGAGTCACTCAGTATGCGCAAGCTCAGCCATGAGCTCGGCGGCGGGACGATGTCGCTCTACAACCACGTTTCCAACAAGGACGACCTCGTCGACGGCATGATCGACATGGTTTTCAGCGAGATCGAACTACCTGCGGGCGAGCACAACTGGAAGACGACCATGCGACAGCGGGCACTCTCGATCCGCGCGGTCATGACTCGACACCCATGGGCCATCGGCCTGATGGAGTCGCGGAGGACACCCGGGCCAGCGACGCTACGACACCACGACGCCGTCATCGGATGTCTCCGGGATGCCGGCTTCTCGCTCCAGCTGGCCGCTCACGCGTTCTCAGCCCTGGACAGCTACATCTACGGCTTCGCACTGCAGGAACAGAGTCTAAGATTCGGCACTCCAGAAGAGACCTCAGAGCTCGCAAAAGCTTTCCTGCTGCAGTTCCCCACAAAGGAGTACCCACGCCTCGCTGAGCTGACGATCGAGCACGTCCTCCAACCCGGCTACGACTACGGCGACGAATACGAGTTCGGCCTGGACCTCGTCCTCGACGGCCTCGAAAGCAGCTGGCTCACGAGATAGCCCTCGAGTGACGGATAGGTCGGCATGGACCTAGGTGAGGTGCTGGGGGTGTTGGCGGACCTCACCGAGGCCGGCTGCTCGGTTTGGGTCGCCGGCGGTTGGGGTGTCGACGCTTTGGTTGGTCGGCAGACGCGGTTGCACCGTGATCTCGACCTGGCGCTGGACGCCCGCGACGAGACGGTGGCGCTGGGCGCTCTGGAGCGCCGAAGCTACTACGTGGAAACGGACTGGCGGCCGGTTCGTGTTGAGCTGGTCGCTGAGGGCCGCGGTCGGGTCGACGTTCACCCAGTGGTTTTCGACGCGACCGGGCACGGCCGCCAGGACGACCTCGGCGGCGGGCAGTTCGACTATCCGGCAGGAGCGTTCGACCAGGGCACTCTCGGCGGTGTGCGCGTACCGTGCTTGTCCCGCAATCAGCAGCTGCTCTTCCATACCGGCTACGAGCCTCGCGGTGTCGACGTGCTTGATCTCGCCCTGCTTCAGCGCCTCACTTCGTCGTCAGCGGCCAGCGCCGGCCAGCGCCCGCTTCCGAGTGAACCGCCGCCAGACCCAACTTGACGGAATATGGCGGTCGTAGAGCACGTATTCGGCCGTGGCATCGAGGAGCGTCGTGGTGCTAAGCAAGCGACGAGCCGCAGCGTCTCCGGCGAAGAGGAGCTCGTCACCAGGCCGCGCGACGAAGTGCTCGTCGGGAAGCAGTACAGCTTCGTCGCCACGGACCACCAGCAGGCAGACGGCGGGAAGCTGCTGGTCCCGGTCATCGGGGCTACGCAACAGATCGCTGACTTTGGCCTCCCCAGACGCCAGCCACCCGGCCAGCGCCGGTGCTTCGGCGTCGGTCAGCGTGAGCCTCCACAGTGACTGGAGCTGTCTGCCGCAGTTCCGGTCCAGCAGCGTGACGACATCGGCGGCCCAGTCGTCACCCTTGGCGGGCATCTCCTGGATAAAGCGCCACAGCAGTGGTGTGCTCAGCTGTGCGTAGACCTCATGGGCAACCACCTCCGCTGGGATGAGCAGGGCATCGACCTGCATGGCACGAAACAGCGGCGCGTTCACCCGCGCGTTCTGTCGAGCGGCGAGGAAGAGCTCAGGGTTCAGACGCCGAGCGGCCGCGAGCAGGGACAAATTCGTGGTGTCGTTGTCAGTTCCGGCGACGAACGCCACGGCATCCTCGATCGCGGCGCGAGTGAGGATGCCCGGCTCAGAGGCGTCACCGACCACGACCGTGACGCCTTCGTCCGGCGTGCCATCGCTGCCCGCCGGTGACGCACTGGGATCGATGACGGTGACCTGTAGACCCTCCGCGCGGAGATCGATGATGACCTCACGCCCGAAACGTCCGTATCCGCACACCACCCACTGACCGTCCACCGGCGGTCGACCGCGTTCTGGCAGCGGTGCGCCGGGTCCGGCTTCGAGCCACTCGAGCAACTGGTACGAGGCGGGAGCGCGCAGCGCGATCCGCAGGTGGTTGCCGAAGCGGTCGAAAGGGTTGACCACGGTGGGAGTGCCGAAGGCCCGCATCCGGTCGCCGATCACCGTCGAGACCGTCCGGGCGACGACCTGGAGTTCCGGCCTCAGCAGGGCCGCCGCCATGGTGACGGCGAGATTGACCTCGTCATTGTCGGTCATGGCGAGCACCCCCTCGCACAGCGGGTGGTCGAGTCCGGCGGCAGTGAGAATGTGCGGGTTGCGTGCATCGCTGGCCAGGGCGGGGATGTCGACGTGGTAGGTGTCCATGTCCAGGGCTTCAATCTGGGACTCGGAGGCATCCACGATCACTACCTGCCGGCCGAGCCCGTCGAAGGAGCGGGCGAGCAACTCCCCCGTCCTGCCGTATCCGGCAATCAGCAGGAACGGCTCGCTTAGGTGGGCCACCCTGCGCGCGAAGCGCTGCAGTCGCAGCGCTTCGCGGAAGGCCTTGTCCTGGATCAGGGTGAGCAGCGATCCCAGGGCGTACGCCCAGCCGATCACGGTCAGGTAGATCGTGACGACAACCCACAGGCGCTGGCCGTAGGTGAAGACGTGAGGGATCTCGCCGAACCCGATCGTGGTGGCGGTGTAGCTCATGAAGTAGAAGGCGTCGAAGAAGCCCATCCGGTACGGCTGACCGTCGGCATCCTGACCGGGGATCAAGGTAAGACCGAACACGCTCACCGTAAAGATGATGATCAGCGTGATCAGCGGTGCACGCATCCGCCTCAAGATCAGAAACAGCGTCGCGGAAACCTGCACCGACGGATCGACAGGGGTCCGCATCCGCGTCATCATGCGCACCCCGTCCCCGATCCTGTGCAGATCCTGCACAAACCGTCGCTGAGGACTTGGCATCGTGACCTCCAGGAGTGGTCGGATGGCTGTGGAAAACGTTCGTCGTCAGAACCTGCGGGCTACTGTCGGTGGAACGAGACCGTCTCTACCACGAGCAGCACAACCGAGACGATGTTGGCGAAGAGGGCTCCGCCGGAGAGGGAGACGACACTGGCGGTCGCCTCACGGTCGAGCCCGGCGGCGGAGATTTGCGTCGCCCAGACCCACACGACTGAGGCGGCGATCAGCTGGAGGTCGGCGACGAGGCTGGTGGCGAGGTGCACGGCACCGATCTGTGTCCGGTCCCCGAACTTGAGCACCGTGGCGATGAGGTTCACAACTACGGCTGCGAACAGCTCGTACACATTGTGTAGTTCCCGATCGCCGATCTCGCCGATGAAGAAGCCGAAGTTCAGGGTTGCCGCGAGCAGCACGAAGAAGCCGAAGATCACCTTTTCTAGGTTCATCCGGTTCCTTCCCGGTTGTCGCGCCACGCTGCACCGCGATGATGCACTTTGACGCTCCTCCACCGCAACTCGACTGGGAGGCAGCGCGGCGTGGCCTTAGTTTCGCAAGGCGTTCCCGTACATGTCACGCGTTCCTGCGGGAACGGGCGACACTATCCCGTCGGCGCACGGCCCAGCCCATCTCTGGCGATCGCATAATTGACACCCTGTTTGGGGTTCATGTTGGGTAGCGCCTGCGGAGCCATCTCAGTGTCGAGCGGGCGTGTGCTCGTTGGAACGCTCGCACAGTGGGAAGGCCGGGGTCGGGCGGCTGGCGGGTCACGTCGGTGAAATATCCACAAAGACCCGCCAGCGCGGCCGTGATGTCGTCGCGATTGACAGTCTCCACGTAATGCCGCACCAGGTTCTCGGAGTCATAGCCGCCGTAGAGATCGACATTGATGCACAGCAGGAGCTGGTCGAACCAGGCCGCTCCAGTGCATGCCCAGGGCCAGTCCACAACCGCGACGGTCCCATCTGTCCGGATGAGCAGGTTGTCGGCTCGGATATCGGTGTGCAGGAGGCTATCGCCGGCCAGGCTAGCTAGGCCGCGGGCGGCGAGGCGGCACAAGTCGTCGAGGTGGTGCCGTGCCCACGGATCCAGGTCGCCGGGTGGCTCGGCACGGATCCGTTCCCAGCCGGCGAAGACAGTGGCGTAGAAGCTCGTGACCGGCGCCAGATGAGGTACCGGGCTCGGCGTGAACTCCTTAGCCATCTGTTGAAGTGCGGTCATGGCGACCTCAAGCTCAGCAGGCTTCCACGGCAAGGCTGGGGTGTGTCCATCGACGTCTTCAAACACCAGCCCGACCCACGCGCCGTCGTCGTAGACGCCGAGTAGGGCTGGGACGTAGGAATTGGATGGGAGCTGACCGACCACCTGGGCTTCGGCGCGGTGCAGGCTCGGCGATCGCGCATTCTGCATGCTGCTGACTGCCTTGACAAAAGCGCGACGCCCATCGGCGGTCACCACCCGGTCGGCAGTACCGGGCGAGAAACCGCCCGTCTGCGAAACGGCCATGACTACCGCCCCGCCACCGATGATGTCTTCGATGCCAGCCCGCACCGGCGGCGGAATCTGCATCCAGTTGATCCGCACACCAGAGGCCGCCACCACTCCCTCATGCTGGCAGATCACGACATTGGCCCAGGGCATGCTCGGCCCAAGAGATCAAGTCGAGCCGGTACGGCATCTGCCGTCGCGCCAAGCCTTAGCTTGAGGGAGCGTTCAGCGGTTGCGCGGCCGTAACGTGGCCACTCGATTTTCGGGCATGCGTCCATGACGACGTCGAGGCCGGCCTCCTGCGCGCGTCTGGCCGCCTGGTCATCGACAACGCCAAGCTGGAGCCAGACACACCGCGCGCCGATCGCGATCGCCTCGTCGACGTGCTGCCCGGCCCTATCAGAGCGACGGAAGATGTCGACGACATCGATCGGGAAGTCGATATCAGCGAGGTGGGCGTAGCCACTCTCGCCAAGTACTGATTCGGCCAGCGGATTCACCGGCAGGATCCGGATGCCGTTGGCCTGCAGGAATGCCGCCACGCTGTACGCGTCCCGATATTCATGGCGGGTCAGTCCGACGACTGCCCATGTGCGGGATGACAAAGCTCGTTCGATGGCCCCTGGGTCGCGATAAGACACGGAGCCTCCTCTGGTCATCCGGGGAACGTCGAGGCGTCGATAGGCTTCGGCGCTGTCGTGTTGGCGCTGGGCATCTGGGTCACTCGGCCCCCACGTATCACCTCATACTGCCTAGGCGGTGGGCAACCAGATCCGCATAGCGCCTGGCTCGCGGTTTCCCCAGGCGTAGTAGGGCACCGCGGTCAGCGGGACCGAGTCCTTGGGCTCGTCCCCAGCTGACGCGCCACCCGCGGGACGGTAGGGCCACCACGAGGATCCGGACCAGGGCCGCCGCACGCGGCCACCGGTCCGGATGATCGCGACGCCCTCCAGCGCCCCCTCCACGGCTAGCACCTCGGGCGCGACAGCGGTGTCGACGCAGAGGTCGTCCAGCCGGTGTCCGGGGTTGTCGACGGCCTCCAGGCAGTACACCAGCGGCCCATACTCGACCGCGACAGCGCCCCGGGCAGCGTCCAGACGCGGGTCGGCCACGGTGAACCGCGGCTCTAGCGGCAGCACCAGCACCATCTCGTCGCCTTCATTCCATTGCCGGCTCACCACCCACCAGCCGTCGGCGGGTGCAGTGTCCACGGCGGTGCCATTGACGGTCAATGCCGGCTGCTCAGCCCAGTGCGGCACCCGCAGGGCCAGCTCCCACCGGCCGACCGGCGCTTCGGACACGCGAATAGTGACGGTGCCCTCCCACGGGTAGTCGGTTGTCACCTCCAGCCATACTTCGCCGCCGGCCACGGCCGCGGCGTACCGGCCGGTCATGTACTGGTGCAGCACGGCACGGGCCTCACCGCCGAGCAGTACGTAGTGCTGCAGTGAGGCCAGGATCCGCATCACATTCGGCGGGCAACAGGCGCAGTAGAACCACTCCACGCGCTGGTAGTCGTGATCATCGCCGCGGGCCATGTGACCTTCGCGGACCTGCAGCGGGTTGGCATAGATGTAGCGCTGCCCGTCCAGTGACAGGCCGGCCAGGAAACCGTTGTAGAGAGTGCGCTCCATCAGGTCGGCGTACTTCGCTTCGCCGGTGATCATCAGCATCCGCCAGCAGAACATGATCGAGGCGATGGCCGCGCAGGTTTCGCCGTAGCTTCGTTCGTTGGGAAGCTCATACGGGTCGCCGAAGGCCTCGTCGCTATGGTGTGCCCCGATGCCTCCGGTCAGGTAGGTCTTGGTGGCCACCATCTCGGCCCAGAGCCGCACTAGGGCGCGGAGGAGGGTGGCGTCGCCGGTCTCCAGGTACACGTCGGCCACCCCGGAAAGCAGGTAGAGCTGACGGACCGCGTGCCCTTCGACCGATGCGGCGTCCCGGACAGGTACCTGGTCCTGCCAGTAGTGCCGGCCAAAGCGGCCATCGCCGAGCAGTCCGTGCCCACGCCGGTCGACGAAATAGCGGGCTCGTTCCAGGTATGGCTCGGCGCCGGTCTCCCGGTAGAGCTCGACCAATGCGGTCTCGATCTCCGGGTGTCCGCAAACGCCGTCCACCTTGCCCGCCTCGGTGCCGAACGTGTCTACGACCAGGTCTGCCACCCGCCGAGCCACCTCCAGCAGGCCCGGCTCGCCGGAGCTCCGATGCAGCGCCACCGCCGCCTGGATCAGGTGTCCGGCGCAGTAGAGCTCGTGTCCCCACGGCAGCTGGATGAACCGCTCTCCGGGAAATCGCACCTGGAAGTGCGAGTCGAGGTAGCCATCAGACTGCTGGGCGTCGCGGAGCAGCCGCTCGGTCTCGGCCAGCTGTTGGCGCAGCCGGTCGGCCAACGAAGAATCCAGCAACGGATCGGCGAGCGCCCAGGCGACCGCCTCCAGCCACTTATACACGTCGCTGTCCAGAAACGGCAGGTCGTTGACGTAGCTGCCGGTCGCGCGCCCGGCAGCCAGCTCCAGGTTGTGGAAGTTGCCGGCCTGGTGCAGCCGGTCCCAGCCGCCTGGGATGCTCACGTCCCGATTGACCCGCCGTCGATCCGCCCACAACCCCCCGGTGATCTCCCCTGCGGTGGCCGGCCGGAGAGCTGTGGCGCTTCTGGCCGTCAGTCGGATCGGGCCGCCGTCGCGCTGATTGGTTTGGGTCATGGAACTCCTCTTGCGGAGGAAGCAGCTGTGTCAGGGCTGGAATGCCCGGGAACCGTACCTGTCGACTCGCCGAGGGCCAGCACACCGGCGCGGAGCACAGGAGTCATCGGCGTGCCGCCGTCCAGCTGACCCAACAGGGCCTCGACGCCGAGCCGGCCGAGCTCGGTGCCAGGCGCGGTCACCGTAGTCAACGGCGGATTGCACATCGCCGCCATGTCGAGCGAGCTCAAGATCGACATCACCGAGATGTCGCCGGGCACCGCCCAACCGATCCGGGCCAGCTCGGCCACCAGGCCTGCGGAGGCGACCTCGTCGACGATCACCACCGCGGTGGTGTCCGGCGCAGTCGCCACCAACTCCATCGCGGCATCGCGCCCTGAGCGCACCGTCTGCCGGCAGCGCAGGATCACGGGCTCAATCCCGCGCTGGGCGCACAGCTCGCGGTAGGCGATCTCCGAGCGAACGTACGGGCCGTAGCTGGCGAAGCTCTCGCCCTCCTGGCTGCCATTGACCAGCACGATCCGGTCGTGGCCGAGCTCGGCCAGGTGGTCCATGGCCATCTGCACCGACGCGTCGAAGTCGATGTCGACGTAGTGCAGGCCGGTCACGTCACGGGTGCGGCCGATGAGGGCGAACGGGATGTCGAGCTCCCGCAGCGCCGCCACCCGGGCGTCGTCGAGCTGGACCTCCATCAACAGCACGCCGTCGACCAGCTTCTCGCCGACCAGCGCGGCCAACTCGCTGCCATCGTTGCCGACGGGCCAGACCACAAGGTGGTAGCCGGCGGCGCTCGCCGCCCGCGCCGCGCTGGTGATGAACTCGGTCACCGAGCCGGCCAGTCGGTGCGCGAGCATTGGATAGACGAGGGCGATGATTCGAGTCCGTCGGCTGGCCAGGGCACGCGCAACAACGTTGCGGCGGAAACCCAGCTCGGCCATCACCCGCTCGATCCGCTCGCGGGTCTCCGGCGCCACCCGCTTGGAGTTATTGACCACAAAGGACACCGTGGCGATCGACACGCCAGCTGCCTCCGCCACCTCTCGCATGGTGGTAGCCATCGCGCGTCCTCCGATCGTTATGCGGGGCACCGGGACCACCTATTGACAAAGCCTTGGTTGGCCAGCCAAACTCTTGCGAAAGCCAGTTTAAACGCTTAACCGCCAATCGGGAAAGCCTTCTAGATCGCCGGGTTAAGCGCTTGACACTCAAATTCGGCCGAATCAGCGAAGGAGCTTGCACTGATGATCAAAAAGCGACTGGCGGCCGCTGCCGCGATGGCGACGCTGGCCCCCCTGACCCTGGCCGCGTGCGGCGGCGGCGAGTCGAACGACGCGGGAAGCGAGAGCTCCTCCTCCGCGACCGTCGAGAGCCTGACGGTGCTGGACTACTACACCGACGAGCCGGGCAAGTCCAACATCGACGCCCAGCTGCAGAAGTGCGGGACCTCGATCGGTCTTGTCTCTGTAGACCACCAATCGGTGCCCGGCCCGACACTGATCCAGAAGGTGCTGCAGCAGGCGTCGTCGAAGACGCTGCCCGACGTGCTGATGCTGGACAACCCTGAGATCCAGCAGATCGCCGAGGCGGGTGCACTGATGCCGCTGGGCGATTTCGGGATCACCGCCGACGGATACGCACCCGGTCCGGTGTCAGCGGCCACCTACGACGGCCAGCTCTACGGTCTGCAGCCCGGCGCCAACACCCTGGCCATCTTCTACCACAAGGACGTGCTGGAAAAGGCCGGCGTACAGCCGCCCAAGACCTGGGCCGAGCTGAAGACAGCGGCCCAGAAGCTGACCAGCGGCAAGCAGTACGGCTTCGCGTTCAACGCAACCGCCGACTACGAGGGCGCCTGGCAGTTCCTGCCGCCGATGTGGACGAACGGGGGCGACGAGACCGATCTGAAGAGCCCGCAGGTGGCCGAGGCGCTCCAGCTGTGGAAGGACCTGGTCGACGAGGGCTCGGTGTCCAAGAGCGCGGTGAACTGGAAGCAGTCCGACGTCAACGACCAGTTCATCGCCGGCAAGGCGGCCATGATGCTGAACGGTCCGTGGCAGATCCCGGCGCTGCAGAAGGCGAAGGTCGACTTCGGCGTCGTGCCGTTCCCAATCAACACGCCCGACCAGAAGTCGATCGCCCCGCTCGGTGGCGAGGCGTGGACCGTGCCGGTGACCGGTGACGAGGCGAAGATGGCCAAGGCTGCCGAGCTGGTCAAGTGCATGAACACCGACGAGAACCAGATGCTCCGGGCCAAGCAGGGCGGCCTGGTGCCCACCAAGCTCGCCCTCGCCGAGCAGTACAAGACAGAGGTTCCGTCGATGGCCGGCTTCACCGACGCAGTGGGCAACGCCCGCGCTCGGACCGGCCAGCTCGGTGCGAAGTGGCCCGAAACCGCCAAGGTGATCTACACCGGCATGCAGCTCGTGCTCACCGATCAGGCGGCTCCGGCTGACGCGATGGCCAAGGCTGGCGCCAGCTAAGCGACCGCGACGGACGGAAGGAGTCGGCGCATGTCGGACGCAGAGACGCTGACCACCGCGACCGAGCCCACCGCACCGTCCTCCGAGACCGCGCCGGCCCCTAGACGCGGCCGGCGCGGGGAGGAGATCGCGAAGATCCTCTTCGTGGTACCGGCCGCGCTGACGATCATCGCCCTGTTCGGCTACCCGGTCGTGAAGAACTTGGTGATGAGCTTCCAGAACTACACACTGCGGACGTTCATCAACGGCGAGGCTCCGTGGGTGGGACTGCAGAACTACGCGGCCGTGGTGACCGACGAGCTGTTCACCAAGGCGCTGATCAACACCGCGCTGTTCACCATCGGGTCGATCGCCGGCCAATTCGTGATCGGCATGCTGCTGGCGCTGTTCTTCCACAAGAACTTCCCACTCAATGGGGTTCTCCGCGCGCTGTTTCTGCTGCCGTGGCTGCTCCCGCTGATCGTCGGCAGCGCCGCCTGGCGAGCCATCCTCGAACAGGACAGCGGCGTTCTCAATGTCACGCTGGAAAACCTTGGGATCATCGACACGCCGATCCCCTGGCTCACCTCGCCGGACGTGGCGTTGATCGCCATCATCCTGGTGAACATCTGGCTAGGCATTCCGTTCAACCTGACCCTGCTCTATAGCGGGCTGCAGGAAATCCCGGACGAGCTCTACGAGGCCGGTGCCCTGGACGGCGCGACCGGCTGGAAGGCGTTCTGGAACATCACCTGGCCCAACCTGCATGCCGTGGTGAGCGTCGTGATCATGCTGGGCGTGATCTACACCCTGAAGGTGCTCGACATCATCCTTGGCCTAACCCACGGTGGGCCGGCCAATGCGACCCAGACGATCAACTTGATGTCCTATCAGCGCTCGTTCGTAGAGTTCAAGTTCGGCCAGGGCGCCGCCTTGAGCAACATCTTGATCCTCATCTCACTGGCCTTCGCGATCGTCTACCTGCGGGCGAGCCGGAGCCAGGTCGACGAGTAAGGAGCAGACGATGGTCACACATCAGCAGCGACTCGCCGCCCGCCAGACCCGGCGCGGACTCCGTACCGGCATCGCCATCGTCCTGCTGGCCCTGATGCTCTTCCCGGTCTACTGGATGCTCAACATCTCCCTGCAGCCCAGCGGGAGCACTCTGCCGTCGAGCTTCTTCCCTCCGCAGCCGAGCCTGGCGGGGTACGTGACTGCGATTCAGGACCAGGGCCAAAATCTCGTCACCAGCATGGTGATCGCCGTCGGCACGGTTGTGCTGACACTCGTGATCGCCGCCCCCTGCGCGTACGCCTTGGCCCAGTTCAGGTTCCGCTGGATCAGTTGGGCACTGCTCGCCATCCTGATCTCGCAGATGATCCCGGGAATCGTGATCGCGAACGCCCTCTACACCCTGTATGAGAGCATCGGCCTGCTCGACTCCATCCCCGGGCTGATCATCGCCAACGCGGCGCATGCGGTCCCGTTCGGGATCTTGATCATGCGGGCGTTCATGCTCGGAGTGCCGCCCTCGATCGTCGAGGCGGCCCGGGTCGACGGGGCCGGCCTGGTCCGCGCGTTCTTGTCGATCGTGGTGCCGATCAGCCGGAACTCGTTGATCACCGTCGGGCTGTTCGCCTTCCTGTTCGCGTGGAGCGACTTCATCTACGCGCTAACCCTGACGACACAGGGAAACATCACGCCTGTCACGCTGGGCATCTACACCTACCTTGGCGCGCACATCTCGAACTGGAGCGCGGTGATGGCCACCGCCATGCTCGCCTCGATCCCGGCGATCATCCTGCTCGTCATCGCCCAGAAGTACATTGCCACCGGCGCTACCGGCGGCGCCGTGAAGTAACCACGCCACCTTTGTCGGCGACCGCCGCCGCCCTCCCACGTCGAAGGAGCGACATGTCCGCAAGTTTGTCCGACCAGATCCGCGTTCTCGTCTGGGGGGAGAACCGGCACGAGCAGATCGAGCCACACGTCGCTGCCATTTATCCCGACGGCATGCACAACACCATTGCTGCTGGGATCGCCGAGAACCTAGGCAACCGGGCCCGGGTGACCACCACCACGCTCGACGAACCCGAGCACGGCCTGACCGAGGAGGTGCTCGACGACCTGGACGTCCTGGTCTGGTGGGGCCACGCCGCGCATGGCGAGGTCGCAGACAATGTCGTCGAGCGGGTCCACCAGCACGTGCTCTCCGGCCTCGGCCTTGTGGTCCTGCACTCCGGGCATTGGTCGAAGATTTTCGGCAGGCTGATGGGCACCACCTGCACGCTGCGCTGGCGCAGCGAGCAGGACCGGGAGCTCGTGTGGACGGTCGACGCGACACACCCGATCACTGAGGGCGTACCGAATCCGATCATCATCGACGCGCAGGAGATGTACGGCGAGACGTTCGACATCCCGGCGCCGGACGAGCTGATCTTCATCTCGTCCTTCACCGGTGGCGAGGTGTTCCGCAGCGGCTGCACGTTCCGGCGGGGGCACGGCAAGATCTTTTTCTTCTCCCCGGGCGACCAGGACTACCCGGTGTACCACCATTCCGACGTGCGCCGGGTGATCGCGAACGGCGTCGCCTGGGTGAAGAGCGACCGGCCGCGGGCGCTGCCGACCTTGCTGCGCTACGAGACCGACGACTTCTTCACCGGCCACGGCTACAGCGGCCCGATCGAGTCCCATGAGGAAAAGCAGACCGATGCTCTCACCAGCTGAGCCGGTCCGGCTGGTCCAGGTGGGCGCCGGCCTGATGGGCCGCGCCTGGCTTCGCGTGATCGGCCAGTCGCCCGACGTCCGGCTCGTCGGCCTGGCCGACCTCGACCTCGAGACGGCCCGGCGCTCCGCGGCGGACGCCGGCTTCACCGAGATCGCGGTGGCCAGCACGGTGGAGGAACTGCTAGACCGCGTTGAGGCGGACGCGGTGGTCAACGTGACCATCCCGGAGGCACACGCGGACGTCAGCATCGCGGCGCTGCTGCGCGGTCTCGCCGTGCTCTGCGAGAAGCCGCTGGCGGACACGCTGCCTGCGGCCCTGTCCATGATCGCGGCCGCCGAGGCCGGCGGCCGGCTGCTGATGATCTCCCAATCCCGGCGATACTGGCGCAACCTTGAAGGGCTGCGCGGGCAGATCGCCCGGCTGGGCCAGCTCGGCCTCGTCATATGCAGCGTCTTCAAGGCCCCGCATTTTGGCGGCTTCCGGGAACAGATGGCCTACCCGCTGCTCAAGGACCTGGCGATACACCAGTTCGACATGGCCCGCGACCTGATCGGCAGCGAGCCGGTGTCGATCACCTGCGAGTCGTTCAACCCCAGTTGGAGCTGGTACGCCGGAGATGCGGCCGCCGAGGTGAATGCCGAGTTCGCCGACGGCACCCGGTTCGTGTTCAGCGGCAGCTGGTGCAGCCCCGGCCTGGAAACGTCATGGAACGGCAGCTGGCGGATCAGTGGAGCCGATGGCACGGCGCTCTGGGACGGCGACCACGCGCCGGTCGCGCAGACCGCCGACGGCACGCCGATCCCCGCCGCGGTCGGCACCGGTCCGGAGGAAATCGACGGTTCGCTGGCTGAGTTCGTCGCCGCGCTGCGCGACGGTAGCGTGCCATACGGGGAAGTACACAGCAACGTGATGAGCTTGGCCATGGTCGAGGGCGCGGTCCGGTCGGCCGAGACCCGGCAGCGGGTCGTCCTGGGCGACCTGCTCGACGAGGCCTACCGCCTAACGCTCACGGCCGAGCAGCGACCCGAGCTGGCCGCGGCGCTGGCGTCCTGGCCGTCCGTGCATGAGGTGATCGGCAACACGAGCCGGGCGGTTCCAGCCGGTGAGCTGAAGGGAGAGCTCAAATGAGTGATGTTGTACGGGTCGGCATGGTGGGGTACGCCTTCATGGGCGCCGTCCATGCCCATGCGTGGCGGAATGCCCATCGCTTCTTCGACTTGCCGCTCACGCCCGAGTTGACCGCGATCGCTGGCCGCAACCCGGAGGCGGTGAGTGCGGCGGCCGAGCGCCTCGGCTGCGCCTCGACCGAGACCGACTGGCGGCGCCTGGTCGAACGCGACGACATCGACCTGATCGACATCTGCACCCCGGGTGACAGCCACGCCGAGATCGCGATCGCCGGCCTGCAGGCTGGCAAGCACGTGCTCTGCGAGAAGCCGCTGGCGAATACCGTCGAGGAGGCGGAGCAGATGGCGGCAGCAGCCCGCGTAGCCGCCGAGCGGGGGGTGTGGGCGATGTGCGGTTTCACCTACCGCCGGACACCGGCACTGGCCCTGGCCCGCCAGCTGGTCGAGGCGGGCCGGATCGGCACCGTCCGTCAGGTGCGAGCGCAGTACCTGCAGGACTGGCTGCACGATCCCGACGCCCCGATGACCTGGCGGCTGGACAAGTCGAAGTCGGGGTCCGGCGCGTTGGGTGATCTCGGCGCCCACTTGGTCGACACCACCCAGTGGTTGACCGACCAAGCGATCACCGGCGTCTCCGCGATCCTCGAGACATTCGTGAAGTCCCGGCCACTCAGCGGTGAACGCTCGGGCCTGGGCGGTCACGTGGACCGTGCTGAAGATGCGCCGCGCGGCGACGTCACGGTGGACGACGCCGCGCTGTTCACGGCTCGGTTCGACGGCGGTGCCACGGGGGTGTTCGAGGCCACCAGGTTCGCCCTCGGCCGCAAGAATGCGTTGCGGATCGAGATCAACGGCACCGACGGCTCGCTCGCCTTCGACTTCGAGGAGAACAACCTGCTTCAGTTCTTCGATGGCACGCAGCCGGTGGAGGAGCAAGGCTTCCGGCGGATCCTGGTGACCGAGGCGGAGCACCCGTACGTCAGCGCCTGGTGGCCGCCCGGCCATGGACTCGGTTACGAGCACGGCTTCACCCACCAGGTCGTCGACCTGGTAGCCGCGATCGCGGAGAACCGGCAGCCGACCCCGACCTTCGACGACGGGTTGCGCGTGCAGCGGGTCCTCGGCGCCGTCGAGGACAGTGCAGCCCGCGACTCGGCCTGGACCGCTGTCTAACGACGCTCCGGAGAGTCGGCGAGGAGCGCGGTGATCTCCGCGGTCTCCGCCTGTGGCAATGGCCCCAGAGTCAGCACCGCGGCGTTCTCCCGCGCCTGCTGCTCGGTGCGGATCCCCGGCAACGGGATGATCGACGGGTCGAGCGCCAACAGGTAGCCAAGAGCGCCCTGCACCAGGCTCCGACCCCCGACGGTCAGCAGCTCCCGGACGGTGTCCAGGCGTTGCAACCAGCGCGGCATCGTGTCGGCGTCGAAGTAGTCCCAGTAAGGCGTATCCAAGCGGACGTCGCCGGCTCTGGGGCGATTGGTGGTGTGGTATTTGCCGGACAGCATGCCCATAGCCAGCGGTGACCGGGCCAACACGGCCAACCCGTGGGCGTGTGCGGAGTCCAGCGTGGCCTCGGTCCAGCCGAAGACGTTCACCTGGGTCTGCACCGACACGCAGCCGTCCGATCGAGCGAAGACAGCCACCGTTTCGGCGTCGTCCTGAGCGGTGCCGAAGGACCTGATCTTGCCTTCGGCTAGCAGTTCTTCACAGGTCGCCACCACGTCTTCGGCTGCGGCCACGGTCTCGGCACCGCCGTGCAGCTGATACAGATCCACGGCCTCCAACCTCAGGCGGTGCAGGCTGGCCTCGCACTCGGCCCGGATCGCTTCCGGGCGGACGTCATTTCCGCCGCCGGTGCGCCCGTCCTCATCGATGCGGAGGCCGAACTTGGTGGCCACGGCGACCGACTCCCGAACCGTGGGCGGCAGCGCAGCAAGGGCCTGCCCGATGACTCGCTCGGAGTGTCCGGTCCCGTACGCGGGCGCTGTGTCGATCAGCCTGACTCCTGCGTCGATCGCGGTGTGCAG
Organism: uncultured Actinomycetota bacterium; assembly: GCA_963730505.1. Lineage (GTDB taxonomy): Bacteria > Actinomycetota > Actinomycetes > Propionibacteriales > Propionibacteriaceae > Microlunatus. Next base: position 153,270 of record CAVSSB010000023.1, read on the forward strand.
GGCGCGGACGCTCTGCGCGTCGTCGACCTCACCCCACCCGGCGTCGCGGCCGTCGAAGGTGAACGGACCACCGAGGGCCCACGTGCCGATGCCGACGGCCGACAATTGGCGCCCGCCCGCCCCCAGTGAGCGAGTTTCGATCGTCGTTGTGCTCATAACTACTCCTGGTCAGTTGGTGGTTCAGCGATCAAAGTGTCCGGCTGTGGTAGGTGCCCCTGCGGCCTCGGCCAGCCTGGCGGTGGCGGCGGCGGCTCGGTGCCGTCCTCTCCGGCCTGGTAGGCGGCGATCTTCCAGTCGATGACTGCCAGGTCGTCCTGAAGCTGGTCGAGCTGCGCCAGCACGCGTTGCCGGTGGGCCCGCAGCAGGTGCAGCCGTCCCGCACGCTCGGTGTCGCCCGACCGCACCAGGTCGACGAAGTGGCGTACGTCTTTCACCGGCATGCCCGTTCGCCGCAACCGCAGCACCACGTCTAGCAAGCCCAAGGTGTCTCGGTCGAAGACGCGACGCCCGCCGCCGTCGCGGTGGACCGCGCCGAGCAGCCCGGCCCGGTCGTAGTAGCGGAGAGTGTCGATCGACAGACCCGAGAGTCGCGCTACGTCACCGATCAGCAGGTCGGCCTCGTCGTCGCCGGCCAGGTCCGGAAGTACCGCCGATATGCTCATATGAATAGCCTGCAACCTGGAGCGCACTCCAGGTCAACCCCGGCCTGGCACAACTGCCAAGATGCCGAAATGGAGATCCGCGATGTCGTCGATTCGGATTGGGTCGCCGTCTGGGGATTCATGCGGCCGATACTTGCCGCCGGCGACACCTATTGCTGGCCGACCGATACCAGCGAAGAAGCGGCACGAACGTGGTGGATGGGCAAGCCCGGCGGGCGAGTATTCGTCGCTGTCGAGGATGGTGCAGTCGTCGGAACCGCCGAGCTTCACCCCAATCAGCCAGCTGCCGGCAGTCATGTCGCTAACGCAGGCTTCATGGTGTCGCCGACCGCAGCCGGCCGAGGTGTCGGCCGTGCCCTGGCCCACCGCGTCCTCGAAGTCGCGGCGCAGGAAGGGTACGCGGCGATGCAGTTCAACGCTGTCGTGGAGACCAACGAGCACGCAGTCCGGCTTTGGGAGTCGCTCGGCTTCACCATTCTCACTACCGTGCCGGAAGCCTTCAGACATCCTGACCGTGGGCTAGTCGGGCTTCACGTCATGCACCGGTTCCTGCGGTAGGCCGATTGGCTACCGTCCCTGCACGCCCAACACAGGCGAAGGCCCAACACCTGCGAAAGGTGGAGTGAAACGCTGGGGGCATGACTATGGACGAGATCATCAGCCTCGTAGGTGGACTCGATGGAGTGCTGACCCTCAGGCCAGGACCAGGCGACGGCACACCGGAGATCGCCTGGGGCGACACGTTCTTCTACTACTCCCCAAGCGGGGTTGTGCCGGAGGCAACTCAGCCGTTTGCGACCATCGTGACCAAGGACTACCCCGACGACGACAAGTCCGAGCTGGGTCCTCCCGAAGCGTTCCGCGTCAATGTCGCGGCTGGCAAAGAAGCCTTCGTCCGCTGGACGGGCCACTCTCCGCGAGACTCAGCGGCGAACGCCGACGACCCCAGCGCCTCGGATGTGGTGATCGCTCATCCTGTCTACGGCTCACTCGGCTGGCTGGCAGTGAAGAATCCGGGCGAGCGGACCGATGAGACATTGCGGGAACTGCTGCACACCGCCTACCAGCTCGCACGCTCTCGCTACGAAAGACGAGCTAGGACGAAGCAGAGCTAGGGCCGCCGCAGGTAGTACTCGGTGAACTCTCGGCATCGCCCTTCGCTATCAAAACGCATCACGAAGCAGTTGTGATAGGTGCGAACAATGGGCCCGTCCAGCTGCTCCCGATAGCTGGAAGTGCCCGTGGCGACCACGACATCATCGTCAACGGCGACTGGTGCGTAAGTCGCTGAGTAAGTGCCGGGCGCATCACGGCTCGAGGTCCCTTCCGAGTCCGACTCCCCCAACCACGACGCGACGACCGCCTCTCGGCCGACAATTGGGTCGTCATAGGGGTGGTATCGGTAGGCGATGTCGTCGGTGAAGAGGGCTCCGATGTCATCTTCGTCGTAGGACAGCCAAGCCGCGACGTAGCTGTCGAGCCAGGCCTGCGCGCCAGCACGGTTCACGCTGCCACCCTAATCCGCACGCGATCTCGGCGACCCTACGCTGGCCCGGATGATTCGTGTTGCTGGCCGACGACGAGGCGCGCTGATCCGGCGAAGGGCTCTAGGCGTCGCGGGTGTTGAGTGCGACTGCTCCTGCGAGGAGCGCGGCGGCCGCCCAGCCGGTGAGGGTCAGCAGTCCAACGAATGGGCTGTACGGCTGGTCCGCTCCGATGATGAACGTCTGCCCGGCGATGTTCGGGAAGTAAGTCGAGATCGTCACCAGCCAGTCCCAGCCGAAGGATTCTCCGAGTCCGCCTAACAGCGTCGAGGCCACCAGCAGCAGCAAGAACAGGATCGAGACTGTGGCCGCCGAGCTGCGTGTCAGCGTGCCGAGGCCGAGTGCGACCACACTGGTCAGCCCGCTGTACAGGCCGATGGCCAGCACCGAGCGTACGGTTTCACCGGCAGAGAACTGGCCATACTCCCCCAGGGCCGGCACGCCGACCGCGACACCCACGACGCCCAGTAGCGTGCCCACCACGAACCCGAAGGCCGCCACGACTCCGGCCTTGCCGAGCAGCAGCCGAGTGCGTGCCGGTACGCACTGCAGCGAGAAGGTGATCGAACGGGACGCGTACTCCGAGGTGATCAACAGCATCGCGGGCACGGGCACGATGAACTGCACGAAGTTGACGCCACTGATCGCGAGGCTCACATACGTCGTCGACCCTGGCGGTGCTGCCTCGGCCTTTAGCTCGTTGGCCGTACTCGTGCCGTCCAGCGCTGCTGCGACGGCCATTGCCAGGACGGCTCCGCCCACCGCCCACCAGGTGGAGCGGACGCTCCGCAGTTTGATCAACTCCGAGATCCATACCAGGCTCAGCGTGTTCATCTGGTCGGCTCCGTGTACTCGACGCTGTCCGCGGTCAGTTCCATGTAGGCCTGCTCCAAGGTCGTTTCGACGGGCCGCAGCTCGTGCAGCCGCACACCGGTCTGGTACGCGAGGTCGCCGACCTGCTCGGCGCTCACGCCGCTGACAACCAGCTCTGTCCCAGACGCCCAGTGAAGCTCATGGCCGGCCAGCACCGACGCAAGCGGCGCCAGCTCGGGTCCGCGCACGCGCACCGAGGCACCAGTCAGCAGCGCACCCATGTCAGTGTCGGATATCAACCGGCCCCGCCCGATCACGACTAGCCGGTCGGCGGTCTGCTCCATCTCGCTCATCAGATGGGAGGAGACGAAGACCGTCCGGCCCTGATCGGCAAACTCGCGCAGGAAGGTGCGGATCCACCGCACCCCGTCCGGGTCCAAGCCGTTCACCGGCTCGTCCAGCATCAGCACCTGCGGGTCGCCGAGGAGCGCGCCCGCGATGCCGAGCCGCTGGCTCATCCCCAGTGAGAAGGTGCCGGCAAGCCGGCCGCCGACATCGGTGAGCCCGACCGCGTGCAGCACCTCGTCGACTCGCCTAGCGGGAATGCGGTGGGTGGCGGCCATGGCGAGCAGGTGGTTGCGGGCACTGCGCCGCGGGTGGACCGCCGTGGCGTCGAGCAGGCCACCGATCTCGCGCATCGGGTAGCGGTGTTCGGCATACTGCTTGCCGTTGACCAAGGCTCGCCCGGCGGTCGGCCGGTCGAGCCCGAGGATGAGACGCATGGTGGTGGACTTGCCGGCGCCGTTCGGGCCGAGGAAGCCGGTGACCCGGCCCGGCGTGATCTCGACGGTGAGGCCGTCGACAGCGGTCTTGTCGCCGTACCGCTTGGTCAGGCCGGTGAGCGTGATCATGGCGCGAGCCTAGGAGCCGGAACCCACCGCACGCCATAGACCATCGGAACCACTCGACCCTGACTTTTTCGTCAGGGTCGCCGCCCGGCTTGATCGGGCACAGTGGTGGCATGCGTCGAGCACGGATGTCCGTTCCGGCGTGGGCTCCAAGGTCCGCCGCCGACCGGGATATCCACGGCCAGGAACGAGTAGCGGCCAGCTGTCTCCACCGTCGTGGCGAGGAAACGGAACCGACTGGAGAGGAACAGACGCTCGGGCGCCGATGCGGCGCGTACGACGAACACGTCGGTGTCCGGACCTTGCGACAGATCCGCACCCGGCGCTGGCGTCACCTCGGCTGGTTTATCGGCCGCGTCGCTTCCCGATCCAGTCATGTCCCACCTCCTCTCTGTCCGATCCGGACTCGCACGTGGACACGCCGTCCGGCAGCGTGTCGGCAAGCCCATCTCTCCGAATTTCGCTCCCACGCCTCTCTGTGAGCTCTGCTTTCCTGACGATCCGGCTGGCCGCCAAAGCCATCGTGAAGTAATCCGCGGGGATTGCCACAAAGTCGGGGACGGCGCGCGCTCCGGCGTGTCAGTCCCGGTCTTTGGTGAGCGCGTCGAGTTGTGCCAGCGGAACGAGGTCCTTGGCCTTAGTCGCAAGTGCGGGACTGACAGTGATCAAGGCGTCGGCCTGGAGCTTGGTGAGGGCAAGGTACTCCGCGTCGTACGTGGTCTCCCAGCCCTGCTCGCGCGCGATCCTCCAGGCGGTACGGCGCGATACTCGGTCCCCGAGCAGCCGCATCTTCAGCTCGGTGAGTCGTTCATGGTGCTGAAGTGCCACGTCTTCGGTGAGGTCGCCGCGCCGGACGGCCTGGAGAAGCAGCGAAAGCGCTTGGGAGCGGATGAGGTTCGGGGCGACGATCTGATGACTGGAGCTGACCTGGACACCCGTGGCGACCAGGTGCAGCAGGGTGGGCGCGTCGATCACGTAGCGGGTCATGCCGGGATCCTAGGCACGTCTGTCCAGCGACCTCCAGCGAGGTGGGCGCTGGGTACGGACCATTGGTGCGATGATCACACTGAGCCTGCGGCGCGGTGTGCCTATCGAGCGCGGTTAAGAGGAGAGGTCAATGGAGTACTTCGTTTGGATGACGACCCGCAAGATACCTGTGGGCGCTCTGGATGACTTCGAACATGTGTGGCAACCCGATCCATATCCGGAGGGCTTGGCTCGTGCGTACGCCTATTGGTCCGAGGACGGCGAAGAGATCATCGGCGTCTCCTTCTGGGACTCAAAGGAATCATGCGACGCATGGCGGGACTCCGAGGCCGAGGAGCGGCGTCGGCAAGCAATGGCGCCCTACGTGCTCGAGTCCCGAGAAGCGTTCTACCGAGGCCGCGAGCTCGGCATTCCTGGCCGTAGAGGTAGCTCTTGATCAACAGCGCACATGTCCAGACGCTGGGGTCAGACTGATTCGATCCGCAGGCGGCACGACCCGCTGGTATTCGCAGCAATCCACCCGGCCACCGGCGACACCCACTGGCCGGTTTGCCGCGTCAGCTGTCGTGGGTGGCCATGAACGCGAGGATCGTGCGGTCCAGCGCTGCGGTTTGTTCCATGGGTAGGGAGTGAGTGGCGTCAGGCCAGAGTTCGATTGTTGGGTGTGGGAGCTCGGCTCGCGCGACGTCTGCGGCGCGGGCACCGTCGTGCACGGCGCTGCGGCCAGCGAGGGCGGCGTATACGGGCATGTGCAGTTCGCGGAGCTGAGTACCGGTGAGGCGTTTGGGCGGCGGGAGTTTCACTGCGTAGTGCTCGGTAGCCTCAGAAATCATGCGAGCCAACGGGTCGTCCGGGTCGACCGGGCCACCGCCGATTGTGCTCAGCATGCGGGTGCGCCAGCTGCGAGGGAGGAAGGGCAGCGACGCGGGCAGGGAAATGAAGTACAGCTGCCAACGCAGGCCTTTGAAGACGAACACCGGATCAAGCAGAGTGAGCGTCTGCACCCGCTCAGGATGCCGGGCGGCGTAGTTGGCCGCGAGCCAGCCGCCGAAGGAATGCCCGACGAGATGGACGCTGGGAACAGGCAACAGAGCCAGCACCTGGTCCAGCCAGTCGGCCTGGTCGGTGGCGTCGCGGATCGGTCGGATCTGAACGCTCAGGCCGGCGTCGCCCAGGGCATCGAGGGCATAGGTAGTGCGGGCGGCGACGAGGTCGGGAAGGTTGTGCGCCCACATCGGCACACCGGAGGACCGGCCGGGCAAGAGGACCACCGGAGTGGCGGCACGGTCAGCTGACGCGGCGCCGAACTCATACACCCGGACGCGCCCGAAGGTGGTCTCCAGATCCAGAGTCGCGTCTGGTGTCGGCAGCAGGGTCATCGCTCGTCGGTACGCCGCTCGATAAGCCTGCTCGCCTGTCGCCGAGCGGAAATGGCCCACCGCGCTTCGATCTCGGTTCACCAGGCCAGAACCACCGCGGTGAGATCCGTCTCCAGCGGGTAATCGCCCGCAGCCTCAGGAGGGTCGTCTTCGCGGCTGTGATGACAAACGCTACGGGTTTGGGCCTGCAGAGCGGTCGTCTTCGCGGCTGTGATGGAAAACGTACGCATCGACCTCATGAGGCCCAGCCTCAGGACTGAGCGCGCCATGATCATGGTGCGCAGCACACCGAGGGCCGGCGCGGTCATTCCTCTCGCATCCGGAAGTCGTAGTGGTAGGGAAGCGGCCGGTCGCCGAACGCCGCGCGCCACAGCTCCCCCAGCGTCTCCCCCTCCCGAAGATCGGGCACGCCGATCCCGGTTTCGAGGAGGGCGCGGGCCGCGGCGGCTTGCCCGTCGTCCAGCAGCGCACGTGCCCGCTGCAGGACGACCCTGCCGTGCACGGCGATCCGTTCCGGCGCCGCGTCGATCATCGCCAGGCAGGCGGCTGGTCGACCCGCGGCTAGCAGCTGGTTGGTGGCCTCGACGAGCAGCGGCAGGCAGGTTGGCGCCTGGGCGACGGCGCGGGCGTAAAGTTTCGCGGCCCTTTCGTGATCGTCACGGCCAGCGGCGAGCACGGCCAGACCGCGGGCCGCCCAGGGCGTCGAGGTGAGCTGGTCGGAGCTCAGGTAGCCCAGCCGCGCCGCCTCAAGGTCTCTGCGAGCGTGGGCCCGAATAGCGATCATGAGTTGGCCCCACCAGCCCCTCGCTGCGCGGTCAAGTACCGGGGCCCAACGATCCGTGATCGGGGGCACCAAGACATCTGCACCCGCAGCGTCCTGGTCTACCTCGCCCGTGCGAGCCAGGGCGACGAGATGGCCGAAGCCGTCGGAGAGCGGCTGTCCGAACGGGGTGCCGGGCAGACTGTCGGGATCCTCGCCCCGTACGACAAGTTCAGCCTCGCCGGCGCCAGAGCCGGCCGCCATCTGCTGCGGCGGCATATCCGCCATCTCGGCTCGCCACCAGCGGTGCCATTCATCCAGCTCTTCGTCGGGAATCGCTCGGGCCAGCAGCTCAGCCACCTCGGCGAGCGCGTCCGGCCAAGAACCGTGCACCGCCCCCGCTGCTTCGATCGGCATGTAGGCCTCCGCCCAGCTGATCTCGGCGCTCGCCTCCAACCGCAGGTGCTCGAGTTGCGTCGTGGCCAGACCGGCCTGGATCTCCAGGTAGCGAGACCCTGGCCCGCACAGCCACTCCTGCCAGTGCCGGCCGCCAGCGGCCGTTCCCCAAAGAAACAGCTTGCGACCGCGCAACGGAGCAGTGGAGGTCTGCACCAGTCCGCGGCCGTCGGCCTGCACAGCGGCGATCCACGGCCGCCGCTCAGAAGGCACCTGGAAGAAGTAATCCGCGGCTCGCTGCGCCCGTAGTGGGTAGCTGACATCGGCGGCCAAATCATCGGCGAAGGGGATGTCGACCTCCGCGATGGATCCGTCGTACTCAGTCCGCCAGGCTCGAGCGGCTGGGGCCAACACCCGTACTCCTGGTTCCTCGGGAGCGGCGATGTTCGTCCACCAGTAGAGCGGTTTGGGCTCGGGATCGGGATTGCGGACGCGAACGAAAGCAAGCAACAGTGGACGGTCAGCTGGCATCAGCAGGTCGACGGAGAACACGAGATCTCGGGTGCGTTCCCATTCCCAGATCCGCACCGCAGCGCCGCGGTTGGACAACACGCTGCCCGCGAAGACCGGTCGGCACGTGGTGGCCGCGTGGCCCGTGGAGCCGAGGTTCCACTCGATGCCGCCGGCGAACCAGGCGTCGGTAAGTGCGAAGTTGGCGAACTGGAGGCGCCGGTTGCTGAACACCAGATTCCGGTCGCCCACCAGCTCGCGCAGCGACCAGAGCCGACCCCCAAGACCTGGAAGCACGAGCGCCTCCAGCCGACCGTTGGTCAGCTGGAGTGCGCTGATCTCCGGAAACCGTAAGTCGCGGCGGTAGCCGTTCTGCAACGCATACGGCAGCGGATTGGCCAGCTGGCCGTACTCGATGCGCTCGCGCATGTCGGGTGGCAGGTCGGGAGAAGAGGAGGGGTCAGGAAGCTTCTGCAGCCCGATGAACGGCGGCAGCGGCGATTCCGGGCCGAGTTCAGCGGCCAGCAGCCGCACCGTGGTCTGGCTCACCACTCCCGCCGGCATGCTTTCGACCCTAGCCACGCGCACGTCCGATCTGAGGACCGCCGTACCGGAGGGGAAGCCTCGTGGGCATAGTGTTCCCGAGGGTCCTCGAACTCCAGGAGGGACGTGGTGTCTGGGCCGGCCCATGGGGCAAGCGTTGAGAAGGCCCGGCGCTTGCGGGTCGCCACCGGCTGATTCCGGTACGAGGATGGCAGTCTGGTCTGGTCACCATCGCCACTGCCGGAAGGGTCGTCGTGAACATGTCCGAGGAGCCGCAGCATCTCGTGTTGGTCGTGGACATTGCCAATGTGATGGGATCGCGCCCGGACGGCTGGTGGCGCGACAGGGAAGGCGCAGCCACGCGCCTGCTCAACGAGTTGGAGCCTTTGAACGGTGCGGAGGTCACTCTTCCCGAGCTGGGGGCGGTGCGGATTGCGGAGATCCACGCGGTCGTGGAGGGTGCTGCCAAGCGCGTCGAGGGGCCCGAGGCCGTGTCCGTCGTGCGGGCTGATGCGGATGGCGACAGTGAAATCGTCGAGGAAACGAATCGGCTAACAGCATCGGGGAAGATACCGCTGGTGGTCACGGCTGACCGCGGGCTGCGTCGTCGCCTTCCCGAGCCGGCCCTCATCGTCGGGCCGGGCTGGCTGAACCGCCTCCTCGGACGCTAGCCCAGGCGCGGGAGTGGACGACGACCAGCGCCGGCCAGGCAGTCGGTGCGGCGCGAATACGGCCCTCCATCGCTTGGCGACGTACGGGTCCCTTGCACCGGGTCGCCCCAACCATCACCAGCTCGAGGGACTCGAAGGCCGCTGGCTTGCCGGCCAGGTCAACGGAATGCTCGTCCAAGCCGGCTGGGGTGCTGATCTTGGATACCCAGCACTGGTTCTTGATCCCGACGGCTCAGATGTCAGTGTTGACGTCTTCGAGTCGATCGACCTGCCAGCTCACTGGGAACGTTTGGACGCCTTCGAGGGACCTGGCTACCAGCGCGTCGTTGCCCTCGTTCGCACGTCCACCGGAGACGTCGACGCGTCAATCTACGTCCTCGTGGAGGCCCGGGCCGGGGACTGATCGGAAGTTGACTCTGGCGGTTTGGTCCAGAACCGACGGTTGAAGACCAGCAGACCGATGGCGACCACGCACCAGACCAGGCTGTAGAGCCAGGTCATCCGGGTCGTGTCGGCACTGGCCTGCCACAAGGTGCTCGTCTCGATGGTGCCCTCGGTCGCGTGCGCGATCAATGTGAGCAGTGCGCTGCCGGAGGCGTGGTTGAACAACCAGGCGTACCAGAAAGTTACGGCGATGGTGGCCAGCGCCTCGATCGGGCTGGAACCGAACTGGGGCATGAAGAACAAGGGCGCATGCCAGATGGTGACACCGATGGCCATCAGCACGGTGGCGGCCAATGGGGTCCGCGTGGTCTGCAGCTTCGGCTGAGCCCAACCGCGGAAGCTCGCCTCCTCGGGGAGTTGGGCGTTGAGAGGGTTGACCATGTTGATTGCGATCGCCAGCGGCAGGCTGTACCAGACGCTGAATTCGGCGATGTGCGGGATGGGTGCGCCCAGAGCGGTGTTCAGGCCTATTGAGGCGAACTTGACCGCGAAGGGCACGGCGAGCGCGAGTAGGTACCAGATCCAGCTGACCCGCCAGCGGATGAGCCGGGACCCCATTGCCCGCAGCCCGGCAACGCCCTCTGTCAGGGACACGACGATCAGTGCCGCGACCAGCACACCGGGGGCGAAGAAGCTCTGCCAGGGAATGGCGCCCCAGCTGAGAGCGTAGGCGAGGAGAAAGAAAGTGATGACGGGATGTCGACGGATCACAGACATGACAGCCTCTCAGTCCTTAGCGGTTGTTGACCCGATTTCATGATCGCGGGCAAATGCTTCTCACCCCTAGCTGGCAGACCCCCGGGACCGCAGGGCGGATTTCTCCCATACGGTCAGTGGAGACAGTACGGTCGAGCCGTGTTCGAGTACGTGCCGCGCCGCATTGCCGGTGAGACCAGCCGCTTCGTCGAGTGGATCTGGTTCGCGCGTGGTCGTATCACCGGAGTCCGCGAGCGTATTGCTCCCACCGGGTCGACCGTCGCCGCGTTCGTCCTCGGCGACCCCATCCGACAGACCCCGGTCGGTGACGGCCCTGCTCTGCTCGCCGACAATGGCTTCCTCATCGGCCCACACGATCGGCCAATCGTCAACGAGCCCCAGGGCGAGACGTTCTGCGTTGGGATCGTCACCACCCCGGTCGGTTGCCGGCCCGCTCTCGGGCTCGCCCCGGCGACTCTGCGGGGTCGGGTGATGGACTTGTTGCAGGCATGGCCCAGAGCCGCCGGCCTCCGGCGCGAGCTGACGACCTGCCAGACACCGGCAGAGGCTCTGGATGTCATCGAGACCACCCTGAGGGCGCCAGAACGGTTCGACCACCACGCGTTCGCCAGGTGCGAGGCCGCGGTCCGCCAGCTGTCGGCGGAACCTACCCGGCCGGTCGGTGACATCGCGGCTGGGCTAGGGGTGAGCCACGGTTACCTCGATCGACAGTTCACCGAGCAGGTCGGTCTGAGCCCGCGTACGCTCGCCCGCATTCTGCGGATGCGCCGGCTGCTTGAGGAGATCGACGTCCACGGGTCAGTGGGGTGGGCGGACAAGGCGGCGGAGCTGGGATGGTCCGACCAGGCGCACCTGATCCGGGACTTCAAGCGCCATACCGGGGCGACGCCGTCGGAATACCTCGCCGCTCAACGCTCGACTTATGACCGCTCCGAAGCAGCCACCTCGGCCGGGTTCGTGCCCGAAACCAGGTGAAGTTCGTCCAATCCCATTGGCCCTCGCAAGGCGCAGTGTTGGAGATAGGGACGAGCTGAAGGGCTGAGATGACTGAAGTGTTCACCGCCGAGACCACCATCGACCGTCCGGTTGATGCGGTGTGGTCGCGGCTGGTCGACTGGGATATTGCGGCGCGATGGATGCCGGGGGTTGACGCACTGCGCGCGCAGGGCCCAACCGCGATTGGCACGACCCTGGTTTTCACCACTCGGGGCAAGGAGCGCACCGGGCAGATTGCCGCCCTGGACCCGGGATACAGCATCACTCTGAGGTCCATGCAGGGCGGGGTGACCGCAGATTACCTCTACCGGTGCACGTCGTACGGCGATGGGACGCGCGTAAGCCTGGTGGCCGACTGCAGGATGACCGGTCCGGTGCGGCTGCTCAGCCCGATGATCAGATCTGCCATCCGCAGGGCGGACAGCGGCCAGCTCGACGCATTCGCAGCCACCTTCACTCCGGAATAATGCCGGCAGTGTCGGCAGCGCCATGTCCATGATTTGAAGCTCGGGCCAAGCCGCGAAGTAAAGATGTGAGATGCTTAGAGGGCTGTTTGCAAGTCTTGTGTCGTGGTCAGTGCTACGTTCCCGGGAGTTTTGCGTGGGCGTTGGTAAGTCTGACGCTCGACAGCAGTCGAGAGTCGTGAGGTGCGACCTCGAGATGCTAGGAGATGTTTCATGGCACAAGGAACCGTTAAATGGTTCAACGGCGAAAAGGGTTTCGGCTTCATCGCAGTAGATGGCGGCGGGCCCGACGTGTTCGTCCACTACAGCGCGATCGAGTCGTCCGGTTACCGTGCGCTCGATGAAGGCCAGCGCGTGGAGTTCGACACCACCCAGGGCCCGAAGGGTGCTCAGGCGGACAAGGTTCGCGCGATCTAGTTTGCTCAGCGGGCTGGTGGAGCGCCGTCAGATCTCGGCGCTTCATCAGCCCTCTGACAATGTCTCATCGTCGGTACGTGATCAGGCGTCCCTAGGAGCGACCGACGGCCGGCCACGAGCCGATGACGTCGGCCCTCCCTGAATGAGTAGCCGGCCTGTACGCCTGCCGGAGACGGTCCAGCTCGAGGAGCGGTGCGCCCAGTCCTCGGAGCCAAGGTGAAAACTCTTGGTCCATGCCGAAGACAGTGACTCCAGTAGTCATACCAGGCAGCATGCGGAACGCGCCCAACCAGTCCTGTACGTCGACGAGCTGACGTTGCGGCCATGGACGATTGGTGATGTTCCATCGATTGTCGCCGCATACGCTGATCCCGCCATCCAGCGCTGGCATGCCCGGTGGATGACGCTAACGGAAGCCGATGAGTGGGTCTCGACAGCCAACGAAAGCTGGAGAAGTGAAACTGCGGCCAACTGGGCAGTGACCGAGGGCGGTGGGCTGGTCGGACGCATGTCGTTGCGGACCGTGGACCTGGAGGACGGGCTAGCGGGGCTTGGCTACTGGGTGGTTCCGGATGCAAGAGGCCGTGGCATAGCGCCACGCGCATTGGTAGCGGTGAGCGACTGGGCCATCAACGAACTCGGTTTGCACCGCCTTGAGCTGGAGCACTCCACGAGAAACGAGGCATCTTGTCGGGTCGCCGAAAAGGCCGGTTATTCATTGGAGAGCACGAAGCGCAGCCACGCCCTGCATCAGGACGGGTGGCATGACATGCATCTGCACGTACGACTCGACCAGCGTTAGTGCCGTCTAGCTGCCACATGAATGCCATGGATATCTAACCTGGGGTACGGCGTTACCGGCCAAGCGCGCCACCGCGTTGGGTGCCGGCAATCGGCCAATGAGGCTCGTAAGGTTATGGCCATGCGAGTAGCTATCGCCGGAGGCCACGGCCAGATCGCTCTGCGCCTCGCCACGGTCTTGTCCCAGCGCGGCGATGAGGTCGTCGCCCTGATCCGCAACCCCAACCACGCTGACGACGTCAGGCGCGCCGGCGCCGAGCCAGCAGTGGTCGACCTCGAGCACGCGAGCGAGGACGACGTCGCGCAGGCAATCGGCCGCGCCGACGCCGTCGTATTCGCCGCCGGCGCCGGACCCGGAAGTGGGCCCGAGCGGAAGGAGACGATGGATTACGGCGGCGCAGTGAAGCTGATCGCGGCGGCGAAGCAGGGCGGGATCGGCCGCTACGTCATCGTTAGCAGCATGGGAGCGGACCCCGACCTATCCGGCGACGACACCTTCAGCGTGTACCAGCGCGCGAAGGGCCGGGCGGATGACGCAGTGCGCGCGAGCGGGCTCGATGCGACCGTCGTACGCCCCGGCGGGCTCACCAACAACCCCGGCACAGGTCGGGTCAACCTCGGCGAGAACATTCCGCGCGGGCAAGTCACACGCGACGACGTCGCCGCGGTCATCGCCGCCGTGCTCGACTCGCCGAACACGATCGGTAAGACCGTGGACCTGATCGGCGGGGACACGCCGGTCGCGGAGGCCGTCCAGGCGATATAAGGACTGGACAGGGCGACGATGCCCGGGGGCAGTGGTAGCGAGGCATTGCGGTTCACGCCGCAGGCCAGTAGTTGTGCTGACCACCGGGCCCTGCGCTCACCGGACCAGCTCGGCGACCCGGTGTCCTGTCGCGAGCCGTACGACGTCGCGCAGTCGATCACCGGCTCGCTCAGGCGCTGTGTCGCAGCCCCAGGTCACGTAGCCATCCGGTCGCACCAGAACACAACCTCGGTCTGCGAGCTGATACCGGCTCACCAATTCCCCGTACGGATCGGCAAGTTCGGCGCCCGAACTCAGCGCCGAGATCGGTACGCCGGCCGCAGCGAGCTCGGCCGCGGCCGCTCGCCACGGCTGTGCATCCGGGCCGGTGATCAGGGTGAAGCTGCCGTCAAAGAGGTCGATGGTCGACACATGCCGGACGCGGTCTGAGCTTGTCGAAGCTTCGTCCAGGCCATTCGCTGAGCTGATGGCACGAGGATCGCGAAGCTCGATCCAAGCGTGGGGGGCACGCTGACCCGCCAGGGGCGTACCACCGACGATCGCCGCTGAGGCGTACTCGACGCCGAAGTCGTGGGCGAGGCCGTCGCCGGACGGCCGGCCGATCATGGTCTGCAGGGAGGCCGTGGCGTTGGCCCGACCCACCGGTTCCCGCTCGTCCTCATAGGAGTCCAATAGCGCATCCTTCGCCCGCCCCTTGATCACCCAGGCGAGTTTCCAGCCCAAGTTGTGCCCGTCGGCTATCCCGGTGTTCATCCCGGTGGCTCCTCGCGGCGTCGTGCGATGGGCGGCGTCTCCGACTAGGAAAACCCTCCCCCGCCGGTAACCGTCGGCAACGCCTGCTCCGAAGTCCCACGGGAAGACCCCGATGATCTCCGGGTTCAGGTCGGACAGATCAGACGCGGCCCGCAGTCGGGCAGTGATCCGCTCCGACGTCCAGTCCTTGAGTTCTTCGCTCGCCTCGGGGTGCCACTCTATGTCGTAGATCCAGCGGGTGGGCTGCCCAGTCGCTGCGAAGAGGCCCTCCACGCCGGGAGCCACCACCGCATTCAAGACGTAGGGCGGGTCCGGAAGTACGGCCGACAGGTCGGCATCGAACAACACGGAGAGGTGATTGCCTTCCGAGCCCAGCGACTCGAATTCGAGGCCGACCCCCGCCCGCACCTGACTACGTCCACCGTCGGCGCCGACTAGGTACTGAGCCGTGACCTGGTAGTCCGCCTGTCCGTCGCGTGGACGCAGCGTGACGCAGACGGCGTCGTCGGTCTGGCTGAAACCAACCATTTCGGTGCTGAACCGGATCGCCCCGCCCCGCGCACGCAGATGATCATGCAGCACCTGCTCGAGTTGATCTTGGCCACAGATGGCGAGCGGCGTGGGCGTGGCGAGCGAGACAATCTCCTCGGCTGGTAGACCAAGACCGACAACCTGACGGGGTCCAGCCAGGGTCGGCGAGATCGCCATTCCCAATTGATTCGGCTGCGACCGACGGCGGATCTCGGTTTCCAACCCCCAGCCGCGCAGGATCTCCATGCTGCGCGGACGGATGCCCGTGGCCTTGGGAAAGATCGAGAGCCCTCGATGCTTTTCAACCACAAGCACGCGCACCCCCGATCGGGCGAGGGCGGTCGCGGTCGTGAGCCCGGAGGGCCCTGCACCGATGACGATCACGTCATAGTCGTACCGCTGGTCATTCATGTCATTGGCGTGCATGGCTGCTGGCTCCTTGCCGTTCGCAATGTGTAGTGATCACCACTCTGCGCGGCGCAGCGGTGGTACAGATCCGTGCCGACTACGGAGTTAACCGGGCGTGCCAGTCGCGGAGCTCCGTACGGTTGCCGACTCCGGCTTTGGCAAGCAGGTTGGCCACATGCGTCTCGACCGTACGGACCGAAAGGAACAGCTGCTCAGCGACCTCGGCGTTGCTGTGACCGGCGGTGACCGCAGTCAGCACGTCCAGCTCCCGACTGGTGATTCCCAAGGTGCGGAGCGCCGGCGGCACGGTCGAGTCGCCACGGCCCCGCCGGGTGGGCGCGCCCGCACGACGCAACAGATCACGGCAGAACCGAGCCAGCTTTTCGTTTCCAGCAGCCTCGAACGCGGTCAGATCACCCCGGAGTTGCGGTACCGGATCGCCCCAGCCGTCGGCCACAGCGCACTCCAGGGTGAACAGCCGCAGGAATCGGTGCCACCACGGCACCGGAGTCAGGGCCTCCTCCCCCATTGCGTAGGCCTGCTCGGCTCCGGCTCGGTCGCCTTGCCGACCGGCAGCCACGGCGTCGGCATAGTGCAGAGCACCCGCGTTCGCGCGGCGTTGGGACACCCCCGATTGCCGCAATCTCGAGCGCGCATCTTCGTCTCGATCCCCGATCACGGTGCGTATCAAAACCCAGAAGCCGAAAGGATGCAGCGGCGGGACCGAGCCATGATCCAGCAGCGGCTCCACGCCGGCATTGAGGTGCCCGGCCGCAGCACGTAGATCATGATCGACTGCCGCCACGATGGCCCACAGCATCTCCACCTGGGCTCGGAATTCCGGCAAGAGCTCGGATTCGGAGGGAAGGCCGTCCAGATCAGCAGCTACTGCCGCCCGGTCACCGGCCACCGCTCGAGCAGTCGTCCGGAACAACTGGCCGCTGAGCACGAACATAGGAAGCTGGAGTAGCCGCCCGCGTTCAGCGAGGAACGCGGATGCCTCCTGGACAGCTGCTGGGCCCTCGACCACCATCCGGTGATCAGCGAGCAGCAGCTCAGCACTGGTGGCCTTGACCAGCAAGCCGAGGTCGGTGGCCAGGTCACGGACCTCGAGCAATGTCGGCGAATTCTCGTCGTACATCAGCTCGACGGTGCCGCAGCCGAGCAGGGCCTCGACCCGCCATGGCTTCAGCCCATGCTCGGCGGCAAGCTCTGCGGCACGTCGGAACAGCTCACCGGCCCGGCCACCATCACTGAGCCGCATGATGCGGGCCTGCACGATCAAGGCTTCGCAGCCGACCTCCGCCTCGGCTGTCTGCTCGGCAAGCTCGACGGCTCGGGCAGCGAACTGAGCGGCGGCCTCGATGCGACCCGCGCCGTGAGCGGAGTCGGCCAGCAAGATCAGCGAACGTGGGTCGCTCGGGCGACGCGCCCGGGCCACGTACGCGTCGGCGTCATTCCAACGGCGGAGCAGGATGGCAACCCGCGCCAGCCGTAGGCAGAGCTCGGCATGATCGTCTCCAATGGCGCCGTCGAGGGCGGCCACTCCGACCTGGAGGGCCTGGTCCAGCCGCCCGGTCAGAGCGAGGAGCTCAACCCGGTCGCTGGCCACGGAGGTGGGAAAGCGCTCGGTCGCCGCTACTTGATCAAGAATCGACTCGGCGCTGCGCAGGGCCCCGGTGACCAGCTCTCGCTCGGCAATTCGCAGCAGCAGAGCCGCACCATCGTCGGAGTCTCCGGCGTCGACCAGCAGCTGGGCCGCCGCCTTCTCCTGGCCCGGTCCGCCGCGATCCAGTAGAACCTGGGCCGCCCGTCGACTCAGCACTGAGCGTTCGGGCGGCAACAGACCGGCCCAAATCGCTTCACGGATGAGCGCATGTCGCCAGGTGAGGACCGACCCGTCGATGATCAAGAGCTCGGCGCGTACGGCTCGGCGGAGGGAGTTCACGGCCTGACCGCCGTCCAGTTCCGCGATCGCGGGGACGAGATCCCAGTCCGGCTGGACGCCCAAAGTCGCAGCCGCGGACAGGACTCTACGGCCGGGCTCATCCAGGGCTTCCAAACGAGATTCCACGACCGCAGCGAAACTGGCCGGGACGGACCAGGATCCTCCGCCATGATCGGAGCTGTTGGAGGGCACGGAGGTCAGCAGCTCCTCCACCAGCAGCGGCAACCCCTCCGATCTGTGATGAATCAGCTCGCGCTCGGCTTCGTCGAGCGATCGTCCACTCAGCTCGATCATCTCGTCGATCTCCGTCGGTTCGAGCCGGCCCAGCTCGATCACCGACGAGGCCGCACCGATCAGGCGCTTCAAAGCCGAAGACCCTGGGTGTTCGCGCGCTGTCGCCGCGATCAACAGCGGAGCACCCGCCACTGCGCCGCTTAAATACTCGAGCAGCGCCAACGTCTCGGCGTCGGCCCAGTGCAGGTCCTCCAACAGCAGCACACAGCATTCTGGGTCCAGCACCGTCAGTAGCCGCAGCAGCCCTTCGCCCAGCACCAGGATGGGGTCGACGCTGGTCTCCGGGACCGATGGCGCAGCCCAGTCGGGCAGCACCCGCCCCAGTGCGGCCCGATAGGGACGCAGCTCTGGGGCGTCGGGCAGCGTGCCGGCTCGCAGAGGCGGCATCAACGCCTCGGCCAGTGGGCGGAACGTGCCGGCTCCTTCAACGGCCCTACCGCTCAGCACGGTGACGTCTGTTTCGCGGGCGTAGGAGGACAACGTATTGAGCAACATCGACTTGCCCACCCCCGGCTCGCCGACGATCATGAGGAACTGGCCGTGACCGGAGCGCGCCTGATCCAGCAGATCACGCAGCAGCAGCTGCTCCGCCGCGCGACCGATCATCTGCTTGCGCATGCTCCTGCCTCCGGAACCCTTTCTCACCCGAAACTATCGTCGTACTGCGCCTCTCCAATCCGCGCGATCACCGACAGGCCATACGAGCAGTGTTCATGAGGCGTATTGACGCCGTGTCGGGCGAGTAGCTGGGCGTTTCAGGCGCCGGTGGCTGGGTCGACGAGGAGTGAGTCCAATCCTCGCCGTACGCCGGCGACGTCCCCCACCTTCCGGATAGCAAGAAGTGTGCCGCCCACGTACGGATCCGGGCTTTCACCCGGATCATGGCGCATCACCAGCCGCTCCCCGACGCCACCGAAGACGATCTCAGTAGTCACCACAAAGCTGGGCAGCCGCACCGAATGGATCCGGCTGCCCTGCACCTCGGCGCCACGCGCCTCCACCGGGCCAGCCAACTGTGACAGCGGCACCGCAGACTGCGGGACGCGAACCTCGGCCAGTGTCTCAGCGAGCTCCCGCGAGGTGCCGCTGGGCACATCCGGCTTGTCGGCACTGGCGTAGTCGAGAATCTCCCAATGCTGCAGGTGCTGGGCGGCCAGCGCAGCGGCCCGCTTCAGGATCGCGGCCATGATCGAGAAGTTGCCCGCGGCGACCACACCCACATCCCGGTCACGGGCGAGGCGGTCGAGCTCGGCGTAATCACCGGCAGCCAACCCGCTTGAGCCAACGACGACATCCGCGCCCGCGCGTATGGCGGCCACCACGTTCTCCTTGACTGCCGCGGCGCTGGTGTAGTCGACGAGCACATCGACCTCCGCAGACCGCAATGCCTCCGACACCGAGGCGTAGATAGACCCGTCGCTTCCAGACGCCGTCGCCTCGGCCAGTGTCCGCCCTGCCGCGGCTCGGGATACCCCACAGGTCAAGCTGAGGTCATCCGCCGCGTCGATCGCAGCCAAAATCGGCGGCGCCGTCCAGCCGGTGACACCGGCGAAGCAAACCCTGATCATGACTCGACCCTAATGCTCGGGAGCCTATTGGCATGGGGACTGCACCCGTGCGTCATGATCATCTCCGCCTTCGGACTGGAGGCTAGAGGTAGTCGCGACCGGACCCCACCCAGGTGTGCATGATCCGGAACGCGTTGGCGAAGATCGTCAGTACCGGATTCACCCCGCCGTTGGTTACGTTCAGCGAACCGTCGATCACTCGCAAGTTCGGATATCCCCAGACCCGGCCGTAGGGGTCGGTGACCGAGGTCGCCGGGTCGGTACCCATTCGGCAGGTTCCGGCCTGGTGCTGGCCGCTGCTCGGCACCTCGTTCTCCGGGCGGGGGCGGTAGGCGATCGCGGTGGTGGCACCGGCGGCCCGCAGCCAGTCGGCAGCACGTTCCCCCAGGAGGTGCTGCATGGCGAGGTCGTTGGGGTGCAGCCGGCCGCTGAGCCGGGCGACCGGGATGCCCAGGTTGTCGATCACCGAGGGGTCGAGCCGGACCCGGGAGTCGGCCGAGGTCATCTCCTGCACAGGACCGACCACTCGCTGCATCCTCGGCAGCAGGTGCCGCATGCCCTGTTTGGCGGCCCGCCCGTATGGCCCGATCAGACCGGCCTGCCGGAGAGAGCCAAAGGTGCTCACCGGCGTGGGCACGAACTCATTCGCGATCATGCCGCCGCCCACCAGATCGTCGTTGCCGTGCCGGAACTCGTGGGTAGAGATCGACGGACCCGGTCCCACCAGATCGTTGACCACTTCGTCGAAGAGTCCGATCGCCCCGCCGTACAGGTGCCCCTGCAGGTAGCGGCCGACCTGGTCGTAGGTGTTGCCCAGACCGTCAGGTTCCCGCACGCTTCCGCTGGCCAACAGGAGCCGAGCTGACTCCACCGCACCGGCTGCCACGACCACGTCCTCCGCGTCCACGGTGAGGCGCCAGCGTGAGCCGCCGACGTCCCCGACCAGGTCGACGCCAGTGACCTTGCCGGTGGTGTCGGTGACGATCCGCTCCGCACGCGTCCCGAGTAGGACGCTGAGGTTCCCGGTCGCGGCCGCCCGCGCCAAGACAGTGTTGTGTGAACCGTTTTTGGCCTCCACTGGGCAGGTGAATCCGACGCACTGCCGGCAGCGGACGCACGCCGCTCGGCCGTCGTACGGCGTGGAGTTGATGGCTAGCGGCACCGGCACGGTGGTCAGCCCAAGCGCCTCGGCACCCGCCAGCAGCAGACGAGCGGGCGCCGTCAGGGGCATCGGTGCCATCGGGTACGGCCGGGACCGCCGGGTCGCTCCGGCATGGGGTTCGGCGGAGCCGCAGACCCCGATCTCGTACTCGGCCTGGGTGTAGAACGGCTCCATCTCGTCATAGCCGATCGGCCAGTCGGTCAGCGCGCTGCCGTTCGGGATCCCGTACCTGCTCGCCATGGCGAAGTCCTCTGGCATGAATCGCCAAGCCTGCGCGCCGTACACCCGGGTGCCGCCGCCGAACGTGTCGGCATTGCTGCCGTAGCGCGGGTCCGACGCCGGCAAGACGACCCGATCTGGGCCCAGTAGCAAGGTGCGCGGGTTCTCCGCCGACGAGCGCAGCGTTCGATGATCCAGCCCACTGTCGGTGCGGGCGTTGCGCAAGTGATCCCGAGCCAGGTAGGTCGTGTCCGGGTAATCCCCCCGCTCGACCAGCAGCACCGACCGACCCGACTGCGCCAGCGCCCAAGCCGCCACCCCACCACCCGCACCCGAACCCACCACTACCGCGTCGTAACGCGCGGCCACCTGGTCACGCCGGATCATCGGGCCACGGTCCGGCACCCAGACGTCTTCCACCGGCCAGCCACCGGCTGGTGCCGGACTCCAGTCCAACATCCGCCACGAGACGGCATCATCATTGCCGCCGTTGCCGGGGTCGGCGTAGAACCCGGCGTTGACCAGCTGGGCGAACCAGACGAAGTCGGGGTCGTCGACCAGACCGTCGAGGACGGCTGAGCGGGCGACTGCATCCAGGTCGGCGAACCGCCCGCCGGACCGGCGGTCCAGCAGGTCCAACACCGTGATCACGCGGTCAGCCCAATCCGGGCGCTCACCCCCGGTGATCAAGCTCCAAAACCGCAGCCCACCAGCGTCGGAGGCCGACGGGAAGTCGTCGGCCGGCACCACGGCGTCGATTGCGACCCTCAGCCGCTCGGCCTCGCCTTGCAACACGTCCATCAGATACGTCCATGCAGTCGTTGGAGGCTCAGGGATTCACTGACCCTCGGTCATGAGACGACCAGGCGATTGGCGACCTCGAGCTGATCATGGTCGATCAACCAGCGGATGCCGTCCAGCACCGCGGCCTCCGGTTCGAAGGCCGGAGCGTAGCCCAGCAATGTGCGGGCTTTCTCGATCGAGGCGTACTGGCTGCGCGACAGGTGTTGCCAGCTGGAGTCGGCGAACTCCGCAGTGGTGCCGGACTGGAACTCGGTCCAGCTCACCGAGCGGGTCCGGGCCGTCTGCCCGAACCAGCCAGCCGCGATCGCCAGGAAACCGCGGACGGTCAGCGCCGACGGCGCCACCACATTGAACGACTCCCCCGCCGCCGCGTCACGGTGCTCGATCGCGAGTTGGAAGGCCTGCGCCACGTCGTCGGCGTGGACGTGATGCATAAGCTCGGCGCCGAGGCCCGGGACGGCAATCTCCTGGCCCGCTGATACGGCGTACCAGACGGCCGGATCGAGATTTCCTAGCGGCCCGATCGGCGGCCAGCCGGGGCCGCTGATATGGCCGGGCTGGAGCACCGTGGTGACCAGGCCGCCGGATCGGGTCTCGGCGGCAAGCAGCTCGGCGATGGCGGCCTTCTGGGTGCCGTACTCGCCAAACGGCGGGGAAGTGTCGTCCTCCCGCATTGGCTGCTTGACGCTCGCCCCGTACCGCCAGATGGTCCCGCAGTGGACCAGGTGCCCGCTACGTCCGCGCAGTGCCTCCACCAGCGCGCCCGCCGAGTCCGGTGTGAAGCAGATCATGTCCACCACCACCTCGGCCTCGAGTGCGGCGACCCGCTTCCCGAACGCTCCGGACGCGTCCTCGGCCGCCCGGTCCACTGTGATCTGCTCAACCTCTGACCACGCCTCGTCATCGACATAGGGAGCGCGGGCGCCGCGGGTCAGGTTGACCACCTCGTGTCCGGCGCGGACCAACCGCGGAACCAAGAAGCTGCCGACATGTCCACTGCCGCCGATCACCACGATGCGCACGTCCTGACCCTAGCTACCAGCGGACGGGTCAGCGCAATCGATGTGTCCGGCCCCGCAGGACTGCTCCGACGTACCAGGTGATGAAGACCTAGCCGACGGAGAGGCACATCCCATGCGTGACACATCACCATTGGCATCGGAGATGATCAAACCATGGATGGAGAGACGATGCGCGGGCTCGTCGCGCCGGCGCCGGTCGGCCGCCTTGCGACGGTTCGCAGCGACGGACGCCCGCATGTCGTACCCATCTGTTTCGTAGTTATTGACGACGTTGTCTACTCAGCCGTCGACGACAAGCCCAAGCGACACCGACACCTTCAGCGAATCAGCAACGTCACAGCGACCGGGGCTGCGAGCCTCCTGATCGACGAGTACGACGATGACTGGTCCAGACTCTGGTGGGTCCGACTCGATGGCCGGGCACGTGTCGTCGACGACACAGCCGAGGCGGAGCGGGCGATCCGTTCGCTGTGCGACAAGTATTCGCAGTACCGCGACCAGCCACCATCAGGTCCCGTCCTCGCGCTCGATGTCGAACGCTGGGTGGGGTGGTCGGCCACCACGTAACACGTCAGCCGGTTTGGCCGACCCAACGGATCAAGATCACGCACTCTGCATCACTAGCTTGGACGGCGCAGCATCTGCAGCTGAGGCACAGTCCAACTATCTGATGCGGAGTCGGCCCACTGCCTCAAGTCGGTGGTGAGTCAGCGGAAGTTCGGCATGACCTCATCCGCGAGCAGCCGCAGCTGCTCGTCGACCGTGGCTACACCTTCGACCGTTTGCCCAGTGAAGGCCTTCACCAACGAGGCGTCGGTGATTGCGGCGATGTAGTGGTTGACGCCGGTGCCCTCGAGCTCGGCCTTGATCTTGCTCGTGACTTCCTCGGGCGTGCCGGAGATCGACATTTTCTCTGCCAGCTCCGGGCTGGTGAGTTCAATACTCTTGGCCAGCTCTCCTTCATTCATGGCTTCGACGATGGGAGTGAGCTCCGCCGGGTCGACTCCGTTCCGCTCGAGTTGCTCAGGCGACATAGACGAGGCGTAGATCCCGACCATCGAGCGAGCTGCCTGTTTCGCCGCCGCCGAGTCCCGCCCGATCGCTGTCACCACCCAAGCCGCGAAGTCAAGGTCGTCCGGGTTCTTACCCGCCCTCTCGGCACCGGCGCGGAAGTGCTCGAATGCATATTCATAGGCCTGCCGCTTGTAGCTGAGGCAGTGGTGGCAACCGTCAGAGAACTCACCAGCGACCTCGAACGACTTCGGGCCCCGCATAGCCCCGATCTTGACCGGCACCCGCTCTTGGACCGGCCGCGCGAACGTGAACAGCCCGTGGTACTTGAAGAACTCGCCGTCGAACGTAATGGCACCGTCATCGAGCAATGTCCGGATGACCTGGGCGCCCTCCTTGACCCGGGACAGCGGCTTGGTCTTTTTCCAGTTGATGTTGTACTGCGCCAGCAAGCCGAAGTTGCCTGATCCGAGCACCACCTCGGCGCGACCGTTCGTGAGCTCGTCGAGGGTCGCCACCGCCTGGGCGATGAGCGTGGGCTCACGCAGGACCACGCCAGACACGCTTGGTCCGAAGCGGATGTTGGTCGTGTCTCTGGCCGCGGCCGCGAAGAGCAGCCACAAGTCCTTGTGCCATGTCTCGTCGGCGGCGTAGCAAGCGTAGAAACCCAACTCGTCAGCCAACCTAATGGACCGCATCGACTCCTCGAGTGGGTAGTCCGGAAGCATCAAGTAACTGAACCTCATGTCGCCCTCCCTCTGGTGATCACACTCGTCCGGACACGGCGAATGGCGCCGCGGCGGAGGTGTGGTTACATCAGACCATCTCGGAGGCAGACAGTCCACAGTTGCGGGCGAGAGCAGCCCGTTCGGCACGCATTCGTTTCATTGACGGTCCGTACGGCCGCGAAATATGGTGCAAAGCAGGTCCAGGTGGAGCGCCGCAACAGCGCCCTTTCAGCAGAGGGGTGAGCAGTGACCTTCGATGACTCAACAAGCCAGGCTTCTACAGCGGGCCAGGACGGCCAACTCCAACGCGAGTTCGTCGAGCGATGGCGGCAAAACGGCTACAACTGCTTCTCATCCGGCCACAAGTTCTGCCGCGAGGTCTGCCCGGTAACCCAGGTGACGCGGAACGAGAACCATACGCCGACCGCCTTCCACGCCAACATCATTGCGATGGATAAGGGTCTGCTCGATATCGAAGACGTCGCCGATGACTACGTCCACTGCACCCAATGCGGAGCATGTGAGATTCGGTGCCCGAACACCTTGTTCGTCGGTGATTTCTATCAGGCACGGACCGAGACGGTGAAGGTCGTGCGTGCCGCGCGGGCGCTGATGGTCGACAAGGGTTTGGACAGGGATGGCTGGAAGCTTTGGAACCGGCTGACGAACGAACTCAAGAACGAGCCGGTGCTCGGCACCGGGAACGGCCAGCCTAACGGCCAAGATCACGTCCGTGATTGGGCAGAAGGTCTGCAGATTCCCATCGGCGGCGAGACGATCATGTTCGTCGACTGCGAGGCCGCGTTCTACCGAACGTCGAACACCCGCGCCACTGCCCAAGTGCTGCAGCAGGCGGGCGTTGAGTTCGGCCTAATGAACGAGCAGTGGTGCTGCGGTGGCCCAGCTGCCGAAATGGGGTACGTCGAGCAGTCCCGGGCTTTCGCCGAGCATAATCTGGCCGACTGGCGCGCCTCCGGGGTCAAGCGAGTCATCGCTATCGAGCCGCACGACTACATCCACTTCACCGAGGACTATCCGGCGTACTTCGGAATGGACTTCGACATCGAGGTGGTGCAGATCATCGAGCTGGTAGCCGACTTGATCAAGAACGGCCAGCTCAAGCTCGAGAGACCGATCAACAAGACCGTGACCTATCACGACCCTTGCCGGCTCAACAAGCGCAAGGGGATCCACGAGGCACCCCGCTTCATCCTGAACTCCATTCCGGGTTTGATCTTCAAGGATGTTGATCACGTCACTCAGTGGTCCTACTGCTCCGGTGGTGGCGGCGGACTCCCCATCGAGAAGCCCGAGATCACCGAGGCGATCAGCGACAGCCGCGTGGCCAGGGCCAAGGAGCTCGACGTGGACATGCTGGTAAGTGCCTGCGTCTGGTCGGAGCGCCCACTTGCGACTGCGGGACACAAGGCCGGAATCGAGGTGGCCGACATCATCGAACTCGTTGCCGAGTCCGCAGGCATCGAGATCGGCGGCCGTCGCGGGGGGTCAGAGCTGGAGGCTGCCCGATGACTACCGCCCCCGTCATGACAGTCGATGACGCCGTTGTCGCCGAACTCGAGGCAATCATGGCCGAGCCCGGATCTGTGCTGACCGGCGTATCCAGCCGAGCCAATCGCGCCCGGGTGCCTGCGCCCTTCCCACTGCACAGATGGGCGGAGCACATGCCGGCCGTGGTAGTGCTGCCGAGAACCGCACAGCAGGTGTCGGAGATCATCAAGCTGGCCAACCGCGCCAAGATTCCCGTCGTCCCACGCGCCGGCGGCACCGGGCTCAACGACGGAGCGGTTCCGCTGCGCGGTGGGATCATGGTCGACGTCAAGCGGATGAACCAGATCCATGAGATCGACCTGGCCGACCGGACTGTTACGGTCGGCCCCGGCATCAGCATGCTGAAGCTCAATGAGGAGCTGAAGAAGTACGGCGTCTTCTACCCAGATACGCCGGCGTCGTACCCATGTTCCCTGGTGGGTGGGCGGATTGCCTGCAGCGGCTGGTCCCTTCTGGGCTCCCGCTTCGGGCACACCCGCGACCTGGTCGTGTCCTTCGAGATCGTGCTACCGACTGGAGAGATCATCCGGGTCGGAGACGGCGGCGGGAAGAAAGTCCGCAAGTCTTCGACGGGCTACCACCTCAAGCACTTGTTCATGGGTCATCAGGGGACGCTGGGCATAGTTACCGAAGCGACGCTGGAGCTGGTACCCAGACCAGAGGCGGAGTTCGCAGCCTTTTTCGCGTTCGACGACTTCGGAAATGCTCATCGCACCGTGTACGGAATCGTCACCTCGGGTATCGCGACCCTCGCAGGCACCGTGCTCTTTGACGAGAAGAAGATCGAGTACCTGCGGCGCGACGACGAGGCCTTCATTCCCATGCCGCCCTGGGTCAACTCCATCGTGGCAACAGCCCTGTACGGGACGAAGCCGGAGGTGCGGGAGGCGTCGAAGCTGCTGATGGACCTCGGCAGGAAAGAAGGCGGGCGCTACACCGGCGACGAGATGGCAGTCGGCGACTGGGCGTCCCGGCACGACCGCTACGCCAACCCGCTGCATGGACGCCTACCGGACGGCACCGTTGCCCCGATGTCCTGGCACTGCGAGGACGCGTCGCTGAACTGGAGCGTGATCCCGAAGGTGCGCGAGGAGTGGACGGCGATCACCCAGTCCTACATCGACAAGTACGGCATCTTCGACAACTGGGGGATCTACTGCTACACCAACGCGGCGTACAAGCCCTGGGGCGACTATCTCGCCGAGATCGACATCGGGATTTGGGAGGAGAAGCTCGACGACGAGACCTGGGCCGGCTGGGTTGACCTCAAGTCCGAGATTGCGAAGGTGTCGCTCAAGTACGGCGGCTCGATCACCGCCTGCCACGGCAGCACCAGAGCTGGCGACGCGGAGCTGGTTCCAGAGGAGATGGGTGGCGGCTGGGACGTGATGCTCAAGGTCAAGCGAGCACTCGATCCCAACAACATCATGAACCCCGGCAAGCAAATGCTGGACCAGGCTTACGAGAGCTGAGGGGCAATCGATGCGACGGTTCGTCTACATGCAGCAGTACGTTCGCCCGGAAGCCACACGGGTGTCCGACGGAGTAGTCATCCGGCTGAAGCACTACGAGGTTGACCCGGAGCTGATGGGTCAGCATTTCGACCAGCAGGACATGCCAGCCTGGGACACGCTGCGGATCGTCGATGATCGAAACGACCATCTGAACTGGATGCACGAGCACTTTGCCGACGAAACGCTGGTAGCGGGCCAGGAGCCCGAGTTGGACCTTGGGCCTGGCCAGCCGAGCGGCGAGGCCTACCCGACGGCGCCAGAGGCGCCGGCCCGGCACCCAAAACCAATCCTTCCCTACTGACACGTCCCCCTGCTGGCTCAGCTCGGGGTGAGTACGACCTTGCCGATGTTGCGGCGTTCGGCGAGGAATCGGTGAGCCTCGCCAGCGCGCTCGAACGGAAAAGCCTTCGCAACAACGGGTGCCAGGCGACCCGCTCCCAGATCTGCGAGCAGCGGTGCGGTGATCCTGTCCATACCACCCTCCCGCCGCCACCAGCTCAGCAGGTTGAGACCGAAGACACCACGATTCTGATTCAACATCCGGCCCGCGTGCCACCACGGCATGGTCGAAGTCGGTAGGCGGAGCAGGCTGTTTACGGCGGCGCGCAGGTTGCGGCCGTCCTCGTTGAGAGCCTCCGACAGGCCGTACATGATCAGCCGGCCGCCCGGCCGGAGGATCCGGTAGTCCTTGCGGTACGAGCTCGGTCCGATGGCGTCCATGATGATGTCGACACCCTCGCCGTTGGTGAGCCGGCGGACTTCCACTTTGAAATCTTGGCTGCGGTAATCGATGGCGTGGTGCACGCCCTGGGCTTTGATGGCGTCGTGCTTGGCCGCCGATGCGGTGCCGAAGATCTCCGCGCCAACGTTGCGAGCAATCTGAGTCGCGGCGGTCCCGACTCCACCGGCGGCTGAGTGGATCAGCACCCGGTTCTGCGCGCGGAGGCCGCCCATGATCATCAGCGCGGCGTACCCCGTGCCGTAGTTCACGGGGAACGCCGCACCTTCCTCGAAGCTGAGGTTGTCTGGCATCGGCATGACATCTCTGGCCTGAGCGGTAGCCAGCTCGGCCTGACCCCCGAATTGAGTCCCGGCCATCACCCGCTGCCCGACGACAAACCCACTGACATCCGCGCCGATCATGTCGACTTCGCCGGCCACCTCATAGCCCAGGACGCATGGCATCTTCGGTGTAGCAGGGTAGAACCCCACCCGCGCCATGGTGTCGGCGAAGTTGAGGCCCGCGGCCCGCACCGCGATCCGGATCTCGCCTGCTGCCACTGGCGGGTCGGGCCATTTCTGGACCTCGAGAACCTCCGGACCCCCGGTCCGGGTCAAGACGACCGCCTTCATGGCCTAAAGCTACGCGGCACTCTCCCCGCCAGGGATCGGGCCGATCGATACATGAGCTGACACTCCGGAACTGATGAGTCCCGCGGGGAGTGACATCGCTCAAGAGGGATGGGCGTTCGGCAACCCACGTCTACGACCGTTCCCCAAGACCTGCGCCGCGCATCCAGCGCCGACCGAGCTTTCCGGAGAGAATTCAGCCCGTCATGTCAACCAAAGAGCGCCCTCCGGCGAGTAACTCATTGATGGAGAGCCACGGAGCAACGGCAGCCGCCGTCGACCCTTCGGTCGAGGCGGGTAGCGAGTCGCTGACATTCGACGACTTCTACCGGCGGGAGTACCGACATGTCCTTGCTCTGGCGTTTGTCCTGACCGGCAATCGATGGGTGGCCGAGGACACCGCACAAGATGCGTTCACGGCTGCATATCGGCGGTGGCGTTCCATCGTCGCCTACGACTCGCCGGGCGCATGGGTTCGGCGAGTCACCTGCAATCGAGCGGCGTCGGTGTTGCGGCGACGCGTACGCGAGGCAAAGGCGTTGGTGCGTCTCGCCGGGTGGATGCAGACCGACATCGAATTGGATGAAGGCGATGAGGCGTTCTGGCAAGCGGTTCGTCGCCTGCCACCCCGTCAAGCACAGGCGGTAGCCCTCTATTACATGGAGGACTACAGCGTTCGGGACATCGCCGAAGTTCTTGACTGCAGCGAAGGCACCATCAAAACCCACTTGAGCCGGGCGCGCGATGCAGTCGCGCGTCAGTTGCAGTTAGAGGATGCGCAATGAGCGACTTCGATTCACGGGCACGAAAGGCAGCCGATGCAGTTCGGCAGCAGTTTGCCGACAACACTCCCCACCTCGAAAAGGGAATCCGGCGTGCGCAGCGATCACCCGCCCGGGTAGCCATTCCGAGCGCCGTTGCTGCAGCAGCAGTCCTCATCGCTGGTGTTGCGGTCACGCTACCTCGCGGCGGCGCTGGCGGAGCAGCGTCTGCCGAAGGCGCGGCGTTTGCGTTACCAGGGCCGTTGCAGCCGTTCAACACCTGTGACAGCGTTCTCCAGTACTTCAAAGACCAAGCTCCCCAGTATCTGATCGAACGCGCGGGCGGCGTCAGAACCACCGACTCAGGTGGCGCAGCGGAGAGGACAACTGCGGTACCTCAGCAAGGTCGCGCCACTGACTCGTCGGGTACCGGCGCTGAGTCGGGGGGTGCGCTGCCAGAGCACTCGACAACAAACGTCCAAGAGGCAGGAGTTGATGAGCCTGACATCGTGAAGACGGATGGGAATCGGATTGTCGCGGTCGCGCAAGCCCGAGTGCACTTGATTGCGCTCGACGGCAGCAAGATGACGCGACGCAAGACTCTTTCGGACACGGCGGTTCGCAACGTTTTTCTTTCAGGCAAACGTCTGCTGGTGTTCAGCGGTCAAACCGGTCAAACTTTTGAACCTGGAGCGCGCTGGGCAGGTCAGCAGGCCGTTCTGACGATGTATGACATCTCGAACTTCAGCGACCCAAGCCTCATCGCCACACTGACAATCGACGGTGACGTGCTCGACGCGCGACTCGTGGGATCGCAGGCGCGTGTGGTGACGGCTTCGTCGCCCGACGTTGATGCTCCGTCGCCGGTCTACACACCAGATGGCGAAATCTCTGAGAAGTCCAAGGCCGATCTACGGGCTGCTGTCGCGAACACGAATGTCGACGACTGGATTCCGACCTACAGGTTGCAGGACGGCGCGGGCGCAGGTGTGAGCGAGGGACGTCTCGTGGAGTGCGCCAATCTGGCTCATCCCGAAACGTTTTCGGGGCTCGACACAGTGGCGGTGTCGTCGTTCGATATGGGTTCGGCTCTGCAGTCCCGCAAAACAGTGGGCGTCATCGCCGGTGGCCAGCAGATATACGCGACCGGCACCTCGACGTATGTCTCAACGACAGATTGGAGCCGCGACGGTTCACCCGCGAAAACGAACTTGCACAAGTTCGTCACCGAGCCATCGGGTGCGAGCACCTACAAAGGATCAGGTGAGGTCCCAGGGACCTTGCTGAATCAATACGCGATGTCAGAGTACGACGGAGTGTTACGTGTCGCGAGCACGATTTCTGAGCGGCGGGGCTGGGTCAACTCTCGGCAGACAACCGAGGGTCTGGTCACCACGCTGCATGAACAAGGCGGCGCGCTTCGCCAACTGGGACAGGTCGGCGGGCTCGGTAAGCAGGACAACGAATCGATCCGAGCGGTGCGATTCATCGAGGAGCGCGGGTATGTCGTGACGTTTCGTCAGACAGATCCCCTCTATGTTCTCGATCTTCGCAATGCTGCGGCGCCGAAGGTCGTGGGCGAGCTGAAGATTCCTGGCTACTCGGGCTACCTGCACCCGATCGGTGAGAACCTGCTGCTCGGTGTCGGGCAAAGCGGGTTGGACTCCGGCATCAGCCCAGCGCCGCGGACTCGTGGCGGCGGGCCCGGCGTGCAGTTCTCCCTGTTCGACATCAGCGACCCCGCATCTCCGCACCGGATCGACACGCAAACCTACGGTGGCGGTGCTGCGGCAGCCGAGTTCGACCCAAAGGCGTTCCTGTATTGGCAGCCGCGCAATTTGATCATTGCTCCCACGAACTTGCACGGCGACCAGCGAGGGCGTGGAGTGTTCAGCGGTCTGGTGCTCCTGCGAGCCAACGCGGATGGACTCGAGGAGGTTGGCCGCCTCGCAACCACCGGGGCCAACGGTGGCGTCACCCGTTCTCTGGTCATTGGCGACACCGTCTACCTACTCTCGGACCACGCTCTGCAGGCAAACAGCCTCGACACTCACCGCGAGATCGACAAACTGATCTTCTAGCGAGGTCGGCGAGGTGGGCCATAATCCGCCAAACCGCCGGCATTGCGGTTGCCCTTCGACCTCATGCCGCCGGCATAAGCCCGATGCAAGAATGAGGTCGAGACCGTCGACCCCAGGGAGATCTCATGTCCGATCAGACGCCCGAGCAGACCGAGAACGACGAGCAGAGCACTCCCACTGGCGCCGACGAATACGGCAGCCTCAGCGTGGAGGACAATCCGGAAGGAACAGTCGACCCCGGCGACCTGGCCGGCACCGCCAAAGAGTCCGACGACGATGTGGCCTATCAGCCGGAGCACTCCGAAGAGGAGCTCGACAAGTGAGCCTCTCCCCGCCCTTTCAGCCCGTGTGGTTTGTGCCGTCGGACTTGTCGTACAGCGACGCCTAACGCAGCTGCGGTAGGACCTTGTCCCCGAAGACATCGATCCACTCGTCTTGCCGCTGTCCGACGTGGTGCAGCGCAATCTCGTCGAAACCCAGCTCCGCGTACGCGGCAAGTTGGGCGGTGTGCCGGCCGAGGTCGGAGGAGACGTGCACGACTTCGCGCACTCGCTCGATCGGGACGTCCTGTGACACCGCATCGAAGGTTTCGGCGCTGTCTATGTCCCAGCAAGCCGGCGGTGGGAATACGTTGCTGCGCCACTGCTGCAGGGCGATCGCCTCGGCCTGCGCCTCCTCGGGCGCCCAGCTCAGATGGACCTGCAGGTGCAGTTGTCCTCGGCCGCCCCCCGCACGGTAGGCATCGATCATCCGGCGTAGATGCTCCGGATCGGCGTTGACGGTGATCAGCCCGTCGGCCCAGGCCGCACACCAGCGGGCCGTCGCCACACTAACGGCCGCGCCTAGCAGCAGCGGTGGCTCGGGCGGCCGGGTCCAGACCCGTGCCCGGTCGACGCGGACCAGCCCGTCGTGGCTCACTTCCTCGCCGCGCAGCAGCGCCCTAATGATGTCGACGCATTCCCGCAGCCGGTCGTTGCGTATCTGCTTGCGCGGCCAGCCGGCACCGGTGATGTGCTCATTGCTGGCCTCCCCCGTGCCGAGTGCCGCCCAGAACCGGCCGGGATACATGCTGCTCAGGGTGCCGATGGCCTGAGCTGTCACGGCAGGGTGGTAGCGCTGGCCCGGCGCGGTCACCACCCCGAACGGCAGCGCAGTTGCCTGCATTGCGGCACCGAGCCATGACCAGGCATAACCGGAGTGGCCCTGCCGCTCGCTCCACGGCGAGAAGTGGTCCGAGGACATCGCCGCATCGAAGCCGGCCTCCTCGGCGCGCTGCACTGCGGCCAGCAGTTCGCTGGGATGAACCTGCTCGTGCGAGGCATGGAAGCCGAATGCGGGCATGCCTGACCCGTACCCGTTCACCCGATTTCCAAGCCACCTGCGCGAGAGCGGCCTGCCTCGCTGGGGTGAGTGCGGCTAAAGCCGGCCGGCGCGCATCGCAGCGATGACACCACCGTCGATCAGCAGATCACTGCCGGTAATGAACGCACCGTCAGAACCCATCAGATATGCGGCCGCCGCGCCAACCTCATCTGGGGTGCCGCCACGGCCCGCGGCAGAGGCCTTCATCATCTCGCGGTAGCGCGGTCCGCCTGCCGAGTTGAGCTCATCCATCGCCAGCGGGGTGAAGATGATCCCGGGGCTGATCGAGTTGATCCGGGCACCCCGGTCGCCCCATTCCACCGCGGCGGCCTGGACGCGCAACGCGTTGGCCCGCTTTGAGATTGCGTAAGCAGCGCCGGAGTTCGGCAGGCCCTGGAGGAACGGAAGCTGCATCAACTCCTCCGCCGACGTGCGCGCGAGCACTTCATCCTGCTCCGGTGCGAGTGCGGGAATCATGTGCCCGGCCATGCTCGAGATGACAACTCCGGAGCCGTCAGGCGCGATCACCCGACCGAGCTCCTCCAGCACCAGGGCGACGCCGACCAGGTCCACTCTCAGGATCGCCTCAACTGGGGCCTGCGCGGGTGAGAGGCCGGCTGTGTGAACGACCCCCCTCACTGCGCCGAGATCGGCCGCCGCTGCGGCCAGCTCGCGCACCGACCCACGCGAGGAGACGTCGACCGGCTGGGTGCACACGTTGTAGCCGGACGTCTCCATAAGGTCGGCAGTAGCCGCCAGCGAGACCGTGTTGATGTCGGCGAGCAGGATCTGCTTCCCGACTCCAGTCCGGCGGGCGATTGCCTGGCCGATGGCACCGGCGCCGATCACGACGAGTACGTCTGCGGTCACAGCAGAGAGTTCCCTTCAGGATTTCGATTTTGAGAAAACGGATAGTAGGCATCCGCTTACGACGACGATAGCAGCGGAAACGGATACTGTCTATCCGCTTCTTGCTATGCTGTTGCGATGACCAGGCTGACCAGCCGCTCGCTTCGCAAGGACGCCGAGCTCAATCGGCAGCGCCTCCTCGCCGCCGCCGACGACCTGTTCGCCAAGTATGGGCTCGACGTGACCCTCAATGACATCGCGCATCATGCCGGCGTCGGCGTAGGCACCGCCTACCGGCGCTTCGCCAACAAGCAACAGGTCATCGATGCGCTGTTCGAACAACGGCTCGACGAAGTCGCTGCCCTGGCCGACGAGGCCCTGGCCGAGCCCGACGCCTGGCGGGGCCTCACCACCTTCCTCGAGCGATCGCTCCAGATGCAGATGGAGGACCGCGGCCTGACGGAGATCCTCAACAACCCGCAGCTGGGACAGCACCGCGTAAACGAGGCCCGTGATCGGATCGCCCCGCCCGTCAGCGCGATAATCGACCGCGCCAAAGAGGAAGGGGTTCTCAGAAGCGACTTCGACAGCACTGACGCCATCTTCATCCAGGTCGCCCTGGCCGCGGTCATGGACAAGACACGCGGCACCTCCCCCGTCCTTTACCGGCGTTACCTGATGATGTTCCTCGACGGCATCCGCGCCGACAGCGGTTCCCTTTCTGAGCTTCCCGTGCAGCCGCTCAGCGTCGACCAAACCCACCTCAGCATGGCGCCGGACCAGCCGGGCAGGTTCGGCTCCTCGGCGTAACTCCGCTTGCAGGTGAACGGGCGTCGGCCGCGCCGACCCAGCGGTGTTCCTAGCGCAAAGAGGCACAATCAAACGGTGGACGCTGCGACGAGCAAAGCAGGGTCAAGCCGCGCGCGTCCCGTCTGGCGCAGGGAGCTACACGCGGTGAGCGTGCCTGACCTGCTTGTCCGATCCGGGCGGTCCTTGGCCGTGAACGTGGCCCTGATGCGTGCATTCCGCCGCTCGCCGATGGACTTCCTCGACGTGTTGGTGGCCAGCGGCGCCAGCACGGTTCCGCTGCGAATGGGACCCGAGCGTGTGCTGTTAGTTGACGACGCCGCCCAGGTCTGGGATCTGCTGACTAAGCACGCCCGGCGTACCGGAAAGGGCCGCGGACTCGTACGCGCACGTCTACTGCTCGGCGAGGGCCTGCTCACTAGCGAGGGTGAGGAGCACCTGCGCCACCGCCGTGCCCTGCAGCCGGCGTTCCACTCGCAGCGCATCGCCGACTACCTCGCGCACTTCGCCGGCGCGGCGCGGCGTACCGCCGGCCGGTGGTCGGACGGTGGCGACATCGACCTGGTCGCAGAGATGTCGGGGATGACACTGGACGGCGCGGGGACGGCGCTATTCGGCTCCGATCTCCGCGAGCCAGCGCCGCAGATTACGCGCGCATTGACCACTCTGCTGGCGGGCTTCCGGCTCGCCATGGCGCCAGGGGGTGCTGCGCTGCTCCGCTCCCCTCTGCCTGTCGCGATTAGGGTGCGCTCAGCCAAGGCCGAGCTGGAGAACATCGTCAACGACCTGATACGGGGGCGTTGGTCCGGTGGGGCTCCGCCGGGACCAGTGCTGGACCTGTTGGCTTCTCAGCCTGAACTTTCCGAGAGAGAAGTCCGGGACGAGGTGATGACGCTGCTGCTGGCCGGACACGAGACGACCGCCATGGCACTCACTTGGGCCCTCGCGGCGATAGATCAGGTGCCGGCGGTACGCGCCGACCTCGAGGCCGAGTGGGACGCCAACCCGGAGCCACCTCCGGCGGCTGAGTTGGCGGATACGCTGCCGCTGACCATGGCCGTCCTCGCCGAGACGCTACGGCTGTGGCCGCCATCGTGGATGTTCAGCCGTCGGCTCCTCGAGCCACTGGTACTCGGTAATCACACCGTGGAAGTGGGAACGCTGTGCCTCATCAGCCCGGCTCTGCTGCATCGCGACCCGCGGTGGTGGGCTGAGCCCGAACTATTACGGCCAGACCGCTGGCTGCGGTGCCTACCGGGTGAGGCCGACCGCTTCGACCCCAAGGCCCCAGGCCAACCGCGCGGTGCCTATCTGCCCTTCGGTGCCGGACCCAGGATGTGTATCGGAGAGCAGTTCGCCTGGTCGGAGGCCGCGACGGTGCTGGCTGAGCTTGGCCGCAGCTGGCGCATCCGCGTCCATGACGCTCCGCTAGCCGCCGGCCGATCGTCAATGACGTTGCGGCCGAACGGTCCCGTGCGAGCGACGACGTCGAAACGAACGTCGTGATCTCGTCGTCCGGGAGGGAGATACGTTGGCCGGATGACCGCGCCGCACCCGACAGCGCGCGGCTAGACATATGGTCGGCCCCATGGGCATACCGACGTTGATCATCGTCTCCGGGCCGGGCGGTTCGGGTAAGACGACGCTGGCTCATCAGTTGGCTGCCACCCTCGGCTGTCCTGCACTGTGTCGCGATGAGATCAAGGAAGGCATGGTCGCGTCCAACCCAGGCTTCGTGCCGGCGACCAGCGACCAGCTGACAGAGCGCACGTACGTCGTGTTCTTCGAGGCGATCGCGCTGTTTCTGAAGGCTGAGGTAACACTCGTCGCCGAAGCGGCGTTCCAGCACCCGCTGTGGTGGCGAGGTCTCGGGCCGCTGACCGACTTAGCGAGGCTGAGGATCGTACGGTGCCAGGCGCCAGCCGAGCTGACCCGCCAACGTGCGCTGACCCGGATGGCTGCCGAGACCACCCGCGCTGCCCACGCCGACACCGAGCACTTCTCTGAGCAACGGACGTTCGATCCCATCCACGTCGACGCACCAACCCTTGACGTCGACACTTCCGACGGGTGGCACCCGGACCTTGAGGAGATCGCGGCCTTCTGCGGGCGCCGATGAACGGTGCTCGTTGCTCAGCCGGCCCGACGCACAAGCTCCTGGACGACTGACGACGGGCTCGGCAGTCGCTCGATCTCGGTCTGGACGCCGGCTGCGGTGGCAGCGTAGGAGTCGTCGTCGAGGACCCTTCGCGTGGCGTCGCGGATCGTCTCCGGCGAAACCTGATCCGGCAACAAGGTAATACCGGCGCCGATGCGTGCGATCTGCGCTGCGTTTCCGAACTGGTCCGCGCCGCGTGGCAGGCACACCAGCGGCACCCCGTGCGCGAGCGCGCCGATGATGGTGCCGGCGCCGGCATGGCACACGACCGCGCTGCACCGTGGCAGCAGCAACGCTTGCGACACGTACTGTTCGACGGCCACATTGGGCGGCAGCGGCTCGAACGCCTCCGGCTGGACCCCGAAGCCGCAGGTCAGGACCACATTCACTGGCAGATCGCGGAGCGCATCCAGCAGCACGGCAAACTCGGCGGCGGCGTTGAAGAAGGTTCCTAGGGTCAGATAGACGGTTCGCTCGTACGGCAACGCGACGACGCGCCCGGGCAGCACGTCGCCCGGCCTGACCTCGCCCGCGTCCGGGCGGATCGGGATCACGTCAGTGAACGGCTGATCATCGGGTGGCTGCAGGACGGGCGGGACAGGGTCGAGGTAAGGGGTGTCGGCCATCGGGTCCCGCCACGCCGGATCACCCAACGTCGACCGCACTCGGTCCAGACCCAGCTGCGCGAGAGCCACGAAGTTCGGGTAGTGAGCGCCCAGTCCGTGCAAGACGTGAAGATCAGCCGGGACGTACGTTCCGCCTAGTTCGTAGATTTCCCGTACAACGACATTCGGCCGCCAGTCAGCCGTCCGATCCAGCAGATCGTGGGCACGGACGACGGCCGGGTCGGCGAACATCGCCATCCCGTCGGCCACGGTGCGATCCGCATCGGTCTCAGCGGCCGCTCGAGGACGGTTCCGCAAGCCAGCCTGGATGGACTCCAGGTCGGGACCGATCGCCCAGGCGCTGAAACCACGACGTTCGATATCCGGGACGACATCCGGGCCCGCGGCGATGACGACCTCGTGCCCGGCCTCCTGCGCTGCCCGAGCAAGGGGCAGCATCGGTAGCCAGTGGCCGAGGAGCGGATTGCTTGTCAGCAGCATGCGCATGAGGAATACAACCGCACTTTCCAGAACCTTGACAGGCTAACGCTGTTAGCCTAGTGTCAGGCTAACAGTGTTAGCCAGGAGGCGAGATGAGTAAAGAACTCCAAAGTTCTATCGACATCGAGGCACCGACGCAGAAGGTTTGGGACCTACTGGTCGACTTTGCGGCGTATCCAACCTGGAACCCGTTCATCACCAGGGCGGAAGGCCCTATCGAGGTGGGCGGTCGGCTCACACTCCGCATGCAGCCCGTGGGCGGGTCAGCGGTGACGCTGCGTCCCACCCTGGTGGAGGTGGTCGAGGGACATCGACTTCGCTGGCGGGGCCTTGTGGGGGTGCGCGGGCTGTTTGATGCCGACCATCAGTTCATCGTGGAGCCGCGCGGTGATGCTGGGTCGCGACTTGTGCAGCAAGAGCACTTCAGCGGTCTGCTTGTGCCGTTCTTTCGGCGGTCGCTGGACCGGGGCACATTACCGGCATTCCACGCAATGAACGCGGCTCTGAAGGATCGGGCGGAGAGGGCAACCGCGGCACGTGGCTGATGATCTGACGGTTCGCGCGCGGGAGATCGTCGGTGCCGCTCGGGCGATGTTGGAGAGCGAGGGTCCGGAGGCGTTGACGATGCGACGGCTGGCGGATCGGCTGGGCATCCGGGCTCCGTCGCTGTACAAGCACTTCCCGCACAAGGCAGCCCTCGAAGTGGCCATCATCATCGACGGCTTTGAGGAAGCAGCGGCTGCGTTCGAGGCGGCCGAGCTCGAGGCTACTGGTGGTGCGGCTGATCTGCTGCAGGCGTTTGTGGCGGCCTACCGCGCCTTCGCGAAGTCACACCCACACGTGTATCGGTTAATG
This sequence comes from uncultured Actinomycetota bacterium, assembly GCA_963730505.1. Classification (GTDB taxonomy): domain Bacteria; phylum Actinomycetota; class Actinomycetes; order Propionibacteriales; family Propionibacteriaceae; genus Microlunatus. Next base: position 191,908 of record CAVSSB010000023.1, read on the forward strand.
ACGGAGCGGCCGTTACCACGCGAGCAGCTTCCGGACGGATTGGAAGCTCGCACCGCCGCTCCCCTGCTCCGCGCCACTGGCGACCCAGTTCGTGCCCGAGCAACCTGGGCGTTCATCCACGGCCTGAGCCTGCTCGAGCTCAACGACCGACTTCCCGCCGATGGCCTGACCGAGCCCGCATGGCTGATCGGTGTCCAGCGGTTCACGCGTGACGATAAGCGCAGCTCGACGAACTAGGACTCAAGAGGGCCTCCTCCGAAGCCGATCTGGTTGCCGTCAGGGTCACGGCAGTGGCTTTACGGAGAGTCCAGGGACGCGCCGTCGTAGCCGGTCGGCTTTCGGTGCCCAGAGCGCGCGACGGGCGTTATGGCGTCGTTCCCCAGACCGAGATGTGGCTTCGGCTTTCGGTGGTGAACGGCTCGCGGTTCCAGTAAGCCCAACGGTCCTGGAGGGTTAGGCCGGCTAGCTGGGCCATGAGGTCCAGTTCTGCTGGCCAGACGTACCGGTGGAGCGACTCGAACTGCTTGAGGCTGCCGTCGATCACCCAGTAGTGGTGTGAGACCGCCAGCTGGTTGGCGACGTCGTACTGCTCGTAGCCGACATGGGTGGGGGTTGCGGTGAAGAGATAGGTGGTTTCGCCGGGAGGAAGCCGGCGGAGCTCGGGCACGTAATTCTCGATGACGAACCGGCCGCCCGGCACCAGGTGCCTCGCCGCGTTGCGAAATGCCTCGACCTGCTCACGTTGGCTGGTGAGGTTCGTGATCGTGTTGCGCAGCAAATAGACGAGCGTGAACTTGCCGTTGACTCTGGCTGTTGCGAAATCGCCGACCGTGGCACCGATCTCGGAGCCCCCCGGACGAGTTCGGAGTTGCGCGACCATGGCCGGGGACAGTTCGATGCCGTGTACCCGAATCCCGCGCTGGCTTAGCGGAAGCGCGACGCGGCCGGTGCCGATGCCGAATTCGAGTGCGTCCCCAGTCCCCACGAGGGTGGCGAGGAACTCGACGGCCGGCTCGAGCACGCTCGGTTCAAACAACTCCGGCCAGAGCGCTTCGTACCGTTCAGCTATCCATTCATCAAAGCGCGATTCAGGCATGTCACCAGCATGAAGTCAGCCTTGACCTGGTAGCTAGCGAGATTCGGCGCCGCCCGCTACTCCGGACTGTGAATCGCCAAGACATGCCGCCGTGAGCGCCCACCTGCGGATCGTGGTCAGAACCTGCGGTTGGCGAGCACCGGGATGGCAGCGCGGGTTTGCTCCACCACGTCAAGATCAAGATCAGCTACCAGCAGACCGGGCTCCGTACCCAATGACTGCAGCACCTCTCCGCGCGGAGAGACCATCGCGCTGTAGCCGACCCCGGTTGGTGCTCGCCCGTCGAGTGCGATTCCGGCTGTGGCTGGGTCCGCTTGCGCAGCGGCAATCAGGTACGACGTGCTGTCCAGCGCGCGAGCCCGGGTGAGGAGCTGCCACTGCTCGACCTTCCCCGGTCCGGCACCCCAGGAGGCGGCGACGCAGATTACCTGTGCCCCAAGCTCGGCAAGTTTCATGTAGAGGCCAGGAAACCTGATGTCGTAGCACAAAGTGAGCCCGACCGTTGCGTCTCCTACCATGATCACCACTGGCTCGGCACCTGGCGCAACCGTCTCGGATTCGCGGAATCCGAAAGCGTCGAAGAGGTGGATCTTGTGGTAGTACGCATCGACGCCGGGTCCGACAGCACGCAGTGTGTTGTTGACCCGGCCATCGGCGCTTGGACTGAACATGCCAGCAACCACAACCAGCTGGTACCGCTCGGCGATCTCGCGCAGCTGCTTCGCCCAAGGCCCGTCCACCGGTTCGGCGATCTCGGCCAGCGGCAATCCGAAGCGGCGCATGGTCGCCTCCGGGAAGATCACCAGCTGCGCGCCGTCATCGGCCGCTTCGGCCGTTTGTCTCGCCACGAGCTCCAGGTTCTGCTGAGGATCTGAACCGCTGAGGATTTGGGCAACGGCGACCCGCAGTGTGCTCATCGTCGGTTTCCCTCCTCGCCAGCCATCTCCCACACCAACACTTCCGCCTCCGTGAGTGCGGAGAGCCTCAACTGGGCGGAGCCTGACAGCCGAAGCGAGTCGCCCGGCTCCAGCCGACCGGTCGTCTCAGCCTCCAGGATCCCTCGCGATAGATAAACATGCAGCAGATCACCGTCGGGCAGGCTGCGCGAAGTCCCGGCCGGCAGCACGGTCACCCAAAGCGTGGAAGTGGCGCTGCCGAGGCTTACCACTGCATGAGGGTGCCGGCCAGAGGCGATCGGCACCCAGTCGTTAACAAGATCACCAAGCGCGAACGCCTCTTGCTGATAGCTCGGAGGCCTACCAGGCTCGTCAGGGCTGATCCACATCTGGATGAAATGGACAGGCTCGGTTGGACGAGTCGGATCGATGCGGTAGGCATCGTTGCGTTCGGCGTGCACGATGCCCGAGCCTGCGCTCATCAGCTGCGCCAACCCCGGGTAGATCAGCCCAGAGTTACCGTGCGAGTCTTCGTGAACCAGTGATCCGGAAAGCACCCAGGTGACGATCTCGGCGTCACGATGAGCATGGTCGGGGTAGCCGGCGCCGACACGTACCAGATCGTCGTTGTTGACCATGAGGCGACCGAACCCGACGTTCCTCGGATCGTAGTGTTCGCCGAAGGAGAAGCTGTGGTAGGTCTCCGCCCCCTCAGTTCGGGTGAGGAAACGCTCCCGTGCCCGCCGCACCTCGATGCCGGGCATAGTAATCCTCGGCGTGCTCACTGGTTCAGTATCGCGGGCCGGTGAAGCCCCGGGTGAGTTGGCGCCGGCGTACGCTCCTCACATGCCCGCTCATCCCACCCCTGAACCCATCGCGCCGGGTCAGGAATCGGTCTGGGATTACCCGCGTCCGCCGGCGATTCGAGCCAGCGACGAGGAGATCATCGTGATCTTGGGCGGCGTGGAGATCTGTGAAACGCGGACCAGCTTTCGCATTCTGGAGACGGGCCACCCGCCGACCTACTACCTGCCTCGTTCGGCCTTTGTCGAGGGTTCGCTGAGGCCTTGTCGCGGGATGACGTTTTGTGAGTGGAAGGGCCGCGCTACCTACCTCGATGTGATCGGCGGCAGTAAGGTCGCGGCTCGAGGGGCGTGGTACTACCCACACCCGAACTCCCGCTTTGCGACGATTCATGATCATGTTGGCATCTATGCCGCGGCGATGGACGAGTGCCTGGTCGATGGCGAGCGGGTGGTGCCACAGCCCGGCGGTTTCTACGGCGGATGGATCACCTCGACAGTGACCGGCCCGTTCAAGGGTGCGCCGGGCACCGAAGACTGGTGAATGCATGGATGACGACTACGCCGAACTGGTGCTGAGCGTCGTCGAGCAAATACCCCCTGGTCAGGTCGCGACGTACGGGGACATTGCCGAGATCGTAGGCCGCGGCGGACCTCGGCAGGTAGGTCACGTTATGGCGCTGTTGGGCGGTGGAGTGCCGTGGTGGCGGGTCGTACGCGCCGATGGGCGGCCTGCCCGCAGCCTCGAGGAGCCCGGCTTGAGACTGCTGAAAGCCGACAAGACTCCTCTCAAGGGTGACCGGGTTGACATGGAGCGGGCCCGCTTCAGAATCGGCAGCAGCATCGGCTGAGATCTGGCCGCGCGCCGTGATCAAAACTCATGCCGACACGACTCCAAGCAGGGTTCACATTGCGCAGTGATCTATGACAGGCTAGGGACCGCTGTTGCAAGTCTGTGTGGTCAGTGCTACGCCCCCAGAACTTTGCGTGGGCGTGAGGAAAGTCCTGGCGTCCAACAGCAGTCGGGACCGTGAGGTGCGGTTTCGAATGCAGACGCTAGGAGAGTTTCATGGCGCAGGGAACCGTTAAGTGGTTCAATGCCGAAAAAGGCTACGGCTTCATCGCCGTGGACGGCGGCGGTCCGGACGTTTTCGTCCATTACAGCGCGATCGAGTCGACCGGATTCCGGACGCTCGACGAGGGCCAGCGTGTGGAGTTCCAAACCACCCAAGGGCCGAAAGGCCCGCAGGCCGACCAGGTCCACGCGATCTGAGGTTTGCCCCCACCAACAAGGCCCCGGTACCGATTGGTGCCGGGGCCTTGTCTTGCGCTACATGCCGGGCGCGCAGAAACTCACGTCCACGTTCGTTCCTTGCGCGATCCACGCGTTGCAACGTGTGGATCGCGTATGAAGCGCACGTGCACGTGCGTTTCATACCCGTCCAGCCGAGCGATCTCGCCGCGAAACGCGGGGTCGGAGCTCGGCTATGGAAATCAATACGCGGGCTGCGAGGGGTCGATCTGGCGCACCCAGGCACTGACGCCGCCACCGACATGGACTGCGTCGGCCAGCCCAGCTCCGTGAACCAGCGCCAAGACCTCTGCCGATCGCACGCCGGTCTTGCAGTAGAGCACCACCTGCTTGTCGTGCGGTAAGTCCGCTAGGGCGGCACCGGTTTGGAAGTCACCCTTCGGAACGAGAATGGATCCCGGAATCAGGTTGATGTCCCGCTCCACTTTCTCGCGTACGTCGATCAGCACGAAGTCTTTCTGCCCGGACTCACGTTCAGTGAGCCACTCCTCCAGCTGCTGGACGCCGACTGTGTGCCCCGCAACGGCTTGGGCCGCCTCATCGGTGATCGCTCCGCAGAACTCGTCGTAGTCGATCAGCTCTGTGACAGTCGGATTCTCACCGCAAACTGCGCACTGTGGGTCCTTGCGAACACTCAGCTGACGCCAGCTCATCTCGAGCGCGTCGTAGATCTGCAGCCGCCCAATCAACGGCTCGCCGATATCCGTCAGCAGCTTGATCGCTTCGGTGACCTGGGTGGCGCCAATCGATGCACAGAGGACCCCGAGAACGCCACCTTCAGCGCAGCTCGGCACCATGCCCGGCGGCGGAGGCTCGGGATAGAGACAGCGATAACACGGGCCGTGTTCAGCCCAGAAGACGCTGACCTGACCGTCGAATCGGTAGATCGAGCCCCAGACGTACGGCTTCCCGAGGAGCACCGCGGCATCGTTGACCATGTAGCGGGTCGCGAAGTTGTCAGTGCCGTCGATGATCAGGTCGTACTGGCCGAAGATCTCCAGCACATTGTCGTTGTCCAGCCGGACATCGTGCACCATGACCTTGACGAACGGGTTTGTCTCGACGATGGACTCCTTGGCTGACTGGGCCTTGGACTTTCCAATGTCGGATTGGCCATGAATGATCTGCCGCTGCAGATTGGACTCATCAACTGTGTCGAAATCGACGATGCCCAGCGTCCCGACCCCAGCAGCGGCGAGATAAAGCAACGCTGGACTGCCGAGCCCGCCAGCGCCGATCACCAGCACCCGAGCATTCTTCAGCCGCTTCTGGCCGTCCATCCCCACATCGGGAATGATCAAGTGACGGCTGTAACGGCGTACCTCGTCGATGCTCAGCTCATCGGCGGGCGCTACCAGCGGCGACAAGGCCACGGCTCTCCTCCAGCTCAAGGACGCGGCACGGCACCGCGACAGGCTTGCTCGATCTTGAACGTAACGCGCGTCCGTGGACACCTATTCCGGATGATGGGATAGGGCCATGGCCGGCGCAGAGGACCCTTGGGCGTGCTCTCTGATGTCCTTGCGCATGCTGCGGGGGTTCAAGGGGGTCGTCCCCCTTGAATGACATCGTCACCCGAGTTGGTGACCGTACGCTGACGCTGACCAACCTCGACAAGGTGCTCTACCCCAGCGCCGGGTTCAGCAAGGCCGAGGTGATCGACTACTACGCCCGAATCGCTCCTGTGATGCTCCCTCACATCTGCGACCGGGCGATGACGAGACTACGGTTTCCGGACGGAGTCGGCGCAGACAAGTTCTCCTTCTATGAAAAGAACGCGCCGATGGGCACGCCCGATTGGGTACGCCGAGTGAACGTCAACACCAGCGACGGAATCATTGACTACGTGGTCGCCGACGATGAGGCGACGATCGTTTGGCTGGCCAATCTTGCTGCGCTCGAGATGCATGTCCCGCAGTGGACAGTGCGAAGCGCCACACCGCTGGACAACATCATCAACCTCCCAGAGCTGGAACCTCGTCGTGGGGAGCCGCTTGCCGACCGCGTCGTGGTCGACCTGGATCCGGGAGCTGGCATGACCATCGTCGAGAGCGCGCGAGCGGCGCTCATCGTAGCCGCCAGGCTGGCCGAGGATGGAATGATCCCGATCGCGCAAACCTCGGGTAGCAAGGGAATCCAGGTCTATGCCGCAATTGCCCCCACTCGCAGCAAGACTGCCTGGAACTACGTCAAGCAGCTCAATGCCTTGCTGCACAGGGCACAGCCAGACTTCTTTGTCTCCACCATGTCGATCCAACAACGGGCCGGCAGGATCTACGTGGACTACAACCAGAACCTCGCGGCACGCAACACCATCGCGCCTTACTCCATGCGAGGCCGGGAATACCCCGCAGTCGCTACCCCGGTGACCTGGGAAGAACTTGGCAGCGTACGCGGGCCGGATGATCTGCGGTTTGCCCCGCATGAGGTCCTCTCCAGAGTCGCAGAACAGGGGGACCTGGCGCGCGACTTGCTCACCTCAGACGCGCCGCCATTGCCTGACGAACCGCAAGGTTAGGGTGAAGCAGTGACCGCCAAGCTGGAAAAGGAGCCGATGGGCAGCCGAGGAACCCGCCTGCCACGGGATCAGCGGCGCATCCAGCTACTTGACGCAGCCAGCGAGGTCTTCACCTCGAAGGGTTACCACGCGGCGGCCATGGACGATATCGCGGACGCAGCCGGAGTCTCCAAACCCGTGTTGTACCAGCACTTTCCTTCCAAGCTCGACCTATACCTGGCCCTTCTCGACCAGAGTTGTGATCGGCTCGTCGAGATCGTCGAGGAGGCCTTGGCTTCGACTGAGGACAACGCCGACCGAGTGGTTGCCACCGTGGCGGCGTTTTATGAGTTTGTCTCCTCCGACAGCGGGGAGTTTCGCTTCGTGTTCGAATCCGATCTCACTGGCGACGGTGCGGTGCAGCAGCGGCTTTCTCGCGTAAACGACGAGATTTCCGACGCCATTGCCGAGGTCATCGCCGAAGACACGTCGTTGCCCGCACAGCAAGCCAAGCTGCTTGCGGTCTCGCTCGTCGGTATCGCCCAGGTGAGCGCGCGCTACTGGATCTCAGGCGGTACCTCAGCAATCACGCTCGACGAAGCCAAGCAGCTTGTCAGCAGCCTGGCCTGGCGGGGCATCGGTGGCTTCCCACTCACCGAACACGAGCGTCGACTCAGTACGCCCTCATAGGAATAGGCGAGGCAGATTTGCGCTGCGCCTCGCAGGAGGAGCTCGTGTAGACGTTTCAGACTCGCCCAGTGGAGATGAGTTCGGCTATGTCCTGCTCGGTGGGTAAACGTCCGCGGCCGCCACGGCCGGTCGCGCAGATCGCCCCCGCGGCTGCAGCAAACTGGACGCGCTCCAAGGCGTCGAACCCGCGAGCGAGGGCTACCGCGTATGCGCCGTGAAAGACATCTCCGCAACCGGTGGTATCGACGACAGGGACCTCAAAGCTCGGCTGGTGCCGACAGCTGGCGCTCCCTGCATCGCGAAACCACACGCCATCCGCGCCGTCGGTAATGACCACGGTGGATCGCTGATCATTCCAGAGCGCATCCACGATCGCGGCCGGTTCCGATTCACCTGTCATCCGACGCGCAAAAGTCATCGGCAGCACAAGATGTTGCACTTGTTTCAGCGAGACGGAGTCAACCTCCGCCTCAACGTCGCCAACGATGAGCACCTGGCTTATGTCCGTGCCGAGCGCAGCGATAACGGGAGCTAGGGCGTAGGTGTCAAGCAGCAAAGTTCGGGACTGCAGTAGTGGGGTCACATCGTCGCCGGGGAGCAATCCAATCCGCGTCGCGTCGTCGTATGCGATGAAGCGATCACCATGCTGAAAGACGACGATTGTGGCGCGGATCGGTCGCGCTTCTGAGTCAGACAGGGCGAATTGCAAATCCACCCCGTGCGCCGCGAGGTCCGCGCGGACAAGCGCACCATCCTCCTGATCACTGAGCCGACCAACGAATGCGACCCTCGCACCAAGTCTCGTGGCAGCTACCAGTGCGGTTGCGATGTTTCCTCCGAACTGCTGCTCGCGCGCCCGGATGCGGCCCTTATCGTCGGTCTGGAAGGCATCTACGTACAAGAAATCATCGATCGAAACGCAGCCGACGCCAGCCACATCGAACTGGTTCACCTCACGTGCCGCCGCCTCGTTGGACTGCAGCAAGGGCTTGTTCTGCGGTTGCACTGTCATGGATGACTGTCCGATAGGCAGCGGCCACGCTCTCGATGTCGTCGACGCCCCAAACGTTGCGGCCAACTACCGCACCCACTGCTCCGGCCCTCATGGCTTCCACCGTGAACGCCAACCCTTCTCGGATCGTTTCAGTACGCGGGCCACCGGCCACTACCACCGGAACCGGTGCTGAGGCGACAATTTCGGTGAACGCGTCTAGGTCACCCGGATAGCCGACCTTGATGACGTCAACGCCGGTCTCCACCCCGCAGCGAACGGCCCAGGCGATCTCCTCGGGCACAAAGCGGATGACAGGCACCTCGCCGGAGTAGTCCCTCGGATAGATATGCGCTACTACCGGCAGCTCGACCTTCGCGGCCGCCGCTACGCTGTCGGTCAGCCAGCGAAGATAGCTGCCCTCATATGGACCCCTCACCCCGATGGCTACAGCAAGCGCGTCAGCACCAAGACGGGCTGCGTCCTCCGGCGTCGCAATCAGCTCACGAACTCGATCATCTGCGGTGAACATGCCGGCCTGAATGATCAAACTCGACTGCCCAGCAAACTTTCCCCACAGCTGCTTGGCCGCACCGGGGAGCATCGTTACCGAATCCGGTCGAGCTGTCATGACGCGGTCAAGTGCTTGGGGAAGATTGTGCAGCCCTCCGGCACGAACGTCGCCGTATCCGATGAAGTGGTCAATAGCGATGCCGAACAGCCGGCCGGATGGATGAGAGAACAACCGGCGTAGCCGGATCTGAGTGCCGAGTCCCATGTCGAGGGTTTCCTGTCTGTCAGAGTTATCAGCAGCTTGCTCAGCATGACGCCTGATCAGCACGTCGCGACCAAATGCGTAGTAAGGCAACCCACGGCTAAGGTCACAGCGTGAGCACATACGCCCTGCGACCCCGGCATCGAAGCGAGCTCGATCAAAGCTGCGCTGGTCACATCAGGCTCAATCGTCATGCGGTCGGTCCAGAGGCTACCTGACCAAACGCGCCGGCTCCGCGGGTGATCTCAACCGACACTCTGGTGGATGATCATGCGCGATGAGACGAACGAACTGAGGACACCATGGATCTACTACTCGGAGTCGATCTTGGAACGACTGCCTGCAAGGTAACCGTTGTTGCCAGCGACCTGACTGTCAGCACCATCTCATCGCCGCCTTACCCGATTTCGGCACCCCATCGCGAATGGGCTGAGCAAGATCCACATGCCTGGGGCGAAGCTGTCGATACGACGGTGCAGCGTGCGCTGGAGAGCGTGGGTGCCGCCCCCCATGATCATGTGACGTTGTCGATCACCGGACAGATGCACAGTCTGGTGCTGCTGGACGCTCATGGCAACCCGGCACGTCCCGCTATTCTCTGGGCCGATCGCCGGGCTACGGCGGAGTGCGGCATGATCGAGAGCAAAGTGCCCAATGTCGCCGCCATTACCGGCAATCCGCCTCTGCCAGCGTTTACGCTGCCGCAGCTCCTCTGGGTTCGACGCCACGAGCCTGACGTGCTGAGTCGCACGTCAAACGTGTTGCTGCCAAAGGATTACCTTCGATGGCGTTACACCGGACGCGTTGTCACCGATTGGACCGATGCTTCCGGAACGGGGATGTTGGACTCGGCGACACGGGAATGGTCCACCACCATACTCTCCGCGCTGGAACTCGATCTTGGGCTTTTGCCGCCGGTGGCGGATCCAATTGCCGACGGCGGTGCTGTCGAACGAAATGCCAGCCCAGCGCTGCGAGCAGCTAGAACGGCTGTCGGTGTGGGTGATCAGTTCGCCGAAGCTTTGGCTGCAGGCCTCACTCATGCCGGCGATATGGCGATCATCTTGGGCACGTCGGCGGTCGTCTTGGGCGTATCAGACCATCCTGTTCCTGGCTCTTTCTGCCATGCTCAATCCGATTTGTGGCTTCGGCTCGACTCACTTCACGCTGGCGGCAAGAGCCTGCAATGGCTCCGCGACCTGTTGTCGCCCGGAGAGAGTCTGGTTTCGTTTACCTCCGCCGCTGTCTCGGCACCGCCTGGCTCTCATGACCTTCTCTTTCTTCCTTTTCTGATGGGAGAACGCGGCGCCCGTGGCGGCGGCGCACCGGGGGCCTTTGTAGGACTCACAACTGAGCATGGACGCGATGATCTCGTTCGTGCAGTTCTCGAGGGCGTCGCTTTCGAACTCCGCCGCCTGCAGCAGAAAAGGGGAACTCCGCTGCCGACCGATGTGTTAACGCTGAAAGGAGGCGGCGCACAAAACGAGCTGTGGTGTCGAATCGTCAGTGGCGTATTCGGGGTTCCCTACCGGACGACTCATCGCGACGCGGCCTACGGCGCGGCAATGACTGCTGGAGTTTCGGAGGGATGGTGGCCGAACTGGCAATCTGTGCCTGCTGGGAACGATCCGATCAACGAATCTGGCCTCGCCGACGTCGAAATTCTGAACGATCGCTACGCGCGGTACTGGGCGGTCGTCGATGCCCTAACGCCAGATTCATAGTTGCCATGGTCACTCTGTGCTACCTGACCATCGGGCTCGCCGGGACCACCGCGTGAGCACGGTTGGTATCGATCTCGGCACGAGCGGTGTCCGGGCCGTCGCATACAACGACCAGGGACAGCAGATCGCCACCGCAGCTGAGAAGACGTGGCTCACGCGGCCCAGGGAGGGCTGGGTCGTCCTCGACGCTGAGGCCGTGCTGCGATCCGCCGAGTCACTTCTGGCCGCCGTAGCCGGGGAGGCCGCTGGCCAAGGCGATCCGGTACGAGCAATCGCTCTGAGCAGCCAAGGAGAAGTCGTCGTCCCGGTCGACCGCCATGGCCAGGCGCTCAGCCTGGCACCGGTCAGCATGGACGCACGTGGCGAGCGGGCAGCCCGTGCGATAAGCGAGCGATTCGGTGCCGAGCGGGTGCAGCACATCACCGGCCAACCGCTCAACCGGATGTTCTCTGTCTACAAGATTGCGGCAGGGGACGCTGCCTGGCGTCCCCCCGCCGCCACGGCCTACCGTGCTCTGAGCGACTTCGTTACCGCCCGTTGGGGCGCCGCTCCGGCGATCGACTGGACTTTGGCCGCGCGTACCGGCCTCTTTGACGTCGACGCCGCAACCTGGTCCGCCGAGATGGTGGCAGCGGCTGCCATAGATGCTCCCTGGTTGACCGAGGTCCCGTTCTCCGACTGCGTACCTTCCGGCACCCCACTCGGCACAGTCTCAGGTAATGCTGCCGCGCGACTTGGGGTTCCAAGTGGGACAGCGCTGGTGGCCGGTGCACACGACCAAGCTGCCTCCTTCGTCGGGGCCGGTGGCAGGGCAGGATCGGTTTCGACGTTCGCGCTGGGCTCCAGTGACTGCCTCGCCGTCGAGACCACGCACCGGCCAGCTGACATCGCCGGAACCGGTTTCGCCACTTATCCGTGGCGGCCCGCACACTGGCTGACCCTCGCTGGTACCGCTGCTGGCGGCTGGACGCTCGATTGGTACGTCGCCCTGACCGGCGTCGGCAATGCCGATGCGTTGCTGTCGGAGTCGTCTCACGAGCCACCGCCGGTCATCGTGCTGCCATATCTGGCTGGATCTGGAACTCTGGACAACGACCCCAGTGGACGCGGCGCTGTTATCGGACTGACCCTTGACCTCAGCAGAGCCCAGCTCACCCGAGCGTTCCTTGAGGCCGCCGGATACGAGCTCGGCAGCATCGTCGCCGCGTTCATGGGAACCGATGTGCCAGTCGGTCAAATCCGCGCCGTCGGAACGGGCGCCAGCAACCCGATCACTCTTGGAATCCGTGCGTCCGCCGCCGGCGTGCCCCTCAGTCCCGCTCTCGGCAACGCGTCCGCTCGGGGGGCGGCGCTACTTGCCGGCGTTGGCTGTGGACTCTTTGATATCGACGACCTCCCGTCGATCACTCTCGGTGACACTGCATATCCCGACCCCGACACCGTCGATTGGTACACCCAGCAACGACAGACTTACCGGGACCTCTACCGCGTCCTCAAACCCTTCAACAAGCGATTCGAAGTTGGCCACCCATCCGCACGGGCACGCGAGAGTCTCTCGGAAGCCCCGAAAGGACTGTTCACCCATGCCTCTCCAGACGCTCGCCACGACACTCGCCGCCGCTGAGCGCGGCGGCTACGCCGTCGGCGCGTTCAACGTATCCGATCTCAACCAGACCATTGCGGTCCTCGACGCCGCCCGGGCCGAGCGGTCGCCAGTGATCGTCCAGACCATCGCGGGGGCGAGCGCGTACAGCGACGAAAGCTGGTGGTGGCACATGCTGCGTACCGTCCTAGAGAGCTACGTCGACGTGACTGCGACTCTGCACTTGGACCACGGTCGCACCCTGGAAGATTGCATCCGTGCAATAGATCACGGGTTCACCAGCGTCATGATTGACGCGAGCCGCTCGACTGAGGACGACGAGCCCAACGACTTCGAATCGAATGTGGCGGTCACCAAATCGGTTGTCGACGTCGCTCATGCACGTGGTGTCAGTGTCGAGGGCGAGCTCGGCACGATTGGCGGTGCTGAGGCAGGTATGACCGGCGTTATCGAAGAAATCGTCTATGCCGATCCCTCCCAGGCCGAGGAGTTCGTGGTACGGACCGGAGTCGACGCCCTCGCCGTTGCCGTCGGCACCAGCCACGGCTCAGTCAAGTTCACCGACGAGTCTGGTGGTCAGCGCCTCCGGATCAACTTGATTGCCGAGATCAAGAAACGCCTCCCGGACACCGCCCTCGTGCTGCACGGCAGCTCATCCATCCCGGTCGACGCGGTAGAAGCCATCAACAAACAGGGCGGCTCAGTCACGCCCTCCTACGGCATCGACGTAGCGCAGAAGCAGGCAGGAATTGCACAGGGAATCCGCAAGATCAATCAGGGCACGGACTCACATCTCGCTTGGACCGCCGCGCTGCGGACCGAACTCAGCGAGCGTCCCGCCGAGGTCGAGCCCAGTTCGGCGATTGCTGCCGCGATGGCAGCGATGACCGAGATCGCCCGCGAGCGGATGCGTCAATTCGGCTCCGCAGGTCAGGCTCGCTAACTATCCCTTCTCCAGCGTTGTGGCTCCGGTCATGATTGCCACCGCCTCAGTCGGCGTGTGGGACTTCGGCGTGATCACACCAGCGCATCCGCCGAGCCTTGCGATATGGATTCGGTCCGAAACCTCGAACACGTTCGGCATGTTGTGGCTGATCAAGATCACCGGCAGGCCCTTGCCCTTGATCTGCTGGATGAGGTTGAGCACTTGGCCAGTTTCCTTCACCCCCAACGCCGCCGTGGGCTCATCGAGCACCACGAACTTGGTGGCGAAGGTTGCAGCCCTGGCGACCGCCACTGCCTGCCGCTGACCGCCGGACAATGTCTCCACGGCTTGCCCCATGTTCTGCACCGTTGCGATGCCGAGGTTCGCCATCGAATTGCCGGCGGCCTCCTTCATGCCCTTCTTGTCGAGCATCCGCAGCACCGAGCCGAGCGGCCCGGAGCGACGTTGTTCACGACCCAGGAACATATTGGCCGAGATGTCCAGCGCGGGCGCTACCGCGAGGGTCTGGTAGACGGTCTCGATGCCGGAACCTCGGGCATCCTGTGGCGTCCTGAAGTGAACCTCGTTGCCGTCTAGGTAGACGGTGCCGGAGTCTGGGATCAAGGCTCCCGTGAGAGCCTTGATGAGTGTCGACTTACCGGCACCGTTGTCGCCGATCACTGCGAGAATCTCGCCCGGAAAAAGGTCGACGTCCACACCGTCCAGCCCGACGACGCGGCCGAAAGTCTTGATCAATCCGCGACCCGACAGCACCGTGTCTTTCGGGTCGGCCAGTAGCGGTGGGTTACCGAGGCCGACAGAGCCCTTCTCTTCTTCTGTCAGTTCGCTGCTGCGGGGAGTGGTGGTCATGCCTTCACCTTCCTAATCCACTGGTCGATCGAGACCGCGATGATGACGAGCAAGCCGGTGGCGAAGAGGCGCCACTGGTCATCGACGCCGGCCAAGCTCAGACCTATCCTGAACACCCCCACAATCAAGGCACCAAGGATGGTGCCGACGATGGCGCCTCGGCCGCCGAACAGGCTGGTACCGCCGATCACGACGGCGGTGATGCTATCCAGGTTGGCGTCAACGATGGCGTTGGGACTCGCAGTACCTGACCGCCCGATCTGTACCCATCCAGTGATGCCGTAGATCAGGCCCGCCACCGCGTAGACGCTGAAGAGCACCCGGTCGACCCGGATACCCACCAGGCGAGACGCTTCAGCGTCGTTACCGACAGCGTAAACGTGCCGCCCCCACGTGGTCTGGGCGAGAATGAATGCCATGATCACCGCCATGATCGCAACGATGATCACACCCATAGTGATCCGGAAAGGTCCGATGAAGATTGGCGTCCCGGCCCAGAGGAGGATTGCCGGCATCTCGCGCCGACCAACTTGCTGGCCGCCCGAGTAGAGCAGCGCGATAGCGGTAAAGATGCTCAGCGTACCCAAGGTCACGATGAACGGTGGCAGGTTGAGCCGCGTCACCAGTGTGCCGTTGATAGCCCCGGCAAGCAGCCCGGCAACAACGCCGATCAGCAGGGCCAGAATCCCAGGCACGCCGTTGTTCGCCGCTAGGTTTGCCATGATCAGCGAGGAGAGAATGGCGATGGCACCCACGGACAAGTCAATGCCCGCGGTCAAGATGACCAGCGTCTGCCCGATCGCGAGCGCCGCGATCACCGACACCTGCTGCAAGATGATGCCGATGGTGGCTGGCTGGATGAAACGCGGATTGATGATCGTGAAGGCGATCACTGAAAGGACCAACACCAACAATGGGCTGATCGAGGGATGGGAATGCAGGACATGCTGAATTCGCTGAAGCGGCGACTGCTGCCGCAATGCGAACTGTTCAGCAGCGGTATGTGGTGCCTGCGGTTCGACTGAGGTTGTCACGTGGGCTTCCTTGCCGTAGGAGATACTCCGGTTTCACGCGGAGGCGATCTTCGCCCCTCGTGGAGGGCTGGCTCCACCCACGTGGGATGGAGCCAGCGGTGATTACTTCATGAGCTATTTACCACCCCAGCAGAGCTTCTCGGCTTCGGCCGCCGTGATGCTCTCCACGCCTTCAACCGGCTTCTCCGTGACCAGCGCAACACCTGCGTCGACAAAGTCCAAGCCAGGCGAGTTTTGCGGTTTGTCAGCGCCATTGCTGTCAACCATCTTCTTGAGGGTCTCAACGCCCATTTCCGCCATCTTTATCGGGTACTGCTGGGAGGTGGCCCCAATGGTGCCCTCCTTGACCATCGCGATGCCAGGACTGCAGCCGCCATCCACGGAAACGACCACGGCGTCCTTAATGCCTGCTGCCTGCAACGCCTCGACGGCACCCGCCGCAGTGGGCTCGTTGATCGTATAGACGGTATTGATGTCCTTGCTCTTGGATAGGCAACTCTCCATACCTGTCTTGCCCTCATCCTGAGCACCTTGGCTCGGCTCGTGGCAGACAATCTGGTAGTCGCCACCTTTGCCCCCGGTGTACTTGCCGGTTGGAGCCTCGTCAGCGTTCTTGAGCTTGTCGGCCGTGTCGATGCCCATGCCGGTGAGGAATCCCTGATCCCGGTTGACGTCAACCGTAACGACCTTGTCATTGAATGCATCGAGCATGGCGATCGTGGCCTTCTGGCCGTTGAGTGTGCCTGCCGCCCACTTGCCGATGAGCTCGCCAGCCTTGAAATTGTCGGTGGCGATGGTGAGGTCAACGGTGTCGGCGGGATCCGGTGGTGTGTCCAGAGCGATGACAAAGATGCCTGCGCTCCTGGCGGCCTCGATGGCGCTGTTGACACCGGGCCCGTTTGGCGTGATCAAGATGCCTTTGTCGCCACGGGCAACAGCAGCCTCGATCGCCTTCACCTGACCGTCTTCGTCGCCGTCTTTGGCACCCGCAGCCTTGGTCAGAGTCACCCCGTTCTTTTCGGCGGCACTCTCAGCGCCCTGTTGCATGGAGATCCAGAACGGGTTGTTGTTGTCCTTGGTAATCAGGGTGACTGCAACGGGCTCGCCACCACCGCCACCGTCAGAAGCCTCGGCCCCCGGGCTGCCGGTCTCGCCGCCACCACCACCACAGGCGGCGAACATCAGCGATGCCGCCGCAGTCAACGCCAGGGCCGCAGCGAAGCGTGAGCCTCGGCGGTTCGGCGGTAAATACTTCATAGATGATCCTCTCCGTATCCGCACCGCCGATCGTGACAACGGTGTCAAACCCATTCTTAAGTGGTTCTCAGCTTTCTTGTCAACCCCAGGAGATTAACGAATTCATATATGGGTACGCTCGTCCCCAGAAAGGGAGACATCGATGTCAACACCAACTACCGGATCGGCTTCCCGAGCGAGGGCGACCATCCGTGACGTTGCGGCGTTGGCAGGCGTGGGAACCAAGACCGTGTCGCGCGTTATTAATGACGAGGCCAACGTATCGCCCCAGACCCGAGAGCGGGTTGAACGCGCCGTACTGGCCCTGAATTTCAAACCAAACCAGGGGGCTGGCGCGTTGCGCCGCGGCGATCGCAAGACGCTCACCCTCGGCCTCCTCCTTGACGCCGTGGACAACCCATTCTCAGCCGCGATCAATCGTGCTGTCGAGACCGTAGCCTACGGCAGAGACACCGCAGTTCTCGCCGCTAGTTCTGATAACGATGCTCGCCGTGAGCGGGCGATGGTCGATGCTTTCACCCGTCGGCGGGTCGATGGGCTGATCTTGAGCACGATCACTGAAGATCAGGGCTACCTTCATGTGGAACGCGAGCAGGGTACGCCGCTGGTGTTTGTCGACCGTCCGCCAGCCGGGCTGTTAGCCGATGCCGTCATCACCAACAATTACGAAGCGGCCATCGAGGCGACGCGACATTTGATCAATCACGGCCATCGCCAGATCGCCTTACTCGGCAACGAGCCTGCGATGTCGACGACCCGCGGCCGGCAGCGGGGATTCGTCGATGCGATGGCGGCGGCTGGACTGCCCGGGACCGCCCGCGAGGTAGCCGGACTATGGTCCGAGCACGACAGCTATACCGCGGTACGTGGCCTTGTGCAGCTCGACAATCCGCCCAGCGCGCTGTTCACTTCGCACTACCTGATAACCCTCGGCGCAATCCGCGCGCTACATGATCTCCAACTGGAGCAGAAAATAGCCCTTATCGGTTTCGACGACGTTGTTCTGGCCGACCTGGTGCGTCCCGCAATCACCGTCATGGCAGCAGATCCAACCCGACTTGGCACCATCGCGGCTCAGCGCATCTTCGCTCGACTGGACGGTGATACCTCACCTATGCAGACCATCGTTGTCGCGGCCAAGCTCATCGCCCGCGGTTCCGGCGAGATCCCGCCACCCCGATCATGAGAACTTCCCATTAGTGTCGACTGCACCGGGGTAGCTGAAAGGTGAGTCGACCATGACGATCTCTGAGATGATCCCGCTCAGTACGCGCGAAGACTGGACTGTGGAACGCGGCGTGGCGGCCGTATCGGCCAGCCTCAAGGGAATCCGGCGGCTGGGAGTTGCTTTTTCCGGTGGCGTCGACTCGTCCCTCTTACTTGCGCTCGCGACGCGGGCACTTGGCGCCGACAACGTGATAGCCCTACTCGGCGTCTCCCCCAGCCTCGCTGCCGAGGAGCGGAGTGTGGCCCACGACGTTGCACGCCAGGTCGACGTACCGCTCGTCGAGGTGATGACGTACGAAGGTGATCGCCCGGAGTATCAGGCGAACGGGCCTGATCGGTGTTTCCACTGCAAGGAAGAACTCTTCACCCGGATCGATGAAGGGATCACCGATCGGTACGGATTGGACGCCATCGCGTACGGGGAGAACGCCGACGACGCTCGCCGGCCTGACCGACCTGGTGCCCGCGCCGCCACCGATCACCATGTCCTCCGGCCGCTCGCCGACGCCGGCATGACCAAGCTGGCCGTACGTAGCCTCGCGCGCACTCTGGGCCTTCAAGTGGCCGAAAAGCCTGCTGCGCCCTGCCTCGCCTCACGGATTCCACACCACCACGTGGTGACGCCGGCCAAACTCAGCCAGATTGAACGTGCCGAGTCGGCATTGCGGCAGCTCGGCTTCGCCGAGCTGAGAGTTCGGCACCACGACGACGTGGCACGGATCGAGCTGCCTCCGACAGATCTGATCCGGGCGGTCAGCGATCCGCTTCGCACCAAGGTGCTGGACGCCGTACGCGGCGCCGGCTTCCGGTTTGCCGCGTTGGATGTTGCCGGCATCCAGTCGGGCGCATTTACCTTGCCGCTGCTGAATTCTGATCATGACTGAAGCTGGAAGCACCCAGCCTTCCGTCGAGCACTTCGCCGATCTTGATCACGACCGGACCGCGCGACGCGGCTATCCCGAGGCGGTCTACTGCGCAGGGAAGACGCCCGAGCAACTTGCCATGATCGCCGCCGCTGTTCGTGATCAACCCCACGTCACACTGTTCACTCGAGCGAGTAAGCAGCATGCCGCCGCCATCCTGTCTGAGCTTCCTAGCGCTTTTCATGATCAAC
This sequence comes from uncultured Actinomycetota bacterium, assembly GCA_963730505.1. Taxonomy (GTDB): domain Bacteria; phylum Actinomycetota; class Actinomycetes; order Propionibacteriales; family Propionibacteriaceae; genus Microlunatus. The sequence continues at coordinate 210,722 of CAVSSB010000023.1, forward strand.
AGGCAGGCCTGTTGGCCTGGCCGCCCAATCCGCCGGCTGCGACTGGCGGGCTTGTCGTCGTACTCGCAGCCGGAACCTCCGATCTGCCCGTGGCCAAGGAGGCGCAGCTCACGGCCTCATACCTGGGAAGGTCCACCGAGCTTGTCGTCGATGTCGGTGTCGCGGGCCTGCATCGGGTTCTGGGCCGTCTCGACTTGCTGCGGCAGGCCCGGGTGGTCGTCGTAGCTGCAGGGATGGATGGCGCCCTTCCCAGTGTCGTGGCAGGGCTCATCGCAGCGCCCGTGGTGGCGTTGCCCACCTCAGTCGGATATGGGGCGGCTTTTGAAGGACTAGCTGCTCTCTTGGCAATGCTGAACGCCTGCGCGCCCGGCGTAGCGGTGGTGAACATCGACAACGGCTATGGCGCCGGTCACCTGGCGGCCCAGATCGCGGCGCCATGAACGGCCGACGCCATGCCTGGATCGATGCCTCCGCCGGCGTCGCCGGTGACATGTTGCTGGGCGCACTGATCGACGCGGGTGCAGATCTGGCGGTGGTACAGCATGCCATCGAGGCCGTGATCGCGGACTCTGTCAGGCTGTTTGCGACACCAGTCACCCGAGCCGGACAACACGCGAATCGGGTATCGGTAGAGGTGATCGCCCAAGATGTTCCGGTACGGGACTGGAAGACGATCGAAGATCTCATCGTCACCGCAGATCTCGCCGCACCGGTCCGCGATCGAGCGCTCGCCAGCTTTGGCCGGCTTGCCGAGGCTGAGGGGCGGGTCCATGACGTGCCAGCGGAGAGAGTGCACTTCCACGAGGTTGGCGCACTCGACTCCATCGCCGACGTCGTTGGAGTTGCAGCCGCCCTGCACTCCCTCGAAGTCGACAGCATCAGCGCGAGTGCCGTAGCGGTCGGATCCGGACGGAGCCGAGGCGCCCATGGTGATATGGGGGTTCCGGTGCCGGCAGTCGTCGAGCTTGCTGCAGGATGGAAGCTCTTCGCCGGCGGCTCGGGCGAACTCACGACGCCAACCGGCATGGCATTGGTGTCGACCATGGCCGAGCGCTGCGAAGACCTGCCGCTGCTCATCCTGGAGGCTTCCGGGGCCGGCGCCGGCAGCCGAGATACGCCCGGTCGGCCCAACCTCACGCGCGTACTGATTGGCGAACGAGTCACGCACCCAGATGACCATCTGTCGGAGGCAGATGTGCTGATCGAGGCCAATGTCGACGATCTGGACCCTCGGCTCTGGCCTGGGGTACTCACCAGCTTGATCAGAGCCGGGGCCGCCGACGCATGGCTCGTTCCGATCATCATGAAGAAAGGTCGACCCGCGCACACGGTCAGCGTTCTGGCGCGGCCAGATCAGGCAGCTTATCTTCGCTACCTGCTCTTGACCCTGACGAGCAGCATCGGCGTGCGGGAGACCACAGTGCGCAAGACGGCCCTACCACGAGGATGGGTCGATTTGATCGTCGCCGGCAGCTGCATATCAATGAAGATCGCGCATCGCCACGGGACGATCTGGCAAGTTACGCCTGAGTTCGATGATCTTGAGCGGGCCGCAGATGAACAGGACCGCTCCCCGATCACTGTGCTCGAGCAGGCCATGGCAGCCGCGTTAGCCGCAGGTCTGGTGACAGGTGCGCCGATACCAAACGGTCTGCGCACCAGCCGGACCTAGGGAATCTGGGTGCGCCTTGCAAGACAGCCGTGCAACCGATGTGGTGGCCCTGAGCGCGTTCCCCGCTGATCTTGCCGTTGGCGTACGCGCGGGCCGCAGTACGCACGCCGACCAGCGTTCGCCACCCGCAAAATCGGGAACTTCACAGCGAGCGTCAGGGTTAGTCGGTACGTGGGCAGCGCCCAACGCAACCTCACGCGCGAACGACTTGGCCTGGTCGGCGAACCGGTCGAAAGTTTCACAGTCGAGCGATCCACCCGCCGGTCCGCTCGTCCCGGATCTCATCGGTCTATGTCATCGCCACGACCCGTCAGGTGGTTTAGGCAAGCGAAACTCGGGTTCGTGGGGATCTCGGTCATTCTCGCCGCCACGGCCTGCGGTTCTGCAGCAGTGCAGCGTGCGCCCACCGCGCCGCAGTCGGCGCCGAGCCCCAACGCCACCGCGCCACAGTCGGCGCCGAGCTCCGACACCACCGCGCCACAGTCGGCGCCGAGCTCCAACGCCACCGCGTCTGACGGGCCATCCGTGCGGCAACTGGCTGGTGAGGTGAGTGATGCCCGGGCAGTGAAGCATCTTCAGGCGCTGCAGCAGATCGCCGACCAGAACGACGGCAACCGGGCCGCCGGGACCTCCGGCTACGACGCCAGCGTCAAGTATGTGGTCGATGTGCTGCGCAAGGCCGGGTTCAAGCCCAGCACCCCCACCTTTGAATCCTCCGACGGAGATGGTGAGGGCAGCGGGCCGCAGCGCAATGTGATAGCCCAGACCCGCACCGGAAACCCCGGCCAGGTGGTGATGATCGGTGCCCACCTGGACTCAGTCGAAGACGGCCCGGGCATCGTCGACAACGGCTCCGGGGTGGCGACCCTGCTGGAGATCGCCACCCAACTCGGCGCCGACCCGACGGTGAAAAACACGGTCCGGTTCGGGTTCTTCGGCGATGAGGAGAGCGGCGCCCAAGGCTCGACTGGTTATGTGGAGGGCCTGTCTACGGAGGACCGCAAGAAGATCAAGCTGTACCTGAACGTGGACATGGTGGCCTCCCCGAACGGCGGCTACCTCGTCCAGGGCGGCAAGGGCGGGAACGAGGAGGAAGCAGGCCCTAAGGGTTCGGCCACGATTGGGCGGGTGCTGGCCGATCAGCTGACCAAGACCGGCGTTACCAACCCGGAGGTCATCGAGTTCGTCGGCGACGATGAATCACCGTTCATTGAGGCGGGCATTCCGGTTGGTGGTGCGGAGAGCGGTGATGATGAGGAGAAGACAGCCCGGCAGGCCAAAGCCTGGGGCGGGCAGGCTGGCGAGGTCTATGACCGGTGCTACCACCAGGCTTGCGACACCATCGACAACGTCAACCGCGACCTGCTGGATCACTACCTGCGCGCCATCGCCGGCACCATGGCCCACTTCGCAACATCCACCAACCAACTGCGCTGAGGCCAGTTTCAGGTTGAGTCCAAGACGACGGCGGTCAGCAGGCACCGTGGCATACTCACGCCGCCGCGCCTCCACAGCGTGGGCGATGATCTGCTCCTCCTCCGGGAACAAGAATCCACCGGGTGCCTCGCCGAAGCACTCCTGGCTCTCCACCCCGGCCGGCAAGATCAGCTCAAGCATGAGGTGTCTTTGCGGCAAGCGCTGGTTGCTTAGCCGTGCCGGCGCAGCTCGTGGAAGAAATCGTCAATGACGTGCAGGTCGCCGGAAGACACCATCTTGTCGTAGACATACTTACCGACCGCCAAATCCAACACCCCCAAACCGAACGGGGAGAAGACCACCGGACGATCCGCCGGCACTGTGACTCGCCCAGCCATCACCTCATCCAAGGTGCCGGCCAGGAAGTCCCGGTTGCCGGTGAGCTGCTCAACCAGATGCGGTGAGGTGTTGGCCTTCAAACAATGCTCAACATCATCAACAATGTTGGTCGAAGCCAACAAGATCTCCGGTGCCAGGTCACGCAGCGACACATGCAGCACCAACGGATGGTGGTCAAACCACGACACATCCTCAACATGTGGCTGGGCGGCGATGGTGGCAAACACCACCAGATCACTGGACCGGATCAACCCCTCCGCACTGTCATGCACACTGACCTGGCCGGCGGTACCGGATTGTTCCAGATAGCCGGAGAAACCCGCCGCACTATCCGCGGATAAGTCATGCACCCCAATCTCATCAAACGACCAACCCGTCCCGGCCAGAAACGTGTGAATGTAGCGGGCAATCAAACCCGTCCCCACAAACCCGACCCGCCTCGGACGGGGCCGGCCACGGCTCAACCAATCCGCCGCCAAAGCCGCCGACGCAGCCGTCCTACTAGCACTAATAATCGAGGCCTCCAAGCAAGCAAACGGATACCCGGTGTCATGATCATTCAGGATCAACACCGCCGACGCCCGCGGAATCCCAGCCGCCACATTCTCCGGGAAACTCGAAATCCACTTCAACCCATCCACCCGGATCGGACCGCCAATCGAGGCCGGCAACGCAATAATCCGAGACGACGGCCGATCCGGGAAACGCAGAAAATACGACGGCGGATTCACCGAATCCCCAACACCATGCAGCCGGTAGGTAGCCTCCACCAACTCCACAACCTCCTTCTCCCGACCCCGCAGCACGCGCTGAACCTGCCCACCAGAAATCACCGCAAACGGTGGCACGGTGAGCGGGTCGGACATTGCGGACCCGGCTGAAGGGAGACCGGTCGTCGTCATCCAGCCGGTCACCAGACTGTCGGCGAACAGTCGGCCAGCCCTACCGGGTCGGCCATCCCCACCAGGATCTCGCGTGGCCCCTCGTAGGCCTCCCTGCTGTGCGCGGTGCGGATGTTGTCGACCAGCATCAAATCGCCAACCTGCCACGGCTCCCGCACGGTGCTGGCCTCGTAAACCGCGTTGATCATTTCCACAATCTCTTCGGTGAGCGGCTCGCCGGTGCCGAACCGGGTATTGAACGGCAGGCCCTCCTCGCCGTACATGTCCACCAGGTACTCACGTACCTCGGGATCGATCGTCCACTCGTTCAGGAACGCGATCTGGTTGAAGAAGCAGCGCTGACCGGTGACTGGGTGCCGCACTACGGCGCTACGGCGCTGCTGAGTCCGCAGTTCACCATCGGGTTGCCACCAGAACTCGATGGCGTTGGCACGGCAATAGCTTTCGATGGCGCCGCGGTCCTCGGTCCCGAACGCCTCCCCCAGGGTCGCGCCGATCTCCTCGTTGTAGCTGCGGGTGAGAATCCAGCCGTCCCGCGCGAAACGTTCGGTCAAGTCTTTCGGCAGCGCCTCCAGCACGGTCGGCGAATCGGACACCGCGGTGGCTCCGCCACGGGCGGGGGCGGCCAAGCAGGCGAACAGCAACAGGCTGGGGACCTCGAGCCGGTAGCTCAGCTCGTGGTGCATGCACATCGGCTGGTTCGCCGGCCAGGTCGCGGAGGAATACACCCCGTCGGCGTAAAGCTGCCGGCGAGCGAAGGCCTCCTTCTCGGTCATCAGGTTGGCAGCCAGCCGCCGGAAGACCGCGGTGGTCTGGGCGGCGTCACGCAGCCCGATGCCACGGACCAGAACCGCGCCATGCTCCGCCACGACGGCGCGCAATGCGTCCCGGTGTTCGGCCGCCCAGCCGGCGGCGTCGCCGGTGGCCTCGGCCCGCAGGATCGGAGGCTTGCCAGGCTGCAGTTCCATATCGAGCAGTGATGTCAGGGGTAACGACGACATCTGGGCTCCCTTTCAGTGTGACGGTTATGGAGAAGCCAACATTCCGGCGGACTGCAAGACGGCCTGCCCCGCCTCGGCCGGACGGGTACGCGGGAAGTAGTGGCCGCCGTCGGGGAGCTCGTGCAGCTCGACGTGTTCGGCCAGCAGCTCCCAGTCGCGGTGGCGTGCCCGGAACCCTGCCGTGGCGGGGTCGTCCGCAGCGACCACCACGGTGACCGGCGCCGACAGCCGTTCCGGTGGCGGGCTATCCAGGACTTCGGCGAAATAGCGGTTTGCCGACACGTAGTCGTGGCGGTACGCGGCACCGACATGCTCGGCGCGTTCCGCGTCCAGCTCGGCGAGCTCGGTATAGCCGCTGTCGGCGCTCAGCCGCGCGGAAATCTCGGCGTTGCTGCGTTCCCCGAGTTCGGTGACGGCAGCCCGCCGGTCCGTAGCGGCACCGAGCAACTGCGCGCCGAGGAACACCCGCGGCACTGTGATCCCGGCTCGCTGCAGCCGAAGGGCCGTCTCAACGGCGAGGGCGGCGCCGGAGGAGTGTCCCCACAGCACCACAGTCGTCAGACTGCGCCGGTTGATCTCGGCGACCACCCGGTCGACCACATCGGCCAACGGCGCGAACGACTCCCTGGTGGCGCCCACGTCGTGACCGGGCAGCTCGACCGCGTACACCGCCATGCCGCTGTCGCGCAGTGCCCTCGCCATCGGTTGGAAGTTCACCGCGTTACCGCCGGCGTACGGAAAGCACACCAGGGCGCCGTGCTGGCCGCCATTCGATTCCGACCCATTCGATTCCGACAGCGCCTGCAGCAGTTCGGACTGCCCATTGGATCTGCCGTCCACGACGTCCGCCAGGTCCGCGAGGATCGGATGCGCAGTGACCTCCTTGAGGGAGACCGCCCGGCCAAGGTTGACCGCCAGTTTCACTGCCGACAACGACGTGCCGCCGCGGTCGAAGAAGTGGTCGCGCCGCCCGATCTGCTCCTGCGGGATACCGAGCACCTTCGCCCAGGCGGCCGCCAGCCGCCGCTCGGTCAACGTCGCGGGCGCGTCGTAATTGTCCTCGGCGGCGGCGAGTTCGGCGGCCAGCGTTGTCAGGGCCTTCTTGTCGATCTTGCTATTGCCGGTCAGCGGCAGCCGCTCCTGCCAGTGAAAGGCCGACGGGACCATGTACTCCGGCAACGACTCACCCAACCGGCCCCGCAACACCTCAATGTCGATCGGGCGCTGGCTGGTGTAGAAGGCCACCAAATGTTTGCTGTGGTCGGCCCGCTCCGCAACCACCACCGCACCATCACGAACCCCAGACACCCGCAACAAGCTGTTTTCGATCTCACCCAACTCGATCCGGAAACCCCGGATCTTCAACTGCGAATCCTTACGGCCCAAAAACTCCAACTTCCCATCCGGCCGCCACCTGCCATGATCACCACTGCGATACCGCCGCCGACCATCCGGATCGGTCAAGAACGCCGCCCGGGTCCGTTCCGGATCATTGATGTAGCCGCGGCCCACACACACCCCAGAAAACACAATCTCACCGGCGGCGCCCAGCGGCACCGGTGCCAGATACTCATCAACCACCTGGATCTGCACATTGTTGATCGGGCGGCCCAGTAGCACCCGATCCGGGACCCGGTCCATCACCTCATGGTTGGTGTCATCCGATGTCTCGGTCAGCCCATAGGCATTCACCAGCTTGATCTGCGGCTGTGCGGCGAACCAGCGCTGCGTCAGCTCCCACTTCAATGCCTCACCCGTGACGGACACGCAGCGCAGGTCCGGCAACGGCCGAGGGTCGCGGTCCAGATAGGACAGCACGACCTCCAGGTACGACGGAACCACCTGCAACACCGCAACCCGGCCCTCGATGATCGTGTCGACGAACCGCTGCACGTCCAAGATCACCTCCTGCTCTACGACCAGGGTTCGGCCGCCCACCAGCAGCGCCGAAACCAGTTGCCACAGCGAAATGTCGAAACACTGCGGTGCGGTCTGGGCCACTACCTGTCCCCCGCCAATCCCCAGGTCGTCGATCTTGGCGAACAGGTGGTTGACCATGCCGGCGTGCTCACACATCGCACCCTTCGGCTCACCAGTAGAACCAGAAGTGAAATAGATGTAGGCCAGCTGGTCCGGAGCCACATCGATGCCGAGATTGCCGTCGGCATGATCCTCCTGGCAGCCGGCTTCGATGAACAGCACCTGAGCATCGGGCAGCGACACGAGGGCCCGGTCCAAGGTGGAAGTGCTGGCGGGTTCAGTCAATACGAGACCGCAGCCGGCGCGGGACAGCATGGCCGCAATCCGATCAGCCGGGAAATGCGGCTCAATCGGCAAATACACCCCACCAGCCTTGAAAACCGCCAACACCGCAGCCAGCCAATCCAAATTGCGCTCCGCCACCACCGCCACCACAGCCTCACGGCCCAACCCCCGCGCCAACAAAGCCCGCGCCAACCGATTAGCGTTCGCGTTGAGCTGCCCGTAAGTCAGACTCCCCTCTCCGCACACCGCCGCCACCGCGTCAGGATCAGCCGCCACCTGCTGCTCAAACAACTCATGCACCCGCAAATCCGGCAACTCCCGCCGCGGCCCAGCCAACCCCTCCAACTGGAAATAGCGCTCCTCCACCGACAACAAGCACTGCCGCCGGTGCTCGGCATCCACATCAGCAGCCATCAACTCCAACGCCGCCAAGTAATAACCAGCAACCCTGGCTGCCGCATCCGCATCCACCACATCAGCCCGATACCGAAGCCTCAACCCCAACTGGCCGGCGTCGCCCGAAATACCCACCCACAACACGGTGCCCCCAGAAAGAGCGCCATCGACGCCAGTCAGATCCAACACGGTCTCGAATGCCGGTCCCGTCACTCCTAGCTCGCACTTGAGCTCGTCCAACGGAAAGTCCGCATGCGACTGGAGCTGCGCCTCGACGCGGTAACTGTCAAACAGCAACTCACGCCACGAATCCGATTCGGTCGTCAACCGGCACGGCAGCGGTCCATGACCAGGGCCACCGATGTAGCCGGTCGTCACCTCCCGCTCCCCCGACAGCACAGCGAGCACCTTGGCATGCGCAGCCAACAGCACCGAACTGAACGGCAGCCCCAGCTCCTCGGCCAACCCGCGCAGCATCGCCATCAGATCCTCAGGGATCTTCGCCTCATGTTCGGCTGTGCCCATCGCCGGATCAAGACTCCACCGCGGAATAGCGGTGAACCCACCCGCCACCAACTCACCACGCCAGAACTCCTGGCCGGCCAATGCGTGAACCTCCATCAACTCACTCCTCCACTCACCATTGGTAAGGGCTAGTTATCTGGGCCCAGTCACGGACTGGCAACGAGCAGCACAAAGAGCTGGGCGGCGAGCAGGGCTGCGAAAAACACGATGGCCACATTGGTGCTGGCTAGGGCGACGCTCCGGCTCTTGCTGCGGTTTTGGTGAACAGTGAACGCGGCCGGGGCGAGGCGCCGGCTCTCCTCGCGGTCTTGATGAACAGTGAACGCGGCCGGAGCGAGCAGCCGGCTCTCCTCGCGGTCCTGATGAACCGGAAGCGTGGCCGGGACCGGCAACTCGCTGGCCGGGTTCCCGCCCCACCGCGCACCGGGCGGCACCTGCTCGCCCTTCATCAGGAAGCAATCGGTGGTCAGCTCGGCACCATCGCCGATCGTCACGCCGTAGTGGACGTGGGAGCCCGTCCCGAGGGTGACGTTGCAGCCGAGGGTGGAGTAGTCCGATTTGAAGATGCCGTCCTCTTGCGAGTGGCATTGGATCGTGCTCGTCTCGTTGAGGGTGCAGTCGTCGCCGATGGTGACAAGCGACCGCTCCGGCATAGCGCAGCCGTCGTTGAAAACCCGGCGGCCAATCCGAGTACCCACTCGGCGCAGGATCATGTTGATGAACGGGGTGCCGGCGAAAGCCGAGAGGAGTGGAGTCGAGGGCACTTTCCAGTACCGTTCGTGGCGCCACATCGCGGGCTCGTAGATCGAGCAGAACAGCACGGGCAGGCGCTTGAACCCCGTCACGATCCGTTCGACCAGGATCCAGTAGGCGATGCCGAGCACAGCGGCAAGCACGAGTTGCAACACGATCGCCGCCGCACCCAATGAGGCGTAGAAGTCCGCGGCGATGCCCGTGAGCACGGTGAGCAGAAAGAAAAACATCCACCGTGCGAAAAGGCACCACAAGATGGTGACGAAGTTGTGCCGGTTTTTGCCGGCGAGGCCGCGACGAAACTGCTCCCCCTGCTTCAGTGGATCGAAGCTGCTGTCGCGTTCGACCGACCGCGGGATCTCGAAGGGCGGGGATCCCAGCAGCCCGACATTTTCCCAGACCCTCCCGCTGATCGGCACCATGACTTTTGTCGCGAGGAGGCAGTTGTCGCCCGTCTTGCCTCGGGGCGGATAAGCGATGCCATTGCCGAGGTAGTTCCGTTCTCCGATGGACACCCGCGACAGCCGGAAGGTCGTATTCGAGAACTCTGCGTTCATCACCGACAGCGCGTCGGCAACCATCGTTCCAGTGCCGATGGAGCTCAGGTACGGGCTCTCGTGCTTGACGTTGCCGCCGAAGTTCGACCCGGTCTGGACGATCTTTCCGAGGTCGTACCCGATGCCGCGCAGGTAGTACACGATCCACGAACTGTCGCCGACGAGGTTGCTCAAGACCTTGGCGTTGGTTAAACGCACGATCCACCGGTGGACCCCGTAGTGGAAGCCGTACAGGCGGTAGATCTTGTTGGGCCTGATGAGGTGATTGAGCAGGCGCGGGACGGTCATCACGATGACGAAGCCAACGAGCAGCGAGCCGAAGTACAGCACTAAGGACACGACCAGGGCGTCGCGGAAGAACGTCCAGCCGGTGAAGGCACCGGCCCCCTCAGCCATCAGCTCGTTCAGCCTCGGGACTGCGGCCAGCAACAAGCTGATACCGCCGATCCCCAGCGGCAGGTACACCAGCAACAGGGTCAGCAGTTGCCAGAGGGCGTAGCCGACTCTCCGAAAAGTGCTGCACCCCGCCGGAAGGACCGTGAGGAAGTTGTCAGTCAAGGTCTGCTGCCCCGGGGTTCCGTGCCAGTGTTGGCCGTCGGGCACGGTCTGCCCGGCATGGAGCGAGGAGGCGTGGCCGAGCTGGGTCCCGTCGCCCATCGAGGTGTCGATGTCGATGACCGTCGCCTCGCTGATCACCGCGTTCTTCCCGATGTTGATTGCGCCCACGCGGATGAACCCGGCGTGTGCTCGATAGCCGTTGATGAAGGAGTCTTTGCGGATGATCGTGCCGTCGCCGATGCTGAGCAGGTCGGTGCAGATAGGTACATGGGTTGTCAAGATCACAACGCCGCGCCCGACCTTCGCGCCCAGTGCCCGCAGATAGAGGTTGAACAGTGGCGAACCGGTGAACAACACAATCGGGTTTCGCCGGACCAGCGTCTTGACGACCCAGAATCGCAGGTACGCCAGGCTCCAGATGCGGATCGGCTGGGGCTTCCAGCGACCGATCAACATCCACTTCGCCACAATCGGAACCGTGAACAGGAACAGAAACAGCGAACAGGCGGTAATAACTGACCGCAGATAGATGTCACGCACTCCCGTGCCCGCCGAAATCCACTCATAGCCCTGAGCGATGACCAGCGCAGCCAGGTAGGAATAGGTGAGGATGATCAACAGCTGCAGCGCCCCACAGACCACGACCTGCAGTGTTCCCGCCCGTTTCGGTGTCTCAACTGAGGTCGGCGGCGGCGACTCCACAGCAAGAGGCGTGGTATCCCCTAGCGCCGCAGCCAGGCTGGTGATCGTGGGGTGCTGGTAGATGTCCTTGATCGACACCGTCGGCAGATCAGGCCGCTTCCTGACCCGGGCGCAGAACCGCGCCATCACCATCGAATCCGCACCCAGATCATCGAAGAAGTTGCTGTCCACCGACACCCGCTCCACGCCCATGACATCAGCGAGCGTGTCGGCAAAAACCCGCTCGACAGGCATAGGCGCGGTGGCCGCGAGTGCTGTGGCCAGGCTCGTGATCGTGGGGTGCTGGTAGATGTCCTTGATCGACACCGACGGCAGATCAGGCCGCTTACGTACCCGGGCGCAGAACCGGGCCATCACCATCGAATCCGCACCCAGATCATCGAAGAAGTTGCTGTCCACCGACACCCGCTCGACTTGCATGGCGTCAGCCAGCACCTCGGCGAGGATGCTCTCGGTGCTCGACTCTGGGCGAGTGCCGCTGGCCAGTCTGGTGGGCGACTCAACCGCACCAACTGTCAACGCACCGAGAACTTCCTGCACCATGTCAGGCGGACTTTGAAGCGGTGATTAGCTCATCGGAGCTGAGCACGTCCTCGCCGTACAGGTCCTGCACCCAGTTGGTGTGGTAGACGGTGTCGAGATAGCGCTCGCCGAAGTCCGGGGCGACAGCCACCGCGGTAACGTCCTGCCAGCCATGGAGGCTCAACCAGTCCATCGCGCCGCTGACCACTGAGCCTGTCGAGCCACCGAACAGGAATCCCCTGCCCGCCAGTCGATGGCAGGCACGGATGGTGTCGGCCTCCTCGACGCGTACCACGTCGTCCACGTAGGACTCATCGAGCATGGGCGGATGCACGTTCATGCCTAGCCCGGGGATCATTCGGCGTCCCGGCGGGCTACCAAAGGTCACCGAGCCCACGCTGTCCACTGCCACCACCCGGACCGGCCGGTGCCACTCCCGGAAATAACGTGCACAACCCATCAGGGTTCCGCAGGTCCCGGCACCGACGAACAACACATCGAGCTGCGGGAACGCCCGGGCGATCGCCGGCGCCGTCTTGCGGTAGTGCGCGTTCCAGTTTTGCGGATTGGAGTACTGATTCAGCCATACATAGCGATCGTCAGAAGCGCACAGCCCACGGACATAGTTGATCCGCGCGCCGAGGTAGCCGCCGACGGGATCCGGCTCGGTGATGACGTGAACCTGGCTGCCGAAGGCCTGCATCAATCGTTTGGTCGACAGGTTGCAACGGGAATCCGTCACGCACAAGAACCCGTAGCCCTTGTTCGCCGCAATCATGCTCAGCGCAACGCCCAGATTCCCAGAAGAGGACTCCACCAGCACCGACCCGGGCGTCAAGACTCCATCTCGCTCGGCTGCTTCCACCATCTCCAGCGCGGCCTTGAGCTTGATCGACCCGGCGAAGTTGAACCCTTCACACTTCAGGAACAGCGAGCGCCCGAAGGTGGGCTCGAGATCGACGTAGAGCTCTTCCTCGTTGAAGCCCTGGGGGGTCGAAATGATTGTCACCTTGGCCTCCGTCTCCACAGCAGCCCTACGGGGGCGCGGTCCGCTGTTGTTCCGTGCTGGCGCAGCCGTGTCTTATCCGTCATGTATCAGGTATTCGGTGAGGACTGCATGCAGGTTTGGGTTGTTTGCTCCGCAATTCAGCGAACCCGCGCCAAATAGGAAGTCGGTGTTCTCCCGTCCGGCGCACACGAGGCTGCCTGACCCTGTGTCGAAGATCGCTTTAACGCTCCGGCAATAGCGACAAATCTGAGATTTCCGATGCTCGAACACCGCAGTGTTCGCAGCATCAATGGTCACGAACATCGCTTTCTCTCCGTGAGAAATCGTTGCTGGCCAATGCACTGAAAGCGTGAACCGACGCCGGAACGGGAAGTGAGCACAACCGGTAATGACGCCTTTACGCGCCGTGGTACGTGCTCGCGTACTGCGCTGCCCCCACAACGCAGCAGCGGTCGCCTGCTACCCGTCCCTTTGGGTCAGCGCTCCCACAGAAGGTCGTACGCAGCGGACCCACAGTTGGTTCAAATGTCTCCCGTCAAAAACGACAGACCTCAGTTGCTTGACGCGCCCCTGCAGATCCCGACCGCTTTCTCTGAGCTCATGTTGGAGCGATCAGCGTCGAGTAGATTTGCTCCTTAAAGCCCGAAGCGCGACAGCTTGCGAGAGAAACGCACACGCACGAAGCCAGCGCCAGAGAGGAAGTCGATGACCGAGCCCACGTCGTCCGCCGCCGCCCCGGCGCCACTTACTCCGCCCGAGGGCACGCCGCTGACCCTCACCGCACCGGCTCCGCCGCCGGCAGTTGTCGCCACTCAGGCTCCTGCAATGGCTCCGCAGGTGGATCCGGCCCTGGTACCCGAGCTCGACGGAAAGGTCGACGGCTTTTTGAGCGCTTTGATGGCAGCTCAGACCCGCTCACCTGAGTTCGCCCAGCAGGCAGCCAACGTTCGTGCCATGGGAGATGCCGACATTCGCCGAGCGGCGGACACCTCCAATCGCCTATTGCAGACTCCGGTACGCGCGCTCAAGGAAGGCGGAATCGCCGAAGGGTCCAAGGTTGGCAACACGCTGCTCGAGCTTCGCCGCACGGTCGAGGACCTGGATCCGAGCCGGGCTACTGGGACGCGCAAGTTCCTCGGAATGATCCCCTTCGGCGACAAGATCACGGATTACTTCCGACGCTACGAGTCGGCCCAGGGCCACTTGAACGGGATCCTGCACGCGCTTCGGAACGGCCAGGACGAGCTGACCAAGGACAATGTCGCGCTCAACCTGGAAAAACAGAACCTCTGGGGAGCGATGGGCCGCCTGAATGCCTACATCTATGTCGCCGAGCGGCTGGACGCCCGGCTCGCTGCCACCATTGCACAGCTAGAGATCTCCGACCCGGAGCGCGCGAAGGCGCTGAGCCAGGACGTACTGTTCTACGTTCGTCAAAAGCACCAAGATCTGCTGACTCAGCTCGCCGTATCAATTCAGAGCTATCTCGCCATCGACATCATCATCAAGAACAACATCGAGTTGATCAAAGGCGTCGATCGAGCCTCGACGACAACCATTTCCGCCCTCCGCACAGCTGTAATCGTGGCGCAGGCACTGGGAAATCAGAGACTGGTTCTCGACCAGATCACGGCCTTGAACACCACCACCTCCGACATCATCCAGCGCACATCGGAGATGATGCGTGACACCTCCGCGCAGATCCAGCAGCAGGCGGCCTCAGCGACGATCGGACTCCCCCAGCTCCAGGCGGCATTCCAGAACATCTACGCAACGATGGATTCCATCGACAACTTCAAGCTCCAGGCGCTGGACACCATGGCAGCAACTATCGGAACCCTAGAAACCGAGGTCGTCAAGTCCCGGGAATACCTTGATCGGGTGCAGCGCCAAGATCAGCAACTAGCGTCGGGTGCCTTGGACCTCGAGAGTGGTGCTACCCCTGGCGGGCTGCGCTGACCTCGGGTCGAGCATCTCGACCATTGACGGTGTCTCATGGGATTCAAGGAGTGGATTGCAGCCCTCACGGGGCGGCGTCCGCGACCTGCCGAGCCGTCGATCCCGCCCCCACCCGCGGCACCGACCGAATCCGACATCATGAATGCACTGGATCGGGTGGAGAACATGGTCGAAGGCGGCGTGGTGCCGGCGCCGGTTCAATCCAGGGTCCGCCGTGTTGCCCAGACCGTACGCGAGACCATGCCCAGACTGCGTAACCTCGGGCTGGGCAGCCCGGACGCGTATTCAGTCATGGCAACGGCCACCGACTACTTGCCCGAAGCGGTCGGCGCGTATACCCGGCTACCGCGACAGTGGGCCGACTCCCGCCCGATCGAGAACGGCAAGACCTCACTGATGTTGCTGATCGACCAGCTGGACCTGCTGAGCACCACGATGGACAAGATCTTTGACGCGGTGGTCCGGGTCGACGCGGACGCGCTCATCGTGCATGGCCGTTTCCTCCAAGAGAAGTTCGGTCATCCCTCGACCGGCGGAACGCTCAACCTCGGCGACCAGCCCACGCCGGAAGCTCCGCGCAGCACCTTGGACCTGCCGTGACGGCCCCTTCGACCCGCACCCTTGCTGCCGCCTTGGATGAGGTCCGCAGCGCAGCCGTGGCAGCCGGACTCGAGCCTGAGGTGGCAGTACGCGAAGGCGAGGCGCTGGCCGCGGCCGTTGCCGAATCTGCAGAGCAGGCGTATCGCGACTGGTGCGAGCAGACCGGCCACCAAGACCCGCAGGCCTTCTTCGATGCTGCCCACCGTGGCCGGCGATGGCGGGCCGCGCCCACGGCGCTACTGGGACAACTCGTCCTCAATAGGTCGCCGCAGGCGGCCAGCTATGCCGAAGCTTTGGCCGAGGCCTGTCGCGCCGCGCAGACCCTCGGCGTACCAAACCCGAGGACCGCCGGTAATGCCGCTGTCGCGGTTGCAGCTCAATTAGGCGCACTGACCGCACCCCAAAGCCGCACTACGACGCAGCCCGAGGTTATTGACATGCTTCGTGTCCTCGAGGAGAGCTCGCTCGACCTGACGTCGATGAACATACCGGGCGGCTTTTCCGGTATCGATTCGACTGAGGATGCCAAGATGCGCCCTGAGTCAGACAACATGCGCCCTGAGCTTGTCGAAGGGCAACCAGCAGGCGCTGCGAAAAGCTCAGCGCACATTGCGCCCCAGGCTGAGCCCGAACCCAAGACACTCGAGGAACTGCTCGCCGAACTTGACGCCCTTATCGGCCTCACGGAGGTCAAAGCCGAAATCCACCGGCAAGTGGCAGTGCTTCGGGTGGAGACGCTGCGCAGCAAGGCGGGCTTGAAGTCTCCGACGATCACTCGGCATCTGGTCTTCGTGGGCAATCCAGGCACTGGCAAGACGACCGTCGCCCGGTTGGTCGGCGGAATCTATCGGGCGCTCGGACTGCTGTCCAAAGGCCAACTAGTCGAGGTTGACCGCTCAGAGCTCGTGGCGGGCTATCTGGGACAGACGGCAATGAAGACGGCCGAGGTCGTGGCCTCCGCAGCTGGCGGAGTCCTCTTCATAGACGAGGCGTATAGCCTGGCCGGCGACCAGTACGGCCAGGAGTCGGTCGACACGTTGGTCAAGGAGATGGAGGACCGTCGCGACGACTTGGTCCTGATCGTTGCCGGCTATCCCGATCCGATGGCGATCTTCATTGCCCAGAACCCCGGGCTGGCGAGTCGCTTTCGTACCACGATCGAGTTTGCCGACTACACCGATGAGGAACTGGTCAGCATTCTCAAGGAGATGGCCAAAGCAGCGGACTATGACCTCGATGACGCATGCGTAAGACGCTTTACTGCCATCCTTGCCCTGACACCGCGCGGCCCCATCTTCGGCAACGGGCGATTTGCACGCAATATGTTGGAGGCGGCGATCGGCAAGCATGCATGGCGGCTTCGTCACGTGGCCGAGCCGACCGTCGAACAGCTACGAAAGCTGGTACCTGACGATTTTGACGATGCGGTTGGGGAAGATGAGCCGCTACCCGTCATCCCGGAGCAGCAGGCCAGCCCGCTGACTCCACACGAGGCAGACGCCGAGCAACCAACCGAGGATGGTTCCGACACCCAAGGAGCACACCAGTGAGCCAGCCCAGCCATCGGGGCGGTGCAACCGGGGTCGCCCCACCGCCGGTTGCCGCCCCCACAACGACGACTGCGCGCGAGTCCGCGCCTCCGACGATGCCGGCACGGCCCAGCCCAGCCACCCCGAGTGCCGCGGCTCCGGCTCCGGCAGTCAAGACCAGGGATACGCCGCGTCGGCTCCGACTGCTTAGCCTCGGCGTCGTCGTCGCCGGCGTCGTAGTCGCTGTGCTGGGCGCCCTGACCTTCTCCTATCTGGCCTTCTCATTGAGCCGCGCCCAAGCAGACACCGCGCAACTCATCCGGATTCAGAAGATCCAGTCCAACCTGCTCAGTGCTGATGCCACCGCCACCAATGCATTCCTGGTAGGGGGATTGGAACCGCCCGCACAACGTGCGGTGTATGACCAGGCACTGAGCAGCACGAGCTCACTGATCGTTGAAGCCTCGCAAGCACAGCCAGCCGACGCTGCAGCTCTGTCGGCCCTCAATCAGTATGTCGTCAGCTACGCGGCCGCGATCGAGCAGGCGCGCGCAAACAACCGCCTGGGCCTTCCCGTCGGCGCCCAGTACCTGCGCAACGCAAGCGCCGAGCTGCGGAGCACGGCAATTCCGATCCTGGACAACCTGGTCAGCTCAAATGCGACCAGAGCGTCGGACCAGATGGACCCACGCGCCGAATACCTCTACATCTTTCCGGTGATCTCCCTCCTTGCTCTGGTCGGCGTCATCGTCGGTCAGGTATGGCTAGCCCGCCGGTTCAGACGGACCATCAACGTTGGGATGCTGGCAAGTGCGGTCGTGCTGCTTGCCATCACGGCCGGAGCCTTGATCGCAGTACAACAGCTGAGCAGCACGCTCAGCTCGATCTCGAACGGCAGCTTTGCCGCGGTGAATACGGCCGCAGATGCCCGCATCGATGCCAATGATGCGAAGTCCAATGAGAGCTTGACTTTGATTGCACGGGGATCTGGGCAGGCCTTCGAGACCGCGTGGAAGTCCTCGGCTGACTCGGTAGCGGGCAATCTTCAGCGCCTCACCGACCAGCCGGAGCTGATGAGTCAATGGCAGGCCTATACCGATGTCCACACTGAGATCCGTGCCCTCGACGACGACGGCAGATGGGAAAGGGCAGTGTCCCTGGCCACAGGTTCCGGCAAGAAGTCGTCCAACACCGTTTTTGGGACGTTCGACAGCAATCTCGCTGCCTACCTCGACGGCGTCAGTCAAGACACATCGAGTTCGCTGGCGGACGAACGGCCCCTTATGGTCGTGGCGGCCACCCTCGCCTTGCTTGGCGGGTTGGCGGCTGCCCTCCTTGGACGTTGGGGCATTGGCGCTCGACTGAAGGAATACCGATGAGACGCATCTGGCGTACGCCGCTGCGGGGCCTGGCGGCAGTCGCGGCAGTGACCGCGCTCTCGGCGTGCACGTTGTTCAGCTACACCCCGACACCGCTGCCCGTAGCCAGCCCCACCCCGCCGCCGACCCCAAGCACCTCGGCATCCAAGCCAAGCAAATGCGGCAACCCGCTCGCCTCGTACCAGCCCGTCGGCTTCCAGCCAACGCCGGAGACCCTGCCGCAGGGATCCACTATGGCCAAGATCCAGAAACGTGGCCGGCTGGTTGCCGGCGTTTCGGCCGACACCTACCTGCTCGGGGCGCGCAACCCGTTCACCGGCGAGATCGAGGGTTTTGACATTGACATGGTCAAAGCAGTCGCCGAAGCGATCTTCGGTGACAAAGATCGCTACCAGCTCAGGGTGATCACCGCCGCTCAGCGGATTCCCGCGCTCGAGAAGGGCGACGTCGACATCGTCGCCCGGAACATGACGATCACCTGTGATCGCTGGAAGCAGATTGCTTTCTCCACCGAGTACTACCGGTCGGGTCAGAAGATCTTGGTCCGGAAGGGGTCAAAGGCCAACTCGATCAAGGACCTCGCCGGGGAGAAGGTGTGTGCGCCGAAAGGCACGTCCAGCATGGACAACCTGATCAAGGAAGCCCCGAAGGCGATACCGGTGGCAGCGGACAACCACACGGGTTGCCTCGCGCTGTTCCAGCAGGGCGAGGTGGCGGCCATCACCGGCGACGACACCGTGCTGGCCGGCCTCGCCGCGCAGGACCCGTATGCGGTAGTGCCCAAGCAGAAGGCGTTTACGGCGGAGCCGTACGGACTGGGCTTCAACGAAGATGACGTGGACTTCGTACGCTTCGTCAACGCTTTGTTGGACCAGATGCGTGCCGATCGGGAGTGGACCAGGATCTACAACAAATGGCTCAGGGACGCTCTTGGGCCGGCGCCGACACCGCCCAGAGCGGTCTACGGCAGGACGTGATGAGCGTGATCACGCCTGCCGGACAGGTGACCGCTCCGGTCGCGCCGGGGCAGATGGGCTCGGCTTTGGACGCACGAGCGGCCGAGGTCTATGTCGGCGAGCTGGGGCGCTGGCGGGATGCGCGACGCCGCGAGTTGGACGAACTGGACAAGGCCGCGCTGCAGGCAGCCACCGGGTCAGCCGCCACCGGCGACATCCTGTTGTCCATGGCGTTGTGGAAGGCCGTGTCTGATCGATACGAATTGCTGCTCGCTACCTGGAACTCCGGGCGAGTGGGAGCCACCGAGCTGACGCGCATGTCGACGCTGATCTGGGGACGGTTGGATGCCAGTACCGCCTCCGGGCTCTCAGTCTCGCTGCCCGAGGCGTGCCGGCTGTCTGATGCACTGCTGTCGCAGCTCCGCGTCAAGCTCGGTCTCGATCCGTCGGGGATGGAGATCACCGAACGGATCCGACAGCTGCGCGCGCAGATGGAACGTATTCGAGAACAGATCGACCTCGAGCCGGCCGGCGCCGGTCAGCAGCAGGCCGCGCTCGAGCAGTCCCGACTGGCACGCAGACTGAAGGAGCTCGCTGACAAGGCCGCCCGGGGCGGTGACGTGGCGGGCCTGCTTGGACCGTTGGAGATCGACGCATCCACCTTCGAACGTGATCTGATCGTTGGTGGGGCACGCCGGCGCGACGCGGCAGCTCTGGTGCAACGAGCCCGTGAACAACGCGCCGATCTCCAGGCCCGGGAGGCTGCGCTGCATAACATCGTCGAAGAGTGCTTGCGCCGCGTCGACCCAGCACCGCGCTATGCGGTGCCCGACACTGCGGCCCTCGGTGAAATGCCGAACACCCGCGACGAGCTGGAGGATTACCTTGGTCGCCTTGACCAGGTGTCCCGAGCGATGACCATCGCGCAGACGGCCTACGCGAAGGCGTTGGAGGATCACGAGGAGCTCGGCAGCCGACTTGAGG
The DNA here is from genome assembly GCA_963730505.1 of uncultured Actinomycetota bacterium. GTDB lineage: Bacteria > Actinomycetota > Actinomycetes > Propionibacteriales > Propionibacteriaceae > Microlunatus. The sequence continues at coordinate 230,806 of CAVSSB010000023.1, forward strand.
CGTATCGGGCCAAGGCGATGGCGACCGGCGCCGCCGAGCTTCCCGATGTTGCGCAGGCGTATCAGCTGGCCAGGAACGCGTTGGATGAGAGGCCCAGCAGGATGGTGCTAGCCAAGCAGCTGGTCACCGTCTACCAGACCTATCTGCAGACCACTCCGGCACCGCATGCGGTGCATCCGGCCACATCGTCGGAGACCAATTGAACAAGGCGGTTGAATGACAGGGTGCAGCCAGCCGGGTTGTCCCGGCACTATCGTCGACGGCTACTGCGATGTCTGCGGCAGCCCAGGGCCCGTCGACCCATCCGCTGAGGCCCCCCGTGCGGATGGCCAGCAGGTAGCGACGCCTGATCTCTCTGGTACGCGCTGCACTCAGCCGGGTTGTCCCGGCACTATCGTCGACGGCTACTGCGACGTTTGCGGCACACCGGCCGACGAGCCGGGTGCCGACGATCAGGCGCCGGTATCGGCTGGCGGCGCTGTCTCGGGGATCACTGGCGGCTCCGCACGATTGCAGTCGACCGCCCTGGGCTCCCAGCGGGCTCCCGGAGATGGTTCCAAGATCACCAAACGGGTTCGCTCGGGGTCCCAACGGCTCCGGTCCGCTCGACTCGGCGCTGGGCTCACTCGTGTTCCGCCGGCGCCCGTGATCGACCCCACCCAGGCGATCATGAAAAATCCGCAAGTTGCAGAGGAGAAGCGGAACTGTCCGAATTGCGGCTCGCCGGTCGGCCGGTCGCGGGACGGCCAGCCTGGACGAACTGAAGGCTTCTGCCCGAAGTGCGGCAACGCATTCTCCTTCACGCCCAAGCTCGAGCCAGGCGATCTCGTGGCGAACCAGTACCAGATAGCGGGCTGCCTGGCGCACGGAGGCCTGGGTTGGATCTACCTCGCGCGGGACCGCAATGTGTCGGATCGCTGGGTGGTGCTGAAGGGCCTGCTCAACACCGGTGACAAAGATGCGTTGGCCGTGGCGATTGTCGAGAAGCAGTTCCTCGCCCAGGTAGAGCACCCGTTGATCGTCGAGATCTACAACTTCGTCACCCACGACGATGCGGGCTACATCGTGATGGAGTACGTCGGCGGGACCTCGCTCAAGCAGATCTTGAAAGACCGGATGCGAGCCAACAACGGACAGTTCGATCCGCTGCCCGTTGATCAGGCGCTGGCCTACATCTTGGAGATCTTGCCTGCCTTCAGCTACCTGCATGATCTTGGTTTGATCTATTGCGATTTCAAGCCTGACAACTTGATTCAGATTGGTGATGCGGTCAAGCTCATCGATCTTGGTGGGGTGCGGCGCATCGATGATGAAGAATCAGCCATCTACGGCACCATCGGCTACCAGGCACCCGAAGTCGCTCAAATCGGACCCACCGTGGCATCCGATATCTACACGATCGGGCGCACCTGCGTAGTGCTGATGCTGGAATTCCGGGGCTACCAGACCACATACGTTGCGAGCCTGCCGCCAGTTGAAGAGACGCCGCTGTTCGCAACCCACGACTCTCTGTATCGGCTGCTGTCGAAGGCTTGTGCGGCCGATCCTGCGGACCGGTTCGCCTCTGTCGATGAGTTCCGGGTGCAACTGCTTGGCGTCCTTCGCGAGGTGGTCGCAGGGAAGACGCCTGGAACCTCCCTAACATCGGCCGCGTCCGTGCTGTTCGAAGCGCCCGCGATCACCAGCGAGGCATTGGAGTGGAACGAGCTACCGGCATTACGCGTCGACACCAGCGATCCCGAGTACGCCTGGCTCAGCAATATCTCCGTTGATGATCCTGGGAAGCGCCTGGACGAGCTTCGAAAGGCGCCGGTAGCGACTGCCGAGGTGCGACTGGCGCAGGCCTATGCCGCACTCGAGCTGCGACGGCGAGACGTGGTTGAGCAGATCGTCAACGACATGCTGATCGAGGATCCCTGGGAGTGGCGCGCCGTATGGGTTGCCGGCCTTGCAGCGCTGGACGCGGGCGACTTCGCGTCCGCGCAGGCTTCCTTCAATGCCGTTTACGGTCAGGTGCCAGGTGAACTGGCCCCGAAGCTCGCGCTAGCCCTAGCCTGCGAACGCGGCGGTGAGGGAGACATCGCGGAGGGGCTGTACCGGACCTGCGCCAGTACTGACGCCAACTATGTGGCTCCGGCCGCGTTCGGGATGGCCCGTATCCGTGCTGCGCGAGGCGATGTGGCTGGCGCCGTGCAGGCGTTGGATCTGGTTCCGTCGACAAGCAGAAGCTACCCAGAAGCGCGGCGGCTGCGGGCGGTGCAGCTCTACGAGTCGGGCGACGGCCTGCCAGCGTTGGCCCAGGCGATGGACAGCATCAGCGGAGTTCGACTGGATCCGCGTGAACAGTCTGAGCTGACGGCCCAGATCTTAGAGCGGGCCATCGCGGAGGTCGGCAAGAACGGGTCGCACAGTGACGTTCAGATCGGCCCATATCCAGCCAGCGATGAGCCACTGCGTGACGGCTTGGAGGCCACCTACCGTCAGCTAGCGGGGATCGAGACCGATGAGCATCGCCGTTACGCGCTGGTCGACAAAGCCAACGCCGTGCGAAGGTGGACCCTACGATGACCGAGTCTGCTGCTGCGGTGCCGCCTGCTGCAATCGAGCAGGCCGACGGGAGTCTTCGCTGCCCGCACTGTCACGCTGAGGTGGCTGCGGAGGAGGCCTTCTGCGAGGCCTGCGGCGGCGCTCTCACGCCAACGGCTGCCGGTACTAGCGATGAGCCCAAGGAGTCTGCAGCGCCCATCGAAATCACGCGCTCGATCCAAACCGACACTGATAACCAGGAAACGGTTGTCGTCGCCCGCCCCTGTACCAACTGCGGCGGTGTGATTGGCGCAGACGGCTACTGCGAGACCTGCGGCACCAAGGCCCCGACGGAGCGGGATCACTACACCGAGCAACCAGCAACATGGGTAGCGGCGTGCTGCGACCGCGGCGTGCGGCACCACCGCAACGAGGACGCCACGGCTGTCGCGGCCGAGCCGGCCCCGCGCTCCCGAGCGGTGCTCGTGGTCTGCGATGGAGTGTCCACCTCTATCGACTCCGATGTCGCCAGTCTGGCCGCCGCTCGCGCGGCGCGTGACGTTCTCGTGGCGCAACGGCCTACCGGACTAGGTACGCCAGCCAGCCGGGTGGCGGCAATCTCAGGCGCTGTCGTCAAGGCAGCCGCCGCAGCCAACGCCGCGGTGATCGACAACACCGCTCCAGACAGTGAGAACGCCGCTTCCTGCACGTTCGCAGCGGCAGTCGTGGAAGCTGACCTCGTGGTGTTCGGCAATGTAGGCGACAGCCGGGTCTACTGGATTCCTGATCATGGCTCGATCGGCGAGCCCACAGAGCTCAGCGTCGACGACTCTGTCGCCCAAGCACGAATTGCGCTTGGCATCCCGCGCGCGGAGGCCGAGAACGGCCCGCAGGCTCACGCCATTACCAAATGGCTGGGACGCGACAGTCCCGACTTCGTGCCGCGTACCGGATCCACCAATGTCAACTCACCCGGCTGGGTCTTGGTGTGTTCTGATGGCTTGTGGAACTACGCGTCGGAGGCCGCCACACTTCAGTCGCTCGTCGCCGAACTCAGCACTCCGGACTCCGATCCCCTCCCGTTGGCGGTTTCTCTTGTCGAGTGGGCAAACAGCCAGGGCGGCAAGGACAACATCTCGGTGGCGCTGGCACGTCTCTGACGTCGCGCTGGGACGCCTGGCGTATCCAGGCATACTGAACCGACCAAACAGGAGCCGAAAGGAAGTCGATCATGGCCGAGTTCACCGCGGAGGTGTACCAGAACGAGTTCCTGCCAGAAGGCGGAACCGACGTCAACGCCATCGTCACCATGACTTGCAGCGCGGCAGGATCGGCAGGTCAAACCGGGTCCGGCGACGCCGGGGAGATCATCATCGTGGATACCTCGGGTTCCATGGGTCGGGCCAAGCTCGAGGCGGCGAAAGTGGCGGCGGCCGCGGCCGTAGACCAGATCCTTGACGGCACCTGGTTCGCTGTAGTCGCTGGCACCCACCAGGCCTACCTGGCGTTCCCGCTTGTGCGATCAGGCCGGGGGATGGTGCAGATGGACAGCAACGCCAGATACGCCGCTCATCAGGCGATCAGCCAGTTCCGTTCTGACGGAGGCACCGCCATGGGGACTTGGCTCACCCTCGCAGGTCGGCTGTTCGACTCCGTGCCGGAGCTGGCGCAGCGACACGCGATCTTGCTCACCGACGGCGAAAATCACAACGAGACGCCCGACCAGCTGACCAACGCGATTCGCGGCGTGACCGGCAAGTTCCAATGCGATTGCCGAGGGGTTGGGGTCGACTGGCAGGTTGCTGAGGTACGCCGCATCGCTCAGGCCCTATTGGGCACCGTGGACATCATTCCCGAGCCGGATCAGATGAGCCAGGTCTTCGCCGAGCTGATGCAACAGTCGATGAGTCGCGGCGTCGCCGATGCGCAGTTGCGGGTCTGGGCACCCCAGGGTGCGCAGGTGTTGTTCGTGCGCCAGGTCTCGCCGACGGTGGAAGATCTGACCTCCCGCCGAGTGGAGATCAATCCGCTTACCAGCGGGTATCCGACAGGGTCGTGGGGCGATGAGTCTCGTGATTATCACGTCTGTGTGCGATTGGCGGCGAAGGGCATTGGGCAAGAGCAGCTCGCGGCGCGGGTGCAACTTGCCGTCGGCAATCACGTGGCCGCCCAGGGTCTCGTGAAAGCCAAGTGGTCTGACGACGAGGGCCTGACAACCCGGATCAATCCCGAGGTTGCCCATTACACCGGCCAGACTGAACTGGCGGAAGCCATCCAGGAGGGCTTGGCCGCCAAAGCCTCCGGCGACGAGGAGACCGCCACCAAGAAACTGGGCCGTGCGGTACAGCTGGCCGCAGAAACAGGCAACGAGGAGGCGACCACAAGACTCCGTAAGGTGGTCGACATCGACGACTCTGATACCGGTACCGTGCGTCTCAAGCGTGAGGTGGACAAGGCAGATGAGATGGCCTTGGACACCGCGTCGACGAAGACGACCAGGATCAGGGGATGATCGCTTCCCCTCGACCAGAAGGCGTGACCATGACCTCCGCATCGACCGTGAGCCCGACCTCTAGCCGTCGCCGATGATTGCCATCTGCCCGGTCGGCCACGCAACTTTGGCGCAGGACTACTGCGATGTCTGCGGGCTGCCCATCGAGGCCGCATCAGCACCGCCAGGGGCAGGGCCAGCTCCTGCGCCGGCGACTGGTGCGGCCAGCAGCGAACCAGGTCACCAGCCCTGTCCGAGCTGCGGGGCGCAGAACCATGTCGATGCGCTGTTCTGCGAGAACTGCGGCTATGACTTCACTACCGGAACGATGCCGCGGCCACTGGTTGCCTCTGAGGCGCCGGATGCAACTCGTCTCGATGCGGCACAGCCCGCCCAGGCTTCCGTTGCCGCGACCACGGGCGACGGCAACACTCTCTCGCCTGAGACGTTTGACTGGGTGGCGGAGGTGTGGATCGATCCCGCCTGGTACGAGGTCCAGCAAAGCCCGGATCGGATGCCCTCCCCCGGGTTGCCGGTGGTCGTGCCGCTGCGTTCCAAGTCGATCTTGATCGGCCGCATCTCCAGAAGTCGGAACATCCATCCTCAGATCGACTGTGAGTCTGACGCCAGTGTGAGCCGCCGCCAGACCCAGCTGACGACCGACGGCACCCGCTGGTGGGTGGAGGATCTTGACTCGGCCAACGGAACCTTCGTCGCGCCGGCCACCAGCCCGCTTCCGTCCGACCCCATTCCGGTCGGCGTCAAACATGAGTTGGCTGCGGATGATCGCATCTACGTCGGTGCCTGGACCCGTATTGTGATCCGGCGGGCGACGGAGGACGAGAAGGCAAGTCTGAATTAGTGTCCCGCCCGCCTGTCGCAACGCTCTGCGCGAACAGTGCGCGGCTTCGCGCCTGGAGTGTGGCACCGTTGCTTCAGTGCCACCCGCAGCAAGTCAGCTCTCACCAGGAGGAACAGTGGAGGTCAAGGTCGGCATTCAGCATGTCAGTCGGGAAATCGTGGTGGAGAGCGCCGAGTCGGCCACCGATGTGGAGAAGGAACTGCTCAGCTCAATGGCAATTGGCGGCGACGGAGTCTTCACGCTCTCCGACGAACGCGGCCGTAAGGTGCTGATTCCTGTATCGAAGATCGCCTACGTCGATCTGGGCGAGGAAAACGCCCGACATGTCGGCTTCGGCGCGGTCTAGTTTGGGCTGTTCGCTCGCGCATCGCGCTTGGAATCCGCCGCCGTCGTCGTCGCTCGCAGAGGAAAACCGCCTCTGCTCGCTCCTCCTCCGTGCGGCGGCGCGCGATTTCCGACGCTCGCGAACTTGGTGCTAGCTCGCCCGCGCAGGCGCGCGTGGAGGACTCACGTGGGTCGTTTGTGATCACAAGCGTCGAAACCGCCCCATTTCAGCGCGAATCTGGGTCGTTTGCGATCACAGTCGACAAGACGCTCCCCGATGACGTTGCTGCAAACCTCGTGACAGCTCAGGCCTGGAGGCCGAGTTTGGCCATGCGGCGGGTGTGGTTCTCGACCAGGCGTGAGAACATCCGGCTGATCGCTGCGAGGTCCATGCCTGGACGGTCGACGGTCCCGGTCAGCAGGTGAGTCAGAGCCTCCCGGTCCGCGGCGACCCGCTGAGCCTGGCTCAGGGCCTCCCCAACCAGGCGGCGTCCCCAAAGCGCCAACCGGCCTGCTACGCGGCGATCCGCGGCGATGGCAGCACGCACCTCTTCGATGGCAAAATCCGCATGTCCCTCGTCGGCTAGCACCTGGTGCACCAGGGCCCGAGTGTCGGTGTCGACGAAGGCCGCCACCTCGCGGTAGAAGTCAGCAGCGAAGCCGTTGCCGACGTAGGCCAACACCAGCCCCTCCAACCAGTCCTTCGGCTTGGTCTGCGCGTGGAATTCATCGAACGGAGCGTGGAACGGTTCCATTGCCACCATGGCATCCACCTCCAGCCCGCCGAGTCGGGCACGCACCGTGTCGAAATGTTTGATCTGCAGCGCAGCCAGGGACGCCACGAAGACCTTGTCGGCAAGGGTGGGGGCCCGGCGCGCGTCCTCGGCTAGGCGGTCGAAGGCAGCCAAAGCCCCGTACGCCAAGATGCCGAGCAGGTCGACAACGCCTTGCCGATACTGAGGCTCGGAAACCCATGGTTCAGCGGCAACATGAGGAACGACGTCGGAGTGCTGCGATGCCTCGTTCATGCTCGCAGGATAGTGCTGGCGTTCTGGTTGCAGGATCGCCAAACCTCCTGGATGCGAGAAGCTGAGTGGCCTGACCGATGAGTTTCGAGACAGCTGCGAGTCTTAGGCGGTATGAGCAGCCTTGAGAGCACTCCGCAGATCATCGAGCGCCCGGCGCAACCGTACGCCGGAGTCCGCGAGTCCGTCACCATGTCCACTCTCAGTAGCGTCGCCGACCGCATTCCAGAGGTGCTGGACTGGCTTACCCAACGTGGCGAGACGCCGTCGGGAGCTGCGTTCTTCCGCTACCTGACCATCGACATGGAGCGGGAGCTCGAGGTCGAGGCGGGCGTGCCGGTCGCCGCACCCCTCGATCTGGCCGCCGGGGCAGGCAGTGCAGTGGCGGCTGGAACCCTTCCTGGCGGACGTTTCGTCCGCGCGTTCTTCGTGGGCCATCCCGACGGCCTCGAAAACGCCACCGCGGAGCTTTTGCAGTGGGCGGAGACCCAAGGCTTGCGGTGGGACATGAATGACAGCCCGGTTGGCGAGCGCTGGGGATGCCGGCTGGAGATCTACCACAGCGATCCAGTCGAGGATCCCGACATGAACACTTGGCGAACCGAGCTCGCGTTCCGACTAGCTGATGGGGCTATCCCGAACTAAGTCGGTAGACTGCCTCAAGTTCACAACCGATGAGGTCGCAGCACACTGAACGCCGTGCCGATCACGCGCGAGCCAAGCGACTCATCGACCTGCAACGAGCATTGAGGCGATTCTGAGCACGAAAGCCATTCAAGAGGCCCAACCTGGGCCGGAAGTCCCCCAGACGGCGATCCCGTCGACCACTTTTGCCAATGTCGGCGTGATAGAGCCGATTGTGCAGGCCCTCGATCAGGTCGGCATCACCACACCTTTTCCGATTCAGGCCATGGCCATTCCCATCGCCCTGACCGGCACGGACATGATCGGTCAGGCACGTACCGGTACCGGAAAGACCCTGGCGTTCGGAATCTCGTTGCTGCAGCGGATCGTCGTACCAGGCGAGCGCGACTACCCCGAGCTTGCCAAGCCGGGTGCCCCGCAAGCACTTGTGGTGACACCGACTCGTGAGCTGGCGAGCCAGGTCGCTTCCGACCTAGCAGCAGCATCGACTCGCAGACACGCAAGAGTGCTCACGGTTTACGGCGGGGTGAGCTATGAAAATCAGCTCAGTTCGCTGAGCCGCGGAGTTGAGGTCGTGGTTGGCACTCCCGGTCGGCTGCTCGACCTCGTCGACCGTAACGCGCTCGATCTTGGCCATATCAAAGTGCTGGTACTCGACGAAGCCGACCGGATGTTGGATCTGGGGTTCCTGCCGGACGTTGAGCGAATCCTGGCCAATACCCCTGAGCTGCGTCAGACCATGCTGTTCTCAGCGACTATGCCAGCGGCGATCGTCTCCCTCGCTCGCCGCCATATGCGTCATCCGGTCAACATCCGAGCCGAATCCCCTGGCGACACCACAACCGTGCCGGCAACGGCTCAGTTCGTCTTTCAAGCTCATGAACTGGACAAGCCCGAGATTGTGGCCCGCATTCTGCAAGCCGAGAACTGCACCCGCACGATGATCTTCTGCCGTACCAAGCGGTCAGCGCAGCGATTAGCCGATGACCTTGTTGACCGCGGTTTCGCAACGGCGTCCATCCATGGCGACCTGAACCAAATCGCGAGGGAGAAGGCCTTGCGACGCTTCCGCGAAGGACGGATCGACGTCTTGGTAGCGACCGATGTCGCCGGGCGAGGAATCGATGTCGAAGGCGTTAGCCATGTGATCAACTACGAGTGCCCGGAAGACGAGCAGGTGTACGTGCACCGGATCGGCCGCACCGGGCGCGCTGGGGCATCGGGAGTCGCGATCACCTTCGTTGACTGGGCGGACCTGGCGCGCTGGAAGATGATCAATGACAGCTTGGGTCTGCCGTTCGAGCAGCCGGAGGAGACCTATTCCACCTCATCGCACCTCTATCATGATCTCGGGATCGACCCTGGAGCTAAAGGCACCATCGCACCTAGCAGACCGCTGACATCGAAACGACCTGGCAAATCCAGCACCTCGAAGTCAGCCCACACGCGAACTGATGCGGACCCCACCCGTACCCGGCGCCGGCTGCGCAATGGCGTCCCTGTCGAGCGGAGGAAGATCGCAACGCGCTCACATGATCACAGGAATTCTGCCGACTGAGCTGCTGCCGCTCGGGACAGCTGTGGTAGTTCGCGCTAGCGAGCCAACCCCAAAGGTTTAGCAATCACGACAAGGTTGTTGTCGTACCCGCCCCGGTCTCGATGAAAGTTGCCGGTGCAGGTGATCAGCACTAGCCGGTGCGAACCCGTCTGCTGGAACGCCCGGCTCTCCGTCGCCAGCGCCTTCCTGGGCACCTCGTCGATAGCAGTGACGCGATATTTGAGCCGATGTGAGTCCCCGCGAAGCGTGACCGTGTCGCCCACCTTGATCCTGCGTAGCCGAGCGAAGAATCCAATGCCGTACGTGTCTGAATCGACATGTCCGGCGATCACCGTCGACCCGAAGGCTTCGCCCGCGCGTGCGCTGCCATCCCACCAACCCACATGCCGGGCGTTCTCCGGAACTCGGAGCAGACCATCGACCGTGGCCGCCGGGTGTACTGCCGCATCTGCGTTGCCTGGGAGCGTGAGGTGCTCTGGAATGAACTCGATCCGCTGACTGGCGGCAGGCCGACCCTGACGCGCGGGGGCAACCGATGACGGAGCGCGGGGCTCATCACCATTGGGGGTTGAGATGCCAGCCTGTGCCGTACAGCCGCAAAGGCAGGTCAGCAGGCAAAGCACACTCGCGATGGAACGACGCAGTCCCGGTCGACGCCCCCGAAGGCGCCAGGTCCGGGACTGCAAAGCGGGTAGCGTCAACGCGCCAGATTCACCTCCATCGACGGGCCAGCGCCAACGGCCTGACCGCCGGTTCCGGTGTTCACCTCCGACGGCTTCTTAGAGCCGGTTGTGCCAGTGGTGAGGACGTGCACGGCGACGTTCATGGTCTTCTTCTCCGGATCACCCACAGCGTAGACGCGGTTGATCGCGCCGCCCTTGACGGTCAGGCTGACCGGACCGAAGAAGACAGGCTCTTCCTTGCCACTCGGCACGATGGACACCTTGTAGGTAGCAACGGGCACCACCAGCTCGAGCGACTCACCATTGGCGATGTTGGCAAAAAGCACGTCACCGTTCACCAAAATATCGGCCGGCGGCACGGCCGCAACGTGCGAAACGACCAGCTGAGCCTTGCCCTTGGGCACCGTGACGGCGTCGTACTTGTACACCGTCACCAGAGGATCGCCTGATGAGGATTCCGGCAGATGTGCGACGATATCGGCCTTGGCGCCTTCCTTGATCGAGAACGTGTTCTCGAGGAAGGTGGTGCCGTTCTCGCTGAGGGTGACCTTACGGCTACCAGGATCGACTTTGAACGGGCCTTTAACTTCTGCTGTCTTGACATCCTCTGCAACAGATTCTCCGTCGATCGCGACGTCCAGGCTCTTGCCTGGCACACCTTGCACGATGTAGATCTCCGTGTCATTGGCCGCGTAGCTTGGACTGATCGTCATCCCCGCCAAAGCTAAAACTCCTGCAGCCATTAGACCCAGCTTCGACCATCGCGCTGCGCGCTTTGTGATCACGTTGCCCCCCACCCCGCCCTTTGCTCGTTGTTCCTACCCCAGGAATCAAAGATCCAAAGCGTAATATAGGGCCCGCACTATTGCGCCGTCGGGGTGCCCGACAAAGCGTTAGCCAATTGCCGCAGGGGGGTATGTGGCCTTGGGCAAATCAACCGTGGTCGATCACTCGCGGGCGGCTGGGTTACGTCGAGCGATCGGTTTGATCTTGGTGGCGGGACTGTGTGTCTCAGCCGTCACCTTCTACCGGGACGCGGAGCTTCCGCGATCCGCCCCCGCAGTGGCACGCAATTCGCCGTCCGCAACAGCTTCGACACCAACCGTCCGCACGCCTTCAACCTCGCCGTCGCAGACGACCTCACCGAAGCCCCTTCCTACGACTGCCCCGGTCAAGACGAAACTGCCGAAGGGCCCTGGTATCACTGAGCCCGGCATCTTGCTCATGGCAAGCCCGCTGCCCGACGGCAGCTTCGACATCGCCGAGATGGTGCTTCTCGCCACACCCAGCTCCTCAATCTGGCTCGGTCCACCCAAGGTGGTGCTGGCCGGGAGCCGCTTCGCCAAGGCCAAGCCGGTTGCCTCTCAGATCCAGATGAGCGCCGGGAATCAGCCTGTTTTGGTCCCTGGTGGTCGTGTTAACCAGCGCACGAACCTTGCACTGGGTGCTCCCGCGAAAAGGATCGAGTTGCGGTACAAGCTGAGGGGAATCACCATACGCAGCATCCCCTCGCGCGCCGGACGGGCGCTGACTGCCATCAGTCCCTTGGTCGAAGGTAGTCCCAAGACTCTCCCGGTCGCTCTGAGGATCAGCGGCAGCACTGTGCTCAATATCGGGTGCCCGGCGCTTCGGCTGCGGGAGCAGGCATGTTCCGCCGGACGTCCGCCACACCTGCGGGTCAATCGAAAGCTGCCGTGGCGCAGCGCAGTGATTGTTGTCCAATTCGACCTGCCGAAACCGCAATGAGACATGGCGTCGATCAATGCCCCTTGAGCCTGCCGAAGGGGCGCAAGACTACTGGCCTTGGCCCAGGCCCTAGGTAAGAGATGATCCAAGATCTCCTAGACCTGGCGCTTGGGGCGAACCGAGTGATGACCTATGCCGGCTATGTGTTGTTGGCGGGCACCTTGACCTTCTGGTGCGTGGTGTGGCCGGACGGTCGGAGAAATCGTCGCCTTGTCCTGCTCGCACTGGCCGGAACGACAGCGATGATCATCGGGACGCTTGTTGGTCCGGCCATTCAGCTGATCTTCGGAGGCCAGTTGCTTGGCGACATCGTCACCCAACTTGGTGGCGCCGCCCAGCTGGCGCGACTCGCCGCCCTGGTGGCCGCGATGTTCTTCCTTCCGGACATCATCAGCGGTGCTGTGGTCGGTTGGCGTCGCATCCTCGCCCTCACGCTGGTGTTGGTGATCGCGGCGTCCATGGTGGCGCAGTCCAATGCCATTGGCGGTCCCTGGGAGATTGCCACGATCGCCGCTACCGGCTTGCATGTGCTGGCAACCTGCGCCTGGCTCGGCGGACTCCTCGCCCTCGCCACAGTTTTGATCCCTGGAGAGAAAGTGCAGGAGCTGGATCAGCTCATCCCGCGCTTCTCACGAGTGGCGCAGCTGAGTGTTGTGACCCTTGTGGTGACGGGCATCGTGCACGCTCTGGCGGTCGCCGGTGGGGTGTACCAGCTGGCTAGCTCTCGCTATGGGCTGGTTCTGCTGATCAAGGTCTCCATCTTCGGCCTGATGCTGCTGATGGGGAACGAGGGTCGCAAGTACGCGGCCCGCGCCGCCTTCCGCCTGCAGCATCCGCCGCCAGACGTGCCCGTGAGAGCTGGCGGCATCTCGACCCTCGCCGTGGTGATGGGAGCGGAGCTTTGCATCGCCTTCGTGATCTTGTCGACGACCTCGCTCCTGGTCATGGTTGCGCCGCATCCGTAGCCCTGGCAGCACCGCGCGGCGCCGCATTCATAGCCCTGTCGCAAAAGCGTGATGGACCGCAGCGACGTTCTCGCGATACCGAAGAGGTCACCGATGGGTCGGCATGTGGTGGACGGAGATAAAGTCGGCACATGCGCGGCTTTCGACGCCGCAGGCAAGCGCCACCGGCTGTCGAGCAGCTTGGAGGGACGGGCCCCCAGGCGGGGCAGGCCGGACCGCCGAGTGACCCGCGGGCTGCCATGCGCCGGGTAGCCGCGGAGGCGGTGATTCTCCAGGATGAAGCCGAGGCCGTCATTCGAGGCGCGCGGGCTCGTGAGGGCCTCGGCTTTCTGGCTCCTCGTGGCGGGCCGCTGGTGCGCCGCTTCTTTGGCCTCCGTGATCTGCTTCCGCGGGCGTGTGAGGATCCTGCCGACGAAGAGCAACGCCGTCGATTGGATGCGATCCTGCATCACCATGCCTTGGCGGTTTGGGTTGCCATGGACCTGCTCGCTTATGAATGGCGATCGGAGAGGATTGCTTGCCAGCTCGATGCGCTGGACGGCCTTGGCACCCCGGCCGTTCAGCTTGACCAGCTGTATGCCGAGCTGTCAGGCCGGTCGACTGATCACGGCTCGGAGGCAATCAGGGTATCCGCACGTTGACAGGGCCGGCTGCGAAAGACAGCGACGAGGGTCAGCGGAATCACCGCCCAGGTGCTAAGAGGCTGCCAGGCGTCGCTGCATCTTGGTGAAGACCTCGGGATCGGTGGTGTTGCACCCCAGATCATGATCAAGCTTTCCGGTCCCGTGATAGTCACTGGATCCAGTGGCGAGCAGCCCGAGGCTGTCAGCTAACGCACGCAGTCGCCGTCGCGAATCGGAATCGTGATCTTGATGGTCGACTTCGATGCCGTCCAAACCGTGATCACGGACGAGCACCTCCAGCACGCTCGCTGGAAGCAGGTGCTCGCGGCCTCGACCCCAAGGGTGGGCGATCACTGCGAGCCCGCCCGCCTCATGCACCAGTTCGATGCCACGATCCACCTCGATCGTGTAGCGGTGAACGTGGGCTGGACCGCCATCGGCCAAGAAGCGGTCGAATGCCTCCTGCCGATCGCGCACGTGACCTGCCTTGATCAGCGCATCGGCAATGTGCGGGCGGCCCACCGAAGGACTGTTGCCGACCTGGGCCATCACCTCCGCTTCGCTGACCGGCACGCCGAGCTCAGCCAGCTTCCTGAGGACTCCGGCGAGCCGACCAAGCCGGCCATCGCGGACTCGCGCCATCTCAGCGGCCAGGCCTGGACTCGCCGGATCAGCGCCGTACGCCAGGACGTGCACGCTGCTGCCATGACGCGAGCAGGAAAGCTCCATTCCGCGTACCACACGAAGACCTAGCCGTTCGCCCTCCACCGCTGCTTCATCAAGGCCGTCGAAGGTGTCGTGATCAGTCAATGCAACGACGTCGAGCCCTGCGGCGAGAGCCTTGCGCACCAACGCAGCTGGCGCGTCTGTCCCGTCGGAAACCGAAGAATGGGTATGCAGGTCAATCCGCATACCCAAGGCCTACCACGCTGCCTCTAGTGACATCTCGGCTTGCATCACAGTCTCGCGAGCAGACGGCGGACAACCCGCAGACCCACCGACATCCGCGCCAGATCGGCCCGGCTGCTGGTAATGGCGCGCAGGGTCTTCACCGACTCTGATACCGCCGCATTCGACTTCTCCCAGCCGAGGACCACGTCCCGGGCGCTCTTGGTCACTGTCCCATTGGCGTTGAGGACCTCAGCCGTTAGCTGGGCTTGCACAGCATGCAAGTCGTCACGCAGGGCGGCCCGCGCCATGGACTGCCACCGGTCCTCGCGAGGTAGCTCGACGATCCGCGTCAGCAGCCTGTCGAGGCCGAGCCGCTGACCAAGCGTGAAGTGCATCTCGGCGACCTTCAGTACATCAACACCGGACTGCGATGCGGTCTGCTGCATGGTCAGCGCCGGGTATGCCGGAGGCAGCACGGCGATGGCAGTGGCCAGCTCTTCAGGTACTCCAGCCGCCTGGTATCCCTTGAGCCGTTGCTCAAGGGCGTCTTTGTCGCGCCCGGTGAGGATGTCCGGCAGGGCCTGCTGAACTGCACGCACTCCGTCGGAGAACTCCGCAGCTGTGGCGCCTATGTCGATCGGGTGATGTCGGTTGTTGATCAGCCAGCGGGTGGCACGCTCCACGAGGGTGCGCAGCTCCATGCGCAGTCCCGTCTGCACCTGGGCACTGATGCGATGATCAAGTGTGGCGATGGTTTTGTTGAGTTCAGCGGCGCCGAAGATCGCGCGAGCGGCAATCTGTGCCCGAATCACGTCTGGCGCTCGGGCGCCGGTCTCAGCCGACAGCCGGTGGAAACATGTGATGCCCGATTCGTTCACGAACTGGTTGACCACCACTGTGCCAATGATCTCTCGGTGCAGCCGGTGCCCTCGCATCTGGTCCGCATAACGCTGCCGCATCGCACTGGGGAAGTAGTTGATCAACCGACCTTCCAGATACAGGTCATCGGGCAGATCCGACGCCAAGATCTCATCCTCAAGAACGATCTTGGTGTAGGCGAGCAGCGTCGCAAGCTCGGGCGAGGTCAGCCCCTTGTGGTTGCTACGCCGGATCTCCATAGCCTCGGTGGACGGCAAGAACTCGATCTCCCGATCGAGCAGCCCGCCGCTCTCCAATCGCTCCATCCAGTCCTCGTGAACGCCCGCCATCGACACCGAGTGGTACACGGCATTAGCCAAGGAAAGGTTTTGATCGTAGTTATTCGCGAGCACCAGCTCGGCGACCTCGTCGGTCATCGACGCCATCAGCTCATCACGGTCATCCGGCGACAGCCGATCTGCAGCCACCTCTCCAATCAGCAGGACCTTGATGTTGACCTCGTGATCGGACGTATCGACCCCGGCGGAGTTGTCGATG
This sequence comes from uncultured Actinomycetota bacterium, assembly GCA_963730505.1. Classification (GTDB taxonomy): domain Bacteria; phylum Actinomycetota; class Actinomycetes; order Propionibacteriales; family Propionibacteriaceae; genus Microlunatus. The sequence continues at coordinate 246,561 of CAVSSB010000023.1, forward strand.
AAGTCGGTGTTGATTCGACCGCCCCTCTCGGCGTACTCGACCCGGCCGAGCTGGGTGAAGCCAAGATTTCCGCCCTCACCTACGCACTTGGCACGTAGCTCACAGCCGTCCACACGTTGCTCGTCATTGGCTTTGTCACCCACATCATCGTTGGTTTCGGTGATCGCTTTGACATATGTCCCGACGCCGCCGTTCCATAGCAGATCGACCGGGGCTTTGAGGCATGCCTTGATCAACTCAGCAGGCGTCAGCGCCTCGATCGACTTGTCGATGCCCAGGGCAGCACGCATCTGTTCGGTGATCACGACGGACTTCAGCGTGCGTGGGTACACTCCGCCGCCTTCGGAGATCAGGGTGGTGTCGTAGTCCGCCCAACTGGAGCGTGGCAGCTTGAACAGCCGGGCGCGCTCCTCCCAACTGTGCGCCGGATCGGGCCGCGGATCGATGAAAATGTGCCGATGATCAAACGCTGCAAGGAGCTTGATGTGCTTGCTCAACAGCATCCCGTTGCCGAAGACGTCACCGCCCATGTCACCGATGCCGACGCACGTGAAGTCGGCGCTTTGGGGGTCCAGGCCCATCTCCCGGAAATGCCGGCGCACAGACTCCCAAGCGCCTCGGGCGGTAATGCCCATGGCCTTGTGGTCGTAGCCGCTCGACCCGCCGGAGGCAAACGCGTCGCCTAACCAGAAGCCCGAGTCGACAGAGATCTTGTTGGCTGTGTCGGAGAATGTGGCGGTTCCTTTGTCGGCCGCGACGACCAGGTACGGGTCATCAGCGTCGTACCTGACGACATCGGTTGGAGGAACGACTTCGCCGCCGACGATGTTGTCTGTGACATCGAGCAGGCTAGAGACGAACAGCTTGTAGCAGGCCAGACCTTCGGCGAGCCAGGCTTCGCGCTCCCGCGGATCAGGCAGCCGCTTGCAGTAGAAGCCGCCCTTGGCACCCTCGGGGACGATCACGGTGTTCTTCACCATCTGGGCCTTGACCAAGCCGAGTACCTCTGTACGGAAGTCTTCAGCACGATCAGACCACCGCACACCGCCGCGGGCGACCCGGCCGTAGCGCAGATGCACGCCCTCCATCCGCGGCGAATAGACGAAGATCTCGAACTCCGGACGAGGCTCAGGCAGATCGGCAATCTTGCGTGGCAACAGCTTCAATGCGATCGCCTGGCGGCCCGGAAGGTAGAAGTTGGTTCGAATCACCGCCTGGATCACCGCAAGGAAGGACCGCAAGATTCGATCATGATCAAGGCTCGCCACGTCGTTGAGCGCCTTTTTGATCTTGTCGATGAGCTCATTGGTCGCCGCTGTCCGGGACTTGACGTCGAGCTCAGTTCTGGGATCGAAACGAATCCGGAAAAGCTGGATGAGCTGTCGGGCAATGTCGACGTTGCTGCTCAGCGCCTGCGCGAAGTAGCTCTGGCTGTAGGTGATGCCGACCTGCCGGAGGTAGCGGCCGATGGATCGCAGCACACTGACGTCGCGCCAGTCGAGATCGGCTCCCATGACCAGCGCGTTGAAACCATCGGACTCACTGTGGCCGACGTAGGAGGCCGAGAAGGCGTCGATAAACCGCTGCCGCGCCTCGGCCGTCCAGCGGGTACGGACGGCGTCGGCGCCACCTGGAACCCGTACCCCGAAGTCGTAGATGAAGGCCCGCTGGTCCTTGCCCATGGTGAGCTCGTACGGCCGCTCGTCAATGACGTCGACGCCGAGTAGCGAAAGGTGCGGCATGATCCTCGACAGTGACAATGAAGCCTCGCGCCGGAGGATCTTCAGCCGGAGCTGCGCCTCATCGTCCGCGCGATCCGGGACATACATCGCCATCGACATGTCATGGATATCCTCAAGACCCAACAGCGGGGTGAGGTCCTGGGCCGCCTGCCGCGGGGTGTAATCCTCCTTGTATCCCTCGGGCAGTCCACCCACCAACGATGCCAGCCGGTCAGCATCGTCCATGCCAACGATCAGGTCGGCGAACTCGTCGTCCCAGGTGCGGGTTGCCATGGTCAGCTCCCGCTCCAGTGAGCGCACATCGACCTCGCCCATGGCCGTGCCGACGGGCATCCGGACCACCAGGTGAAGTCTTGCCAGCACGGACTCGCTAACCCGCGCCGTGTACTCGACGGAGGCGCCGCCGAGAGCACGAATGAGGATCTCCTCCATCCGCCTGCGTACCGCGGTGGTGTAGCGATCTCGCGGTAAAAAGATCAAGCAGGAGAGATAGCGCCCGTACGGGTCACGCCGGACAAACATCCGGACCTGCCGGCGCTCCTTGAGATGAGCGACCTTCTCCACGATGGTGGCCAGCTCGGGCACCGGTGTCTGGAAGAGCTCGTCGCGGGGATAGGTCTCCAGCACGTCCGTGATCGCCTTGCCGCCATGGCTGTCCTCGCTATAACCCGAGTGAGCGATCACTGCAGCAGCCTTCTGCCGGAGCACTGGTACGCGGGACACACTTTCTGAGTACGCCGAAGAGGAAAACAACCCCAGGAAGCGCCGCTCACCGATCACCCGCTGCTCGGTGTCGAAGATGCGAAAGGCGATGTAGTCCAGATAGGCCGGCCTGTGCACTCGGGCCTTCTGGTTGTCCTTGGTGATGATCATCAACTCAGGTTCGACCTTGGGCAGCGGGGCCGCATGGAAGGTCCCTGGAAGGTCCTGATCGGGGCGCAGGATACCGAGGCCGGTCGCAGGACGGACCTTGAACTGAACACCGGATTCGTCACTTACCACGTCGTACTCGCGGTAACCGAGGAAGGTGAAGTGGTTGGCGTTCAGCCAGCTGAGCAGCTCGCAGGCAAGATCTGCCTGCTCCACGCGGCCGCTGATGACCGCGCGGTCTCTCAGCAGCTCGATAGTCTCCTCGGACCTTGTGATCATCTTCTGCCAGTCCTGGACCGCCTCCTCGACCAATCGCAGGACCTCGACCAGCCCCTGTTCTAGTTCAGACACCAGCGAGTCGCGACCGTCCTGGCGGGCGGGCGGAAGGATCTCCAGATGCATCCAGGATTCGGGGATGACCCTGGGATCGCTATCGGCCTCGCTGGTCCGGACGATGCCAAGCAACTTGCCCTCGAGATCTCGCCGAACCTGGAACTGCGGATGGAACACCTCGCGCATGCTCCACCCCTGGCGTAGCACTTCCATGGTGACCGAGTCCACGAGGAAGGGTCGGTCGTCGGTGACGATCTGTACCACGGTGGCGCCGCCAGCGGTCCAACCGTCATCGGTCTGGCTGGGCGTCCGGATCTTGATCACGGCTCGAGCGGCGGGCCGGTGCATCGCTGCTCGGTAGTGGCTTTCGACCAGGCCGAGGAGATTCTCGACGCTGCGCTTGTCGACATCGTCTGCGTCGACATGCCGGAAGTAGTGCTGGAGGAACATCTGGACAGCGTCCGGGTCCTGCCCGAGTTCTGCGGCGATCTTCGCTCCTCGAGCGGCTACCTGTGCGATCTTCTCGGTCTTCTCCTGCTCGAGCTCGACCTCGAAAGTGGTCACGTCTACCGTCCGATCATCGCCGCCGCACCCCGGCTGTGTGTCTACCTCCGACATTAGCCCGCCCAAAAGGCGATGGCGGCGAAGGGCTGGACACGCTAGGGCTGAGAGCCGAAGGCGATCCTCGGGCGCTACACGGGCGGGCGTAGCAAACCTAAGACGCTTGAAACCCCAGCTCCGGCCGTACCGTGGCGCCCAACTCACGCGAGGGCTGTCCTGGGGCGCTGCACCGGCGGGCGTAGCAAACCTAAGATGCCTGAAACCCAAGCAGCTACCCTCGCTCACGCGTGCCGCCCAAGCTCACCGGCACGTTTGCCTAGCCCGCCGGTGCGGCGCCACAGGACAGCCGAGATCTCGGTGAGAGTATGAGCGCCATGGACCTCTCGAGCCACTTTGACTTCGCAGCCGAGCCCGCTGACGTTTACGCCATGATGAGCGACCAGAAATACCTGGACGAGGTCTGCGTCGCCAGCGGATCACTCAGCTACCACGCCTCGGTCGAAGGGTCGACTACCAAGACTTCACGGACCCTGCCGGCGCCAGACTCGGCAGCGCGATTCACTGGACCCCAGCTGACGGTCAACGAGGAAGTCGTCTGGGGTGACCCGTTGCCTGATGGCTCGCGAAACGCAGCAGTGACGATGACGGTGCTTGGCCAGCCAGTAACGTTCCGGGGCAAGTTACGGCTCTCTCCCGGCGGCCGGGGAAGTGTGGTGGACATCAGCGGCGAGCTGAAGGTCGCCATCCCGCTACTGGGCAGGAAACTCGAGGAGTCAGCAGCGCCAGCGGTAATGGACGGGTACCAGACCCAGCAAGAGGTCGGTGATCGCTGGCTCGCGACGCCTTGATGCTTGCTTGGCGGGCTGCGCCGGGGTGGTCACCTCGTACCTCTACTCCGCATCAGTTACTTGGACTGAGCCTCAGCTGCAGCTGCAGCGGAGTCCAAGCAAGTGATGCGGAGTTGAGCCTGGCAAGATCGAGATGTTAGGTAGGTTCTGATCAGTCAGCTCATGTGGGGATAACCATGATCAGTCGGTGGTACGAAGGTCTCCTTGATCACCCGCGGGCTGATCCAGCGGATCAGGTTCCACATTGAGCCGGCCTTGTCGTTGGTGCCTGAGGCACGCGAACCGCCAAACGGCTGCTGGCCGACTACCGCGCCGGTCGGCTTGTCATTCAGATAGAAGTTTCCCGCCGCGTTCCGCAGCTGCTGGCTGGCCCGTTCGAGTGCCAGGCGATCATCAGCGATCACGGCGCCAGTGAGGGCGTACGGAGCTGCCTGATCAACTTCTTCGAGGACGGCCTCGAAGTCGGCGTCGTCGAACACATGGATGCCGAGAATAGGCCCGAAGTATTCAGTCCGGAAGATGTCGTTTGTGGGGTCGTCGGAGATGATCAAGGTCGGCCGGATGTACCACCCTTCCCGATCGTCGGTCACCCCACCGGCGATGATCTTCGCATCCGCGGAATCCCGCGCCCGTTCGATGGCCTCGACGTGCTTACTCAAGGCACGTTGGTCGATCACTGCAGAGGTGAAGTTGGACAGATCCCGTACGTCGCCGACTTTGAGGGCCTCGGTCGCGTCAACTAGCTCGTCGCCCATCCGATCCCAGACGCTGCGAGCAACGTACGCGCGAGACGCAGCTGAGCACTTCTGCCCGGAGTACTCGAAGGCTCCTCGGACCAGGGCCGTACGCACCACGTCGGGGCTAGCGCTGGCGTGGGCGACCACGAAGTCCTTGCCGCCCGTCTCCCCCACCAGCCGCGGATACGCCCGATAGTGACCGATGTTTGCTCCGACGCTTTGCCAGAGGTGCTGGAAGGTCTTGGTCGATCCGGTGAAGTGGATGCCGGCGAGAGCCGGGTGGTGCAGCGCTACGTCGGAGACCTCGACGCCGTCACCGGGCAACATGTTGATCACTCCGGGCGGCAGGCCAGCGGCCTCCAAGAGCCGCATAGTGAAATGCGCGGCAAACTGCTGAGTCGGGCTCGGCTTCCAGATCACGACGTTTCCCATGAGGGCAGCAGAAGTTGGCAGGTTGCCTGCAATCGCGGTGAAGTTGAACGGAGTGATGGCGTAGACGAAGCCCTCGAGCGGCCGGTAGTCGGTCCTGTTCCACACTCCGGGCGATGAGATCGGTTGATCTTCGAAGATTCGCCGCGCGAAGTCCACATTGAACCGCCAGAAATCGATCAGCTCGCAGGCCGCATCGATTTCAGCCTGCTGCACCGTCTTTCCCTGCCCGAGCATCGTGGCTGCATTCAAGGTGTCCCGCCACGGCCCGGCGAGCAGGTCGGCAGCGCGCAGGAAAACGGCTGCCCGTTGCTCGAAACTCAGCTCTGCCCATCCCGGAGCGGCCGCCAGCGCAGCATCGATGGCGTCCGTCGCATCAGCCCGGGTCGCGTTAGCCGCGTGCCCGAGTACGTGGGAATGGTCGGACGGCATCGTCACATCGAACGACTCACCCGACGCCGGCTTGCTCACTCCGTCAATGGTTGCGGTCAGCTCGATCGGATCCTCGCTCGCTATCCGCTCGAGTGCTGCCTCGATCCCTGCCCGTTCCTTCGAACCAGGGGCGTAACCGAGTACGGCCTCGTTGACTGGCACGGGCACATCTGCCACGGCATCCACAAAACCACGCTACCTGTGCTGTCCTTGGCAGGTAACGCGCGCTGAGCGCATCACGCCTCACACGGCCTTGGCGGTCTCGGCCTCTTCCCGCCGCTTCTTCGCAGCCTCGACGGAAGCTCGGAGCGCTGCCACCAGGTCGACCACCTCGGCCTCTTGTGGCGCCTCAGGCTCCTCGGCCAGCGGTACGCCTTCGGCTTTGCTCTGCACCAGGGCTTCGAGTGCCTCGCGATAGGAATCGGTGAAGTCTTCAGGATTGAAGTCACCCGCCAGCGCATCGATGAACGACTGTGCCATCGTGACTTCGGCATCTGACACGGTGACGTCCTCCGGTGGCGCTGCGAAGGAACCATCGCGGAGCTCATCTGGCCACAACATCGTGTGCATCCGCAAGACACCATCCTTGGGACGGATCAGCGCCAATGCTTCGCGGGACCGCAGCGCGACCTTGACTACGGCGCTCTGCCCACTCTTGATCAAGGCATCACGCAGCAGCACGTACGGTTTGATGCCCGGGCCATCAGCCTGCAGGAAGTACGTCTTGTTGAAATACGTGGGATCGACGTCCTCCTCGGCGACGAATTGGACGACCTCGACCGCCTTCGTCGTCGCCAGTGGGAGCGCGTCGAAGTCCTCTGCCTCCAAGATCACCATCCGGCCGTCTGGCATCTCATAGCCTTTGGCGATCTCAGCGAAGGGAATCTCATTCCCGCACTTCTCGCAGACACGCTTGTACTTGATCCGGCCGCCATCTTCTGGGTGGACCTGGCGAAAACTGATGTCCTTCTCCTCGGTCGCCGAGAAGAGCTTCACAGGAATCGTCACCAGCCCGAAGGAGATTGCGCCCTTCCAGATTGAGCGAGGCATGGTCCTAGTCTGCCTGATCCGATCGAAGAGTTCCTTCCCGGCGTGGCCGCGTCTCTGGCGACCTGATGGCCCCAGTTCAGCGCTGGAGCTGGTCGAGCTCCACAGGCGCGAACCACAACAAGTCGTAGTCGTCGAGTAGCAGCCCTACCTCAGGTGCAGCTAGTGCGCCGGCCAGGCTCTGCCCTGCTACGGCCTCGCTCGCCAGCTTCGCCGCTTCCATCGCGCCCGGTTCGTCGGCGAACAGCGCTCGTACTTGAGGCCAGGTCAGCCCGCGGAGCTCAACTTCCCCCTGCGGTTCGCAGAGATCGGTCACCTGCTCCAGCGGCACCTCAGCGGCGACCACCAGCCGCGGGGATCCCGGCCTCAGCACCAAGGCCAGTACGCCGGCGTAGCTGAGAGCGGCGTATTCGGCTTCTTCGCTATGAGTGTCAGTGCCCATTGAGGCGACCAGGCTTGGCGTGACCGCGCAGCCCTGATAATGGTCGGCCGCGATGCCCGAGCGCAGATCGGCCGCCTCGTCCCAGATCATCGGAATGAAGACCATCTGAGACCTCAGCGATTGGCGTGCTACCACGGCGCAGCGGACGTGTCCGGAGAGGCACTGTTCGAGGGGCCCTCGGATAAGGCTTGGGATGATTCAGACTCAGCGGCTGGCAAGCCGTTCGATACCTCGTCAGGCGAGGGCTTCTCGGCGACCGCCCTTGGGAGCCGCGACTTCCTCGCCTTGCTTTGGTCAGATGCAGACGCGCTTGACTTGTCTGATTTCACCGTGCTGGTCGAGACGGGCGGCCCTGTCGCACCGGTACTCAGCTCTGCCGCACGAAAGACCAAATTGCGTACCGCGGCACGTTTCAGTCCAGCCGCCTTGCGCGTTGCTTCCTGCCGAGCTGCTGCCTTCTTCGCAGCGGCGCGCCGGGCCGCTGTGGACGCCTTACGCGTGGGTTGACGCACACTCGGCGATCTGACGGAGATGTCCAAGAGCTCTTCGAGTGCATCGAGCAGGCATTGGGCGAGCATGTCAAGGTCGCTGATGGCGTCCCGGTCGGAAGTGAGACCGAAGAAGACCTCGCCGTCGTAGGAGGTAACTCCAATCGCCAGCATGTGGCCGGCCGATAGCGGAAGGACCGGATAGCTCGCAACGAGCTGAGCGCCCGCCGCGTAAAGGGCTACCTGCGGACCTGGAACATTGGTGATCACCAGGTCGTTTTGTTTGCGCACCACTTCGGTGGATGTGCGTACGCCAAGCGCGTGCAGAGTACTCGGTGCAAAGCCGGCAATGTCGGCGAGCGAGCGCGCAGCAACTGCCCGTCCGGAGTCCTTGTGAGCTTGGGTGTCATAGGCGACCTGGTGCAGCCGCATCAGCGGGTTCGGCTCTCCGATCGGCAAGCGCTGCAGATGCGGCGCGACCTGACTGCCCAGGGAGGTCGGCTCGTCGTCGTCCTCGGTGACGCTCATCGGCACCAGCGCGGTCAGCGAGCTTCCTGAGATGATCGACTCGCCCCGAGTCAGCAACCACGAGCGCAGCCCGCCAGTGATCATGGCCAGCACCACGTCGTTGATCGTGTGGTGCTGCTCCTCGCGGACTGCCTGGAGATCGGTGAGAGATGCGACAACGGTCGCAAAGCGGCGCTGCTCGGACATCAGCCCGGTCAGCGGCGAGTCGGAGGCTGGCCGCCGCCCACCGAGTGCGTCAGCAGCAAGCTCCCCTAACGCCCCGATCACACCTCCTGCTGCTTCACCGACCGCAACGGCGACACCGAGCGCGCTGGTGAGTGCTCCACGAAGGTTTTCAATCCCCATCGCGGGATCTTGCGCGTTTTCCCAGAGCGCTCCAGCGAGCAACTCCAACGATGACGGCTCGGGAACAGGGTGCCAAGACTCCTCATTTGCTCCAGCGCTCGGGATGGCGTGCGAGCGAGTAGTCGAGTCGAGCAGCACTTGACCGATTTCCACCGTGTCGATTCCGTCGACAAGGCCCAAATGCGATTTGGTTAGCAGTGCGAACCGGTCGTCTTCCAGACCCTCGATCAGATAGATCTCCCAAAGTGGCCGCGAGCGGTCCAGTCGTCGGGCCAGTACGCGGCCGACGAACTCTTGGAGTTGGATCAGAGTTCCTGGCCGCGGCAGCGCCGACCGTCGCACGTGGAAGGAGAGGTCGAAGTCTTCATCGTCGACCCAGACCGGTCCAGCGAGCCGCGCCGGGATCCCGCGCACCCGTTGCCGATAGCGCGGCACGAACGCGAGGCGCTCGCGGATCAGCGCGATCAGCCGTTCGTAATTGAAGCCCTCAGGACCGGGATCGAAAATATGCACGGTACCCACATGGCCTGGGGTTCGTGCGGTGTCCAGGGCCAGCAACGACACCTCGAGAGGCGTGAGCCGTTGCGGCATGGGAGCCTCCCTGTTCGTGCGAATCCCTGGAGCAATTACGGTACTACCGCCGAAAACCACGATCCGACGGGCAAGCGCGTAATCCCACTGGGAACCCGCTCAATAACGAGCTTCGTGGAGGATGGATGGATCGTGGCACGGGCAGAGCGCCGCGAAGTGCGTGCCTGGGCGGCGCCAAGAACGTCCAAGCAGTTGAGGGAGAGGGACACGAGCATGCCGGCGAGAAGTGCACTGATCGGGGCGACTGTGGCCCTCGGCCTGCTGCTGAGTAGTTGTACGAACAATGCCCAACCTGAGGCGTCCGCGAGCCCATCGGAGACGGCCAGCAGTCCCAGCCAACCGTCCTCTCCCCCGACGTCACCAACCTCGGTTCCTGCGAGATCTCCATCGCTGGATGCGGAGTACGCACTGACCATCAATATCGAGATCGCAGGCGGCAAGACGGTCCCGAACGGAAACAAGATCGACGTACGGGTGGGCCAAGAAGTGATCTTGAAGGTGATGAGCGATACCGACGATGAGATCCATGCGCACCTTGGTGAGAAGGACTATGAGCTGGCGGTACGGGCCGGCAAGCCGGCCAAGGGATCGTTCACCCTTGACAGCCGCGGCAGCTTCGAGGTGGAGTCTCACCATCTTGAGAAGACCATCGTGATCTTGAACACGCGCTAGTTCGGCTCAGTCATTTCATGCTGGTACCGCTGCACGGGATCGCCTCCCGGCACGATCTGCCGCTGCCGTTCTCCTTCGTGGTCATCGGCGCGGTCCTGGCGCTGACGATCTCCTTCGTCATCTTGATCTTTGCCTGGCGCCAGCCGCGCTTCGACCGGGTGGGCGGACGCCCGATGCCGCGGCTGACCGCAGTCGTCGACCATCCGATCACTCGGCTGGTCGCGCGGGTGGTGGTCCTTGCCGCGTACCTCTGGGCCGGGCTTGCCCTGATGGCTGGCCAGGACCTGCTCACCAACCCGGCCTTCGGCTTCGTCTATGTCTGGATGTGGGTCGGCCTGGTCCCCATCTCACTGCTACTAGGGCAGTTCTGGCGGGCGACCAACCCGCTGCGGACCATCCACCGCGGGCTCTGTGCGCTGGCTCGCGTCGACCCGGGACAAGGTCTTGTTGCCCTCTCATCCAGGGTTGGGGTGTGGCCGGCCGCAGCCGGCGTCTTCGGATTCGCCTGGCTTGAGCTGGTCCAGCCGGACCGGACGACGCTTGCGGTGTTACGGGTGTGGGCGCTCGCCTGGTTAGTGATCTTGGTGCTGGGCGCGATTGTGTTCGGCCAACGTTGGATCGGCGCGGCGGATCCCTTCGAGGTCTACGCGAGCACGCTTGCTCAGATATCGATCTGGCGGCGGGTCGGTGATCAGTTGCGGCTGGTTAACCCGCTGGCCGGCTTGAACGCCTGGCACGCTCCCCCAGGAGCGACTGCCGTGGTTGCGTCGCTGCTCGGCAGTACAGCTTTCGACAGCTTCGCCAACACCAGCTGGTGGATCGGTGTCGTGCAGAGCTCGAATGTGCCCACTGTGATGTGGGGAACCGCCGGGCTGTTGGCGATGATCATCATCGTATTCGTCAGCTTTAGCCTCGCGGCCGCCTGGATGGGTCGCTATGGAGACCAGCCAGCCGCGGCCTATCCGCGGCTGATGGTGGGCTCCCTGCTACCGATCGTGCTGGGTTACGTCGTCGCCCACTATGTGACGCTGCTCATCGTCGAAGGGCAGCGGACGGCGATCAACTTCTCCGATCCCCTTGGCCGCAGTTGGAATGTCTTCGGCTCGGCGGAGATGGGAGTGAATTCCGCGATCTTCAACTACCCCACGGCGATCGCTTTGGTCCAGCTCGGTGCGATTGTCGGCGGTCATGTGCTCGGCATCGTCTGCGCACACGAGAAGGCCGTCACACTGCTGCCGCCCGATCGGGCGCTCCGCGGTCAGTGGCCGCTGCTGTTGGTGATGGTCGGTTATACCTGCGCCGGGCTGGTGTTGTTGTTCTCCCCCTGACCGCTATGAACGCCTCATCAGATCTCGAAATCAGGGGGCTCAGTCATTCGCCTCCCCCGCCTCCCCGGCCAGAATCAAATACAGCGAGCGCCTCGCCTGCGCCAACACCTGTGCGGCCGCGTTGATTTGCGCCGCCGTGCCACTGGTGACGATCTGCCGCGCTGCGGCCTGCAGCTCCTGCATCCCGTCCCTCAAGTCGGGCATGGCAGGCTGTCCGGCGAAGTCGGCGAACGGGTCGCCCAGCCGGGCGCTGCGCTCCTCCAGGTACGCGCGGCCCTCAGGAGTGAGGGTCACCAACCGGCGCCCACCTTCCTCCTGCGTCGTCACCAGGCCTTCGTCCTCAAGTTGCGCGATGGTGGGATAGACCGCTCCTGGGCTCGGGCGCCATGCGCCACCCGTGCGATCACCCATCGCCTGCATGATTTGGTAGCCGTGCATCGGCTGGTCGGCTAGCACCAACAAGATGGCTGTCCGTACATCGCCCCGCTGAGCGCGTCCGCGGCCGTACCGGCCAGGCCCGCCCCGTCCGCCTCGTCCGCGGTGGCCATGAGGGTGCTGCTGCTCCCTCCAGGCGTCTGCCTGACCGCGCGGCTCACCATCGCGGCCAGCCTCCCGCCGGCGCTCGAAATCTCCGTGTCGAGTTCCGTGTCGCATATGTTCTCCTTTCAAACGACTCTATCAAGATATATCGCGATACGATCTTTTGCAAGCTTAGTTCAGCGGCGGTTGACCACGGAGGCACGCGCCAGCGGCGACCCATATGGTGACGCTGTTGTCTGAGAGGGAGGTTGCCCAATGGTGAACAACCACACCGGCGAAGAGTCGCCCATCCTGAGGGTCGGCATCGTGGGCTGGGGCTGGATGGGTCAGGTGCATGCACGCGCTTACGCGAGACTGCGCCAGCACTATCCCGAGGCGGCACTGAGACCGACTCTGGTAGCCGTTGCCGACAACGCCGCCGATGATCGACTGGCCAGCGCGACCGACACCTTCGGCTTCCGTGAGGCACATGCGGATTGGCGCGACCTCGTTGCCCGAGACGACATCGAGGTGGTGAGTGTGACCGGCCCGAACTTCATCCATCGTGAGGTGGCGGTCGCCGCCGCCGAGGCCGGGAAACATGTGTGGGTGGAGAAGCCGGCCGGGCGCAACGCTGCGGAGACTCGAGCGATCAGCGATGCCGTGCGTGCCAACAAGGTGCAATCCGCGGTCGGATTCAACTATCGCAACGTACCTGCGGTCGAGATGGCCAAGGAGCTGATCGCCGACGGCCGTCTTGGCCGAATCAATCATGTCTATATCAAGCTGCTAGCCGACTACGCCGCACACCCGGAAGGCGCGCTGACCTGGCGATACAAGACTGAGTGGTCCGGTTCGGGGGTACTTGGCGACCTGGCCAGCCACGGTGTCGACCTTGGTCGTTACCTTGTAGGCGACATCACTGAGCTGCTCTGTGACTCCGCTACGTTCATCCCCCAGCGACCCCAGGTGAGCAGCGCGGCGTCCCACTTCTCTCGTGCGACGGGCGGCCCAATGGGAGCCGTTGAGAACGAGGACTACACGGCAGCTCTCCTGCGCTTTGGCAGCGGCGCCCTCGGGATACTCGAGTCCAGCCGAGCATCGATTGGCGAGCAGTGCAGCTATGGCATTGACGTGCACGGCGCTCGAGGTGCGCTCTCCTGGGACTTCCGGCGGATGGGCGAATTGCAGCTGTGCCTCGACCAGGACTACCAGAACGCCTCCTTCCTTACTCACTACGTGGCACCCGGCGACGGTGATCTTGCTCGGTTCCAGCCCGCCGCGGGCATCGCGATGAGCTACGACGACCTCAAGATCGTGGAGGCGTATCACCTCGTCCAGTCGATTGCATCGGGCAAGCCGTATGGAGCAAATGTTGAAGACGCGCTCTATGCGGCCGAGACCATCGAGGCAATGGCCGAGTCGGCACAGAGGCGCCGCTGGGTGACACTCGCCCGATGAATTTGTTCTGACAAAATCCCGTCGGTCCCTATTGAACTGCCATCCAGGCCTCTATGCTTCGACCATGACAGAGGCGCCTCCAGTGCGCGAGCTCGACATCACCCTCGAGCGCAATTCACCTGTCCCCCTCTACTATCAGGTCGCGCAGGCCATCGAGCACGCCATCAACACTGGCGCCCTCGCGCCCGGTGATCGCCTAGAGAACGAGCTGTCTCTCACCAGCCGGCTGGGGCTCTCGCGGCCCACAGCGCGTCAGGCGATTCAGGAGCTCGTGAAGAAGGGTCTGCTGGTACGCAAACGAGGGGTCGGCACTCAGGTCGTGCGATCACAGTTTCGGCGAACTGAAGCGCTCAGCAGCCTCAATGAAGACATCGCCAAAGCAGGCAAGACGCCGAGTACCCGATTGCTTGAATTCTCCGTCGGCGCGCTCGATCAGGACATCCGCGATGTCATTGACGCTGCGGCCGTTGTCGACACAGACTTCATCAAGATCAGAAGGCTGCGGCTGGCCGATGACGTGCCACTCGCGATCCTCACGAACTACCTGCCGGCCCGTTTCGAGATCACCGAGGCCGACATGGAGAGCAAGAGCCTCTATGCCTGCCTGCGGGCGCTCGGCGTCAACCTCAAGATCGCCCATCAGCAGATCTCTGCCCGGCTGATGACCGAGGAGGAAGCCGAGCTACTGGATGAGGAAACACCCGCGGCATGCCTGACCGTGGACCGCCTCGCGTACAACGATGTGGGTCAGTTCGTTGAGTTCGGCCGCCACGTGTACCACGCCGGGCATTACTCCATTCAGTCGTCACTCGTGGGCTAGCTGGAGCCCACCGTGCGACTTTGCGGGGCGGAGCCCGTCGAAGCCCGTAGACCGCGCCCATTCGACAACCTCAGGCCGCAGATTCGTGCGACTCCATCCGCAGGCCGAGTTCGAGGGCCGTGCAGAGCCAGCGGTCGCCCAAAGCCTCTAACCGGAATGCCATGGCGGCCGATCGCTTGCCGATCGCGACATGGACGGCCACCTCAGCCACCTGTGGATCGGGGTGCTGGACCCTGACTGAGCGCACTGCAGTGGGGATAGCGATGCGTCCATGCAGCGCCAAGCTGCGGCGCTGGTACATGCCGATCGCTACGAGCACCTCATCGACCACCCAGCGGTTGAGTTGGGAAACTGGCCGCTGGCCCACCAGAGCCTGAATCACTGCCAACGTCAGCGTGGTGCTCCATCCCTGGGCGTCAGGCAGCCCTGGTCGCGGGCGAGCCGCCCCGCGCGCTTTTACCGTACTCACCCGGACACCTCGATGGTTTGCCGCAGTATCATCGGCATGATCAAATTCATGATCAATTAAGTCGAGGGGTGGCTGGTTCGACTGTTGCGGCGCTGGCCGCGCCCAGGTGAGGCTTGGCGGTCGGCTTTCGATCAGCCACTGGACACTGGACGTACGCGACGACGATGTGGTCGTTAACATGACGGCCTCCTTGATTCAGCGATCACCAGGCTGACTCACTAAGCCCGTGCCGCGTAACCTCCGAAGCGCAATCTGTGGATATCTAACCTCGTGCTGTCTCCGAGGGGTTCGCGGGCGAATAGCCGCCGCCGGTTCGGGCTAGCTGTGGACTGGCACGGCTGGAGCCCACCTCTGAGAGTTGAGGGCGCGGACCGGCGAAGGGGTTCGGCGTTGTTCATTGATGTGGCCCTGCTGGGATACTGCGGCCAAAGTTGATCTTAGATCGCCGTTAGCGAGATGTTGGGGTAATTGATCCAGCGGGCCAGCAGCACCTATCCAGCCGGTGATTCAAGGTGCGCCTTTGGTATTGGCGGTGCAAGTCCGGCGACTGCTTCGGTAGTACCAAGACGTCAGGCGCTATACCTCTGAATGGTGACCACTCAGACGCCGAAACCGCCGCGGAAGCCCAAGGATCCTCCGATGACTCGGTTTCGGCGGAGGCCACTCTCGGCCGTGCCATTGGTACATGAGAGCCCGTGTTGGTCGTTGCTCATGGCACCTCAACCCTGCGTGCAAACACATCGCATACGAGGTCTGGCGTTACTCATCATCGCTGTTGCTCGCGAAAGTGGTCAGTGCCGCTTGCCGTTCGGGCAACGGACGAGGCAACCAGCCAGCCAGGTCTAATAGCTAGTTAGGTTTCGCCACTGTGCACACAGTCGGGCTGTTCTGGCAGAACCGGACGTAACCGATGTCGCGTAGCGCTGTGGGCGTCGTCGAAACGCACTGGATTGGGTTGTTCTGGCAGAACTGAGCGTATGCCGCCAAGGGGTCGAGAGGGCTCGCGCACCCTCCGGCGCTCGCTTCACCCGACACCAGCACCGCTTCCTGCGGCGCCGTCGTACTTGAGTTGAGCGCTGTCCGACCGGAGTCGTTGCTTGAGTTGGCGGTGACCAGCCATATTGTGAGCGCGGCCGCGGCGAGGACTCCAAGTCCGGCCGCATGCTGGACATGCGGCCGCGAGGATCCCGGCGGCGGGCCGATGAAAAGGTGTTCGACGGTTTCCGGGGGTTCCACATCTGCTCGGTGACTGGGATCACGTATTGACGTGTCCGCTTTTTTGCCGACGACAGATGGCTCCAGCGACGTTTCCTTGTCATCGGCAAGGATGCTAAGCGTCATCTTGTTCTTCCGTTCTTACAAATCGCTTTCCGCGAGTGCGAGATATTTCTCGGTCGAATGGGCTACCAATAGCCCATGTGTCGGCAGGCGAAATTCGAGCTCCGCTACCGTCGCGATACCAAGTCCGGGTCATGCAGGAACGGCAGAGAGATCGCCTTTGCAGATCATTTGCACAGTGATTAGGCGACCCTCATAAGAGTTGGGATCGCCTGGAGTGGCACTACCGCGCTAAGCGAGAAGAGTGAAGGCGATGCTCACCCAAGGCGGCCGCAGCGTAGCCAGTCCGAGCATTCGAAGTCGTCATAACCATGTACGTCGTGAGCACCTCCTTTCGGATGAACAAGTCGTTCTGTTGGTAACAAATCGATTCGCGATCTGTTGCTTAATCAGGTTAGGCAGCGTCGCTTGCTGCCGCAATCGAATTAATACATCGCTCATGCAAGACGGCGAGCTGTGATCACCCAGGTCGGTCACAACCGTGACTGGCCCGAGAGGGACCAAGCCCAGCACCCTTGACCCCCTGGTATTGCTCGACTGCCAATTTGGAGGAATGAGCTGTTCAACATGCAACCTGAAATGCCAGGGCATCCGCCGGCCCTCTGCCGATACCGGAGGACATCGACCTCCGACAGCTTGCGGCGAGTCAGCCCCAAGGCCGGGCGTCAACGGCCCTCAATTGGGCAGTTCTCGACTCGAAACTGTTCGAAGACCTCATGTACAACCCTGGTCCGTGCGCTGCCGGGGTACCAGAACGTGCAGCTTCTCCATGAAGATCGCATCCACCGATGGCACGATTTAGTCCCGACTATCGCTAGGGCACGTTTTCAGCGAGTTGCTTGAGCGACCGACCGCTGGCCCAGCAGCGACTGAGTCAGAGCCAAGGCAAGTGTGGTGCTCCACTGCCGGGCATCGGGTAGTCCGGGCCGCTGTTAGGCGGCCCAGCGTGCCATAACCATGCTCACCGGACGCCTTGGTCATCCGGCGCTGCGGCCTCAGCAACATCGGGCTCGTGATCAACCAAGTCGAGCGGTGGCTGATTGGTTGGCGGAGGCGAGGACCGCGACCATGTGAGGCTGGACGGCCGGCTCTCGATCAGCCACTGAACGTACGACGTACGCGACGATGTTGTCGTCGTGGACATGTCAGCCTCCTGGAACAGCTCCTGCTGAGCCTGCCGCAGCACCCTCGTCTTGCCTATCGACAAGCTCTTGGGACGCCTCAATCTGAGGCCACCAGGCTGACTGATCCAGCCGTCCCGGCATAACCTCCCAAAGGTAAATCTGTGGACAAGTTCTTGAATCCTGTACCACTTCTCATCCCACGCTGCGTGACGATCACTGCCTAGGCGAAGTCCGGTGATCACGGTGGCGAGGAAGACTGGCACTCTTCAGTCCCCACCCGGCTTCAGCCACGGAGAGTCAGGTATCTAGATCACGAGCGTTTATCTCTATCGGTCGGCCGCGTCTCACGGAGTTTCGATTGTCAGCTCGAAGTTATTCCCGTCGATGGTGACCTGACCTGAAGCGCACCGGTAATCGTCGGTCCCTCCGATGATCGCCACCGTATTCACAAGACTGGAAAGTTTGAGGAGCCCTCGGGTGTGGAGCTGACCGCCGTTCGGGAAGGGCGTGCCTGGGATTCCCGGCAAGATGTATCCAGCTTCACATAGCCAGAAATCCGGCCTGCGAACACGGACATAGAAGCCTGAGTGTTGGCCTCTGAGGCTTGGATCACCGTTGATTACGGTGATGTCGTCGCTGGAGGCGATCATGTTGCCCAGCTGGTTGTTCTGTGAGGTGACGGCCTTCTCCTCAACTGTCTTGACTTTCAAATCAATGATCGTCGTCGGCATCTCTGTTTCCCTGGCTCAAGATCGTCCACGGAGTACCAGATGAGGAACCGACAGCCGTGCTCGCGTTGGGCAAACGAAGGTTCGAACGCATGGCCGCCTCGGGTGAGGAGTCAACGGCAACGCGCCGGAGCCGGAGCATCGGCCTTGCAAGAGTCTCATAGAAGATCGCGCCCAGATGATCTTGCTGAGCCATGGGCGGCAGTGTTTCTCTCGCCCCACAAACGTTCGGCACCACGCCGACCGCCTGCATCCGCGTCGCCGTACTGAGTCGGACAGGAATCTTGCATACTCTATTAGAACACTTTTACGATTCTCAGCGCAACGAGAACGCCCGCTCACCTTGCCGACTCATCGGCGGCAATGATGCTCGGCCGATCAGTGGGGTGCTAGGCGGGACATAGCGGTCGTGGTCCAACCGTAGCGTCGAGCTTGGCGCAGCCCCGAAACTGAGAACGGAGGCCAATCTGGGAGCTTGGATTCAGGTCGCCCTCAAATCCACCCGATCCATCGGCAAATCGCCTCGCTGATCTCCCGCACCGGCCGGTCGCCAGGTACCAGCAAGTCCTCCAGACCGGCCCCGTGCCCGGCCGCAAGCCATTCCAAACCGACCGCGAGGTCGTCCTCCTGGCGCTCCTCGGTTGGGTCAGCAAGCAGCCGGCGGCGCATCAGCTCGGCGTCCACATCGAGGCGCACAACTCGCATAGGCACAGACACCGCCTGCCTCACCTCGTCGAGCTGCGACCGGTCCCGAATCGACCAGGCCAGCGCCAATCGTCGGACGCCCTCGGCGAGGTATGCCTCGCACACGGTGGTGATGTTCGACATCACCACTCGCCGGTGCGAGGCCGCATCCCGCCCCGCGTCGAACCAGCCCAACCAGTCGACGTCGAGCAATCCGTAGTACTCACCACGGTCGGTGAGCAGCTTGCCGATGTCGGCCACGACGGTGCTCTTCCCTGCCCCGTACACACCAGTCACGAGCACGGCTTCGGCATCGCCTGAGGAGGTCACGTAGCGATTTTCCCGCAGGCAGACCGGCTTGAGCCCTGATCTCGACGACCGCACTACAGCCCGCACGCCGTATCGGCGGAGGCAGAGGAGTTGCCTCGTTGCCCTTCTGCTCCCTCGGAGCAGGAAATCGATGCTGCCGAATAGGCCACTCTCGCCGCTAAGGTTGGCGGCCCTAGGGCGAAGAAGCCCGACTCAGCAAGGGAAGTCCGGCGTCAGGGCTGATGGCGCCGCCTGGGCGGAAGGGTGCCGGCTCACCGAAGCGGCGGCTGGTCGCTGAAGGGTCGCCAGACAGGCAGGCGGCGAAGCGCGTCGCCACTCGCCGGTGTGGCGCAGCGATTCCCCCCGCTTTGACCTGACGCTGCGGCGCGAAGGCAAGACCGGGGCTGCAGCTGTGTCGGACCTCAATGACAGCATGAGGATATGGCTGACTCGTATCCACGGATTGCTCAGGTCGTGATCGATACCACCGATGCGCGGGCGCTGGCCGAGTTCTACCGCCAGCTATTCGGGCTGGAGTACCGCGCCGGCGATGAACCACCGTCGGCCAACCAGCCCGACACACGCGGTCGTGACTGGCTCGTGTTGCGGAACACGCACGGTGGACCACAGCTGGCGTTCCAGCAGACCGAGGGCGTCCGACCCTCGACTTGGCCAGACCCGGCCGTGCCACAGATGTTCCACCTGGACACGGTCGTGGCGACTCGGGAGCACTTGCAAATCCAACGGGATAGGGCGCTTGCTCTTGGTGCTACTGAACTCTTCGACCGCACCGATGACCAAGATGAGCCGTTGTACGTGTTCGCCGACCCTGCCGGTCACCCGTTCTGCATTTTCGTCGGATAACGATCGCCCGCCGGACGCGGTTACGGACAGGCGCTGACAAGTGGGCCCTTGGCGGCTGCAGCGGAAAGTCCTGCTCTCGAGCCACCTGGATGTGAGCGGTATGTCAGGGCTGAACACGCCCGGCCGCACTCGTCGGCGATTGCCGGCAGCGTCGGGACATCGCTGCGGGTCTTGCTGCTTGTCACTTCGTCGCCTGCTTGGCTCAGGCGATCATGGACTCCGCGCCGAGCGGTTCCCGGGCCAGGGACATCCGGCGAAAGGGCCCGTACGGGTGACCTGGGCAACATTGCGCACCATCTAGTCCTTGATTTATTAGCTCATAGCCGCAGGAGCAGTTCGCATGTAGCTTGCCGGCAACGATCGATCGCCAGCTTCCGGACGCTGATCGATCCGTCGTCCAACTCCATCACGGCAGTCACAACGTCGCCGAGACTGGCAAAAGGCATATCAAGAGGCACCGGCGGCGCAGCAGCCTTCGCTAGGCAGAAGTGACAGGGATCGGAGCTGCGCGTGACCCAACGTTTGTACGCCTGTCCAGTCCAGCCGGTCTGGTCAAGGAACTGTCGGTCTGACTCAAACTGGCCTATGGCAAAGGCGCGGTTAATCTCGGTCTTGGCGATCACCTTGGCCCTTGTCTGTGAGATGTGGGCGTACTCCTACCGGATCGCCTTGAGGAGTTGATCATGTTCAGCGCCCTTGAGCGCGGCCTCGCGAACACCGGCCAGCAAGTCCTCGAAGTCAGCGGCCTTGTATTTCCCTCTCAGCGCCTGGGCGGTCTCCGAGTGACTCTTGCCGCTATTGGCCGCTTCGCGCACGGACGCCTTGAGTTGCTCAGGCGTCACATCCGGGTAGTTCTTCGCGGCCGCGGCAGCGATCCGGCTGATGTCACCTTCCGCGATCATGGTCAGTTTCACCGTCTGCCGTAGGTCTTCCAAGATCGTGGCGATGTGAGAGTCGGCCGCTTTCGTCGATGCCTCGTCGATGGCCTGGCGGACGGTTCGGTCAAGAGTGAAGGTGCCGGTCTTGCCGGGCCGCAGCGGGCAGCGCGAGACCTCGCGTTGTCAACTCCGCCGAGGGCTACCGCAACAACGGCTACGCGATCACGATGGCTGAGAAGCCGAACCCGAACGCCGAGCTCGTTGCGGACGACACTTCGCCGCGCTAGCCCATGCCGACTTCGCGACTGACCTACTTTGCGCTTGCACAACCAGTCCAGTCTGTCGCCAGTTCCGACCCAGCAGGGAGCGTGAGGAGCCAATGTCATTGGACCCGATATCCGACGATGAGCATCTGGAAGTCGACGACGAAACGCTTTCCGAGGTCGTCCGTCGACCGACCAGAACAGCAGGCGATCTGTCCGAAGTCGCCGACGCCTCACCTGGGACCACGATGGAGGACCTTGCTCGCGATCTTGAGGTGGTCGCCTCCAAGCCGGCAGTTCCAACCGAGAGGGGGTTACTCGTAGAACTACTCCGGCGGCTAGAGCGCATCGAGCAGCATCTCGGAATCGCCGGTGCCAGCCATCTTCATCACGAACAGGGACGGGACCCTTGGAGGACGCCATGAGCGCATCCACCGCCGGGAGTGGCGGCCGGATCGTGGTCGCCGGGGCGGGCTACGCCGGGTTGCACGTCGCCATGCGCCTGACCGCCAAGCTGCGCAACAACCCCGTGGTGGAGCTGACCCTGGTCGACCGGCACGACTACCACCAGGCGCTCACCGAGCTGCCCCGGGTCGCCGCCGGCACCCGCGCCGCCGACGCGGTGCGTATCCCACTCCAGGACGTGCTGGCCGAGCGGGTCCGGTTCGTCCAGGCCGAGATCAGCGGTTTCGACCTGGCCGGCCGACGGCTGCTCACCAGAGCCCGGCCGATCGACTGGAGCCGGCTGGTGCTGGCGCTGGGCAGCCGGCCCAACGACTTCGCCATCCCCGGCCTGGCCCAGCGCGCCCTGTCGCTGTACTCGGCCGGCGATGCCCAGCAGGTGTGGACGGCGGTCAACAGGGCGCTCAAGGACGCGGCGGCCGCCGACCCCGAGCGGCAGCAGCGCCTCGCGACCGTGGTGGTCGGCGGCGGCGGGGCCACCGGGGTCGAGCTGGCCGGCGAGCTCGCCGAGATGCTGCCCGAGGTGGCCGCCAGCTACGGCCTGGCGTCTGACCGGCCCGCCGTGATCCTTGTCGAGGCGGGCCCCACCATCCTGGCCGGCTCCTCGCCGCAGCTGATCGACAATGCCACCATGATCCTTTTTGACCTGGGCGTGCAGGTCCGCACCAATGCGATAGTCGCGGCTGCGACCGAGGAGGGCTTCCGGCTCAAGGGCGGCCAGCTGGTGGAGGGTGGCGTGTTCGTCTGGGCGGGTGGGGTGAAGGCGCCCGCGCTGGTGGTGGGTTCGGGCTTGCCGATCGGCCACAACGGCCGCGTTAAGGTCGACCGGTACCTGCGCGTGCTGGACCATCCGGAGATCTACGTCGCCGGCGACCTTGCCTCGGTGGTGGATCCGGGCACCGGCCATGTGCTGCCACCGCTGGCGCAGGTGGCGCTGGAGGAGGGCGAGACCGTGGCCCGCAACCTGGACGCGGAGCTGGAGGGCCGGCCGCTGGAGGCGTTCACCTTCCATGACAAGGGGTTCGTCGTCTCGGTAGGAACCCGTCGCGGGGTTGCTGACATCGCCGGCTTCACCAGCGGCGGGCGGCTGGCTCACTTGCTGAAGGACCTTATCGAGTGGGAGTACCGCCAGTCCGTCACGCACCTGCGCGGCTGGGACCCATTAGCCCGGTGACCGCTGCTCATCCTCCGCTTCGAATCAAGCGGCAACTACAACTCCTGCGCCGTAGCGGTCGCTGGTCGAGATTCTCCGCTAACCCTGATCCGGCGGGCCCGATTCAATCTGTGGATATCACGCTACGGTCGCTGGCTTCCCGGAGCGCGGCATAGGAGGCCACCAGTGTCAACCGCTCTTTGGCGAGTGTCGGGTCGTCAAGCCGGCATCCGGCAGCCACCCAGGCGTCGGAGAGGACCATAGCCTTTACCCTCAGCTCGGCCGCGCGGCGCACGTCGGCCGGATCTGCTTGGTAGACGTAGCAATAGAAGCGGACCATGGCGGCGACCAGGTCATCCTCAGTGACCCGAGCATCATGCTGCAGCGCCCGGTGCGCCTGCCACCAAGCCACCTCCAGTTCGGCGGCGAGGCGCGGATCAACGCGGAGCCGGCCAGCCCGGTTGACCAGTCGAAAGAACCGGGCCATGTGCCGCCGGGCGGCTTCTGGATCATTGTCTGGGAACGGCGCCCAGGCCTGGCTTCCACGCAGGACGTGCCAAGCCGCCCTCAGGTTTCCAAGCGGTCCCAGCGCAAAGCCGTGCCGCACCATGCCATGCAGTCCGGCCAGCATTCGCGGCCAGTCTCGGCGGTAGTACCCAACCCACGCCTCACATTCACTGCGACCAACCTGGACAGGATCGAATGCGAACCGCTGCTCTTGCCGTCCCATAGTCCGATCCTTCCGCACCGAATGGTGTCAAGGAAGACTGGCAACCATGCATGATGGCCCCACCAGCCAACCAACATCGACTATCGGCGAAGTCATCGACCAGCTGCAACAACGGATCGACGCGCTGCCGCCTGATCAGGTGCACCGCCGCACCTTCGTCACGATCTATCAGCGCACCACGCAGGCAGTCGCAGAGGCAGTTGACGCGGCCTTCTTCGAGGATCCTGACTGGGTGGTGCGGTGGGATGTCGCTTTCGCGGACCTGTTCATCGTGGCGCATGACGCTGATCAGACGGGCGGGCAGGTGCCGCGACCGTGGCGGCTGGCGTTCCAGGCCGATCCGACGCTACCGACCATCGTCCACCTGCTCTTGGGCATGAACGCACACATCAACTTCGACCTGCCACCAGCGACCCTTTCGGTGATCACCGATCATGACTTCGAAGATCCGGTGCTGCTCTACCGGCGGCGTCGTGATCATGAACGCATCGATCGGATTCTGGCGGCGCGGGTGGCGGCGGAGGATCACGCGATTGGCGGCGCGCGCAGCCTGCTGGATCGTATTCTCACGCCGGCGAATCGGCTGAGCTCGCGGCGTTTCCTCCGTGAGGCTCGAGGAAAGGTCTGGCTCAACGTTGCCGAGCTGCAGCGGGCTCGACGAGAAGGAGAAAATGCCTACGATGCTCGGCTAGCTGAGCTCGAGCTGCTCACCGCCGCCAAGATCGCCGACTTGCTGAGGCCCGGTCAGGTGCTGCCCCGTCTGGCAATGACAGGGTTCGGTGTCACGCTGCCGCCGCCGTAGGCTCGCGGGAGTTGTGCCACGTGGCACTACCCACGGAGCGCTACCCAAGTCTGACCGGGCTTGAGAGGGATCAGATTGCCAGACTTGTCGCTGAAGCGAAGCGGCGCCGAGGCCTTGGCCCGTTTCCAGCGGCCTTCGATCATCTTCCCGTCCCGGTAGATCGTCACCGCACCAGTACCGACCGTGTCGGATTGAACCGATGGCGCGCCCTGAACATCACGATTTCCGTCCGGATGATTGCGCACCTTCATGATCACGACGTTGTCGGCCTTGGTGATCACGCCACTGTCGCCGTCGGCGTACCGAGATCCGTTCCAGCGCACCGTGTACCGACCCGAGGTAGATCTGAAGTCGAAGGTGTCGTGCCCGATGCGTACCTTCACCGCTTTCGCAGTGGCACCTCGCGGTGCGGCGTCATTGAAGGTCCAGCCTATGGACTTGACCTTGGGCAGCTTTCTCGACTTCGCGATCTTGTCTAGGTTGACGAAGACATTGTGCGGCGCTATCCGCCGACGGTCGCGAGTGGAGCGTGGGATGGGCACGATCGAGACATTGTCGATCTTGCGCTGAACCGAGGAGTTGGCTCCGGAATAGACCAGCCCAGGTTTGCCGAACAGGGGCAGCAGCTGTACGTCGGTGCTCCGGGCACTGCGGATCGGTCCGAGACGCTTGGGGAACCTCGAGTGGTAGACCGCGATGAGTCGCGTCTGGGCACCCTCAACCTCTTGAATGAAGGTGATGTCAGCCTGACTCAAGCCAACTTGGGGTCTGGCCGCCGCAATGTTCTCCACCTTGGCGGCGATCACCTCGTGGTCGCTGACCTTGCCGCCAGTTAGCGGGTCAGTGAGCTTCTGGTGTGGCTTGGTTGTCGGGTCTGAGGGCACCGGCGTCGACCCTGAAGCCTCAGTTGGAGCGGAGCTGGTCGTCAGAGGGGCAGCGTCTAAGCCGCTGGTCACAGCTCCGAGTCCGATACCGGCAGCGATGATGGCGGCCGCGGCAGCAATGACGAACGCAGCCCGTGAACGACTCATGAACAAGTGGGCATAGCGGGTGCCCGATCGCTCTCGCAGATTGCCAAATTCAGTCGCTGTCGCGACACCGCTAGACGGCGCCTGGCCGTCCGTGGCACATCTTGAACTTCTTTCCCGAGCCGCACGGGCACGGCGCGTTGCGACCGACGTCCGCGTACGGGTCGTCAGCCTTGCTTGCCGTCTTGCCGGTCGTCCGCACTGAGCCATCCTCGGCCGGAGCAGAATAGCTGAGCGGGGTGCCCGACCGGGTCTGGCCGGCGAGGCCCTTGGCCTTTACCCTCGGCGGGCCTGCAACTGGTTCCTCCACCAAAGTGTCGGGTTCGGACTCTTCGTCATCGACTGTGTGCACCGCGACACCAGGGCTGTCCGGGTCCGGTCCGGACTCCACCAGCTGTCGACCGGCTCCGTCGTGACCATTCCGCCTGCCGGCATCGGTGCGGCCAGCCCCGATCTGAATCGCCTGGCCATCGGTGTCGGTGACTACGCCGACGGCAGGGCCCTGCTGAACCTCCACCTCAAGGTGGAAGACGTAGCCAACAACCTCCTCCATAAAGGCTTCCATCATGACGTTGAACATGTCGCCGCCCTCCCGCTGGTATTCCACCAGCGGATCGCGCTGCGCCATGGCCCGCAAGCCGATGCCCTCGCGGAGGTAGTCCATCTCGTAGAGATGCTCTCGCCACTTACGGTCCAGAACAGTCAGCAGCACCCGGCGTTCGAGCTCGCGCATGACCTCTTCGCCGAGACTCTGCTCCCGTGTGTCGTACGCGGCCTGCGCATCGGCCTTGAAGTCCTCGATCAGCATCTGCCGGTCGAGGTCCTCGCGCTCCTCGTACTCCGCACGCACCAGTGACACCGGATAGAGGGTGTTCATGTTGCTCCACAGCTGTTCCAGGTCCCAGTCCTCGGCAAACCCTTCAGTCGCTCCGATGACGTATTGCTCGACCACCGTGTCGACGGTGGCCCGGAGTCGCGACTCGACGTCGGCACCTTCCAGCACCTTGCGACGGTCGCTGTAGACCGCATGGCGCTGCCGGTTCATCACGTCGTCGTATTTGAGAAGGTTCTTGCGGATTTCAAAGTTCTGCGCTTCGACTTGGCTCTGCGCGCTGGCGATCGAGGCTGTCACCCGCTTGTTCTCGATGGGTACGTCGTCTGGCATCTTAAGGGCCTGGAGAACCCAGTCCACGATGTCGGACTTGAACAGCCGCATCAGGTCATCACCTAGCGACAGGTAGAACCGGCTCAGCCCGGGATCGCCTTGCCGGCCGGAACGGCCGCGGAGCTGGTTGTCGATGCGGCGTGACTCGTGACGTTCTGAACCGACGACGTAGAGACCACCAAGATCGACGACCTCGTCATGCCCAGCCGAGGTTTCTTTCTCGAACTCCCTCAGGAGCTCGGGGTAGCGCTTCTCGTATTCTTCCGAGCTCTCCAGCGCGTCGATGCCGGAGTCGTGCAGCTTCTTGTCAGCGAGGAACTCGGCGTTTCCACCCAAGATGATGTCCGTGCCGCGGCCGGCCATGTTGGTGGCTACGGTGACCGCACTCTTGGCGCCCGCCATGGCGATGATGGCCGCTTCACGCTCATGCTGCTTGGCGTTGAGGACCTCATGCTTGACTCCGGAACGCTTCAGCATTCCGGACAAGATCTCGGATTTGGCCACGGATGCGGTGCCGATCAATACCGGCTGACCCTTCTCGTGCCGCTCGGCCACGTCGGAAACGATGGCCTCGAACTTAGCCTCTTCGGTGCGGTAGATCAGGTCGCGCTGGTCGCCGCGGATCATCGGCATGTTGGTCGGGATCGGCACGACACCGAGGCCGTAGATCTTCTGGAACTCGCTGGCCTCGGTGAGCGCCGTCCCTGTCATTCCGGCGAGCTTGTCGTACATGCGGAAGTAGTTCTGCAAGCTGATGGTGGCGAGTGTTTGGTATTCGTCGCGGATCTGGACGCCTTCTTTGGCCTCGATGGCTTGGTGCAGGCCCTCGTTGTAGCGGCGTCCGATCAAGGTACGTCCGGTGTGCTCGTCGACGATGAGTACTTCGCCGTCGATCACCACGTAGTCGCGGTCCAGCTTGAACAGTTCCTTGGCCTTGATGGCGTTGTTCAGGTACGAGATCAGCGGCGTGTTCGCCGACTCGTACAGATTGTGGATGCCCAGCCAATCCTCGACGGAATCGATCCCGGCCTCGATGATTGCGACGGTCCGTTTCTTCTCGTCGACCTCGTAATGCTCGTCGCGACGCAGTCGGTTCACCAGCTTGGCAAACTCGGGATACCACTTGCCGGTGTCTTCCGCTGGGCCGGAAATGATCAAGGGCGTACGCGCTTCGTCGATCAAGATCGAGTCAACCTCGTCAACGATGGCGTAGTGATGCCCGCGCTGGACGCAGTCTTCGAGACTGAGCGCCATGTTGTCGCGCAGGTAGTCGAAGCCGAACTCGTTGTTGGTGCCATAGGTGATGTCCGCCTGGTACGCCCTGCGGCGCTCGGCAGGATCCATCTGCGACAGGATGGCGCCGACTTCCACGCCCAGGAAGTGGTGGATTCGTCCCATCCACTCTGAGTCGCGCTTAGCCAGGTAGTCGTTGACGGTGACGATGTGGACGCCGCGCCCGGTCATGGCATTGAGATAGGACGGCATGGTTGCCACCAGGGTCTTGCCCTCGCCCGTCTTCATCTCAGCGATGTTGCCCATGTGCAGTGCCGCTCCGCCCATGACCTGGACGTCGAAGTGCCGCTTGTCCAGCACCCGGTGGCTGGCCTCGCGTACGGTCGCGAACGTCTCAGGCAGCAGCGACTCGAGCGTCTCACCCTTTTCGTAGCGCGCCCGGAACTCACCGGTTTGACTGCGCAGCTCCTCGTCGCTCATCGCGACGAAGTCATCCTCGATCGCATTCACCTGTTTGGCGATATTGCTGAGCTGCTTGAGAAGTTTGCCTTCGCCTACGCGTAGCAATCTATCCATCAAAGCCACGGAAACTGGCTCCCTTACGTTGTCATCACTTACCTGCACGGTCAGTGGCGCCGAGTTGTTCCCTCACGCCACTCGGCTCAGCGCCAGACTTCATCCATCGTAGAAGTGCCGCAGCAGCGCCCCCTATCGTAAGCCAGCCCGGAAGGTAGGTACTCCAGGCGAATAACCGCGAGCGTCGGGAATCGCGGCGGATTCCAAGCGTGATGCGCGAGCGGCTCCAAACTAAAGCGCGCCGAGCGCAGCTGCCAGGTCTCCCCGCGGCAGGATTTCCACAGCTTGCAGACCAAGCCACTCGGCCATGATCTTGAGCTCCGATGAGAGCTCGGTCGCCACCTGATACGGGTTTTGGCCAGGCTCAATCCAGGCGGCGTTGACCCGTAGCACGCCACGTGAGCGATCCGCTTTGAGATCAACCCGGGCCACAAACTGGTCGCCGAGCAGGAACGGGTAGACGTAGTAACCGAAGACCCGCTTCGGTTCGGGCACGTAAATCTCAATCCGATAGACGAAGTCGAACAGGCGCTCCAGCCGCGCCCGCTCGAAGATCATGGAATCAAAAGGACTCAGCAGTGCGCGGGCGCCGATCCGACGAGGCACTCGGGCCTGATGCCACAAATACCAAGGCCGGCTCCTTGAACCCTCGACTGCTACCGGAAGCAGTTCGCCGCTTTCCGTTAGCGTCGCGATAGCTTGCCGCGTCATGGCCGGACGGGTACGGAAGTAGTCACGTAGGCAGAACTCACTTGCTATTCCAAGGGCTTGCGCGGCCAGTCGGACCAGACTGGTCACCGACTCCTGCGGTGTCGGAGTCGGCATGGCCAGCACCGACTGTGGAATGACCCGCTCCGGAAGGTCATAGACCCTTTCGAATTGCGAGTTACGGTATGCCGAGGTGACCTCGCCGACGTAGAACAGCCACTCCAAGATGGTCTTGACGCGCGACCAGTTCCAGCCCCAGTCACTGCGATCACGCTCCTCGACAATCTCCAGGTCCCGCGCGCTGATCGGCCCGCGCGTGGCGACCTCATCGCGAACGAACGGAATCAGATCAGCGTTCTGATGCGCGACTCGCTCCACTCCGGCCCAGACATCGCGGAAGCCTGGTTGCATGCGGAATCGAAGCAGCGGCTGCAGCGAAACATCGATGAGGCTGGCGGCGTGGCCCCAATACTCGAAAAGGCGCCGCGGCGGTTGATAGGCGGCGCGTTCCAAAAGCTTTGGATCGTACAGCCCAAGCCTGGAGAAGAGCGGCATGAAGTGCGCCCGGGTGACCACATTGATCGAGTCGATCTGAAACTGCGCCAACCGACTCGTGACCGCCTGGACGTCGCGCATCGTGACCGCCCGCTCGCGCCTCGGCACCCCAAAGCCCTGCGCAGCCAGCGCGATCCGCCGCGCCTCAGGTTTGCTCAGGCTCTCCCGTCGCACCAGGCCGACGCTACCGGCGCCCACTGACACTGGGGAGGCCTACGGGCCCGCGTAGCAAACCTAAGATGCTTGAACCCCGGCCATGCAGGAACTACGCCTATGTACAGAACTCAAGGCGCACGTTTGCCTAGCGGGCCCGTAGGCCTCCCAATGTCAGCGGACCAGCCCTGGCGTGGAATCAGGAGACCATGGCGTAGGCCAGGTCGAGGCGGATCACGCCATAGTCGTAGGCTTTGCGGCGATAGACCACACTCGGCGCCATGTACTCAGAGTCGATGTAGAGATAGAAGTCATGGCCGACGAGCTCCATCTCCAACAGCGCCTGATCCAAGCTCATCGGTACTGCCGGGTGGAACTTCTCGCGCACCACCATGGGCCCGTCGCCATCAACTTCGATCCCGGCGATCTTGCGCACCGATGACCCGTTCGTCTCAGGTCCGTTCTCGATCAGCGGCAGTTCAGCAGCCGCGTCGTGTAACGAGCGGGGCGAGTGCTGGCCACGGTGGACCCGCTTACGGTCGGCTGCCTTGCGCAGCTGCGCCATCAGTTTGTCCAACGCCAGATCGAAGGCCGCAAGCTTGTCTTCGGCCGCCGCCTCCGCCCGTATCACCGGGCCCTTGGTGCGAAGTGTGATCTCGACCCGGCTCGCCTGGTCGTGTTGTCGCCTATTCCGCTCTGCTGATACCTCGACCTCGACGCGAATAGCCCGGTCGTTGAGCTTAGAAAGTCGAGTGATCTTCTCATCCACGTAGGAGCGGAACTCATCCGACAGGTTGCAATGTCGGGACTTGACGACAACATCCATGTCTACCTCCATTGAGGTGCTGGTAGTCCGAACGGCACGATCAGGCGAGCATGCGCCCGGCGTTCGGTCGCGACTGTGGGTCGCGCTGCGGAGACGGTCCAGAAATGACGAAGGCACTCGACGCAACCTGGGTCCGGCCAAACCAAAAACCCCCCTGGTGCGCAAGCGCCATAGAAAAGACGCTAATCCTTGCCATCCGGTATTTCTACCGGTTCTTCCGATCCTCACTGAGTTCTCAGTCCGCGGACAATGGCTAGCGGAACTGCCCGGAGTCGCTGACCTGAGGCGAGCTCGGCGGCCGTACGCGCACGGTGGCCGCCACCGTTGCTGCGCCGAGCACGGGGATCCTGGCCGCCCGAAGTACCCGTGTTGCCTCAGTCAGGCTGCTACCCGTTGTCACGAGGTCATCGATCAGAACCGCCGCGCCAGTTGGGATCGGCCTCCGTAGCCGGAAAGCACCTGCCAGGTTCTCCTGGCGCGCTGCTGCGCCCAGTCCGGCTTGATCGGCGACCGGCCGTCCCTGAATGAGTGCTGATCGGACAATCACCGGGTACCGGACCCTGAGGCGACGCGCCGCAAGTCGGGCCATAGAGGCGGTGGCATCGAAGCCCCGGCGGCGTACCGTTCGGGCCGCTGAAGGGATGGGCACTAAGACGATCCTGCTGGTAGGTACGGCGTACGGCTCGCTGGCCAACAATCCATGCACGCTCAACGCCAGCCGCTCAGCGAGGAAACCGGTCAGCGCCAACGCCTGCCGCTCTTTGTGCGCGCTGATCAATCTGCGCAAGATCGGGTCGTATATCGAGGACGCCACCGTGACCGGGAATCCATCGGGGCAGGGAACTGGAGTCGTGTGAAAAGGACGTCGGCCGGCGACCTGCTGACGACAGAGCGAGCAGATCCCCCACCATGGCTTTCCGCAGCCTTGGCAGCTGGCGCCGAGCAATAGGTCACCCGCTGCCGCCAGCCAATGCTCAAAGCCCACCGGGTGAGTCTGCAACGACTCAACTTCAGAATCGGCTTTCGCTGGGCAATCTGTGGATAGTCAGGCGGAGGTGGGGCCCCCTCAGCCGGAATAGGCGATGGTACTGATCTTGATCTTGTCGAAGAAGGGCAGCCATTGACTGCCGTCGTCCCTCCAGGTGTAGCCCCTGCGGCCAACGATGATTGCGGTCTGCGTGCCGGGAAGTACCGCGAGCTCGATGGCCTCCCAGTTCTGGGGCTCGCCCTCCGCGGTGATGCGCGACGCATCCTCGACCACCTGGTACGGCGCGTACGCGCTAGCGGGATTGGCGGCTCCCAACACGAGCAGCTCGGTGGCATCCCGCCATGCGACATCGGCAATCGTGCGGATTGGCAGCATGGCGGTTTGCACGGTGTTCAAAGGTCGCCAGCCGTTAACCGTGATCTTGTCCTGAGAACGGATGATTTTCGCGAGCCCAAGCTCGGACCCAGTCTCGGTAGCACGAACCAATGCCATTCGAGTGCCGTCTGGTGAGATCTTGAACGCCGTGACGGTTCCGGTGGCAAGCACGTCTGTCTTGACTTCGATCGGCTTTTTCTCGGTGGACATCCACATGCGTTGCCGGCCACCGTGGCGCCCGACGACCCAGATCTCGCCGTACCTAGTGAACTGTGGTCTGAGCAGATCGGTGACGCCGCTGAGCAATGTCCTTGGCGTACCTGGCTTCCCGGTCGCTATTGATGCACGCCGCAGCGTCGTCCGACGGTCAGTCGTGACAGCCAGATCGGTGTTGGTCACCGATACAGCAAGCGCGTCGACGCGATACCCAACCTTGCCTAGCGAGCCTTCAAGCGGCTCGAAAGCTGGCTTGTTGGCAGTCGTCCTCACCCGCTTGACCACCCCGCCGTGCACCGCGTACAGCTGATCCTCCGACACGAACGGAACGGGGTCGATGTCGGGAGGAATGGCATCAACGGAGATCGTGAGGCTGGTCGGGTCACTCCCAGGTACGCGATACGGCTGCTGATTCGCCTTGATCAGCACGCCCTTGACCCCGCCGACCTGCTTGAGGGTGTAGACGATCTGGGCGGCCAGCAAGCTGCGCTGCGGATCCGGCAGCGCCAGCACCGACTCGCTGAGCGGTACCTGGGCGATGCCGTCGGTAATCGTCACCGAATCCACGCTCAGGCTCGTATTCGGCGGGATCGCGCTGGTGACGGCGGGCTTCAGCCAATCTGACGGCCCCTTGAGCAGCGCCTTCATCAGTGCGGAGGCGACATTGGCTGGATTGCTCAGCGCGGGCAGATAGATGTGGTCCGGAACCAGCGAACGGCCGTTCCCGACAAAGTACAGATCGTAGGGCTGATAGAAGGAGGTGAAAGAGTACTCGGCAACCATCAGTCCCGGCGGCGGCTTGTCGATCCGCCATTCGCCGTTCTCCCGAACCAGGTGGAAGTCAACCCCCAACGTCGTGTCTCGAGTGACGTAGGTGCGATCCGCCTTCAGTTGACCGACCAGCTGCCCTTTCAGCGTCACTCTGCGAGGGTCCGCGGTCGCGGTGGGTGCACCCTTGTAGATCGACACACCGGTCTCGGGGCTCCATTTTTCTGCAGCCATCTGGCTCAGGAACTGCTTGGCCACCGAGTAGTTCGGCTGGTAGTTGGACGTCGCGCGCAGATAACCCTCGACAATGTCGGTCGGCTTGTCGCCAGCAGCTGGAGGTGCGACAACTACGTTGACGCAGTTCTGGCAGCCAGGTTGCTGGCCCTCAACCTTCTCGATCGGCCCAGTGGTTGGGACACTGACGCAACCGGCCGCTCCCAGCAGCCCGGCTAGGACGATGAAAATGACCGCACAATGCCGCTGTGTCTGATTTCTGAGGGTCCGATTCACGATTGGCTCACTGTTGTCTCCGCAGCACTCGATGCTCGTGGCACTGGGGCTGGCGTCGGCACTGAGGCTGGCATCGCCGGGGAGCTTGGGGAGACAGGCGCTGGAGCCTCCAGGCCGTCGAGCCTAGTGCCACCTGGGCCGACCAAGTCGCGCGGAACCAGCGGAAGCGGTGACGTCTCAAGGATCGCGCCCGCTTTCCGCGGCAGGGTGAGTCGGAACTGGGCGCCCATGGCCGGGCGGCCCCATGCCGTCAACCAGCCACCATGCAGGTTCGCATCCTCCATGGCGATGGACAGTCCAAGACCAGTTCCACCAACGGTGCGCGCCCGCGCCGCATCACCGCGCCAGAAACGGTGGAAGACTTGCCTGGCCTGACTGGCTTGGAACCCCACGCCGTGGTCACGAACAGCGACCGCCACTGCGGCATCATCGCTTTCGATGAAGATATCGATCGGATGACCCTCGCTGTGCTCGATGGCGTTGACCAGGAGATTGCGCAGGATTCGTTCAATCCGCCTGGGTTCGACCTCGGCCTTCGCCTCGCCACTCGCGTGCACGGTGATCTCGGTGTGGTTCGTCTCGGCAAGCGGTGCGTTGGCCTCAACCACCCGCTGCACTAGATCGCGCAGATCTGCCTCCTCGGGGTTGAGTGTGGCCGCCCCCGCATCGAAGCGCGAGATCTCCAGTAGATCAGTGAGCAGTGCTTCGAAGCGATCAAGCTCTTTTTGCAACAGCTCGGCCGAGCGTGCGGCGACGGGGTCGAAGTCGTCACGAGCCTCGTGCAGTACTTCAGCGGCCATCCGAACTGTGGTCAACGGGGTCCGCAGCTCGTGGGAGACATCGGAGACAAAACGGTGCTGGACCGCCGACAGTTCCTCGAGTGTGTTGATCTGCTTCTCCAGCTCCGAGGCCATGTAGTTCATCGAGGTGGCCAGTCGGGCTAGGTCGTCCTGTCCGCGTACCTTCATCCGATCATGCAGGTTGCCCGACGCGAGGCTTTCGGCCGCCCTGCGCGCGGCGCGTACGGGCGTCACGACCTGGCGGCTGACCAGCGCTGCGATGAAGGTAAGCAAGATCACCAAGATCGCACCCGTCGTCACGACTGCATAGCGGAGCACGGCAAGCGTGGCGACCTCCTGAGTGAGCGGAAACATCAGATAGATCTGGTAGCGACCGGTTCCGGGCAGGGTCAGGGTCGCGCCCGCTGCAAGGCCGGCTACAGAGGGTCGCATGTCCCGGTAGTCGATCTCGGTTGAGGTCAGGAGCAAGTCGTTGCTCAGTTCGACCTCCCTCCGCAGCTCGGGCGGAATGCTGCTGGCTGCCGCGTTCCCGGCGGTGATCGTTTGGTCGGGCGTCATGATGATGACTTCGTATTGCTCACCGGCCCGATCGGCGAACCCAGTGGCCAGGTCGAGGAGCAGCTTGTCGACATTGACATCACCGGTGAGGTCGGCGGCATTGAGCTGTTGTTGCGCGGTGTTGACTGCCTGCCGGGCTGCGCTCTTGGCGGTCTCCTTCTTGCCGTCGATCACCCCGATCGTGGCTTGCTGCATCAGCAAGAACCCCCCGAGGACCAGCACCAGCACCGAGGCAACGAAGACGGTCAATACGACGCGAAGCGGCAACGACCGCCACCACCACGTGATGGGGAACCGCCACCAGCGGGATTTCAAGATCCTCAAAATGGAGACCATATGCCGACGTTCACGTCAGACGCCTTCAAGCGAAACCGGCTATCGGGCCGGGTTGGTTTCGCCGGCCTTGTAGCCGATCCCTCGTACAGTTACGACGATCTCAGGGTGCTCGGGATCCTTCTCGATTTTTGAACGCAGCCGCTGCACGTGTACGTTGACCAGCCGCGTATCGGCGGCATGGCGGTAGCCCCACACCTGCTCGAGCAGCACCTCGCGACTGAAGACCTGCCAAGGCCGTCGAGCCAAGGCCAGCAAGAGATCGAACTCCAAAGGCGTGAGCTGGATCTGGACTCCGTCCCGCTTCACTGAATGCCCGTCCACGCTGATCGAGAGGTCCCCGATCCGCAGGGTCTCAACGTCGACCTCCTCTGAGGCCGGCATCCGGCGCAGCCGAGTTTTGATCCTGGCCACCAATTCCTTGGCCTTGAAAGGCTTGGCAACGTAGTCGTCGGCTCCCGCTTCCAGTCCTTCCACCACGTCGATGGTGTCCGTCTTCGCGGTCAGCATCACAATCGGCACTCCCGACTCGGCGCGGATATCGCGACAGACGTCGACACCGTCACGCCCGGGCAACATCAGGTCGAGCAGCACGAGGTCCGGCTTGGCCTCCTTGAATGCTGAGAACGCCTTGTCTCCATGGGCACACCAGATCGGCTCGAAGCCCTCGTTCCGAAGCACGATTGACAGCATTTCTGCGAGGGCCGCGTCGTCGTCAACCACCAGCACCCGGCTGCGCGCCCCTGCACTCTTGGTTGTTTCAGACACCCGTATCCCTTCCGTCGGTGCGATATGAACACCGACGTCTCGGTGAGCACACCCGCGATCACCTTCTCACTAGGCGACTCCTGCGACGTAATCCTATGCACCTGGAAAACAAGCTTCACAACATTTGCATGGTGTCGCTGTCAGCGACACTTCCCGCTCGCCGCCGCAGATTGCCCTCAGTTGAGCTCTGGGTTCTCCACCCAGGTTGAGAAGAACGAGAGCTCACCCTTCTGGCGACGCAGCACTGTACGCCACAGGTCGAGGGGGTGGTCACTGAAGACGTCGCTGTAGTCCGCCGGCGCGAGGTACCACATGCCTTCAGCGATCTCGGCCTGCAGCTGGCCCGTAGCCCAGCCCGCGTAACCGGCAAAGATCCTCAGGTCGCGGTATGCCCCGGAGACAATCTCGATCGGGGTGTCCAGGTGCAGCAGGCCGACACTGCTGAACAGCGGCCGCCAGCCCGGAGGCTCTTCATCATCAGCCGCCACACTGGCCAAGCAGATCGCGCCGTTGGGCGATACCGGCCCGCCGTGAAACAGCAGCCGCGGCTCCGACACCGTGCTCACCCACTCCGGTAGCACCGCATCGAGAGGGGTCTGGGAGATCTCGTTCAAGATCACTCCAAGAGCGCCGTCCTCGTCGGAGTCCAAGATCAACACGACAGTCTGGTTGAAGACACCATCAGCGAGCATGATGCTCGCCACCAACAGATCTCCCGCGACCGGTTCACGCGTAGTTGCTGGCCGTCCCGCTGGTTCACTCATGAGGGGCCAAGTCCCGGTAGGCGCTGCTGGACCCCCGCAGCACAATCACCCGAACTAGCACTACTCCGGCCGCGATACCGATCCAGTCCGCAATCACGTCGAGCAGTTCGCCCGTCCGATGTTCGTACCACACATGCTGGATCAGCTCGCTGACGATGGCATGCACCCCAAAAACACCTGCCACCAGCGCGGTGATACCGCGAGTGGGCCACTGCAAGCCCAGCGGGGGGCGCAGCGCAACCGCCAGCAAGATCAACATCACCGGGACAGCAAAGCCTATGGCATGTGCGAACTTGTCGGCGTAGGGAAGCCAGGACGGCTGGGGTGGACCGGTGACCCGGTAGAGCCCCCATAGCTGCAACAACACCGCAATGACGGCCCCTCCAGCGGCGAGGTGCCAGCCACGCAGCGACGAGGCGTGCTGGTGATCGGGCAAGGCGGGGTGCGACATGGCCTAGACGGCAACTTCGGTGTCGGACGGTAGTTCGGCAGGGCCTCCGGCTGCACGGCGTACGGCCGCCGCGACGTCGTGGTGCACGTCAGCATGGAACACACTCGGCACGATGTAGGCGGCGTTGAGCTCGTCGTCATGCACCACGCTGGCTAGTGCG
This sequence comes from uncultured Actinomycetota bacterium, assembly GCA_963730505.1. Taxonomy (GTDB): domain Bacteria; phylum Actinomycetota; class Actinomycetes; order Propionibacteriales; family Propionibacteriaceae; genus Microlunatus. The sequence continues at coordinate 283,493 of CAVSSB010000023.1, forward strand.
CGGGCAGCGGCCAGCAGCATGGTCGAGGTGATCTCGACCGAGTGCGCGTCGAGCAGTCCACGGAAAACCCCGGGGAACGCCAGCACATTGTTGATCTGATTCGGGAAGTCCGAACGCCCAGTTGCAACGACCGCCGCATAGCGGGTCGCCTCGGCCGGATCCACTTCCGGATCGGGATTGGCCAACGCGAAGACGATCGACCGATCCGCCATCGCCGCCACGTCGGACACAGCGAGGACGCCAGGTACAGAGAGCCCGATGAATACGTCAGCGCCGACCACGGCCTCCTTCAGCGAACCCGTGAAGTCGAATTGGTTGGTGTTCTGGGCGAGCCATTCCAGCTCCCCAGTCAGGTCGGCGCGACCGCGGTGCACTACTCCCGCGATGTCGGCCACCACGACGTTGCGTGCACCAGCGGCCAGCAGCAGTTTGATAACCGCTGTACCTGCCGCACCTGCACCAGACATCACAATCCGTACGTCCGCGATCTGCTTGTCCACCACCCGCAGTGCGTTGAACAGCGCGGCCAGCACGACGATCGCCGTGCCGTGTTGATCATCATGGAAAACAGGGATATCCAACCGCTCACGCAGCCGCCGCTCTACCTCGAAGCAGCGTGGAGCCGAAATATCCTCCAAGTTGATCCCGGCAAAACCCGGCGCGACTGCCTGCACCACCTTGATGATCTCGTCGACATCCTGGGTATCCAGACACAACGGCCAGGCATCGATGTCACCGAAGCGCTTGAACAGCGCCGCCTTGCCTTCCATCACGGGCAGTGCAGCCGCCGCGCCAAGATTGCCCAGCCCGAGTACCGCTGACCCGTCAGTGACTACCGCGATGCTGTTCCGCTTGATGGTCAGCCGGCGGGCGTCTTCGGAGTTCTTCGCGATCGCCAGACATACTCTCGCCACCCCTGGGGTGTAGATCATGGACAGATCGTCACGGTTGCGGATTGGGTGCTTGCTGTGCATCGCGATCTTGCCACCAAGATGCATCAAGAACGTACGATCGCTGACTTTGTCAACCACTACACCAGGTACGCCGCGCATCGCCTCGACGAGCAGTTCTGCATGCTCGGTGTCGCGAGCTGCGCAGGTCACATCGATCCGCAATCGCTCGGGTCCCGAGGCGGTGACGTCGAGAGCGGTAACAGCACCGCCAGCATGCTCAACAGCAGTCGTCAACTGGCTGACCGAGGCCCCACCCGCCGGAACCTCCAGCCGCACAGTGATCGAGTACGAGATGGATGGAACGGCTGCCACGGACCCGATCCTCTCACGGCTGAGCCGGCAGACGGCGGCTCAGAAGCTCAGCTGAAGCGGCCGCGCCGCCGGTAGCGGCTCAGTTGATGATCACGAAGTGGGGATGCGGCTCTCAGCCACGACATCGAATACACCGGTCCCGCACGCTCGACCATTGACGACGACTTCGACGCGATGCTGGCCCGGATAGTGGGTGCGAGTTGTGTGTTGGGCTAGGGAGATCGTCTTGGTGAGCCGCGCGGACCCGCCTGGCTCAATCTCCAGCTCCTTGAGCACGAAGACCTTCGCGCTCGGCCTCCCATTCGACTTGATGAAATGCACGCGCAGATCGACCAGCAACTGCTTTGCCGTTGAGCCTTCGTTAGCGAGCGCAACGGTGAAGGTAACGGACTCGCCGATCGAGGCCACAGCAGGCGCAATGTGAATGTCACGCACCTTGACTCCACTCGCCGGAACGAAGCCAAGGATCTGCAGTGCCGCGGGCTCACCTCGCTTCACCGCCGAACGAAGCGCGTGCCGGATCAGCCAAGACCGCTCAGGAGTGGCGCCTCTCAGCCAGCGCCGGCACGTCTCGATGAGAGCTGTCGGGTTGTCCTTGCCGATGTCGTTCAGGTTGTTGGCGACCGACCGGCGAACGTAAAGCTCAGGGTCGTCCTTGAGGAGTTCAAGCAGCTCGAGAACTGGTTGCGGATCGTCTTGAAAGGCACGCAGCCGTGGCGCCCAAGGCAACCGTGGCCGGGTTCCCTCCGAAACCAGCCGTCGTACATGGACATTCGAGTCACCTGCCCACTCTCGCAACCGGGCGAGAGTCCGCTCCGGGTACCGCTCGAGGAAGCTCCGGATGCTGTATTCCGCCGTAAACCGCTGCGTCAGCTCGTACTGCGCGCGCATCGACGCCTCGAAATGCCCAATGCCGAACTTCGCCACGAAGAACACATGTGGGAGGTAGATGAAGACATCCATACCGGTGAGCTCCACAGCTTGGAGTTTTGGTCCAAGCGAGGCGATCAGCGTCTCGACCGCACGCTCGTAGTCCTGCGGCAGATGACGGCCAAGCGCCTGGGCAATCTGCCACGCACGCGGCGTAAGCTCCAGCTCCGGGTAGCCAACGAGCGCATCAGTCAGGAAAGCATCCTCGTCGAAGGTGCTATCGACCTCTTTGATCATCCGGGCGATCCTCGCTGGCACCTCCGGCCCGAAGGAATTCTTCAGCGGCTCAGCCATGATCATGCTTTGCCGCTCGAGCTCCGCTGGGAGCGGCGGCCTCACTGGCAACCGTCGCAGCCCATCGAGCGATGTCACCCTTGCTGAGGGCGACGGCGAGCAGCTCCGGAAATTGATCCGGGGTGCACGCAAAGGCCGGCACCCCAAGCGCCGCCAACGCCGCCGCATGTTCGTGGTCGTATGCCGGCGATCCCGAATCCGACAAGGCAAGCAGGGCGATCACCGTAACCCCGGCCCGCAACAAGTCGGCGACCCGGCGCAGCATCTCCTCGGCGATACCGCCTTCGTAGAGGTCGGAGATCAGCACCAGAATCGACTCGGTCGGCCGGGTGATCAGCCGCTGGCAGTAGGCCAGTGCCCGATTGATGTCGGTACCGCCACCGAGCTGGCAACCAAACAGGACATCGACCGGATCGGACAGCTTGTCAGTCAGATCGGCGATCTCGGTATCGAAGGCCACAACAGAGGTCTTCACCGACCGGACAGATGCCAGAGTGGCACCAAAAACCGCCGCGTAGACCACCGATTCCGCCATCGATCCGGACTGATCGATCGCGACCACCACCTCCTTCACGATGGAGTTCGCGCCCCGGCCGTGGCCCACCAGTCGCTCGGGGACGATAGTGCGCTGCTCAGGTAGGTAGTGGTCAAGGTTGCGGCGAATCGTCAGGTTCCAGTCGATGTCTCGTGGCCGTGGGCGGCGGGTCCGACTGGCTCGGCTGACAGCTCCGGTGACGGCAGATCGAGTCTTGTTCGCGATCCGTCGTTCGATCTCAGCGACGACCTGGCCCACCACGAGACGCGCAGTGCGCTTGGTGGAGTCGGGCATCACGTGACTGAGACTCACCAGAGAGCTGACCAGATGAACATCCGGCTGGATCGAATCGAGCAGCTCCGGCTCCAGCAACATTGAGGTGAGCTGCAACCGCTCGATGGCATCCCGCTGCATGACCTGGACCACACTGGTAGGGAAGTAGGTCCGGATGTCGCCCAGCCAGCGGGCTACCCGCGGGGCGGATGAGCCAAGGCCGCCGGAGCGTCGCGGCTGCTCAGTGCCGTCCTGCTCGGCCGAGTCGTAGAGAGCGGCGAGAGCGCCGTCCATCTTCTGCTCCTCCCGACTCAGGGCCGTATCGAGCTCAGGTGCGGACGCCTCTCCGAGCATCAGCCGCCAACGCAGCAGTCTGGTCTGGAGCTCTGTGCGCTCGGTGTCAGCCATAGCTCCCGCCCAGAATGAGATCGACGGTAGCTAGAGCCGGTGCTGCCAGCTCGAGGTCAACCTCTTCGGGAGGCTGACGATCACGATTCTTCGTGCCGAGCGCGATGCGTTCTGCAATGGCTTGACGTTCGGCGGGGGCAAAGGTGCCGAAGGTTCGGCGCAACAGCGGCAACATGTCGACGAACTGCACCTCGTCCAGCTGGTTAACCCATTCGTCCAGCAGCCGGCGCAACTCGGCATCGTGAATCAGGAGCAACGCGCCGTCAGTGAAAAAGCCATCCACCCAAGCCGCCTTATCTGCAGCCGGAACTCCAGCGGATAGGGCACGTTCCAGCCTTACCGGTACATCGGTGAGCCGATCAGCGTCCAACAGCAACCGAACGATGCGACCCAGCAGCAGTCCATGCACATCAGTTCGGTCGATCATGGTTGCCAGCGTGTCGAGCCAGCGGGAACGAGGGTCGGACCGCCTCGAGGATTCCGAATGCCTGCGCCCTGAGCTTGTCGAAGGGCGCGCTTCGACGGGCTCAGCGCGCATGTCACCGACATCGTCCGCCGACTCGGCGAGGAGGCCGATCGCGGCGTTGACGGCATCGATGCGGCGTCGCATCGTGGCGGCGTTCGACGCATCCAGACTCGCCACCGCCTTCGGCAAGCCGGCGCAGATCCGGACCACCAGCACTTCGCTCACCTTGCCCAGGGCCCGCGTGTCGGTTTGCCGGACATCGCCGTATCTCTGAGCCCGCGCCAGGGCGGGCAGAGCGTCCATCAGGTGGACCACATCTGCGTCAAGCGCGGCCTTGTCGGTAAGCGTGGCGAGCAGGCAATCCAGTGCTCGCGGCAGTTCGGCGAGCAGACAGCGTTCGACGGCTTGAGTCAACTCGACCAGGGAGCCTTCGTCGATGATCTTCTGCACCCGTGCCGTAGCTGCCGATTCCACGGTCGTACCCCAGACAGACGCCTCGACGATGGCCACCGAGTACTCAGGCTCCCACTTCGACTCCCACGTCTCACGGAACGTGCCCTGACTCTGCACGCCGCTCTCCGCCGGCACGATCCATCCGAGGCCAAGCAAGCGGAGCCGATGGAACAGCTGGGATCGTGCTTGATCGATCGGCCTACGCAGGTCCAGATCATGAAACCGGACTGCTGCCTCACGCCTGACCCGCAGTGTGCGGCAGGTACGGGTCAGGTCGGCCTCCAGCGGAACAGTGGGCACGCCTTCGTTGACCGAGCCGAGCGCTTGCCCGACCACGAGATGGTCAGTGATGTAGCGGACTGCCAGTTCGTCACCATCGCACAACACTGCTCGCGTCGCCTCAGTAACCTCGGCCAAACCGGCCAGTGGCCGGCCGCGCAGGCTGGCCAACGTCTCCGCCAGTCGGACGGACTCGATGACATGAGCGCTGGACACCGGAAGGTCCCGGGTGCGGAGGGCTTGGGCGACCCGGGCTAGCCAACGCACGATCGGCCGGTCTGGCGCGACCCAAAGATGGTGATACCAGCCGGGCGAGGCGACGCCGGCGCCGTAACCGGTGACGGAGGCCAGGCGCTGATGGGTCCAGGGCACCCAGGTCAAGATGATCTTGCGTCGCGGCATGCCACGCAGCGTCCGCACGTCGGCGGCCGCCGGCGGCAGCGGCCAACGCAGCACGGGTGCGTGCCAGGCGCCGCAGACGACTGCCACGCGTTCCCGACCGCGCTTGAGGGCCGCCCGGATCTGCTGACGCATGTACGCCTCACGCCGAGCCTCCCGCTCCGCATAGGGACCGTCTTGGCCCATGATCATCCGCAGCTCCCCCATCGCGTCGGTGATCATCGGAAAGGGGGAGGATGAATCTAGCCGCGACTCCACAAGATCGTCCCACCACCGCTCCGGATCGTCATAGCCGGCGGCTTGGGCGAGCAGAGCCAGTGGATCATGCTGCTCGAGCGAAACTGGTCGGAGGATCTCAGCTGGCGCATCGCCCGTCTGTAGCAGCTCATCGTCATCGTCGTCATGCCTCACTCCGCGCGGCCACCGGGCGAGCACCGCCGCTGCCGGAAGATCGCAGAAGGCAACCTCAACATCACGCCGGAGCGCGTACCTGATGGCCTGCCACTCAGGCGAGAAGACCGCGTACGGCCAGAACGCGGCTGTCTGCGGACGATCCGCGGCGTAGCCCAGCAGCGCGAGTGGCGGTGTCATTCCATCGGCCAGCACCCACCGGAGCAAGGGATCCGCGTCGGCAGGACCTTCGATGAGCACGGCGTCCGGCTGATAGTCCACCAGCGCGGCGACAAGGGAGCGGGCTGAACCGGGACCATGGTGGCGAATACCGAAGACTTCGACCGGCGACCGCTCACCCGCACTACCTAGGTCATGGTCGACACCATGATCGTCAGCCGTAGGAGGAGCGAGCGTGGAGGTCACGAGACGTCGCGGCAGGCGGTGTAGAACTCAGACCAGCCTTCTCGCTCGCGGGCAACCACTTCGAGGTACTCGCTCCACGCCACCTGATCAGCGATCGGGTCCTTGACAACTGCCCCAACGATGCCGGCAGCAATGTCAGCTGGTCTGAGCTGGCCATCGCCGAAGTGCGCTGACAGAGCAATCCCACTCGTCATCACCGAGATCGCCTCGGCCGTCGAGAGCGAACCCGATGGCGACTTGATCTTGGTGCGGCCGTCCGCGGTGACGCCCGATCGCAGTTCACGGAACACTGTGACCACCCGGCGGATCTCGTCGACGGCCGCAGGCACCTCAGGCAGCTCCAGCGAGGACGAGAGGTCTGCTACCCGAGTCATGACGATGTTCACCTCGTCGTCCTCACTGTCTGGCAGTGGCATGACGACGGTATTGAAACGTCGACGGAGCGCCGAGGACAGCTCGTTGATGCCCTTGTCGCGGTCGTTGGCCGTGGCTATCACATTGAAGCCTCGGAGAGCCTGGGTTTCTCCACCCAGCTCCGGGATCGGCAGAGTCTTCTCAGACAGAATCGTGATGAGCGCGTCCTGCACTTCGGCGGGGATTCGGGTCAGTTCCTCGATTCGCGCGATCGTGCCGTGTTCCATCGCCACCATCACCGGCGAAGGAACCAGCGCCTGTGGGCTCGGGCCCTCGGCGAGCAGCCGAGCATAGTTCCAGCCGTACCTGATCGCCTCCTCCGCGGTGCCAGAGGTGCCCTGGATCATCAAGGTCGAGTCGTTCGAGATGGCGGCTGCCAGATGTTCCGATACCCAAGATTTGGCGGTTCCTGGCACACCGAGCAGGAGCAATGCTCGGTCGGTCGCCAGCGTCGCCACGGCTACTTCGATCAGCCGGCGGTGGCCGACGTACTTCGCTGAGATCACGGTGCCGTCGTCAAGGGTGCCGCCCATCAGATAGGTCACAACGGCCCAGGGGGACAGCCGCCAATGCGGTGGCCGCGGGCGGTCGTCCGTGGCCCGCAACGCGGCTAGCTCGGCCTGGTATGCCTGCTCAGCATGCGGCCGGAGCGGCTGGCTCGCCGCCTCGAACTGGTGGCTCACTGGATCTCCTTGTGCTTGCCGCGCGCCTTTCGCCGACATCACCACGGCGGTATCTGGAGGCGCTGAACTGCAAGCGGCTCGCCGGCGAAGGCGCTTTGTATCTCCATGCGAACCCAGACAATGCGCTCCAAGGTGCGGTAAGCATCACGTACCGACCGCAACGCTAGCGGCGTCAGCGCCTCCTCTGGCGCCGGCCTCTGCTGCATGGCTGACCGCAAGAGCTCGTAGTGCTCTAGCGGCAAGCGGAGTCCAACTGTTGCGGCGTAACGGGACCGATGTTCCCGGAGCCGGCCGCTGCCGATGATCTTGAGGAACGTCTCGCTGAGTTGTCTTGGCCATGGGGTGGCGGCGCGCAAGATCAGCTGCGGATCAGCGATCACTTCATCGTCGGTCACCGCCACACTCGGCGCGCTCGAGCCCTGCAACAGGTCGTCGTGCAGGTCGGACCGGAGACTGCTGGCTAGCCGAGTCCACTGTGGATTCTGCGCGACAAACCACACGCCGCGCTCCCCAATTGCCCGAGCTAAAGCCGCCTGGTCCACTGCAGTAGTGCGAGCCGCCACCATGGCGAGCGGTGTCCAGTAGCTAGAAGACGCCCGCTGACCATGCTGAACCGCAGCGACCAACCACAGATTGAGAAGCTCGAACTGAGGCGGGGACAGCAATCGGTCCAAGATCTCGTGAGCCGCATGGCTTGCGACCGGCTGCCGGTCGGGTGGGCCGAACGGGTGCCGGCGGGCAGGACGCCAGGAGACCTCCTGCTCGGGTGAGAGCACGATGCCGGGCGGCCAGCGACAACACCGCGTGCGCTGGATCCGTGCCGTAGTTGCGTTCTGCCCCCCAATTTGGTGGCAGCTGATCTGGGACGGGCCGCCGGTCCGTGCCGATGAGCCCCACCGTGACAACGTCCTCCCACACCGCCGTCACTAGGCCGCCCTTGCCACGACTGCAGTGCTGAACGGCTCGGTAGCATCCGCGCCGAGCAGACTCAGCGGCCGGAATCCGCGAGTGGTCCATTCGCCGAAGACCTCGATTGGCTCACCGGCGGAACGGGCGAGCAGCGGCCAGGGCTCTTCTGGAAGGTCGATGATGTCGCAGCATGCGCCGTCGTCAGCCCGCAATCGCCACTTTCCGGCGCCGGGGACAGGAACCGCCTTGATCGCTGCCGGCATCCGTACCGCCCAGGGGTCGGATGCCACGAGTTGGGCGAAGCGGCCGCGTACCTCGGCGAAGGATTCGGCCGGCGGCATCGTCGGGCCGGCGGTCGCACTCGTCTGCTCCCCGATCAGTGCGCGGAATTGCCCAGCGCCTGGGTATAAGTGCAGCCGGGCGTGAAGCAGGTGACCGGCCATCACCGTCGCATCCAACAAGCCACCCGGCGGTGCGAAGCTCATGATCACGGCCCAGCGACCCGAGGCAGCGCCATGGAGCCAGACCCGCCGGGTGTCGAGCCGATATTCGGCGGTGTCGACCATGCCAACTGCGAACCAGTGGTCGAGGACACCCGGCAGCCCAAGGACTTCAGCCTTGCTGACCGAATAGCCGATCCGGGCCCGGACGGTCGCCGCGAGATCGGCTGGCAACTGATCAAGTCGTCGGTGCGCCTGGACAAGCAGATGCAATGCGCCCAGCTGCTCGAGCACCCGGCTCGGCCACCCGGCACTGGCAAACTCGACAGGGATAGATCGGAGCATCCCGGCCACTCCCGGGGCCTGCGCATCAACCAGCCGCGCGGCCATTCGGTCGAAGTGTGCATAGCCAGCGCTTTCCAAGCCGGCGATACCACCGCGCACCTGGTCGCACAGCCACTGATCGAGTTCGTCCAGCCCGCTGGCTACCCGCTCGGCACGCGCAGAGGCGCGCTTGGCCGCCGCCGCGGGATCGACCAGCTGGCCCGTCTGGCGTCCTCCAGGCGGCGGCACTGACTGGCTCCGCCGCGCTGCCCGTGCGCGTAACCAGGCCGCTGCGAAATCTGGCGGCTCGCCCGGCAGCACCTTGCCCACGCTCCATTGCAGCAACAGGCCAAGCGCGTGCTTGCAGGGAACCTTCCGGCTCGGGCAGCTGCAGGCGTACGCCGGCGGCGAGCTCAGAGCGACAACGATCTGGTACGCCTGACTGCCGCCGGTCCACGCTCCCCAGACGCTGGAAGGGTCGGCGCCGGTATCGCGCCACGCCTGAGTGTCTGCGAGGGCCGCGGCTGCCCGCGCCGAGGCTCGGTCGGGGGCCTGGGAGAGGACACGCTCCCGCGACCACACGTCCATGGCGAACACACTAGTTGCCCTCACCGACAACGACCGTGCTGAGATCTCAGCTCATGTTGTGGTGTAGGTAGGCGGGCTGCCGGAACCCCAGAACCGCCTCGATCATCCGGGCCGCCGCCACCGAGGCGGCTACGTCATGCATCCGTAGGATCCTGGCACCGTTGAGAACACAGATGGTCGCGGCCGCGATCGAGGGTGGCGTCCGGTCGGACTTGAGCAGGCCAGTCGCCTCGCCGACGAAGTCCTTGTTCGAAACTGCCGCCAGCATCGGAAGGCCAAGATCAGCAACCTCAGCGAGCCGCCGCGTCAATTCCAAGGTGTGCAGCGTGTTCTTGTTGAGATCGTGGCCGGGGTCGATCACGATCCGGCTGTCCAAGACACCGTGATCTATCGCCAGCTGTACACGTTCGGCGAGGAATGCCTTGATCTCGGAGGTGATGTCGGAGTAGTGCGGGCGATAGTGGTGCTGCCGGGGCAGGGCCAAGCTGTGCGTGATCACCACTGTTGCTCCGTTTGCCGCGACCACGTCGGCCAGCTCGGGATGGTGCAGCCCGCTCGTGTCGTTGATCACTGCGGCTCCTGCGGCGATGCCTTGAGCTGCAACTTCTGGACGGAAGGTATCAACGGAGATCACGATGTCGCTTCGGGCCGAGACTTGCTCGACCACCGGTACCACACGGTCGATCTCCTCGGCCAACGTGACCTCCGGAGTGTCCGGTGAGAAGGGCACGCCCCCGATGTCTATCCAGCCCGCGCCGGCCGCAGCGGCAGCCAGAGCGGCGGCGACGGCGTGATCAAGTGCGAAGGTGCGGCCCTGGTCGAAGAAGGAATCCGGGGTACGATTCACGATTCCCATCACGACGACTTCATGATCAAAGTCGAACGTGCGTCGGCCGATCGTACGAACCGGATCCCGCAGCGGCGGCAGGTAGGTCACGGGGCAAGTCTCAACCCACCTGCTCGCGAGGACAATCTGGCCAGGTTTGAGCCTGCGCGGTCGGACGGCACGGACGGCGAGGCCGCCGTCTTGGTACGTGCGGATGCGCTCCAGTGAGTGGAGGTGGCGGGAATCGAACCCGCGTCCTCGAGTGACGAACCAGGTCTTCTCCGGGCGCAGCTGGCTAGGCGTTCTCTCGGCTCCTGCACTCGCGCCAGCACGTTGCAGACAAGCCCAGACTCAGTTCATGTCCCTGCTAAGCCCTGAGCCCACTCTCAGCAGGTAAAGCCTCCTTGATGAGGCCAGGGTCCGGGACGGAGGCTCACCCGGTCTGACCCTTCGATCACTGTTTAGGCAGCGAGAGCGAAGTCAGTGCGTTCTGCTTTGGCACTTATTGGTTTCCAAGGAACATTTACGAGTTGACCTTGGATTCTCGGCCCGCTTCTCCTGGGACTATCGACCCAAGTCGAAACCGATCACCCCCTATTGAGTTGTGCTTGCGACCGCCCTATGCAGTTGGTATCGACCGCAACCGGACAAAGTCTACCGATCATGCAATGCGGCGGCAGCTCAATTGATTCCCGCGGAGACGCAAAAGGTGCCGGGCCCCAAGGGATCCGGCACCTGTGTGCGCGCTACTTCTCCGACAGCACCTCGAGCTTGACCACGTTCTTGACCGGGTTCTTCCAATCATCGCCCTGCAGGGCCTTGGCGCCGCCGATGATCGTCAGGACCAACCAGCCGAGACCCATGAACGGCAGCAACCAGCCGAAGAGGTCAAGACCAGTCACACCACCCAAGATGGCGACCAGCACGAACGCGATCGAGGAGATCAGCTGGAAGTTGAACGACTTGGCCGCCTCTCTGCGCGCGTACGTCCCCGGTGTCGACAGGGCGTAAACCAAACCTGGGCCGAAGAGCCAGAGGAAGAACACCGAGAAGTGCGCCACTCCGGCTGCGCCGCGACCGGCCTGTTCGCGAGTCTCAGGTCGGACCAGTGGCTGATAGGCGGGGTGGGCGCCGAGAGCCCGGGATGGGGTCGGTATTTGGACCAGACCGTAGAAGGCCTCGTTGAGCTCCTTGCGGGAGTCAGCGGTGAGAACCTGCCCGATCCGTCGGTCGAACTCCGACTCACTGATTCGACCGTCGGCGTAGGCATCCTTGAGCCATGATTCAGCGCGATCACGCTGTTCATGCGTGACCTGCATTTTGAGGCTGGGGTGCTCGTAGATCGCGTTCATGTTGACCAGCATCGTTTGGTGCTCGGTGATGCACCATCGGGCACTCCCCCGGACCTACCCCGAGAAGCCAAGCCCACTGGTCGGTCGGTTGTCACCAGCTGCCGCCACCCCCGCCACCACCGCCGCCGCCTGAGAAGCCGCCTCCACTGAACGAGCTGCCGCCGCCGAAGCCCGTGCCGCCGCTCCCGGCGGCCGGCAGCGGCGTGGCGGCGCTGGTCAGGCTGCTGGTGAGGAAGGAGGTGTTGAAGGCCGCCAGGTGATAGTTCCCGACGTACCAGTAGGGAACGACGTCTGGCAGCCGTCCCATCGCCACGAGGTCTGCACAGATCTTCGCCCAACGGTCGGCGAGCTCGAAGATGATCGCCCAGGGCAGGTACTTCGAAAAGATGTCCTCGCCCTCCTCGAACTGGAGCTGGTCAGCCTCTGCAGTGGCGAGATAGGTCTTGAAGCCCTCGACCTGATCGCAGACCGCTCGACCTTCGGCTGTGCGCTGACCGCGGCGGAGCTTGAAGCGGATCACGGCTACGGTGATGATGATCGGCAGTAGCGGGATCAGGAGCAACAGCACCCAGGCGCCCACAGCAAAAGCCGCGAACACCCCAATGGCGATCACACCGAAGCTGACGCTCCGGGCGGCAGCCGAGGGAACCTTGCGGAACCAGCCGTGGGCGGTGACCTGATTGCGTACCGAGTCCCGCATAGCCTCGTGAGCGCTCGCCAGACTGCCCTTTGCCGAGAGATCCCTGACCGCGCCCGGTGGATCGCCACCGAACAGGCTGTTCAGCAACACCATCTCGTGCGGGGCTGCCGCCCTGTTCGGGTCCACCAAGATCACCTGGAAGTCGTCCTCACCCACGCTCTGCACCTTCAGTGCGCCGCGCACGCCCAAGTCGATGATCGTGGCGGCCGTCTCACGGGAATCAACTTGGCCGTCCATCAGCAGACCCGCCTCCGCGACCGGGATTTTAGGTGGAGAGAACGCGACGGGGATGGGAATGTCCGGGTCATTCGGCACGACATGCGCTTCCTGGCCAGCCAGCGGAACCGTACCTGGCGGGAGGCCGGCGTACCGCTGGTCCCGCCCGTTCTTTCGCCACCAGAACACTCCGACCAACGGCGATCCCACGGTGATAAGAAGACCAACGGTAGCGAGGGCGATCGCGCCAGCCCTCTCGCCAGAGGAGAGCTTTGAGCCGTCCGGTTCGAGGTGTGGCTTGTTGTCGGCGACTAGGCCCGCTTTGATCTTGGCGCTGACCGTGACGCCCTCGCCTGGGGCTAGGTTGCTCCGGGTGTACTGGGCCTTACCGTCAACGATCTTGGCCGCACACTGTTCGGTGCTGTTGACCTGGCCGTAGGTGCAGGTGGTGTCCTGAACGCCGCCCGGCACAGCAATCCAGACACTGACCTCCTTGATGGACGCCGTCCAATCCAGGCCGGTTGCATCCCAGTAGAACTCGTCATAGCTGCCCGAGGTACGCATGGCACCGGCCAAGTCGTAGGAGATGACATAAGTCGCGGTGGGTGCGGAAATGGTCTTGTCTGGGTCGCCGATACGCAGCCTGAGCTGCTCCTCACGGCCACCCTTCGCCTCGTCGGTTCGCGAACTGAACTGGGTCGCGACGTCATCTGGACTCGTCACGCTGATGTTGGTGATCTGGTAGACGGCATCTTGGGTCTCGTCGTACGGCTCCCGGGTGACGAGAAATCGCTCGATGCCATGCCGTCCTGAGTTGTCACCGAAGCGGTAGGTGATTGTCTCCTTCACCTTGACCACGCCACTGGGTTGGACGTTGTAGTCGATGTCGAAGGAGTCGATCTGATCGCCCGCAGCGTAGGCGGGTGTCGGAGCGACCAAAGCCCACGCCAGCGCGGTTAGCGACATAAGGAGGAACGCGACTACGCCCCGAGCGAATCGGCCACGGACCTGCCAAAGGCGCTCGGCAGCGGACGCGCGGAAATGCACCATTACTTTATTGTCCCCGATTGCGTGCGGCCATCGCCCGCTCGGCCTCACGCCTTGACTCCCGGGCAGCAATGGACTGGCGCTTGTCGTACTCACGCTTCCCACTAGCTAGCGCGATCTCGACCTTGGCGTACCCGTCTGAGAAGTAAAGCGACAACGGCACCAAGGTGGTGCCAGCGGTGGTTAGCTCGCGCTGGATCTTGGCGATCTCACGGCGGCTGAGCAACAGCTTGCGGGTGCGGCGGGCGTCGTGGTTGGTCCAGGTTCCGTGGCTGTACTCGGGAATGTGGGCTGCCCGCAACCACACCTCGCCATCGTCCACTGTGGCGTAGGCATCGGTCAGGTTGGCGCGCCCTTCGCGTAACGACTTCACCTCAGTACCGCCGAGCACAATCCCGGCCTCGTACGTGTCATGGATGTGGTAGTCGTACCGGGCCTTGCGGTTCTGCGCGATCAATTTGCGGCCCTTCTCCTTCGCCATGACCCCATCCTCCCCTTTGGAGGTTCAGAACCAGGTCATCGGGTTCCGTAGCCGACCGTTCAGCCAGACCATCAGGTGGAGATGGCAGCCGGTGGAGAATCCGGTGCTGCCGACGTAGCCGATGACCTGTCCCTTGTGCACGCGCTGGCCTACACGGACGATGTACCGGCTGGCGTGGTTGTAGCCCGTGGTCACATACTTGCCACGGACGTAGCCGTGGTCGATCATCAGCCTCTTGCCATAACCGGCGTTGTAGTAGCGCTCCGCGACCCGACCCTTACGGGGAGCCCGGATTGGTGTGCCACAGCCGGCGCCCAAGTCGGTGCCATCGTGCAGTTTCCAGTAGCGGAGCACCGGGTGAAAGCGCATTCCGAACGCGGAGGTGACTCGAGCCGGCACCGGATAGGAAAAGCCATGGCCGGCGCTCGACATGGTGGAGCGTCGAGTCTGCCGGGATCGCTGAGTGTGCTTGCTGGTCGAGTGCGACCGACGAGCGTTGGCCTTCCGCTCGGCGGCCCGCTGGCGCGCGGCAGCAGCGCGTTCGGCGGCCTTGCGCTGCGCCGCGGCCTTCGCGATTCGCACCGCAATACGCCGCTCGACCGATGCCCGCTCCTTGATCAATTCGGAATAGCGTGCCTTGTCTTGTGCCACATCGGCTGCGGCGGCATCTTCCGAGGCCTTCCGCTGGCGCACGAGCTGTGCGACCGTTTCTTCCTCCGCAGCGGCGCGCGTCTCAAGCCCTTTCTTGATCTTGAGATTGGCAGCAGCCTCCCGGCGGGCCGCGGCAACCATCGCCTCGAGCTCGCTCTGCCGCGCCCGGGCTGCGTTCAGCTGGCGTTGCAACGCCGTCAGCCGGTCGATCTCAGCCTGGGCGCTGTCGAAGAGGGTGGTCGACCATTGCAGGCGCGTCTGCAGATCCTCGGTGGAGTTGGGATCGACGACCAGCGCGATAGGCAGCAGATTGGTCTGCTGCTGATACTGATCACGGACTACCTGGCCCGCTTTGGCTTCCTGGGCGTCCAGTCGCGCCTGTCCGGCGACAACGGCAGCGACTGCGGCAGCCAAGTCGGCCCGAGCCTGCTGCAACTTGCTCGCCATCTGGGTGTCTTTTATCTGGGCTGCCGCGAGTTCCTGGCGAGTCGTTTCCAGCCGCGCACTGGCTGCATCCAACTTGTTCTGCGCCTTGTCGACCGCGACGACCGCGGCGCTTAATGCGTTGCTGGATTCGTTGAGGTCGCCCTTGGTCTTGGCGATCTGTTGCTTGACCCGCGCCCGTTGCGACGTGAGTTCATCAGCAGCGGCTTGGGGCGCATGCAAAGTCAGAGAGAGCGTCGAGGCAACTGTGACGACCACGGCAGCCCGCAGCGCGCGGGCACCGGCGGCGCGCACGGGTAGCAGATATGCATTGATGCCCTTGGACGCAGGCGGTGTGGCAAGGAGTCCTCGACTCCTTGCCAGCCTGGCGAAGCGACCGTCAGCCTTGGGTGCTTCGCTGTCGTCCGGAGCGTCCTGACGGACGCGGGGAAGGTCCGGAGCCACAGCTTTCCTATCCTTTTGTGGTTTGCGAGCTGTCGCGCCCGCAGAGCAATCCAATGTTTGGTTGGCAGCGCTGGCAACGACCGAAACGCCGAAACAAGCATTTCGTCATCGATCAGGTATAAAGTCTTACGTCAGACTTGAGTAATCTGAGTGATTTGTGATGTTTCTGTGACGAATGTGACATCGTGATCGACAGGCGGGTTCCGCGAATGGAACGGTTTCTCGCAGAATCTGACGCCAGTTCCTTCGACACGCCGGTGAGGCGGCCTGCGCGCTGAACGCGTGTCAGTTCTTGAGGGAATCAGCGAGCGATAGATCACTCACACGCGGAGATATCGCCTGGTCGTCACCAAAGTTGGGACCACGGCAAGTACCAGGCCGACCACCGCTACGCCGAGCATGGCCAAAAGTGTCTGTTCCCATCCGATCCAGGCTATGAATCGGATCGAGTTCTGGGCTCCCCGGATAATCCAGAAGTAGACACCTGCCGCCATCGTGATGCATGCGAGTGCCACTCCGATCAGGGCTGAGATCACCGCTCCCAACAGGAACGGCATGGTGATGTAGAAGTTGCTCGCGCCGACTAGGCGCATGATCCCAATCTCCCGACGCCGGGCGAAGGTGGCCAATCGGATCGTATTGCCGATCTGCAGTGCCGAGGCGAGCAGTAGCAGCGCCGACGCGCCAGCAGTCGACCACTGCAGCACATTCAGCGCCCGGAAGAAGGGATCCAGCAGCTGGTGCAGATCTTGCACCTTCTGGACTCCCTTGAGCCCGACCACCGAGCTCACCACACCCTGGTACTCCTCAGGATTCTTCAGCTTGACGCGGAACGACTCCTGCATCTGCTCAACGTTCAGCGAGTCCTGGATCGGGCTGCCCTCGTACGCTCGCTGGAACTCCGCATACGCCTCTTGCTTGGTCTCGAAGTAGATTCCACCCGGAGCGACCTCGGGATTGGCCTCCAGCGTGCGACGGATCTCGTCCTTCTGACCCTGGGTGACATCTTGACCCGGGTCACACTGGTCGCCGCGGGTGTCTTTGGCGCAGAGGAAAATCGAGATCTCGATCTTGTCGTACCACTTGCCCTTCATCAGGTCGACCTGCTGGCTCGCCAGCAGCCCGGCGCCAAACAGCGACAGCGAGACCCACATGGTCATAATGACAGCCAGGGTCATCGTCAGATTTTGTCGAAGCCCGGCGCGGGTCTCGGACAAGATGTGGCGGAAACGCATCAAATATCCCCAATAGCTCGGCTGGCGGCGATCGCTAAGTCGCGCGTGATGGTACGACCCCGTTCAGGCACTTCGTTCATTGCTCAGGACTCACTGGTAGCCGTACACGCCTCTGCTCTGGTCTCTGACGACTTCACCGTCATCCAGTTCGATCACCCGTTTGCGCATCTGGTCCACGATGGTCGAGTCGTGTGTCGCCATCAGAACCGTTGTGTCGGCGCGATTGATCCGATCGAGCAGCTTCATGATGCCCACACTGGTGGCAGGGTCGAGGTTTCCTGTCGGCTCATCAGCGATCAGGATCATGGGCCGGTTGACGAACGCACGTGCGATCGCGACGCGCTGCTGTTCGCCGCCGGACAGCTCCTCGGGCAGCCGGTCGCCCTTTCCACCAAGACCGACGAGCTCCAACACCTCTGGGACGACGCGGCTGATGGCAGTTGCCGGTTTGCCGATGACTTGAAGGGCGAATGCGACATTGTCGTTCACGGTCTTGTTCGGCAGCAGCCTGAAATCCTGGAAGACCGTGCCGATCTGGCGACGCATCGCCGGGATCTTCCAGCTGTGCAGCTTGTTGAGCTCCCGGCCGGCAACGAACACCTTGCCCTGGCTTGCCCGCTGCTCGCGCAGAATCAGTCTGAGGAAGGTTGACTTGCCGGAGCCAGAGGCTCCAACCAAGAAGACGAACTCCCCCTTGTCGATGTCGACATTGATGTTTTCGAGTGCTGCGCGACGCTGGCCGTCGTAGGTCTTGGTGACATTTTCAAAACGAATCACGGTGTATTGCTTCCCCCGAGATAGACAGCTCCGACGCCCTGCGGACGCCAGACGGCCAGCACGAGTCTAAGTGAGGCTCATGTCAATGGCATCCGTCACCGGGCTGAGCCCGGTATTCGGATACGTGCTCGGAGCCGTGGATTTCATCTGGGGCCCGTCGCCCGTGTCCTGCGCCAGCGGATACCGGACTCAATGAAGCCATCGATGTCGCCATCGAAGACCGCATCTGGCGAGGAGACTTCATACTCCGTGCGCAGGTCCTTCACCATCTGATACGGGTGCAGCACGTATGACCGCATCTGCGAACCCCAACTGTTGCCGCCGTCGCCCTTAAGTGCGTTGAGGCGCGCCTCGCGGTCCTGTCGTGCGCGCTCCAGCAGCCGTGACTGCAATACCCGCAGCGCGGCAGCCTTGTTCTGCAGTTGTGACTTCTCGTTCTGGCAGGAGACGACGATGCCTGTCGGTAGATGGGTGATGCGCACGGCTGAGTCGGTGGTGTTGACGCTTTGCCCGCCCGGGCCTGAAGAGCGGAAAACGTCAATGCGCAGTTCGCTCTCGGGGATGTTGATGTGATCTGTTGCCTCGGTCACGGGCAGCACTTCAACCCCCGCAAAAGAGGTCTGGCGGCGGCCCTGGTTGTCGAATGGCGAGATCCGCACTAGGCGGTGTGTACCCTGCTCCGTCGACAGAGTTCCGTACGCGAAAGGAGCCTTTACCTGAAATGTGGCGGATTTGATGCCCGCCTCCTCGGCGTAGGAGGTGTCGTAGACCTCGGTTGTGAAGCGATGACGTTCCGCCCAGCGCAGATACATCCGGAGCAGCATCGCGGCGAAGTCAGCTGCGTCGACGCCGCCGGCCTCAGAGCGAATGGTGATGAGCGCCTCACGCTCGTCGTACTCACCCGACAGCAGCGTTCGCACCTCGAGTGCCTCCACCGCCTTCTGCAGCGAGCTGAGCGCGTCCGCCGCCTCGTCGAGGCTGGCCTGATCGCTTTCTTCCTGACCGAGCTCGACAAGAGCGCCGATATCGTCCAGCTGAGCTCGCAGGCCGACCAATCGGTCGACTTCGGCCTGCAAGGCCGAGAGCCGCGACGTCACCCGTTGCGCATTCTCCGGGTTGTCCCACAGATCGGGAGCTGCAACCTGCTGCTCCAACTCGGCTATCTCAATGCGCTTGCGATCAGGGTTGATGACAGCCTCAATCGAGCTCAAAGCCTTGTCAAGGTCAGCGAGTGCGACGGAGAAGTCGGGTCCGGCCACAATGATCCACTCTACGTGGACGCGCTGCTGACCTCAGCGGTCCGGCCATGCCGCCGTACCACTCCAGCAAGACAGGAACCACACCTCGGAGGGCCGTCAATCTTGGTTGACGGCAGCCGGTCACGCGGCTAGTGTCGTCAACCAAGATTGACGGAGGCAGAGGAGTGGGTGTGGAGGTGGAGCAGGTGGCCAAACTCGCGCTGGCAACCGGCGATGAGGATCCTCGGGCAGCACTCAGCGCAGCGTCCGAGTTGCGCCGCGCCGCGGGCCGGCTAGAGGCAGCGGTGGTACGCCGGGCTCGCGTGGCTGGCTGGTCCTGGGCCGATATTGCGGCAGTGCTCGGCGTCTCGAAACAGGCAGTGCACAGAAAATACGGGCGGTCGTGACAGCCAGTCCGCAGGCAGCGCAAAGTCAGCTCCTCCAGCGCACAATCGCTGCTCTCGGCCGCCGCCATGTCGGGGCTGTGGCGGGCATCCTCGACGTGGCGGGCGGTGAGCCTCTCATCGCGGGCATCGGCACGGTGGGCGCGGCCGGTGACCTGACTCCGGACGCCGACACCACGTTCGAGATCGGCTCCATCACCAAGACGTTCACCGCGCTGGCACTCGCACGGGCCGTGGTCGCCGGGCGGCTGTCGCTTGACACACCCGTTCGCGACCTGCTGCCTGCGGGCACGGCTGTCCCGTCCCGGGACGGGGTCGAGATCACCCTGGAGCACCTTGCGCAGCACACTTCAGGCCTACCGCGCTCGCCACAACGTCTGGGTCTGCGGGCGGTGTGGGCCGCCGGCGCGCGGGGAGAGGATCCGTACGCTCCGATCAGTACGCCGGTGCTGCTCGAGCATCTGAGCCGCACAAAGTTGCGCAGGACCCCTGGTCAGCCGCGCATTCGCTACTCCAACTTCGGCGCGGGCGTGCTCGGTCTCGCACTGACGAGCGTGTACGGCAAGGCGACCTATCACGAGATGATCAAGGAGGTGGTGCTCCAGCCGCTCGGTCTTACGGCCACCACTTCAGAGGGCGATACTCAGGCAGGAGGGCACGCGTTCCGCCGTCGAGCGGCACCGAACTGGCACCTTGACGGGCTGGCCGGTGCGGGTGCACTACGGTCTACGGCCCGAGACCTCATGAACTACCTGCGCGCACAGCTGGAACCCGACCTGACCCCGCTTGCCGAGGCGATCCGGCTGACTCATGTGCTACTCAAGCCGACGGCCCGGACGACTATCGGCCTCGGTTGGATGCGCAGCTCAAGCCGCGCCGGCCCGATGTTCTGGCACAACGGCGGCACGGGTGGTTTTCGCAGCTTCGCCGGCTTCCTGCCCGATCATGGTGCGGCCGCGGTGGTATTGGTCAATGACCAGCGAAGCCCCGATCGGGCAGCGATGCGGCTGCTGGTTGGTGACCTGAGGTCGCAGCGCCCTCGTGGCTAACCCCCGCACCCGCGGCGGCCAGGTCGACATTGAGCCTGGTTCCGCCGCGTCGGGACTTTAGTCGGAGTCCTCGGCGCGCAGCTCCTCAATGCGAACGAACCGCTCCTCGCTCATTGGGTGGCGAGGTGGCCAATCGCTGACCCAGATGACTATGAAGGCGGCAAGAGAGCAGGCCAACGCCACCACGGGGCCAAGCACGAAAAGCCACACCAGCACACAGCCGACAAGGTCCAGCAGCAGCACAGCGAGCGCGCCGCGCATGCTGAGCTGCCCGTGGCGAGCCCGCCAAGCGGCGTAGCCGATCCAAGGCAGCATCGCGGAGAGGATGACCACCCAGGCAAAGGCCGACATTCCGTGAGTGAAGGCACCAGATGCGAGTCGAATCATGGCGACCAGAGCGACCAGCCCTGTCAAGGCCCCAAGGGCCATGGCCAGGTTCTTGTTCAGCATTCCTACTCCACTGGCCGGTCAGGAGAATTGGTCGAGCCAGCGTCGAGCCAGCACCGACACCCTAGTCTTGTCCGCCGCATACACCCGCGCAGCGACCCGCGAGCGTTGCCGGTTTGGTAACAGCACGTGCATTGCGGTCGCGCCCGCATCATGGGCTTAAGAGGAAATAGACTGTCGCGGCGAC
>CAVSSB010000024.1:0-301642 GCA_963730505.1 uncultured Actinomycetota bacterium
AGGCCATAGTTGTCTGTCGGCCTCGCGTCTCTTACTGATTGCAGCCCGCCGAGCCGGGCCTTTTCCAACGGGTATTCATCCGCCGGGGTGGCTCTCATATCCGCGCGGGTCAGCCGTCCTCGCGCGGACGGAAAGACCCGGCGAGCTCCGCGCGGGAGCGGAAACCCCGCTTCCGGTAGACGCTGCTGAGATGATGCTCGACCGTCTTCGGGCTGAGGAACAGGGCGGCGGCGATTTCCTTGTTGGACATGCCTTTTGCCGCATGCAGGGCGATCCGCGTCTCTTGGGAGGTGAGCGGTTCAGTCGGTTGGGGTCGGCGGGCGCGCGGCTTGGCTCCGGTGGCGGCAAGTTCGTCGGCGGCATGAAGCACCCAGGCCGTGAGATCCATCTCCGCGAAGGCGTCGTGAGCGGTACGCAGCTGTTCCCGCGCCTTGACGCGTTGACCGCTGCGGCGCAGGCGGGCGCCGTACAGGAGATGCGTGCGGGCGGTCTCGAACGTATCGGGCGCGACGGCGTGCGCGGCGAGGGCGGTATCGAACGCATCTCCAGCGGTCTCTTCGTCGGTGGCGGTGAGCGCTCGACACCGCGCCACCAGCGCCCGCAGCCACGGCGGTGCTGCCGCGGGGGTGACAGCCTCGAACTGCTCGGTCACAGCGATGGCTTCGCCTCGTCGTCCGAGTGCGACGTAAGCCTCGACCAGGTAAGGAGCGACACCGAGGGGCTCCCCCATGGATCCAACGCCGCCGTCGGCGGCGATGCGTGCCTCAAGTAGCGACACTATCGCCGCCGGGTCGGAACGACTCAAGGCGCAGAATGCAGCCGTCAGCGCCTGGTGGGCCGCGAAGCCGGTGGTCCCGGCCCGGTCGGTGAGCGACTTGGCACGCTGGAGCGCGCTGTGAGCGTCCTCGTGAAGACCACGGGCCGCCGACTGCCAGGCAAGCATCTCCACTGCGACGGCAGTGTCGGCCGCATAACCCAACTGGTCCCCGAGCTCAGAGGCCTCTCCGGCATCGGCGAAGGCTCCAGCGTGGTCGCCGAGCCATGCTCGGCCGGCCGCAAACAGCGCCAGCGCCGGTACCAGTACGCCGAGCGCACCGCGGTTCCTGACCTGGCTTAGCTGGGAGGAACCCACTGCCATGGCGACGCGAGGGTCACCCAGGAACCCGCTGGCCAGAGCGAGGAAGAGGAGCGACCGAGGGTCGTCCCGTATCGGGGGGTAGGAGATCTGTTCGGTGACGTCTCTGAGCAACACCTGGCCCGCGGCGAGGTCGCCACCGAGGGTGGCGGCGAGACCCCGCGTGAAGTCCGAAAGCATCCGCTGCTCCGGGTCGTTGGGATCGGCGGTCTCCTGGATCGTGGCTGCACACTCGCCGATACCTGCCACGTCATTGAGCCGGAAGCGGGCCAGGGCAAGCTCGGTGAGTGCCCGCGTTCGGTGCTCACCATCGAGTCGCTCAGCAGCGGAGGCGAGCAGCTCGACGGCGTACGGCACCGAACCGGCGTACTCCTCGAGCAGCCCCAGCGTGAACAGGGCCCGGCCGTGCGCTTGTGGGGGACTTGACTCGTCCAGCACGCGAGCCACGAGCGACCGGGTTCGATCGGCGTCTCCGCCCAGCATGGCATCTCCGGCAGCCGTCGCCAGCCAGTCAGCGGTCAGTGCAGGGTCGTCCACGAGCAGCGCAGCACGCTCCATCGCGGCAGATGCGGCGGCGTACCCCTGCCGAGTGCGGCTCTGCTCCGCTGCGCGCACCAGGTCCTGCGCGAGCTGCTTGTCTGGGCCGGCGGCGGCTTCGGCTCGGTGCCAGATCCCGGCGAGCGAGTGTGGATCGCTGGCGAGAACGTCCGCCAATGCCCGATGTGCTGACCGTTGTTCGGTCGAAGTCGCTGAAGCCAGCACCGACGTACGCAACAGCGGATGGCGGAAGCCAATCTGCGCGCCGTGACGCACGAGTACACCGTGGTCCTGGGCTTCGTCCAATGCGGCGGCAACGTCGACCCCCTCGCGGACCAGCGCCGCGGCCACCGGCGCGGAGGTAGCCGAGCGGTTAAGCGCGGACAGCAACACGGCTCGACGCGCGGGTGCGGATAGGCCGGTGATCTGCTGCTCGTATACAACCCCAAGACGGTCGCCAACGGGCAGCGCGTCGGGCAGCGGTGCGGCACCCACTCTCTGGGCATCGGTGAGGCGGCCGGTGATCTCGAGGATCCCGAGCGGATTGCCGCCGGTGTCCTCGACCAGGCGCTCAACGACTCTGTCCGCAAGGCGATCCCGGACAAGTGCGACCGCGTCGACGCGGGAGAGGCCAGCGAGTGTCAGGACGGGCATTCCCTGCACGAACTCCGGCGAAATCGAGCCGCTTCGCGCCGCCCACACAAAGCACACTGGATCCTCGCGGAGGCGACGAGCCGCGAACGCGAGCGCAGCTGCCGACTCGCGGTCGACCCACTGCAGGTCGTCGACCAGCACCAGCACCGGTGCCCGTTCTGACTCCGCGGCGAGCATGGACAGCACTGCCGCGGCTACAAGAAAGCGCTCGGAAGGACCCGCTGCTGGTCCCCACCCGAGAGCCAAGGACAGCGCGA
The DNA here is from genome assembly GCA_963730505.1 of uncultured Actinomycetota bacterium. Classification (GTDB taxonomy): domain Bacteria; phylum Actinomycetota; class Actinomycetes; order Propionibacteriales; family Propionibacteriaceae; genus Microlunatus. The sequence continues at coordinate 2,584 of CAVSSB010000024.1, forward strand.
TGGCCTGCGCGCCGGATATCTCGGCCAGCCGATCCCGAATCGGGCCGAGCGCCTGTAGCAGTCCGGCATGAGCCAGCACCGATTCGGACTCGACACCTCGCACCCACAGACATCGGAAGCCTGTGGCCATTCGCGCGGCGGCCTCTAGAAGGGTTGTCTTCCCGATACCGGGCTCACCCTCCACCACCAGCGTGGTCGTCGCCCCCTCGCGAGTCACCGCCAGCAGGGCACGCACTCGCTCGAGTTCGTGGTCGCGACCCACGATCTCGCTCACAACGTTTGGGGATTTCCCCCACGCGAACGACTGCGGTTCGGTGCGACCGTGCAGGGGAGGCAAGTCGTCTGAAGGAGGTCCCGATGCGGACATTGGCAAAGATCCTACGCACGATCGGCGGCGGGCTCACGTGGCCGACCGGGCAGTACGTCGCACCGGGCCGCCTCGGGCCGTGGCGCTACTACTACCGCTACCCGTGCTACCGCTACCCGAGAACGTCAGATGAGCACCGCTGACACGCGCGCCGCGGTCGCCGGGCCGATCCAGGTCACCTTTGCAGGCATCTCGCATGTGGCATTCACCGTCACCGACCTTGATGCGAGCCAGCGCTTCTACACCGAGGTGCTGGACTTCGTGGTGGTGATGGATGTGGGCTACGGCCGGATCTGCATGCACCCAGGTACCGGGTTCACGTTGACGCTGCTCAAGCATGAGGGAGCCCATGGTGGATCCTTCACCGAGCTCAGCACCGGGCTGGACCACCTGGGACTAGTAGCGAGCTCGCGGGAGGAGCTCGAGGCATGGGAGCGTCGCTTCGACGAGCATGGCGTCACGTACACACCCATCCGAGACATGGAGATGGGACACCACCTGAACTTCCGGGATCCCGACGGCATCGCCCTTGAGTTCGACGCGCCGAACGAGCTGGCGATGAAAGCCCAACGGGTCCTGGCCTCCGGACAGACGACCCCCGCGGAGATTGCCGCGTTCGTTGCCGAACACTTTGGCCCCGACTACGTCCCTGGCAGCCATCCCAGCAACTGAGCTAGCTCGGGTTCGCAATGCGGCGATAGCTCAACTTGGTACATGAATTCCGCGGCTGAAGGCGTCCGGCGTCGAGGTCGTCCATGGCGTCGTTGAAATCCGGCGGCGCCGACGCGCACCAGCACGTCGAGAGGGTCATTCACCTTTTGGCTCGGGAACCTCGTCTCTATAGACGGGCGTTCGTGGTGCATGTGCAGCCGTACTGCCTTCATCAGTGCTCGTCTCCTTCGGGGCCGTGGGTATCCACCAGCTGTGGCACCGGCCAGCGGAGGGACATACAGTGGCAGCGCCCGCGGAGCCGCAGACCAAAGGAGTCATGATCCATGTCAGAGTTCCCGTCCGTCGACGCCGCGATTGCCGGAACGATCGATGTGGGCGGCGACCTAACGGTCAACCGCCTCGGCTTCGGCGCCATGCGCGTCACCGGTGCCGGCATCTGGGGTCCGCCCGCCGACCGCGGTGAGGCGAAAGCGGTGTTGCGCCGCGCAATCGAGCTCGGCACCAACTTCATCGACACCGCCGACTCGTACGGGCCCTACATCAGCGAAGAGCTCATCAAGGAGGCGCTCCACCCGTACCCAGACGATCTGGTGATCGCAACCAAGGGTGGCCTCGAACGCACCGGTCCCGGGCAGTGGCCGACGAACGGTCGACCTGAGCACCTCATCGAGGCTTGTGAGGGAAGCCTGCGCCGGCTGGAGCTGGAACAGATCCCGCTCTACCAGTTCCACCGGCCCGACCCGACCGTGCCCCTGGAGGATTCGATCGGGGCCCTCGTCACGCTCAAGGAGCAGGGCAAGATTCGACACATCGGGTTGTCCAACGTCACCGAAGAGCAGCTACGACGGGCACAGCGACTCACGCCCGATCGTGTCGATCCAGAACCGCTACAACGTGGACGACCGCCGGTCGGAGTCGCTGGTCGACCTGTGCGAGCAGGAGCAGATGGTCTTCCTGCCCTGGGCGCCGATCCAAAATCTTGACAGCAACCAGACTGTGCAGCAGTTAGCGCAGCGCTACAGCGCGTCACCACGACAGATAGTGCTCGCCTGGCTGCTGGCCCGATCGCCTGCAATCCTTCCGATCCCCGGCACGGGATCGGTGTCACACCTGGACGACAATGTCGCTGCCGCGGCGATCAAGCTGACCCCGGCCGAGGTTGCCTCTGTGACGGATAACGTCGGCTGATCGGGTAAGGCCGGGCGCTCATGGGGGTTGTGGACCGGGCCTGCTTCAGCCGCGACCACCGATTCCGAGTCCCGCGATCAAGTTGATGGTGACGTCAAGGATCAAGCTCTGGATAGGTAAGACAGCAGCGCGTCGATGGCCTAACCGGCCAGAGACTGGAAGAAGATGAGGATCGAGCGAAATACCACAGCAAGGCTGTGGAATATGGCACGGACAGCGTTCGCGGCAGCCTCAGGGTAGGCAATCAAATAGAAGAGGGCAAAGCCGACGACCAAGAAGACGATGAACCGCTTGACCCAAGTCATGTCGGACGCTCATTCTTTCGGTCTTCATCTCAGATTATTCGACACCCTGCTGCGTGTACAGGTAGAAGTCGCTAGTAAGGCCGCGCAGCTGTGACCGCGTCTAGATGACTTCGGATCCGTCGCAACGCCTCCAGCGAAGCGTCGATAGAGGCGGTCAGCCGCTCGGCTTCGGATCCGTCGAGCCGGTTGGTAGGAACAGCCTGGATGCCGCGGACAACACCTCAACCGACGCGGCCAAGGTCCTGGGCCATCACAGTCGGCTCGAACCGCATGCCAGCTCTGTCTTCGAGGGTGGCGTTTTGCGAGCTCATTGAATAATCCTGGCGTTCCATCTCCCACACGCCTATGCCAAACCCAATACGACTCCGAGGATCAGGAAAGCGAAGTACACACTTTGAGCAGAGTGGACGATGACACCCATCCAGGTGCTGCGGAAGCGCCAGCTTGGAAATGCGTATAGGAAGACACCGCTAATAACAGACCCTGGGATTCCCCAGGGCTGGTGAAGGTGATAGAAGCCAAAGAGCACTCCGTTTGCTACCCAGCTCCACTTACCAAATACGCCCTCCATCTTGGGCACCAATACACCCCGAAAGAGGAACTCCTCTCCCAGAATCGTATTGAAGATAGTGTTTACCACAAACAGGGCGAAGAACCACCAGGCGCCCACCAGGAGGTCCAGCAGCTCTCGCGATTCAAGAACCGCGCCCAAGCTATATCCCGGAGGCTCGGCAAAAAAAGGGAAAGAGTGAAGCCACAGGCCATCGACGTAAGATGTCAGGGCAAGTTCCCACACGACAATCCCGATCAAAAACGGGATCACCCACAGCCATAACTTGCGCCGAGTTTCACCGGTTTTCGGATCGCGCGGCGTGTTGAGCCGCAACCTGCGCTTGACCGTCGCCCAGCGGAGACCTCCCTCTTCCTGGCGGACGATGATCATGGAAAGAACGAACAACCAGATCAACCGATCAAGAGCAGCACGAATCGAGTGACGCCCGCTCCCAGCGGATCCGAATTGAAATCAGGTGATACCGCGGGGAATATGATCCAGCTTAGGATACCCATCGGGACGGCTGCCAAAGTCCAGATGCCCAGGATTCTGCCAAGGGAATACTGTTTTCCCATCTCGGGTGTTGGGTTTGTACGGTCGGCAGGTTCCATCTTTTCCTCCAGTATCCACCCAAGTAGCCGAATGTGTATGGGATCATCCTGCGGGTATTGGCCGGGAGATTCCTAAGAGTCTTTCGCTGTATTTGGAACAACATCTATTTTGAGGTGTCGTCGCGTGGAATTACAGGCCGACGACAGTGTGTCAGATTCATTTGCTCCATTTCGGGGTCATATCCGCGTGGTGTGCCCGCTAAGCCCGAAAGTGTGGGGGAAGGGGGTGCTGGTCGTTCGGTTACGCGGCTCCACCCTCGCCGGCATCTGCTGCCGCGAGGTCAACGGCCGATGCGACCCGTCGACCAACCACTCCAAGCCGCCCGCCTCGTACGTAGGCAACCAGGCAGGCAGCGTCTGCCGCGACACCCGGACCGCCGCCGAGGTCTCGGTGACCGTCCGACCGTCCTTGATCACCGAAGGCACTGCCTGATAGCGCTGCTCGGTCACGCCCAACTCCCTCATACGGGAATGTCAAGGATCAGCCGAAGTAGGTGTCAACCATCAACCGAAACTGTATAAGGCATCAACCGAAGGCGAACTATCAAGCCTCAGCCAAAGGCACACAACCTAGTGGAGCTGGCGACGAGACTCGAACTCGTAACCTGCTGTTTACAAGTCCGACCCGGGCCATGCAGTCTCGTGCGCCGGGAGGCTTCCTGCCCTTGTCAGAGGCCCTTTCCGTCCTGTCCACGTGCAGTTCCGTGCATCCAGTTGTCAACCCGCGAGTGAAACTACGTGAACCGAAGGAAGTGATGTCCAAGATCAATTAGCAGTACCGCATTAAGCGGCCCCAGCAGAGATCCACCTCTGCCAGGGCCTAGGAGATCCAACACACCCACTGAAAGGAAGCCAGATCTCCCATGTCTGACGTTACTCAGCTCGGCCACTGCCGCATCAACGGTGCTGATGACCTCACCGTCCAACTCCTCAGCCCCGAACCCATGCCGGCCATCAGGCGCACCCTCCACCCTGCCGTGGTGCGTGTCCTCTGGCCGCTACATTCTCACGGCCATGGACAACAGCCGGCCACATGATCTGATAGAAGCGTATGTGGCGATGGTCGAGCTTGGGTTCTCGCAGCCGTCATCTGCTCGGCTCTTTCCCCGCGATCGAATCGTAATTTTTTGGTTGTCCTGGCTGGGCTTAGTAACAGTTCTGCTCAATGCGGATTCTCGGCTCAATGTCTTACTAGGCTGCGACTCTTGATCACTTCGCCGTCTGTGTCTGTTTGGGACGGTCGAACTCGGGGGGTTCAAAATGCTCAGGGCCCAAACAGTGCGGGACACTCGCCGCTTTTACGTCCGGTGTTCAGGGTTTCGTCGAGCGGCTGCATTGCTGGTTGCGGTCACCTTGGGTCTCCTGGGCTTACCTCTGATCGCATCCCCTGCGGATGCAGCAAGCGCGACCCCCACCTTCACGCAGGTGCGAGCCAACGAGATCACCTCCGGGACGCTCAACAGCCTGGCCTTCAACAGCGCCAACACCGCCGGCAACCTCATCGTTGTGTACCTGACGTGGACCAACACGAACAGTGTGTCGGTCACCGACACTCGAGGCAACGACTACACGAGTGTGGGAAGCCGCACAACGTGGGGCGCTAACAGAAGCTCGCAGGTTTTCTACGCGAAGAACATCACCGGAGGCTCGAACACGGTCCGAGCGACCTTTTCGACTGCGATCTCATCGTCGGCAGACATGTACATCCACGAGTACTCGGGCATCGACAAGGTTGACCCGTTGGACGTGAGCGCCGTCGACGAGGGCACGGCCCGGGCAATGGACAGTGGATCCGCAACAACAACGAACGCCGACGACCTCATCTTTGGCGCCGGCTCTTCGGCCAGCACGGTCAATCAAGCCGGCACCGGCTTTACGTCGCGCTCGACCAAATTCGGCAACCGCACCGAAGACAAGAACGTCGCGGCCGCGGGGTCGTACAACGCGACCGCAAATCAGAATGGCAATGCGTGGGTCATGCATATGGTGGCGTTCAAGGCGGACCCGGGCACTACGGACACAACACCTCCCTCGAAGCCAACGAATCTGACCGCGACGCCCACATCGACTTCGCAGATTAACCTGAGATGGGACGCAAGCACCGATGACGTCGGCGTCGCCGGCTACAAGGTGTTCCGCAATGGCAACCAGATCGCAACGCCAACGACCACGTCGTACAACGACACGGGCTTGTCAGCAAACACCACATACGACTACACGCTCAGTGCGAATGACGCGGCGGGAAACGACTCACCCAAGACCGACGTCGTGAGCGCTAAAACTCTCGCGGACACCACTGCGCCAACTGTTTCACTCACAGCGCCCGCAAACGACGCGACGGTCTCGGGCACCATCAACGTGACAGCCACTGGTTCCGACAACGTTGGCGTTGTCGGTGTGCAGTTCCTCCTTGACGGCAACGATCTCGGAGCCGAGGACACGACAGCGCCGTACTCCGTCTCGTGGAACACCTCGACCGCAACAAATGGTGCTCACGTCTTGACCGCTCGCGCCTGGGATGCAGCCGACAACTCCACAACGTCGGCCGCAAGGAACGTTACGGTCGCGGCGCCCGATACGGCTGCGCCGACCGTTGCAATCACATCGCCCACTAACAATGCACAAGTTGTCGACATCGTGAACGTCACGGCTGATGCCTCCGACAATGTCGCTGTTGCAGGTGTTCAGTTCCTTGTCGACGGCGTCAACAGTGGCGTGGAGGACACAGTTGCACCGTACGTGCTGGCGTGGGATTCGCGAGGTGTTGCGAATGGCGCGCACAATCTGACCGCACGGGCTCGCGACGCTGCCGGCCACTTGACGCTGTCTGCTGCCGTGACGGTCAACGTCGCAAACACCAACCAGTTCCAGAATGAGGTGCTCGCAACCGGATTCGACCTTCCGACGAGCATCGAGTTTCTGCCTGACGGCCGCATGCTGGTCGTGGAACTGAACGGCGTGATCAAGGTGATGTCGCCGCCATACACGCAGGTGTCGCAGACGCCGTTCCTGCAGATCGCCAACATCGCGAACACCGGTGTTCAGCAAGGAATATTCGACGTCGCACTGGATCCGACCTTCACGGCGAACCACTACTACTACGTCTTCTATACCGCGAACACCCCCAATCGGGACCGACTCTCGCGGTTCACTGCCAATGCATCGTTGACTGGGACCGTCGCAGGTAGCGAGCTCATCCTCTATGAAGATCCGCAAAACGCAAATAGTGAGCATCACGGCGGTGCTGTGTTCTTCGACAATGCCGGAAAGCTGTTTTTCACCACTGGTGAACACTTCCAGGGGACACCTTCTCAGCAGTTGTCCAGCCCGCGCGGAAAGCTTCACCGCATCAACGCCGACGGAACGGTTCCGACCGCCAACCCCTTCTACGACGGAACCGGGTCGAACATCGACTCGATCTGGGCCTTGGGTCTGCGCAATCCGTTCCGGGCGTCGTACGACTCAGTTACGGACCGTATCTACATCGGCGACGTCGGCGGGAACGATCAAGAAGAAATCAACCTCGGCGCTCGCGGCGCCAACTACGGCTGGCCCGACAGTGAAGGTAACTGCTCGGCTCCCTGCACGAGCCCCATCTACTCCTACCCGCATAACGGTCGCGACGCATCGGTCACAGCTGGATTCGTGTACCGAGGTAGCCAATATCCCAGCAGCTTCCAGGGCAGCTTCTTCTATGCCGATTACGGGCAAAACTGGATCAAACGCCTGACCTTCGACGCCAGCGGCAACGTAACCGGCTCGGTGAACTTCGAGCCTGCCAACGGTGCAGCAGACGGACCATACGGTGACATCGTCTACCTCACTCAGGGACCTGACGGCGCGGTCTACTACGTCGACCTCGGGTACTCCGACGACAGCGGTCAGTTCGGCGTGAGCAAGATCCGACGGATTCGATATGTGCAATCGAACCAGGCTCCAATCTCGATCGCGGCAGGCAGCCCCACTACCGGAAGTCCTCCGCTTGAGGTCACGTTCTCAAGTACGGGATCGGGCGACCCCGAGGGTCAACCGCTGACCTACCTCTGGACATTCGGCGATAACACCACCTCGACCCAAGCGAATCCGGTTCACACCTACGCACAAGCCGGCATGTACACGGCTCGTCTTACGGTGTCCGACGGAGTGAACAGCACGGTCTCCACCGCCGTGAACATCACGGTTGGGAGTGCACCAACAGCGACCATTCTGTCGCCAACGGACGGCAGGCTCTTCGCCGCAGGTGATGAGATCTCGTTCAGCGGAGACGGCAGCGATCCTGATGACGGTGCCCTCCCAGCCAGCGCGTTCAGCTGGAGCATCGACTTCCTCCACGAAGGCCATGTTCACCCAGGCACTCCAATCACCGGAGTGAAAAGCAGTACATTCACCATTCCGACCAGCGGTCACGACTTCGAAGGCAACACGCGGTATCGCATCAGCCTTACCGTGACAGATTCTGACGGACTGAGGTCAACGAGCTTCGTCACCATCTATCCACAGAAGGTGAACCTCACATTCAACACCGTTCCGACGGGACTCACTCTGTACTTCGATGGCATCGCCAGAGCAGCGCCATTTACCGCTAACACGCTCGTCGGCTTCAGGCACAACGTCGAAGCCCGCAACCAGACTGGCGGCGGGTCCTCCTACACGTTCGCGTCCTGGTCGGATGGTGGAGCCCAGCAACATGACGTAGTGGTCCCCGACGCGGATCGGACCTACACCGCCACGTACACGGTGTCTTCGGCACCTGTCCCGATCACGTTCAAGCAACTGAATTACTCGACACCGCAGACCAATCAGAGCACGGTGAACACTGCGTACACCAGCGGCCAAACTGCGGGAAACACCAATATCATCGCGATCGGCTGGAATTCGGCGACAGGAACAATCTCCTCGGTAACCGATACCGCTGGAAACGTCTATTCGCTCGCAGCTCCGCTGACTCGAGGCGGTGGCAACCTCAGCCAGGCGATCTACTACGCGAAGAACATCGTGGCAGCACCTGCGGGCAATACGGTCAAGGTGGTCTTCAGCGGTGCGATGGTTTTCGTCGACGTGCGAATCACCGAGTATGCAGGGCTCGACCCGACCAACCCCGTGGATGTCACCTCATCCAGTTCGGGTTCGAACAACAGCGCTACTAGTGGATCAGTCACAACGACAGCCGCGAACGCACTGTTGTTCGGTGCCGGAATGACCTGGAGTTATTACGGCAATGCGACCAATGGGTTCACCACACGCGTTCTGACGCAACCGAACTTCGACATCGTCGCCGACCGCATCGTAAACACGGTCGGCACCTATGCGGCCACAGCCCCAGTGACTGGCGGCGGAACGTGGCTCATGCAATTGGTGGCGTTCAAGAGCGCTGGCGGGACCTGAGTTCGATCCTCGGAGCCAGAGTCCCAATGTGCCTCGCGAGGTCGGCAGCTTGGCGAGGCAACAGCGTCCCTGACATTGAACGGGTCATGATCAAATTCCTCATAGGGTGATCCGTCGAATCCATCCGAAGCTCGAATTGCATTGGCAAGGGAGGCTGAGATGTCGGCAGCCGATTTGCTGTTCAGCCCCTCGGCCTCGATGAGCCGGGCACCAGCAGCCGCATTCCGGAGCGAGCGTCTGAGGTTCCGAGCGGTCTGGGCGTGGTTGTGAGGGCTCCTCCGACCGGCAGCGTCACTGCCGGCGACCGCCAGCCCTCGGAGTCGGGTGTCGTTCATGATCACATTCGGTTTCGCCAGCACCAGATGGTTGCGGTCGCCTGCATTGGCGTCCGCATCCGCACCCGGCACATAGAACACGCGGGCCCCACCAAGGGCGGCGAGACTGTGGGCAGCTCGTCGTGCGGCAATAAGCTCAGCCTGGGTCGGGGCACGGCCGAGATGATCAGCGACAGCCGCGCGTACACCGATCGCGAGGTTCTGGTCAAGGGCGTCGGCGAGAACCTGCTGCCAACGGCCCAAGCGTGGGGACTTTGGTGGTCGGGCCCTTCGGTAGCGGCTCCAGGCACCGGAAACCGTCATATTGACCTGCCCTGCTATCTCTGGCCAGGTCAGGCCTTGATCACGCAGCTCCAGGATCTGCTGTGGTCGGTGGTGCTGCGCAGCCTGACAGTTGCCTGCTCAGCAGGGAATGACGAAGGCCCCGGAGAGAAACCTCCGGGGCATTGCCGTACGTACGTCAGCGCTTACCGATGGCGGCGACGCAGGCGCCAAGGGCCACGATGAGCGCAACGAAGATTCCGCAGTCATCGAATCCGCTCCGTGCCCGGCCCAGCGTCCCACGCGGCTACATCGCCCAGCGAGTTGCTGTACTTGATCTTGCTGAGATCAGAATCACCTTCAGGGCGCCGCGTTTCTTATTGGGCGGCGGCGGCTGTGGCGGCTGTGGGTATGCGGGTTGCGGATACGTGGGTTGGCTCATGGATGGTGATCCTTGCTCATGGTTGGTTGGGTTGCGGATGCTCACGGGTGCTCATCCTTCCTGGGTTAAAGCCGTCTCGCTCGCTTTGCAGCGAGGTTGACGGTGCCTGCCGCTAACAGCCGCCCCAGCTCGCAGCGCGGCGTCAGCGCCAAAGCGAGAGAACAGCCACGAGCAGGGCCAAGATCGCGGCAATAGTGCTCGGCGGCGAGGTGTACAGTCACCGGGTTAGGTGGCTCGTGGCTGCTGCGTCTCGCTCGTACGCTCGCCGGTTGAGTTCCTCGCGGTACCAATCGAGGCCCACCATCGTGAGCGGGGCGGCCTCGTCGTGCGCCCTGATCAGTTCCTCATCGGACATGGCGTGCAGATCGGCCAGCTTGAGTGCCATGCAGCGCACCCTAAGGCAAAGAATGTTTGCCCGGTGCGTGCGGGCGCACGGGTTTTGTCAGAACCCGCACCTGAGCGGGGTCTGTTCACTAGTGTTGCGGTTTGCCCCCGCCGGTCACACCACCTCATGGCCCCCCAGGGATATGAACCGACCGGCGCGGGCTCAAGCCTTTGTGTTAGCTGGTCGGACCGTACGGAACAGTTGATCCGCGTCGACGCTCCCAACCGATCCGCATCCAGCGGTCTAGTTCGTCAAGATCAACGGGCCCGGCCAGCATCAACAGGCCCGCGGCGATGAGTTCCTCACCTCGCCGGACGCCGCTAGAGAACCAGGAACCGGCGATCACTCCAGCGCACTCGGTGCGGAGGTCGTCGCGGCCCTGAGCTATTCCGCGGAGATGATCGATCAGCGGTTGCAGTTCGGGCCGTTTCGCGTCCAATAGGGCTTGGCCGTGGAGGGCGGCGGAGAAAGCTTGGTCTTCGGTGGACATTGCTCAGTGTTTCCGACACCGGGGAAGCAGCTCGACGGGCATCCCCTTCTGAGCCCGCCGAGCCTGTGGCGCGACTTGGGGTAACCGCCACGCCACGCCGTAACTGCTGCTTACCCCGGTTGGGTCGGCTTACTCATGTCTCAGTAACGCCCTTGTCGTCGGCCCGCGCCGAGTCACCTAACACGCGTGTCGTAACGCCGAGCTCTGGCGTAGATCCTCGCCGACGGGGGCAACGGTGTCCCCCTCAACTATCCCGAGCTGGAACGGTGGACACGGGTTGGCTATGAGCGAGGGATGAGTTCACGCAAGGGGGAGCGGTGAGCTAGGTGCCGGTGTTTCTTGCTTCGGCGGACGGGGTGCGAGGCCAGGCGAGGCTCGCTCACCTTGGAGCCAGGGGCATCTGCGTGTGCACACCTCAGGGTGGTCAGAGCTTCACAATCACGCCGTCCGACGTACCCCCTACGCCGGCCTTAAGCAACAGGTGGTCGGGCTTGGCCTTGTTGGGCATGTCGAACGGAACGATGGTGTTAAGCGTGTTGTCGGGATTGAGTTCAATGTAGGGATCGGAGTCGATCCACGCATTGTCGTCGGGTGAGTAGTTCTTGCCTTCGGTGTCGACCAGAGTCTGGTTTTCGCTCGAGTAGTTGATTGGGTCGTTGCCGACATTCTTGACCTCCAAGCTCACCAGGCAGAACTGGCCTTGCGCCTTCTCGTCCGGGTAGCTGTCGCCGACCTGTGACACCCCGCACTCGATCTTGGTGACGGTGAATTGGTAGTCATCATCAGTCGCTTTCTCGCCGATCTTGTACGGAATAAAACCCGGTGGCTGGTTGCCGTTCGACTTAGGCTCACCCGGTGCCTGGCTGCCGTTCGACTTGGACTCGCTGGCCGTTAATTCCTCGCTCGGCGGTGGCGGTGCCGCCGACTCGCCGCCAACGAGCATGGCGGCGAGGGCGCCGACGAGCACGAGCCCAACGACAATCAGAACCCACTTCAGGACGCCATGCTTCTTTCTGGGCTCCCGTGGCGGCTGTGGATAGGCGCGTCGCGGATAAGTGGGTTGGGTCATGAATGGTGTTCCTAGTCCTGGCGGGGCCGCAGGTTGCTCACCGGGTCCATCCTTCCTGGGTCGGGGCCACTTCGCTCAATTGCGGCAGGACATCCGACTAGCGGCCATCAACGAAGCCAAGCCCGGACTAAACCTCGCGATCATTCTCACAGTCCTGGGAACCATCGCATCAGGGGTTAGTGGGTACTCCAAAGGCCCTGGGTGTAACTAGCTGAGGTTGACCGAACAAAAAATGTGGCCCGGACGGTGCGCAAACACCACCGACGCCTTCCGTTGCCGCTCGGCTTCCCGCTGGATCTGGATACGCGCCGCCGTGAACCCCCAGTTCCTGCCCATACGATCCAAATTTCTCAGGCCGCCCACCCGTGCCTCGGTAGAAGGTCGCAGGTTCAAAATCCTGTCATCCCGACCAACAGAACAGGAGCACGTGAAGGTCTGACTGCATATGATGATCGCCGTGAATGCCAACCTGTGGAACGTCCGCTCTTTCTAGGGATGAGATGTCGTGCCGCTCGAGCCTGCCACGCGCGGCAGCCGTCGGCGTTCGCGGTCACTCGTTGCTCTCGTTGTCATGGTGGTCCTGCTGGCCGTCGGCGGTCTTGTCTGATGGCGACAGGTGCACCCCGGCCAGGGATGATCGTGCGTGCCGAGGATCCCGCTAACGTTTCGGCGCCCTGGCCGAACGCCAGCCGAGCCCCCGCAGCGACCGGACTGCCTCCCTTCGTGTGGTCGGTGAGTCCCGACGGACGGCACTTCCTTGATCAGTACGGCAAGCCGATCCTGGTCCGCGGCGACTCGCCATGGTCGATGATGACCGACCTCTCGCCCGCGCAAGCCGAGCTGTGGTTCACCAACCGGCAGCGACACGGGTTCAACGCCGCGATCGTCTCGCTGATCGGCTCGACAGGAAACGGCGGGCCCTCCGACGACGGAACCACTTTCGACGGTCTGCAGCCCTTCGTCGACGGCAACGTACTCCGTTGGGCTGAGCCCTACTGGCAGCGGATGGACAGCTACCTGGACATGGCCCGGCGCAACGGCATCACGATCTTCCTCTACCCCATCGACGGCTGGAATATCGGGCATTCCTTCAAACCCGCCTCCATCGAGCAGTGCCAGGCCTATGGTTCTCAGGTCGCGGAGCGATTCCGACGCTTCCCGAACATCATGTGGATGTCTGGCGGCGACTACTTTCCCGCGTCTCACGACCCGGCTTCGGGCAGCGACGTCGACCACTGCATCGACGCGATGATGCGCGGGATCCGTATGGCCGGGGACGCCCGCCCGTTCTCGATCCAGCTCGGCTACGAGAAGTCGATCTCCAGCGATAACCCATACTGGGCCGCCCGGGTGAACTGGAACTTCATCTACACCTACTACCCCACCTATCGGGCGGTTATCGAGGCGTACTCTCGGCAGCCCGTCAAACCTGCACTTTTCGGCGAAGCGAACTATGAGCGCGAAAACAACCAGTCCAACACTCCAACCACCACCGACCAGACGCTGCGCCAGCAACTCCTCTGGGCCTTGACCTCTGGATCACCTGGTGACTTCTACGGCAGCGACGACTGGGAGTTCCACCGGGGCTGGGAGAGTCGGCTGAACACGCCCGCCGTGACCCAGATCAGCCGTCTCCGGACGTTGTTCTCGGAGCTGCATTGGGCAGAGCTCGTTCCCGACACGGAAAGCCGCTTGGTGACCGAAGGTCGCGGCGAGGAGATCACCGACGATCGGCCCCTAGACGTGTTGCAGAACGACTACGTCACTGCTGCCCGGACTCCCGATGGGCGCCAAGCTGTCGTCTATCTTCCTCAACACCGAACGATCACGGTCGACCGCGATGCACTCGGCCGCGGAGCAACCGCCACCTGGACCGACCCGACGACCGGACAGCAACACGATGTGCCGCTCGCTGATCGATACACCAGCCCGGGCACCAACGCTGCCGGCGGAACCGACTGGCTACTGATCTTCCACGCACCAGTGAAGAAATGACGCCCCCCATACCTTGCTACCGCTTAGCTCTGGCATCAATGTCGGCGGCACCGGTGCGGCGCCTGAGAGTCATAGTAGGGCCTCGAGCTGCGGACATCCCTTTCCGAAACGAGCAGTTGCCGCTCTTCACGACTGGTCAATGCATTGTGACGGTCATGGCTGTGAACGACTCCCAGGACGAAGATCAACAGCTCTGATCCACCGCTGTTTGCCGTCTGCACCGCGTACGCGACCCCACCATTCCTGCCTGTCTTTCACCCACCAGTCGAGCTGGCCAGGTAGCAGCCTCCACCTGGACCGGCGGGTCAACCTCTCAGCGATGCATAGGCACCTTCGTCGCCCCCCAATGGCAGACATGGGTGCGACTCTAGTGCCGTCTTATGATGGTCAACGTAGAAATGGCACTCGACCCACCTCAAGACCGATCTGCCACCCCGCGAGAGACCGAGAACTGGGGGCCTCATGTTTGCGTGTACGCAGCCAGGGTGTCCCGGCACGATCGCCGACGATTACTGCGGCGTCTGCGGCAGTCCAGCCGGTGCACCTCCGTTCATGCCAGCAGGAGCAGCGGCTCAGCAGCCCAACCTGGCGGAGCAAAAGAGACCCATACAACCGATCCCCCCGGCGCCGATGTCGACACAGCCGTCATCCACACAAGACAGGGCCGTTCCAGCAGCGACCGACCTGGGGGCTCCCGGCATCGAGAAGGTTGACGAGGAGAAGGTTGACCCGGCGGCTGCGCATCAGGAACTGTCGATGGCCTTGAAGATGTCGCGCTTCATAGGCGACATGGAATTGATGATCGCATCGATCCGTTCCGGCACGGGGAAGGTTGACGCAGACAAGGCTGACCCAGTGGCTGCCGATACCGAACAGGCCGACACCCAGAACGCCGACCCGACCGCAACTCAACCGGTCGACACCGAACAAGCCGACCCCACGACTGCCGACACCGAGAAGACCGACGCAACACAGAGTTGAGATGACTCCAGTCGGCGCGGCACTCAGCGGAGGTCGGCAGCCACGTCCTCAACTTCGCTGGAGTGGCGTCTAACGAGCGACGGTCCGCCCCTGGCGAACCTGCTGATGCGCTCTGCAGTCGCTGCACACGCAGCCGTGCAGGTACGCGGCGTTGGTGCCATGCTCCAGGTCTTCTCGGCGGCTCGCCGTCAGGGCGGCATCCAGTTGCTGGGACCATTCCTGGTCGGTCCTGGCGAGCCCAAAGACCCGATTAGAGGTCAGTCCGAGGTCGCGGATCACCGTCCGGAACGGCTGCCCCGCGTAGATAGCGTCCAGGAGCTGCGGTCACGCTGTCACGCAGAACGCTCTGGCTGACCTGACTCGTAGATTGGGATGGGATCCAAGAAGCCCCCAACCGCACGAGCCCCAATATGACCTGGCGTGGAACGCCCACGGTTGTATCTATGTCGCGGAAGTTAAGAGCACTACGGAAGCTAACGAAGAACGCCAACTCCGACTCGGTTTAGGCCAGGTACTTCGCTATCGCCATGTGCTTAGCAACGGTGGCAATCCAACCAAAGCGGTGCTCGCAATCGAACGCGGGCCACAAGATCAAACGTGGGCCAATCTATGTCGAGAGCTGGACGTCATCCTCTGCTGGCCGCCAGCGTTCGACGGCGTGTCTTAGCCGGTTCTTTCGCCTCCGCCAGCGACGAAGGATAACGACAGGTCATGACTGTGAACCGATCCCCGCCGGGATATGCCACAGCCCCGCCTTTGGGCGTAACACAACGGTGAGTGCAGGAACGAGAGATGACAATGAGCCGCGCTCTAATCTCTTCAGGAGTTTCGTTGGAGCCCCTGCAGGCGGGCTTCCGCTCTTCTGACCAGCCAGTCGTACGTGCGAATGTTCACATTTAACTTTGCGGCGAGTTGGCGGCGGCGATCCCGGTCCGTTGGAGTGAGGTCTGTCTCTCGTCCAATAAGCAGGAGCCCCGGGTCATCCGCTGACACGTTGACAAGGCCGAGGCCGTTCTGGTCACGGGGTCGACGGGCATAGTCGCGGTTTGCGGCGAGCCAGCGGCGCCACTCGTTGATTTGTCGCAGCCCCTCATCGAGCTGTTTGCTCTGCCGCCCGGAACTCGGTACGAAGAGTTGGCCCCGTGGACTCTGCAATTCCACGAACTGCCACTCGAATCCAGACGAGCTGCGCTCCCCAATTACGAAGTCTGTGACGTATTCGGCGCCCAGCCGCTTTTGTGAGAGGACCCATCTGCCGTGGCCGCCGCCGAGGTGCTGGACGAGCAGAATTGGGTGCAGCGCGAGGTGCTTCTGAAGCGGACGTTCATCGTTGGCCGTTTCAAGAACCGCACGGTAGGCGTCGATCTCCTCGGCGGTGATGTCGTCCCAGTGAACGTATCCATCAGCCAGTTCATCGTTGACAACGGCGCCGCTCCTGCTGGGCCGCCTCAAGCGCAGGTTGGGATTTCCCACACTGGGGTACGCCAGCATTACGGGCGGTGCGGGCAAGGCTGGCAATGACACGGGGTGCACTCGAGCGAGACGGTCGTGAAGCCGATGTAGGTACAGCCGCAGGCCCTCGGCGTCGGTCACCGGGCCCACTTCAGGCAACTGGGCGAGATCATCCACCCGCTCTGGGCGCAAGTACTCCACCAGTGACTCAGCTAGGTCGCCTCGGCTGTCCATCAAAGCGATAAGTCCGCGTAGAAGCGCGACTGTCGCGGCAGCCTCCCTGAGAGGGACGCTTACTGTTTCATCCGGGTCCTGGCTCATGTGCTCATCCTGCCCGGCAGTTGAACATCAATGGGATTCGGGCTTGTGGGCCTGAGGGCGCGACAGGTGCAACCGGAGCCACCGGCCCGCAAGGCGTTCAGGACCACCAGGCTTCACGCCGCGTAGTCACTGAAATTAGGTGCGGTCGCCTTCATGATTCAGGTCACGCCACTGCTGCATCCACGACGGTTCGCTGCCACTGCTGACACCGCAGCTCGAGTCTTCGCCGCTGCCGTCGTGAAGCTGGCCCAGATCCGACGGGAGCGCCGGCTGTGACCACGGCCGTCGGGGTTTGACAATGTCTCAGGTGGATTGTGGGTCAAGTCTGGCCCGCCTGTGGGCTAGGCGGCGATGACTACAAGCCGGCGATGAACAACTGTGGCAGGTCGAGGATCTCGGCCCACCTCGCTTCATGCCTGGCTCTGCGCTCCTTCTCGGCGGCAACCTCCTCCTTGAGCTGCGCGAGCAGGGCGGCGTAGTCGGCAGCGGCGTGCTCAGCCGCCAGTTCGGGGCCGCCCCAGGTATGCCGGGGTGCAGATGGCCGCTGCATTCGATGCCGTCGATCGGGAAATACTGCCATCGCGGTAGCTTTTGTCGCCAAACTCGGGCCAGCTCCAGATATACCGAGTGGGCTGCTCTGGGTGCGGTAGTGGGGCCGCACTGGCTCCGGGGGCCGCATGGTGTCCTGCTTGCGGTGGCTTTTGCGGCCAGACTTCGGCCACCTCCAGCGAAACTGACGGGGTCGCACTGGGTTCTGTGGCGGGGGCGGCACTGGGTCGTCCCCCCACGTGACGCGATGGAGGCTCCACGGTGCCAGCCGCGAAGACCAGAGCATCACAGACGTCGGACCAGTACGGCTCCCAGCGCGGCGGCTGGACGGTGTCCTGGCGAAGTTGATCACCCAACTGCCACACCACATGCACATGCTTCTCAAGCTTGTCGCATGACTTTTGGTGATAGTTGACCATTCCCCAGGGCGGTCCCGCGAGGCTCCCCTCGTGGTTGATCAGTGCCGCGTCTTTGAGTTGCCGAAAGACATCGAGAGTGACTTGTTTGCCGCTGATCGTGAGGGTGTTGATCGCTACGGTCGCAGTCTCGATCGACGCGGTGTCAACTGTGATTGCGCCGATCATGCTGGTTTCCCCGTCTTCGTTTGTCACTCCTGTGTGTCCTCCTTGGGCACAGGTGCTGACTAATCGTTACTTTGGGGCGCACTCTCAAGAGAATTGGGTAACGGTTCCGCTCGTTGCGGATTTCATCTCGCTATCCGGCTACGCTGCGATTTCTTGCTCATTTCACCGTCTGGTTTTGATCGGGCGGTCGAACTCGGGGGTCCTAATGCGCATTCGCGCCCCTTATCGTCGCATGCCTCATTGCGACTGCTAGGGCATGGCATGAGTAGCAGCGCTGTGGCCACATGGTGGCATACGCATCGAGGCGATCTGGCCAAGGATGCTGATCATCGGTGTCGTGGTGGGCGTCTTGCTCCTTCTTGGCGCCATGTGGTGGGACGCAAAGCTCGTCGGACCGCCAGAATGATCTGGCGAAGGCAATCGCGGACCATCAGGATGACCTGGCCCAGGACTTGGCCAATCAGGCGGAGGTGCTCGAAAACACCCGCTTCGTCCGGTCGATCGCCACGTCGAAGGAAGAGACGCCGAAGCCTTTCGCCAGTATCAATCTGAGAGGTGCGGAGCTTGGAGGACTCGGCCTTGGGTGCAACCCGAGGACGCTCATGGGGTGCGCAGACTTCCGCATAGCTGATCTGCGGGAGGCCAACCTCACCACGGCCAGTTTCGGCGGGGCGGGCTTCTGGGAAGCGGATCTGCGCAAGGCGAACCTGACTGGCACCGATTTCAGCTCCGCCTTTTTTAAGGATGCAAATCTCGACGGCGCAGCTGCGGTGCAGCCTGCCGGCTTCCAGCGTGCCCTGTTAGTCCGCACCACATTGGTCCAAGCCCGACTTGAGGGGGCTGACTTCAGTGATGCCCGCTTCAGTGATGTAAAGGCGGACGAGGCTGTCCTATCTCATGGGGACTTCCGCAGGGCATACTCTGCAGCGGTCTCGTTTCAAGCGTGCTGATCTGAGGGATGCGAACTTCAGCGGTGCCGACATGACCGGCGTTGATTTGACGTCCGCCGATCTGCGAGGGGCTGACTTCACGCGCGCTGATCTGCGCAAGGCGGTCCTTACCGACGTCTGCTTCGACCACACGACGAAATGGGGCTCCAATTCACCGCCAGCGAGTTCCTCCTGCTAACAGGGCTCGGCCATCGGCCCGAGCTCGGTCACTCGGCTGCCCGCGCGGTCCTTGCTCACTCGATGGGCCACCAGACCGATGTTCGTCCGGTGTACGGGACGGCTTGACCGCTAACTCCGTAGCTTCGGGGAAAGCGGGCCGGCTTCGGTGGGGGCGCACAAGGTCGGTCACGTCGGGCCCGACGAGGGTCGATCGAGTGATCTAACTAGAGGGCTCTGAAGCGCCTCCCTCATGATCACATCCGGCTTCGCCAACACCAGATGGTTGCGATCGCCGGCATTGGCGTCCTCATCGGCTCCCGGCACATAGAACACACGGGCCCGACCGAGGGCGGCGAGGCTGTGGGCGGCTCGTCGGGCGGCAATAAGCTCAGCCCGGGTCGGGGCTCGGCCGAGATGATCCGCGACCGCCGCTCGGACACCAATCGCAAGGTTCTGGTCGAGCGCCTCAGCGAGAACCTGCTGCCAACGGCCCAAGCGTGGAAACTTCGGCGGCCGGGCCCTCCGGTAGCGGCTCCAGGCACCGGAAACAGTCATATCGACCTGCTCTGCTATTTCATTCCAGGTCATGCCTTGGTCACGAAGCTCCACGATCTGCTGTGTGGAAGCAGGATGAGCGGAAGCACCGCCCCGACGCATGGTGACCCCTGCACGACGAAGGTGATGGCTCACCGTGGTCGCCGTGACGCCTAGCTCGGCACCGACCTGGCGCAAGGTCCAGCCCTGGGCGTACAAGTCTGCTGCACGCTTGACGTCCACCGCGTCACGGTACCGAGTAAGCGCTCGCACCGTAGTGCACTACTGCGGAGCTTCGCCCAACAACCGCATCACCTCCGCCAGGTTCCGGCCCGACCGCCAGTGCCGGGGTGGTCCTCGCCCAGCACCCGGCGGTAACGGGCCAGGGTGTCCTCGTAAAGGCTGCGGGGCTGCTGGTAGTCACCCAATGTGGACGGATCGCGGGCGAGGTTGTTGGCCGAGGTGAGGGTGGAGGTGCAAGGTGCTCGTATCCATGAACGGATGAACGACAAATCCGATGGATGAGATGGCACGACGGTTCCAGTGGGTGCGCGCGCGGACGGAGAAACCTGTGCTGCTCGTCTTGGACGACATCGACCGTTGCAACAGCGCCTTCGCCGTGGAACTCCTCGACGCTGTCCGGACTGCGCAATCCAACCGACTGACAGAGGGACCCCGGCTCCGCATCCTTGGTCGTGTTGGCGGGGGGACCATCGATGGCTTGAGGTTGCGTATGAGGAGGCCTATAACAATTCTCCACGCGTGTCAGTGCTTGAGTCTTTCCAATCTGGCGATCGACTCAGGTCGTGCAGGAGTCCTGGTAATCGAGGCTTGGAACGTAGCGGTCCCACTCCTCGGGGCTGAAGCCGCGTCCCGCTACCGCGCAAGCACGTGCCAATACACTGTCGCGCAGATGAAGGAGGTTGCCGAGGTCCCACAGCAGCACTCCCCCTTCGCCTGCGCCATCGGCTGTGGCAAGGGTCTGCCCGTCCGGGGCGAACGCCACCGAGGCCGGCCAGCCCGAGGCGGAGCCGATCAGCGGCTCACCGAGGCGGCGTGGTTGGGCTCGGTCGGCCAGATCCCACAGCAGTACCGCGCCATCGAAGCCGGCGCTAGCCAGGGTCCGCCCGTCCGGGCTGAACGCCACTGATGTCACCCCACCGGTGTGGCCTGTTAGAGGCTCACCAAGTCTGCGCGGCCGGGCCCGGTCAGCCAGATCCCAGAGCAGTATCCTCCCATCGTCACCGTCGTCCGCGGTGGCGAGCGTATGTCCGTCCGGGGCAAAGGCCACCGAGGCCTCTGTTCCCGAATCGGTGTGTCCGGTCAGCGGCTCACCGAGGCGGCGTGGTTGGGCTCGGTCGGCCAGATCCCAGAGCAGCACTGTTCCGACACCGCCAGTGGCCAGGGTTCGCCCGTCCGGAGCGAACGCCACCTGGTCCACCCAACCGAGGTGGCCGGTCAGCGGCTGGCCGATGAGGCGTGGCGCGGCCGCGTCGGCCAAATCCCACAGCCGCACCGTTCCCTTGTCGTTATGGCCATTGACGGCAGCGGCAAGGGTCCGCCCGTCCGGAGCAAATGCTACCGAATTCACCACCACGGAGTCGCCCGTTAGCGGCCTGCCAAGACGACGCGGCATGGTCCGATTGCCCAGGTTCCAAAGATGCAGTGTCCCGTCGTCGCCGTTGCTCTTCCCAGCGGCGGCAAGTGTCCGGCCGTCCGGTGCGAACGCCGCCGAGCCCGCCGTCAGGTCGGCCAGCGGCTTACCAAGACGGCGCGGCTTGGCCCAGACGGTCAGATCCCAGAGCTGCACGGATCCACCGTCGTCACCAGTGACGGTAGCAAGGGTCCGTCCATCCGGGGCAAACGCGACCGATATCACTCCGATAAAAAGACCGCTCCACGGCTTAGCGAGATGGCGCTTGGCCCGGACGGCCAGATCCCAAAGCAGCACCGACCCGTCAGGGCCGGCGGTGGCAACGGTTTGCCTATCCGGGGCGAACGCCACCGAAGTCACGCCCGAGGCGTGACCGGTCAGCCACTCGCCGAAACGGCGCGGCGTGGTCCGGTCAATCAGATCCCACAGAAGTACTGACCCGTCAGAGCCGGCACTGGCCAAGGTCCGCCCGTCCGAGGCGAACGCCACCGAGATCACCTCTTCGGAGTGTCCGGCCAGCGGCTTACCCAGGCGACGTGGCTTGGCCCGATCAAACAGATCCCACAGCAGCACGGTGTATTGGTCGCCGGTTCTGCTGGCGGCAGCGAGGGTTCGCCCGTTGGGGGCGAACGCCAACGAGTCCACCTCGTCCGAAGAGTGGCCGGGCAGCGGCTCACCAAGCCGACGCGGGCTTGCCCGGTCGGCCAGATCCCAAAGCAGCACTGTTCCGCCACCGCCAGTGGCCAGGGTTCGCCCGTCCGGAGCGAACGCCAACGAATTCACCCAGTCGGGAGTGGAGTGACCGGTCAGCGGCTTGCCGAGGCGGCGTGGCTGGGCTCGGTCGGCCAGATCCCAAAGCTGCACTATCTCACCACCACCAGTGGCCAACGTTCGCCCATCTGGGGCGAACGCAATCGAACTCACTCGCCACTCGTGGCCGGGTATCGGTTCACCGAGACGGCGCGGTGCTGCTCGGTCGGCCAGATCCCACAGCAGCACGGTCCCGTAGTCGTCCTCGTCGTCGCCCGCGGCTGCGACGGCAAGGGTATGCCCGTCCGACGTGAACGCCATCGAGATCACCTCGCCCGATTGGCCGGTCAGTGGAGGGCCAATGCGACGTGGCGTTTCCCGGTCGGCTAGATCCCAGAGCAGC
The DNA here is from genome assembly GCA_963730505.1 of uncultured Actinomycetota bacterium. Taxonomy (GTDB): domain Bacteria; phylum Actinomycetota; class Actinomycetes; order Propionibacteriales; family Propionibacteriaceae; genus Microlunatus. Next base: position 24,979 of record CAVSSB010000024.1, read on the forward strand.
ACTGTCCCATCTTCACCGGCGCTAGCCAGGGTGAGCCCGTCGTGAGCGAACGCCACTGAGGATGTGTCAGAGGCATGGCCTTCAAGTGTTCCGGCGTAACTAGTCGCAGTGAGTGTTTCGATCAGGCCGGACTCGGTGTCGCGGTTTGGCTGAATTTTGTGTGCTGCCAGTCCGAGGCGAACGGCAGTTCGGGGATCGCGGTCACGGATGGACTCCGCCTGCGCGACGAGTTGTCGAGCAGTTGCAAGCCGCTGCTGTCCCTGCGCTAGCTGCTGCTGCTCTTGCGCGGATTGTCGCTGGACGAACGCAAACCCTGCCGCGACCAACGCGATGACGAGCAGGAAGGAAAGGATGGTTGTCGCGCGACGTCGCCGACGCCGATCGCGGCGAACACTCGCCTGCAAGAACTCTATGGCAGTCTTACCCAGCCGAACTCGATCGGCAGTGAGTATCCGATTCCGCCGAAGCCTAAATTGCCAGGACCGCCTTGCTTGGGCCGTTTTCGCCGATCCGGTTCTGTTAGGTTTCAGATCCTTCGGGAAGCCGGCTCCGGTGTCGGCGAGGGCGGCGGAGATTTGGTCACCTTCCCAGAGCCGGTCGGGTGGACGGTTGCGCTCGGCCCAGTCAGCGGCGGCCATTTCGACGACGCGTCCGGCGCGGAGCGCCGTTGACGCGGCCGTGATGGCTTCGGCCAGCGGTGACCAGGTAGAGAGGAAGGCCTCGTGGGCAACGCCAAGGACAACGTGACCGTTCTCAGCGTCTGTGGTGAGTAGTCGGCGCGCCACGAAAGCGTCCAGTTCCGTGGCTGTGTGTTCGGGTAGTTCATCTTTGCGAACTCGCAACCGGGTCGGGCGGCCCTGCTCGTCCACTGTGACCAGTCGCAGCAGGTCTGAGATGACCTGATCCCTCGCCCGCCCGCCGGCCTTCACCGCGTCAGCCAGTGCGGCATCCGCTTGCCGCGTGAGCGCGCCCTGGACGCCGCCGATCTGCTCGTAGCGACTAGTCAGCAATGTCCCACCTCGGGTCACGCCATCGGCCAGCTCGGCCAACGCGTATGCCAACAGGGGCAGAGCCTCCCCGGAGTCGGTGTCGGTGATCAGCCGGGTAACCAGGTCGCCGTCCACCGCAATCCCGGCTAGGTCAGCCGGACCCTCGATGACCGCCCGCAGAGCATCGCGCCGCAACGGACGCAACGTGTGGGTCCGGGTCGACAGAGTGGCCAGTTCCGGGCTAAGCAGGACCTCGTCGAGGAACTCCGGCCGCAAAGTGGCGACCACATATACAGAACCCGCTACGAGTGCAATGCGAAGCAGCTCGGCGAACCGTGTCCGCTCGGCGGTCGGGGACTGCCTCAGCAACTCCTCGAACTGGTCCACGACGACCAGCAGCCGCCGACAGCGGGTGGCTACCAGCAACTCGTCGGCCAGCAATCGAAAACCCTCTTGGTCGAGCCGGCTGCGCACCTCGCCTACTGTCCAGTCCAAATCTGCCCGCTGCGCCCCTTCCGCTAGAGCCCGCGTCAGTGCCCCAACCGGATCGGCGCCGGGCACGAATGCCGGCAACGTCCACCAATCCGGCTCTGCGGCCATCACTGGTATCAGCCCCGCCCTCAACAGCGACGACTTGCCACATCCCGACGGACCCACCACAAGGAGCGCCGCGGCATCTGCCCGTTCGGCTGGCGAGCGGAGTAACGCAGCCAGCCGCGCCACCTCGTCGGCACGACCGAAGAACACCATGTGCTCGTCGGTGTCGAATGGACGCAAACCAGGGAATGGAGACCGCTCATCCGGCCATCCCAGGCCGCCAATCTGATCCACCCGGCGTAACGCCTCGCCAAGCCTGGCCCGAGCCGCCGACCCGTTCCGCGTCGCATCCGCGTATTGAAACGACTTCAGCAGCGGGTGCGTAATGCCAAGCTCAGCTAGAACCGGCAGCAACCGACTTCCCCGAGACCGCGCAATCGCCACCTCTGCCGTACACCATTGGGAAGCCAGGTAGGCCGACGTCACGACGCACACCACCGCGTCGGCCCAGCGCAGCCGCTGGTACAGCCGCTGCTCCCAGTCCTCACCGACGCCGATGCCGTCACGAAGATCCCGGTCTAGGAACACCTCATGGCCATCGTCAACCAGCCACCGGTGTACCTTTTCGGCGAACCTGAGGTCCTCGGAAGCGTGACTCACAAACACTTTGGCCACGGCTCTCCTCAACGATGCCGACGTCGGAAGCGCTCTTTGAGAGCATCAATGTCCTTTGGCGACGGTTCTCGGTCTTTTGCGAGCTCGAGTAACGCATCGCGATAGCGCTCGGCCACGAGCGGGATCAGCACCGTTACTCGGTCCAGCTCCTCGACGGCCTCGACAAGTAGCGCTTCCCTCTTGGTTTGAGCGACTTCGTTGAACCGCTTCCTGAAGGCAATTGAGCTGGAATCGAGCGTCTTATCCAGCCCTCGCTCGGCCGCAGTTGAGCGGTAGTGCCCAACGGCGAGGCTCAAAGAGCTGACGGGCTGAACCGACGGCCCAGGATCGAGCCGGAATACATCGCTGACCGCATCTAGGACGGCGCGGATTCGCCCCACGAGACCTCCCTTCCACACGGCGTCCGGTCAGGGTATGGCAGCCATTCGGCGCCACACATGGGATCTCACAAACGGTGATTCAAAGGGACAGCTGGCGATCCTCGTTTTTCTCACGGCCGCGTTGTTCACGGCGTCGGCTATTTACGCGCTTCACGGGCTCGTGAAAACACGCGAGTGGAACTGGGGTCAGCCGCGCGAGATTGAAGTGCGAGATCCCAACGGGCGGGCGGGGCTAGCAAGGCGAGCGTCATACCTCTATGAAGACTTCGCGAACAACTGGGAGATCACGGACGTGAAGGTCGAAGCGGCGACCGAGCACTTGTGTTGCTTCTCCTAGCCCTTACGGGGATAGCCCTTAGCGCCCTCGTTGTTGTGGCGGCCGTGCTCCTGGCCCGGCTGATGCTTTCACTGGGTAGCAGAAGCAGCCGTTGAGCAATAGACGCATACGCTTCCGCTCAATGACAAGTCACGGCGGCGAACCGCTGGCGGGACGAAGATCAACAGCTCTGACCCACCGCTGACGACCGTCCGCCCCGCGTACCCGCCCCCACCACTCCACCCGTGGACGATGCTCTTTCACCCACCAATCGAGCTGGCCAGCCTTGGACCAGGTGGCCGTCTCCACCTGGACGGGCGGATCGACCTCAGGTTCAAGGGGTCGTCGCAACACCGCTTGGTTGGAGCAACAGTAGATGGTCATTAAGTGCCTCTGCTGGCGTTCGCCAATCGAGTGTCTTGCGGGGTCTGGTGTTGAGGGCCATGGCGACGGCCTTTAGGTCTGAGGCGCTGTGCTTTGTTAGATCAGTGCCTTTCGGAAAGTATTGCCGTAGCAGGCCGTTGGTGTTCTCATCGGTTCCTCGTTGCCAGGGACTGCGGGGGTCGCAGAAGTAGATAGCGAGCCCGGTGTCGACACGAAGCTGGGCGTGCTGGGCCATCTCCGCGCCCTGGTCCCAGGTCAGTGTCTTACGCAGCTGTGCCGGCAGGGTGGTGATCGTGGCGGCGATGGAATCACGGACAGCCTCTGCGCCGTGGCCGGCGGTCGCGGGCCCGTTCTTGACCCGGGGTGTGGCGCCGTGGCCGTCCATCGGCGGGAGGTGCAACAGCATCGTGAACCGGGTCTTGCGCTCAACCAGGGTGCCAATCGCCGATCCCCGTAGTCCGAGTACGAGGTCGCCTTCCCAATGCCCTGGAACGGCACGATCAGCCGCTTCGGCTGGCCGTTCGCTGATCATCACTTCCCGGGTGATGAACTGCTTGCCCCGCCGACGAGTTCGGGCCCGCGGCACCCGCAACGCCCGGCCTGTGCGCAGGCATGCAGTCAGCTCGCGGCGCAGCGCCCCACGTCCCTGAACGTAAAGGGCCTGGTAGATCGCCTCGTGCGAGATCCGCATCGACTCATCATCGAGGAAGTCGATCCGGAGCCGGTTGGCAATCTGCTCCGGACTCCATGCGGTCGCCCACCGGCGGTCCTGACGCCGACCGTGGCGTCGGCCGATCCAACGGACCTCCGGTCCCAGGATCGGGGTCCCGTCCGGAGCGGTCACCGCACCGGATAGCCGGTCCTGAACATACTCGCGCAGCCGGTCGTTGGCGGCGAGCTTGCTGACCTTCGGACGACACGTCTGCCGTTCGGCCTTCCACTGCGCGACGACGGCCCGATAGTGCAGCGTGCCGCCGCGGGTCGCCGCGTTGCGGCGCAGCTCCCGGGAGATCGTCGACGCCGACCGGCCCAGATGGCGGGCGATCTCTCGGATGCCGAACCCGTAAGCGCGGCAGATCGCGATTTCCTCACGCTCGGCGAACGTCAGATAGCGGCCGCTGTGCGGCTTGAGACCCGATGGAGGCATCCCGCCAGCCTCACGGAACCATCGTGTTCCAACCGCCGGTGACACGCCGGCTCCGACCCCAGCATCCTCACTGGTCGCCCCACCGGCGATATGTTCCCAAAACCGCAGCCGATGCTCCCGATTCGCCACCAGTGCTCGCCCGGGCGACCGCATCGCCGGCCTTCCCGTCGCCGCTGTGACCCAGCTTGGCGGACGCCCCACTCCAACACCTCCTGATCAAGGTGTTGCGACGACCGCTTGAATCCGCCGACTTCACGGCGATCAGCCTCGGCAAACTGCTGCACGTCCTTGTCGCTCGGATCCATAACCCATTAGAACATGCCTGCGATTCAGGACGGGAAGGTCCATGCCATGAGGCACAGCTACATCCGTTTGGACCCCCGCAAGCCAACGGCGCACCGCAAGATTTCGCGCAGATCCGGGTGGCATCGGATAAATCGCTCCAACACCTGGACTTCTGAACGATTCTGCGCGCCAATAGATCGTAGGGCCGAACAGGGGGAGAGGCTCCAGCTAGATGGCGGCACAAGACCTGGAGCTAGCTGGAGTCTCCTGCTGAACCTACCCGGCAGCAGGGATAGCGGGATAGCAGGCCGCCCCGACGTGGAGATGGCTGCCGCACATGTCCATGATCATATGATCCGAGCCGTGGGGGTTCCCGAGAGAGCGATCAGTAATGACGCGGAAGGTACTGCGGGCACTCGAGCTGGCGTTGTTGGCGGTAATTGGTGCCGCGGAATGGGCTATTGATTGAACGGAGCGGCAGTCCAAAGCGATCATCCTCGGGTTGGGCATGTTGCTGGGTGTGGCCGCCACGATGATTGTTGCCGCAATCTACGCAAGCTTGCGGTGAGAGCGCCGGTCAACGCAAGAGGAAGCCGCCTGCCGTTTGGGAAGGACGGAAGAGAGCCTCGCCGGCTGTGATCCATAGGTGGTGTCCGACGATGGGGCCGTCGATGCAGCAAGTCGACGACCCTTACGAAAGGGCGTTTGTACGGCCTATCCCCGAGAGCGGGCCGTGCTTGTCGTGATGTCCGTGCTTGTCGTTGTCGTGGCAGATTGCAGCGCCGCCGACGATCTTGGTATCGGCAAGTGGCGCTCCCGTTCATCATGACCCCACATTCAACAGGAAATCAGCTCGGACGACCGGCGCGAGCATCGTCGTCGGCGTCAATGCCCATCTTGTGAGCGGCGGTTCACCACGATCAAGTGGAGACTCGCTGCCGACCTTGGGTCAGCCTGAGATACCGGCAGATGACGTCGGGACCGCGCTGCTTCGCGTCGAGCAGGAGCCGACGGGGATCGAGCCGCTGATTGCGGTCTGCCCAGTGGACTGCAGGTGAGTAGCGCGAGCACCGATGGACTCGTCCTGATATCCGGCGGTCGAAAATGGACCAGGAGGCCGAGGGTGAGATTCGAGGCCTTCCATATGGATCGCATACAGCGACCTGCCCGGTGCGAGCATTGCGGGCTTGGATCGACGCTTCAGATATAACAACAGGTCCCGCCTTCCGAAGTGTTGATCGGCATGGACGGCTGCGGTCAACCCGCCTCAGCGATCGTGCTGTCGCCGACATGATCAAACGCCGGGCCAACGCTGTCAGTCTTGACGGGTTGTTTGCCGGCCATTCACTTCGATCCGGATTCGCGACCGAGGCCTACGCCCAAGGCACGGCGGAACTTGTGATCATGCGCCACGGCCGCTGGAAATCGGCAAGCGTGATTGCCGGCGTACGTGCAAGAAGGCACAATCTGGAGCGACAACGCCGCTGCACGGCTCGGGCTATAGGACTTTCCACCCGCGTTTCCAAGTCAGAGTGGATTTGGCGCAGCTTACTCCACGGGATGTAAGCCTCGGCTAGCTTCTGCGACTACGTCTGAGCGCAGCCAGTGTGCTTTCGACCTCGACCCTCGTCGATTGCGATATTTCGTCCTCCTTTGACTCAAGGATCTTGAGGCATCGATTGAGGGCTGCAATTGCAAGGGTCCATCTGGAAGCCATTACGCATATCGCGGCAAGGTTCTGTTCGCCTTTAACGACTTCATGATGGTCAGAGCCGTAAACATCCGCGTCATGGTCACGTGCGTCTACGGCGGCCTGAATCGCCTTTTCGAACCGCCTCTCCGCAGCGTAGCCGTGTGCCAAATGATGGAGCGTAACCGCAATGTCAGCGTCGTACCCGGAATCCTCGTGGCGTAAAAGAGAAATAGCCTGTTCTAGTGGCTGCACTGCCTCCCGTGGTCTTCCTCGGCGGACCAAGATACGCCCCTGAGCCGAAAGAATGTGGCCGTAGAAAACAGTTTCTTGAATTCTAAGCGACTCCGCCACGGATTTGGCCTCCATAAGGTGTTCTTCCGCCGCTGACACATCACCTGCATCCAAATCGGCGTGGATCGTATTGACAATTTGATTGACTACATGAATATCGGGTTTTTCCTGTCGACGAGTTCGAAAAACCGCCATAGCCTCCGCCGATACCCGAGCAGCCTCCTCCGCGCGGCCTTGCCCTCGCAGAAGGGTCGCTTGAGCGTCCAACACTAGCCCTCGTTCAAAGTTGGCGTCACTGCGTTGACCATCTAGGAATTCCGACGACAATAGCTCGTCTATGAGCGGCTGAGCATCGACGAGCTTGTCACGAGCGATAAGGATGCTCGCTCGCAGATAGGTGAGGATAAACGTCGCCTCAAGCTCAGCACCAGTCGGTAGGGGTAAGCAGCTAAGTTTGTCGATGAAAGAGTTCGCCTCATCGAAGCGCCCCGCATGAAGGAACACGTGGGCGAGATCTGCCAGAGCGCCGTATTCTGCCAAGCTGTAGTGGGTTTCGGAGGCGATAGCTAAGGCCTCTATCGCGATCTCTGCGGCCTTGGCATGCGAATGTGAGAATACGTAAGCCGCACTCAAAGTGCGGAGGGCAGATGAATGAAGACTAGTTCCATGCGCGCGCGCTTCGGCTATGGAGACCGCTGCCTCTCCGTGAGCTATCGCAGATTCGACGTCCCCCACCTCACGTAGATGTTCAGAGACACGTTCGTGACCGGCCAAAACAATTGGTCCGTTGACTCCCAATTCATCAGCATGCTCGAGAGCTTGAGCAAAATGGGGCAAGAGCATATCAACGTCAGGCCCACCAGGCGACTCGAAAACTTCTTTGAACAGTGCAAGGACAATCGCAAGCAGAGAATCTGCCTCCTCCGATACTACGCTTCTACAGATGAGTCGGATAAGCGGATGCGTCACCAATCCGCCAGGCTGGCGTGTGGCGAGTGCATACCTGTGCAGAACCGAAATGGCGGCGTCGCGGACGGACTGATCAGAAAGCGTTCGCTTCAACTCCCAGCACGCCTCATCGCTTGGCACCCTGTAAATTGTGCGTCGCTTCGGAAGCCAGAAAGAGCGCCAGTCTCGAGTAACAATCTCCGTCCTGGGATAGTCCTGGGGGACCCACCGCGTGTTCCCGATCACAGACTCTTTATTGATATTGAATAGCGTCTCTGGTACAGGGGCGGAGTCCATATATGACAGCATCGACAATAAGTCAAAAGAATTAGGGTCCTTTTCTCTTGCTGCCTCTAAGTTCAGAATCACCGCCTCATGCACCGAGATCGGGTGGTCGAGGCTGGCGCCCAGTGTGAGGAGCTCCGACGGCCGCTTGCCAAATCTGTCGAGATAGTCTTTCGTGCTGAGGCCCTCAGCCTTGGAATAGTTGACGGCCTGCGTCAGTGCCAGTGGATGGTCATGCAACGTTCGCGCTAGATCATTTGCAAAGTCATCCTCGTTCTTCTCAGGTCCCGCATGCGCACCGATGTACCTGAGGCTGTCCTCCCGCCTCCATCCCTCAAGCGACAAGTAGGTGTAACTATCGTCCAGGTGTCGGCAGGTTGTTGTAATGATGACACGTGTGAGATTACGACGACTGATTAGTTGGCCTATTACATTCGGGTCGGTCACGCCATCGATAATTAAGATAAGAGTCGGGTCATCAAGTCGGGCTGGTCCGCTGACACCCGACGCATCACCGCCTAATAATGCGATGGACCTCAGACCTTCTATCAAGGCTGGTCGAGTGCTACCGGATATGAGGGCGAAATCAAATCGCTCTCGCTGGCGGGCGGCAAACTCGCTTGCAAGGAATGTCTTACCAATCCCTGTAATGCCCTGAATCACGATCGGCGACACTAGCTGTGGCTGACACAAACACGAATGCTCCTTAAGCACTCTCAGTTCGGCACTCCTGCCAACGAAGAGCGGATCTGGTAGCGGCGGCTGCTGGCGCCGCCCTGGTCCACTAGACTCCCTCATACGAGCCGAGTGGATCCGATAAATTCGTCGTCTTAGGTCAGCTATGCGAAGAGTATGCTCGTCGATCTCAGGGCGCGCTGAAGCAGAGGCGACTTTCTCCATCATGCCCATCAGACGTTCCAGGCGCACTCCATCAGTGGGTGGTCCGTCCGTTGAGGCAGTCTGAACCTGCTGAAGCAGATCCGCATAGCATTCATCTACAACTTCAAGGGACAGGCCTGACTTGCGCAAAACGGTTCTGAGCAAGTCGCGATTCGACGCGCTCATCTCATTCCGCCGAGGTAAGGGCGGAGATCTCAGACTTAGCGACGCTAAAAAGCTCGCTGCTTCGTCCGGCTTGATCTGTAAATGCTTGGCGAGGATAGGAACTGCTTTATTTATGGGGCTAGCTTGCCGACGAATGCACGCGTCGAGAATTGCCCGAGCGTCCGGTCCTGAAAAGCCCGTGCTGGACTCAAATGCGTAACGGCCGACGCCATGCATCTCCGTCCAGACCCTGTGGAGGTCGATCAAGACTCGTTCTCGGCGCAACTCATACATAGTCCATGAATGGACATTAGGCTCACGATGCTTGACAGAAACCAGCTCGAACGTCTCGTCCGACAAAACCACGACATAGTCCAGCGCCCACTCGGTGACTATCGCCTCGATCTCGTTTCCGAACAAATTCGGGATACACCGGTGTGCAATGCACTCATCCTGATATCGGAACCACGCGCGCGTCTGGCGGGCCGTGTTCTGCGGATCGCGCCAAAGCACCTCGTCAGCCACGACGACCAAGTTACCCAATGTTGAGCCTGAGGATCCTTGAGCCTGAGGATCGCACAGGCAGTCCAAGCCAGGGCTCCGTGGCCTGACGCTGATGGAGTGCGGCAGCAGAACCGGCGACCCATCTACGGCGCAGGTCTACAGTCGCACCAACGGCAGCTATTACCAAGAGAACCAGCACTGCTCCGCCGGCGAACTACACAACCCCGATGGCTACAACTTTGTGGTCTGACCATCCCGCGCCCGATGCCACTGCTCGCGCTATGCGGGGCGTCGCCGCTCGCAAGAAGCCAACGAACGTTGATCAGTCCTAGCGCGAGATCAAGGAGAGATACACGCGGTACAACGTCGTGGTCACAAGGGTGCAGGTCGCGGAGCGCTTCGTCCGGGCGCCGAGCGAGGAGGAGGCCGCTGCGAAGGTTGAAGAAGAATTCGAGCGTCCCTATGGCTACTTCAGCCTGTTCCGGGAGCATGGCTAAGTGTGCGGGATGCCTCCGGACGTGAGGCGGCGGCGCACCCTAGCCAGCGTTGCCCTTCGAGGTCTCGCCGGGTGTCATCATCGCAATTGCGGACGATGACTCGAACTGGCCGCAGTGAGATGCCCTGTTGGCGCCATACGTTGGTGACGAATTTGCGTAGCTCGGACGAGTGATCTAGAGATGCACCCCGCCCGGCTTCGGCGGCACGTGATCTTTGTCCCCGTCCACGGAAAGTGCATGGTTAACAGCGCACCCGCGCGTACCGTACAGCCGCGGGGCCCGGGACTGCTGCCATTCACCCTCCGAGCTGGGCGATCAACGGTGTGATGTCGGGGAGGACGTTGGCAGCGGCGATCTGCGGCTGGACCGTGCCGGGGGCGCAGTCCGGCGGCGGTGAGACGACGAGTGCGGCCAGCGCCCAGCGCACCAGGTCCCGGTTCTTGAGGTCTGGCCGGAGGCTGGCTTTGAAGTTGGCGAGGTCGTCAAGCAGTCCCTTCACATGCCAGCCCAGTTCCTCGTCCGCGCTGGGCAAGTGCTGGATGGCGCCAATCTGTCGGATCATGCTCCGGATCGCATCCCCGTGGGGTCGGTAGCGACTGGCGTCAGGTCGAACTATGGCTGCGGCTGCCGGGGGACCTTCGAGCGTAAACAGCAGGTGTCTGGCAACTGCCAGCGTGCGGTTCCGGATGAGCTGCGGATCCCCGTTCAATTGGAAGAAGTCGATGGTGTAATCAGCTCGCTCCCGCAGGAGCGGCGACGCCGAGGGATTGGTTTTCCAGAGGTACTGCGCGTCGACCAGGACCAGATTCATCGCGTCCTCGACCCGATCCCGTACCGGGTCGAGCAACAGCCGCTGCTCGCCGCGAAGCCCCCGCCGGTTTGTGGCCCGCACAGCCCCGGGTCGCAGGTCGAACTTGTTGATCTTGCGACTGCTGTTGCACCTGCTACAGCTAGTCAGATAGTTGTCGAAGGCATAGGCGAGAAACCAGTAGAGCGATTTCGGCCGGAAGTGCTCAACATCCTCCCCTGTCCGGCCGATGAGATCGCCGCAGTACGCACAGGCCTCGCCGCACGCAGCCCGGAGGCACCCGCGTACATCGCTTACAGTCCAATAATCCTTACCCTTGAAGTCGTTCCGCAGCGTCTCATCGCAAGCCTGGAGTTTGGCCAGCTCGAAGCCCTTGCCTCCCTTGGATGACACGGTCGGTGGCTTGACCTTGGGTCGCCATACCTGATACATCCACTCAAGCCTTGGCTTGCGCCGCCAGCTTGGCGAGCAGATCACCCTGCATGTCGGCCAGTTGCTTGGCTTGGGCTGCATCCAGGGTGGGCGATTGGTAGAGCAGGTCACTGCCGCGATCGGCGGCCATCTCGGCGACCCCGGCAGTGGACACGGGGCGGGTGTCCAGCAGCCAGTCGTAGACCTCGTTGGCCGTGAAGGCGAGTACCTCCCTGTCTAGCTGGCGAATCCCCCCTTCGGCCTCGCGGTCGAGCACAACCAGCTCCTGACTCTCGAAGCTGGTCACGACCAGCGGGGAGTGGGTTGTGACGATCCATTGGACGTGCGGAAGCGCGGCGCGCAGCTGACCAACGACCCGTCGTTGCAGCTGGGCGTGCAGGTGCAGGTCGAGTTCGTCTACGAGGACAATGCCGCTGATTTGGTCGAGATCGGGATTGTCCCGGTCGGAATGCAGGTCGTGCCACCCCTGGGAGACGTCGGCGAGCAGGGCCACCATTGAGCGGAAGCCGTCAGGCAGATCGAGCGATTCCAAAGTCGAGCCGTCGCGCCGGAAGCGCAACTGTCCACTGGCGTCGACGCTGCACTCGAACGGCGCACCGGGCTCGGACAGCACCGCGGAGAGCAGCTTGGCCAGCGTCCGCAATGCGGGCTTGAACCGGGGGCCGCCGACCGTGAGGGCCTCGGAGCTGACGATCTGGGCCAGCGGGTCGAACAGCGTGAGCTGCCGTTGGGCCATCGGGCTACGGTCCTGCGGAGCGGCCGGGCTGTCAGTCAGGTTACGCGTCGCGCCGTACGACACCACCAAAAGGTCGTCGAACCGCTCCCACAGGCGGTCCATCTTTAGCAAATCCGGCAGTGAGGTCAGTCGTCGCTCGTCGGGGCCGGACGGACTAAGCGGCAAGGTCAGCACCGTCCGGTCGGCGCCCAGCTGCACGGTCAGCCGGATCTCGGTGGTCTCGCCCTTGGTTAGCTTCACCCGGTCCGTGCGGCGGACCATCCGGCCCAGCCGGCCCAGCCCCAGCTCCACACAGCGCCGGCGACCGAGCATAGCCAGGGCGATGGACTGCAGGATCGTTGACTTCCCGGCGCCGTTCACCCCGGCGATGCAGGTCCACGCGCCGCCCAGTGCCGAGTCCACTGAGAGGGGAACCACGATCTTTTCAAAGCACTTGACGTCTACCAGCTCCAGCTGAACGAGCCGGAGGACGTCGTCATGGGGGCCAGGGGTCAGCAATGAAGCGAGTTCGGCGGCGGTCTCGGCGCGAGCGATGACAAGATGCTCCAGCGGCAGCAGCGGCGGACCACTGCCGAGCCGGGCGATGGCCAGCTTCGGGTCGTGGCCGGCGCGTACCGTCCCGCCGTAATGACGCCCGGCCTCATACCCGGCCCGCACGTTGGGCTCCAGATTGCTCCAGCGACCCGAGCGGGCATTCATCGCGTATGGAGTGATCACCCACAGGACGTCGTCGCTTACGCTGACCAGGCGACTTCGTGACGACCGATACATCCGATGCGGCAGGCGCTCTCGCAGGCGCTCGACAGCCTCCTGGTCGTCTGACTGCTGGTCCGGACAGAGCAGCACGCTGCCCGGCTTGTATGGACGGCGGCTGACCGAGCGCGGCACAGCCTGCACCTCGGCGTCCAGATCCGAGTAGTTCTCAATGAGCTGGACCTTGACATTGGCCGCCTCCGCCACTGGCAACGCCGCTGGATCGTACGCGAGGTTAAGCACGGGCTTGGCCAGGCCATCGGCCAGCCCGGCCTGGAAGGCCGACCAGATCGGGTCGGTGGCCGACCAGACGACGATGACCACGTCGGACCCTTCGAAACGGGGCACGACCTCATCCTCCAAGCGCCCGCCTCCACCGGTCAGGCTCGGGAGATCGACGTCGTAATTCTGCAGCGCCGACTGGATGTCCAAGCCGATGGAATACGACAGGGAACTCGACGGTTCTAGGGCGATCGCGATGCGATCTCGGCTCTGGCTCACCACGTGATTACGCTACTCGTCCGGTCACCCGACGTCGCGCTATTGACGTGGCGTCTGCCGGAAGTCGGCCTGCAGTCGCGGGCTGGCGCCGCTGCTCAACGGATGGGCGTCGCCCCAGCTCGCGACCAGGTCGAAGAGCCGCCGCGTGGCTTCCGCCCGGGTCGGGTTGAGCCCGTCAATGGTCTGCGTGAAACCCTCCTGCATGCCGGTCAACAGGTCGTCGAGCAACCTGAGGCTCATTTGCGCCCGGTCCACCTGGTGCGCCGGCAGGTCGAAGCCATCCAGCAGTGCGGCGGCGTCGGCCCCCCGCTTGGCAAGGTTGTCGATCACCGTGGAGGTCATGCTGAGGTTGATCCCGCCCTCCATGTTCGACAGCCGGATTTCCGGTACGCGATTGCTGAACGTGTTCATACCGAGTTGCGTGCTGTCGCTCCAGTTCTGCATCGTTTCGAGAATGGCCTTGGCGAATCCCATCACTCCGTCGATGAGATGGCTCGGCCCACCTCCGTGGCGACCCGGAATGGCGACCGGCTCGTCGCCATGCTCGGCGCTCGTGGGCTGCAGATCGAAACCGAACGTGGGCCGACTTGGAAACGGCGAATCGAAGAGATGCATGGGAAAGTTGCTGGCGATGCCACCGTCGCTGAACCACGCCATGACCAGAGCGACCTGCTCTGGTTTGCGGCCGTAGTCTACGAAAAGCAGGGGTACAGCACTAATCAATCCGGGGAAGCTCAGGCTGAACCGGGCTGCGAGGAGCACCGGAAGCTGGGCCGGCGGCGGGAGATGCCGGACGGCGGTCGCCGGGTGCTGCGGGCAGGTCATGGCGATGGTTCGTTTTGCCCCGATTACCCCTACCTCACGCGTCGCCGCTGGATTCTCTCCGTCGCCGTCGGTGGCCGCTAGGTGCTCGCGGACGCGCTGCGGGAAGTAGCGCTCGAAGCATGAGGGGCACCAGAAGAACTGACGCGTCTCGAACGGGAATCGATGCGGTCGGCGCTGAGTGAGGTTAGTGGTCATCAGCACGAGGTCGATCGACCGGTTATGGCGCAGACGCGAACGTCGATACGGCTTGAGGTCCAGCTCGCCGCCGGCCTTGACGATATCGGCGTAGTCCTGGACCGCCCTAGCACCCCACAGATTGCCAAAGGTGAGCGGGGGGCCGGCGGGGTCCAGTCCGGCGAGGTCTTGGAGCCGCGCGTGCATCCAGTCGGTGAGCGGCACCGGGCCGGTGGTCGAATGGCCGTCGCACAGTCCAAAGCCGTTGGCCTCGATGCGACTCATAGCACTGGTCAGAGCCCGCCAGAGGCCGATACCCACCGCCACCACGGCGCATACCGGCAGCCAAAGCAAGAAGTTGAGTGCGGCGGCCCACCAGTCGAACGGACCGCGATCGATCGCCTGCCAGAGCAGGGCGAGGCCCGCCCCGAGGAGCCCGGTAAGTAGGAATGCGATCAGCAGCGAGCGGCCGGCCAGCTTTTTCAAGGCCTGCCAAACGGCCGATACCTTGCTGCCCGTCGTGGCATCCGGCGCTACAAATGCGAGCAGCGCCTCGTGCATTGGCGCGGTGGCAGGGATCGGCTGGAAGAGAGTGGCGAGCTGAGCGCCGAGCTCGCTCGGGATCCGATCCAGCTTCTCGAACCCCTGCTTCTGGCGGCCGTGCTCGGCGGCGGCGGCGAAGGCCGCCGCAATAGCGCCGGCCGACGCCCCGCCGAGGTTGCGAAACCGGTAACGCCGAGCCAAGTGGGCAGCCGCGCGCGGGTAGACCAGGCCGCTGGTGATCCCGCCCTTCATGATCAGGTCGCATTCGGGGTCTGCGCTCACCACGGCCTCCTCCAGCCTCAGGAATCTCTGTGCGTGCGGGGAACGGCGTGGTCGACGCCGAGTCCGCTTGACCCATCGACGCGCCTATCGGCTTTCGAGCGCAGACCCCACCGGAACATGCCACCGACCAGGCCGGGAGCGTCGTCAATTATGCAGCAGCTCGCCGACTCGTTGTTCGATGAAGCCATGCGGGCTGCTCAAACTTCGCCGTGCGATTTGATCGCGGAACAATCGGCCAGTTAGCCAATGTGCCCCTGTCGGCGCGCCCGTTCCGGGCTGAAAATGGGGCTGTGGTCGTCCGGTGGTCCGCTTGACCCATCGACGTGCCTATCGGCTTTCGAGCGCAGACCCCACCGGAACATGCCGCCGACCAGGCCGGGAGCGTCGTCAATTATGCAGCAGCTCGCCGACTCGTTGTTCGATGAAGCCATGCGGGCTGCTCAAACTTCGCCGTGCGATTTGATCGCGGAACAATCGGCCAGTTAGCCAATGTGCCCCTGTCGGCGCGCCCGTTCCGGGCTGAAAATGGGGCTGTGGTCGTCCGGTGACGCCGGTCCCTATGGTCTCGTGAGGCCGTCAGTTAGCCGGGCGGGAGTTGCATGTTGGGCCCTTCATTGTTGCCTCTTCGATGAGAGCACGAGGACTAGTTTCGCTATCTGCCCGGCAACTCCCCGGACGATCACGCGTCGATCGTTCGAGACACCACCATCGATGCCTTCGATGACCATCACCGATTCCTGCGGGCCCGAATGCTGGCCCGCGTCGACGCCGTCGACCTCGACATCGCCGTCGACACCCAGATCGGCAACCACCTGGCCCCTTTCGCTGACGCGGCCGCCCGGCTCGACGAGATCCCCGGGATCGGGCCGACCGCGGCCGGGATCATCATCGCCGAGATCGGCATCGACAGAGTCCAGCCGGTCCGTTGTACCCGGCTAGCAGAGGTCAACGGATGTTCAAATTAACCCTGGGTTGCGTGAGGCCTTCGTAACGCGCACTTGATCAGATGACAGGTGTGCACCCCATTTCCCCTAGTCAACAACACCCATTTCGCACAGTGTGTGCACCGTGAGTGGGTCCAGAACCAGGACGACTAACCAAGCCAACGAACGCCAGGCCCCCACGACCGGCCCTCAATGTCAGCCAAATTCGTCGCGTCGGGGCCAGCAGCAACCGGTACCGGTTGCATCCCACGCACCGGCTCAGGTTCAGGTTCAGGATGTGACGAAGCCCCATCCCGGATAGGCGGCGCCGCCGCCGTATCAAGGTTCCACCTCTTCCGGCCCGCATCGTCCGGCACCAGCATCTTCTCGGCAGGTTTCGCAGCATCCCAATCCTTACCAAGACCGTAAAGACCGCAAATCCGCTCCTCATACATCGACCCGTCAGGCTCGACAATCACCATGACGTCGTCGTGCTCATCCTGAACAGTCAGCGCCGCCGTACCGTCATGAAGTCGCCACAGAACCCTGGCCTTCTTACCGGCCAACGGATTCCTCACTGCCCGGCCGCACCGTCAACAGTGGCCGTACTGACGTGGCTGCCGGCCAACGGATGGAAGGTGCCGTCGTCATCGATCACAAACTCGGTGAAGTCGTTCAACACGTTCTTGTGCACGGCCAGATCAAGCTTGGTGCGCAGGTCACCCATCTCTTCGGCCACCGCACGGTTCAACGCCATGGCGGTCTTGGTGAGCCTGTTCCGATGCACCAGGTCCAGAGTCGGATCTTCGAGCTGATCCAACAGATCATCCCGAAGCAGCCCATTGACAGCGATCCGGCGGGCCTGATCGGCAATCGGAATCGCGGCCAACCGTTCATGCAACGCCTTGTTGTGGCCCGTCTGGATAACCGCAATCTCGGCCTTGTTCCGCACCGCAAAGTTCGCGATAGCCTGCGGATGACGGTCGTACTTCTCACCCAACTGGGTATGAGTGAGGTCACCCCGAGCCAAGTCTTGGACCAGTTCTTCGCGTTGCTCACCACGAATATCCGGCTTGCCAGGTGCAGCCATCTTCCCTACCGTTCCTTCCCGCCCCCATTAATTATGAACGATGGAGTAACGGTTGGCAGCCGAGTCACCTTTCGGAATTAGGTGGAGCTACACGCCCTGTACACACCACGTTCCCATGGCCGTGAGCCGCTTCCGGGACGAAGATCAGCAGCTTTTAATCCATTGTTGCCGGCCGTCCACACCGCGTACCCTGCCAAACCATTCCTGCCGGTCTCTCACGAACCAGTCAAGCTGCCCGGCTCTGGACCAGGTAGCTGACTCCACCTGTACCGGCGGGTCGACCTCGCGGCGATCCGCTTCGGCACGGCGCTCTAAAGGTCCGGGTCGACGAACGCGTGGCTATCCGGATTGACTGGCGGCCTTCGGACCGGGCTCTTCAGAGCGTCGCTAGCTCCGTCGAATTCGTCGGTCGAGGCTGCGCTGCAGCCGGTGAAGCTCCTCGAGGGCATCGGCAAGCGAGGCGCAAGCTGCCTGTCGAGGCCGGGACTCAAAGGCAGGACGGATGCCGCGTAGCAGCGCATCGGGTTGCACTCACACCGCACTCACACTCTAAAAACGGTCTCGTGACCAGGACCGATGCACAAGACCCCTGTGTCCAAGACAAGCGTTTCTCCCGTATCGCCCACCAACGGGTCGGATGCCTGGGGTATTTCGTTTCTTTCGATTATGCTTCCCTCTATGGCCGTTGCCGAGCGGACCGTCCTTCCCGAAGCTGCTTACACCTACGACCAGCTTCGCGACTTGCTCAGCGCCTCAGCCGTCTATCTCGAAGCCGATGACGGCCCCAAGGTGCGGCTGACCGATGACCTGCTTCATCTGCTGGCTGACATCGTCAATGCACTGCAGCACGGAGATGCCGTAAGCGTCTCCCCGCACCGCACCATACTGACCACCCAAGAGGCCGCTGACATGCTCGGGGTGTCACGTCCAACGCTTGTCGCCATGCTCGAACGCGGTGACATTCCGCACGAGAAGCCGTCGCGGCATCGTCGGGTGCTGCTAAAGGATGTGCTCAAGTACGAAGCCGATCTGCGTGCACGACGGAGCAAAGCGCTGCAGGAGCTGGCTGACCAGGCCGCCGAGCGGCTGGAAGGCGAGCCTGACGACTTCGTTAGAACCCGTTAGGTGGCCTTCCGCGTCCTGCTCGACGCGTGCGTGCTGGTGCCGTACGAGCTCAGCAACGTCACGCTGACCCTGGCAGAGCACGGCCTATTCACCCCGTTGTGGTCGCGGCAGATCCTCGACGAGGTCGAGCGAGCACTTACAGCCAAACTGGGCATCGCTCCCGACAAGGCCCGGAAACGCATCGCCGCAATGACAGAAGCTTTCCCTCACGCGATGGTCGACGACTATCTGGACTTGATCAAGGTAATGCGCTGCCACAAGAAAGACCGGCATGTTCTCGCGGCTGCCGTGCGAGGCGATGCACAGACTCTGGTCACCGCGAACCTCGACGACTTCCCTGGCAAGGCAGCGGACCCATATGACATCGAAATCGTGCACCCTGACCGCTTCCTAAGCGATCAGCTTGATCTCGATCCTGACCTCACTGTCCATGCTCTCGACAGCGTTGCAGCTCGCTACAAGTCCCCACCGATGACGGTTCTTGAACTGATGCGCCGACTGCGGCCCACTGCGCCGAACTTCTCTCAGTATGTCGGGACCGGAATCATGCTTGGTGAGCCAGTCCATACCTCTCCCGCGATGCTTGTGCATGCCACCAGCGATGAGGCGTTCAGCTCATTCGCGTCGAGCGGTGAGCTCGACCCGACAACCCCGGAGGGTGTCGGCTACGCATGGCTATACGCCGCACACCACTTGCCCGAGGAACGAGAACTGTTCGACGCCTTATGTCTGAAGCCTGCCGATTGGAAAGACCATCAAGAGCTTGCGAGCATGCTCGACGAATTCGGGATCGCATCACGTGTTGACCCTGCCATCGAGGCTCCTGACCGAGTGGTGTTCATGCGGCTCATTGCCGGCCTCGACGGACCAGTGCAGGTCTTCGTGGGCGGGCCACTTGCTAATACGTCCATGCTTGTGATCACTCTCGTGCGGCATGAAGACACATGGCACGTGTTCAGTCTCGGGCCTGAATTCCCTCCAGCCGGCCGGATCTTCAACGACTGGTCGTATACAGCCTCAGGGCATCCCGAGCAGACCCCTTGATCGACAGTGTGCCATATCCCCATAGACCAACTGCACTAAGTCGGCTCCATGGCACCGCGATGCTACATGTCGCCGAGAAGTGCAACCTTGCTCAGCGAACCGTGGACAAGAGCGGGCACGAGATCCCGGCACCCACGACGTGCCGTGAGGGCATGACAGTCAACCGCTGTTGCTCCTAGGACGAAGATCAGGCCGTGGAGTCCATCGATACAATGACCGAGCCGGCCTGCGGTTACGGGTGTGGTGGTCATGGTGCTGTTCCTTTTCGTTGGTTGTTTGATGCGCACCCGCGGTAGTCCCGTTAGCCCCTGCACCTTGCTTCGCTATAGGTGCATGGGATTGGGACTTGGGGAACTCGTGGTCGGTCGGGACCAACTGGGACTACTGGGAAGACTCCTAGTGAGAGGCCATTTCCTGGTACTGGGACTAACTGGGACTCCCGAGGCCAATCCATGATCATCTCGGGGTTAGTCCCAGTACCGAACTGGGACTGTTTCAGGTCGTGTTGCGCACTGTTTTCCCTAGTCGGGTTCACATTGCCTCGAATGGAGGTGTGAGTTAGTCCCGGTAGTCCCGATGGGCAGCTGGGACTAACTTGGACTCGGGACTGACTCATCGCTCGTCCTCCGGCACGTACCGCAGGAGTTTGGACTTGCCGGACTCGGTTTGATCTATGTATCCCTTGCGCACCAGAGTGTTCAGGTTGCTGTAGAACGTCTGTTTCGGCAGGTCAGCTGTTTCCCTGAGTTCGGTCTTGGAGACCAACTCCGCCGGGTTGTCCTCCAGCACCTTCAAGATGTGCATCTGGTTTTGGTTGAGTGCTTCCTGCCCTGGTTGTAGTGGCTGCAGCACTGCACTCTTGCCAGTTCCGAGCAGTTGCAGGTCGAACGGCTCCGGTGCCTCGATGTCCTTCTGTTTCTGGGTCTCAACCGTTATCTGGTTGCCTTCTTTGAATGTGCGCAGGATGGATGTGGCTGCACCTTCTAGTGCGATGGAGCCGCGTAGGTGTTCGCCGTTGCGGGGTTCGTGGTGGACGATGAGGAAGCAGGTGCCGGTGAGCCGGCGCAGTTCCTCGAGTTTTTCGACGAATTCGCCCATGTCTGTGGAGTCGTTTTCCTTGTATCCGACGGTGGTGCGTGCCTGGGTGTCGATGACCACCACGTCTGGCGTGAGGTATTGGAGGAGGCGTCCGAATGCGGCTACGTCTATGTCGGATTTGAACTGGATGGGCACCGGCAGGAAGGTGACGTTGGCTGCGTCGAGCCGGTTGTACTCTTCCCACGCCTCGATGCGGTCGGAGAATCCGGAGGCACCTTCGGCGATGAGGTACAGCACTTTGCCGGGTTTGACGGCATGGCCGAACCAGGACCGTCCGGTGCCGATGCAGCATGCCATCTCGGCGGCCACAAAGGATTTGCAGTGGCC
Organism: uncultured Actinomycetota bacterium; assembly: GCA_963730505.1. Taxonomy (GTDB): domain Bacteria; phylum Actinomycetota; class Actinomycetes; order Propionibacteriales; family Propionibacteriaceae; genus Microlunatus. The sequence continues at coordinate 45,615 of CAVSSB010000024.1, forward strand.
GGGTTTGCCACCGATCCAGGCGAGCGAGTCGCGGAACAGGTAGTTCTCGATGATGGGTTCGGGTGACGGGATGTTGCGCAGCCCTTTGGAGTCCATGCATTGGAGTAGTAGTTGGTCGTATCGGGTCTGGGTCTGGGTGTCGTCGTCGGGCTCGCCCACGCCTTCTCGGGCTTTTGCTCTCGGGTCGAATCCTTCCCCGGTCATGCTGCGGCCCTCCGAGCTGAGTTGATGGTTTTGGTGATCTCCCAGTCGGGAAGCCCGGCGTAGGCGGCGGCTTCTGCGAGGACTGTGAACGCCGTTTCGGGGTAGTCGTTCTCGACGAGCCGGTTGGCCGCCCAGAACAGGAGGTTGTTTCTTGTTTGGGCCTCTGTGGCGACCCGTCGGAGGATGCCCTCCAGTGATCGGGCATTTGGGGTACTGGAGCCGGCGGATTGGCTTTTGATGGGGGGCCGTTCCGGGCTGGACGCGTCGGTGATGAGGTGACTGTCTAGTGCATCTCGGACTCGTGCCAAAGAGACGGGTTGTGCATCGTCGGGGTAGGTCACGGTGACCGGCACTGGCGCAGCGGGGTATTTGTGGTTGACGGAGCCGGGCATGCGGAGAATCCGTGCCATGTCGAAGACTGGGTCTACCGATCCCCGGTGATCTTTTGCCACTTGTTCCACGAGCTGTCGCCACTGCTTGTATAGGGCTTTGACGGCGTGCCACCGTGGGTCGTCTTTGTCGGGCCAGTCCGTCTCCTCGTCGTGGACCAGTCGCCAGTGCGGCTGGAGTCCGTGACCTGAGTGCACGATGGCAACCGGGCCAGTGCCGAGCATTACGGACAGGTCGGCGATCACGTTGTGCGCTGCCTGCCAGGTGGGTATGCCGCCCGGCTTTACGTCCAGGTCGGCGTACAGCTCGCGGACCCCCAGGGCGTACTCGGCGCTTCCTCGCCGCCCCGGGGGCAACTTGGCGGGGGTGAGTACCGCCGGTGCGTAGTAGGTGTCGATGTCTTGTCGGGGCCGGTCCTGGTTTCCTGGGCGATACCAGCCCGCAACTTTGCAGATGCCACCGGCGATAGTGCAGATCTGTATCAGGTCTTCGCGTCCGAGTGCGGCGACGAACCGTGCTGGTTCGGGCTCTTGCTGTGACTCGCTCGACGGTTCGACTTCTGGTTCGCCCGCTGGTTCGAAGTACGGTGTGCTTGGTGGTTCGACCCGGCCGGCTAGCCGTGCGGGTGTGTGGTCCGGGCAGCGATAACCCGCCCCGTACAGACGGGTTGGGGCGGCCTCGCAGTGGTGGTCGTCAATCCAGTGTTGACATGTTGCCCTAGCCTGCGATCCCTGGGCGGATGTAGACTGTGAGTGATCATTTTCCCAGGTGATCGTTTTCAGTTGTGTGGAGAGGGCCCCGTTGGTCGCGGGGCTCTTTCTTCGTTTAGGCACCGGGGTCCACCTGCCGCCCCGGCTGTGCCAGCGGCCTGAGCGCCTCCATGACGGCTTGGCGTCGCCCTTCCGGAAGCGTGGGCCATGCACGGGCGACATTTTTGGCCCAGGTTTCGGGCTGCTGGGCGTTTGTGCCGCCTTTTACACGGGCCGCTCGGGCCTCGTCGGCGGGTGACTCTTGTTCAGCCACTGGAACCAAACCACTTCCTTGATCATGGGCTTGCTCTCGCTAACAGGCCCCGTTTATTGACTTGTTTGCTCGGAGCGGTTCAAACCCCGAGCGGTGTGGTTCGGTCATCTCTGATGATATCAGCTAACTGGGGTTGCCCACCAGCTAACTGGAAGAGATTTCCCTTAAATATAAGGGATTCCGCACACTCCGCATGCATGTCTTGAGTCCATGTGCCAAGATCATCCAGCGATACCCTGGAGATCATCAGCACGGCTCGAGACCTGCTGATTGGGAATCCGATGCCAACTCCCTGACCAGGGGAAACGGGACCGGATTCACAGGAGTTTCACAAGGTCAATAGGTAATGGACAGGTACTGGTGCGCCACTGCCCGAGCCGGCCCACGCTTTCAAGAAGCTACGGATACGTCTGTTGGCCCATCAGCGAGCAAGGAACGCGGGCAGGCGAGTGATCGAGCTTGACCGACGGCCGAGCCCTGTTAGCAGGAGGAACTCCCTGGAGGTCGATGGAGAAGCAGACGAAACCGGGGACAAGGGGAACGTGTGCCGTCCTCGTCGTATGCATTCTGATGCTAACGCTGCCGCCTCACGTGAACGACAACCTTGGTCATCTTGGTGGCGATACCTGTCACTGTGGCGGCGATAACGATAGCCAAGATCGCCAGGACGTAGGCAAGGCATGTCAGGGTCGGTCGGATTATCTCAGGCTTGAGGGAGAAGCTTAGGAGAATGGCCGCCACGCCAACCACCACCCCAGAACTGCACAATCGCCGCTTGCGATCGTCCATTTCCTGGTGGCTTACAACGGCTTTGATGGCGACGACCATGCTCGCTATGGCCGCGATGAGGGCCGGAATCATGAGGTGCTCGATCATCTCTGGCTCTCTAGGCAGCAGGGCTGCGGTGTGACGCCGGCTCGAGGCTGTAATGCTCACGGAACCGGGCTGTGGGGACACGTATGTTCCGGCCCACCCTGATGGCCGGGCACTCGCCACGCTCGATTGCGACATATACCGTGCGGGGGTTCACACCCAAGAGTTCCGCCGCTTCAGGGACGGTGAGCGTCTCCCGCTTATCCACAGTTTCCTGGTCAGTCAAGATCCTTCACTGCCTCTACTTAGATCGTGTAGCCGCTCATCTTGAGCGCTCTCTATGCACAGACGATAATACCGATCACAGTCATACACAAGAAGTTCGAAAAGCTTACCGCTAGTGCATGACAATCCGGTCATAATGATGCAATCATGGCGTGCATGGTGTCCGAAGATGCACGGGTCGGTCCAGCCGGTGAGGTCCTGGCCGCCAACATCAACCGAGTACGCACCTCCCAGCGGCTAGGCTTCGCTGAGCTGTCCCGGAGTCTGTCCAAGATCGGCCGCCCAATCCCGGAGCTAGGACTACGCCGGATAGAACGGGGAGAGCGGAGAGTTGATGTCGACGACCTGCTTGCACTGAGCTATGTGCTCAAGGTCGCAATCGTTGATCTGCTCATCGACCACGACGCCGACCAGGAGCCCTACCCGATCACCCCCCAGCGCCAGTTCACATCCGAGTCGGTGCGGGAGTGGATCCGTGGTGCCGAGATCAGGCTGGCGCCCATTCCCGATCCCGACTCCATCTTTGCGGCGCCCGGAACGATCTTGTTCGACGCCGTGCAGTGGATGCCGTCCGAACGTCGCAAGGAAGTCATGCGCCGCTGGCTCAACGAAGAGGAGCAGGACCCGTCATGAGCACCCGGAAACAAGACCCGATCAAGAAGATCACCACAGCCGCCGGTGAGATCCGCTACCGGTTCATCATCGACATGGGCAAACGCCCCGATGGTCGACGGGATCAACGATGCTTCACGTACACGACCCTGACTGAAGCCCGTGCCGAGCGGGCGAAGATCATTGCCGATCGTTCCCGTGGCACGTTGGTCGTACCCACCAAGGTGACCGTGAAGGAAGCTATTCAGACCTGGCTAGACGGCAAGAGGAACATACGTCCAAGCACCCTGAGGAACTACGAGGACAGTCTCCGGCTCGTCTCTGATCGGCTCGGACACATCCAGCTCCAGAAACTCAATAAAGGGCAGCTGGACAAGCTGGTGACTGATCTGCTGACCAGCGGTCGGAGGATCGGCAACATCCAACGGCAAGGGCTCAGCCCTCGCAGTGTGAACCAGGCCCTCATGTTGCTGGGATCGGTCCTGGATGACGCGGTACGCCAGGGCACACTCAGTCGGAACGTGGCCAAGCTGGTGGAACGGCCCAGCCAGGTCAAGAAAGACATGAGGACCTGGACCGCCAACCAAGCAGGGGCCTTCCTCGAGGCTGTGGCAGATCACCGTTTGAACGCAGCATTCCAGCTCTCCCTCTACGGCCTACGACGTGGGGAGGTCCTCGGACTCTGCTGGTCGGATATCGACCTCCAGGCCAAGACCCTGACAATTCATCGGGCCAGGGTGGAGGTCACCGGGACGGGGATCGTGGAAGTCGGACCCAAGACCGAACGCGGCAAACGAACCCTGCCACTGGACGATGCCATGGTGGCCGCTCTCCGCTCGCTCCGTACTCAACAATCACGAGAGCGACTAGCAGCCGGGACGGCGTACAGAGCGGCCTGTCCTGATTGCGGAGGTGAACACCTGGTGGTCAATGAGCTGGGCCACACCTACCGACCGGAATGGTTCAGTGACGAGTTTCGGAGGATGGCCAAGGTGGCCGGCCTCCCGGTGATCCGGCTGCACGATGCTCGGCACACCTGCGGGACGTTGATGCACCTACGGGGAGTACCCACAGCCGTGATCTCGAAGTGGCTCGGACACGCCACAGCCAGTTTCACGATGGCCACGTATGTGCACTCCCAAGACGACGCACTCACCGCTGCCGGAGCCCTGTACGGGTCGGTTATTCGGGCCTCTCAGAGCGGTGTGTGAAATCCTGTGAAATTCTCGCCGATCCAGGGAGTTGAGAGGACCACGGCTCTCCAGGAGAACACGCCTCTGACTAGGCTGAACGTTGGAGCTGACGGGGAGACTCGAACTCCCAACCTGCTGTTTACAAGACAGCTGCGCTACCGATTGCGCCACGCCAGCATGACGGCTATTTCCCCTCGTTGGAGGTGCGCTAGCCGCCGAGCACCAAGTCCGTATCGAGCCTCCACATCTTGTTCTATATGCACTCGCTGTGCAATCAGGTTGGCGGCACCGTCTACGGCCTTCTGTGCGATCGTACCGATCAGGTGCTAGTAGGTGTCGACAGTGATTGCGATGCCCGCGCGACCCACAGCTCGTACCACGGAGAGTCAAAGGGACCCGCAGGACGCGGCCTGCCAGGCGGGAGGTAGCACTTACCTTGCATCCGGTGGAGCGTCGTAGGGTGGAGCCATTCCGGTCAACAGGGAGCTAGATGAGTCAGCTCATCGAGGATCGCGTCCAGCAGGGTCGCGACGCGTACCGCCGGCACGCATGGCACGACGCCTTCGATTCGCTTCGGGAGGCTGACTCCGAGACAGCACTCTCTCCTGATGACCTCGGCCTCTTGGCGGAGTCTGCATGGTTCGCCGGGGATCCCGACGCGGCGATCGAGGCACGGGAACGGGCGCACGCTGCATATCTGGAGCAGGGCGACAGATGCCACGCGGCCGAAATGGCGCTGCAAGTTGCTGTCGATCATTTCGAGCGCCTGGAGACCGCCATCGGGAACGGATGGCTCGGCAGGGCGAAGAGACTGCTCGAGCAAACCCCCGAGGAATGTGCGGCGCATGGATGGCAGGCAACTTCGCTTGCCTATCTTGCGATCCGCATGACCGGCGATGCGGAGGAGGCACTCCGTCAGGCGGGGCTGGCACTTCAGATCGGCGAACGACTGGCGATACCGGCGATGCAAGCGCTCGCCCTGCAGCAGCAGGGCTATGCCTTGGTGGCCCTGGGTCGTGTCGACGAGGGTCTGGCACTGATCGACGAGTCCACGGTGGCAGCAGTGAGCGGTGAGTTGGACGCTCTCACAACTGGAAGAATCTATTGCAGCACGATCAATGTCTGCCGCAATCTTGCCGACTGGCGGCGGGCGGCCGAGTGGACTGACGCTGCGGAACGGTGGTGCCGTCGGCAGGGGGTATCCGGCTTTCCCGGAGTCTGTCGGGTGCACCGTGCCGAGATCATGCATTTCCGCGGCTCCTGGGCCGATGCCGAGCGGGAGGCCAAGCGCGCCTGCGAGGAGCTCAGCAGGTACGACCTGCCGTTAAGTGGTGAGGCCCAGTACGCGATTGGCGAGGTTCGGCTTCGCGTGGGCGACTTGGAGGGCGCGCGGGAGGCTTTCCGGCAGGCTCGCCAGCTCAGCCGTGAGCCCGAGCCCGGCATGTCCCTGCTTCGGCTGGCGCAAGGGGATGCACCAGGTGCCAACACCGCGATCAAGCGGGCGCTCGCCGGCGTCGAATCACGTGCATTCATCAAAGCGAGACTGCTCCCCCCTGCCGTCGAGATCGGGCTTGCCGCTGGAGATCTCGACTCCGTTGCCGAGCGGGTCGCCGAGCTCGAGCAGATCGCTAGTTCTTTTGGGACGACAGCGGTGTCTGCGACAGCCGAATACACACGAGGCCTGCTGCTGCTTGCCCAGGGCGATGCGGCAGCTGCGCTGGCCAGACAGCGCCACGCGGTAGAACTTTGGCATGAGCTCGGCGCTCCTTATGAGACTGCCAAAGCACGCACAGCGCTTGGCGAGGCGCTTCGTGTCGGCGGCGACGAGGAAGCTGCCCGGCTCGAATTTGAATCTGCCAAGGCGGCTTTCGAACGCCTTGGTGCTCTCCCGGACGCGGAGCGTGTTGGCCATTTGCTCGGCGATGAGCCTGGCATCGCCGCTCGGGCCGGCGAGCGGGTGAAGAGGACCTTTGTGTTCACCGACATCGTCGGCTCAACACCACTCGTCGAGGCACTCGGTGACGACGCCTGGCAGGAACTGATCCGCTGGCATGACCAGACCCTGCGGGCGATCTTCAACCGCTACGGCGGGACAGAGGTGCGACAGACCGGCGACGGTTTCTTCGTTGCCTTCGAGGAGGCCTCGGCAGCGATCGAGGCGTCGGTGGCAGTGCAGCGATCATTGGCAGAGCATCGCCGGGGCCATGGTTTCGCCCTCCAGGTACGAATCGGGTTACACGAGGCCGAGGCGTCCACCCGTGCCATTGACTTTGCCGGACGAGGAGTCCACGAGGCGGCTCGAATCGGCAGCCTTGCCGGCGGCGGGCAGATCCTTGCCAGCGTGAACACCGTGCAGAGTACGGCCGCGCGATTCCCGGTTTCCACGCCGCGTTCGGTCATCCTGAAGGGCGTCTCCCAGCCCGTCGACGTGGTGACGATCGAGTGGATGTGAACGACTTCTAAAAGTCAGCTTCGCCGTGCGGTTTTTCGAACCGCGCGGCGTCAGGAGGCTAGAAGACCCCCGGACCGCCGACGAAGGCCGTTCCGTCACCGGTGAGCATGGCCTGTTCACCCGCGCTCAGCAATGCCGCCTCACCGCGTACAAGATCAAGTTCTGCTGTGGGCGACTTGGCCGTGAGGTCACCATCGGTCACCAGCAATACCCGCCCGCTACCGGCCGCTGGAACTGCCACCAGCTCGCCGCGCGGCTCAATGCGCCAGAGCGCAAACTCTGGGGCCGGCGTCGGATAGCGCCATACCCCTCGCGACTCCTCGATGGGCGTGATCAAGCCCCGAAGCCCAGGTGTGAAATCCAAGATCGCAAGCAGCTCGTCAACGTTGACGTATTTCGGTGTCATGCCGCCGCGCATCACGTTGTCGGAGTTGGCCATGATCTCTATCCCGCCTCCGCTCAGGTAGGCGTGCAGATTTCCATTCGGCATGAACAGCGCATCGCCCGGCTGCAAGAGTGATCCGATTCATCAGTAGAGCGGCCAGTACGCCAGGGTCCCCCGGATAGTACGCATTGAGCTCGCAGGCGGTACGCGCGAAACGCGCCAGATCATCCGATCCCTGCACCGCTTCTGCTGCCTGCACGATCTCAGAGGTCACCGTCCGCTCGCGCTGGTCCAAGGCGCAGCAACCGCGAGAACACCACCTTCAAACGGTCAGCGGCCGGCAGGTCGGCAGCAGCCAAGGGAGCAACAAGCTTGAGCGCGTTGTCAACTGCCAGCCGCTCGAACATCTGATGGGTCTCACGCGGTTCACGGAATCCGCAGAGCGCGTCAGTCTCGACCAATGCGCACAACAGCTCAGGCTTCGGCCAGCCGTCGCGATAGGTCCGGTGTGGTGCATCTCTGGGAACGCCGGCGGCCTGTTCCCGGGCGTAGCCAGCCTCGGCCTGCTCACGCGACGGATGAGCCTGTAGGGACAGCGGTTGTTCGGCCGCGATGATCTTGAGCAGAAATGGCAGTCGCGGACCGAAGGCCGCAACGGTGGCCCGGCCCACGACGCCCACCGGGTCCTGCGCGACGACCTTGTCCAGAGGTTCGCCGTCCACGATGGAAGGGGCGAGTGGATGAGCGCCAAACCACAATTCGGCCTGTGGTTCACCTGTCGGTTCGGTGCCAAGCAACTCCGGAATGGCCGTCCGTGAACCCCAGGCGTACGGCTGAATCACCCCCGTAAGCCGTTGCATCACGATTCCTCCTGTTGTGGCGCCGGATCACCGACTGCTGCTTGCCAGAGGGCGAGCGTACGCGCGACGGCCAGCGAATCGCGCCAGGGGACCATCGGTGACTCTGCTTCGCCGGCCCGCAGGCAACGCATGACTTCTTGGGCCTGGAAGGTGTAACCGGCACCGGGCCACTGGGTCACCAAGACCTCAGGTGCCACATCACGATGATGACCGCGATAGACCAGCATTTCCCTTGGCAGGATGAAGAAATCGTTGATCATGATCCGGCCGAAGCTGCCGAACACCTCAAGTGTGGTGGGCAGATCCGCCTCCAGTGAGCAGATCACCGTTGCAGTAGCGGCCGGCCGGTCCTTAGTCGCCGGGTAGTTCAGCACAGCGGCGGCGTGATTGTCGACACCAGACGCTGCGTGGCTCCCGTAACCGAACAGATCCGTCGGTTCACCGAGAAACAGATTGACCATGTGGATCGGATACACGCCGGCATCAAGGATCACCCCGCCGGCCTGGGCCGGATCAAGCAACCGGTGGGTCGGCGGTCCGCGAAACGCGAAGCCGAAATTGGCTGAAACATGCCGGATCTCACCAAGATCACCTGAGGCTGCCAATGCCGCCGCTTTGCGAAGCAGCGGATTGGTTCGAGTCCAGAGCGCCTCCATCAAGAACAGGCCGCGTTCGTCCGCCAGGTTGATCAGTTCCGCAGTGTCATCGGGACTAGTGGTCAGGGGTTTCTCAACGAGGACAGACTTCCCGGCCTCAAGGCACAGCTTCGCGGATGCGAAATGATCATGATGGCTCGAGGCGACGTAGATCACATCAACATCAGGATCTTCAGCCAACTCCGCGTAGGAGTCATAGGCGCGGGGAATGCCATGATCGGCTGCGAATGCCATTGCCCTCTCGAGCGTACGGGAGCCAACGGCGACGAGTCGCGCCTCGTTCGGCAGCAGGGCAAGATCACGCGCGAACACCGATGCGATGTGCCCGGTGGCGAGGATGCCCCAGCCCGTTAGAGCCGTCACGGTCCCATCCAACAGCATTCCGCCTTGCCAGTGGCCGAGTCGGCGATCAGCGGCTATGTTGCTCACTTGTGGCGAATGGCGAGCGGCTGAGAGCAAGCTTGCCCAAATTCCGCGAGGCGACGAATGACATCGATGTGATTTCACCTTACGATGAGCCTATGATCGTCGCTTCGAGTCCCCAGCGTGACAGTAAAGAGCCGCTTGCTGAGTTGAGTGCGCGGGACGCCGAAATCCTCACCTTCGAGCGACAGTGGTGGAAGTTCGCCGGAGCTAAGGAGCAGGCGATCCGGGACAAGTTCCAAATGTCGGCCACGCGCTACTACCAGGTTCTGAATGCCTTGATCGATAAACCGGAGGCGCTCGCTCAGGATCCGCTTCTCGTCAAGCGGCTGCGTCGACTGCGCGCGACCAGGCAGCGCAACCGTTCCGCCAAGCGGCTGGGCATCGATCTCACGATCGAGTGAGTTTCCGCTTCCCCAGCACCGCACGAACGCCTTCACCGATCGGTCTTACTGGATAGTCGACGTAACCCCCCATAGCCAGCCCGGCCTGCCGCTCGAAGAAGTTCCGTGCCGCGCGGTCCCCGGTACGCAGCACCGACCAGCCCATGAAGATGACGTAGGGGATGTAGTAGGGCAGTCCGAGGCAGTAAAAGTACTGCCAGGTGTGGCCCTCCTCGTGCTTGATCAAGTCGGGATATTTGCCCAACATCTTGTCCCAGGTAGTGCTCGTGGTGAGCACATTGCCGATCGTGAATGCGCCCGCGATGGGGAACTTGAAGCGGTAGCCCTCGCCGAGGTACAGGCCGCGTGGGCCACGCTTGATGCTGGCACCGCCGAGCTTCGCTACTGCCAGCCCGACGATGGTGCTGAGGTTGACGTAGTTGCCGACGAAGCGCAGCCATTGCCACCCGGTCGCCGGCCCGCTCGGTTTCACGGTCTCAATCCTGGCAGTGCCGCGCTGGTGCCTGGTTGACCGATCGCCCCAGACCACGCGATGTGAGTCGAGATTCGTCTCAGGCCACCTGGCGAGTTGGATCTACGTCGGTGATGCGTCTCTCATTCTGGACGTCATTCCCAAGATGCGGAATTGACCTGCGCGATGTCCGGAGGCACCCCTAGGCTGAGCCGTGTTCATCCAGAGGGGACGAGGGAACGGCCCAATGACTCCCCGGCAACCGGCTGACCGATCAGACACGGTGCCAACTCCGACTCGGTCGAAAGCCGGCTGAGAAAGATGAAGAAGGACTGATCATGACTGCGGTGGTCGACACCGATCCAGCTTCCGCTCCCGGCCTCCGGACAGGCGCCTTCGGAAACGCGACGCACCTGCTCTGTCGAGAATGCGGAGCGAGCACGGCACTCGGCCCTTTCTACGCCTGTATCGAGTGCTTCGGTCCGCTCGAGGTTGGCTATGAGTTTCCGGCCATGACCCGCGAGCGGATCGAGGCGGGCCCGCGGAGCATCTGGCGATATGCCCCGCTCTTGCCGGTCCCTGCCGACATCGCCACCTTCCGCTCTACCGATCCCGGTTTCACCCGGCTGGTCGATGCCCGCAATCTTGCGGATGATCTTGGTCTGAAACAGCTCTGGGTTAAGGACGACTCGGGCAATCCGACGCATTCGTTCAAGGACCGCGTCGTCGCTGTCGCTCTCTCGGCGGCCCGTGAGCTAGGGCTCGAGGTGCTGGCTTGCCCTTCCACCGGGAACCTTGCCAATGCTGTGGCCGCAGCTGCTGCCCGGGCCGGGATCAAGTCGGTGGTCATGGTGCCTGCCAATCTCGAGCGACAGAAGATCTTGGCCTCCGCTATTTATGACACGACTCTGATCGCCATCGAGGGCACCTACGACGACGTCAACAAGCTCGCTACGGAGATCGCGGCCGAGGAAGAGGGCTGGGCGTTCGTCAACGTCAATGTCAGGCCCTACTACGCGGAGGGCTCGAAGACTCTGGCGTACGAGATTGCCGAGCAGCTGGGCTGGCGAATTCCCGACCAGGTCGTCGTCCCCGTTGCTTCCGGCGCCCAGCTGACCAAGATCGACAAGGGCTTTCGCGAACTGATCAAGCTCGGCCTGGTTGAGGACAAGCCATTCGTGATCTTCGGCGCGCAGGCGACCGGCTGCTCACCGGTAGCTCAGGCCTATCGCGCCGGTCTGGATTTTGTGGCACCAGTGAAGCCGGACACCATCGCCAAGTCACTGGCCATCGGCAACCCCGCGGACGGGCCTTATGTGCTGGATGTGGTGCGGCGTACGGGCGGTGTGGTCGCCGACGTCGACGATGACACTTTGGCTGCGAGTATCCAGCGTCTGGCGCGTACCGAAGGCATCTTTGCAGAGACGGCTGGCGGCGTCGTTGTCGGTGTCACCGCCAAGCTGCTCTCCGACGGCGTGCTTGATCCAGAGGCCGAGACCGTGGTGATCAACTCCGGTGACGGGCTGAAGACGCTCGATGCGATCTCCGACCGCGTCGGGCCGAAGATCACGATTCCGCCGCGGTATGAGGCGTTCAGCGACTTCTGGAAGGATACGAACTCATGAGTGCCACCGTCCGCATTCCCACCATCTTGCGGACCTACACCGGGGGTGTAGGAGAGGTGACCGCTGACGGCAGCACCTTGGCCGAGGTCCTTAATTCTTTGGAAGGCAATCATCCGGGGATCCGAGCGAGGATCCTGGACGATTCCGGCGCGCTGCGCCGTTTCGTGAATGTCTACGTTGGCGACGACGATGTGCGTTTCATCGGCGGTCTGGACGCTCAGGTGGCTGAGGGGACCAAGATCTCGATCATTCCGGCCGTTGCGGGCGGGGCCAGCGTCGGGCACTAACGTCGGGCGCATGGACCTCGAGCGCTTCGTCACTGCTCAAGACAGCAGCGGCACCTACCAGCGCGCGGCCGCGGAACTGCGCATGGGACGCAAGACCAGTCATTGGATGTGGTTCATCTTTCCGCAGATCTCCGGGCTGGGCCGCAGTGCCATGGCCCAGGCGTACGCGATCCGCGATCTAGCTGAGGCACAGGCCTACCTCGGACATCCCGTCCTCGGCCCACGGCTCATCGAATGTGCCGAGATCGTCGCTTCCCATCGCGGGCTCAGCGCCGAACAGATCTTTGGTGGCATCGATGCGATCAAGCTGCGCTCTTCCATGACACTCTTCGCGCGCGCCGATCCCGATCAAGAGGTCTTCAGACAGGTCATTGACGCCTATTTCGAGGGACCGGACCCGGAGACAGAGCATCGGATCTGACCATCCGCTTCACCTGATCTCGATCCGTCACATCGCGCCGCCTGATGCCTGCGGTGCTCGTGAGCGCAATGTGGCTGCCCGTTCTGCCGCCCGTACTCTGGGACGGGCAGCTGGGGTGCTGAGCAGCTAATCAGGTGCTGAGCAGTTAGTTAAGAGGGAGGTAGCCCTTGTCGGGAAGTAGCCGCGCGGGCAGGGAACTCACCGTCATGATGACTGATGTCGTCCGCTCGACTGCGCTGCGGCGGGCGCGTGGCGACCGAGACGCCGACGACATTCTGGGAATGCAGGCAGGAATCGTGCACGACAAGGTCATCGCCTTTGGTGGCAGCGTGCGCAAGTCCCTGGGCGATGGTTTCCTCATCTCCTTCCCGTCCACCGTGGCAGCGGTCCGTGCCGCCGCTGCCATCCAGCGTGCCTTGCGCGAGCACAACACCTCCGACCCGCAGCACGCAGTCGAGATCCGCATTGGCATCCACGCCGGCCGGGTCACTGAGCGCGACGGAGACCTGTATGGGCAGGCTGTGCACGCCGCGGCGCGAGTGATGGCCGAGGCGGTCGGCGGGCAAATCCTGACCACCGACGAGGTCCGCAAGCACGCCGGGCCGCAAGTGGATTGGCCATTTCTCGACTCGGGGCTGTTCTGGCTGCGGGGGTTCCCGGACCGCTGGCGGCTGTACGAGGTGTCCTGGAACGACACCTCATCGGGCACGCGGCCAGGTGCTATGCCCGCGCGGCTCACGCCCTTCGTCGCGCGGGACTCCGAGCGGGCTAGCCTCCGCCGGCTGGTAGATGACGCGGTGGTGGGGCACGGCGGTTTGGCACTGGTAGTCGGGGAGCCAGGCGTCGGCAAGTCACGGCTGGTGGCTGAGATCGGAGAAGAGGCGCAGGCCCACGGGATGCGAGTCCTCACCGGACACTGCGTCGAGATGAGCGGAGCCGCGCCGTATCTGCCGTATGTCGAGATCATCGAGCAGGCGATCAGCAATCCGCGCAGCCCGCTGGCGCTGCGGGAGGCGCTTGGCGATGTGGCTGCCGAGATTGCCCGTATCGCACCTGCGCTGCGACGCGCCTTCCCGGATATCCCGCCTCCCATCGAGCTGCCGGCGGAACTGGCACGCCGCTATGTGTGGAACAGTCTGAGCGAGTTCCTGGGCCGTGCCGCGCAGGGCCAGCCGCTGCTGCTGATGCTGGAGGACCTGCATTGGGCCGACGACTCAACACTGCTGCTGACCGAGTATCTGGCGCCCCTGCTGCCCGAGATGCCGGTGTTAGTGCTCGGCACCTGCAGAGAAATCGAAATGGATCTCCACCCTTCGCTGTCCCGCGTTGTCGGCCAGCTGGGGCGCCGGCGTCTGGTGGAACGGGTGACCCTGCGCCGGCTGTCCTTCGACGGTGTTCGCGGGATGCTGCGGGCTCTGGCGGGCCAACCGGTGCCGGAACAATTGGTACGGGTGATCTACCGCGAGACCGAGGGCAACCCGTTCTTCGTGGAGGAGGTTTACCTGCACCTTGTCGAGTCCGGCGTGCTGCTTGACGAGCACGGCAGGGTGCGTCCTGACCTCCGGCTGGACGAGGTGTCGGTGCCAGAGAGCATTCGGCTGGTGCTGGGGCAACGGCTGGACCGCCTGACCACGGCTACCCGCGAGGTGCTGGTCGCGGCCGCCGTGACCGGCAGGGTCTTTGCCCCAGACCTCGTCGGCGATGTGGCTGGTGCTGGGCAGGACCAGCTTGTCGAGGCGCTCGATGAAGCGGAGCAGGCCCGTCTCGTACTGCCGGGCAAGGTCCCTGGGGAACTGCTGTTCAGCCATGAGCTCATCCGTCAGACGCTGCTGTCCGGCGTCGCAGCGGTGAAACGTGAGCGGTTACACCTACTCGCGGCCAAGGCAATCTCGCGCCGTTACTCAGACAACCTCGAGCCACACGCCGGCGATCTCGCCTACCACCTGTCCCATGCCGGAGGCGCCGGGGATAGGGACAGCTTGGTTCACTACCTGAGGATCGCGGGTGAGCGGGCGTTCGACGCTGCTGCGTTCGACGACGCGATTGGCTACTTCGAGAAGGCGCTGTCGCTGATGCCGAATGATGATCAGCTCGGTCGTGCGCAGCTTCTGGAGCGGCTGGCGATGGCACTACGTAGCGTCGGCCGCTGGCAAGACGCGCTGGGCACGATGAACGATGCGCTGGATCGCTACCAGGCGTTCGGACAAGTTGAGGCCATCGGTCGGTTGGGTTGGGCGATGGTGTACCAGCTGGTGTGGACGGCCCGGTTAGTCGAGGGAGTGCAGGTTGGTCGGCGGACGCTGGCGGCACTCGGCAACACCGTCAGCGCCGACAGAGCTCGGCTGCTGTCAGCACTGGCGTTTGCGATCAGTTTCAGCGGCGACTACGCCGCGGCGACGGCCACATTCAACCAGGCCCGTGCGCTTGCTGAGCGGGTGCGCGACGAGCGGGCAATGGCCGAGGTGCTGCACATGCAGACCATCCACCATTTCGTCTATGGCGAGTTCGCGGAGGGAATCCAGGTCGGGCTGCGAGCCGCCGAGACGTTCGAGCGGGAGAGTGCCCTGTGGGATCTCTGTAGTGTGCAGGCGTTCGTGATCTTTCAAGATGGCAATCTCGGCAGTCGCGAGCAGGCGACGAGCCTTGCCGACAAGACGCTGGGTCTCGCCGAGCGACTAGGCCACCTCGGCGCGGCGTTCATGGTGCTCTCCGACCGGATCCGCAACGCCGGGATGCTCGGTGACCTGCCGCAGGTGGAGGCGCTCGGTCCGCAGATCGTGGACATCGGCGAGCGAGCCGGACTGCCCTGGCGTTACTTGGGCCACCTGTATCTTGGCCTGGCCGCGCACCGCCGAGGCAATGCTGAGCGCGCCGAGGCGCAGCTGCGAAATGCCGTCGAGCTGGAGCCGACGGGCGCCTTCGCCGGGCAAAGCGCAGCGACGCTGGCGCGGCACCTCGCCTACTACGGACGCGCCGATGAGGTGATGGGCCTCTTCGAGTCAGCTCGCTCGAACCTGCCCAGCCTCGACCGGGTCAACGGCATCGGCTCGTGGAGCTGCCTGCTCAACTTCGTCGAGGCGTTCTACCTCTGTGGTCTGAACGAGCAGGCGGGGGCACTGTCTCCACTTGTCGAAGGGGTACTCAAGCTCGACGAGAGATGGATCAGCTACGACGGCAGGCTAGCGAGGACCCGTGCCGGTCTCGCCGCCGTGACAGCTCGTCGATGGGAGGAAGCCGAACGCCACTTCGGCATCGCTCGCGAGGTCGCCGAACACATGGACAATCGGGTCGAGCTGGCTGACCTCTGCCGGCTACACGCCCGGATGCTTTTGGATCGAGGCAGCCCCGGCGACGACGAGCGTGCCGCCGAGATGCTCCAGGAGGCAGTGTCCGCTTACCGCACGTTTGGCATGCCTGGCTACGCCGCTGAGGCGGAACGCCTGCAAGGTCAGGCCAGGGTTTAGCACTGCCGCCCGAGCTGGTGGCAACGTTGTCGTCAGCATTTCGGCGTCCCAGGCTCCAAAGCCCACGCGTCGCATCTGACGATCACAGACCTTGGATAAGGTGCCGCCGCTCGGACGCCGTAGTCTGAACAAGCAGGTTCGCTGCTCAGCAGCTAGCGCGGAGGAAGGCCTTGTCGGATCGCAGCCCTTCAGTCAAGGTGCTCACGATCATGATGACCGACATCGTCGGCTCAGCTGCACTCCAGCGAGCCCGCGGCGACCGGGATGCTGACGACATTCTGAGGTTGCATGCCGGAATCGTGTCCGACGAGGTCGTGGCATTCGGTGGCCGCGTACGCAAGTCCGTGGGTGACGGGCTCCTCATCTCCTTCCCCTCCGCCGTGGCAGCCGTCCGCGCCGCTGCTGCTAGCCAAGCGGCGTTGCAGAAGCACAACATCGCTGACCCGCAGCGGGCGGTCGAGATCCGCATCGGGCTCCACACTGGCGAGGTCGCCGAGCAGGACGGCGATCTGTATGGGCAGGCTGTGCATGCCGCCGCGCGGGTAGTGGCCTTGGCGGTTGGCGGGCAGATTCTGGCCTCCGATGAAGTGCGCAAGCACGCCGAGCTGCAGGTGGATTGGTCCTTTCTCGACTCGGGGCTGTTCTGGCTGCGAGGATTCCCCGAACGCTGGCGGCTGTACGAGGTGTCGTGGAACCACACCTCAGCGGCCGCCCGGACCAGTACTGTGCCAGCCCCGCTGGCGCCACTGGTGGACCGGGACGCAGAGCGGGCCATGTTGCACCAGCTCATCGGCGCGGCCCAGGGTGGGCGCGGCCGGTTAGCACTAGTCGCCGGCGAGCCAGGCGTCGGCAAGTCACGGCTGGCGGCCGAGATCGGCGACGAAGCTCAAGCGCGCGGGATGCGGATGCTGATCGGGCACTGTGTGCAGATGAGCGGCGCGCCGCCGTACTTGCCCTATGTCGAGATCATCGAGCAGGCGATCAGCAATCCGCGCAGCCCGCTGGCGCTGCGGGAGGCGCTTGGCGATGTGGCTGCCGAGATTGCCCGTATCGTGCCTGCGCTGCGACGTGTCTTCCCCGACCTCCCGCCGCCAATCGAGCTGCCGGCAGAGCTTTCCCGCCGCTATGTGTGGAACAGCCTTAGTGAGTTCCTGGGCCGCGCCGCGCGGGGCCAGCCGCTGCTGCTGGTGTTGGAAGACCTGCATTGGGCCGACGACTCAACACTGCTGCTTACCGAGTACCTGGCCCCACTACTGCCTGAGATGCCGGTGCTGGTGCTCGGAACATACCGCGACATCGAAGTGGATCTCCAGCATCCGCTGGCCCGCGTGATTGGCCAGCTGGGCAGCAGGGGCCTGATCGAACAGCTGACTCTGCGCAGATTGTCCTACGACGGCCTACGGGCGATGCTGCAGGCTCTGGCCGGGCAGCCCGCGCCTGAGCAGCTGGCGCGGATGATCGACCGCGAGACCGACGGCAATCCCTTCTTCGTGGAGGAGGTCTACTTGCACCTCGTCGAGTCCGGCGTGCTGCTTGACGAGCATGGCCGGGTACGTCCTGACCTTCGCCTTGACGAGGGCTCGGTGCCGGAAAGCATCCGGCTGGTGCTGGGTCAACGGCTGGACCGTTTGGCTGTGTCCACCCGCGACGTGCTGGTTGCGGCCGCCGTGTCGGGCAGGGCATTCGCCTCAGACCTCGTCGGCGATGTGGCCGGGGCTGACCAGGCCGTTCTGCTCGAGGCCTTCGATGAGGCCGAGCGAGCCCGGCTCGTTGCGCCTGGTAAGGACCCTGGCCAGCTGATGTTCAGCCACGAGTTGATCCGCCAGACACTGCTCTCCGGCGTCTCCGCAGTCAAGCGTGAGCGGCTTCATCAAAGGGCAGCTAGGGCAATCTCACGCCGTTTCTCCGACGACCTGGAGGCTCACGCCGGCGACCTCGCGTACCACTTGTCCCGTGCCGGAGGCTTCGGCGACAGGTCAAGCCTGGTGCGCTACCTGACGATTGCCGGCGAGCGAGCCTACGATGCTGCCGCGTTCGACGACGCAGTCGGACACTTCGAGCACGCCCTCTCGCTCGTGCCAGCCGATGATCAGCTGGGTCATGCCCAGCTGCTGGAGCGGCTGGCGATGGCGCTCCGCAGCGTTGGTCGCTGGGCCGACGCGCTGGGCACGATGAACGATGCGCTGGACCGCTACCAAGCGCTCGGACAAGTTGAGGCCATCGGTCGGTTGGGTTGGGCCATGGTGAACCAGCTGGTATGGACCGCGCGGTTTGTCGAAGGAGTGCAGGTTGGCCAGCGGACGCTGGCAGCACTCGGCAACACGGTCAGCGCCGACAAAGTGCGGCTGCTGTCAGCGCTGGCGTTTGCCATCAGCGTAGGCGGCGACTATGCCGCGGCGACGGCGATGTTCAACCAGGCGCGTGCGCTTGCTGAGCAAGTAGGCAACGAGCGTGCAATGGCCGACGTGCTGCACATGCAGACCATCCACCATTTCGTCTATGCCGAGTTCGCGGAGGGAGTCCGGGTCGGTCTGCTGGCCGCAGAGATGTTCGAGCGAGAGAGTGCGCTGTGGGATCTCTGCAGCGTGCAGGCGTTCGTAATCTTCGAAGATGGCTATCTCGGCAGTCGAGAGCAGGCGACGCGCCTCGCCGACAAGGCGCTCGCCCTCGCAGAGCGGCTGGGTCACCTCGGTGCGGCGTTCCTGGTGCTCTCCGACCGGATCCGCGTGGCGGCGATGATCGGTGACCTGCCGCAAGTGGAGGCGCTCGGTCCGCAGATCGTAGACATCGGCGAGCGAGGCGGACTGCCGTGGCGCTACTTCGGCCATCTGTACCTGGGCCTGGCCGCGCACCGGCGAGGCAATGCTGAGCGCGCCGAGGCTCACCTGCGAAATGCTGTCGAGCTGGAGCCGCAAGGCGCCTTCGCCGGGCAAAGCGCCGCGGTGCTGGCGCGGCACCTCGCCTTCTACGGACGCGCCGACGAGGTCATGGAGCTCTTCGAGTCAGCCCGGTCGAACCTGCCCAGCCTCGACCGGGTCAATGGCATGGGCTCGTGGAGCTGCCTGCTCAACTTCGTTGAGGCGTTCTACCTGTGTGGTCTGAACGAAGAGGCGGCTGCACTGTCTCCACTTCTTGGAGGGTTGCTCGAGTACGACAAGAGATGGATCAGCTATGACGGCCGGCTAGCGGCGACTCGTAATGCTCTCGCCGCCGCAGCGGTTCGTCGGTGGGAGGAAGCCGAACGCCACTTCGGCATCGCTCGCGAGGTCGCCGAACACATAGGCAATCGGGTCGAGCTGGCTGACCTCTGCCGGCTACACGCCGGGATGCTTTTGGATCGAGGCAGCCCCGGCGACCACGAGCGTGCCGCCGAGATGCTCCAGGAGGCTTTGTCTGCTTACCGCGCGTTCGGCATGCCTGGGTACGCCGCCGAGGCTGAACGTTTACTCAGTCAGGCACAGGTCTAGCGGCGTCACGCGGAGCCGGCATGATCAACGTTGCTGCAGCGCCGCTAGCAACGGCATACACCGGGCAAGATCATCTGCGCCGGCGAGGTCGGGCAGCGCAACGAAGATCGTACCGACACCGAGATCAGCGAGCTCCAAATAGCGCTGGGCATGTTCGACTGCCGGTGCGGCGTGGTGGCGGGCGGCGTAGACGGCGGCCGGTGTACGACCCCGGAGCCGCTCCACCCGGAGAGCCACATCCTCGCGGTCGGTGCCGATTACGGGTAAATCCAGCACCGTGATCTCAACGCTGAACGGGTCGCGGCCAACCGCGGCGCAATGCCGGTGCAGGATGTCGATCTTGGACTGCAGCACGGATGGGTCCGAGGGTAGGTTGCATCCGTCGGCCTGCTCCGCGACGATCCTCAACGTCCGGCGCTCTCCAGAGCCGCCGACAATGATCGGCACCTCGCTGACTGGGCGGGGGTAGCAGGTGGTTTCAGGCAGGTGCACGTAACGGCCGTGGTACGCCTTGGTGCCCGGCGCCCAGAGCGCTCGGAGAGTTTCGATGCAGACCTGAAGTTGATCAAGTCGTTGGCGGTTGCTGGGGAAGTCCAGGCCGTACGCCTGGTGCTCGCGCAGCCACCAGCCGGCGCCGAGTCCGCAGAAGGCGCGACCGTTGCTGAGCGTGTCGAGGGTTGCGACGGTCTTGGCAATGATGCCTGGTTCGCGAAACGTGACAGGGGATACCAGCGTGCCCAGCCGGAGGTTGGTGTCGAGGCCGGCGAGCAGCCCGAGGGTGAGCCACGGTTCAGGTATTGGCTCCCACACCCGATCCACCTGGGGAATCTGGATCAGGTGGTCCATCAAGGCAATGCCGTCGAAGCCGATGGCATCGGCGGCAAGCGCCAGATCCCGAAGCCAGCCGGACGGATCCTCGGCCCAAGGAAACCGCGAGACCTGGAGGATGACTTGCGGACCCTTGTCCGAACCATGATCACGATCGAGTGCGGGCAGCTCGTCGACTGGCGTAGCCGTGGGGCGGTACGTGTCGATGATCAATACCCGGTCCCAGTCCTCATCCTGGACGGTCTCGAGAAGCCTGCTGATCTTGCGCAATTGATCGGTGAGAATCAGTGCCGGGACCGGCCGGTCACGCCTGCGGTTGCGTTCGCGGCACAGCCCAGCCGCCGTGTTCATGATCACCAGCACGGCAGGAAGTCCGGCCTCGCGAGCGATGCGGCGGTACGCCACCCGCCGTTCCGGATCCAGCCCCAGGGTGTCGATCACCGTGGTCAATGAGCGCTTCGCCCGTGCGGCCACGATCTGGTCGAGCAGCGCGAACGCGTCGGCGGTTGCCTCAAGATCAGCAGGGCCGCTGCCAACCGTTGCTCGCAACGCATCCGAGCTCACCACCTCGGCGCTGCGGAATCGCTCAGCAGCCCAGGTGGATTTCCCCGAACCCGCGGCGCCAGCCAGCACCACCATGACCGGGTCAGGCAGCCGGGCATTGGTCATATGCCGAAGTCTGGCAGCAGGCCGAGCAGCGCAACGCGAGCCTTGCTGTGCCCGCCTATCTGTCCCCTGGCGCCTGTCTGACCGATCCGGCATGCGGGGAGCAAGAATGACTCCCATGACCGATCCCAAGCCCGTCGAATCATGGCTGACTGACATGGATGGCGTACTGGTGCACGAGGAGCAGGCGCTACCGGGCGCATCGGAGTTCCTTGCCGCCCTGCAAGAGCATGGACGCCGGTTCCTGGTATTGACCAACAACTCGCTCTTCACCGCTCGCGATCTTCGCGCGCGACTGCTGCGCAGTGGCATCGACGTACCTGAGGAGTGCATCTGGACATCTGCGCTTGCCACCGCACAGTTTCTAGCCGATCAGACGCCCGGCGGCGCAGCTTATGTGATCGGCGAGGTGGGGCTGACCTCGGCCTTGCACGACGTCGGTTTCGTACTGACCGAACGTGACGCCGATTATGTGGTACTCGGCGAAACCCGGACCCACTCCTTCGAGAACATCACCCGGGCTATCAGACTGATTGAGCGCGGCGCTCGATTCATCGCCACCAACCCCGACCCAACTGGACCGTCACCGGAGGGACCCCTGCCAGCCACCGGATCCTTCGCTGCCTTGATCACCCGGGCGACTGGAATCCGGCCGTACTTCGTAGGCAAGCCCAATCCGCTCATGATGCGGTCGGCGCTCAACGCGATCGATGCTCACTCCGAAACCACGATCATGGTCGGCGACCGCATGGATACCGACGTTGTCTCGGGCCTGGAGGCGGGGATGCGAACCATTTTGGTGCTGACCGGCTCAACCAAGGCGACCGACGTGGAACGGTTCCCCTACCGCCCAACCAGAGTTGCCAACTCCATTGCCGACGTGGTCGAGCTGGTCGGCAACCTGGCGCCTACGGCAGCAGTCGTCTAACGGACGATCTCGTCGACCGTCGTCTGGAAGACCCGTAACTGGTCTCTTTGCGGCAGCGGGGTCGGCCAGTCCCGCGGTCTCCACCCAGGATGTGGCTGTTCGGATCGATAGGTCCAGAAACCAACTCTGCGTACGGCGGGCCCGGCCGACCTGAAAGTCGAGTTAGGCGCGCGCGTAACGGCGATATCGGTGAAGGTCGTCAAGCCGGGAAACACGATGTCAACGCTGGAGGTGCCTGATGGCACGGGAGCCAGATTTGTGATCACACGCATCTGCTGGCCGGTCAGTCGTACCGCGGCCCCC
The DNA here is from genome assembly GCA_963730505.1 of uncultured Actinomycetota bacterium. Classification (GTDB taxonomy): domain Bacteria; phylum Actinomycetota; class Actinomycetes; order Propionibacteriales; family Propionibacteriaceae; genus Microlunatus. Next base: position 67,755 of record CAVSSB010000024.1, read on the forward strand.
GAGCGCAGGTCGGTACATAGGCATTCCAGGGCACCAAGGCCCGCAAGCTTCATCGTCACCAACCGTGCTCGCAACACAGGTCGTCCGGTTCCGACCTTGATCTGGGGTCCCCCCGCTGAGATCGGGTTGTAAGCGCGACGGGGCGGCGCTGCGTCGGCGAACGGTGGGGTCGACGCCGCCCGCAAACCGCGGCCAGGCTCAATCGACAGGATTGTCCAGGCAATCGAGGTGAAGCTACTGCTGCTGTGCACAGCATTAACCATGACGAGGTAGCGCTGGCCAGCCGGACGGTAGATGAACGGCTTGCTACTGGCAATGACCGGCGTCTGGTCCGCAGGGCGGGTCAGGTCGGTGGGAGAGCTGCCAAGCGGCAGCATCCCGGGTGGGGTCACCGGCACTCGCCAGAACGGCGGCACAGTCGCCAGCTGCACGTCCACGGTCTCAAGCTCGTCTGGTAGGGCAGGGAATGCGATCTGAAGCAAAGTGGTGTAGCCGATCCGCAGGTTGCGTTGCGCGAGTGTGACCGGACTACAGAGGCAGAGCGAACCCCACCCCCTGCGAGTCAGCGGCCTATAGACCCGGGCTCGTGCGGCGTCGGCCAAGAGTATGTCCGGATATCCTTCGTTTGGCCTGCTGAGACCTAGGTCGACCGTCGTCGGTAGCGGATCCCTCGGCGCCAGCCCTGCTCCATGGAGTGGCGTGACCGACCAGTCAAGTACTGTGCCGCCCTCCATTCGCCGCACAGCGTGCACAGCAAGCCTCATGGTGATGGCGAGGCCCTCCGCAGAGGTCCAGATCGCCTCGCCTACGACTGGCAAGTCAGGGTTTGGGGATGGCAAAGTTTCGGCGGGCGGGAGTGGTCGCATTGGCGGCGCGGTGGTCTGCTCTGACATGGGCCGCCCGAAGAGGCCCGGTTCCACCCGCTCGTAGGAGCAGCCCGCGACCAGGCAGCCGAGAACGAGGAGTGTAGCGACGAGCCGACGCCTCACCTCATTGATGCTACGACGGCGGCGCGTCCCGATTGATCGGCAAGCGGCGCGGCATGAGCAGCACCGCGGTTGCCAGCAAGACCGCGACCACAGCAGCGCTCAGAAAGACCTTGTGCAGCGCGGGCTCGAGGATGCTGGCCGGGATCGCGCTGGCGGTGGAGGAGTGTCCGCCCACCCGTCGGCTCAACGACGCGTTGGCAATCGCGCCGAAGACCGCGATGCCCAGCGCGCTGCCCATGGACCTGGCGAACATGTTGGTGCCGGTGACCACGCCACGGCGTTCCCACTCCACTGACGACTGCGCAGAGATCAGCGTCGGGCTTACCACGAGTCCCATGCCCAAACCCATCACAAAGCAGGTCGCCGCGACCTGCCACACCGAGCTGCTGGACGACAGCAAAGCCAGCAATCCGGAACCGATCATGACTACCGCTGCACCGATCAGCGCGGTCCTACGGAAGCCGATTCTCAGATAGATCCGGCCGGCCATGGAGGCAGCAAGTGGCCAGCCGAGTGTGAGGGCTGCCAACGCGAAGCCTGCCACCAGCGCACTCGTCCCCAGCACGCCTTGGACGTACAGCGGGATGAACGACGTCAGGACGATCAGCATCACCCCGGCCCCAAGGGCAACGAGATTGGTCGAGTTGAGCAGTCTGCTGCGAAAGACCCAGCCAGGCAGGATTGGCTCCGCCGCACGTCCCTCCACGAATGCGAATCCGATCAGGAGCGACGTGCCGATCGCGAGAATCGTGATGCTCTGCACGGAGGTCCAGGGCCACAGAATGCCGCCCTCGAGGAGTCCGAGGATGATCAGCGAGGCACCAACGCCCAGCAACACCGCGCCGCCGACATCGATGCGATGCTGCTTACGAACGACGTTTTCGTCGAATCGGCGGAATAGCCACCAGGCCGCCAGGGCGCCCAGCGGAATGTTGACGAGGAAGATCCACCGCCAATTCAGAAAGTCGACGAAGAGCCCACCCAGCGTCGGTCCAACGACTGCGGACATAGCCCAAACGCTGGCGACGTAGCCCTGAACCCGAGCGCGCTCGGCCACAGTGTAGATATCGCCGATGATCGTCATTGCGGTCGGCTGTACTGCGCCAGCACCGAGTCCCTGGAGGGCTCGAAATGCGATCAGTGCCGGCATGCTCCAGGCGATGCCGCACAAGATCGAGCCGAGCACGAAGAGGCCGATCCCGAGGAGCATGATCGGTTTGCGTCCCATGAGGTCGGTGAACTTGGCAAAAATCGGTACTGATACCGCCTGGGCGAGCAAGTAGATGGAGAACAGCCAGGGAAAGTGGGCGAAACCACCCAGATCGTTCACGATCGACGGGACAGCGGTGGCCAGGATGGTCGCATCGATCGCGATGAGCCCCACGCTCAGCATGACTGAAAGCAGGATGGGGCCGCGTTCGGATCTCAGGCCCACCGCTGCTCGAGAGCTCATCTGCTGCTCGGTCGAGTGGGCCATATACGGCGCAACCTCCGATGCAGGTCGTGCATTCCCCTTTGGCACGAGGCACGCGTCACATGGCAGCTTGGGCGGGACTGTTTGCACTCGCATAGGTAGAGTGCTAAAAATGCATTAGCACTCTCGACCGGAGAGTGCCACCTCTCTTCTGACCGGTGAGGCTCCCATGGGCCATCCGTCGCGGGCACCGCTCGAAGAGCCATCAAAATCACTGACAGGACTGCGGAGAACATGCCCAAACTGATTCAGTTCAACACGGAGGCACGGCGTGGCCTCGAGCGCGGGATGAATATCCTCGCCGACGCCGTCAAGGTGACCCTTGGACCCAAGGGTCGCAATGTCGTGCTGGAAAAGAAGTGGGGTGCTCCGACCATCACGAACGATGGTGTGAGCATCGCCAAGGAGATCGAGCTCGAGGACCCGTACGAGAAGATCGGCGCCGAGCTCGTCAAGGAAGTTGCCAAGAAGACTGACGATGTGGCCGGTGATGGCACCACCACTGCGACCGTGCTGGCGCAGGCGATGGTCCGAGAGGGCCTGCGGAATGTGACCGCCGGAGCCAACCCGATGAGCCTCAAGAGGGGCATCGAGAAGGCTGTGGCCGCCATCGTCGAGCAGCTGGCCGCCATTTCCAAAGATGTGGAGACCAAGGAGCAGATTGCTGCCACCGCCTCCATCTCGGCCGGTGACACCCAGGTCGGGGAGATCATCGCTGAGGCGATGGACAAGGTTGGCAAGGAAGGCGTCATCACTGTCGACGAGTCGAACACCTTCGGACTTGAGCTGGAGCTCACCGAGGGGATGCGCTTCGACAAGGGCTACATCTCGCCCTACTTCGTGACCGACACCGAGCGCATGGAGACCGTGCTCGACAACCCCTACGTCCTCATCGTCAACTCCAAGGTCTCCAACCTGAAGGATCTGCTGCCGGTCCTGGAGAAGGTCATCCAGGCTGGCAAGCCGCTACTGGTGATCGCCGAGGACGTGGATGGCGAAGCGCTGGCGGCGCTGATCGTCAACAAGATCCGCGGCACCTTCAAGTCCGCCGCCGTCAAGGCCCCTGGATTCGGTGACCGCCGCAAGGCGATGCTGACCGACATGGCAATTCTCACCGGCGGTCAGGTGATCAGCGAGGAGGTCGGGCTCAAGCTCGATAGCGTCACCGTGGAGTTGCTCGGCGAGGCTCGCCAGGTGATCATCACCAAGGACGAGACGACGATCATCGAGGGCGCTGGCAGCTCCGACCAGATCGCCGGCCGGGTCAACCAGATTCGCACCGAGATCGAGAACTCTGACTCCGACTACGACCGCGAGAAGCTGCAGGAGCGGCTTGCCAAGCTGGCCGGCGGCGTTGCGGTGATCAAGGTCGGCGCGGCCACCGAGGTGGAGCTGAAGGAGCGGAAGCACCGCATCGAGGACGCGGTCCGCAACGCCAAGGCCGCCGTCGAGGAGGGCATCGTCGCTGGTGGTGGCGTGGCACTCGTTCAGGCTGGGGCCAAGGCATTCAAGGACCTCAAGCTGGAGGGCGACGAGGCAGTGGGCGCCCAGATCGTGAAGGTAGCGCTAGAGGCGCCGCTGAAGCAGATTGCGATCAACGCCGGCCTCGAGGGTGGCGTCGTCGCGGAGAAGGTCAAGGGCCTGCCAGCCGATCATGGTCTGAATGCAGCCACCGGCGAGTACGAGAATCTGCTCGACGCCGGCGTTCCCGACCCGACCAAGGTGACTCGCTCGGCGCTGCAGAATGCGGCCTCGATTGCAGGTCTGTTCTTGACCACCGAGGCGGTCATCGCTGACAAGCCGGAGAAGGCTCCGGCTATGCCGCCCGGCGGCGACGGCGGAATGGGTGGGATGGATTTCTGATCTGCCCGCATGCAACGAAGAGGGCGGCTCCTTTGGGAGCCGCCCTCTTTGCACCGCTCGCCCCGTTTGCTGTCACGGGATGGCGGATGGGGGTCTAGTCCGCTCATTGGACCCTCGTTCGCCATCTTGAGGCGGCAAAACGTCCGCTTCGACAGGCTCAGCGCGCATGAGAAACGCTCGCGATCAGCTCACCAACCGGGGAGTCGCGTGATGCTCTCAGTGAAGGACCGGTAATCCTTCAGCTGCTCCGGGTCTGGCAGCGGCGTAGGCCACTGCGTAGTAACCCAGCCGCGCGGAGGGTCACCGCTGAAGTAGATCCAAGTGTCGCTGGCATCCGGTTTCGAGGGTCCCAGTCTGGGAGCAGAGTCCTCGGCGCCGACCACGGGGATGTCGGTAAGGGTGGCTACGCCAGGCAAGATCACATCAACGGTTCGGGTTCCGGCGGGCAGCGCTGGATAGTTGCTCGCCACGCTGGCCTGGCCGCCGTCCCGCCGCAGCGAACCGGCCCATAGTCCCAACCGGCTGCACAGGCACTCGTACGCCCTACGTCCAGCAACAGCAGTGGTCATCCAGGACACTCGGGTGGGTTTGGCTGCCGGGCGACCGTGGGGTTTGATCATGGGTCCGCTCACCACGTCGCGATCCAACACATCAACGTCGTCGGGCAAGTTCCCCCCGATCGGCGAGAGGGCCGGCTCCAGGATGAAGATGGATTGATCAGTGACGGACTTGATCGTCCATTCCAATGTCGTTCGGCCGGGTGTCGCGACGACCCGCTCGATTTCGATGCTCTGGATCCGGGGCGGCTCCCGCCGATATCGAAAGGCCTGCTGTGCCAAGGTCGGGCGCGCGGGGCCTGGCGGTCGGGTCAGGTCAGTGGGCTGCGGTGTGGTCGGGACCTGATCGATCGGAGTCACGGGCAAATGCACCAACGGAGCCAGGTTGATCAGGTCCACATCGATGAAATCGAGCGCCTCTGGCAGCTGTGGGAAGGTCGCCTGCAACAGGCGAGTCTCGCCTATCCGCAAGCCCTGCTGCGCAAGCCATATCGGAGTACACAGACATCGACGGAACAGCCGTCGGGATTTGTGGCTCAGCGTGCGATAGACCTTTCCTCCGGCCGGATCGAGCAGGAACATGTTGCTGTCCCCCTCTGAGCTGCGGCTCAGCCCGAGGTCGACCCACGTAGGCAGGTCGTCGCCAAATGCGTAGCCAGGCGCACGGAGCGGGGTGACCGACCAGTCGACAACCGTCGCGCCTTGAATCCGCCGTACGGCGTGGATAGCGAATCGCGTACTGATCTGGAGGCCCTCGGCGGTCGTCCATTCGGCCTCCGCGGCCACAGGCAGGTCAGGGTTGGTCGGCGCAGGCGGCTGCGGGTTCTCCGTGGTGGGCGATTGTGTCGCCCGATTCCTGAAGAGTCCGGGCTCCTCCTCGGCATACGTGCAGCCGGCCGAGACCATGCACGCCGCCGCGAGGACGACGACCAGCCGCTTCACCGCAGCCACGCTGCAATACTACGGTCGACGGTTTAGCGGGGCGCCGAGGAAAGCGCGAGCACGAAAGAGGCTCTACAAAAGCATCAGCAGGCGCTTGCTGGTGATCGGAGAACGATGTGACGGTCTACATTGACCCGCCGATCTGGCCGGGGCACGGCCACCTCTGGTCCCACCTGATCAGCGACCAGTCATATCAGGAGTTGCACGGATTTGCGGCACGGATCGGCATTCCCAAACGCGGGTTTGAGCGTGATCACTATGACGTGATCGCCGAACGTTATGGCGCCGCACTAGCAGAAGGTGCGCAGCCGGTGTCATCACGGGAGATTGTCGCATTGCTGACCGCGGCTGGACTTCGCCGCCGGCGGCGGTCCCGCTTGGCACCGCCCTGATCCCGGGCGGACCAGTGAGCACCCCGGTTCGGGTGCTAGGGGGATGTGGCCGCCAGCAGACTAGATTGGCGCGAAGAAAGGAGTCGGCTGTGACTATCTGTACGCATCTCGACACCACTCCGATGACCCCGTTGCCCGGCGACTTCCAGGCCGTCTGCGGCGATTGCCTCGCCGTCGGTGGGCGCTGGGTGCATCTGCGTCGCTGCCTGACGTGTAACCACATCAGTTGCTGCGACTCTTCGCCGGCGCGGCATGCCAATGCGCACGCTTTGGCCAGCGGCCATCCGGTCGCTACCTCGGCCGAGCCAGGCGAGAACTGGCGTTGGTGCTACTTCGACGGGGTTGGCACGTGACAGCACCGGTTGCGGAGCCACGGGCGGAGCGCGCGGCACGCCCGGTGCTGCTGACCGTCGACGACGATCCCAGCGTGTCGCGTGCGGTGGCCCGTGATCTGCGGCGGCGCTACGGCGCGGAATATCGCATCATGCGGTCCGAGTCCGGCGAGGAGGCGTTGCAGGCCATCCGTGAAGTGGTGTTACGGGGCGATCAAGTGGCTGCGATCCTGGCCGACTACCGGATGCCTCGGATGAACGGAGTGGACTTTCTCGAGCAGGCAATGGATCTGGTGCCGCAAGCAAGGCGTGCGCTAGTCACTGCCTACGCCGACACCAATGCGGCGATCGCGGCGATCAACGTGGTGGATGTCGATCATTACCTGTTGAAGCCCTGGGAGCCGCCGGAGGAGAAGTTCTATCCGGTGGTCGATGAGTTGTTGGAAGCCTGGCAACGTCAGGGCAAAGAGCCTGAGCACAAGATCAAGATCTTGGGTCACCCGTGGTCGGCGGCATCGTATGAGATACGCGACTTCCTGGCCCGCAACATGGTGCCTTACCGCTGGTACAACGTCAGCGACCCAGAAGGTGCGCGGCTGCTGGCGGCCGCCGGGGCTGAGGAGATCCACGCGCCGGTGGTGATCACCCGGGATGGCCAGCCGCTGGTACAGCCGAGTCTGCTCGAGTTGGCCAATGCGGTCGGTCTGAGCACCACTCCGCAGGGCGAGTTCTATGACGTGGTGATCATCGGCGGTGGGCCGGCCGGCCTTGGCGCCGCAGTTTACGCAGCGTCGGAGGGTCTCAAGACCGTCGTCGTCGAGCGGGCGGCAGCTGGCGGACAGGCGGGCCAGAGCTCTCGGATCGACAACTACCTCGGCTTCCCCGATGGGGTGACCGGCGACCAGCTGGCCGAGCGGGCGCGGCTGCAGGCTCAGCATTTCCGGGCTGAGCTGCTGACTGCGCGAACGGTGGTCGGCCTGGAGGTCAGAGGGCCGGCGCGCCAGGTGATGTTGGATGACGGGTCCTCTGTGCTGACTCACGCGGTCGTCCTTGCGACGGGGGTGAGCTACCGCCACCTCGACGCCGCTGGCGCGCCCGAGTTGGTCGGACGCGGGGTCTATTACGGCTCGTCATCGACACAGGCGGAGTCATGCGGGGGGGATCACGTGATCATTGTCGGTGGCGCGAACTCCGCCGGTCAGGCGGCTGTCCACCTCTCCCGCTACGCGGAAAAGGTGACATTGGCCGTACGCGGCGACTCGCTGCAGAAGTCCATGTCGTCGTACCTGATCGAACAGATCAACTCGATACCCAACATCGATGTCCGGCTGAACACAACGGTGCAGAGCTGCTCGGGGGAAGATCGGCTGCAGTGCGTCACGCTTGTTGATCATGACGGCGGTCAGCAGGTGCTTGATTGCGGGCACCTCTTCGTGTTCATCGGTGCGGCGCCGCTGACCGACTGGCTTCCGGCATGGTTGATTCGGGACTCCAGCGGTTTCGTGATGACCGGGCCGGACCTAACAGTCGGTGGCAAGAGGCCCGCGTCGTGGGATTTGGGACGTGACCCGTACCTGCTGGAATCCAGCATTCCGGGTGTCTTCGTGGCCGGTGATGTCCGTTCCCAGTCGGTCAAGCGGGTCGCTTCAGCGGTCGGCGAAGGAGCACTCGCCGTCACCCTGGTCCATCGCTACCTGGCGGAGCAGTAGGAGTTGATCATGACTGAACACATCGCCGAGCCTGGACGATTGAGCCCTGCCGAGCTACGCACCCTGTTCCTGTTCGAGTCGCTCGATGATGATCAACTGTCCTGGCTCAGCGAGAACGGATATTGCCAGACCTGGCTGGCCGGCGAGGAGGTCTACACCGAGGGTGACCCGTCGACGTGCTTCTTCGTTTTGCTCTCCGGCACGCTGTCCATGCATCGCCGCGTCGAGAACACCGAGGTGGAGCTGTCACGCACCAACCAACGCGGCGTCTACTCGGGCGCCACCCAGTCGTTTGTCAAAGGTATGGACGAGATGCCGTACTGGAGTTCGGTACGGGCGGTGACCGATTGTGAGTTCTGGCTGATCGGCGCGGCGGAGTTCGGAGAGAAGTTCCGCGAGTGGTTCCCGATGGCGGTGCACCTGATCGAGGGCATAACCCAGGGTTTTCGCTCCAGCCAGACGATCATTGGGCAGCGGGAGCGTCTGCTTTCGCTGGGCCGGTTATCGGCGGGTCTCACCCACGAGCTGAACAATCCGGCAGCAGCTGCGGTACGCGCTACTGCGTCGCTGCGGGAGCGAGTGAGCAAGATGCGGGGCAAGCTCGCACACCTGGCGACCGCCGATGTCGACCCGAAGTCTCTGGTCGCGCTTACCGACCTCCAGGAAGCGGCTGTGGAGAAGATGGCCAAAGCCGACAAGCTGTCACCGGTGGAGGTTGGTGAGGCGGAAGACGAGCTCTCCGCCTGGCTTGATGATCATGGTATTGACGATGCCTGGGACCTTGCTCCCGCCCTGGTAGCCGCCGGAGTGGACACCGATTGGCTGGACGAGGTGGCTGAGAGCGTGCCCACGACGCTACTTGGCGATGCCCTCCATTGGGTCACTTATGCGCTGGAGACCGAGCAGCTCATGGGGGAGATCGAGGACTCGACGGGTCGGATTTCTGCGCTGGTGGGAGCAGCCAAGCAATATTCCCAGATGGACCGGGCGGCACATCAAGACATCGACGTCCGCGACGGGCTTAAGAGCACCCTGGTGATGCTCAGCCACAAGATCAAAGAACGAGGGAATATCACCGTCGTCAAGGACTTCGACGAATCGCTACCGACGGTTCCGGCGCATCCCGCCGAGCTGAACCAGGTGTGGACCAACCTGATCGACAACGCCATCTACGCGATGCCCGACGGCGGAACGCTGACTGTTCGTACCTCCCGGGAGGACGGTTGGGTGCTGGTTGAGATCTGCGACACCGGCATCGGCATTCCGCCTGAGATGCAGCAGAAGATCTTCGAGCCGTTCTTCACCACCAAGCCGGTGGGGGAGGGCACGGGGCTGGGCCTGGACATCTCGTTTCGCGTCATCACCCAGCGGCATGGCGGCGACCTGCGGGTGAAATCACGCCCTGGGGACACCCGATTTCAGGTCAGGCTGCCGCTGACCGAGCCTCCGTCGTTCGGCTGAGGCGTTCCCTCTTCGCCGAAACCGGTCACGAACAACACAGAACTCGGATGAATTCGTGTTGGTGGTGACCAGTTTCGGGAAAAATCGCGAGGCGATTCAAGCCGCCAGCGCGTCAGGTAGCTCCGCCGCGTGCACCACGACCAGCGAGGTGACCGCTCGGGTGAGACAGACATACAGCCGGCGCAGGCCCGTCACGTGATCAGGTTCTCCCGCTACGATCTCGGCCGGCTCCAGGAGCACCACGTGGTCGAACTCCAGGCCTTTGACGAGTGATGCCGGCACCAAGATCGGCTTGAGAAGGTCCGCGGCATCCGGACCTGCGCCGGGCACCTCGGCTCGGGCATCGAAGATTTCAGAATCCTCCCCGAGCAGGTTGTACTCCATCTGCTTGTGCCGCAGCAATTTCCGGACGTCTGGGACGGCCGCGTCGGCGACGATCACTCCCACTGTGCCTTCGTTGCGCATGGTCTGGGTGATCGCCTCCACCAGTTGCTCCCCGATCCGCGGGGTGGAGCGTACGTCGAGCTCGCCCCGGTGCCGGCGAACCGAGTGCGGCGGTCGCAGCGTCGGCGCGATATGCGGCAGCAGCCGGGCCGCGAAATCGATCACTGCGCCAGGCACCCGAAAGCCTGCGACCAGCTCCTCGATCGCCGCGTTGGGGTGGCCCAGATGGGTGAGCGACTCGCGCCACGAGCGCGTGGCCCACGGCGTCGTCGCCTGCGCAAGATCACCGAGGACAGTGACGGAGCCGGTGGTGGCACGCCGTCCCACGGCGCGCAACATCATCGGCGACAGGTCCTGCGCTTCGTCGATGATGACGTGGCCGCGGCTTGGCGTACGCTGCAGCAGATCGGCGACTTCGTCGATCAAGATCACGTCGGCGAGCGACCAGCGGGCAGCAGCCACCGATCGAGGTGGCCTCAGCATCATGATCAGCTGTTGCTCCTCGGGGCTGAGGATGCCGTCGGCGGCGGCAGCAAGGAACTCGGCGTCGGTGAGCAGCCTCATGATCAGCTTGACTGCGTCGAGCGCGGGCCACACAGCGTCCGCGTACGCACGGACCGGCTTACTGCGGGCAACGGCGTTCTGTACCCGATCGTCGGGGGAGTCACCGCCTGCCTCCATGCGCAGCAGCACCTGGTGAGCCAGTCGCTGCGGCAACATCGCGCGCCCAGCCTCATAGCGCACGCCACGCTGCCGAAGCTCCTGGACAACCTCAGTGATCAGGTAGGCACCGACCCGCCACTGGTAGGCGCCGCGCGGCACCACCAACGGTGCGCTGGCCGTGCCGAGCTGGCTCCACACGGCACGGTGCAGCACTTCAGCCATCCGTGCATCACCCTTGATCAACGCCGTGAGAACGCTGTCGAACCCGCGGACCGTGACGCGGTTTGCCTGACAGACCAGCGAGGTCACTGTGGTCTGCGCTGCATCGATCTCGCCGAGAGCAGGCAGCACGTCTGCGATGTAGGACAGAAAACTGTCGTTCGGCCCAACGACGAGCACTCCGGAACGGGCCAGCTGCTCGCGGAACGCATAGAGCAGGTAGGCGGCGCGGTGGAGGCCGATGGCGGTCTTTCCGGTGCCGGGCGCGCCTTGGATGCAGAGGGACTGACTGAGCCCAGCCCGCACGATGCTGTCCTGTTCCGGCTGGATGGTGGCGACGATGTCACGCATCGGGCCGGTCCGAGGTCGCTCGATCTCGGACTCCATGATGGTGGAGTACGCCGCCTGCCCAGCTTCGGTCAGCTCTTCGTCCTCGTACGCCGTCAGCTGACCGTGGGAGAAGCCGAAGCGCCGGCGGAGCCGGACACCCATCGGTTGCCCAGGTCGTGCTTGGTAGAAGGGCCGTGACATGCCCGCTCGCCAATCGATCACCAGTGGCTCGCCACCCGCCTCACTGGTGACGTGCCGCCGCCCGATGTAGAGCGTCTCGTCCAGCTCGGCACCGAGGCTGGCGTCGTAGTCGAGCCGGCCGAAGAACAGCGGCACGGTTGGATCGTCCTCGAGAGCCTTCATCCGGCGGTAGAGCGCCTGCTTCAAGTGCTCGGTCGATACGTGGTCACCGCCGAAAGCCTCAAGACTTGCGGCGTGTTGCCGCATCCGCTGCAGGGCGGCCCGGGATTCGCTGAGATGAATGCGCTCCAAGGCCAGAACGTCGACCGGTGTTTCAGGCAAGCGAACAGCTCCGATCCTGGATCGGGTTGGCTTTGGGGGCGAGGGGTCACGCTACCCGCTAGTCGGGTGGGACGTCCATGGGTTTATGGGCTGACCCTCGGGGTGCATGAGGGCACGATCCGCCTACTCGTAAGGTGTAGGCCGTGCCATCCTCTGATACCGAGCGCAGCTACGTGCCGGTCGCGGACCCAGCGGACCGCCCGCGCAAATCCCGGGCGACGGTGCGCGTGATCATGATCGACAACGACCGCACGCTGTTGTTCCATGACAGTGACCCGGGAGTTCCAGGTGCCACCTGGTGGACCACCCCGGGGGGCGGTGTGGACGAGGGCGAGAGCCAGGCTCACGCCGCCATCCGTGAGGTGGCCGAGGAGACCGGCTACCGGCTGACCGAGAGCGAGCTGCTGGGACCGATCGCCGTACGACATGTTGTCCACGGATATTCCGACCTGGTGATCGAGCAGGACGAGGCGTTCTTCATGGCGATGGTGTCACCTTTCGAGGTGGACATCTCCGCGCACACGCCCGATGAGCGGCTCACCCTGCTCGGACACCGCTGGTGGTCACACGACGATCTGCGGCACACCGACGATTGGATCTGGCCGCACGAGCTGGTCGAGCTCTGGTCGCTCGCTGGTCAGCCCGACGCGTGGCCAATTGATCTTGGCACCCAAGAAGAGTCCACAGTTCTGGATGTGGCTTAGGTCGCTGCCGCCGCAAAGCTGGGCGGATCAAGTCCCGGAAGTTGCTATGGGCGCCAGATCGACCCTCACGCCAAGCAACCGGACGGGCCGGCTGATCTCGAAGCGCGACAGCACCCGTCGGGCGCCCTCTTCGACGATGTCAGGGTCGGTTGTCACCTCCGGCAGCTTGCCGGTCTTGACTTGGGTGAAGAAAGTCTGTGTCCGTACGGTCACGCCAACACGCGTCACCTGCCTGCCGTCGGTGCTGACTTCCACGGCCAGTTCGCGGGCCATCGTCGCGACCTGGTCGGCGATGACCGCAGTGTCGGTGAGGTCGCTCGGGAAGGTGACCTGGCGGCTCTTCGACCGCGCTAGCCACGGCTCTGCCGTGACCGTCCGAGAACCGCCACCCCGAGCCAGTATCCGGAGCCGAGGACCGATGGTGGGCCCGAACCAGGCAGCCAGATCATCCCGGTCGGCATGGGCAAGATCGTTCACCGTCCGCAGACCGTGGACGCCGAGTCGGGCGGAGGTCCGCTTGCCGATCCCCCACAGGGCGACGACATCTCGGCCGCCCATCATGCTTATCCAGTTGGCCGGGTCCAGGCAATAAATGCGCTCTGGCGCTGTCTTGGCGAAGCTGGTCGCCATTTTGGCCCGCTCCTTGGTGTCTCCAATACCTACGGCGCAGCTGAGACCGGTGCGATCATGTACGGCTGTTCTTACCGCACGCGCTAGCTCTTCTGGGAAATCGTGTCGAGCTCCGAGGAACGCTTCATCCCAGCCCCACACCTCGACCGGGCACCCAAAACTCCGCAACACCTCCATGACCTCCGCCGAGGCGGCATCATAGGCCGGATGATCACTCGGTAGGAATACCGCGTCAGGGCACTTGTGCAGTGCGCGCTGCATCGGCATTCCCGAATGCACTCCGTACGCCCGCGCCTCGTACGATGCTGTGGCTACCACCTGCCGCGGCCTAGTGGGATCACCGTCGCCACCCACCACGACGGGACGGCCTCGCAGTTCCGGTCGCCGCCGGACCTCTACCGCCGCCAGAAATGAATCCATGTCGACGTGCAGGATCCACCACCCCGGAGTCTCCTGCCGGGCGGTCACGTCCACAGACTGCCCGATTCCCTGAAAACTTCACTCGAGCCGAGCACAGGTTCCTCGATTCACGCGTGAGCTGGGTGAGGGAAGTGCGCCTCGAGTGAAGTTCCCAGCGAAGGCGGTCGACAAGGCACTCACGCCGGCTCGGCGGACATCTCCAGGTACTGCGGCTCGGGTTCGTCCAGCTCGAGCGCGTCGGCCGGCATGGTCGGGTAGGGCCGACGAGGCTCGCGCACGCCAGCCCCGCCCTCAAGATCATCGGGCCACATCGGCGGCGGAGGGGGCAAGTCCGGGAAGCCCGGTCCGCGCTGTTCCCGTGGAGTCTGTGCGGGTGATCGAGGAACCTCGGCAGCCCTACGTGTCCGAGAGGAGAGTGCCTTGCGGCGCTGGCGTTCGATGCGCTTGGCGGCTCTGCGGGTCCGTTTCCTGACAGGATCATCGGCCATGGTGCCTCCTCGGCCTCCGAGCGTACGCTGCCGGAGAAACGACCCTCAGCCCAGAGATCTATTCAGCGGTGAGCGCGTCCTCGGCGTCCATGATGCGGTAGCCGTACCCCTGCTCGGCGAGGAACCGCTGCCGGTGGGCTGCGAAGTCAGCGTCGACCGTGTCACGGGCGACCACGGCGTAGAGGCGGGCGGTCGTTCCCTCCGCTTTAGGTCGCAGCAGCCGGCCGAGGCGCTGCGCCTCCTCCTGTCGGGAGCCGAAGGCACCGGAGACTTGGACTGCGATCTGAGCGGACGGTAGGTCGATCGAGAAGTTCGCCACTTTGCTGACCACGAGCAAGTCAACCTCGCCAGAGCGGAACGCTTCATAGAGCTGCTCGCGGCGCCGTACCGTCGTCTCGCCGGTGATCAATGGCGCGTCCAGCCGAGTGGCCAGGTCCTCAAGCTGATCGATGTATTGCCCGATCACCAGCGTCGGGGTGCCCCGATGCTTAGACACCAGCTCGATGACGACCTCGGTTTTGGACTCAGCCGTGGCTGCCAGCCGGTACTTCTGGTCCGGCTCGGCGACCGCGTACGCCATGCGTTCAGCTTCGTTCAGAGTGACCCTGACCTCGATGCAGTCAGCAGGTGCAATGTAGCCCTGCGCTTCGAGGTCCTTCCACGGTGCGTCATAGCGTTTCGGGCCGATCAGGGAGAAGACGTCGCCTTCCCGGCCGTCTTCTCGCACCAGCGTGGCGGTCAAACCCAGCCGGCGACGCGCCTGTAATCCCGCTGTCATCCGGAAGACCGGAGCCGGCAGAAGATGGACCTCGTCATAGATGATCAAGCCCCAGTCTCGTGCGTCGAACAATTCGAGATGTGGATGTACGCCGCCGCGCCTGGTAGTGATCACCTGGTAGGTGGCGACGGTGACCGGGCGGATCTGTTTCTTGATGCCGGAGTACTCGCCAATCTCATCGGCCGTCAGTGTGGTCCTCTTGATCAACTCATCACGCCACTGCCGGGCTGCAACGGTATTGGTCACCAAGATCAACGTGGTCGCGCTGGCCCGAGCCATCGCGGCTGCGCCGACGATCGTCTTGCCCGCACCGCACGGCAACACCACCACACCAGATCCCCCGTGCCAGAACGAGTCAGCCGCCCGGCCCTGGTAGGCCCGCAACGTCCACTGGCGCTGATCGAGGCTGATCGGGTGCGCCTCACCGTCGACATAACCGGCCAGGTCCTCAGCCGGCCAGCCAAGCTTGAGCAGCACCTGCTTGAGATGCCCACGCTCGGAGGGGTGGACGACAACGGCGTCCTCGTCGACGCGACTTCCGAGGAGTCCTTTGATCTTGGTGCTCCGCAGCACCTCGGTGAGCACCGCGCGGTCGCTGCTGAGCAGGATCAGCCCGTGTGTTGGATGCTTCTCGATCCGCAGCCGACCGTAGCGATCCATCGTCTCTGCGACGTCGACCAGCAGAGAGTTCGGCACCGGGTAGCGGCTGTAGGTGAGCAGCGTGTGGACCACCTGCTCGGCGTCATGGCCTGCCGCACGGGCGTTCCATAACCCGAGCGGGGTCAAGCGGTAGGTATGAATATGCTCGGGCGCTCGCTCCAGCTCGGCGAACGGTGCGATCGCGATCCGGCACGCGTCGGCAGCAGGATGATCAACTTCGAGGAGCAGCGTACGGTCCGACTGCACCACGAGCGGCCCAGGGCCGTCGAAGGGCATCGACATCAGCGTTGCCGACGCTTGGACTCAGACGACCGATGCCCAGTCGGTGTCGGGTCTGGGGAGTCCGAAGCCTGTGCAGCGGGCCGGCCGGACTCGGTCGGGCCGGGGGTTGGCGTGGGCGATGCGGAGGGCGTCGGCGTCGCCGTCGGCTCGGGCGAGGGTCGTACGACAACCAATGTGGGTGAGCTGCCGCTCTGGTTTCCGGCCGCGTCAATGGCACGAATCTGTACCACGTGGTGGCCGCTGTCGTTGTTGAACCAGCGCAGCTTGACCTCGGTCTCGGCGGTGGTCGCCACTTCAAAGCCATTCAGCCAAATGCGATAGCCGATCACGCCTACGTCATCAGTGGCGCGGGACCACTTGAGGCTGAGCCGATCTGTTGTTACTGCAGAGGGTTCGATTTCAGCGACCGGCTCCGGCGGTTCTGAGTCCTCGGTGTCTGAACGTTCATCCGCAGAATTCCTACTCGAACGACTCTTGTCGCCATCCGGGCTCTCGGCGGGAGCCTCAGATGGTGGTGTCGTCGGGGCCGCCGCCACGGGGTGACTGCGCCTTGCGGCGGTCGAGCTGCGATCCTCGCCGGGCGAGGCCGATTGCGGTGAATTGTCCGGTTCTGCTCCAACTAGGCGACTGGTGGGCTCGTCGCTGGCTTTCGGAACCCCGATCTGCTCGGGCGACCGCGCGATGCTCGGTACTAGGTAGAGGGATCCCACACCGAGCGCGCACACGCCGAAGACGATCATTCGCCTGATCGTCGCGGCGTGCACCCGGTCAGTCTAATGATGCGTCGGCCGCTGCGTGATGTTCTCACACGCCTTCTAGTGTCTTGGCTGGGCGGGAACGACTGACGCGATGCGGGCCAGGGGGATGGTGACTATCTGCGCACTATCACGATCGATGGCGCGTACCGATCCGTCGGTGAGATCCAACGGCGCCAGCTCACGCTCGGCCCGGCTGCCGTCGGCGTTGACATAGACCACTCGTACCGGCACGGCTGCGCGGGTTGCCGACCGGAGCTGCTCGACGGTGCCCTCGGTCGTTGCACTGACAGCAGGCCTGCCGTTGACCCGATCGTGGCGTTCGCGCATGAGCAGCGCGGCGGCCACCTCGGCAACCGAAGCGGCGGCCCTGGCCGGCTCTGCCACCAGGGGGATGGCCCGTCGGGAGGGCGGCGTCGCGATCAACTCGCCGGCGGCATTCTCAACCGCCGGGGTATGTCCCAGGTCCCGGAGCAGCGGAACCAGCTCATCCTCATCGACGGCCGCGATCAAGACTCCCGGGGCGACGGAGCGGAGCCCGAGTCGCGACGCAGCGGGATGAGCGAGCAAGGCCGCTACCTGCGCCTGGTCGGCAAGCCGGACATAACAGCCCGCCGGACCGACCCGAAGACTGCCGTGGCGCCTCTCCGCATCGCCGACCAGGTAGCGAAGCGCCTGAGGCACACCTGTGGTGGAGTGTCGCTCCAGCCAAACCTCTACGTCCGGTGCCGACCAGCCCAGATCGAAGGCGCGCCGCAGCGAGGTAGCGCTGAACCGGTAGACACCACCAACCCCCCGCGACTCCTGATCAGCTAGCATCCGCAGCTCGGTGGCGACTGTGTGCTCGAGCGGCCCTGCGGTAACGGCTGTGAGATCGGTCTGAATGACGAACTGCGCTACAGGAGCAGGAAACAGCTCAGTCAATTCAGTTGGCATTGGCTGATCTGGCATCAGGGGAACTCTGGCGAGCGACGACACCGCGCCAAGTGCCGCCAGCCCCAGCCACGACGCCTCACGCCACGTCCACTGCACCAGTTGTCGGGCCGTCAGCGGCCCCTGCCTCAACCGCGGCCGATGCCAGATAGCGGCATCGGCCAGCTGATCCAGATCCAGCAGGGTGCCGGGCGTGGCACCGGCCACGAGCCGCAGGACTGTCATACGCAGACTTGCCGCAGAGGGGGCGTACGCCTCCTGGCCGAGAGGGTGGCCGCCGCCTTCAGCGGATCGGGCGAAGAAGCGGTCTGCTGCGAGCCATGCCTCGGCGACCAGCCGCCAGCGGGTTGCTGCATCGGAGCTGAGCCACTGGTCATAGTCGGGTGTGGGAAGCAGCGCCCCCGTCCGGTCCTGTGCCACGAGTCGAGCCGCAGCGGCGCATTCGACGACGAAGGCGGCGTGGGCAGCGTCGGCCTCAAGGTGCCGAGCGAGGTCTGTCACGTCCCGGCTGGCGAGTCCACCGACACGCAGCAGCTTGGGAGTCATGGATTCGACACGCCGAGCAACAAGCTCGATGTCGTGCAGCAACGCGAAAGCGGCTCCAGCGGCGGCTCTGTCAATGAGGTCCGGCCCACGATGCCGTCCGGTGATCACCGGAGGCTCGGGCATTACCGGCTCCGCGGTGAATCTGCCCCCTCGCAACCGCCACGCCACCTCCCGCGGAATGATCACCGTCTCCGAATCCAATGGTCGCAGCAGCTGGTGACTGAGCAACCGCTCGATCGGCGAGCTGGCAGCTGTCACGGTCACGGCGCGGTCGGCATGGCGTACCGCGCCGGTCGGCGACCAGAGGAGTCGTTCGAGTACGGTGCGGGCCTCGGGGCCACACGACTGCAGTGCCGCATCGATCTGGTCATCCGACATCGGGCGGGCCGACGGGGGAGCCAGGCCTCCCGGATAGGGCTGGAACGCCTCGCGAACCGGCCGTACCAGGTGCAGCTGGTCGTCATGACCCCACAGCAAAGCGCGCTGCCGCAGCTGCTGCGCTGCAGCAGTTACCTGGATCTGCGATTGCCCGAGGACGGCTTCCAGATCGCCGACGGAGGCAGGATCAGGCAGCGACGCTAAAGCTTCTGTGACAAGTCGCAGCCAGCAGTCGAGCCCGTCGATGGCCTGGGTGATCGACGCCGAGGTGGTGGACCGGCTTGCCAGCTGCGCGACGTCTTCGGGGATGGGGTCGAGGAGATCGGGGCGGGCGTCGAGCAAGGCGGCCAGGTCGGCGGCCGACATAGCACGCAGCGCCTCGGTCAAGGTACGGGGCCGCGGTGGCTCGCCTGGCGCGGTCACTCCCACTACCCCCGAGGGGATCGATACGGACGCGGAGGAGCAGTGTCGGACTTGAGGCGCCGATAGACCAGGAGCAGCGTGCTGACGAGCAACGACCAGCAGATCAGCAGTCCCCAACCGCCGACGAAGCGCCACCAGTCAGCAAAACCGGTGTCAACGGTGAGCAGGCCGAGAACGCCGATGCCTGCCAGCAGGCTGATACCGAGCATGTAGACGCGCCGGATTTCCTCCTTGGCGACCTTGACTCGTCCCGCCAGGCTGACACTGATGCACAGAATGATGGGGGAAAGAACGTACATCAGACCCCCGATGATCAAGCATGTACAGAGGCCTGGAGTAGCGGCGTCGAAGACCTCCCGTGCAGTGACGGGGGTTGTCGGTCGGGGCTGTTGACTGTGCGGGCTCGGGGCGAACCAGCCAGGGGTGCCCGGCGCCGGGAAGTTGCCTGGCGTAGGGCTGTTCCGGGTGTGGATGGCCAAGGGTTGGTCAGGTCGTGGATAGTGAGTACCTGGCGTTGGGGTTCCGCCAGCCACCGTCGGAAGGCCAGCCGTCTGACCCGTAGGCGAAGCCCAGTGCACGGCTCCCCAGGCCGACTCGTTGGTTATGGTGCTGGACACCACAGCAAACGGCTTTTGCGGGTCGCGGGGCTCCTCCCGCGTGGGCAGCAGGGTGGACAGTGGCGCTACCGGTTTTTCTGGGGAATCGAAGAGGGGCCGGTTTTTGGGTGCCCAGGCAGCCAATTGCGCGTACGGCGGAGCAACGATCAGGGGCGCGGCATCAGGATCCCGAAAGTCGGAGGGACGTTCGATGGGCGCGTATTCCGGCCCGTCCTCCCAGGTTGCCATGCAGTTCATCGTAGACGCGGCGACGCCTGGTGCGGTGTCTGCGGAGAGCTCAGCCGCCCAGTTTGCATAGCTCTACTACCTATCGCGCCCAATAACCTGGATTTGGTGTTGGGGGGCGCCGAACGAAACGGCTACGCTTAGCGCCCTGTAGTGGGGGTAATCGAGATGCCGCGAACCGGCGACAGAGCAAGCGAGGTTGGACGTGCCCGTTGGCAAGGTGAGGTTTTACGACGCCGAGAAGGGCTTCGGCTTCCTGACCAAGGATGAAGGCGGCGACGTCTATGTCCGCGCCAATGCGCTGCCTCCGGGCGTAACGACCTTGAAAGCAGGCCAGCGCGTCGAGTTCGGTGTGGTCGAGGGCCGCAAGGGAGAGCAAGCACTGTCGGTACACCTCGTGGACCCTCCGCCCTCGCTGTCCAAGGCGCATCGTAAGCCTCCCGAGCAGATGACAGTGATCGTGGAGGATCTGATCAAGATGCTCGACGGCATTGGCAACGGCTATCGCCGCGGGCGCCACCCGGACGGCAAGACGTCCGGCAAGGTCGCTGCGGTGCTTCGAGCGGTGGCAGACGAGCTCGAGCTGTAGTCAACGCTGTCCTCGCGCACCTTCTGCCGAGTACTACTTCACACCGGCCCGTCGGGAACGCACGTGCACGTCCGTTCCCGGCGCGTTGCATCCGTTGCAACGCGCGTAAAGCGAGGGGAACGGACGTGCACGTGCGTTTCTGTGGAGGAGGGGTCGGCGCAGCACACGATCACTGCCAGAATGAGGCCATGGCTTTGAGCACCGGTACGACCAAGCCCGACGAGGTCTGCCTTGCCGCTGTCGATCTTGCCCGCGCCGCGGCAGAGGAGACCGCCGGCGTCATGGGGGTCGGCGAGTACCTCGGCGCCCAGGCCGAGGACACCCGTGTCGTGAGTCACCTCTTCGCCTGTCCACATCCGGGTTATCGCGGCTGGCGTTGGTCCGTGACCGTTGTACGGGCCGCGCGGGCTCGCGCCGTGACCAGCAACGAGGTTGTGCTGCTGCCGGGCGACGGTGCGTTGCAAACCGAGGCCTGGGTGCCGTGGGCAGAACGGATCCAGCCTCGCGATGTGACACCTGGGGTGCTCCTGCCGCGTTCGGATGATGATTCGCGGCTGGATCCCGGCTATTCCGGCGGTGAGGATGCGGCGAATCCCGACTCAGCCGAGATGAGCCTGATCCGCTCCGTCGTGGCCGAGCTTGGTCTCGGTCGGGAGCGGGTGTTGTCGGCCGAGGGCCGAGATGAGGCGGCCGAGCGCTGGCTGGCTGGCGAGGGCGGACCGGACAACCTGCTCAGCAGACTGGCACCTGATGTGTGTGAGACCTGCGGGTTCTTCGTACGACTCCAGGGCAGCCTCGGCACCTTGTTCGGCGCCTGCGCGAATGCTTTCTCGGTCTCCGAGGGAACTGTCGTCAGCGTCGATCATGGCTGCGGTGCGCACTCCAATGTGCTTGCCGACGAGCGCCCGAGTGAGCTGCCGCCGCCGATCTGGGACACCATCGAATGGGATGCACCGATCTCGCTCTTTGACTGACGAGACGGTCCCTGCCGGCAAAAGTGACCGCTAAAAGAGGTCTGTCAGGCGGGCTAGCGTTTCTCCGAAATCTCACGCGGTGGATGCGCAATTTTGTTGCTTTCTAGAGTGTGACGTTGGTCACAACGGGTTACGCTCAGTCCAGGCGTCCAGCAGACTCGTGACCCTCGGGGATTTCTCCAAGGGCCAGGAGAATCACCATGTCGGACGCGGCACTTGATTTTGGGCGCCAGATCCCTCGTATCGCACGGCTTTCCTTAGCCGTTTCTCCCTCGCTGATTCGGTGGACCCTTCGATTGGTCACATTGCTGCTCTTCGGCGCAGCGACCGCGGTCGGCGTGAACGCTGGCATGAATGCCCCTGAAATCTCGCCAACGTCAGTCGTGCACCACGACGGCGTAGCGACACCGGACGCGTGACTGAGACTGCTGAGCCGTGCGACCGCTGGGCGTCAGAGCCACCACGCTGGTGGCCCTTGTCTACCTAGGAGCTGCCTTAGCAGTCCTTCAGGGCGTCTTCGGTAGCGGGTTGCCGATCCCATTTGGCGCCTCCTTGATTTCCCATGTCACCGGAATGGCCGCCGGATACGGGGCCGCGATCATGTTGATCTTGATGTCCCGGTCCCCCTGGCTGGAGCGCGACTTGGGTGCCCACCGGCTTGCGCGCTGGCACGCCTGGGCCGGGCCTCTGGTCATCATGCTGTCCGTCCTGCACGCCATTGCCGCCGTTGTGGCTTGGGCGGAGGCTAGCTCGAATCAGCTGGTCGCAGCGACGAACGACGTCCTCAAGCTTCCCGGGCTGGTGACGGCAACGGTCGGCACGGTGATCCTGGTGCTGATCGGATTCTCGTCACTTCGCACCGTGCGACGACGCATCTCCTACGAGCGATGGCACTTCCTGCACCTGCTCACTTACCTGGCTGTCGGGTTGGGATTTGCGCATCAGCTGGCGGGGCCGGACCTTGCTGGCCGGCGCTGGTTGCAGATTGCCTGGGCCCTGCTGTACACCTACGCCTTCGCGCTAGTGCTGCGATGGCGGGTATTCCAGCCGTTGTTCCAGCTCTGGCGACACCGGCTGCGCGTCGAACAGGTGCGCCAGGAAGCCCCTAACGTGATGAGTGTGTTGATGTCCGGTCAGCACCTCGATGAGCTTCGGGCTGAGCCAGGCCAGTTCTTCCGCTGGAGATTTCTGACCCGAGAGACGTGGCGGTCGGCGTACCCGTTCTCCCTCTCGGCACCACCGACCCGTAACCTGCTGCGGATCACCATCAAGGCGCGTAGCGCTGGGACGCGGCGGCTCTTCGCGATCCCGCGCGGCACGTTGGTGTTCGCGGAAGGCCCGTACGGTGCGCTGACCCGCCGTCGTCGTCGTCGGCCGCGGGTACTGCTGATCGCCGGAGGCGTCGGGATCACCCCGATGCGCACCCTCTTCGAGGAAATCGACCTGCCCGGCAAGGACGTCACTCTGGTCTACCGTGCTTCGAAGGAGCAGGACCTGGTGCACAAGCAGGAACTCGACGAGATCGCTGAACGCTCCGGTGCCAGAGTCGTCTACTTGGTGGGTCCGTCCAGCGACGCCAGGAACGACATGAGCGCACGTGCGCTGAATCGAATCGTCGGCGACCTCGGCGATCATGACGTCTACCTCTGCGGCTCACCCCGGCTGGCCTCCCGGGTGCGTGACTCGCTGATGGATAGCGGTTTCCCGCGCCATCACCTGCACGAGGAGCGCTTCAGCTTCTGATGCGGCTGGACTCCCCGACATCGTGCGGATGATCACTGGTCGCCTGCCCGCCGGCGCCGTCGGCGACGCCAGCAGTACGCCAGCCCGACGAGACCGAGGACGAATCCGGCTACGCTCACCTGCAACCACAAGGTGTGGTCCCTCGCCGCAAGCCAGTCGTAGGCAAACGCAAAGACAACCGACACCAGGCCGAAGATTGCCGTCCCAACGGTGACGATGGCCAACCCGTCGACGTCTGCGGGTGGTACAGGGGCCTGCACCAAGAAGTGGTGGTGCTCGGACGGCTCCTCCATATCAATCACTCTAATGCGGCGATCGGACGGAACCAGCTCCAAGGGCTGACGTCGACGAACGGATTGAGAGGCCAGGACCCCCACGCCGTGACAAGCTGGCGATGAGTTCCAGCAGTAATGCGTCACCGGCGACACTGCCGCGCCAGGATGTGGTGATGAACAGACTTGAGGCCGAGCTGGCCCGCCTGGTTGAGCAGCAGGTCCTCTCTGCGGCGCAGGCCACGGAGCTTGCGGAGTCAGCTCGGGCCGACTGGTTGGATGGGCGGCCGGCGCAGGAGGAGTCTGTTGCGCGAGCGACGCCGAAGGGCTCTGCAGTCTTGGAGGTCCTCGGGTACGTCGGAGGGGCCCTGGTGCTGGGGGCGGTGATCATGCTCGGGACATTCTTCTGGGATGACCTCGGCAGCACCGGACGCAAGCTGGTTGCTGTTGCGTCCTTAGTGGTGCCCGCTGTCGGCGGCGCTGCGCTGATCATGGGCCGAGCTCGGCCGGAGCTGGGCAAGATCTTGTTGGCCCTGGCCTGCTACGCGGCTGGGTTCGCCTACCTAGTGGTCTTCGAAGATCAAAGGTTCGTGATATCAGCCGCGCTTGTGGTGCTGACCTCCGCAGTAGGTGCCGTACTGCTCCGCTCTGGCGCGTTCCTGGTCTCGGGATGGTCGGGCGCCATGCTGCTGGTTTGTGCTGTCGTGTTCAACGTCATCGACGTTGCAGAACCTGGCTCGGTAGAAGCCGGCAGGCCGGCCGAGGAGGCGGTGCCGCTGCATCTGGCGATCGGGTTTTTGCTGGTTGGGCTCGTCCTCACCGCTAGCGGCCTGCTGCTCAGCCGTACCCTCGCCTGGTCGCTTGCCGGCCTCAGTGGCTGGGCCGCGAGCATCGTGTTGCAGATGGATCCCAGCAGTGGCGAATGGCTTTCGCTGCTCGCGGCAACTCTCGTCACCGCCGCCCTGCTCACTGCTTTCGTGTTGACCCGCCGTTATGCGTACGCGGTGATCGGCTGCGCGATCTTGCTCACTATCTGGCCGGTGTCGCTGTACCGGATCCTTGACGATGCCGTGGGTGCCGCCATAGGCCTGGTGGCGGCTGGCGCTGTGCTGATCGGGATTGTGATCGTGCTCTCGCGCAGGCGACGCATCTCCACTGCCGCATAGCGTTGATATTTAGCATTGCTAAATATAAGCTGGGGTAAGTGGGTAGTAGTGATCTTCGAACTGCGAACGGGTTGGCGTATGCGCTGCGCCCGGCGGTCATGCGACTGGCTCGTCGACTACGACAGATGCAGGACGAATCTCTAGGTCTCAATCCCAACCAGCTTTCAGCTATGGGCGTGCTGCTCAACTTCGGTGATCAGCTAATGGGTGAACTGGCCGCGCAGGAGAGAGTGCGGCCGCCGTCGATGACCCGCATCGTCAACAGCCTGGAGGCGCGCGGCTTTGTTGCGCGCCGTCCAGATCCCCGCGACCACCGGCAATGCCTGGTGTCCCTCACCGAGTCCGGCCGCCAGGTGTTACTGGCGAATCGTCGGCGGCGCGACCAGTGGCTGGCTGTCCGAATCGCCGGATTAGATCCCGCCGAACGGGAGGTCCTGCGCCGCGCCGTAGCCGTCTTGGAAAAGGTGAACCAAGGGTGAGCGTCAACACACCGGCCGCCGCAACTCGAACTGATTCCGCTGCCTCGGCGCCTCCGCCAAAGCGGCGTCGAGGGGGCGTCATGTTCAGCGCGCTCGTCGAACCTAATTACCGCAAGTACCTGGCAGGGGCATTCGTCTCCAACATCGGTACCTGGATGCAGCGCATCGCGCAGGACTGGCTGGTGCTCGAGCTGTCTGGCGGCTCGGGCCTCGCGGTCGGCATTACAACCGGCCTGCAGTTCTTGCCGATGCTGCTGCTCTCTCCCTACGGCGGCCTCATCGCCGACCGTTTCAATAAGCAGCAGATTCTCAAGGTGACCCAGTCGTGGCTTGCGGTCTGCGCGGCCACACTCGGGGTGCTGGCGGTGACCGGCCTTGCGACGACTGAGCACGTCTATGTGATCGCCTTCGCGTTCGGTGTTGGCACCGCATTTGACAACCCCGCGCGGCAGAGCTTTGTCTCCGAGGTGGCTGGTCCCGATCATCTCCCCAACGCGATCGGGCTCAACTCGGCCACCTTTCACGCAGCGCGGATTGTGGGTCCGGCGCTCGCCGGCCTGATGATCGCTGCAGTTGGATCGGGCTGGGCGATCCTGACCAACGCCCTCAGCTATGCAGCCTTTATTGCCGCCTTGTTGATGATGGATAGCCGACTGCTCCGTACGACCCCACCCACTCCGCGGGCAAAGCGCCAGATCCGCGAGGGGCTGGCGTACATCCGCAGCAAGCCGAGCATGGTGCTCGTGATGTGCGTGGTGTTCTTCGTTGGCACCTTCGGCTTGAACTTCCAAATGACCAGTGTGTTGATGGCGCAGCAGGAGTTTCACCGCAGCGCTCAGGCGTACGGGCTCCTCGTTACCCTCATGGGTGTTGGATCGCTGGCCGGTGCTTTGACTGCTGCTCGACGCACCAGCCGCCCGTCCGCACGTCTCGTGGTTGGCATGGCCGTGATCTTCGGTTTCGTTCAGGCGGTCAGTGGCCTGGCGCCCAGTTACGCGGCGTACGCCGCAGTCCTGCCCGTATTGGGCCTTGTCACGCTGCTCACCCTGACTGCCGCCAACGCCTCGATCCAACTCAGCGTCGATCCGCTGCGGCGCGGCCGCGTGATGGCGCTCTACATCACGGTGCTGATGGGTGGCACAGCTATCGGCTCGCCGATTCTCGGCTGGGTTGCGGAGACGATGGGTCCACGATGGGCGTTGATCGGGGGCGGTGCGGCGACTGTAATCGGGGTGCTTGCCAGCGTTGCGGTGCTGCAACTCCGCTCGCGGCGCCAGCGTGTATCAAGCTCGGAATCGTCGTAAGGCCGACGCTGCGGCGGA
Source organism: uncultured Actinomycetota bacterium (assembly GCA_963730505.1). Classification (GTDB taxonomy): domain Bacteria; phylum Actinomycetota; class Actinomycetes; order Propionibacteriales; family Propionibacteriaceae; genus Microlunatus. Next base: position 94,036 of record CAVSSB010000024.1, read on the forward strand.
CGTTTCTCATCACAGCCGTCAAGACGAGCGCGGGAACCGGCTCCGGGGCGGACGTTTCTCATCACAGCCGCCAAGACGAGCCCCGCAACCGGCCGTGAGGCGGGCGTTTCTCATCACAACCGTCAAAACGAGCGGAGATCCTTCACTGGCTCGCCGACGCGGAGCGTGCCGGCTTGCTTGCTCCTTCGGACCGGGCCTCGCGATCTGCCGATGCTCGTAACCGAAGCGCGGCTCGAAGCTCTGGGTGCGGCCGCCATACTCCGTTGCGCAGCACGCGGCGACTCCACGGGAAGATGATCAATTCGTCGGTGACCAGACCCGAGAATTTCGGCGCCGGGTGTGCCCACGAGTGCTGCACGAGGCAGGTGGTGACCACTTCAGCGGCACCAGCATCGACAACCGCCTGCCGAGCCAGCCGGAGCGTCTCGCCGCTGTCGGCAATCTCGTCCACGACTGCGACTCGAAGCCCAGCAACGTCGGGTGGTACTCGGATCCACCAGACAGGCGAGTCGTACTTCACCTCATCATTGACCCGGCGACTCAGGCGTACCGGAAACATCTCGCAACGCAGGCTGAGCGCGATGGTCGCGGCTGGGATCAGCCCCGCTCTCGCGATCCCGACGACGGCGTCGATCCCGATCGGCTCGAGGGCTTCGGCGAGACCGGCGGCCAGGTCGGAGCAGGTGTCCCAGTCCAGCTCGCGTGTCCCCTTGCGGCGAGCGTAGTCATAGCTTTCGATCATCGCTGCGTCCCCCCTCACGTGCGAATGCTGCTGTCGCAATTGTCCTCTGTCTCGAACAAATGTACAGCATAAATAGTTATCGACTTATATAAGTAGATGATGATAGAATTGCTGCCCGTGCACGCAATGGATGTTCTGGGTGACCCCGTCCGGCGCCGGATCATGGAGCTGCTGGCTACAGGTGAGCATCCAGCCGGCGCCGTTGTGGAGGCCATCACTACGGAATTTGGCATCAGCCAGCCGGCGGTTTCCCAGCATCTGAGGGTGCTTCGAGAATCCGGCCTTGCCACCGTACGGGCCGAAGGAACCAGGCGGCTTTATGCCGTCGATGCCGAGCCGCTAGAGGAGGTCGACCGCTGGCTCGACCAGTTCCGCCAGCACTGGAGCTCCCGTCTCGATGCTCTCGGCACCGACCTGGCTCGAGGCAAGAGTGCCCGTCGACTGTCCGCTCAATCCAGGCAGGAACCAAAATGATCATCGACATTGCCGAGCAGATGGGCGCCATCTCGCGAGAGGTGACACAGCAATAGACCGAGAGCGTCGAGACTGTCGCGGTGACGCTGCACCGCCGTAGGGTCGGCCTCCCCGTCAAAACGGGACACCCTTATGCTGCTGGAAACGCCTCGCGCGTTGGCGTCTTGACCCCACAAGATGACGGAGACGGCGTCGCTGCTCGGCGAGGTGTTGGCCCTCAGAGGCACCTGGTTTTGCTACAACACGGGGTCGGTTGTGGCAGAAGAATGGTGCGGCCCGCGTGCCCGGGCAACGCGGGCACGGAAGCCGCCCGGGTAGACCACACGGAGCTGAGGAGGAGGCCAGATGCCAGGTAACCGCGGCGTCGCGTACATGGGGCCAGGACAGGTCGAGGTAGTCGACCTGGAGTATCCGGAATTGACGCTCAAGGACGGTCCAGGCGTCAACCCGGCCAATGTCGGTCGCAAAGTCCCGCATGGGGCGATCTTGAAGTGTGTCTCTACGAACATCTGCGGCAGCGATCAGCACATGGTCCGCGGCCGGACCACGGCGCCGTCAGGGCTGGTGCTGGGTCATGAGATCACTGGTGAGGTCGTTGAGGTCGGACCTGGTGTGGAGTTCATCAAGACCGGTGATGTGTGCTCGGTACCTTTCAACATCGCCTGTGGCCGTTGCCGGAACTGCAAGGAGGGCAAGACCGGGGTCTGTCTGAACGTCAACCCCGACCGCCCGGGTTCGGCCTATGGGTATGTGGACATGGGTGGTTGGGTCGGCGGTCAAGCCGAATATGTGCTCGTACCGTACGCCGACTGGAACCTGTTGAAGTTCCCGGACAAAGATCAAGCAATGGAGAAGATCCTCGATCTCACCATGCTCTCTGACATTTTCCCTACCGGATTCCACGGTTGTGTCACGGCGGGCGTGGGACCTGGCTCAACGGTCTATATCGCCGGTGCTGGACCTGTCGGGTTGGCAGCAGCCGCCTCGGCCTTCCTCCTTGGTGCAGCGGTAGTGATCGTCGCCGACCTCATTCCCGAGCGGTTGGCCCAGGCCCGCAGCTTTGGATGTGAGACGATCGACGTTTCTCAGGGGAATGTGAAGGAACAAATCGCCGAGATCGTCGGTGAGCCCGAGGTGGACTCGGCTGTTGATGCCGTGGGCTTCGAAGCCCGCGGCCACGAACCCGGCGCCGCCGAAGCGCCTGCCACGGTCCTGAACACGGTCATGGAGGTTACCCGCGCCGGCGGCAAGATCGGCATTCCGGGTCTCTACGTCACGGGCGACCCCGGCGGCGTGGATGAGGCTGCCAAGGAGGGGGCACTGACTATACGGATCGGCCTGGGCTGGGCCAGGTCACATGAGTTCGTCACTGGCCAATGCCCGGTCATGCGGTACAACCGGCAACTGATGATGGCCATCCTGCATGACCGAGTGCAGATCGCGAAAGCCGTGAATGCCACACCGATTCCACTGGACCAGGCACCAAAAGGCTACGCAGAGTTTCATGAGGGTGCGGCAAAGAAATACGTCATCGATCCACACGGTCTCATCAACGCATGATGCCGAAAGAATAGGGAGAACGGAGGAATTCAATGGGTGACATCACCTTGTCGCAGGCGCAGGCCCTGGTCGATGCGGCACAGCAGAAGGCAGCTGAGATCGATACCTTGATGAACATCGCGGTGGTCGATGCCGGTGGGAATCTCAAGGCCTTTGGCCGTATGGACGGCGCCTGGCTGGGCAGCATCGACATTTCGATAAGGAAGGCGCGGACCGCGCGCTTTTTCGACATGAACACCGGAGACCTAGGTGCCGCATCGCAGCCGGGCGGCTCGCTGTACAACATCGAAGTCTCCAACGGTGGTCTGATCACGTTCCCAGGCGGCATCCCGCTGAAGCTGAACGGCGAGGTCGTGGGAGCAATCGGCGTCAGTGGAAGCTCTGTGGAGAACGATCACACGGTCGCGGAGGCGGGAGCCACCGCACTGTCCTAACGAAGCACTCAATCGCGCGGAGTGCCGAAGCGCGACTGGGCTCACGGCACGTCACATGAGGCTGGAGATCGGGTGCGCAACGTAGGGTCTTGCCATGACCGAACCCTTAGGGCCGGCGCCGCTGGTGACCGTACGCGGCGAGGCCCAGTTGGAGGGTCCGCCGGATTTGGCAACAGTTGCGCTGACGCTGCACGCCTCCGGGGATTCGCCGGAGCACACCAGGTCCCAGCTCGCCGAGGGGTCCGCCCAGGTCGCGGAGCTGCTCGCACAGTTCGAGTCGGCTGTTGAGCGCTCCAGCACCAGCGGGGTCCATGTCTTTCCCGTCTTCAACCGGCGTACCCCGCCCAAGATCACTGGCTACCAGGGCACCTTCGCTACGCAGATCGTGGTCGCGGATCTCGAGTCGTTGTCGCCACTGGTGCTGGCGCTCACTGCGCTACCCCGTAGTCAAGTAGACGGTCCATGGTGGTCGTTGCGGCATGACAACGCGATGTACCGGGAGGCGCGACTGGCCGCGATCTCCGACGCTCGCCGCCGCGCCGATGACTACGCCGCCGCCTTCGGGACCACGGTGGCTGATCTGGTGGAGGTCTCTGATCTCAACACCGGCTTCGGCGGCACACGTGAGATGCGTGCGTTCGCTTTGGCCAAAGGGGCTGAGGACGCCGCGTTCGAGTTCGAGCCGGCTACCCAGACCGTCTCGGGTCAGGTGACCGTCCGATTCAGTCTGAAAACTGTGTCCCTCTGAGTCCAGGTCGCCACGTTTACAGCACCTAGGCAGACCTCATGCCGAGGAAGTGCCGAAAAACGCCGTCTCGCTGCAGTAACAATCTCTCGATAGATTCGATACATGTTCGCCAAGGTGCTGGTCGCCAACCGCGGTGAGATCGCTGTCCGGGCCTTCCGAGCTGCCTACGAGCTGGGCGTCAAGACCGTCGCGGTGTACCCCCACGAGGACCGCAACGCTGTCCACCGGATCAAGGCCGATGAGGCGTACATGATTGGCGAGCGCGGACATCCGGTACGCGCCTACCTCGATATCGCTGAGATCATCCGGGCTGCCAAGGAATCCGGCGCGGATGCGATCTATCCCGGCTATGGGTTCTTAAGCGAGAATCCCGACCTGGCGCGGGCTTGCGCCGAGTCCGGCATCATGTTCATCGGTCCGCCCGCCGGCGTTCTCGAGCTCGCTGGTAACAAGGTGCGGGCTCTCGAGGCAGCCAGGCGGGCCGGCGTTCCCACGCTGAGGTCCACACCTCCGTCGGCGAACATCGACGAGCTGATGGCGGGGGCAGAAGAGATCGGCTTTCCGGTGTTCGTCAAGGCTGTCGCCGGGGGCGGCGGTCGCGGTATGCGTCGGGTCGACGACCCGAAGATGATGCGGGAATCCCTGACTGCGGCCATGCGCGAGGCAGAAGGGGCATTCGGTGATCCGACTGCGTTTATTGAGCAGGCCGTAGGACGCCCGCGGCATATCGAGGTACAGATCCTCGCCGACGCCCAGGGCAACACGATCCATCTGTTCGAACGCGATTGCTCGGTTCAGCGGCGGCACCAGAAGGTCATCGAAATCGCGCCGGCTCCGCACATTTCGACCGAATTGCGAGAGGCGCTTTGCCACGACGCGGTGCGTTTTGCCGAGTCGATCAACTACTCCTGCGCGGGCACGGTGGAGTTCTTGATCGAAACCGAAGGGCAGGGTGTGGGCCAGCACGTCTTCATCGAGATGAATCCGCGTATCCAGGTCGAGCACACCATCACCGAGGAGATCACCGACGTCGATCTAGTGCAGGCCCAGATGCGCATTGCCGCGGGCGAGAGCCTGGGCGATCTTGGTCTCTCCCAGGATGTGATTCGGATCAACGGCGCAGCGCTACAGTGCCGCATCACCACAGAGGATCCGGCGAACGGCTTCCGGCCCGACACCGGCACGATCACCGCCTACCGGTCCGCCGGTGGCGCAGGCATCCGTCTCGACGGCGGGACCGTTGACATCGGCGTGGAGATCAGCGCCTACTTCGACTCCATGCTGGTCAAGCTCATTGCCCGCGGACGGACCTTCGAGTCGGCAGTGACCCGCGCTCGGCGGGCACTGGCCGAGTTTCGGATTCGCGGGGTCAGCACCAATATTCCTTTCCTTCAAGCGGTTTTGGAGGATGAGGACTTCATGGCCGGCGATGTCTCGACGTCCTTCATCGACGAGAGACCAGAACTGCTGACTACTCACGCGCCGGCCGACCGTGGCACCAAGTTGCTGCGCTGGCTGGCAGAGGTCACAGTCAACCAACCGCATGGCCCGGCACCGACCCAGCTCGATCCAGGAGAGAAACGCCCTGGCGGGGTCGATCTCAACATCCCCTCGCCCACGGGCTCGCGGCAGCGCCTTATCCATCTCGGTCCGGAAGCCTTTGCCGCCGACCTGCGGCAACGGGTTGCCGTCGAGGTCACCGATACCACTTTCCGGGACGCTCACCAATCGCTGCTGGCGACCCGGGTGCGTACCAAGGATCTCCTCCGCATCGCACCGTATGTAGGGCGGATGACCCCGCAGCTCTTCTCGGTCGAGTGCTGGGGCGGGGCGACGTACGACGTGGCGCTCCGCTTCATTGCCGAGGATCCCTGGGAGCGCCTGGCCGCGCTGCGCTACAACATGCCGGGGCTGTGCCTCCAGATGCTGCTGCGCGGCCGCAACACGGTCGGCTATACGCCATATCCCACCAAGGTGACCACCTCGTTCGTGGCAGAAGCGGCCGAGGTTGGCATCGATATCTTCCGAATCTTCGACGCGCTCAATGACGTCGAGCAGATGCGTCCCGCGATCGAGGCGGTACGCGAGACCGGCAGCTCCATTGCCGAGGCGGCCCTGTGCTACACCGGCGACCTCAACTCACCGGCCGAGAATCTGTACACCCTCGACTACTACTTGCGGCTGGCCGAGAAAATAGTGGATGCGGGGGCGCACATCCTCGCGATCAAGGACATGGCGGGGCTGCTGCGCCCGCCGGCTGCCCGAAAGCTTGTCGCCGCACTACGGGAGAACTTTGACCTCCCGGTGCACCTGCACACTCATGACACTGCCGGTGGCCAGCTTGCTACCTTGCTGGCCGCCATCGAGGTAGGGGTAGACGCGGTAGACGTGGCCAGTGCCCCGATGGCCGGAACCACCAGCCAGGTGCCGGCGTCGGCGCTGGTGGCCGCGTGCGTGAACACTGAGCGGCCGACAAATCTGGACCTGCGTTCCGTCATGGATCTGGAGCCCTACTGGGAGGCGGTGCGCAAGGTTTATGCGCCATTCGAGTCGGGGCTGCCTAGCCCGACCGGACGCGTCTACGACCATGAGATTCCCGGCGGGCAGCTCTCCAACCTCCGGCAGCAGGCGATCGCCCTGGGGCTGGGGGAGAAGTTCGAGCAGATCGAGGCGATGTATACCGCGGCGAGCGCCATTTTGGGCAGACCGCCCAAGGTGACCCCGTCATCGAAGGTGGTGGGTGATCTGGCGCTTCACCTGGTCGCGGTGGGCGCTGATCCAACGGACTTTGCTGAGAACCCGCAGCACTACGACATTCCGGATTCGGTGATCGGCTTCCTCAACGGGGAGCTAGGCGATCCTCCCGGCGGCTGGCCGGAGCCGTTCCGAACCAAAGCGTTGCAGGGGCGTACCGTGCCGGACCACGACATCGAGCTATCGGCAGAGGATTCAGCCAACCTTGACGACAAGGGCCTGGTACGGCAAGGCACACTGAACCGCCTGCTGTTTCCTGGACCGACCAAGGAGTTCGTGGCCAACCGGGAAACCTACGGCGATGTCGGCCGGCTTGACACTCTCGCCTTCCTCTACGGGATGCAGCCTGGTCAGGAGCATGTCGCCAAGATCGGTAAGGGAGTCAGCCTGATCCTCGGGCTGTCGGCGATCGGTAGTGCTGACGAGCGAGGCATGCGGACCGTGATGTGCACGATCAACGGCCAATTGCGACCTATCCGGGTTCGTGACAAGTCGATCAAGGTCGATGTCAAGACCGCCGAGCGCGCCGATCCGAGCAAGCCAGGCCATGTGGCGGCGCCGTTCGCCGGCGTCATCACCGTCACAGTCACCGAGGGTGATCAGGTTGAGGCTGGTGCCACCGTTGCCACGATCGAGGCCATGAAGATGGAAGCCGCGATCACCGCGCCCGTTACGGGTGTGGTCCAGCGGCTCGCAATCGCCTCGGTTCAGCAGGTCGAGGGTGGCGATCTCGTTGTCGTGATCGTCCCGGAATAGTCCTAGTGCCCTGGACTCCTGACTCTTAGCTGGCCCAGAAACCCACGAGATCAGGAACTGGCCGACCCAACGAGGCGGCCACCTGTGCCCAGGGCACGAAGCCCTCTAGCCAGATGGTCAGCGAGTTGATCATCTCCCGCTGCTCCTCGGTCTTGATGTCCTGGATCGCCGAGCGGTATGCGGCTGCCATGGCCAGCGCCTTGTGATACGGCTGGCACCCAACTGTCAGCCCCTGCACCGGAACCAGATTGAGGCTCATCGTGGTGCTCAGTAGGTGGCGCAGCCCCACCGAGGCCGAGACGCCGGCCCGCGCCAGTGCAAAGTCAAGATCATCAAGTGACTGGGGGGTCAGGCTCATGCGTGTCGAGCCCCACGCAATGCCCTGCACCAGGGTTTCCAGCAGCCGCCAGGTAGCACCCGTCCGATCGGGTGCCACGTACGCCCCTGCCAGCAAGACCTCCACATCGTGTGGCTCGGGTTGCGTGGGGGAGATCACAGGGGTCGCCGGCACCCGTTTGAAGATGGGTCCCAGCTTGGACAGTAGCCCGCCGCGCGCCTCCGCGGCCGGCGGTGCGAAGGCGCTGCGCGCCACCTCGCGCAAGTGCTCGGCGACTGGCGGGGAGGCTCCGAACATGCCGCGAACTTCCTCGATGCCGACGGCATACAAGCGAAGCTCACCCATGACTGCCACCGTAATCGAGTGGGCAGCACGACGCGGAGCTTTGGCTATGACGGGTCTAGCCGGTCCTATCCTGGGCCCATGAACCCCCGGGTACGTCGGCTCATCGTCTCCGGCGTACTCGGCGGCTTGATTCTGATCGTTGTCTTGGCTGCCGCCTGGAACTGGCTACGGTGAAGGCCGATCGCGTTACGCTCCCGTGCGCAAAGATTTGCTGAGAGGATCGACCACGATGGCACTGATGCGCGGGGTGAGACGCCTCGGGCTGCTGCTGTTCGCCGTCGTGTTCCTTGCGATTGTGCCAACCGTCGCTGCAGCCGAGGACACAATCGCCTTCACAGTGGACGACGCGCGCGTTACCGAATCCTCCGGGCTTGCCGTCGACCCCGCTGGCAATATCTATTGGACGGTCAACGACTCGGGCGACCGCGGTGTCGCGTACGGCATCGGGCTCGACGGAACGGTGCAGGGCACTCTCAACTTCCGCGCCCAACCAGATGATGTCGAGGCCGTCGCAGTCTACGAGGACCGGCTCTATATTGCCGACATCGGCGACAACAGCGGTGAGCGCGACTTCATTCGCGTCTACTTCTTCACGAACCCGAGGGCCAACGGCCTGACGGTGACCTATCACGCGTATGACTTCAGCTATCCCGATGGGCAGCACAACGCCGAGACGCTACTCGTCGATGAATCTGGTCGGCTGTTCATTGTGACGAAGGGACGGAAGGCAGCCATATATGAGGCGCCGGCCAAACCGGAACGGGACGGCGTCAACGAGCTTGAGAAAGTTGGCTCGGCGCCATCCAATGTCACCGACGGGACCTTTCTGCCCGGCGGCGACAGAATCGCTCTGTTGACTTACAACTCCGTCGAGGTCATCGACGCGACCAGCTACGAAGTCATGGAGAGCGCGCCCATTCCCGATCAGCCGCAGGCGGAGTCGCTGACCCTCAGCTTGGACCAGAAGTCGCTGCTTGTCGGCAGTGAGGGCAAGAAATCGAAGGTGTACGCCATACCGGTCCCCACCGAGGCCACCCCGACGCCCACGCCTGGGGACAGCGCCGATCCAGGCGCTGAGACCGACGTACCCGAGGAGCAGGCCAGCTCCTGGCAGAGTCAGCGAGGAACGCTGCTCGCCATCGGGTTGGCTGGGTTCGTGGCGCTGGTTGCCGGGACCGTTGTCGCGCTCGTCCGCAGTCCCAGTTGATGTAGCTCAGAGAATTTGCGCCAGACTAACTCTCATGCAGGATCTGTTCGGCGAGCGCACGGAATACAAGGGTGAGCACCTGCTGGAGTCGCATGCGCCTGCCGATCCGTTCGTCTTGTTCGACGCCTGGTTGGCGGACGCATTCATTGCGAAAGAAGGAGGGTTGCTACCTGAGCCGACAGCGATGGTGATCGTCACCTCTGTCGATGACCAGCCGTCCGCTCGCACTGTGCTCCTCAAGAATGTCTCGGACCAGGGCTTCACCTTCTTCACCAACTACAACTCGCGGAAGGGCAGCGAGTTGAGCCGCAATCGAAAGGTCGCGTTGCTTTTCGGCTGGTACCCGCTGCATCGGCAGGTCCGTGCCGAGGGGACCGCAGAATTGGTGCCGCGGGGTGAGTCGGAGGCCTATTTCGCGTCCCGGCCTCGGGAATCACAGCTGGCCGCGTGGGCCTCCGAGCAGTCCTCGACCGTCGCTTCGCTTGACGAGTTGGCCCGGGCGTACGCGGCGGTTGAGCGTCGCTTCCGGGGCGCCCCGGTGCCGTGCCCTGAGCACTGGGGTGGCTACCGTGTGATCCCGACCATGATCGAGTTCTGGCAAGGTCAGCCAAGCCGAATGCATGACCGATTGCTCTATCGGCGCACCGGAACGACCTGGAAGCGCAGCAGGCTGGCGCCCTAAAAGTTGATCACTGAGGCGCGATCAGCCCCGCGGTTTGAGCTCTGGCTGCGGAGAAGCGGGCTTGCGCATCGGCCCAGTTGACCACGTTCCACCACGCTTTGGCGTAATCGCCCTTGACGTTCTTGTACTGCAGGTAGAACGCGTGCTCCCACATGTCCAACAACACGACCGGGATCTGGGCCAGCGGAAGGTTCGACTGCTGGTCATAGAGCTGCACAATGTTCAGCCGTTGGCCGAGCGTGTCCCAGACGAGCATCGACCAGCCGGAGCCTTGGATCGCTGTGGCGTTGGCCTCGAAATGCGCGCGGAACTTGTCGAAGCTTCCGAAGTACTCATCGATTGCCGCGGCCAGGTCACCGACCGGCTTGTCGCCGCCGGCGGGTGACATGTTGGGCCAAAACACCGAGTGGTTGATGTGTCCGCCGAGGTTGAAGGCAAGATTCTTCTCCAGCCCGGCTACCGAATCGAACGACTCTGCATCGCGTGCCTCCTCGAGCTTCTCCAATGCAGTGTTCAGGCCCTTGACGTAGGTGGCGTGGTGCTTGGAGTGGTGCAGCTCCATAATCTCGCCGGAGATGTGGGGTGCCAGTGCGCCGTAGTCGTAGGGAAGATCGGGCAGTTCGTAGGCAGCCATTGCAGTCCTCTCGGCTTTGGTAAGGATCGGGAGTCAAACTGACGCTCATGCTACGACCACCAATAGTCGAGCTGGTGGTCAGGTGCCACCCTGTCGGGCCCATCTGACTTCGCGCTGAAAACCACACTCCAGCCGACCCAACCTCACTTGTGCTGAGCGTAAGAGGGCGCGAAGGGCCTCGGCTGGAGTGAAGTTTTCAGGGCTGACGGCGGACCAGCAGGACCCGGAAGCCTTTTGCTGAGGCCACGCGCTCACAGCTGTAGCCCTGCTCGATCAGCCACCGCTGCAGGCTGTCTGCGCCAAGGTTCTTGCCGACCACCAGACGTGCCACACCGTCGGCTGCCAGCCGGGCGAGCCAGGTGAGCAGCAGCTCATGCAACGCCTGCTTGCCGATTCGGATTGGAGGGTTGGACCAGATTTCGTCGTAGCGCGCCTCAAGATCAACCTCGTCCGGCCGCAGCACTCGGACCCGGTCCGCCACACCAAGCGCCTCCGCATTGTCCCGGCAGAGTTCCAGCGCCCGCTCGTTCACGTCCACCGCGTCGACGAGCGCGCCGGGACAGTGCACGGCCACCGCCAGCGCAATGGCGCCATACCCGCAGCCCAGATCCAAGATGCGCGGATTTCCTACTGGTATGGGCGATGCACGCAGCAATACGGCTGTGCCGCGATCCAGACCATCGGCGGCGAACACTCCGCCGGCAGCGATCAACGTCATCTCTCGTCCCCAGATGTGTGCCGTGAGCGTACGCCGTACCTCGGTGCCGCTGGGCTGCTCGCTGAAGTACTGCGAGGGTTCGCGCGATGTCATGATCGGCTCGCCTCCCGGAGGGCGCGCGCCTCGAGGACGCGGGCGCCCAGTTCATGATCAGCCGGGTAGCCGACCTCCTCCAGGGTGAGTCCGGTCGCCGGCATTACGGTGATCGCGGGGTCGCGCACCCCCCGCTCGGTGACCGCGGTGAGCCACTCATGATCACGCTGACCGGTCGCCACAGCGACCAGGGCCCCGACGAGCGACCGCACCATCGCGTGGCAGAACGCGTCGGCGCGTACGGTGCACTCGATCACTCCAGCCATGGGACCGGATGGTACGCGCCGCGCAGCCAGCTCGAGCAAGGTTCGGATCGTGCTGGCTCCGTCCCGCCGGCGACAGAAAGCGCCGAAGTCCCTCAGCCCAATCAGGGGCGCGGCCTCTTCATTCAGCCGATCAAGATCGACTTGGTCACGTACCTGGGTGATCTGATAGCGATACAGCGGATCCGGCGGTACGCCGGCGTCGCTCAGCCGGTAGACGTAGCGCCGCCAGATCGCTGCAAACCGGGCGTCGAATCCGGGCGGCGCCGCTGAGATCCGGCGAACCACACAATCGCCGCCCAGGACCTTGTTGAGCCGCCGAGTCAGCGCAGCGCTGTCGGTGATCACCGTCGCACCCAGGTCAAGGTGGGCGACTTGGCCGCGGGCGTGGACGCCGGCGTCGGTCCGCCCGGCGCAGACCAGTTGAGCCGGTTCATCCAGTCGAAGAATTCGCGTGATCCAGCTCTGCAACTCGCCTTGCACGGTGCGCCGTCCGGCCTGGACGGCCCAGCCGGAGAAGTTCGTCCCGTCGTAGGCGATGTCGAGCCGCCAGCGGACCGTGGACCGTTCGGCCAAGTCAGCTGACACGGCGATACGCAAGGTCGAAGATCTGACGTCCCGCGTCAAGCCCGCGCTGCTCAAAGTGGGTGACCGGCCGTCCATCCCACCGCGGCGCCCAGCCGTTGGGATGCAGGTTGCCGAAGCACGGATCGCCATTCAGCACCACCCGCATCCGTTCCGCATAGTCGGCCCAATCGGTAGCAATCCGCAAGGTTCCGCCCGGCTTCAGCCGAGAAGCTGACAATGCGGCGAACGCGGGCGTCAACAACCGACGCTTGTGATGGCGCGCCTTGTGCCAGGGGTCAGGAAAGAACAGCCAGAGCTCATCGACCGATCGGGCCGGCACCAGATACTCCATGGCAGCCACCGCATCCGCCTGCACGATCCGGACATTGTCCACGCAGTTCCTTGCGAGCTGAGCGAGCAGCCGCGCGATTGCAGGCTGGTAGACCTCGAAGGCCAGCACGTTAGCGTGTGGCCGAGCCTGTGCCATCGGAATGAGTGACTCGCCGGCGCCAGGCCCGATCTCCACGATCAGCTCCGCATCCCGCCCAAACGTCTGTACGAGATCCAGCGACGCGGTCGGGTGGACGGAGGTCGAGGTGTCTAGGCGAGGCACCTGGAGGACGAAGCAATCCCGGTACGCCTCCCACGCCCGCCGCTGGTTGGGGCGCATTCGGTTGCTGCGGCGTACAAAGGAGACAACGTCCCGTCGTGCCGGTAGATCAGCACGGTCCACAGCCGACTCAATCATGATCTTGGTTAATCCTTGTCGGAAACCTACGTTAACCCGGGTTCCGCACGGTCTGCATAGCCTGCAAACTGTGCATACCGTAGCGAAACTACGTGAACATAGGTTTCGGCCGATGGCGGGACTAGCTAGTGATGTCCTTGGTTGACAGTCTTGCCCAGGCCGCTAGCCAAAAGGTGCCGGCATACACCACAGCCGTGATGAGTCCGCGCTGAATCGACTCGGTGGCAATGGGGTCCCGCAGCAGATCACCGAAGGCGGTCCACCAATGGGTCAGCAGCCACGGGTGCAGCCAGTCCAACTGGGCAATCGAGTCGAGGATGAACATCAAGACATTCGCTAGGACGATCGCGATGGTCGCGCCAATCGGCTGCTCCGTCAGAGTCGAGACGAACAATCCGATGGCGCCAAGCGCCGAGAACTGGACCGCGAGGTACAACGAGCTCAGCACCAGCCGCCACATCCCATCGGCCATCGACGTCTGAGTCCCGGAGAGCAGCGTCATGTCCCCGCCGCCGAACAGCGCCAGGCCCACGATCGACCCGACTAGCGAAACAAGGAAGGTCGCCGCGAAAGCGAAGATCACAATCGCCGCGTACTTGATCACCAGCAACCGGGTACGGCCTGCCGGGATCACCAACAGGTAACGCAAGGTGCCCAGGTTGGCCTCGCCCGCGACCGAGTCGCCGGAGATAGCGCTGACCGCCAGAGGCAGGAACAACGGCAGTTCCAACGCGAGCGCGGCAAACGCCACAAACAGCCCGTTCCCGGCGATCGCGCTGATGAAGGTGGGACCCCCACCCTGGCCTGAGGAGGAAAGGCGTATCGAGACAGCCACGATCACCGGAAGCGCAGCGAGCACCCCCATCCCGGCGATGTTGCGCCGGCGACCGAAGATGATCTTGAGCTCTGACCGGAGGAACCGGCCGGACACCCGAGCGCGCTGCGGCGTGCCGACGAGGAGGAGATCAGCCGCTGACATCGAATCCCTCGCCCGTCAGCGACACGAACACGTCCTCAAGGCTCGGCTGCAGGACCGCGAAACCGAGCACGGGTACACAGGCGTTCACCAGATTGGGCACGATCTTTTCGACCGCAACGTCATCCAGCGTCGCCGTCACGTAGCCAGCTGAGCTCGTGATGTCAGTCAGCCCGAGCTCGGTCAGCACCCGCACCGCATCCTCGGTCCGGTCGGTGTCGATACGCACGGTCTGGACCGTGCTGGCTCGGAGCTCGCTCAGCGGTCCCTGCGCCACCAGCCGGCCCTCAAACATCACCCCAAGATGGCTGCAGATCTGCTCGACCTCCGCGAGCAGATGACTCGAGATCAGCACCGTGGCGCCATCGCGCGCCAGGTCGGTAATGAGGTGCCGGACCTCGCGTGTGCCCTGCGGGTCGAGCCCATTGGTGGGCTCATCCAGCACCAGCAGGTCTCGCGGCATCAGCAGTGAGGTCGCGATCGCCAATCTCTGACGCATCCCGAGCGAATACGCCCGATAACGCTTCTCGGCGGCTGCGAGCAACCCAACCCGGTCGAGTGCAGAGTCGATCCGCGACCGGGAGGTGCGCGGGTCGCTGTAACGATCGGCAGCATCGAGCCTGGCCAGGTTGGCACGTCCGGACAGGTAGGGATGAAAAGCCGGACCCTCCACCAGTGAGCCGACGCGTCGCAGCGCGCTACGCGCGGCCGATGGCATCGGCGCGCCCAACAGCGATATCTCACCGGCCGTAGGCGAGATCAGGCCGAGGAGCATGCGGATCGTCGTGGTCTTGCCGGAGCCGTTCGGGCCCAAGAAGCCGTAGACCGCACCGTCTGGAACTTCCAGGTTGATGCGATCGACGGCAATTTGACGCCGGAACCGCTTGGTCAGCCCGCTGGTAACGACGGGCGCAGCATCGGCGGGCGCCAATGTCACCTGTTGAGGGCCTGGTAGATCACGTCTGGACGTACCGCGCCGACAGCAAGCCGGCCGTCGTCGGTCCACACGGCCGAGAAGGCAGTACCGGCGAGCAGTCGCCCGGAGCCCCAGGAGCCCTGCACCGGCTGCAGTCTGTTGAGAAACTCCTGGAGCTGCTGATCAGACCTGCCGCCTGAACGGTCGCCCACCTTGGATACCGCAACCGCAGTCCAGCCGGTGCCGACGACGGTAGTGGCCCTCCTTGCCTCCTCCGCCTGTTTGCGATCTTGCTCACTCGGCGTCTGGTCGCTGGGCCGGATCTCGGTCACCTTCGCTCCCGGCGGCGGATTGAATACGAACTCGGAGTCATCGGGCCGGGTGAATTCCACGGATGTGTAAGCAACCTCGAACACGATCTTGGAGTCGGTTCCGAACACCTGCACGCGAAGCGGCATCTTGGTGTCACCGTCGATCGCGATGCGCACCTGGCTGATCAAGGTGTTGGAGTCGTTGGGATCCAGCACCAGCTCGTACGCCGGGCGGCCGGCAACCTCGACTGAGCTGTCGCTGGTTACCGTCGTAGTTGGCTCGAGTGCTTTGAGTACGCGATTGGCCGCCTCTTCTGGCGTCCTGGGCGCCGCCGACGGTGTACCGCCAGGCTCCCCGGGCCTCTCATCGGCGGTCAGGGTGCGGTGCGTGGCCGCGTTCTCCTTGCTCGACCAGGTCCAGACATCCTTTCCGTTCCTGATGATGTCGTACTCGCTGTAGGTGTCCAGTACCGCCAGGCGCGCCTTGTCCGGAGCTGAATATTGCACTCGAAGCGTGTGAGTGCCCGAAACCAGAGAGGTCAGCTCCGGATCGTCTTGCCCTTCCACCCCTGGAATTGCCGGGATCCCGAGATCGGCGCGTTCGACAGCGGTGCCGGACAGACCGTCGGTTCTGGCCTGCTGGAGGTCGACCAGTAACTCCTGCGGCGTTCGAGTCGGCAGCTTCTTTTCGGCAATCGCTGTCGAGGCGACCAGTCCTGTTCCTGCCACAATCGCTACGAAGGCCAGCGGTGCCAGCAAACGCAGCACTGGCTTGGAGTGGAAAATCCGCATGCACCCATTGTTGCCTCCGCTCGCTGTGAGAACCCTGAGGTGGTACGAACGCTGCAAGAACACGATGCTGAGGGTGGCAGCCGATACCTGCCGTGTGCGGGTGCTACTGGTCGACGATGAGGAGCGGATGGTTGCCGCACTACGGCGTGGCCTGCTGGCGAGCCTCCGTGGCGGACGCGTGCGGAGTTACGACTCCCGTTGGCTCCGGGTGCCGACGGTCACGAAGTGATACCGATCGGGACGCCAATGGTGGTTGTTAGCACTCCCACCCCCTTGTCTGCTAACTGCTGCGAAGGGACGATTGAGCCAGTTCGGCTGGTGATCAACGACGTACCACCACGGTGCTGCGCGTGAGCAGCGAGTTGGGAGGTCATCATGGACGGCTATCGGCCATCGTCGATCGAGGTTGCACCGCTGCAAGCCGATGGATCGTTGTACGGCTTCATGTTGATGGGGCGCTGGCCCAACGACACCGTCGAATGGGCCAGATTCTTGGTGCTTGCCGTCCAGATGGCTGCGGTTCCGGGTTTGCTACCGACTAGCACCGTGTTCCGGGTACGTGAGGAGTTGCCGGAGGAGCCCCACCCCGGGGCGATCGGCCTGGTGGTAGCCGAGGGGCAACTGTTGGGTGACCATCCCCTTCGCCCAGGGCACTTCGCGAAGCATCAGCCGCCGGGCCTGATCGTGCTGCACCCCCCTTCGAGCACGCTTGCCAGCGTTCCGGAGTACCACGTGGCATCGGGGTGCGTCTTCCTGCCAGGTCTGCCGCACCTCGGACTCGATCATCGCGCCGCCTGGGTGGAGGCCGATGTCGACGGCACGGTGACGCAACTGATCAGCAAGGTCGGCATTGATCCTCAGGTCAACGCCGACACCGCCGCTCTGGCCATGCTGCTCGCCGCCTGACGGTCCGGAATATTGCGGTCGCTTCCTCAGGGGGTCGCGCCTAGCATGGCCGTCCATGGGACATGTCGATCTTGCCGGGGTGAGTTATTACCTGCCCGACGGCCGCGTACTGCTCGACGATGTGTCCTTTCGCGTTGGTGAAGGCTCCACGGTCGCCCTGGTAGGGCCCAACGGCTCTGGCAAGACCACGCTGCTGAAGATCATTGCTGGCGATCTGACGCCGACCAGCGGCTCAGTCTCTCGGAGCGGCGGTCTGGGCGTCATGCGTCAGTTCATCGGCAGCGTCGGTGACTCCTCGCATTCCGAGCGATTTTCCCGATCGGCGACCGTACGCGATTTGCTCTTTTCGCTAGCGCCGCCTGCACTGCGTCACGCGGTGGCCACGCTGGACCGGCTGGAGCTGCAGTTGATGGAGGACGACCGCGAACAGACCCAGCTGCGCTACGCCCAGGCGCTGGCCGACTACGCCGATGCAGGTGGGTACGACGCTGAGGTGATCTTCGACGCTTGCTGCACCGAGGCCCTAGGGATGAGCTACGACCGGGTCAAGTGGCGCGAGATCAGCACGCTCTCTGGAGGAGAACAGAAGCGGCTAGCCCTCGAGGCGTTGCTTCGTGGTCCTGATGAGGTTCTGCTGCTTGACGAGCCGGACAACTTCTTGGATGTGCCAGCCAAGCGCTGGCTGGAGGGCCAGCTCAGCAGCACCCAGAAATCGGTGCTGCTGGTGAGCCACGATCGCGAGTTGTTGGCTCAGACTGCAAAGACGATCGCAGTGCTGGAGTTGGGCGCTGCCGGCAATTCGGTGTGGATCCACGGATCCGGTTTCGCGAAACTGGCGGCCGCCCGTCAGGAGCGGTTCGCCCGCTTGGAGGAGCTACGGCGGCGCTGGGATGAGCAACACCAGAAGCTTCGCGAGCTGATGCTGATGTACAAGGCCAAGGCCGCGTACAACTCCGGCATGGCCTCGCGCTACCAGGCCGCCCAGACTCGACTGGCCAGATTCGAGGAGGTCGGGCCGCCGCAGGCGGTGCCGCTGGAGCAGAAAGTCTCGATGCGGCTCAGCGGCGGGCGCACCGGCAAGCGTGCGGTCATGATCGACAATCTTGAGCTGACAGGCCTGATGAGGCCGTTCGACGCCGAGATCTGGTTCGGCGACCGGGTTGCCGTGCTGGGGTCGAACGGATCGGGAAAGTCGCATTTCCTCCGCCTGCTGGCCCGCGGCGGCTCCGATCCCGATCGAGAACATCAACCCGTAAGCGATCTTGACATCACCGCTGTTCCTCATACCGGCAAGGTGAGGCTCGGTGCCCGGGTACGCCCCGGCTGGTTCGCGCAGACCCACCATCATCCCGAGCTGCTGAGTCGCACACTGCTGGAGATTCTGCATCGCGGCGATGATCACCGGGCCGGGATGGGCCGTGAGGAGGCATCCCGCAAGCTGGATCGATATGAGCTTGCCAAGTCCGCCGAGCAGAGTTTCGAGTCGTTGTCGGGAGGTCAGCAGGCACGCCTCCAGATACTGCTGCTGGAGCTGAGCGGCGCCACACTGTTGCTGCTCGACGAGCCGACCGACAATCTCGATATCGAGTCCGCCGAGGCGCTGGAGCATGGCCTCGATTTCTTCGAGGGCACCGTGATCGCGGCCACCCACGACCGCTGGTTCGCGCGCAGCTTCGACAGGTTCTTGATCTTCGGCGGCGACGGGAGCGTCTATGAGTCGGTGGAACCGGTGTGGGACGAGGCGCGGGTGGAGCGCTTGCGCTAGCCGCCCGCTCGCAGTGTGATGATGCCGCTACCTGGGGTTAACCCGAATCTCAGATCTACGGCAGGCATCAGTGTGCATGGCGACAGTGATCACCATGCTGGGTACTATGTCGACCGACGAGCTGAGCCGTGGCACCTCAGTTGCCGATGATCATCCGTTGGCGACGCGGAGATCGCTGCTCCGCCGACCCTGGGTGGTGCCTTTGGCACTGCTGACGGTGATCTTCATTGGCTACGCGTTGCCGCCCTATCTGACCCTTGACCCAGGGCGTGCTCGAATCCAGCCGATGCCGCCTCATGCCAGTTACTATCCACTGCTGGTTACCCACATATTCCTCGGTTCGATAGCGTTGCTCGCTGCCTGCCTTCAGGTGTGGCCCTGGCTTCGCCGGTCACACCCGGCCGTGCATCGCTGGAGCGGCCGTATCTATGTCACCGTTGCGCTGAGTGCATCGGTCTGCGTCATGATCATTTCTCCGATGGGCTTGTACGGCGCGAATCAGCGGGTGGCGAACACGATGCTGGCGTTGCTGTGGTTCGGTACCACGCTGGCGGGCTTTCGAGCGATCCGGCAGCGCCGTATCGCCGATCACCGGCAATGGATGCTGCGCAGCTTTGCCCTGTGCTTCTCCATCGTGGCCTTCAGAGTCTGGATGTTGATCGCCTTCGCAGTCTTTGTGCCGGGAATCTTTACCGGTGCCGAGATCGATCCGGCGGACGTGAGCCAGGCAGTCGGGGTCACCAGCTGGGTGAGCTGGGTGGTGAACCTGCTGATCGTCGAGTGGTGGTTGCACCGCCGCAGGACCTTTGACCGGCGGATGGGCCGTGACGTTGGTCAGCCGAGCTCCAACCGCATCAGGACGCGCGGGAACCCACCAGAGACGGCGCTGGTGTCGGCGGCCTTGGTGAAGCCGGCGTCCTCGAAGAGCTTGCGGGTGCCTACGTAGGCCATGGTGAGGTCGACCTTCTTGCCCCTGTTATCCACGGGGTAGCCCTCGATCGCTGGTGCGCCCTTGGACCGCGCGTACGCGACGGCACCGTCGAGCAGAGCACCCGAGATTCCCTTGCCGCGGTGGCCGGGGCGGACCCGGATACACCACACGGACCAGACCGGCAGCTGATCAACATGGGGAATCTTGGTAGACCGAGCAAAAGGCAGTTCGGACCGGGGGGCGACGGCCGCCCATCCCACGACCTCGAGGTTTTCGTAGGCAAGGACGCCAGGGGCGACCGGACGCCTGCAGAGCTTCTTCACGTAATCGCCCCGTGCCCTGCCAACGAGCGCTCGGTTGGTCTTTGAGTCGATCCGATGGCTCAAGCACCAGCACACCGAGGAATCAGGGTTCTTGGGCCCAAGCATGGTTGCAACATCGTCGAACCGTGCCGTCGTGGCTGGCCTGACTTCGATGCTCACTGCTTCCTCACTATCACGTTCCGCGGCTGAAAGATCAGCCACCCTTGAGTTCCGGCGAGTTTCGTTGCTGCTGTGTCCTTGCTTGGTTACGGTGAGGCAAAGATGCGGAAGCTGCTGGCCGAACGCGTCTTGCGAAATTACGGAAGGACGACTGGTGGAAAACCAGTTTCGCTTTGGGGTGTTTCTTAGGCCGGACCCCAAGACCTGCGCGGCCGTGACACAGATCACCAGCCTGCTGCGAGCTCAGTACGGGTTTGTCTCGGCGGGCGCGTTCCCGCCACATATCACCCTGGCAGGGAGCCTGCCGGTCGTTGTTCCGCTGGCCGAGTTGATGCAGCTCATCGGCTTTGTGCTGCGCCGAGTGCCGGCGTTCACTGTGCACAATCTCGGCGTCCGGCGCTTGGCGGATTCCGCAATCGCCTATGACGTGTCGACCGTGGACGGCGCGCCGAACCGGCAACTCAACGTTCTGGCTGGTGCGGTTGACTCGGTCGTCCGACCATTGGTCGGTCCCAGTGGCACGCTGCCTCCGGACCTGTACGAACCGGATCGCTGGATAGCCCACATCTCGCTGGTATCCCATGAATTTCGGGTGCGTGCCGATCTGCGGGAGGAAGTGGAGGAGTACGTCAACGGGCTGGGTGCCAGGGCACCGTCAGCGTTCACAGCAGACACGGTGATGCTCTATCGCTTCGCTCACACCACGTGGACGGGCAGCTGGTGGCGTGACATGCGTTGGGAGCACGTCCGCAGCTGGCACCTAGCGGCGTGAGTCTGCGAGCGCCAACCGACGCTCGCAAACACAAAGGGTAGTTTAGCGTTGGCTCATCGGGACGAAGTCCCTGCTTCGGATGCCGGTGTAGACCTGTTTCGGTCGAGCGATCTTTTGTTCCTTGTCCTGCACCAGCTCTGACCATTGGGCGAGCCAACCCGGCGTACGGCCGATGGCGAACAAAACGGTGAACATCTCCGCTGGGAACTGCAACGCCTCGTAGATCAGTCCGGAGTAGAAGTCGACATTGGGATACAGCTTGCGCTTGACGAAGTACTCGTCCTCCAACGCGATCTTCTCCAGTTCCTGGGCGATCTTGAGCAGCGGATTGACTCCGGTCACCTCGAAGACATCGTCACAGGCCTTCTTGATGATCTTCGCCCGCGGGTCGTAGTTCTTATAAACCCGATGACCGAAGCCCATCAGCTTCTCTTTGCCGTCTTTCACCCCGGCGATGAAGTCAGGAATGTTGTCGGTGGTGCCGATCCGGTTCAGCATGGCGAGGACAGCTTCGTTGGCGCCACCGTGCAGTGGCCCGTAGAGCGCTGCGATACCCCCGGCCACGGCCGAGTAGGGATCAACCTGAGACGAGCCGATCGACCGTACGGCGTTCGTCGAGCAGTTTTGTTCATGGTCGGCGTGCAGGATGAACAGCACTTCGAGTGCATGCACCAGCCGCTCGTCGGCATGATAGGTAGGCTCGCTCATCTTGAACAGCATCGCCAAGAAGTTTGCGGTATAGGACAGCGAGTTGTCGGGATACACGTACGGCTTACCCAGCTGATGCCGGAAGGCGAAGGCGCCGAGCGTTGGCATCTTGGCGATCAAGCGGGTGATCTGCAGCAGGCGGTTCTCCGGGTCGCCGATCTTGCTCGCCGCCGGATAGAACGTCGACAGCGCACTGACAGTGGCCATCAGCATCCCCATGGGATGCGCGTCATAACGGAACCCCTCGATGAATTGCTTGAGGTTCTCGTGGACGAACGTGTGGTAGGTGATGTTGAGCACCCACTCGTCAAGCTGCGCCTGGGTCGGCAGCTCCCCGTGAAGGAGCAGGTAGGCGACCTCGAGGAAAGTCGACCGCTCGGCTAGCTGCTCGATGGGATAGCCGCGGTACTCCAGAATGCCGAGATCTCCGTCAATGAAGGTAATGGCACTGCGGCAGGAGGCCGTGTTGACGAACCCGGGGTCGTAGGTGGCCAAGCCTGGTTGGTCCTTCACTTCGATCTGTTTCAGATCGGCGGCGCGTATGGTGCCGTCGGTGATCGGGATCTCGTAATCACGACCTGTTCGGTTGTCACGAATGCTCAAGGAATCAGCCTTGGTGGGCTCAACCGTGGGCGTGTCGGTCATGCGCACAACCTACGCGCGGTGATGATGCCTGAATAGTCGGGGGCCATATGATTTGGGCCACTGGCGACCGTGTCAGGGGCGGAGCAGAAATCTGCCAGCACCGGGCTAAATTCGGCGGATGGACCCGAAGCGGATCATTCACCACTATCTGGATAAACAACGCACGGCGCTGCTGGCGAAGTTGGATGACGTCGACGAGCGTGCCGTGCGATGGCCGATGACCCAGACCGGCACAAATCTGCTCGGGCTTGTCAAACATGTGGCCAGCGTCGAACTGGATTACTTCGGGGTGGTGTTCGATCGGCCATCAAACATTCGGCTGCCCTGGTATGACGAAGGTGCCGAGACCAACGCTGACATGTGGGCCACGGCCGAGGAGTCGCGAGAGGACATCGTCGCGCTGTATCAGCGGGCGGCAGTCCACGCAGACGCCACCATCGAGGCACTCACTCTGGATTCGCCGGGTCGAGTTCCGTGGTGGTCGCCTGCTGAGCGGCAGCAGGTCACCCTCCAGCAGATCATGGTGCATGTCACCGTAGAAATCGCTCGGCACGCGGGGCATGCCGATATCGTCCGTGAGCTTATCGACGGCGCGGCCGGCGACAATGATGGCAACCTCCCTGATCAGAGCGCACAAGAGTGGGCGAGCTACCGCTTGCAAGTCGAGGAGGCGGCCGTGGCAGCTGCACAGCGTGCGGGGATGGGCGACCCTAGCCAGCCAAGGACGCCTCGCTGAGACATCTGCATAGTTGAAGCCACTTTGACCGCCGGTATCTAGCGCAGGTAATCTGGTCGGCTGTTGCGTTCAACGCGCTCGATTGCCGCGCCCTGATTGGGTTTGAATGCGACAAAAGTTTCATTCAACAAAAGTAGAGCTCGCTCGCGTCAAAAACGGAAGCCGGTTATGTCCACCTACAGCCCGAAGCCTGGCGACATCACCAGGTCCTGGCATGTCATCGATGCCGATGATGTCGTGCTCGGTAGGTTGGCGGTGACGGCTGCGACGCTGCTGCGCGGCAAGCACAAGCCGACTTATGCGCCTCATCTTGACGGCGGCGACTTCGTGATTGTGGTGAACGCGTCCAAGATCGCTCTCACCGGAAACAAGCGCACCGACAAGCTCGCCCGCCGGCACTCTGGCCGGCCCGGCGGCCTCAAGTCTGTGCCGTACGGCGAGCTGCTCGACCGAGACCCGCGCAAGGCCGTCGAGCTCGCTGTCTGGGGAATGCTCCCGAAGAACAAGCTCAGCCGCCGGTTGATCAGGAAGCTCAAGGTGTACGCCGGACCAGAGCATCCGCACACCGCTCAGCAGCCGAAGCCGTACGCGATCACCCAGATCGCCCAGTAGCCTCGCATGGACCACACACAAACTCCCAAGCAAGGAACCATCTGCAGTGACTGACACCGCCACCGAAACGGTCGCCGAGGACGAGACCACCACCCCGTTCGTCGAGGACGACCGCGAGATCGCTTACCGTTCGGAGGCGACACCGCAGGTGTCGCACGGCCCAGCAGGACGCCCGGCTGTGGTAGCTCCCGCCGCGGCAACCGGCCGCCGTAAGGAAGCGGTGGCCCGAGTCCGCATCGCCCCAGGCAGCGGACAGTGGACGATCAACGGCCGCACCCTCGACGACTACTTCCCCAACAAGGTGCACCAGCAACTGGTCTCCGAGCCGTTCGCTGCGGCTGCGGTGATCGACTCATACGACGTCATTGCCCGCATCCATGGCGGTGGCGTGACCGGGCAAGCTGGGGCTTTGCGGCTTGGCGTTGCCCGTGCGCTGAACGCCGTCGATGCAGAAGCCAGCCGAGCCGCACTCAAAAAGGCCGGCTTGCTGACCCGCGATGCCAGGATCAAGGAACGCAAGAAGGCGGGCCTGAAGAAGGCTCGGAAAGCCCCTCAGTACAGCAAGAGGTAGTCGCGGGACGAGATCAGTGGCCCGACTCTTCGGAACCGATGGCGTACGCGGAAAGGCCAATGAGGCGCTGACCGCGGAGCTAGCGCTGAGCCTTTCCGTCGCGGCGGCCCGCGTACTCGGCGAGACGGGCGAATTTCAGGGACATACCCCCTTCGCGGTGGTCGGTCGCGATCCACGCGCTTCAGGTGAGTTCTTGGAGGCCGCCGTCGTGGCTGGTCTGGCCAGCGCCGGCGTCAACGTGGTACGGCTCGGGGTGCTGCCGACTCCCGGAGTCGCGTTCCTCACCGAGGACTGCGGCGCAGATCTCGGCGTCATGCTCTCGGCCAGTCACAACCCGATGCCCGACAACGGCATCAAGTTCTTTGCGCGCGGCGGCAACAAGCTGGACGACGCGCTCGAGGACGCCATCGAATCTCGGTTGGTTGAGGCGTGGCCTCGGCCCACTGGCGCCGGCGTTGGCCGGGTGACGAGCGAGGAGTCGCTGGTCCAGACCTACGTGGCACACCTGGTCAACAGCCTCGGCAGCCCGGTCAGTCTGGAAGGCATCAAGGTCGTTGTCGATTGTGCGAACGGGGCCGCCTATCAGGCGGCGCCGGCCGCGTTCGGGGCCCTAGGGGCTGAAGTCCACCGGATTCATGCCGAGCCAGACGGTATCAACATCAACGAGAATTGCGGCTCCACCCATATGGACTCACTGCGCTCGGCAGTGCTGGAGCAGCGGGCGGATGTCGGTATTGCACTCGATGGAGATGCCGACCGGTGCCTGGCGGTCGACACCTTCGGCAGGGTTGTCGACGGGGACCAGATCTTGGCGATCTTGGCTCTCGCCCTGCGCGAAGAAGGCCGCCTCAAGAACGACACGGTGGTGGCCACCGTGATGAGCAACCTTGGGTTCGTCAACGCGATGCGGGGCGCCGGGGTGGCAGTGCAGCAGACCAAAGTCGGAGATCGCTACGTGCTCGAGGCGATGAAGGCCGGTGATTTCGTCCTGGGCGGGGAGCAGTCCGGCCATGTCGTGATGTCGGAGCACGCTACGACCGGCGACGGCGTACTTACCGCGCTTCATTTGATGAGCCGAATGACGACGTCGGGGCAATCCCTGGCGCAGCTCGCTTCAGTGATGACACGGTTGCCCCAAGTACTGATCAACGTTCCGGATGTCGACAAGAGCCGAGCAGCGACCGATCCCCAACTCACCGCAGCAGTTGCCGAGGCTCAGGCCGAGCTTGGGAATTCTGGCCGGGTCCTCCTGCGCCCGTCCGGCACGGAGTCGCTGGTCCGCGTCATGGTGGAGGCCGAGAGCTTCGAGGTGGCCAACGAAGTGGCCCATCGCCTCGCGGACGTGGTCAAGGCCTCTTTGGCCCTCTGAGCGGATCGCGCGCCGCCGTGCTGCGGAGGAGCAAGCCGACACGCCTTCTCGTCGGCGAGCGACGACAAAGTAGGCGGGTTCCCGGCGCGATCCGCCGCGAGCGGCAGCGAGCAATCAAACACAGCGCGAGCGCTGGCCCCGAGCTGCGAGCGGCGGGCGCCGAAGCAGCTCACAAAAAGGGCAGCAGACTGTTGATGTCGATGGCGCCGGATGCGTCGAGGAAGATCACCACGACCCCCAAGACGACGGACATGATGAGGTAGAACAGGAATACTCCGAAGGCTGCAAAGAAGCCGAACTTGAGGGCTGTGCCTGCGCCGATCCGGACCTTCTCCGGTGGTGCGAAGCCGTACGAGTTGCTCACATGCCGACGCTACCGTCGGCACTCTCAGAGAGCGAAGTGCCGCTCCCGCGGGCTGCGGTCATTTGCAGGCGAGTTGCGAAATCTCCTGTCCGAAGCGGTGTTGCGCTAGACCTTGCGGATCCGTACCCACTGCACCGAATGATCACGGTCCTTACGCAGGATGGCGGTAGCGCGGCCTCTGGTCGGCAGGATGTTGGCCACCAGGTTCGGCCCGTTGATCGTGTCCCAGAGGTAGCGGGCCTGCCGAATTGCCTGGCTCGTGGTCAGATCGGCGTAGCGGGTGAAATAGGAACGCGGGTCGCGGAACGCGGTGTCGCGTAGTGAGAGAAAACGACTCACATACCAGTCGCGGACATCTGCTGCCTCGGCATCGACATAAACAGAGAAGTCGAAGAAGTCACTGACAGCCAGGCCGGTCGTGCCATCAGGTCGCGGCCGGGCCGGCTGCAGCACGTTCAGACCTTCCAAGATCAAGATATCGGGCCGCTGCACCCGAACTTTGGCATCCGGCACGATGTCGTAGACGAGGTGGCTGTACACCGGCGCCAGCACCTCGTCCTGTCCCGACTTGACGTCGATCACGAAGCGCAGCAGGGCGCGCCGATCGTAGGACTCCGGGAAGCCCTTACGCTGCAACAGCCCGCGCCGTTCCAGCTCGGCATTGGGCAGCAGAAAGCCGTCAGTCGTCACCAGGCTGACCCGTGGATGTTCCGGCCAGACTGCCAGCAGCTCACGGAGCAGGCGTGCTGTGGTCGACTTTCCGACGGCAACCGATCCTGCGATCCCGATCACGAACGGCGTACGCTTCACCGAGAGATGAAGGAACTCGTTCGTCGAATTGTGCAGCTCGCTGGTGTGCAGAAAGTAGCGGCTGAGCAGCCGAGTGAGCGGCAGGTACACCTCCCGGACATCGAGCATGCTGGTCGGATCGTCTAGCCCTCGCACCTTCTCCAGCGTCGCCTCGTCGAGCGGGATCGGCATGTGTTCGGCGAGCTCGGCCCAGTCTGTCCGACTCCGCTCCACATAGGGACCGAGGAGCTGAGCGTCGTTCGGCATACGCAGAATCTAGTGTCGCCGCCGGAATTGGCTAAGTCGGTGACCATGGATCGCTGTAACCGCAGTCCAGAAGCGCTGGAAAGGTACAGTTCCGGCTATGTGTGGAATTGTCGGGTACGTCGGCGAGAAGGTCGCGCTGGACGTCGTGATCGAGGGTTTACGACGTCTGGAATACCGTGGCTATGACTCAGCAGGCGTTGCCATCGTGGCCGATGAGACGCTGCATGTCGCCAAGAAAGCTGGCAAGCTCGGCAATCTGGAGAAGCTGCTGGCTGAGGAGCAGCTGCCCCAAAGCGGCCTCGGTATTGGGCACACCCGTTGGGCAACCCACGGCGGCCCTAACGACGTCAACGCCCATCCGCATACCTCCTCCGACGGCCGAATCGCCCTAGTGCACAACGGCATCATCGAGAACTATGTGACGCTGCGGGATGAGCTGGCACAGGCCGGTATCAGCTGCGTGTCGGAGACAGACACCGAGATCGTTGCGCAGCTGATGGGACAACAGGTCTCCGCTGGGGTGCCACTGGCTGAGGCCATGCGAGTTGTCTGTGGACGGCTGCGTGGCGCGTTCACCCTGGTAGCGGTGGATAAGCAGGTGCCGGACACCGTGGTCGCGGCGCGGCGCAACTCCCCACTGGTCGTCGGTGTCGGGGAGGGTGAAAACTTCGTCGCATCCGATGTCGCCGCATTTATCGAGCACACCCGCGACGCCATCGAGCTTGGCCAGGATCAGCTGGTCAGCATCACCCCCGACGGGGTTGAGGTCATCACTTTCGACGGCGAACCGGCCGAGGTAAAGCCCTACCGCATTGACTGGGATCTGTCCGCCGCCGAAAAGGGTGGCTACGACTGGTTCATGCGCAAGGAGATCTACGAGCAACCCCGCGCGGTAGCCGACACACTCCTCGGCCGCCACGACGCAGATTGTCAGCTCACACTGGATGAGATTCGGATTTCCGAGGCCGAGCTACGGCGCGTGGACAAGATCATCGTGGTCGCCTGCGGCACTGCCTTCTACGCCGGGCTCGTGGCCAAGTACGCGATCGAGCACTGGACCCGAATCCCGTGCGAGGTCGAGCTAGCCAGTGAGTTCCGCTACCGCGATCCGATCGTCGGCCCGACGACCCTCGTTGTGGCGATCAGCCAATCAGGGGAGACCGCCGACACCCTGATGGCCATCAGGCATGCACGTGAGCAGCAGTCCCGGGTACTCGCGATCTGCAATACCAACGGCTCGACCATCCCGCGCGAGTCTGATGCGGTGATCTATACCCACGCCGGGCCGGAGATCGGTGTGGCGTCCACCAAGGGATTCGTGACCCAGCTGGTTGCCTGTTACCTGCTCGGCCTCTATCTGGCACAAGTGCGCGACGCCAAGTACGGCGACGAAATCGCCGAGACGTTGCGGGAACTCGAGGCCATGCCGGATGCCATTGCCCAAGTGCTTGACGACATCCAGCCGGTGTTGGAGCTTGCGGCAGAGTTCGCCGACAAGCGGTCCGTGCTCTTCATCGGCCGCCACGTTGGTTATCCGGTGGCGCTCGAAGGTGCCCTGAAGCTGAAAGAGCTGGCCTACATCCATGCCGAAGGGTTCGCGGCTGGAGAGCTCAAGCACGGCCCGATTGCGCTGATCGAGAATCAGCTGCCGGTGTTCGTCGTCGTCCCACCACGTGGCAGGGACCTGCTGCACGACAAAATGGTCTCCAACCTGCAGGAGATACGCGCCCGGGGTGCCAAGACCATCGTCCTGGCCGAGGAAGACGACGACGAGGTCGACCGGTACGCCGATGTCATGATCAGGTTGCCGAAAGTGTCGACGTTGCTGCAGCCCTTGGTGGCGATCGTGCCACTGCAGATGTTCGCCTGCGAACTTGCCACCAAGAAGGGCCACGATGTCGACCAGCCGCGCAACCTCGCCAAGTCAGTCACGGTCGAGTAGAGCCGAAATGGGCCGCCTGTTCTCAATCACGCTGCGAGCGCGCGATTCCCGAGCAGCGTCTCAATAGAAGCGCATGATCGTTGGAGTTGGTATCGACGTATGCGACGTCGATAGGTTCGCCGAGTCGATCGAACGCCGGCCCGGCCTCGTCCGGAGGATCTTCACCAGCGCCGAAGCCGAGCGCCCTATGGCGTCGAAGGCCGCCCGATTCGCAGCCAAGGAGGCATTGGCGAAAGCGTTGGGGGCGCCCGACGGTCTGTCCTGGCTCGATGCTGAGGTGCTGGCCGACGATCATGGCAAGCCATCATTCAAGATCACAGGCACAGTCGCTGCCCGCGCTGCCGAACTCGGCATTTGCACCATTCACCTCAGCATGTCCCATGACGCCGGCATCGCGTCGGCCGTCGTAATCTGCGAAGCGTGATCATGCGCGCATACCGCGTCGAGGCGATCCGGCGGATCGAGGACCGGGCCATCGCCGTCGAGGGCGTCGACGCACTGATGCAGCGGGCCGCAGCAGCGGTCGCCGCCAGTGCGTCCACCTTGCTCCAGTCGACGAGCGGCGGCCGGTATGGACGCCATGTGATGATCATGGTTGGTGCGGGTAACAACGGCGGCGACGCGCTGTTTGCCGGCGTACGGCTGTCCCGGCAGGGAGCTCGCGTCACCGCAATTCGGTGCCTTGGCGCACCGCACCCAGCCGGACTCGCCGCGTTGCTCACCGCAGGTGGCCGAGTGATCGACCTCGATGATCATTATGCGATCAATCCGATGCCGTACGACCTGGTCATCGACGGAATCCTGGGCATCGGCGGCCGGCCGGGACTGCCCGACCCCGTTGCCCGACTGGTGCAATCCGTGGCGGCCCAGGGCATCCCGACCATCGCCGTCGACCTCCCCTCCGGAGTTGCGGCCGACACTGGCGCGGTACCCGGGGCCGCGGTAGAGGCAACTGAGACGGTCACCTTTGGCGAGCTGAAGCCTTGTCACCTGGTGCAACCAGCGCTGAGCCGCTGCGGCTCGATCTCTGTGGTTGATATCGGGCTCGGCACTGACCATGACGAGACAGCCGACCTGATTGGCCTCGATGAGGATGACCTGGCCCGCGCCTGGCCTTACCCGACCGAACGCAGCGATAAGTACGCCCGAGGGGTGGTCGGTGTGGACACCGGCTCCGATCAGTACCCAGGTGCTGCGGTGATGTCGGTCTACGGCGCGGTTTACGGCGGCGCGGGTTACGTCCGATTTCTCGGCGCTGAGCGGCCGGCCGCGATCATCTCGGCCCAGTTGCCGAACGTGGTGTTCTCACCGGGACGGGTTCAGGCGCATCTGTTCGGCTCTGGCTGGGGTGAGCGTGCCGACGGCGCCAAGGTGCTGGCCGCGGTGGCCGAGGAGGGACTGCCAGCAGTGGTGGATGCCGACGGGCTCGGCTATCTGCCGAAACCTGCCCCTTCTAGCTGGCTGCTGACACCCCATGCGGGCGAATTGGCGCGGCTGCTGGAGCAGGAGCGTAGCTGGGTCGAGGAGGATCCGGTCCGAGCGGTCACTGCCGGGGCTCAGCAGACTGGCGCCACCGTGCTTCTGAAGGGTGCCACCCAATTGGTCGCGGCTCCCAACTCCAGCCCCGTGCTCGTCGCTGTGCCGGGTCCGGCGTGGACGGCTCAGGCGGGCTCGGGCGACGTGCTCGGTGGCGTCTGCGCCGCCTTGCTCGCGGCCGGTGTGGATGCGCAGCGCGCCGGACAACTCGGCGCCTCCGTTCAGGCGGTGGCTGCGGCCGAACATCCCGGTGTGTTGGCTCCGCAGGAGCTGGCGCGCGCCGTCGGGCAGACGCTGGGGCGTCTCGAGCAGCGTGCGAGGACCAGATGACCAACCAGCTGCGGGCCCCGACAGCGGTCGCCGGCATCGACCCGGCCACCGCTTGTGCGGAAATTGATCTGGCCGCTTTCCGTGCCAATGTGGCCATGCTTCAGGCGCACGCTGGTGTCCCGGCGATGGTTGTGGTGAAGGCCGACGGCTACGGACACGGGCTGCTCGAGTGCGCTCGGGAGGCAAGGGTTGCTGGCGCCAAATGGCTTGGTGTCGCCACGCCGGCTGAGGCGTTGATGCTCCGGGAAGCAGGCGACTCCGGCCCGGTTCTGGCCTGGCTGTACGGCGTGGAGGAGGACTTGACGCCGCTGGTCGCGGCCGATGTTGATGTGTCGGCCCACTCGGTCGAGCACATTGGCCGGCTCACCGCTGCGGCTGCTACGTCGGAGCGACGCGCCCGAGTGCACCTCAAGCTCGACACCGGACTTTCCCGCAACGGGGTACCCAGCTACGACTGGCAGCATGTGTGTGCCGCGGCAGCCGAGGCCGAGCACGCAGGGGCTATCGAAGTGGTGGGCGTCTGGTCACACCTAGCCGCAGCCGACGAGCCGGGCCATCCGTCGGTTCCTCTTCAACTTGAGGCGTTCCAGCGCGGATACGAACAAGCCAGGGCTGCTGGCCTAGAGCCGACCCTGCGGCACCTGGCGAACTCCGCTGGAACCCTCGTCGTGCCGGAGGCGCGGTTGGATCTGGTCCGTGTCGGCATCGCCGCCTACGGCATCGAGCCGGCGCCTGGCATCGCAGCGCTTGCCGGTGTCGGCCTGCGGCCGGTGATGCGGCTGCGCTCGCAGCTGGTCAATGTGAAGCAGATCCCGGCGGGCGCCAGCGTCTCGTACGGATGGACCTGGACAGCAGATGTAGCTACCACGGTTGGTCTGGTCCCTCTCGGCTACGGCGATGGCATCCCACGGCACGCCAGCAACCGAGCGTGGCTGGGGTGGTCGGGACGTCGAGTGCCGGTTCGCGGCCGGATCTGCATGGATCAGTTCGTTGTTGAGCTGGGTGCCGGAGCGGTTGCGGAGCCGGGCGAGGAAGTCATCCTGTTCGGCCCTGGTGAAGCTGGGGAACCAACTGCTGCCGAGTGGGCGGCCTGGTGCGACACCATTGGCTACGAGATTGTCACCCGAATCGGAACGCGGGTGCCGCGCCGCTACCTCCACGCCAGTGCGGAGCACATCTGATGGCGCCGCAGCGGAGCAGGCTGGCCGCGGGCTTCGGAGTGCTGACCGGCATCGCAGCGTTGGCGGCTGGCGGGATTGCGTTGGGAATTGAACTGGAACGCCGGATCGTGGCCAAGCGGATCACCCGAACCTCCCAAGCCGACCTGGCGGCATTTTTCTCGCTCCGGTCCGATGGGCCTGACGTCACCACGCCGGACGGCGTCGTATTGCACACCGAGGTCGATGAGAGTGCCGATGATGATTTCACGCTGGTGTATGTCCATGGCTATGCGCTGAATTTGGACTGCTGGCACTTCCAGCGCTTGCACTTCCGCGGCCAATTCCGTCAGGTGTTGTACGACATACGTTCCCATGGCCGGTCAACCCGATCGGAGGCGGAACGCTGCAGAGTCCCCCAGCTTGCTGAGGACTTGTATCAGGTTCTGGAGGAGGTCGTCGGCCCCGGACCGGTGGTTCTGGTCGGGCACTCGATGGGTGCGATGACGATCATGCGACTTGCCCAATCACGTCCGGAGCTCTTCGGAACCCGGGTGTTGGGGGTCGCGCTGTTCTGCACCTCGGCTGGGGAGTTGACGGACCACTCACCGATTCGCGGCATCCCCGGCCGCACCTTCCACCGAGTCGCTGAGCCGTTGATGGCGGGTCTGAACCGGATACCCGAGCTCGTCTCTCAAGGACGCCGCGCGGGAAGCGATCTTGGATATGTGGTAACTCGCCGGATGGCTTTCGGATCAGACGATGTGCCGCCCAGTTACGTCGATTTCGCCTCCGAGATGCTGGCGGAGATTCCGCTGGAGGTAGTGGCTGACTATTACCCCGCGATTGGCGAACTGGACGAATATGGCGCGCTTGAGATCGTCAGCACCGTACCCACTGTCGTAGTCGGCGGCGAGAACGACATGATCACTCCGATTGAGCACACGGCTCGGATCGTCGAGTTGCTGCCGAAAGCGGAGGCGATTCGAGTCGAGGAATGTGGGCACTTGGGCATGATCGAGAAGCACGAGGTCTTCAGTGGAGCGCTGGATCGGTTGCTTGAGCGGGTACGCGCCGGCTCGAGTGAGCATCGGCGATGAGGATTAGTGCTTGATCTCTGCCGCCTGCTAGTCTTCTAGCTTCTCCGGTTGCTGTCCGCATCCGGGCCACCAGTGCTGCGCGAGTACGTAAGGCGCAGCGAGGTTCGTCCTTCCTACCATGACTAAATCAGGTCTGGGCGTTCGACGTGCCTAGACCATCGCCCGCCTCGACGGGTGAGAACTGAGATGTCATGCCTGCCAGACCCGTCAAGAGCGACCGCGCGCCCAAGAGCCGCTGGTCAACCACCGAACGCACCACCCCTGAGCATTCACCCGGCGCCGCGATGGCCAGTCCTCGCTGGAGCCGGCGTTGCCCGCTCCCATGCACTTCCCGGCTCTGAACACGGCGGCCCGCGGTTTCGCCGACC
Organism: uncultured Actinomycetota bacterium; assembly: GCA_963730505.1. Lineage (GTDB taxonomy): Bacteria > Actinomycetota > Actinomycetes > Propionibacteriales > Propionibacteriaceae > Microlunatus. The sequence goes on from CAVSSB010000024.1 coordinate 127,443, forward strand.
TGGGCGTCCCCGCGAACCTGGTTGCCGCGCTCAGCGCGGATGGCATTAGCGAACCGTTCCCGATCCAGTCCGCGACTATCCCGGACGCGCTCGCCGGCAGGGACGTACTGGGCCGTGGCCGTACGGGCTCAGGCAAAACTCTGGCCTTCGGCCTGCCCATGATCAGCAGACTCGCCGGGTCGTCCAGCCCGGGGAGGGCACAACCGCGCGGTCTGGTCTTAGTGCCGACTCGAGAGCTGGCTATGCAGGTCGCCGACGTCCTCGCGCCCTTGACCCGGATCGCCAGGCTGTCGCTGGTCCTGGTCGCCGGCGGCATGCCGTACCCGCCGCAGATCCTCGCGTTCTCCCGTGGTGTCGACATCGTGGTCGCGACCCCCGGGCGGCTGATCGATCTGATGGATCGGGGGGATGCCGACCTGAGCCGCATCGAGATCACGGTGCTCGACGAGGCGGATCACATGGCTGACCTGGGCTTCCTGCCTGCGGTCAGTCAGATATTGGACACCGTGCCCGACCGCGGCCAGCGACTGCTGTTCTCCGCCACCCTGGACAAGGCCGTCGACCGCCTGGTCCGCCGCTACCTGCACGAGCCCGTCACGCACCAGGTCGACACCGGCCAGGCCAGTGTGCCCCTGATGAGCCATCACCTGGTCAGCATCGCGCCGCAGCACAAGACGACGGTGACCGCAGAAATCGCCAGTCGGCCGGGCCGAACGTTGATCTTCGTCCGAACCCAGCGAGGGGCCGACCGAGTGGCCGAGCAGCTGCGTCGCAGCGGGGTGCTGGCCGGCGCTCTGCACGGCGGCCTTGCCCAGAGCGCGCGCACCAGGATCATGTCGGCCTTCAAGCATGGTTCGCTCCCGGTGCTGGTGGCCACCGACGTCGCGGCGCGCGGCATCCACGTCGACGAGGTAGGTCTGGTCCTCCACGCTGACCCGCCGACCGGGCCGAAGGAGTATCTGCACCGAGCGGGCCGTACCGCTCGGGCGGGCGAGATGGGTACCGTCGTCGCCTTCGCGCTGCCGCACCAGCGTCGCGAGCTTGGCCGTCTGACCACGCAGGCTGGCGTACGCCCCGTGATGCTGGCGGCGATCCCCGGGGATCGCGCGCTCGCCGCAGCGACCGGCGCCCGGCAGGCTAGCGGCAATGCCATTAGCGACGCCGAGTACCAGCGTGTCATCGCTCCGCCGCCCGTTCGGCGTAGCCAGTCTGCGCGGGGACGGCGCGGCGACAGCGGCCTTCGTACGTCGGGACGCTCAGGCCGTCGTCGGTCACCAGCCTCGCCCACAGCAGGTGGTTCCCGATCTCGTCGCGTTTCTTGACGATGTTGGCGCTGAACCGTTCTGGTTCTCGGCCGTTCTAGTTCCCTTCCAGGGCACTAGGCTTCTCTGCTAGTGAGCGTCTCGGTTTCTGATCTTGTGGTTTCGATTGCGTCGCCGCGTGACGCGGCTGCGATGATCGAGGTCATCCACAGTGCGTTCGGAGCCCGACCGCCGGTCGATCCTCCCTCGACGGCCATTGACGAGACCGAGGCGACCTTGGCCGCTACCCTGCGGCGTGGCGCCGGAATCCTGGCCCACGTCGGTGGCCGCCCCGCGGGCGTGATCCTCGTAGTGCCACGTGCGGATGCCGGTGCGGCCTTCTCGCGGGTCTCCGTTCATCCGGACCTGCAACGGCACGGCATCGCATCGGCCATGGTGACCGCAGCCGAGGAGCTCGCGGCTATCGAGGGCTATCAATGGGTCGAAGTCTTCACCCGGGCCGAGTTCCCTGAATTCCTGACCTTCTGGCAGCACCGAGGGTTCGTCGTCGACCGCGCAGTCCCGCACGGGGTGATCTTGATCAAGGCGCTGCCACTGGTGATCAAGGTTCCGACGAGTGCGGACATGGTTCGACTCGGGGAGCGGCTGGCACAGTTGCTCGGGCCCGGCGATGTGATCATTGCCGGCGGTGATCTTGGCGCTGGCAAGACCACGCTGACGCAGGGCATCGGCCGTGGACTCGGCTCCGAAGGCCCGATCATCTCACCGACCTTTGTGCTGTCCCGGATCCATCCGTCGGCTATCGGCCGACCAACGTTGATGCACGTCGATGCCTATCGGCTGTCCACGTCGTATGAGTTGGATGATCTTGATCTGGACGCTGCAGTGGCCGAGTCCATTACCGTGGTCGAGTGGGGATTGGGGATCGCTGAGGGTCTTTCAGAGGATCGATTAGAGATCGACGTGTGGACCTCTCCGGCTGACGTCTCGGCGGTCGGTGATGACAGCGAGCGACTGGTCACGGTTCGCGGGGTGGGAGCCAGGTGGCGCGGTATGGATCTCGGCGTGCTGCGCGGTGATGATCATGAATGAGGTGCCGCTGGTACTGGCGTTGGACACCTCGACAGTGGTCAACGTCGGCCTGGCTCGCGGGGATCAGGTGCTCGCCACCGCGACAGTTGCCGACCAGATGGCTCATGTCGAGCAGCTCACGCCGCTGGTCTCTGAGTGCGTCGATACCGCTGGGATACGCATCGCTGAGCTAGATCAGCTGATCGTCGGCCTAGGACCGGGGCCGTTTACCGGCCTGCGAGTCGGTGTTGTTACTGCGCAGGTGCTCAGTTACGCGCTGGGCCTGCCCTTGCGTGGCGTCTGCAGTCTCGACGTACTGGCCGCACAATTTGCTGGAGCAAGCCCCGGAGAGTACGTGGTCGCCACCGATGCGAGGCGTCGTGAGGTGTATTGGGCGCGCTACAGCCCGCTCGGCGTACGCCTCGAGCAGCCCAGGGTGTCACGTCCAAGCGAGGTGTCGCCACTGCCGGTGATAGGACCGGCGGCCGACCTTTACCCCGAGCAGCTGCAGGCTGTGCCGGGTCCGCGAGCAATGGATCCGGGTGTACTCGCCTCGTCTGGTGCGAGGCTGGCTGACGCCGGCCGAGAGCCGCTCTATCTGCGGCATCCCGACGCGACCGAGCTGACTCGTCCCAAGTCGGTGCTGCATTACCAACGGGCGGCCCGATGATCCACCTCTCACGCAACTCCGAGATCAGCATCTTGCCCGCTCGGCGAGATGATCTTGAGGCGATTATGCTCCTGGAGCGCTCCGGCTTTCCCGCCGCCGAGCAGTGGAGCGAACGCAGTTGGCGCGGCGAGCTGCTCGGTGAAAGTCGGACGATCTTGATCGCCCGCGCGCAACACCCGGTGGGCGTGATCTCGATCAAGACCGTTGGTGAGCTTGCTGATCTGCATCGCCTCGTCGTTGAGTCGCGCAGCCGCCGGCGCGGGATCGGAACCGACCTGGTACGAGCAGGTCTCGAGGTGGTGCGGCAGCTCGGGGTGCGCGAGGTGATCTTGGATGTCGCGTACCACAATGAGCCCGCGATCGCCCTTTATCAGCAGCTGGGCTTTGAGCAGCTCAGCGCTCGACAGGACTACTACGGACCCGGGCAACACGCGTTGATCTTGAAACTCTACGAGCTCCAGACCTGGCCGGACCGCATCGCGATTACGGAGGGACGATGAGCAGTCCGCTAGGCCTGGCTGCGGGCGGTCCACTTGTCTTGGGTATCGAGTCCTCTTGTGACGAAACCGGCGTTGGCATTGTTCGGGGCCATGAGCTGCTTGCGAACGAGGTGGCATCCAGCGTCGAGCTCCATGTGCGATTTGGTGGCGTGGTACCGGAAGTGGCCAGCCGGGCGCACCTCGAGGCGATGGTGCCGACGCTGCGGCGGGCCTGTGCGACGGCAGACATTGATCCGTCCGAAATCGATGGCATCGCGGTGACCGCCGGACCGGGTCTGATGGGTGCGCTGGTAGTCGGCCTGGCTAGCGCCAAGGCGCTCGCTTACGCACTGAACAAGCCTCTGTACGGGGTCAACCACTTGGTCGGGCATGTCGCGGTCGATCTGCTGGAGCACGGGCCGCTCCCGGAGCGGTGTATCGCGCTGCTGGTATCGGGCGGCCACACCTCGCTGCTCCAGGTGCAGAGCATCGCCGACAGCATTGTGGAGCTGGGCTCGACCATCGACGACGCTGCGGGGGAGGCGTACGACAAAGTCGCGCGGGTGCTGGGCTTGCCGTATCCCGGAGGTCCCTACATCGACAAGGCTGCCACCGGCGATCCCAGCTATGTCCGGTTCCCGCGAGGCCTCACCGCCCGCAAGGATCTGGAGCGGCACCGGTTCGATTTCTCCTTCTCAGGCCTCAAAACCGCTGTGGCTCGCTGGGTCGAGGCCAGGCGCCGTGACGGCCACGATGTCCCGGTGTCTGACGTGGCTGCGAGCTTCCAGGAGGCGGTCTGCGATGTCCTGAGCGCGAAAGCTATGGATGCCTGCATGGCAACTGGCGCAACCGACCTGCTGATCGGCGGCGGTGTGGCAGCCAATGGACGGCTGCGAGTGCTGCTGGCCGAACGTGCGGGCGAGCGCGGGATCTCCTTGCGTACGCCCCGGCCCAACCTCTGCACTGACAATGGCGCCATGATCGCCGTCCTTGGTGCGGAGATCATTGCTTCTGGTGGCAAGCCGTCGGCCCTCGACATTGGAGCCGACTCATCACTTCCCGTGAGCAGAGTGTTGGTTTAGCGTGCCGCTGCCCTTCGGTCTGACAGATGACGCGCTAGCCGCGGCGATGTCGGAGGAGGATCCGGAATCGTTGGCGGCGGCGTCGCGGATGCGCGCACGATTCGGTCCTGAGCTTGCTGCCGCGGCTCTCACCCAAGCCACGTTGCGCCGCCAGGCGAGAGCCAAGTTCGGCGAGGCGGCAGTCCAGATGTTCTTCACCAGAGCCGGTCTGGAGCAGGCAACGCGACCTGAGGTTGCTGACTACCATGCAAGCCGGTTCCTCCAGGCCGGCGCGCATAAGGTGATCGACCTGGGCTGTGGGATCGGCTCCGACTCCATGGCGTTCGCTCGGGCGGGTCTGGAGGTCGTGGCAGTGGATGTCGATCCCGAGACAGCCGCGGTGGCAGAGGCAAACCTCGCGGGCCGGGCGGAGGTGATGTGCGCCGATGTCACCGAGGTGGCCGAGCAGCTGATCACGCCAGGGGTGGCGCTGTTCTGTGATCCAGCGCGTCGTAACGATCATGGACGGCTGTGGCGCGTGGAAGATTTCGAGCCGCACTGGTCGACCGTCGTGCGACTGCTCGATGGCGAGCAAGCCGCCGGCGTCAAACTCGGCCCGGCACTGCCGCACTCGTTGGTTCCCGAGGCAGCCGAGGCCGAATGGGTCACCCATCGTGGGGAGACGGTCGAGGCTGGACTATGGGCAGGCCCGGGCGCCACGCCCGGACAGCGCTCGGCGCTGATCATTCCCAACGCCCGTCTAGTCGTGACGACAGCATCGCCCCTGCCAGTACGAGACCTCGGTCGCTACGTCTACGAACCTGCCGGCGCTGTCATCCGGGCTGGTGCGATTGCCGAGCTTGGGGCCCAGCTCGGTGCTGGCCTACTCGACCCGCAGGTCGCCTACCTGACAAGTGACCGACTCTGCCGCACACCCTTCGCGGTCGCGTTTGAAGTTCGCCAACGGCTGCCCTTCCACCTGAAAGCGCTGCGCAGTTGGGTGCGGGAGGCGCAGATCGGTGTCCTGGAGATCAAGAAACGTGGCATCGACGTTGACCCTGCAGAGCTACGAAGGCGGCTGCGGTTGTCTGGATCCAACAGCGCGACCATCGTCATTTCGCGTACGCCGAGCGGAGCCATTGCTGCCGTCGTCCAGCGGGTCTGAACTCCTCCCCCTTGCAGCTGGTGTCCTGTGCTGGCACTCGTATCTGTCGAGTGCTAATCTCTGGTTAGCACTCTCCCTAAGAGTGTGCCAGCTTCGTGCTGGCGGCCGGGGTGGCACCCGCGACGACGTCCCGACCACTACCCACATCCGGACATATCACCTGTGAAAGGGATTTGACGTGACAGCCAAGATCAAGCCGCTCGAGGATCGCATCCTCGTCGAGCCGCTCGAAGCAGAGCAGACCACGGCCTCCGGCCTGGTCATTCCCGACACCGCCAAGGAGAAGCCGCAGGAGGGCAAGGTGCTCGCCACCGGTCCTGGCCGCATCGACGACAACGGCAACCGGGTTCCTCTCGATGTCTCCGAAGGTGACGTCGTGATCTTCAGCAAGTACGGGGGTACCGAGGTCAAGTACGACGGCAAGGAGTTGCTGCTCCTCAATGCCCGCGACATCCTCGCGGTCGTCAGCAAGTAAAGGGGATCTGCACTTATGCCAAAGATCCTTCTGTTCGACGAGGAGGCACGCCGCGCGCTGGAGCGCGGTGTCGACGCCCTCGCCAACACCGTGAAGGTCACCCTGGGCCCCAAGGGCCGCTACGTCGTCCTTGACAAGAAGTGGGGCGCTCCGACCATCACCAACGATGGCGTGACAGTGGCACGTGACGTCGAGCTCGACGACCCGTACGAGAACCTTGGTGCGCAACTGGCCAAGGAGGTCGCCACTAAGACCAACGACGTCGCCGGTGACGGGACCACCACAGCAACAGTGCTCGCGCAGGCCCTGGTACACGAAGGTCTCCGCGCGGTTGCTTCGGGGGCCAGCCCGGTTGGTCTCAAGCGGGGGATCGACGCCGCCGTTGATGCCGTCGAGGAACGCCTGCGGGAGAACGCACGAGAGGTCGAAACCACCGAGGACATGGCGCACGTCGCCACCATCTCGGCGCGTGACGACGAGATCGGCCGCTTGATTGCCGAGGCCTTCGACAAGGTCGGCAAGGACGGGGTCATCACGGTCGACGAGTCGCAAACGATGGGGACCGAGCTCGAGTTCACCGAGGGCATGCAGTTCGACAAGGGTTACTTGTCGCCGTACTTCGTCACCGATCCGGAGCGGATGGAGGCCATCCTCGACGATCCCTACATCTTGATCAACTCCGGCAAGATCTCCTCGATGACCGATCTGCTTCCGCTGCTGGAGAAGGTCATTGGCGCCTCGGGCACGCTGTTCCTGGTGGCCGAGGACGTCGACGGCGAGGCGCTCTCCACTTTGGTCGTGAACAAGATCCGCGGCACCTTCACCTCGGTGGCTGTCAAGGCCCCTGCTTTTGGTGATCGCCGCAAGGCCATGCTGGAAGACATCGCCATCCTGACGGGTGGCGAGGTCGTGGCACCCGAGGTCGGTCTCAAGCTTGACCAGGTTGGTATCGACGTCCTCGGTCGCGCTCGGCGGATTGTGGTGACCAAGGACAACACCACGATCGTCGATGGCGGCGGCGACAGCAGCGAAGTCAAGGCCCGGGTGGCGCAGCTGCAGGCCGAGATCGCGCGTACGGACTCCGATTGGGATCGCGAGAAGCTCCAAGAGCGGGTGGCCAAGCTCGCCGGCGGAGTTTGTGTGATCAAGGTCGGCGCAGCCACTGAGGTGGAGCTCAAGGAGAAGAAGCACCGCATCGAGGATGCCGTCTCGGCCACGCGTGCCGCGATCGAAGAGGGCATTGTCGCTGGCGGTGGCTCCGCGCTCATCCACGCCGCGGCGGCTCTGGACGGCGATTTGGGCCTCACCGATGACGAGAAAACCGGTGTCAATATCGTCCGGCGGGCGTTGGCGGAGCCCCTCCGCTGGATCGCGGAGAACGGCGGTGAGCAGGGTTACGTCGTGACCTCCAAGGTGGCCGAGCTGAAGCCTGGACAGGGCTACAACGCCGTGACCAACACCTACGGCGACCTGTACGCCGACGGTGTGATCGATCCAGTCAAGGTCACGCGCTCTGCGCTGGCCAATGCCGCTTCGATCGCCTCACTGCTGCTCACCACCGAGACCCTGGTGGTGGAGAAGCCCGAGGAGGAGGAGTCGGCGCCGGCCGGCCACGGCCATTCTCACTGACGGGAGTCGCGTGCAGCTCTCAATCAAAGGGCCTTCCTCGAACGAGGAAGGCCCTTTGGCTTAGACACGGGGAGAACAGCGGCACGGCACACGGCTGGGTTGAGCAGCCCGAACCGGGGTACCCACAGATTGTGTCTAGCGACGGGCTTGCCTCGGTCTGGTTCGACCTTCCGGCCCCAATCGAGACTGATGAGTTCGAGCGCGATGCGCATTACGACGTCGCTGTTATCGGGGCAGGGCTAACGGGTCTAGCCACCGCGCTGCTGCTTGCCCGCGCCGGCCGTCGAGTGGCCGTGCTGGAAGCGCGTTCCGTAGGCGCCGTGACGACCGGCCACTCCACCGCGAAGGTCACCCTGCTGCAGGGCACTCGGCTCTCCACCATCGTGGAGAACCATACCGAGCATGTGGCAAGTGCTTACCTGGAAGGAAATCGCGCAGCTCAGGAATGGCTGACGAAGTACGCCGGCAAACATGCCGTCCAGATGCAAACCCGAGACGCCTATACCTACGCGGGAACGCAATCGGGCGCCTCTGCGGTCCGTCGTGAATTCGACATTGCCCGACGGCTAGGACTGCCGGTGGAAATGACTGACGCTGTCGAGCTGCCCTATCCGACTTACGCCGCGGTGTGCCTGCCGGATCAAGTGCAAGTTCATCCGATGGAGCTTCTTGCAGCTCTGGCTCGGGAGCTGCGCGCTACAGGCGGAATCCTGAACGAGAGGGTCCGAGTCACTCGGGTTGCCCGAGACGAGCGCTGCCAGCTGACCACCTCGTCCGGCAATGTCACGGCAGACAACGTGGTGCTCGCCACCGGCATCCCCTTTCTCGACCGCGGCTTGTACTTCACCAAGGTCACCGCACAGCGCTCGTACGCGCTGGCGTTTCGGGGTGGGCGACAGATTCCGCAAGGCATGTACATCTCGGCTGACGCCCCGACCCGATCGCTGCGCACCGCGCTGCAGGATGGCGAGGAGTTGCTGTTAGTAGGTGGCAATGGGCACCCAGTGGGCCGCCACTCGACGAACCCATCGGAACTGATCACCGATCTAACAGAGTGGACACTCCGGTGGTTCGAGGGCGCCGAACGCACCCACGTATGGTCTGCGCAGGATTACCAGGCGCACGGTGGAGTTCCGTTTGTCGGCAAGCTGCCCAGGGGTGGTGGACACGTGTATGTGGCCACCGGATACAGCAAATGGGGCATGACGAATTCAGTAGCGGCCGCGATGCGAATCAGCGGGGAGATCTTGGACCACGTGCCGCCCTGGGCGCGCACTCTGGGAACTCGAGTGAGCAAGCCGGCAAGCGCTATCCGGTACTTCCGCGCAAACGTGGCGATCGGCGTTGCGGCCGCCCAGGGATGGTTGAGTGCGGAGCTTCACCCGCTGAAGGACGAGGAACGTACACCAGTCGAGGGCACCGGAATTGTCAGAGCCGAGCGCGGTGAGCCGGTCGCCATTTCGACGGTCGATGGCCGGACCTGCACCCTTTCTGCCATCTGTACCCATCTCGGCGGCATTGTGCGCTTCAACGACCTCGAGAAGTCCTGGGACTGCCCGCTGCATGGCTCCCGATTCGCCGCAGACGGGACGCTGCTCGAGGGACCGGCCACCAGCAACCTGAAGCAGCGGTAGGCCTGAGTCGGCTCCTGCCGGCTCCCGCTATCGAGAAACGCCGATCATCTCGCCGTTCCCGCGGGAACGTCATCGGCCTCAGTAGCGTGAGCCCAACCCCGGCCTCGCGGCGCCAGTTGCCATTCGATCAGGCCGAAGGATCAAAGGTGAACGAATGACCGACAGCGCCGTGCTGAACACCGTCGTTGGACTGGTCTTCCTCTTCTACGCACTCGCGCTGCTGTGCAGCGGGCTCGTCGAGATGATCGCCAACTGGGTTAAGAAGCGGGCGAAGTACCTGCTTCGTGGCATCCGGGACCTACTTGACGACGTAGAAACTGCCGATGTGGCGGCGGCGGACCGGAGTCGGATGCAGCGGATGCCGACTACCGCGCAGACCGTACTCCTCAACGGCATGATCGAAAAGCAGCGATACAACACCATGCTGCACGCCCCAGTCCCCACGCCGCCACGCGAGCCGTCCAGCGCTGCGGCCGGTGAAGCTGGGACCGCGCTGCCGACAGAGTGGCCAACACACCGGGACACGATCACTCTGAGCGATGTCATGGGCCATCCGCTGGTGCAGCCATTTCGGCATGCAACCTCACTGGGCAAGCCGACCCGAAATCCCTCGTATCTGCCTTCGAGTGTCTTCTCGCGGACGGTGGTCGACCTGCTGACGCCGGGCTCTATGGAACCGACCCTGGCCGACATCGAGGCGGGCGTAGCGGCGTTGCAGAATTCGCCTCAGCTGCAGCAGTCGCTTACCAGCATTCTCAAGGGTACGAAGGGTGAGGTTGACACGTTCATGAACGCTCTTCAGGCGTGGTTTGACCGTCAAATGGATCGTGTCACTGGCTCCTACAAGCGATGGGCCAAGCGATGGGTGATCATCATCGCGATCGTGGTGGTCTGTGCCGCCAATGTGGACAGTATTGCCATTGCGCGCGCTCTGTATGCCAGTAGCGCAGTTCAGGCCGTCGTAGTGCAGCAGGTTAATGATCAAGACTTCTGCAGCACACCCGGAGACGCAGCGCAGTGTGCGGCCGAGGCCGTTGATCTCCTCGAAACAATCGGAATCCCATTGGGCTGGTCGGCGCCCACTGTAGAGGACGGCATCTGGGGATGGCCGCTGAAGATTCTCGGCTTGCTGATCTCAGTCGGAGCGGCTGCACTCGGCGCACCCTTCTGGTATCGGGTGCTGGATCGTGTCGGAACACTGCGTAACACCGGACGCCCACCAGCCCCCGGCTCCTAGCAGTGCCATCTGCTGGAGTTCGTTGAGGGTCTGTCGGCGGTTCGTCATAGATTCGTGCCGGCAAGGCGTAGCGGATCGAAGTGGGTTTGCTCGGCTAACATGTGCATCTACCTGCTTCAGGTGAAAGGCTTTGCCGTGTTGCCGTCCTCGGGTGATCTCAGTCCAGTTGGTGTGCCGCATGCTTTCGAGACTCTCGGGCTGACCTTCGACGATGTGTTGCTTCAGCCGTCTGAGAGCGACATCGTTCCGTCACAGGTCAGCACCGAATCCCGCGTCTCCAAGCGCATCGCGGTGAAAGTCCCGCTGATCTCCTCGCCGATGGACACCGTGACCGAGGCCCGAATGGCAGTCGCCATTGCCCGGCAGGGTGGGCTCGGCATCATCCACCGCAATCTCTCCATCGAGGATCAGGCGCACCAGGTGGATGTGGTCAAGCGCTCCGAGGCGGGCATGATCGACGAGCCGATCACGATCTCTCCGAATGCCACCATCGGCGAGGCTGACGCGATATGCGCTCGCTATCACATCTCTGGCGTTCCTGTGGTGGATCGCGAAATGCGGCTGCTGGGTCTCATTACCAACCGCGATATGCGCTTTGAGACAGACTCCGCGCGGCCGGTGGCTGAGGTGATGACTCCGATGCCGCTGATCACCGGTCCGGTTGGAATCAGCCGCGACGATGCGATGCGGCTGCTGGCGCAGAACAAGATCGAGAAGTTGCCTCTTGTTGATGATCAAGGGCGACTCAAAGGTCTGATCACGCTCAAGGACTTCGTCAAGTCCGGCATGTACCCGGACGCCTCCAAGGATGATCAAGGTCGGCTGCGCGTCGGCGCCGCTGTCGGATATTTCGGAGACGCCTGGAAGCGTGCCATGGCGCTGATCGAGGAGGGTGTCGACCTAGTGGTGGTCGATACCGCCCACGGCCATTCTCAAGGCGTGCTGGAGATGGTGCGTCGGTTGAAGGCCGATTCGGCGACGGCCAAGGTCGATATCGTCGGCGGGAATGTGGCGACGTACGCCGGAGCCAAGGCTCTCGTTGAGGCTGGGGTAGACGGCGTCAAGGTCGGAGTCGGCCCGGGCTCCATTTGCACTACGCGAGTGGTAGCCGGTGTCGGAGTTCCGCAGGTAACGGCGATCCACAACGCTTCTCTGGCTTGCCGCCCGGCGGGTGTGCCGCTGATCGGTGACGGCGGCCTGCAGTACTCCGGCGACATCGCCAAGGCGCTGGTGGCCGGCGCCGACACGGTGATGCTCGGCTCCCTGCTGGCCGGTTGTGAGGAGAGTCCCGGTGAGCTGATCTTCATCAACGGCAAGCAGTTCAAGTCTTATCGCGGCATGGGATCGCTCGGTGCCATGGCCTCTCGTGGCCGTAGCGGCCCGTCCTATTCCAGGGACCGCTACTTCCAGAGCGACATCACGTCGGACTCGATGCTGATCGCGGAGGGCATCGAGGGCCATGTTCCCTACCGTGGTCCGCTGGCCGCGGTTGCCTATCAGCTCATCGGCGGCCTGCGCCAGGCCATGTTCTACACCGGAGCCGCGACGATTCCGGAGCTGCAGGAGCGCGGTTCATTCGTTCGGATCACCTCCGCCGGTTTGAAGGAGTCCCATCCGCACGACATCCAGCTGACCGTCGAGGCGCCCAACTATTCAGGCTGAGGCTTCGAACGCACCACACGAGTACGGGAGCGCCATGATCACGATCATGTGCCGGATCGATGATCACCCGTACGCAAGGGAGTAGACATGTTTGACATCGGCCGCAGCAAGCGTGCCCAGCAGGCGTTCGCCTTTGACGACATCACCATCGTCCCGTCGCGACGTACCCGCGGCGAGGAGGAGATCTCGCTGCAATGGCGAATCGACGCCTACACCTTCGGCTTCCCGGTGATCGCGGCGCCGATGGATTCGGTCGTGTCGCCAGCCACCGCCATCAAGATCGGCCAGCTGGGTGGGCTCGGTGTGCTGAATCTCGAGGGATTGTGGACCCGCTATGACGACCCCCAGCCGAAGTTGGAGGAGATCATCGCGATCGAGGATCCGATCGAGGCGACCCGCCAGATGCAGAAGATCTACGCCGAGCCGATCAAGCCCGAGCTGATCGGCAAACGGGTCGCAGAGATTCGGGAAGCAGGAGTGCCGACTGCCGGTGCGCTCTCACCGCAGAACACCCAGGCCTACGCACAAGCCGTGGTCGATTCCGGCGTCGACTTCTTTGTCATCCGCGGCACCACCGTGTCCGCCGAGCATGTTTCTTCGGTGCTGGAGCCACTCAACCTGAAGAAGTTCATCTACGAGCTGGACGTCCCAGTCATTGTTGGGGGTTGCGCTACGTATCAGGCCGCCCTGCACTTGATGCGTACCGGTGCAGCTGGCGTCCTCGTCGGGTTTGGCGGCGGAGCCGGGTCCACCAGCCGATCGGTGCTAGGCGTTGCGGTGCCCATGGCCTCGGCCGTCTCTGATGTCGCGGCGGCGCGACGGGACTATCTCGACGAGTCCGGTGGTCGCTACGTGCACGTCATCGCTGACGGCTCTGTCGTGCGATCAGGCGATATCGCCAAAGCGATCGCCTGCGGCGCTGATGCCGTCATGGTCGGCTCGCCGTTGGCCAGGGCAAAGGAGGCGCCCGGTCGCGGCTTCCACTGGGGACCCGAGGCGTGGCACGACAAGCTGCCCCGCGGCGAGCGGGCCAAGTTCTCAACGGTCGGCGATCTGCAGCACATTCTGCTGGGCCCGTCCACGGTTCCCGACGGGACGATGAACTTGGTTGGAGCCTTGCGCAAGGCGATGGCGACCACCGGCTACACCGAAATCAAGGAGTTCCAGCGGGTCGAAATCGTCGTCGGCTAACTAACTTCCACCCGTGACCGGGACGCGCTAGCGCGGTGCGGTGACCCGGCGCCTAGCGCCGGGCCGTTGTCACATGTATTGCCCGCCGTTGACCGAGAAGATCTGGCCCGTGATGAAGCCGGAGTCAGGATCGGCCAGGAACTCGACCGTGCGGGCGATTTCGTCCGGCTCCCCGAGTCGGCCGACGGGGATCTTCCCAATGACCTTGTCCAGCGCTTCCTGCGGCACGGCGGCGACCATGTCCGTAGCGATGTAGCCCGGGGCAACATCGTTGACCGTGATTCCCTTCCGGGCGGTCTCCTGGGCTAATGACATCGTGAGGCCAAACAAGCCGGACTTCGCCGCGGCGTAGTTGGCCTGCCCGATGTTGCCCGCCTCCCCGATGATCGAGGAGATGCTGATGATCCGGCCGTAGCCGCGGTCGAGCATGTGCTGCAGAATCGCCCGCGACAGGTAGAACGCCCCAGACAGGTTGACCTGCAACACCCGGTCCCAATCCTCCACGGTCATCTTCCGCACCGTCTTGTCCGCGGTGATCCCGGCATTGTTGACCAAAATGTCCAGTTGACCGTGGGTGTCCAGCACCTCCTGGATAACCCGTTCGCAGTCCTCGTGGCTGCCGATGTTGCCCTGATGCACGCTCGAGCCGGGGTGCTCGGCAGCGAACTTCTCCGCTGCCTCCTTGTTCGACGAGTAGCCCGCGGCCACCTTCACGCCACGGGCGTGAAGCCGCTCGCTGATGGCCCGCCCGATTCCGCGAACTCCACCGGTGACCAGCGCCACCTGACCGGTCATGTCACCCATGACGCAACCTCCCTTTAGCTAGATACCCGAATGATCAGAGCCTCGCCCTGTCCGCCGCCGCCGCACAGTCCTGCCGCGCCGACGCCACCGCCGCGGCGCTTCAGCTCCAGAGCCAGATGCAGCGCGAGCCGGGCTCCAGACGCACCGACCGGGTGACCCATGGAGATGGCGCCGCCATTGACGTTGACGGTATCCGCGCTGATCTCCAGCTCACGCATCGACTGGATGGCCACCGAGGCAAACGCCTCGTTGATCTCGTACACGTCGATCTGGTCGGGGGTGAGGTTCTCCCGAGCCAAGGCCTTATTGATGGCGTTGGCCGGCTGGGACAGCAGCGACGGGTCCGGCCCTGCCACAGTGCCGTGCGCACCGATCTCTGCGAGGATCGGCGCCCCCAACTCCTCGGCCTTGGCCCGCGACATCACCACCACCGCAGCGGCGCCATCGGAGATCTGCGACGACGAACCGGCAGTCACCGTGCCGTCCGCGGCGAACGCCGGACGCAGTTTTGCCAGTGTCGCCGCCGTGGTGTCAGGTCGTACGCCCTCGTCCTCGGTGACCATCACCGGATCACCCCTGCGCTGCGGCACCTCCACCGTCACGATCTCGTCGTCGAACAAGCCGTTCTTGTGCGCCTCAGCAGCTCGGCCATGCGAGCCGGCGGAGTAGGCGTCCTGCTCATCCCGGCTGATGCCGCGCAGCTTCGTATACGTCTCGGTTGCCGCGCCCATGCCCAGCTGGTCGAAGGCGCAGAACAGCGCGTCGTGCGCCGTGGAATCAACGATCTCGCCGTTGCCGTACCGGTACCCGCTCCGGGCTTTGGGCAGTAGGTATGGGCCCTGGGTCATCGACTCCATCCCGCCGGCCACCACCACGTCGAACTCGCCGTAGCCGATCAGCTGGTCGGCCGTCGCGATCGCGTTCAACCCCGACAGGCACACCTTGTTCACCGTTACCGCCGGTACTGACATCGGAATCCCGGCCTTGACCGCGGCCTGCCGAGCGGTGATCTGACCGGCTCCGGCCTGGATGACGTGGCCCATGATCACGTAATCGACCTGGTCCCCGCTGATCCCGGCCCTTTCCAACGCCGCCTTGATGGCGAACCCGCCAAGGTCCATCGCCGAGAAGTCCTTCAGTGATCCGGCGAGCTTCCCGATTGGTGTCCTAGCGCCCCCGACGATGACTGATCCTGGCATGTGTGTCTCCTTACTTCATTTCTTCTTCTTGGGCAGATATAGGTCGGTGATAGTGCCCTCGAACGCCTCGGCAGCCATGCCGATCGTTTCCGAGAGAGTGGGATGCGGATGGATGGTCAGACCGATGTCGGCCGCGTCGGCACCCATTTCGATCGCGAGCGCGGCCTCGGCGATGAGGTCCCCGGCACTCGGGCCGACGATGCCGCATCCGATGATCCGATCGGTCGATTCGTCGAAGAGGACCTTGGTAATGCCTTCGTCACGGCCGAGCGATAGCGATCGGCCGGACGCGAGCCAGGGGAACACCCCTTTGCCGTACTTGACGCCGGCAGCCTTCGCCTCGTTCTCGGTGATCCCTGCCCAGGCGACTTCGGGGTCGGTATAGGCCACGGAGGGGATCACCTTCGCGTCGAAGTAGCTCGTCTTGCCTGCGGCAACCTCGGCGGCGACCTTGCCTTCGTGGACAGCCTTATGCGCCAACATTGGTTGACCGACGATGTCGCCGATCGCGAAGATGTGCGGCACGTTCGTGCGTTGTTGCTTGTCCACCAGAATGTAGCCGCGCTCGTCGACCTGCACGCCGGTGTTCTCCGCACCGATCGCCTTGCCATTGGGTCGCCGGCCGACCGCGACCAAGACCTTGTCGAACGTGTCGGTCTCCGGTGCGCCCGCGCCTTCGAACCGTACCCGCAGCCCGCCGTCTGCGGCCTCGACTGCGGTCACCTTGGTCTTGAGGTAGATGTTCTCGTACTGCTTGGTGATCCGCTTGGTCAGCGGGGTGACGATGTCCTTGTCCGCACCCGGAATCAGTTGGTCCATCAGTTCGACGACAGTGATCTGCGCGCCCAGTTCGGCGTAGACGGTCGCCATCTCCAAGCCGATGATCCCGCCGCCGAGCACCAGCAGCCGCTGCGGTACATCGCCAAGTTCCAGCGCACCGGTGGAGTCGATGACTCGCGGATCGTCGTCGGGGATGAACGGCAGCGTCATCGGTTCGGATCCCGCAGCAATGATGGCCTGTTCGAAGCTCACGGTCTTGACCGAGCCGTCGTCCGCGGTCACCTGGACCTGGTTCATCGAGGTGAATACGCCAGTGCCGCGTACGACCTCGACCTTGCGCTGCTTGGCCAACCCGGAGAGGCCACCGGTAAGCCGCTTGACCACCCCATCCTTCCAATCGCGCAGCTTGTCGATGTCGATCTCCGGGGCGGCGAAGGACAGCCCGTGAGCGCCCATTTCCTTCGTCTCAGCGATCACCTTCGCGGCGTGCAGGAGCGCCTTGGATGGGATGCAGCCGACATTGAGACAGACGCCGCCAAGCCTCTCCCCATCATCGACGAGCACGACCTTCATGCCGAGGTCGGCGGCGCGGAACGCGGCGCTGTACCCGCCAGGCCCGGCACCGAACACCAGCAGCTCGCCATGGACATCGCCACGCTCGGTCATCGGCGGCCGGGCCACTGGCGATGGTGTGGTCGCAGCCTGCTCCTCAGCGGGTGCCGCTTCACTGGTACGCAGATCCAGGATGGGGTGTCCAGCGGAGACAGTGTCACCGACGTTCACCTTGACCGCGTCGACCGTGCCGGCCGCCGGGGCGGGTACGTCCATGGTGGCTTTGTCCGACTCCAGCGTGATCAGCGGGTCGTCGACGGCGACGGTGTCGCCGACGTTGACAAGCACCTCGATGACCGGCACTGCGTCAAAGTCCCCGATGTCCGGGACGCTTACCTCGATCTTGTCGTAAACCCCACTCGCGGAGCCGTAGCCCGTCTTCTCACCAGGATCCGGATGCCCGCTTTCGTGCACATGTTCCTTGGGCGGCAGGCCGGGCGCTCCCTCAGCCTCCACGACCATGAGCACCGTTCCCTGCGAGACCGTGTCTCCGACGCCGACGCGCAACTCGGAGACGGTGCCGGCGGTCGGCGCCGGTACGTCCATGGTGGCCTTGTCCGACTCGAGCGTGACCAGCGGGTCGTCGACAGCGACAGTGTCACCGGGATTGACGTGGATCTCGATCACCGGCACGTCGCCGAAGTCGCCGATGTCGGGGACCGGAATTTCGACAGCGCTCATGTTGGGTTCCTCACGCCTTTCACAGCAGAAGCCGGCGGTCGTCTTCGAGGAGGTAACACAGCTGCCGGGTGAACCGGGCGGCCAGTGCGCCGTCGACCACCCGGTGGTCGTAGGACAACGAGAGCGGCAGCATCAGTCGTGGGGCAAATTCTGATCCGTTCCATACAGGCATCATTTTCGACCGCACTACGCCGAGAATGGCCACCTCTGGGGCGTTCACGATCGGCGTGAAGCTGGTGCCGCCGATACCTCCGAGACTTGAGATGGTGAACGTTCCGCCCTGCAAGTCATTCGGGGACAGCTTGCCGTCGCGGGCTTTCGTTGAAATGTCACCGAACTCCTTGGAGAGCTCAGTGATTCCTTTGCGGTCAGCGTCCTTGACGACCGGAACCATCAGCCCATCAGGGGTGTCGACCGCGATGCCGATGTTGTAGAACTTCTTGAGGATCAGGCTGTCCTTCTCCGGCGACAGGGAACTGTTGAACTCGGGGAATTGCTTCAACACCGACACGCACGCCTTCACCAGAAACGCCAGTAGCGTTACCCGGTAGCCGTCGGCCTTGGCCGCGGTGTCCAACTCCTTGCGGTACTTGTCAAGGTCGGTGATGTCTGCCTCGTCGTTGTGCGTGACGTGTGGGACGTTCAGCCAAGATCGATGCAGGAACGGGCCGGAGATCTTCTTGATGCGCGGGAGCGCCTTGGTCTCCACCGGACCAAACTTCGAGAAGTCCTGGGCTGGAATTTCAGGGATACCCATGCCGGGGGCGGCGGCCGGCGCCGGAGCCTGGGACGGTCCGCGCAGAAAGCCCAGTAGGTCCTCCTTGGTGATTCTGCCCTTCGGTCCCGTGCCCGCGACCGCCCCGAGATCGATGTCGAACTCCCGGGCCATGCGGCGAACACTGGGCCCTGCGTGCACACCGACAAGATCGGGTGCTTCTGTAGCTGGCGCCGCGGCGGCGGCGGCCGTCGGTGCGGCAGCGCCAGTCGGGGCTGTGTCGGCCGGGGTTGGCGCTGGGGCGGCCGGTGGTGCTACCTCAGGCGGGGGCTCCTGCTGCTCCAGCAGCGATGGCGGAGCGGTCATCGCGCCATCGCCGGGCTGAAGCATCAAGATCGGCGTGCCCTGGCTCACGGTGTCGCCGACCTTGACGAGCACATCGGCGACCGCGCCACCGGCCGGCGAAGGGACATCCATCGTCGCCTTGTCTGATTCCAACGTGACCAGCGGATCGTCGGCGTTCACCGCATCGCCAGGCTTGACGTGCACCTCGATGACTGGCACATCGTTGAAGTCGCCGATGTCGGGCACCTTGACCTCGGTTGTTGTCTGGGTTGCCGCAGTCATTGCAGTCCCTCTCTAGGCGCGGACGGGATCGGGCTTGTCGGTATTAAGGCCGTACTTGCTGATGGCTTCCGCAGCTGTGCTGGTCGGGATAGCGCCCTCTGCGGCCAGTTCGGTGAGTGCGGCCAAGGTGATGAAGTGCCGGTTGACCTCGAAATGTTCACGGAGCTTCCGGCGGTAGTCGGATCGGCCGAAACCGTCGGTGCCGAGGACCCGGTAGCGCCGCTTCACGTACGGACGGATCTGTTCGGCGAAGGCCCGCACGTAGTCGGTGACGGCGATGGCTGGCCCGTCCGGCCGGCCGGCCAACTGGGTCTCCACAAACGACTGCCGGGCCTCCTCCGTGGGATGCAGCATGTTCCACCGCTCAGTGGCCATGCCCTCGCGTGCTAGCTCGGTGAAGCTCGGCGCGCTCCATACGTCAGCAGCCACATTCCAATCCTGCTCCAACAGCTCGGCCGCGGCGATGGCCTCCCGCAGGATCGTTCCAGACCCGAACAGCTGCACCCGAGGAGCCGACTTCTTGCCGGCGTTCCCCTCGCGGAACAGGTAGATCCCCTTCACGATGCCCTCGCGAACCTCGTCCTCGCGGCCCTCGGGGAGAGCTGGATGCTGATAGTTCTCGTTCATCACGGTGATGTAGTAGAAGACGTCATCCTGCTCGGCGTACATTCTGCGCAACCCGTCGGCGATGATCACCGCCACCTCGTAGGCGAACGTTGGATCGTAGGAGACGCAATTCGGAATCGTCGCGGACATGATGTGGCTGTGCCCGTCCTCGTGCTGCAGTCCCTCACCGTTGAGTGTGGTGCGTCCCGCTGTCCCACCGAGCAGGAAGCCCCGCGATCGCATATCACCGGCGGCCCAGGCGAGATCGCCAACCCGCTGGAAGCCGAACATCGAGTAATAGATGTAGAACGGGATCATCGGGGTGTCGTTAGTGCTGTAGGACGTGGCCGCGGCGATCCACGATGACATCGCGCCCGGCTCGTTGATTCCCTCCTGGAGCAGCTGGCCGCTCTTGTCCTCCTTGTAGAACATCAGCTGATTGGCGTCTTCAGGCTGGTACAGCTGACCGACCTGGGAGAAGATCCCGAACTGGCGGAACAGGTTCTCCATGCCGAACGTACGGGACTCGTCGGGCACGATCGGCACGATGCGTTTGCCGATCTGCTTGTCCCGCAGCAGGGTGGTCAAGATCCGGACGAACGCCATCGTTGTGGAGATCTCCCGATCTCCGGTGCTCTTCAACTGGGCCTCGAAGGCCGACAGCGGCGGTACCTGCAGCGACTCAGTCGAGCGCCGACGCCGCGCTGGCAGGTAGCCGCCAAGCGCCGCCCGGCGTTCGTGCAGATATGCGTGCTCCTTGCTACCCTCCGCCAGCGGCAGGAATGGCACCTCCGGGATCCGCTCGTCGGGTACGTCGATCTCGAACCGGTCCCGGAAGGCCCGCAGCACGTTCTCACCCATTTTCTTCTGCTGATGGGTGATGTTCTGCCCTTCACCGGCCTCGCCCATGCCATAACCCTTGACAGTCTTCGCCAAGATCACCGTCGGCTGTTCGGTGTGGTTGACCGCGGCGTGGTAGGCGGCGTACACCTTCTGCGGATCATGGCCACCGCGGTTCAGTGCCCAGATGTCGTCATCAGACATATCGGCGACGAGATCGAGCAACTCTGGATACTTGCCGAAGAAGTGCTGGCGGACATACGCGCCGTTCTTCGACTTGAAGTCTTGATACTCCCCGTCGACACACTCCTCCATGCGCTTGAGCAGCAGGCCTGTCTTGTCCGCGACGATCAGCCGATCCCACCCGGTTCCCCAGATGACCTTGATGACATTCCACCCGGCGCCGCGGAATATGCCCTCCAGCTCCTGGATGATCTTGCCGTTGCCGCGTACCGGGCCGTCCAGCCGCTGCAGGTTGCAGTTGATGACGAAGATCAGATTATCGAGCTTCTCGCGCCCGGCCAGTGAGATTGCGCCGAGCGACTCCGGCTCGTCCATCTCCCCGTCGCCCAGGAATGCCCACACATGCCTGTTCGCGGTGTCCGCCAAGCCGCGAGCGTGCAGGTACTTGAGGAACCGCGCCTGGTAGATCGACATCAGCGGCCCGAGGCCCATTGACACCGTCGGGAACTGCCAAAACTCTGGCATCAGCCACGGGTGCGGATACGACGACAGGCCATCGCCGTCGACCTCCTGCCGGTAGTTGAGTAGCTGATCTTCGGGGAGCCGGCCCTCGACGAATGCGCGGGCGTAGATGCCCGGTGAGCTGTGACCCTGGATGAACACCAGATCACCGCCGTGCGATTCACTGGGTGCCTGCCAGAACTGGTTGAAACCGACCTCGTACAGCGTGGCCGCTGACTGGAAGCTTGCGATGTGTCCGCCGAGCTCCGACGACTCCTTGTTGGCGCGCAGCACAGTGGCAACGGCGTTCCACCGGATCAGCGATCTGATCTTTCGTTCCAGCGCCAGGTCACCGGGGTACTGCGGCTCACCGTCCGGCGGGATCGTATTCAGATAAGGAGTATTGGCCGAGTACGGCACTGGCACGCCGCTGCGGCGGGCGCCACTGAGCAGCTCGTCTAGCAGGAACGTCGCCCGATCCGCGCCGTCGAACACCACCACTGAGTCCAGTGCGTCCAACCACTCGCGGGTGCCGAGCGGATCCAGATCCTGGGACATGAGACCCTCCTAGGCCCTTCAGCAGGCCCACCCCCGGGCCTGGGCGGTCGCGAATATGTCGGAAACGTTACGCCCGACGTGCTACTTACTTCTAGCAGGTGCGCGCCGTCTGGACAGAGCCGCCCCTGGCAACCTTCCAGCCCGCTCGCCGGCGGAGCCCTTGTGGCTAGGCTGAACGCCATGGGTGACCAGGTGGCCGAGGAGTTGCTGCGGCTGCGAATGAGCATCGACAACATGGATGCGGCTCTGGTGCATCTGTTGGCGGAGCGGTTCAAGATCACCCAGCAGGTGGGCGAGCTCAAGGCCGCGCATGGCCTCCCGCCCGCCGATCCGCTACGCGAGGCCCAGCAGATCGAGCGGCTCCGGGCTCTTGCCGAGGATGCCAAGCTTGACCCGGAGTTCGCCGAGAAGTTCCTGAACTTCGTGGTCGCTGAGGTCGTGCGCCATCACAAGGCGACCCTGAGCAAGAGCAATTGGCACAACCCATAAGGCGAAGCTGCCCCGCGTGGCAGCCCGAACTGGTCAGAGGGCTGCGGCCAGGGCTCGGCCGGCAGTTCGGCCAGTGAACAAGCACCCGCCCAGGAAGGTGCCTTCGAGGGCCCGGTACCCATGCACGCCTCCGCCACCGAAGCCGGCTGCCTCACCAACCGCGTACACGCCCGAAAGCACCGAGCCGTCAGGTCGCATCACCCGTCCCTCAAGGTCGGTCTCCAATCCGCCGAGGGTCTTGCGGGTCAAGATGTGCAGTCGGATCGCAACCAGCGGACCTCCCGATCCGGCCCGGCCGCTGCCAGAAGCCTTCGGGTCGAGCAGCTCATGCGGCGCCACCACCCGCAGCAACCGATCACCGAGGAATCGCCGCGCCGCGACGGTTGCCACTACCTGCGGGTCCTTTCCGAGCCCGCTGCGCACCTGGAGATCGCGCGCCTCGATCACCTGGCTCAGCGCCTCGCCGTCGATCAGATGTTCACCGACCAGTTGATTCATCTGAGCGGCCAGCTCCGGCACTGATCCAGCCGAGACGAAGTCCACACCGACCTCCTGGAAAGCTCGCACCTCCGGTGTCGGACCGGGCCGTACCCGGCCAGCCAGCAGTCGCAGATTCCTGCCGGTCAAGTCGCCGTTCTGCTCAGATCCGGAGAGTGCGATCTCAGCCGACACCGTGGCTTGGTCCAGCACAAACCATGAGTAGTGGTAGCCGCTCTTGATCACATGCCGCAGCGCACCGAGCGCATCGAAGCCAGGAAACAGCGGCGGCGGAAAGCGTTGTCCTCGGGCATCCAGCCACAACGCCGATGGCCCGGGCAGGATCCGAATACCGTGGTGGCTCCAAATAGGGGAGTGGTTCACGACTCCCTCGGGATAGTGCCACATCCGATCGGGATTGATCATCCGACCACCCGCAGCCTCGGTGATCTTGAGCATCGACCCGTCAACGTAGTCGGGCACGCCGGCGATCATGCGTTGCGGCGCTGGACCCCACTCGGTGGGCCAGTTCTCTCTGATGAGGTCAAAGTTCCCGCCGATTCCCCCGCTCGCTACGACGACGGCCTGGGCGGAAAAGGTGAACTCAGCGATTCCGGTTCGCGACGTCCGGACTCCGCGGGGTACATCTGTCGGCTCCAGAACCCGTCCGGATACGCGTACCCCAGCGTGGTCGGCCTGTAACGAAGTGACCTGGTGTCGGGCCCGGATCCGCACCCGGTTCGAGTTCATGACGCTGTTGGCGAAGGGCTCGACCAAGCCAGGGCCGGTGCCCCAGACGATGTGGAAACGCGGAACCGAGTTGCCATGACCGGGAGCTGCGTAGCCGCCTCGTTCGGCCCATTGCACGAGCGGGAACCAGCGAACGCCCAGGTCATGGAGCCAGTGACGCTGTTCACCGGCCGCAAAGTGCACATATGCCTCGGCCCAGCGTCGCGGCCAGTAGTCCTCCAAGCGGTCGAAGGCGGCGCTGCCCAGCCAATCGGCCAGCGCGAGCTCTTCGGTGTCATGGATCCGGAGCCGTCGCTGCTCAGGCGAATTCACCATGAACAGGCCTCCCAGTGACCAGTACGCCTGGGCACCGACTGAGCCGAGCGGCTCGGCGTCCAGCATGATGACCGACCGATCGGCCTCGGCCAGCTCGTGCGCCACGACCAGACCGGAGAGGCCGGCCCCGACCACGATGACATCACAGTCCATAGTCCGAATGCTGCCACCAGGCCCTGCCGTGTTCGCTCACGCGCTACCGACGCTCGCGAACAGGCTCGCCACTACTCTGGGCCCCATGACCGACGTAGCAGTTGCCCCATCATCAGACCTGCTGCGGCTGCGGGCGCTGCTCACCGCGACTGGGCCAGCTATGGCGCTGCGCTCACCGATCACCGGTGAGGTAATGGGCGAGCTGCCGACCTCAACACCCGCGGATGTCGAGGTTGGCGCCCAGCTCGCGCACCGAGCCCAGGCTGAATGGGCCGCTCGACCAATTGCTGAGCGGGCTCGACTGCTGCTCGATTTTCATGATCATCTATTGGATCAGCGCGATTACTTCATTGATCTGCTGCAGTCGCACGGCAAGGACCGGCTGAGTGCCGCAAACGAGGTGTTCCATCTTGCGCTCACCGCTCGTTACTACGGACGTACTGCGCGCCAGTATCTGCACTCAGAGCGTGGCAACGGGATCTTGCCGCTGTTGACCCGGGTCGACCGGCATTACATTCCAAAGGGTCTCGTCGGCGTGATCGGGCCGTGGAACTACCCACTGACTATGGCGATCTGCGACGGGCTGGCGGCTCTGGTCGCGGGCAATGCGATCATGCTCAAGCCTGATCACCAGACTCCGCTGGTCCCACTGGCCGCGGTGGAACTGTTGCGCAGGACTGGCCTGCCTCCCGACCTCTGGCAGGTAGTGCATGGACGTGGCACCGTGGTGGGGCCCGAGCTGATCAACGTCAGCGACTACGTGTGCTTCACCGGCTCGACCGCGACGGGACGTACGGTGGCCGCCCAATGCGCGGAGCGACTGATCGGATGTTCCCTGGAGCTCGGTGGCAAGAACCCGATGGTGATCTTGGATGACGCAGACGTCGAGGCCGCGGTCGAGGGCGCGGTGCGGGCGTCCTTTTTCAACGCTGGCCAAACGTGTTTGGCAACTGAACGCATCTACGTTGTGGAACCGCTCTTCGAGCGGTTCGTCCGGGCGTTCGTCACGCAGACTAAGGCGATCCGGCTCGGCCATGCACCAGATTTCGAGCACGACATGGGCAGTTTGATCAACCAGGACCAGTTGGAGCGGGTCAGCGCACATGTGGAAGACGCACGAGCCAAGGGCGCCACGGTACTGACCGGCGGCCGGCAGCGCGAAGATCTCGGCGACCTGTTTTACGAGCCCACCATCTTGACCGGAGTGACGCCCGAGATGGAGTGCTACACCGACGAGACGTTCGGCCCGGTCGTCAGTGTGTACGCGGTCGTCGACGATGACGAGGCAGTGGAGCGAGCCAACGATTCCGACTATGGCCTCAACGCCAGCGTCTGGACCTCCGACCACGATCGCGGACGGCGTGTGGCGAGCAAGATCAAATGCGGCACGGTGAATGTCAATGAGGGCTTTGCTGCAACGCTCGGCAGCATCGACGCGCCGATGGGCGGGATGAAGAACTCAGGACTCGGCCGGCGCCAAGGGCAGGACGGCATCAGGCGGTTCGTCGACGTCCAGTCGGTCGCCACGCAGACTGGGATCCCTCTCGCTCCCAGTCACGGTCTGGACGGCAAATCTTTCACTTCGGCCATGACGGGACTGTTGCGAGTCTTGAAGAAGGCCGGGCGGGCTTAGGCGTCTTACTGAGGGAACCCTGGCGCTGACGTCCTGTCACGCGCCGAGTCCGATCTGCGATCGCGCCGAATCCGAATGCGATCTTGCTGGCTGCAGCGCCTGCCGCCCGCCAGTTGACAGATTCTTGATACAACCATACGGTTGTATCAAATGCAGATTGCTCCTCCTGACTATGACCGCATGTTCGGCGCGCTGGCTGATGCGACGCGGCGCGACATCGTGCGCCGGGCGATCGACGCGGAGGAGGGTGTGGCCGAGCTGGCAGACCACTATCCAATGAGCTTCGCGGCGGTCCAGAAGCACGTCGCGATCCTCGAGCGGGCCCGCCTGGTCACCAAGGAGCGCAACGGCCGGCGCAAGGTGGTCCGCACCAACCTCGATGGCCTGCGTGTGGCCCGGCATCTGCTCGACCGCTACGAGGAGCTCTGGCAAGGACGGATTGACCGCATGACCAATCTCGTGACCGACACAAAGGAGAAGGACCGATGACCGTTACCTCTGTCCGGAAGGACACCGAAGCCCTGTCAATGACCCTCGAAGCCGAGTTCGACGTACCCGCTGAGCGAGTTTGGCAGCTCTGGGAGGACCCTCGCCAGCTGGAGCAATGGTGGGGACCGCCGACCTACCCCGCCACCGTGACGTCCCATGACCTCCGTCCTGGCGGCCGTGTCGAATACCACATGACCGGGCCCGAGGGCGACCAGTCCAAGGGCTATTGGGAGATTCTCGAGGCCGAGCCGCCGTATCGGCTGGTCTTCAACGACGGCTTCGCCAACGAGGATGGCACCCCGAACACCGACCTGCCACTCAACTCCGCCCGAGTGGCCATCGAGGACATCGGCGACGGGCACACCCGGATGTCGATCCAGAGCATCTTCCCCAGTACCGAGGCAATGGAGCAGGTTCTGGCCATGGGCATGGAAGAAGGCCTGAAGCAGGCTGTCGGCCAGATCGACGCCATCCTCGCGGAGTCCGCCGCAAGAGCACGGTGACTATTGGTTCTCGTCGAACCTGTCGTCGGCAACGTGCCGCTGACGTGGGGACCCGCGATGATGACCGTCGCCCTCGTCCGGTGCTACTACTAGTCTGCCGAGCATGCGGATGCTACACCTGGGCCTTCGGGTCTCTGACCTGGAACGCTCGCTCGCGTTCTACACCGCGCTCGGATACGCCGAAGTCGGCAGGGTGCCGGAGACGGAGTTCGGCAGCCTGACCATGCTCCAGCTGCCGGACGATCCGTTCGTGAGTCTCGAGCTCGTGCACGACCCGGCGAGACCGGTTGAGGACATCGGTGCCGTCAACCACCTCGTCGTCCAGGTGGACGATCTGGATGCCACAGTTGCCCAGGTCAATGCCAGGGGTATCGCGGCGGAGCCACCGACAAATCCGGGGCCTGAGATTCGGACGTCATGGGTAACTGATCCCGACGGCTACCGGATCGAACTTGTGCAGTGGCCGTCCGGTCATCCGGCCGGTATGACGGCGGCCGATTTCGCGTGACCGGCCGAACACGAAATGTGGCAATCGTCAGCGGTATCGCCAGGGTGGATCAGCGGTCCTCGGCCAATTGCCACACGGCCTCGATGTCGTCTCAACTCCAGCCGTTTGGGTGGGATCAGACCCGATCCACCGAGAGGTCTCATCGACCCCACGCAGAGTAGCCAGATTCGACCGCCGGAGCCTCGCACGGCGACTGCGAGGTCATAGACTCATCGCTTCCGGACTGTCCGGGGAGAGGATGCGCGATGAGCCGGCGAGATCACGATCTGGTGGTGGTGATCGACTTCGGGGCCCAGTACGCCCAGCTGATCGCCCGCCGGGTACGCGAGGCGAACGTCTATTCCGAAATCATGCCGCACTCTGCCTCAGCCTCAGAGATTCTGGCGCGGCGGCCAAAGGCGATCATCCTCTCCGGCGGCCCTTCGTCGGTCTACGAGCCGGGGGCGCCGCAACTCGATGCGGCGCTGGTTGACGGCGACACTCCAGTTCTGGGCATCTGTTATGGCTTTATGGCCATGGCCCAGGTCCTCGGCGGGTCAGTGGCTCGCACCGGCATGCGGGAATACGGCCGGACGGCAGTGAAGCTGACCGATTCCAGCACATTGCTCGCCGGCTTACCCGGCACCGTAAGTGCTTGGATGTCCCACGGCGACGAGGTGATTGCAGCACCCCCTGGTTTCCGGGTGACTGCAACCTCGGCACGGGCGACGGTTGCCGCGTTCGAGGATGTCGACCGGCACCTTGCCGGCGTCCAGTGGCACCCGGAGGTCTTGCATACCGAGCATGGCCAAGAGGTGTTGGAGCACTTCTTGTACAACATCGCTCGCTGTACGCCCGATTGGACTCCGGCCAATATCGTCGATGAGTCTGTGCTGGCCATCCAGCAACAGGTTGGCGGGAAGCACATCATCGCGGGGCTCTCCGGCGGAGTCGACTCCGCGGTGGCGGCGGCTCTGGTGCAGCGCGCTGTCGGTAGCCAATTGACCTGTGTCTTTGTCGATCATGGTCTGCTGCGCCAGAGCGAGGCCGAGCAGGTTGAGCGCGACTACGTGGCCGCAACCGGTGTCGACCTGAAGGTCGTTGATGCGTCCGCGCAATTCCTCTCCGCGCTCTCCCGGGTTACTGATCCGGAGGATAAGCGCAAGATCATCGGCCGAGAGTTTATTCGGACGTTCGAGGCGGCAGCCCGCGAGGTAGTCGGCGAGGCCGGTGAGGTCGAATTCCTGGTGCAGGGCACGCTCTATCCGGATGTAGTCGAATCCGGCGGCGGCGAGGGCGCGGCCAATATCAAGAGCCATCACAATGTCGGCGGGCTGCCTGACGATCTCCAGTTCCAGCTAGTGGAGCCGCTGCGAACGCTGTTCAAGGATGAGGTGCGAGCGGTGGGTGCGCAGCTCGGGCTGCCATCAGGAATCGTCTGGCGGCATCCATTTCCGGGACCGGGACTGGCGATCCGCATCATCGGTGAGGTCACCCGAGAGCGGCTCGACGTCTTACGTGAGGCTGACGCCATCGCTCGAGCTGAGTTGACGGCGGCCGGGCTGGATCGTGACATCTGGCAGTTCCCAGTCGTGCTGTTGGCCGATGTCCGCTCAGTCGGCGTGCAAGGCGACGGCCGGACGTACGGTCACCCGATCGTGCTCCGTCCAGTGACCAGTGAAGATGCGATGACCGCGGATTGGGGCCGACTCCCGTACGAAGTGCTGGAACAGATCAGTACCCGAATCACCAATGAGGTAGATGAGGTGAACCGGGTCGTCCTGGACATCACCAGCAAGCCGCCGGGCACCATCGAGTGGGAATAGTCCTACGACGAGTCAAGCCTCGAGGCTCGTTTCAGCGGCACGGCCTAGGTCTGGGTACTGCGACTCATGCTCCGGCGGGACCTGTACCCACGCTTTCATGGGCCGACCGGCCATGGGCTCAAAGGGGTGTGCGCCGTTCAACTTGAGGGCGCGGGCATGATCCTCGCCCTGCAACTTGAAGATCATGTCGTTCCCGTACAGCCCGCAGAACGCCTTGCCGCCGCGCCGCTTGATGCCCGGCATGCCGAACATGGAGGCCCTCACCACATCTCGCTCACTCGACAGTTCGTCCAGCAGAGCAGCAAATCGCGCCATCCCGGCCTCAGTCGGCTTGGACATGTGGTGCGGTTGCGTCATACCCGGAGCGTATTCGCGCCGACTGAACTGCTGGCTCCCGTGCTGGGAAATCAACTCGACGCCCTCCAACACGCACCTAAACTGAGGGACGAAAGCATCGTTGCGAGCGGTCCGCGCCGCAGCAGGCTCCATCGCGAAACACCGCAATCAAGAGGGATTTGACCGTGTCCGATACCACCAGCTCCACTTCGCCTACCAGCCTGCTCGGCACTGCCCGCGTCAAGCGTGGCATGGCCGAGATGCTCAAAGGCGGAGTCATCATGGATGTGGTCACGCCACAACAGGCAAAGATCGCTGAGGATGCCGGCGCGGTGGCCGTCATGGCATTGGAACGGGTGCCTGCCGACATCCGTGCGCAGGGCGGCGTCTCGCGGATGAGCGATCCGGACATGATCGACGGCATCATCGCGACCGTCTCCATTCCGGTAATGGCCAAGGCCCGGATCGGGCACTTCGTGGAGGCTCAGGTCCTCCAGTCGCTCGGCGCTGACTACATCGATGAATCCGAAGTGCTGACGCCCGCCGACTACGCCAACCACATCGACAAATGGCGGTTCACCGTGCCGTTCGTGTGCGGCGCCACCAATCTTGGTGAGGCGCTGCGCAGGATCGCTGAGGGTGCGGCCATGATCCGCTCCAAGGGCGAGGCTGGCACTGGTGACGTGTCCAATGCCGTCACCCACATGCGCCAGATCCGTGCTGAGATAGCACGCCTCACGACGATGGCGTCCGATGAGCTGTACGTGGCTGCGAAGGAACTGCAGGCGCCTTACGAGCTGGTTGCCGAGGTCGCGCAATTGGGCAAGTTGCCCGTCGTACTCTTCACAGCTGGCGGCATCGCAACTCCGGCAGACGCCGCCATGATGATGCAGCTCGGGGCGGAAGGGGTCTTTGTTGGCTCCGGAATCTTCAAGTCCGGCAATCCGGAGGAGCGGGCGGCGGCCATCGTCAAGGCGACCACCTTCTACGATGACCCCGATGTGATCGCGAAAGTCTCCCGCGGCCTCGGCGAGGCAATGGTCGGCATCAATGTCGACGACATCCCACAGCCACATCGCCTCGCCCAACGCGGCTGGTGAGCCGTCAACCCGTTGTCGGTGTCCTCGCCCTGCAAGGTGACGTACGCGAGCACCTTCGCGCACTGACAGCGTGCGGCGCGGACGTCCGGCCGGTACGCCGACCCGCCGAGCTAGCCGGGCTGAGTGGGATTGTGCTGCCCGGTGGTGAGTCCACCACGATCGACAAGCTGTCGCGGATCTTCGGGCTGCGCGAGCCACTGATAGCGGCGCTGAGCGCAGGACTGCCGGCGTACGGCTCCTGTGCCGGGATGATCTTGCTCGCCAAGAGGGTGCTGGACGGCACCGAAGATCAACAAACTTTCGGGGCACTCGATATCACCGTACGACGCAATGCCTTCGGTCGTCAGGTTGAGTCCTTCGAAACCGATGTCGATCTTGATGGCATTGCAGGCGGCCCAGTCCATGCGGTGTTCATCCGGGCACCGTGGGTGGAGAGCATCGACGACGGCGTAGAGGTGCTGGGAGCAGTCGTTCCACCCGGCCTCGGAGAATCGAAGATCATCGCCGTACGGCACCAGAACATCATGGCGACTTCGTTTCATCCCGAGGTCACCGACGACTTGCGCATCCACCGCTATTTTGTCGACCTGGTCCGCGCTGCCCAGTGATGGGAGCGGGGGACCAGCCCGCCGGCTAGGACTTGTCCGTCTGCTGACCGCCCTCGGGTAGTTCGGCGGATTCTGCCGCGCCACCCGGCTCAGTCGGAGGATTATCGGTACCTGCTGGCCGCTCCTCGGGACCCTCAGGTTCAGGCACGGATTCAAAGGCGTCGGCTTCGTGGGCCGCAGGCGCAACTGGCGCCTCCGGCTCTGACGGTCCGATGGGTTCAGGCTGGGCCTGCATCGCCGGTTCTGCGGCTGACTGACGCTGCTCCCAGGGTGCGCCCTCAGTGCCCCAGACGGAGTCCTCAGCGGACGCCGGCGGAGCTGGTGGCGGCTGATACGACTGAGTTGGCCCCGGTGAGGTGTACGCCGGCTGGGCCGTCTGTGGCGGCGCAGTCTGGAAGCCGGTGTCCTGGCCCTGCGGACCGTACACGGGCGGATAGGTGGGCGACGCCGGCTGCGAACCTTCTTCGGGCACCACGAACAACGCGATGATGTAGAGGATGACGGGAACGCCGGTGAACAGTGAAATCACCACCGTGAGCACCCGCACCAGCGTCGGGTCCATGTTCAGGTAGTTCGCGACTCCGGCGCAGACGCCACCCAGAACTCTGTTGGACTTGCTCCGCTCCAGTCTCTTAGGCGGCTGCGGTGGGTAGGGGCTGCTCATGACGCACCTTTCGATGGGGGATGTACTACTGACGGTTCCGGGAAAGGACGAGACCAAGAACACCAACGGCGACCAGTCCCATGGGTGCCACGATCCTGATCACCTGCCAGTTGAGAGGTCCGACAAAGGTTAGCCACAGCGATCCAAGGGCCACGCAGCTGAACAGGAGGCCAAAGATCAGGGCAACGACATCGTAGGTTTTTCTCATCGTCGCACCTGTATGTTGCCGGCGTCTACGGACAAGTTGAGCGTCAAGATGGGCTGGCCAGGCTGTGCCGGCTGGGGAGGATTGATTCGGCCTGTGATCTCTGAGCCTTCCTTGATCTCTTCGCCGTACGCGTGCACTGCCCCCATGTCGGCGGTGTAGTTCACGACAACATAGGCATCTTCGGGCACCGTGACCTCAAGACGGCCAAGATCAACATGCGCTGTGTAGTTGGCGTCCGCCGTGACCGCAAGCTGGCTGAGATCAACTGTAAGCCTGCCGAAGTCCTCAAAGTCGCCAGCGGCCGGGAGCTCAGTGGGCGTCGTGTACGCATGGGAAGTCGCCATTCCGGGAAGCTGAAGCGCAGGTCCGGCCGCCGTGACGACCAGCACGGCTATCGCCAGCAAGGCACCGACCGGCAGCAGACCGCGCGCCATGCCAAGCCACGTCGCGAGCACCAGCGTTATGCCAATGACCAACAGCGCGGCTGCGAGATAGGCGGCGAGTGGGATTGCGACGCCGAACGCCTGGGCTACGCCAAGCCCCGACAGCGTCAGGCCGAGTGCGATCAGCGAGACCATCCGTAGTCGCTTGGCTGACCTTGTTTTCGACATTCTCACGGGCACGGCAGGCGCCGGTTCGGCGTAGAGGCCGACTGGATCAGGCTCAGCCAAGAACGCCGTGTGTTCAGCGGGGTCCGGATCTAGCGTCGGCTGTGACACATTGGCCGGCGGAGGACTTGGCCAGTTATCAGGCGGTGTGGCAGCGGTCCGACCCTCAACGCCCTCCTGACGCAGGTGCTCCTCGACCCGGCGTTGCCACGCCTCGGCGGCTTCGGTGAAAGGCGTCGGCGGGCCAGGATATTGGACGAACTCAGGTTGGGACGGCTCTTCCGACGCCAGCCCAGCATCTGCTGGCGGCGTCGGCACTTCACCTGGCTTGCCGTGGCGGCCTTTGTAGAAGCCGAAGTACCAAATGATGGCGATGACGATCGCAGGAGCAAGGCCGAATGGGCTGAGCCACCCGAAGATGGTGACCATCGCCAAGCTGGCCACGACTACGAGGGTGATCCACAGTTCCTTCGGCCAGCGCCGAACCGACTCACCCAACAGGTCATCGGCCAGCGCCTTATCGCTGCCCTCGACCGGGATGAGGAGCCAGCCTGCCAGATAGAGGACAAGTCCAATTCCGCCGCTCAGAGCTAGTAGAGCCCAGCCGACCCGAACCAACAGCGGATCGATTCCCCAATACCGAGCCACTCCACCGCAAAGCCCGGTGAGCTTGACGTCGGTCGCACTGCGACGAATCGTCCAGATCGAGCTCATGTGCTCCATCCTGCCGACCGGGCTACCCTCGAACTATCAGGGACGACCCCCAATGCTCCCGACTGTTCGGCTTGAACCTGGAACCGTTTGTGCGGCCGCAACGTCCAAATTCGTTCGGCTAAGGGAGAATCCGGGGGCCACCCTGCTGGTCGTACGCCCATACGCGTGTGAGGGTAGGACATCATGACTGCCACGGACTCGAGCCATCTCGAGCCTGACATTGCCTCCGCGACCTCGCCGATACAGCACGAGACCGCCGTCGTCGCCGGGTCAGAATTGCCTTCTGGCCCCAGTGAGCCAGCGCAGCCGGCCGCAGTATCGCTTGCGAAAGACGGCGTGTCGGACTTCGATCAGGCAGATTCCGACGACAAGCCTCGGGCCACGCGGGTGGTCGAGGGCGCCTGGCTGGGAGGAGTCTGCACCGGACTGGCCAGGCATCTCGGCTGGCCGCTGCTGGCGGTGAGGATTGCGTTCGTAGCCTTGGCGACTTTCCAGTTCCTTGGGGTCATCGCGTACGGGGCTCTGTGGTTGTTATTGCCGCCGGAATCGACTGTCAAGGCTCCTGGGCTGGAGTCGGCGGGCCGGGCAGGCATGCGCGACCCCAGCAGGCCCAAGCGTCGCATTGACTGGGGCATGCTGTTGGCGCTCATCGCCTTAGGCGTTGGGTTGCTGTTGATCATGCAGAACACCGGTCTGGGTATCAGCTCTCGGCTCTTCTGGCCCGTGGCCTTTGCTTGCGCTGGAGCCGCGTTGGTCTGGCGTCAGGCCGACTCCGAACAGCAGAAGCGTTGGCGCGACGAAGCCGGCGGCAAGGCGTGGCTGGCTCCGTTCGTCGCTCGGGGTGGCTGGCCGGCGCTAGTGCGGGTGATCGTGGGTCTGGGCCTGGTCGGCGCAGCATTTGGCATCGTGATCGCCCAACAGGGCCAGATTGCCAATCTGCCTGAAGTCATGGCCATGACCATGCTTGTGGTCGCCGGCCTGGCGATCGTCCTGGCTCCCTGGTTGCACCGCTCACGTTCGGCTCTGAACCAGGCGAGGGCTGAGAAGGTCCGTGCAGATGCCCGTGCTGACATGGCTGCCCACTTGCATGACTCGGTGCTGCAGACCCTCGCCATGATCCAGCGCCAGGCTGACGACCCCAAGGCGGTGCAGCAGCTGGCCCGCCGCCAAGAGCGAGAGTTGCGCAACTGGCTGTACGGCGACGAGCTGCCTGAAGCGACGCTTAAAGCGGCACTGACAGCGGCGGCCGCCGAGGTCGAGGACGAACGGGGCGTTCCCGTCGAGCTGGTGATGGTCGGCGACTGCGACACTTCCGAGGAGATCCAGGCCCTGGTCCGCGCCGCGCGCGAAGCGATGGTCAACGCCGCCAAGCACTCTGGCGCTGAGAAGATCGATGTCTACGCCGAGGTCGATGAGGAATCTGTCGAGGTCTTCGTCCGAGACCGCGGCCACGGATTCGATGTGGACGCTGTGGCTGAGGACCGGATGGGCGTCAAAGGCAGCATCATTGATCGCATGGCACGGCATGGTGGCAGCGCCACAATCCGCTCTGCGGCCAGCGACGGCACCGAGGTACGACTGGAGATCAAGAGATGAACGAAACACCCGACCAGCCCGGCCCGCGGCCGACGACCAGCGAGCCAAGTGTCCCGAGCCCACCTGCCGAGCGCGGTCCTTACCGGGTGGTCATCGTCGACGACCATGCCATGTTCCGTACCGGCGTAAAAGCTGAAATCGGCCGATCCGTGGCGGTGGTTGGCGAGGCGGCCGACGCGGATCGCGCCATCGCCGTGATACTTCATACCCAGCCGGACGTGGTGCTGCTGGATGTGCACCTGCCCGGCGGTGGCGGCGTCGAGGTTATTCGTAAGGTGCATGAGAAGAACCCGGATCAGAAGTTCCTCGCCCTTTCAGTGTCCGACGCGGCTGAGGATGTCATCGGCGTGATCCGCGCGGGTGCCCGAGGCTATGTGACGAAATCGATCAGCGGCAGCGAACTGATCGACGCGATCCGTCGTGTCGCCGAGGGCGACGCGGTCTTCTCGCCCCGCCTGGCCGGATTCGTGCTGGATGCCTTCTCCGGGTCAATTGATCTTGCCACGGTTGATGAAGATCTTGACCGACTCTCCCAGCGGGAGCGTGAGGTGCTCCGGCTGATCGCGCGCGGCTATGCGTACAAGGAGGTTGCGAAAGAGCTGTTCATCTCGATCAAGACCGTAGAGACGCACGTCAGCAGCGTGCTGCGTAAGTTGCAGCTGTCCAACCGTCATCAACTCACCCGCTGGGCAACCGACCGACGGCTCGTTTGATTGCTCACCGAAATGACTGGCCGCGACCATTAGTGTCGGGCCATGCAGATCGCGTACCAGATCTTGGTGCTCCTTCACTTGATCAGCTTCGCGGCACTGTTCGGCGGAGTTGTTGTGCAGGTGAGGTCGAAGAAGCCGGAGGTCAATGCGGCGATGCTGCATGGGTCCCTGACCCTTCTGATCACCGGTCTGGCGCTGGTCTGGCTGGAGGAGATCGGGCCGGATCCGGTGAACTACATCAAGATCGCCATCAAGCTCGTGGTGACCGCAATGGTCGTAGTGCTGGTGGTGAAAAACCGGAAGTTCGCCTCGATCCCGCGCGGGCTTTGGGCGCTGATCGGCGGCCTGACGCTGACGAACGCCGCAGTCGCTGTGCTGTGGCAGTAAGGTCGATCGTGAGGTGAAGTCGTGACCGGACATTGTGGTGGCAGAAGAGGTCTGCTCGGATGAGGCTTTCGGCTCGGGTGGATTACGCGCTTCGGGCGATGTCGGAGCTGGCCGCCGCCGACGCGCCGCGTACCGTGGAGCAGCTCTCCGAAGCGCAGCGTCTCCCCAACAAATACCTGGAGAGCATCCTCGGTGAGCTACGGCGTACTGGACTGCTGCGCAGCCAGCGTGGTCCCGAGGGCGGGTATCGCCTGGCAAGGCCGGCCGAGACGATCAGCATCGCCGACGTGATCCGGGCACTTGACGGCGAACTAGCCAACGTGCGCGGGAGTCGACCAGAGAACTTGGCCTACGTCGGCTCGGCAGCGGCTCTGCAGCAGGTCTGGATAGCGTTGCGGGCTTCGGAGCGGGCGATTCTAGAAGGCGTCACGCTGGCACATGTGGTTTCTGGCGAGATGCCGAAGCCGGTGGCTGCGCTCGTTGCCAATCCTGCTGCCTGGAGCTGATCGGCCCTATTCAGGCTGCTCGTCCTGGAATTCGAGACTTGCCCTCGGAGGTCATCCTGCGGCCGGATATAGTTTCTCCCTAATCCCTACCGACTCTGTAGCCAAAGTCTCCATAGGATGCTTCAGTGCGAAAGCTCATTGTTGTCGCCGTTGTGGGCCTGCTCGCCCAGTTGGTTGACGGCAGTCTGGGCATGGGTTATGGCGTGACGTCGTCGTCCCTGCTGGTTCTGGTGGGTCTGACGCCGCTTGCCGCGTCAGCCTCGGTGCACTTCAGCGAGCTGGGGACCAATCTCGCCTCTGGCGTCTCGCATTGGCGACTGCGAAATGTCGATTGGCCAGTTGTGGCCAGGATTGCCGGGCCCGGCGCCGTCGGCGCGTTTCTCGGTGCGACGGTTCTGGCCGCCCTGTCCACCGCTTGGGCGAAGCCGGTCATGTCAATCATCCTGGCCATGCTGGGCATCTACATCCTCGTCCGCTTTGCTGTTGGCATCAGGCCGCAACTGAAGAAGCGGCTGACAGTGAGGTTTCTGGCTCCGCTCGGCCTTTTCGCTGGTTTCATCGATGCCACTGGTGGCGGCGGCTGGGGGCCGGTCGCAACTCCCGCGCTGCTCAGTGGCGGCCGACTAGAGCCGCGGAAGGTGGTCGGCTCAGTCGATACGGCTGAGTTCGCAGTGAGTCTCGCCGCGAGCCTCGGCTTTCTCATCGCCATCGGCGCGTCCGGAATTCACTGGGGTTTTGCGCTTGCTCTGCTGGCCGGTGGACTGATCGCTGCGCCGCTTGCTGCTTATCTCGTCAAGATCGCGCCCGGGTACCTGCTCGGTGTGGCCGTCGGGGGCATGATCCTGCTGACCAATACTCGTACACTCTTCATCGCATTCGATGTCTCCGATTCCGCCCGGATCCCGGTCTACATCGCGATCTTGCTGGTGACAGCGGCTGGTCTCTATGTCGCCGCACTGCGTGGCAAGCGCAGGGCAGCTGCGCCCAGCACCGAAGTAGCCATTGAATCAGCCAACGTCTGACCGGCTCGTTGATCAAGAACATCGAGCGGAGGAAGCCGAACCGATGCCGCGAAGCAAGGACGACCCGGAAGCGGTAGACAGCTATTTGGCGGAACTGCCGGACCAGGAGCGAGCAACGCTCGAAGCATTGCGGCAGATCATCAAGGTGTCAGTGCCGGATGTGCAGGAGCGGATCTCCTACGGAGGGGCGGTGATCTTCGCGGTACGGCTTGACCTGGTCGGTTTCGCTGCTCAGGAGAACCACTTGTCCTTCTTCACGATGAGTCCTCGGCTCGCCAAGGCTATGAAGGACGAGATCACCCAGACACACAAAGTCTCCGGAGCGACGATCCACTTCAGCGCTGACCGGCCGCTGCCGAAGACGCTCGTGGAAGAGATCATCCGCGCCCGCCTGGAGGAGCAGTCGAAGCAGTAGTTGCGCGACGTGATGCTCGCTGACGGGCCTTGAGATCCCTCAAAATCTGACGCCAGTTTCGCCTAGCTGGCAGGTGCACGGCGTGTCGTGAGGACCAGTGTTAGTTGTTGAGGGCTTGCGACTCCGGACTATGCCTGGTGAGGGCGATTTCCGGGCTCAGAGGAGCGGGCGCAGCGGCGTTAGGACGGTCTCGGAGAACTTCACCATGGCGTGCCGCCGCTGCCAGTCGGCCAGGGTCAGTTCGATGGTGTTGGAGGAGTCGATCGCGAAGACCTCCTCCATCTGCCGTGCAACCGCGGAGTTGAAGACCTCCATGTTGATCTCGTAATTGCCCATCAGGCTAATCCGGTCGATGTTTGCGGTGCCGATCGTCGACCATTGACTGTCAATCGTGGCGGTCTTCGCGTGCACCATGGCGCCCTGATACAGAAACAGCCGTACGCCGTTGCGAAGGAGCTGGCTGTAGAAGCCGCGGGACAGCCAGTCAGCCACGATGTGGTTGGACTCGGCGGGAATGATGATTCGTACGTCGACATCCCTACGTGCGGCTCGCACCAAGGCGTGCAGGATGTCCTGGTCGGGGATGAAGTAGGCGTGGGTCAGGTAGATGTGGTGGGACGCCCGATCGATGGCATTCAAATACATACCGCGAATGGGATAGACCATGTTGCGCGGCATGTTCCGGTGGATCCGAATGTCCGGCTGCCAGGTAGCGCTGCCGAAATCGGGCAACGCGGTACGGCGCCGCCCAGACCAGAGATTCCAGAAGTCAATGAAGGCGTTCTGCACGTCCCACACGATGTCCCCGGTCAGCCGCGCATGAGTATCACGCCAGTCGGTCGCGTACAGGCTCCCGATGTTGTAGCCGCCGATGAACGCGACGAGATCGTCGACCACCAGCAGTTTGCGGTGGTCGCGGCCGGTGTTGCGGGGGAAGCGGAAACCGGATGCGATCAGTGGATGGCGGCGTACCGCGATGTTCTTGGGGAAGACGAAGAAAGAGCGTGGCACCACCAGGTTGGCGAACTCGTCGAAGACGATGTAGACCTTGACGCCGCGATTGGCCGCTTCAATCAGCGCATCCTTGAACGCTTGTCCAACGGCGTCGCCCTTCCAGATGAAGCTCTCGAAGAAGATCCGCGACTTGGCCTGACCGATGGCGTTCAGCATGTCGCTATAAAGGTCTTCACCGTAGGTGTAGACGGTGACCTCGGAGCCGCCCACCGTGACGGAGCCGGGAGGCAGTCGCGGGAAGGTCGCAGGCTTGCGGAGCTTCTTCCGCCGATAGTCCACGACCACCAGGGCGAGTAAAGTGGCCCCCTGCACTGCGGCCGTGGCCAGCACGACGCGCTTGAGCAACGTGCCGAGCGAGATCGTAGGGAGCCGCATAGCGACCAATTTACGCTGGCGCCAGGCGGAGCATGGCCCGCAATGCTGTCATACATGGTGTCGTTGCTGACGTCTAGGGTGGGCTGGGTTATGACGAAACACTGCGGGGGCGATGCGAGCTCCTGTTCCAGCGGCGAGCGGCCATGACGAGTACGGCGCAGGCTAGGCCAGCTCGACTGACCGCCGATCAGCTGCTGGACGGACTCAATCCGCCGCAGCGGGAGGCGGTGCTCCATGAGGGCGGTCCAGTCCTCGTGGTGGCGGGCGCCGGTTCAGGCAAGACGCGAGTACTCACCCGTCGGATCTGCTATCTGGTGACCCAGCGCCGGGCACACCCGGCCTCGATTCTCGCCATTACCTTCACCAACAAAGCAGCGGCCGAGATGCGCGGCCGGGTGATGGACCTGGTGGGCAACCGGGCCAAGCTGATGTGGGTCTCCACTTTCCACTCTGCCTGCGTCAGGATCTTGCGATCGGAGATCGGCCGCTTCAATATCTCTCGCACGTTCTCGATCTACGACGATGCCGACTCCAAGCGGCTGATGCAGCTGGTGGCCCACGATCTCGATCTTGATCCGAAGCGCTTCCCGGTACGCGCGATCATGAACTGGGTGTCGGGTTGCAAGAACGAGCTCGTCGATCATGAGTCGGCAGCATCCCGAGCGGGCTCGCCCATGGAGGAGAGTTACGCCGAGGCGTACCGGGAGTACCAGCGGCGGCTGATCGCGGCGAACGCGCTGGACTTCGACGATCTGATCATGACGACAGTGCACCTGTTCCAGGCTTTTCCCGAGCTTCGCGAGCAGTATCGCCGGCGCTTCCGGCATGTGCTTGTTGATGAGTACCAGGACACCGACCATGCTCAGTACGTCCTGATCAGGGAGCTCTGCGCGCCAGATCCCTCACCTGATCCAGACGTGGTCGCCATTGAGCCGCCGGAGCTCATGGTGGTAGGCGACTCCGATCAGTCGATCTATGCCTTCCGCGGTGCGACCATCCGCAACATCAACGACTTCGAGTCGGACTTTCCCGGAGCGAGGGTGATCCTCCTCGAGCAGAACTACCGGTCGACGCAGACCATCCTGAATGCTGCTAACGCTGTCATTACGCGCAACGAGAACAGGAAGCCGAAGAACCTGTGGTCCACTGCCGGCGACGGTGAGCAGCTCATCGGCTACGTCGCCGACACCGAGCACGACGAAGCACAGTTCGTGGCCACGGAGATCAAGCGGCTCAGCGAGGAGGGTGGGCACCGATACGGGGATACAGCGGTGTTCTATCGAACCAACGCCCAGTCCCGTGCTTTCGAAGAAGCATTCATCCGGGCCGGTATGCCGTACAAAGTGGTCGGTGGCGTGCGATTCTACGAGCGGCGCGAGGTGCGGGACGCCATCGCTTACCTCCGCGCCATCGCCAACAGAGCCGACGACGTCTCGCTCCGCCGGATTCTGAACGTTCCCAAGCGGGGGATCGGTGATCGGGCGGAAGCTGCGGTGGCCGATCTGGCGGCTCGGGAGAGTATCAGCTTCGGCGATGCGCTTCACCGAGTCGATGAGATACCGGGTCTGCCGTCCCGCTCAGTGACTCAGCTCAAGGCCTTTGCCAGGTTCCTGGACGACCACGAAGCGATGGTGGCCGAGGGGATGCCCG
This sequence comes from uncultured Actinomycetota bacterium, assembly GCA_963730505.1. Classification (GTDB taxonomy): domain Bacteria; phylum Actinomycetota; class Actinomycetes; order Propionibacteriales; family Propionibacteriaceae; genus Microlunatus. The sequence goes on from CAVSSB010000024.1 coordinate 168,123, forward strand.
CTGACGCCATCTTGACCAGTGTGCTGGATCGGTCGGATTACCTGGCAACGCTGCACAACTCGACTGATCCGCAGGACGAGACTCGTCTGGAGAACCTCAAAGAGTTGATCACAGTTGCGCGGGAATTCGTCACCGGCGTCGCAACCCTGACCGTACCGGAAGAGGAGCTGGACGAGTTCGGGCTTCTGGGCGGCGACCCTGACGCACCGCCGGAAGGTGACGTCGCTGCCGCACTCGACCCCGAGGCCGATCTGGCGGCGGGGGCGGCAGAGCCTGATGCGTCGCTGGGAGCGTTCCTGGAGCGAGTCGCGCTCGTCGCGGACTCGGATCAGATACCCCACGCTCCGGATGAGGCCGATACGGGCGTCGTCACCTTGATGACCCTGCACACAGCGAAGGGCCTGGAGTTCGACACGGTCTTCCTCACCGGTTGCGAAGACGGAGTTTTTCCTCATCAGCGAGCGATCGCGGAACGCACCGGTAACGAGCTGGCGGAGGAACGGAGGCTCGCCTATGTCGGCATTACCCGCGCCCGCAAGCGGCTTTACATTTCACGAGCTATCGCTAGGTCTTCGTGGGGCTCTCCCCAGCACAACCCGCCAAGCCGGTTCCTGAACGAGGTGCCGAGCCAACTCGTCGACTGGCGGCGTACCGAAGCTGCGGTCACGAGCTGGCGAAACACCTCCGCGACAGCGACTCAGACGTGGCGGAACGCAGTGGGCTATCGGGCTAAGCCGACCATCCGCGAGATCCCATCGCTGGTGGCCGGAGACAGAGTGCTTCACACCACATTTGGCATGGGCACGGTTGTTGCAACCTCTGGCGAAGGCGACAAAGCAATGGCTGATGTGGACTTTGGGTCCTCAGGACTCAAGCGACTATCCCTGCGGTATGCACCGCTTGAAAAGCTCTAGCAAGCTGCGAGCGTCGGAAATCGCGCGCCCGCCGTGCTGAGGAGGGGCGAGCAGAGGCGCTTTTCCTCTGCGAGCGACGACGAAGTCGGCGGATCCACGCGCGCGATGCGCGAGCAGCTCCTAAATAGAGAGGGGCCTAGGGGTTGACTCCGTGGTCGTTGAACCACGGACGTGGGTTGACTGCGCTGTAGACATCGCCCGGGTCCACGCCAGCCGGGTAGACCTCGAAGTGCACGTGAGGGCCGAAGGTCCTTCCAGTCATGCCGACGGCGCCGACGATCTGACACGCTGACACAGTCTGGCCCTCGCGGACTGAGACGGTCGACATGTGAGCCATCAGCGTGTGGGTGCCATTCGCGTGCTTGATAGCGACATAGTTACCGGCCCAGCCGCTGGCAGATCCAATCCCGGCATTGGTGACGACCCCATCAGCGGGAGCGTGCAAACGGGTACCGACGCGAGAGGAGAAGTCCAAGCCAGTGTGATAACGCGACCATGGGCCGACCTGGCCGAAGCCGGCAGCAATGCTGTAGCCACCTCGAATAGGCAGGCAGCCCCTGCCACTAGAGCCCGCGCTGGCGTCGGGTAGTGGCGTATCGCTGCGGCTGGCCTGCCCGCGTTTGAGCAGTATGGCCTGACGCCGCGTGGAGTCGGAGAACTTCTGGAGAGCCTTGGCGCGGGCCTTCGCCGATCTGTCCATGGAGGCCTCAGAGACATCCGCACCGATCTTGCTGAGTTCCTCATCCCGCTGGTCAGCGATGCTTTTGATCTTCGCCGGATCGAGGCGGCCCCGCTCGGCTGCGCGACTGGTTTTCTTGGCCAGATCGGTCGTAGCTACCGTCGCCGTCAGCGTGGTGTGCTGTGCTGCTCCCGTGAGGGCCACTGATCCCGCGACCCCGAGTCCCAGAACCGACACCGCGAGTGCTGCCACTCCATGGCGTAGCCAGCTTCTTCGGTCATCGCTGATGTCCTCGATCAATGCGCGACGCGCAAACGCGCGCTCCGACGACGAGCTGGGCACTCCAAAATCTCCTCGTACGACGACAGGTTCCCCGAGTCCTGCCTCTGTCGCAGCACAAGTCGCTGTTCGTCTGCTTGGAGGCCCGCGTTTTGACTTCAAACGGTGGACGCTGTCGGAAACAATAACGGATGCATAACGCGACGCAAGCTGATCTCGGCAAGTTCGGCGCGTGTTTTTCGTAATGTGATGCATATCTCGCGCGTCGCTCCAGCTGCGAGCGTCGCGATGCGCGAGCAGCTCGAAATCAAATCAGTGCGTCGTGACTCCGCTGGCCCGAAGCCATGGTTGCGGATTGATTGCCTTGTACACGTCGCCGTACTTGATACCCGCGGGATAAAGCTCGAAGTGGAGGTGAGCGCCGAAGGCGCGGCCGGTCTGGCCGACGCGACCGATGATCTGTCCAGCCTGCACAGTCTGGCCAGCTTTGACGGCCATGGAGGACATGTGCGAGGACATGGTGGTCTTGCCATCCCCGTGCTTGATGGCGACATGGTTGCCAGCCCAGTTCCCGGAGTTGCCGGCGTAGAGCACGACCCCTGACTTCACGGCGCGAATCGGTGTGCCGTGCCCGGCGCGGAAATCAATTCCGGTGTGATAGCGCGACCAACTCCCGTACTCGCCGAAGTGGGAACCGATGACGGCACCCGGTACCGGCGAGACGCCGCCGGTGCTGTTTCCGCTGCCTCCGCCCGACCCACTGCCGCCGGTGGAGCCGCCGGAACTGCTGTCGGTGTTTTCGAGGTCTGACCCGGAAGCTGCCTCATGATCGTCTGGCCCGTTTTGCACGGCCTGCCGCCGGTTCGCCGCAGCCACTCGAGCAGCGATTGCACGACGCAGGTTCTCAGCCGCGATTCGGGCTCCGGCTTCGCGGCTCGCCCGGTTCGCATCCGTAAGGTCCTTTTGCCGCGCATCACCGCTGGCCGCTTCCGCTGCTCGGCTTACCTCATCTGCTGTCCTGGCCAGCAGCTCATCTCTTTGGGCCGCCTGCTCTTTCACGATGGCGACCTCGAGGTCGGGACTCCTGGCTGGGCGATCGGTCGTGGAAACCGGCCTAGCGAATACGGCGAGTGCACCAGTCTTGCTGGTCGACTGCTTCTTCTCGGAAGCCACGACCACCGCCGAGGAGGTCTCGGGCAGAGCTGTCAAACCACTCTCGGTGGTCTGCGCTTTGGTCGTCAGGCCCACAGATGCTGCAACCACGAGGCCCAAGCCAGAGATGCACAAGGCGGCGAATATGTATCGCAGCCAGGCCGCCCTGGCCTGGGGCGCGTCTCCAGCACTGACGTCTGGATCCCACTCGCGTTCGGTCTGCTGTTCCCCGGACAGCTCCCTCATCCTCACTGGCGCTGGCACGTGATCGGGCCGTGCCCGATCCGGCATCCAGCAGGTCGAAACCTGCTGGATGAGCGCGCCAACTGTTTGTCTGATCTAGTTCCGTCTTTTGACTGGACCCCCGAAGTAGGCCAGACAACTCGAGAAAGATAACAAACAGGTTACGGAACATCAACCCTTCTGCCCGGATTTTGTCGGACCCAAGCGTTAAAGGGTTGCTGCTCCGTCGTGATCAAGTTGCCGCAACGCTCGAGCGATGGTGAAGGCGATACGTCCGTTGTGGGGCATCGAGAGATGGCCGACGCCACGTACCGCGATGTTGTGCGCATTCAGGTCAGGATGCTCTAGCCGCGCGTTGCTGCTGGGCACGATCAGAGGGTCGATGTCGCTGTGAAATGCGAGGAACCGGGTACGACAGCCTGGTGCCGGCTTGGCCAGCTCCTGGATCACTCGCGAGCTGGGAGCAAGTTGGCGCACCATTGGCAGCAGTGGCGCGGCTTTCGCTAATTGGGTGCCCTGGTGCGGCGTACCAAGGGTCACCAGCGTGTGTACCCGGCTGTCGCCGCCGAGACGCTGCACGTAGTAGCGAGTGATCAGGCCCCCGAGACTGTGGCCAATGACGTGGATACGTTCGTAGCCGCTGTTCGTAGCCAACTTCTCTATGGTCTCGCCCAACCGTACGGCCGCCCGCGGAATGTTATGCGTGAGCGGGCCGTAGTCATAGGCGGTAAGCATCTGGAAGCCCCGGCGGCGGAGTGCGCGTTCCATGACGGTGAAGATCGCGTGGTTGTCGATGAACCCGTGCACGAGCAAGATCGGCGTCGCGGCCGCTTCCACGTCGTAGTGGAAGAGTCCCCGCTGTTCGGGACTGAGGCCGCTCAGAGTGTGACGGCGATGCTCAGTGGTGGCACGAGTCGGCGCAGATAGCAAGCCGAGCGGATACCTCACTATGTGTGCGGTGACCCAGGCGGCCTCGATGGCAAGCCCAGACACCACGTGCGGAAGCTCCCGTGTCGCGAGCCGCGAAAGCCCTGCGAACGAAATGCCGCCAGTGGCACTCTGCCGCATTGCGAAATATTACTCGGTAGTAGTAGTAGTAGTAGTAGTAGTAGTAGTAGTAGTAGTAGTAGTAGTCGATGTCGCCGACGAGGGACTTCGCGCGGTCTGTCAGATCTTGGAGGTCCCTTGGGTGACCATTGGCGGTCACGCGTGGTGGGTGGCTCCCGTCGTCGTTGATCACCACGGAGGTCGGCCTCGCGGCGCTCATCCGAGCAACGACCAAGTAGACGCTAAACTCGATGGCGGCCGGGTAGCGACGCATTTGGCGCGGCTTGCACGGTCAGTGGACGTTCCTCGCCCAGGGCGTCGAGCGCCGGCCGTAAGCGGGCCTCCTTGAGCAGTACGGGAAAGACGCTCTGCGCGACCCGCCTGAGGTCTGCCATGGCCTCGCGCAGCCGCTGTTCAGCCGCCTCCAGCTCGGGTGCGCGCGACCAGGCCGGGTGCGAGCCGGAAGGTGATGCGACTCAATGGCGGCGAAATCAGCCCGTCCGGCAGACACTTCTCGCTGCCCAACTCGGGCTGCGCCTTCACCGCTGAGTTCGACGTGTAGCCGCAGTGGGCCACCCAATGCCCTCCTCGACGACCATCATCAAGTACAGCCGTGCTGAGAAGATTGTGGACATGACTGAGTCGTTGCTAGCTGACTTCACCGCCTACGGCTACGCGGTGGCGCGCGGGTTGTTCGATCTCGAGGAGGTGGACCGGCTCAGGGACCACTTCATGGGCCTGCGGCGGCGTGGCGCGTACGCCGACGACCTGGCCGGCGTCCGAGCGGACCGGCGCGATCCACTGCGCCGGTATCCCCGGATGGCGCAGATGCATCGCTGGGACCAGACGTCGCTACGGTGGCTGCTCGACGTTCGGCTGCGCAACCGGGTGAGCGTGTTGGCCGGCGCAGAGCCGTACGCGGTGCAGACCATGTTCTACTTCAAGCCGCCCGGCTCCCGCGGCCAGGCGCTGCACCAGGACAATTTCTACCTGCGAGCCGAGCCCGGAACGTGCCTGGCCGCCTGGATGGCGGTCGACGCGGCCGATGAGGCCAACGGTTGCATGCAGGTGGTGCCGGGCAGCCACCGCTGGCCGGTCCTGTGCACGACTGAGGCAGACACGACGGTTAGCTTTACCGATGTCACCGTGCCGCTGCCGGCCGGCCAGAGGGTGGTTCCGGTTCTAATGAACGCCGGCGATGTGCTGTTCTTCAACGGCTCGCTGGTCCATGGCAGCATTCCCAACTCCACCACCGACCGCTTCCGCCGCGCATTGATCGGGCACTACATCCATGGCGACGCCCGGCAGGTCGCGGCGTATTACCATCCGGCTCTGCGGATGGACGGGACGCCGCTGCGCCTCGACATCAGCGAGGGCGGCGGTGTCTGCGGCGAGTGGACGCCCGACGGCGGCATCGTGAGCACGGGCCGGCACACCGTGTCCCGCAAGCACGAGTAGGCGATCCGAAGTCGTTGGGCGGCCCGTGCGCATGTCGCGAGGCAGCCACGCCCGCCACAGCGTGACGCGCGTGACGCCGGTCCGGTCCGGCTCGCGAGGACAATGCGCAGGCGTGTCATTCGCGCTCGACGGTGGACCGGTTGACCACCAGCCAGACCCGCAGCCGCGCGGCCGCCTGTGCCCCGGCGGCCGCGCCGGCCTCGATAGGAGGACGACTACAACCTTTGGCATAACCAGATGCTTGGGATACCTACGTTGAAGCCTGCTTTTTGGTAGGCGCGGCGGGCCGGTGCGTGGCTGGAATCTCCGCCGGTCGAAACCGTCGCGACACGCATGCCCGCCTCCCGCATTCGCTCGAGCACGGCGTGATACATCGCAGTACCGATGCCCGTCCCTGCGAAATCGGGATGAACAGCATTCAGCCCGATTTCGCCCATTGACGTCTCCCGGTTCAGCTGGATTGATACGAATCCGACAACGAGGCTCCCCTGCTCGGCTACATAGAGCTCCCAGCCGGAGCTGGGGAGGAGGAGTGACGCCAAGTATTCAGCCTGCGCTTGGTCGTCGCGCGCTTGCGTCACTTGGGAGATTTCTTCTCCGAGAATCGCACGAAATGACGCAAACACTGGGGCAAACGCCGCGCGCCGGACATCCTGCAGCTGAGGAGCATCGCTGTCATCAGCGGTCCGTATCAAGACCTTCGACGGATCAGTGTTCATTCCATGTGCCCAGCCGGACAAGCAGGGTGGCCCGCAGCCGCCGCGCATCACCGAGGCTAGCCCAGCGAGAGGCAGCCCGAGATCCGACGCCTCTGACACTCTGTGGCCAGCCTGATGCTCGCGGGGCGGAGCTGAGATCTCCAGGATGTGACCGCCGAGATCGCCTATCTGACTCGAGCGTTGAAGGCGCCCACTCTGCGGGAGTCGGCGGGCCGGCTCGCCGAGCGGGCCCGGACGGAATCTTGGACCCATGAGGAATACCTGGCGGCCTGCCTGCAACGCGAGGTCGCCGCCCGCGATGCCCACGGCGGCGAGGACCGGATCCGAGCCGCCCGCTTCCCGGCCCGCAAAAGCATTGAGGAGTTCGACTTCGACCACGCCCGTGGGCTGAAACGCGACCTGGTCGCCCACCTCGCCAACAGCACCCGGTGCCCGGCTTGGCAGCCGCGGATTGCTAGCGTGGGCGGATACCGCGCGGCTGGTGCGCTCGCCCAGCCCCGGGAACCGAGGCAACTGCGGATTGGTGGCGATATCCGCCGAGAGCGTGGCCGAGACGGCCGGCAGGTCGGCTTCGGTCGTCGGGCGCAGCAGCAAGTCGGGCGTTCGTAGCCTTAGCCCGGGCAGCGGCCAATACACCGGCTCCATGAGCTGAGAGTAGAGGCGCACGGATCCACGATGGCGACGGTGAACGCAACAGGCGGTCGCGCGCCGATGATCGGTCGGCTTACAGGACGACCGAACTTGGCGATTTGTCGGGTGCGCCGTCGATCGCATTTCGTAGCATCGGCGTCATGAAGCTGGTGCGTAACGTGATCGTGTTCGACGCGGCCGACCTGAGTGCCGAGAGCGCGTTCTGGGCGGGGATTCTCGGCGGGCACGTCTTCGAGGACGAGGCATGGCATAGCGTGATCGACGCCGCTGGGGAGTGGCAGATCGGGGTGCAGCTGGCACCGAACCACATCCCTCCTGACTGGCCGCACGGAAACCCTCAGCAAGTGCACCTCGACCTCCACGTCGATGACCCACGAGCTGCACATGAAGAGGCAATCGCCCTTGGCGCCCGACTGCTTCAACCAGCTGCTGATTTAGATAGCGACGAGGGTTATCAGGTGTACGCCGACCCAGCCGGGCACCCGTTTTGCATCGGCTGGGGACACCCATCTCGAGAGGCGCTCGCCGTGTTCGTTGCCGACCGCCTGGGACGGAGAAACTTCGACCCAGACACGTAGCGGCGTCCAAGACCGATTCGCAGTCACATGCCACTGGTCGTGCGCACCGCAGGGCGGTCGGCTTCCGGGCCGCATATTGCCCTCTAAAGTCACCACTGCTCCAGGCAGTCCGGCGCTGGAAAGGCACACGCGCGGGCTACGGCTGGTCCGGTGCATTTCCCGCGCGCTCAGCGATGGTCTCGGCCCAGGTTCAGGTCATCGTCGGTGGCGGCGGTGCGCAGTGCGGACGGACTCCGTCCCGCCTGCTGGCGAAAGACGCGGTAGAACTGGGCATAGCTGCCGAAGCCGGCCTCGAGTGCAGCGGCCAGCGCCGTGGTGCGCTGGCCTGTGCCGTAGAGACGCAGAAAACGTTGCAGTCGCTGCTGGTTGCGGAACCAGCTGATCGACACGCCGGTCTGTTCCTTGAATATCCGGCTCAAGTGTGACGAGCTCAGGCTCGCGGCCCGCGCTAGCGCAGCCAGATCACCTGCGTCCGGGTCGGCTCGCATTAGCCGAGCGACCGTCTCCACCGCGGGATGCAGATCGACGCCTTCGACGACGTCGTCGCTGTCGAGAAACGCTCGCCAGGCGACGCTTAGCAGGTACGCCAACCCGGTGTTGAAAAGAACGTCGTCCACCGTCTCCGCGTCCTGCACTTCGTGGAAGAGCGCGCTGAGACGACGAACCCAGCCGGAATCGAGACGGCGTGAGAACTGCCCGACGGGATCGACTTCCAGCAGGGGTCGCGCGTGCCGGGTCGTGGCGATCTGAGCGACCAGAGCCGGCCGGAACACCGCCCACCAGAGCTCATGGTCGGAGGACTCGCTGACTAGGACGTGATCTTGACCGGGAAAGAGCCAGGTCAGCGTGCCTGGTGTGAGGGCATAGCGCCGGTCGCCGAGCAGGTACGAGGCCGTGCCGCGGACCACGAGGTTGACCTCTAGTTCGGCATGGCGATGGGCGCGGGGTTGAACGTCGCCGACCTTGTGCCGCACCACGCGTCCATCGAGGCCAACCCGAACTCCGACGTCGTCGATCATCGCAATAAACGATAAGAAGTCGCGGATATCCGCGAAGACTCGAGCCGCATCTACCGCAGATCATGTGATCACCCACAATCACCGAAGGGCAAACATGACAATCTCAGCACTGCGCATCACATCCGAGCAGGTGCGCCAGTTTCGTGAGGAGGGCTTCTTCGTCCTGGAGCGCGCCGTGACCCCAGCCGATCTCGACACGCTGCGCGGCGAATGTCAGCGCTTCATCGACGAGCGTGACCGGGAGATGGACCGCCTCGGCGTCGACAAGCTCGACCTTGACCGGCGCGGCAGCCGCTACTTCGTCCACGCATACGGCAAGAGCCCTGCAGTCGAGCGCTTCCTGTCCTCCGAATTCATGGTGCAGATCGCCCAGGCAGCGCTCGGGGACACCGTCTACCTCTTCAACGAGCAATACGTCGTGAAGGCCGCGGAGCAGGGGATGCCGTTCAGCTGGCACCAGGACTCGGGCTTCATCGACTACCCGCACCGGGCGTACCTCACGTGCTGGATCGCACTCGACGACATGACCGAAGCCAACGGCACCGTGTATCTGCTCCCCTATTCGCGTGCCGGTATGCGAGACGTCGTTAAGCACGGGCGCGACGAGGAGAGCAACGATCTGGTCGGCTACTTCGGCCACGACCCGGGCGACCCGGTGATCGTGCCGGCCGGGAGCATTGCCTGCTTCTCGTCGACGCTTTTCCACCGCAGCGGCCCCAACACCACCGACCGTGTGCGTCGCGTCTACGTAGCGCAATATTCGGCCGAGCCAATCCTCAGCGAAGACGGCTCGCAACCGCTGAGGCTCGCCGAGCCTCTCCTGGTGGAGGGCAAGCGAGTGAGCTGACCGAGCATCCTGGGAGCTGGCACGTCCATGGCGGCAACCACCGGATCAAGCCGTCGGCGGGAGGATCATCCAGCGGCCCCACAGCCCGCGCAGCGCAGCCTGCGGGTCCATACGCCGCGCTGGCGCGATGTACGCGATAAGCATGAGGAAGATCTCCCGATAAACGACGCACCCTGCTTCCGGGTGGCCGACGGCCAGCCTTGGCCCGGCTGCGCGGCAGCCCCGGCGGCAGCGGCCAGGAGCAGTCCGTCACAAGATCAAATCCCACTAAGTCAGGTCTCTACGGTTCCAGGGAATTGCCTCGCCCGTTGAGGGGTCCGCTTACGGCCAGGCAGCCCGTGGCGACCCTTGTCGGTGTTCGCCGCTAGGTTCTCCGGCGAGGAGGCTGCCATGAGGTTTGCGGTAGACATATCGCCGGCGGGGCGATGGGGTGCGCCCGTATTGCTAGCCGAACTCGCAGCGCTGGCTGAGGACTCCGGTTGGGACGGGGTCTTCTGCGAGGACTACCTTGCCTTCGCCGATCGGCTCGACAGCTACGACGTCTGGATAACGCTCGGTCTGATGGCCTCAGCGACCGAACGTGTCACGCTGGCCTCGATCGTCACCCCACTGGCGTGGCGACAACCATGGACGGTCGCGGCTCAGGCGACCACAGTTGATCACATCTCCCGCGGACGCTTCGTGCTGGGCGTTGGTATCGGCGACAACGCCGCTGCTGAGGGAAGCCGCTTCCGTGCGCCCATGAGCGATCGCGAACGGGCCAGCAGGGTCGACGAAGCGCTCGAGGTGATCGCCGCCCTCTGGTCAGGCGAGCCTGTCTCCCGCAACGGCGAGTTCCACCTCGAGCAAGCCGAGCTCCTGCCTCGGCCGGTTGCTCGACCACGAATCCCCATCTGGATCGGAGGCGCCCTCACGCGGCCAGGACCGCGGGCTCGGGCGCTTCGGTGGGACGGCGCCTGCCTGTATCGCATTCCAGGCGGTTGGGAGGACGTAACCGCCGGCGACGTTCGCCAGCTGCGGTCCGATGCGCTCAACCGAGCCGAGACCGCCAACCCCTTCACTATCGTCGTAGGTGGACGCGGTCGCCAAGACGACCTCGCCACCGAAGAGCGCCACGTCCGAGCCATCGCCAAGGCTGGAGCCGACTGGTGGCACGAGTACGTCCCACCCAGCCTCAGCCTCCAAGAGGCCCGTGAGCGCATACGACGTGGACCGCTGAGCCTGTAGCGCCACCTCCCGCTCACCGTTCCCGTTCAGACTTAGTCCTGCGCCCGTAGGAGGGTCCGCTTGCGGCACAAGCCCGGTCGCGTCGCGTTGCCGGACGTCCTGCTGATCCGACGGCTTTCGGTACGGCCGCGTCCCGCTCAGCCAGCGTGCCGAGGACGGCTAATAGCGTGTCCTCGAGCAGCCCCGAACGTGGAGGTTTGACCGATGAGCATTGCCTTTTGCTGACCACCCTCGTGGTGGTCGCCACGCCCGGCACCGGTGCGGTGTACTCCATCGCCGCGGGCCTGTCACGCGGCTCCAGGGCCGGCATCATCGCTGCGTTCGGCTGCACCCTCGGCGTCCTCCCGCACATGGTGGCGGCGATCACCGGGCTCGCCGCGATCCTGCACGCCTCGGCGATCGCGTTCCAGGCGATCAAGTGGCTCGGGGTCGCCTACCTGCTCTACTTCGCCTGGCAGACTCTGCGGGACCAGTCCGCGATCCAGGTCGAGGACAACCGCGCCCCGGTGTCGTTTCGGCGGGTCATCCGTACCGCTGTGCTGATCAACCTTCTCAACCCCAAGTTGACGATCTTCTTCTTCGCGTTCCTGCCTCAGTTCCTGCCCGCCGGCCAGCCCAACGGCACCTGGCAGATGATGGGCCTGAGCGGTGTGTTCATGGCGCTCACGTTCGTCGTGTTCGCCCTTTACGGCGGGTTCGCGGCGACGGTGCGGACCCAGGTGATCAGCCGCCCCAAAGTCATGTTGTGGCTGCGCCGCACATTTGCCGCCACCTACGTCCTGCTTGCCGGTCGCCTGGCCGCCGAAAGCCGATAACCAATGCTGTTCAGCCACTCACCGCAGCTGCTCGACCAGTTCCCCCAGCTGTCGGTCGCCACCTTGTCGGTCACTGGCGTCACCGCGGCCCCCCGATGTCGCCGACACCACCCGGCCCTTCCTGGAGCGGGCCACGGCTCGGCTGGCCGAACGGCCGGAGAGCGAGTTCCCCGAGATCGCCGCTTGGCGGCGCGCATTCAGCCAGATGGGTCTGAAACCCACCCAGTACCGGTGCGCCTCGGAGGCGTTGCTGCGCCGGTTTCGGAAGGACGGCTCGCTGCCGTCGATCCATCCGCTGGTCGACGTGTGCAACGCCGTCTCCCTCGCCTACGCGATTCCCATCGCCGCATTCGACCTCGACCAGGTGAACGGAAACCTCACCGTTCGCCACGCCACCGGAACCGAGACTTACGCGACCTTCGCTGGCGATACCGAAACCCCGGAAGCAGGCGAGGTGATCTTCGCCGACGACGCCGGCCACGCGCATGCTCGCCGCTGGACGAACCGGCAGAGCGGCCGTTCCGCGATCCGCCCCGAAACACACGTTGTGCTTATCGTCAGCGAGGCCATGCAGACACCGGCCAGCACGACGTCAACGCTCTTCGCGAGGAGCTCCGCGAAGCCCTCACCCGCTGTTGGACCGTGACGACCTAACGCCAACGACTCGGCAGAGCATGGCGCCTTGCAGATCCAGCCCGCATTCCGCGTCGAACCATTCTCATGCCGGCGTCCGGAGTATCGCCGCAGCCGACGGACGGCCCCGACGACATCCACACCCCGTTGCCTGGCCACCACGGTGTACAGCCCTTACGGCGCCGGCTGGTTGCGGCACGGATGCCGCCGCCTCGCCCAGGGTCGCGGCGCGTAACTCACGTCCCACTGACGGTTCCGAAGTGATACCGGGCGGGAGTGGCCTTAGGAGGGTCGTCATGCAGACCCGGAGGGCAACGAGTTCTGCGTCGCCTGCCCACCGCCCCCCGGCCGTCGTCCGCTCGGGCACCCACCCCAGGCGCAGGTGCGCCTCCTCCGGGCCTGCGGCCAGCACCTCCGCACCGAGCTCGGCTGGGAGCGGCGCGAATCGTGCAGCGTCCCGGTGTCTACGCGGGGCGAGCGTACACTGCCCGCCGTGTCCGACCTGACCGACCACGCCCGCCGCAACCGCGAGTTCTGGGACCGCCAGAGCGACTGGTACCACGAACAGAACGCCGACTTCATCGCCGAGGGTCGCGCCTGGGGCTTGTGGCAGATCCCCGAGGACGAGCTCGACGTGCTCGGCGACGTGGCCGGCAAGGACGTGCTCGAGCTCGGCTGCGGCGCCGCCGAGTGGTCGCGCGCCCTCGCTCGTCGCGGCGCGCGCGTGACCGGCCTCGACAACTCGGAGGCACGGCTTGCGCACGCCCGGCGCGCCGTCGACGAGGAAGGCGTGGCCATGACGCTTCTCCACGCGAGCGCCGAGTCGATCCCGCTCGCGGATGGGTCGTTCGACGTCGTCATGGCCGACTGGGGCGCCCCGACCTTCGCCGATCCGTACCTCCTCGTGCCGGAGGTGGCCCGTGTTATACGCAGCGGCGGCCTGTTCGCGTTCAGCGGCGCCACCGCGCTTGCCTGGGTCGGGTGGGACGAGCCGACGGACGGCTGGGACGGCAGGCTGCATCGCGGCTACTTCGGCATGCACCGCTGGGACGACCCGGACGGAGCCGTGGAGTTCAACCTGCCGACCGGCGAGTGGATCCGCGTCTTCCGCGCCAACGGCTTCGAGATCGAGGATCTGATCGAGGTCCAACCGCCGGAGGGCGCAACCTCGACGTATCGCGACGAGGCTGCGACCGCCTGGGCGCGACGCTGGCCGATGGAGCAGATCTGGAAGGTGCGCAAGCGGTGACGTCGGCGCGCGTGAGCGGCGCGCTCTGGGACGACATCGACCGCTGGACGCTCGCGAGCGGCCGCGACTATCCGATCTGCATGCGCGGCCGGCCGCACGGCGTCCTCGCGGCGCGGCCGCACGCGTGGCTCACGTCGGGTGACGAGGTGATCGTGCCGGGCTACGTCTGCGTCGTTCGACCCCGGTTCGCGCCGGTCCGCCGCCCTGGGCAGGATGACGACCATGGCGGTCATGGGTATCGCCGGATCGACCGACGGCATCGGACGCGCGGCGGCCCGGGCTGCTAGCCGACGGGCGCCGCGTCTGGTTCACGCACGCAGTCGGGAGCGGGGGGAACCCGTCGCGAAGGCATTGGGTGGCGACGTCGCTCTGGTGGTTGGCGACCTGGCGCGGATTGATGACGTCCGTCGATTGGCCGATCAGGCCCGCGAGCACGGCCCGATCGACGCGTGGGTGCGACGGTACCGAGACGACCCTTGCGTGATCGTCTTGGCGCCGCACCTACTGACACAGCTGTCCGCCGAGCTGCAGCGCTGGTTGCTCTGGCTGGGCTCGGGCGTGGCGGGGTCCGCACGCCCGCAGCCCGCGGCCCTTGGCCGGGAGACCGATCCGCGGCGGGCGTACGCCGAGAGTAAGGCGTGCGACGTTGCCTTGGCCCTGGCTTGGAATCGTAGGTTGCCGGACGTCATCTCGGTTGCGGTCGACCCGGGGTGGGTCACGACCACGCTGGCCAGTCCCGGCGCCCATGGCGACGTCAGCTCGTCGGCGGACACTATCGCCTTCTGCTGCACGGCACCCGACCTGGCCTCGGCGCCCTACTGGAAGACCGGGCGCCGACGCCGGTCCCCGGACCGCTGCGGGACCCCGCCCTCCAGGATGCGATCTTCGCGGCCTGCGATCGGATGGTAGGTGTCGGCTAAGACCGACGACGAGGGCCGGATACGCACGCTGAGCGCTTGGCCTCGACCCCGCGCCAGTACCGGCCGATCGCTGATCCGGTGCTGCGGGGCGCCTGGCTCGGAATCCTGAACGGCCTGCCGCTGGGAGCCTGTGGGGCGTGGACTCACCAGCCCGCATCATGATCGAATCGAAGGACGACATGCGTAGGCGAAGGCTTCCGTCCACCGGACCGGGCTGACACGGCGGTGATGTTGTTCTCAGGATGTGCGCAGGCCACCCTTTCTCGACTGGCCAAGTGATGTGCGGCAGATGATCGCGGAGGACGATCTCATCACGAGCGTTGCCCGCGGCACCTACCGCGCGTCAGTGAGGGGCAAACCGCCCATTGGACGCAACGTGGTTTTCTGCGGGTCAAGATCTTCCGCATCGCCGACGGCACGATCCTCGGGCGCTGGCGACCCGAACGGTCAGCTAGATCTCGCGCCAGATCGCAGACTTGCGGATCTCGAACTCGGCGGCGCTGATCGCGCCGCTGGCGCGCAGTCCGCGGAGTTCGGCCAATAGCCGGAGCGGGTCTCGCTCTGGCAGAGGTTCGCCGCGGATTGTCGCTTGGGCGTCAGCGGCGAGCATCTCGCCCTGCCTGCCGAGGATCTGGTCGACAGTCAGGCTGCCGTAGGGCGTGATAATGCGGACGGTGCCGGTGCCCCTGCGGGTGTAGGTCTCGATGGCACGGACCTCCTCCAGCGGCACGCTGAAGTTGGGCCCGGTGCGGCGGCGGGAACGGAAAAGGATGCGTTCGCTGGTCAGCACGAGCAGGCCCATCACCCTGGCGTGCCGCCCGTCCATCATCCGCAGCACGGTCTCTAAGTCAATGAGAGCGGCCTCCAGCCGGACTATGTAGATGTCGGAGCGCTGGTCAGAGGCCATGGCAGCAGCCGCGTCCAGCACGTCTGGGCGCAGGTGGTATGAGGCTAGGCGCTCGCGGGCGCGGGGTGGTCGCAGCCACGGGGGAATCAGTGACATCGTGCGCACTCATCGTCGATGATCATCGATGATGGCACTCGAGCTTCTTGACACCAAGTGGGCGGGGGTGATTCAGCCCGACCCTGGCTCCGCCCAAGCCGGCGAGGTTGAAACCGAGCACATACTGGCGCCGGCCGACCGACCGTGCCGCACCGTCGTGCCGGCGCCGCGTCTAAACCGCGACCGAGCTCGCTCCTCTGCTCGAAGATGTCGGCTTTGCCGAGATCAAGTGCTTTGGCGACCTCGACGGGGGGCAGCTCTCGCGTGAGAGCCGGCTCGTTGTGCGAGTCAGAAAGCCGATCACATGACGGGCCCTCGCCGCCTACCGCCACCGCTTCCCGATGGACGTGCGGTCTTGTCCGGTCGACGAATGCGTGGAAATCCAACCTGAGTCGCTGCAGGTTCCGCCAGGCGGCGGTCACCGAGACATCAGTTCACAACGCAGTGCAGCCTGTGACGCACGCCCACGGGACGTGCTCCGGTGAGTGGTCCATGAACCCAGATCATGAGACGACTCGTCGCTGGCTACCCAGTTCCGTTGTCGTTCCGCATTTGACGTAGCCAGGAATGGATCTGCGACTGTTCCGGCACGGCGACAAGGCATTCGGCATTCATGGGCCAGCCCAAGACGGTGCGCACTGGCGCCGCACCGTGGTCGCAGAGGAGCGCGGGTTGGCAGTAGGGCGTGCAGCATTCTGCTTTCGGCCACCCACCGGCACCGATATCAAGTTGAGACAGACGTCGACCCTTCAAGTCGCGGTCGCGGTATCGGTCGGGCGCTGTTTAATCAGCTACACGACGTGCGAGCCGAACCGTACCCCTTGATGACCAGAGCCATGGCCTCCCGGCCGGAGCGACTGGCATTCGCAACCGCCCTGGGATTCCAGGTCTTGATGACCTGTCCAAGCCCGCAGGTCGAGCCAGCCGCAGCCGCCGTACGGGATTGGTGCGACCTGCAGCACTGCCTTGACGGCATCAGGGTGGTACCGGTCGGTGCAGTAAGCGTGGCCTCGCTGGTCGACGCCTGGACAACATATTACGAGTGGGTACACCAGCCATGGGCGCCGATCACCTCGCGGGCGGCGGTGTCGGCCAGCTTTGAGGAGCAAATGCTACCGACCATTGGCACTACGCCGAGCATGGTGGCGCTCCACGACCAGCGAATCGTGGCACTCGGATTCGTGTCGGGCCAAGCGTGGGACGGCCGCACCTTCATCATCGCCGAAACCGTCCTGGCCGATGAGCCGCGAGGTGACCAACTGGTGGCATCGCTGACCGCTGCCATACTGGGCGAGCTGGCGCGTCAGCACCACGCACTGGTCGAGTTCGAGGGCCACGATAGTGACCCACACATCGACATCATCAAGTCGATTCCGGCCCTGCGACATGACCCTCTCACCATCCTCATCACCCCAACCTGAGCTGTCGCCAGATTCGGGCTGTGGCGCCTCGTGCGCCGGCCAATCTGCGAGCGTGGTGCAGCCAGCTCGCGTGTCGCAAGAGGGTGCAGGTGGGCTTATGGGTCAGTCAGTGGCGGAATCCGGTACCCGAGCTGGGGCCGTGCGGTCGCATGTGGGTCAGGTCTGTTATTCGCGGGTGAGTCGATCTCCTTCGCCTACCTTGGAGACGCCCGGAATAATGTGGGCAACTTTGTCGGTGCGGAGATCTAGGAGGGGACTGGCCTGGACAGGATCGAGGTCACCGACCTATGAGGTCTTCGAGTCGCCGTACTCGATGGAGTTTGACCAGGCCGAAAACCGGATGCACACGATCAAAACCGCGACTGTCGCGACGCTGAGGGCCTGATGCGCGTGCTGGTGGCCCTGGGTGGCAACGCATTGCAGAAGCGCGGCGAACCCATGACGGTCGCCAGCCAGCGGGCCAATGTCGCCGCGGCGTGCACGGCGCTGGCGCCGGTGGCGTTGGAGCACGAGCTCGTCATCTCACACGGCAACGGCCCGCAGGTCGGTCTGCTAGCGCTGCAGGCGTCGGCTTTCGACGAGGTGTCGCCCTACCCCTTCGACGTCCTGGGGGCGCAGACCGAGGGGATGATCGGTTACCTCATCGAGCAGGAGCTGGGCAACCTGCTGCCGTTCGAAAAGCCGCTCGCCACGATCCTCACCATGACTGAGGTCGACCCCGCGGACCCGGCCTTCGACGACCCGACAAAGTTTGTCGGCCCGGTCTACAGCCAGGAGGAGGCGAACCGGCTCGCCGCCGAACGCGGCTGGGTGGTCAAACCGGACGGGGACGCCTGGCGGCGGGTCGTCCCGTCGCCGGTGCCGCTACGCATCTTCGAGCAGCGGCCGGTGGAATGGCTGCTCGCCCGGGGCTGTGTTGTGGTCTGCGCGGGAGGTGGCGGCATCCCGACGATGTATCGACCCGGGACGCAGACACTGGTCGGCGTGGAGGCGGTCATCGACAAGGACCGTGCGAGCTGCGTGCTTGCCAAAGACCTTCATGCCGACATCTTGATCATCGCCACCGACACCGACGCCGTGTACGTGGACTGGGGCACCGCGTACCAGCGCCCGATCCGGGCGGCCCACCCCGACGAGCTCGGCCACCTCTCGTTTCCCGCCGGGTCGATGGGTCCGAAGGTCGAAGCCGTAGTCGACTTCGCCCGGACCACCGGTAACGAGGCCGTCATCGGGGCGCTTAACGACCTGCCGCTCATCCTCAAGGGAACTGCCGGTACCCGGGTGTCGATGACCATGACCGGGATCGCGTACGGCTGACCCGACCTGTCTCCGGGGGAGCCGGCTGCTGGCCGCCACCTTGTCGAAGCAGGGCGGTGGAGCTGGGCAGTCTGTCCCGGGAGTGCCGGGATGGCTGGGAGCGGCCCCGACAAAGCTCCACGCAACACGTGTCGCAAGACGGTCCCCCTTCCGGGCGCGGGAGTCGACCCATGTCGTAGGGATTTCGTTTGACGCATCGACGTCATCTGCAGCGCTTGCAGTCGCAGTCGTCAAGCCCCTTTGACAGATACTCGCGCCACCTGCCCTCCCTCGGCTTGCCCTCGCCCTGATTGGCCGGTGGAAGATCGAGGCATGCCCCTTACTGGCGACGGACATGTGCACAGCGAATGGTCTTGGGACACTGGCGGTCCCGGGTCGGACGCGGCCGGGAGGATGCAGGCAATGTGCCGTCGTGCGCTCAAGATTGGTCTGCCGGCGCTCGCCTTCACCGAGCACCTCGACCTCACCGGCTGGGCTATCGACCCAGAGGATCTAGTTGATCATCTTCGTCCTCTGGTGGGCGATGACGGCCTGTTGACTCCAGATCCGCTCGACGTGGGTGACTACCTGGACAGCATTGAGCGGTGCCGACGACAGTTCCCCGAGTTACGCATTCTCAGCGGAGTCGAGTTCGGTCAGCCACACATCGACGCAGATACAGCGCAGCTGCTCGTCGACCTCTCCGCACTAGACCGTGTGAATGGGTCATTGCACACGCTGCCGATCTCGGATCAACCCGGCGCGCTCCGCTGCGAGCCGATCACCTTGTATCGGCGTTGGCCGGCGGACAGGGTGATCGGCGAGTATCTGGCTGAGGTGCGTCGAATGATCGCCGGCTCGGACGGCTACGCAGTGTTCACTCACATCGAGTACGCGGTGCGCTACTGGCCGACTGCGCAGGAAGGTCCGTTCAACCCACGGGTCTTTGAGGACGCGTTCCGGCAGGCGATGCGCGACATCGCGGGCAGCGGCAGGGCGCTGGAGCTGAACATCGGTGGGCCTCTACGGCCATGGATCCCGCAATGGTGGAGCGAGGAAGGCGGCCGTGCGATCACCTTCGCGAGCGATGCGCACACCACGGACGCCATGGCCGGCAACTTCTACGAAGCAATGGCAATGGCCGAGCACTTCGGCTTCCGCCAAGGCCGCCACCCAGAGGACTTCTGGACCCGCTGACAGTGCCCGGTCGAGGGTCCACTGACGGATCTCGATCGTGTCGGAGATGTCCAGCACGACAAGGTCGGAAAATCCATTCGGCCACCTGTCTCGTTTGGATTTCTGAGTCGCGGTAGTGGGCGAGCAGGTTCCGAGTGATGAGATGTGGTCGGGCATCTCCCCTTGCCCTTGGTGGTAGAGGTGTACCGAGCGGGGACGGAAATAGTGGGCTCGATCGGTACCAGGACTCGGCCCACCAGGTCAGCATGCCGGTGTTCTCGACGTCGCCGCGGAGGGCCATGACCGGGACTTCATCGGAGGCGGCGTTTGAAGTCACCCGCGACAACGATTTGGGCGTCAGGGTCGGTGTCAAGGATCTGGTCGTTGAGCCCTCCAGAGCCTGCGACATCCGTTTCATCGAGGATATGTAGGAGCCCTCGGATCAGGCGTCGGCGGCCGAGACAACAAGGTCTGGACTGGGCGCGGCTGGAACCGACGGCGCTGATCGCGATCGGGTTACCTCTCTAGCTCTGGAACACGCAGCTGCCGCCCCGGGGTAGCGGAAAATGATGCAGGCCTGCCGGTAGGTCGCCGGGGCCGTCTGCAGTGGGAACTCCGAAGCAGTCGGTAACGGCCTCGACCATGGCGGCAGACGTCAAATTCACCACCACGGTGTCGCTTCCTGTGGCGTTGGCGATCGTGGCGCGGCCGGGACGGATGTTGATCACGCTCTCAGAGGCATAGCTGATGCTCACCGAGTGGTGGTCCTTGACTGAGGTGACCAAGGGGTAGCCGAGATCGGGTCGCGGCGCCCAAAGCTGCCCCCACAGAAGCACGTCACGGTTGGCGGCCCACCATGCCAGATAATGTCGCAGCATCGACGTGTGATCATCCGGCAGTTGAGACAACAACATGCTGATCTGTGGGACTGAGAACGCAGTACAGAGAAGCTGTTCTGCAGCATCCTCGGCCGGATCGGTGGCAGTCCACATGACCATGTCCGCGTGCACTGCACGCTCTTTGATCACATGGCGCAGATCGAGGGACGATACACGGTTCCGGAATCCGTCTGCGGGGCAGTCGGCGACCCGGAA
This sequence comes from uncultured Actinomycetota bacterium, assembly GCA_963730505.1. GTDB lineage: Bacteria > Actinomycetota > Actinomycetes > Propionibacteriales > Propionibacteriaceae > Microlunatus. The sequence goes on from CAVSSB010000024.1 coordinate 188,543, forward strand.
CATGTTGCCGTACCGCATCATGCGCGGACCGCTGTAGGGCTGGCGGAACTCGATCATCGGGTTGTCGCCTACGGCTTGCAGTTGGGTCACAATCGCGGCCAGCAGCCGGTCGACGCCCACGGTGTAGCTGGAGGTGTCCGCGGCGGCAGGGGTGGGTGTCGAGGGGTAGGAACTCCATTGGTCGATGAAGTCGATCTTCAGCCCGTCGAGGTGATGGTCGGCGACGAGCCGGCCGCAAATTGCAGCGAGGTGGGATCTGGCTTCGGGCAGGCGGACGTCCCAAAGCCGCGCCATCCGCCCGTCATCGGGTAAGAGCAGGTGCGTGAGCTGACGGGCAGCGGCGGATTCTCTGCCGACGAATGGCAACGAGATCCATAACAGCTCTGCCATGCCGAGTCTGTGAGTTCGATCCACATGGGCCGACAGGTCGGGGAATCGGCTGCCTGCTACTTCCCAGTCTCCGGTGAAGGCATAGCCGCGTTGATTGTCGATGGTCTGCCACCCGTCGTCAATGATCACCGAGCGCATACCCATATCGGCAGCCAACGTGAGCTCGGCGTCGAGCTCCTGCTGCTTCAGCTGCTGGTGCATGCTGTACCAGGTGGAGTACACCGGTTGGGTTGCGGCAGCCGGGAGGTGCCTGGGGAGTGAGTCCGCCCCATCTGGTGGGTCGCGCTCGGACCACCAGGCGGCGATGTCCGCTAGCACCTCCTCGTAGGGGAATCCTGGCGGGTACAGCCGAATCTGGCACGGCTGGGTCCCGACCGTGAACGTGACGTCGGCGTTGATCCGCTTGTCCTCCTCGCTCACGGCGAGCCGGAAGGTAACCTCCGTCACCGTCTCCGTTACGGCGAACGCGTGCGTGCACCGGCTTTGGGCGTCGAACAACAACCCTGCCGGCACTTCGGCAGTCAGGCTGGCGGTGGTTGGGGCAAACCAGTCGCTATGCAGCGACTTGGCGAAGCCGACTCGACTGGTCCAGTACCCGATGGCACCGGTCAGCGGGACATGCCAGGTAACCGTGACCGTCGTTCCCAGCGGTGCGTCGACCTCGACCTCGCGATGGCCCAGCCGCCCGTTGCTCGGAACATCGTGCAGTAGGCCGGTGGACACGGCCAGATCGATTGCGTCGGAGAGCATCTGAGGCTGGGTCATGGCTCATTGTCCCGCGCCTCCACGCCAATCCCCGGATCAATGAACGTTCCTCACCGACACGGCCGCCCGCAACGACCGCCAAACTCGGTTTAGCCTTCGCGCCCCCTTGCGGTGTCCGCAGGCGGGTCCCTGTCTGACAGGGGCGAGCTGGGTTTGGCTCCGCGCAATGGATGTACCAGAGTTCGGCGCATGCCGATCCTCGTGACCATTGCCGGTCCTATCGCCGCCGGCAAGAACACGGTCGCAGACCTGCTGGCTGAACACTGCGTGAGCAGCGGTCGAACCGTGGTCATCGCCGATGTCGACGATGCGGCCGCGATGGTAGCTGGACCCGGAGCTGGCGCCGTCGGCCTCTGGTTCGCAGCGCACCAGGCTCACGGTGCGCTCGTTGGCCAGTGGATGAACCGCGATACGCGCCCAGCTGAAGCGGGACCGGTACGCGTCAGGTACGGTCGGCGCGCACCGGCAAGGCCTCCAAGTCGGGTGCTCACGCCCCGGCGGACGGGCTCTATAGTCGCTGGATGGCAGAGCCAGCAGTGGTGCTTACACGCCTCGCTGCGGAGGTTGCAGAGGTCTTGGGCGACGATCTTCTGAGCCTGGCTCTGCATGGGTCGTCGGCGTTGGGTGACTTCACCCCGGGCCGCAGCGACCTTGACGTGCTCGCCGTGCTGGCCACCGATCCGACGGCCGCCACGCTGGCCAGACTGAACCACGTACACGCACGGCTCGACACGGACTTCCCAGAGTGGAACGGTCATGTCGAGGTCGACTACGTATCGGCCGAGGCAGTGGAGGATGTAGTGCAGGGAACGGATGAACCACATCGGATGATCCGCATTAGTCCCGGTGAACCGCTCCACGAGGTCGAGGCGTCTCGACACTACGTACTCAACTGGGCCGCTGCCCTTCAGGCCGATCAACCCATCGCTGGCGTCGCACCCTCAGCTGTGCTGCCTACCATCGACCGACGACTCATCCACCAGGTGGTCATTCAACATGTCCGGGCTTGGCCAGAGTGGGTGCATGACATGCAGGCGACCGGCGGGCAGGCTTACGCCGTACTCACACTCTGCCGCGCTGCGGAAACGCTGGCGACCGGACGGCAGGTGTCCAAGCTGGCGGCCGCCAATGCCGGCAAGTCCCGCTTCCCGGAATGGTCCGCGCTGATCGACTGGGCCCAAGACTGGTGGTATCACGGCGGATCGGACTTAGACCACGGACGGTTCGACGACGTGCGCCGATTTGTTAACGACGTCAGCGCACGGTCGCTACGTCACGACGACATCTTGCCCGACTCCGGCCTCGATTCTGCCGAGCCCAGACTATGAATCCGTAGCGAACGTGATGTGAGCTCGTCCCGGCAGACGTTAGGCACAGAACGGGCGGAAGAGGGTGAGGTCTCGGGTGAGTCTGCCGAGCCGTTGGAATCCCCACTTGTCTACGCCTGGCTCGTCGGTGTCGGTTAATACGCGGGCGGCCATATCGCGTAATGCACGGGAGAGTAGGGAGTATTCAACGTGGTCGAGGTCTAGTCACGTGCGCCGTACTCGGTGAGGAAGGACTCTCTGTCGGCAAGTTCTGCCGCGATCCAAAAGGTCGTGTTCGCGCGGCGCCATGACTGCCTGTTTCCCAGTCCAGAATGGCCACGACGTGGCCGTGTGCCAGGAGGAGGTTGTCGCCGCCGAAATCGCGGTGGCACAGGACGTGCCGTACCGCCTTTGCACGTGCTCGCTTGGTCGTAGCGTCTAGCCGGGAGATGCTGGCTGCGACTTCGTGGCTGCGACCGCGAAGCCACGGATGATTAAGATGCTCGCGTAGTCGGGAGATGTCAGGCTCGTCCATTGTGGTTCGCGGCGAGTCGACGGCGTGCAGTTCGTGGACAGATCTCAACGCCTGCGCTGCCTGTCGGCATTCGTCATCACGCTGAGCGTGGCCGTGCACATAGGGGAATACGGCGTACGGCCTGCCCTGCCATGTCGCGTGGAGTTCACCCCTAACCGTGCGTACCGGAGCAGGGACCGGCAGTCCAACGGCGCACAGATTATGGAGCAGGTCCAGGCGTGCGGGCCGCCGACGGCTGCGCCATACCTTGACGAACCCATTCCTGGTCGGCAACCCAACATTCACTCTCGAAACCCCCGGGATGCGGACGAAACGCTCCCACGACCAAGCCGTAGTCGTGCTCTAGGCACTCCGGCGGCCGTCGAGACCTCGGTGGCAAACCTTCCCGGGCGATCAAGGCAGATCCCCTTCCTGCATATGCCAAACGAGCTTCGGCAAACGAATGGTTGGTGGCGACGCCTTGGGCGACGCTGGCCTGTGTTACGCGGCTGCGCACGCACCCGCCCAGCTCACCAGAGACACCGGCGGACCGTCCAGCCGATACCAGCTCAGCTGCCGCGACCGGTGGCTGATGTGGGACGGGCGTCGCATCGTGGACTTGTGGCATTGGACACGGAATCCTCGACACCGAGGCCGGCGGGCATGTGTCCGATGGCTCGGTGCGGACAGGGAGCGGCGGTCTATTTGGCTGATCGTCAGGGCCCGTTCGGTGTCTACGAGTGTGAAGCGGTGGGTGATGACGTGGGTGACGTTGACCGCGCCGCTGCTGATCAGCTGGAGGGCCAGCGGATAGGTGTTGGCGTAGCGGAACACACCGGTGACGGAGAGCTCCCGTCCCTGTACGAGAGCGACATCCAACGTCACGGTGTCGGCGCCCATCCCCACCAAGGCGACCGGGCAGCCGGGGCGAGCGCTCGCATCCCGCCGGTGAGCGCGGCGGATGCGCCGGAGCTTCCAGGAGCACGTCAAACTCCTCCTCGAGCGGAGTTCCAGCCTGTGCGGTCCGCAAGCCGAGGTCGCGTGCCCGGGCGAGCCGGAAGTCGCTGACGTCGGTGATCACCGGGGTGTCGGCGCCCAGCGCGCACGAAACCTGGCCTGCGAGGAGACCGATCGGGCCGGCGCCGGTAATCAGTACCCGGTCGCGTCCGGTTACGGTGCTCGTGCGGGCAGCCCAGATCCCAACCAACACCGGTTCGGCCGGTTCGAAAGGCATCGGCCCAGCCGTGGCGGGCCTTCTGCGCTTGCCTCGCAGGCGTGCTGAGCATCGTCCTCATCGGGCCGCCGGATGCGGCGCAGTCCGTCTCGGACCTCTCCGGGCGCAAGAACCGAATAGCACTGGGCGCACTCATGGTGATCGTCATGGCCGCGGCGATACGCCTGATCCGGGCCGTAATGTTCCCGGTCCTCAAGGAGCACAACGAGGCCTTCGCGCTCGGATACGTCGTCACCAGGACCGTCGAGGCCGTTCTCCTGCTTCCGGCGCCGCCGTCGGTCCGCTGCTGCGATTGGCTGTGAGCCCACCGCAATCAACCGCTGCACTGGCTGAACCAACGCAGTTTCGGACCATGCGAACGCTACTGCTGAGCTACGTTTGGCGCTGTGGAATCTGATGTCGGGTCTCCGTCCTCGACTCCAGTGCGGATCGTCGTTGCGAAGCCGGGGCTTGACGGTCACGATCGCGGCGCCAAGGTGGTGGCGCGGGCGCTGCGGGACGCGGGCATGGAGGTCATTTACACCGGGCTGCACCAGACGCCGGAGCAGATTGTCGCCACGGCGATTGCCGAAGATGCCGACGCGATAGGGCTCTCGGTCCTGTCAGGCGCGCACATGACGTTGTTCGCCAAGGTGGTCGAACTGCTGAAAGCGGCCAACGCGGACGACATCGTGGTCTTCGGCGGTGGCATCATCCCAGACGCGGATCGGCAATCCTTAGCGGAGATGGGCGTTGCGGAAGTCTTTACGCCCGGAGCGACGATGAGCGAAATCGTCTCCTGGGTGCGTGAAAATGTGGGGGCGGCGCGGCGCACCTGAGCGCGGCGGCCGAACGGTGAGTAGCCGAAGGGCGCCAGCGGGGAGCAAAGCCCCAGCTGGCGCCCCCTGAAGAGCTATCCGAACAGTTGGTTGAGCTGGTTGTTGGCCTCGGTCAGCGATTCCGGAGGGGCCTTGCCCCAACATGACCTCGTCCATGGCCGGTTGCATGATGCCCTCGATCTGGAGGCGTGGTCGGTGATCGGGAACAAGAAGGTTCTCATCCACGTGGACCGTGAAAGCGCTCGTGTGGACTCCCTTGGCCTTCCAAGCAGCCTCGGCCTATCAGTACCTTCCGGGAGGCAGGGAAGACGACGGCCTGTTCGCCGACGATGTTCTGGCAGTCCGGCGAGCCGAGGAACTCGACCCACTTGGGTGGCCTGACTTGTTCTTCGCACCGACCCGGATGGAATCGGCCAAGCCGTTGTACATGCTGGCCCGCTTGCCGCTTGGGCCAAGTAGGCGCCAGTCCGACCTCAATGCCCTTCATGCCGAAGAAAGGTGCTGGTCATCTAAGAGCCGTTGGTGATCATGGCGTACTTGCCGGCGTCGAAGATATCGTCCAGCTGTTGGAGCCGGTGTACAACGGACCACCGACCTCTATCTCTCATCCAACCAGCGACGGCCAGCGGTCTGCGGCCCAGTCAGCCCAACTCGGCCAAGGCGGCGGCGGTGTCGTCAATTCTTGGCCCGTCAACTCAGCGGCGTTCGGAGGCTCGAATTGAGCGTTCCAGCGATCGACTTCACTTGCGGTCATCGCGAAGGTTTCGTGTGGGGCGTGCACCCAACGGTGCCGAATGCGCTCCAACTGGGTGGCCCGGTCCACCGGTACATACACCACCTCGCAAGCCGCTCCAACAGAGCCGGCCAACCAGCGAAGCGACGACCGCTCTTCCCGGCCCCAGAACCCAAAGTCCAGGACCACGCTCGTATTGAGTTTCAAGGCCTCCTCGAGGGCCAGCCAGATCAGCCGTCCCTCCAACACGTCCCGTTTCCCGCTGGCGTCAGACTCGCCGAACAGCGGAATCATCCAGGCGTCGGGCGTGAGCCGCAGGGCATGGTAGTCAGCCGCGAGCCGCTTGGCCACCGTGGTCTTTCCGGCACCTGGCAGGCCCACAATGAGAAACATTGTTGCCACGGGTCGATTTTGCCTGCGAGACGTCGCGGTCCGGCTGCCCGCCCCTTATCGTGCCTAGGTTGTGAGCGGTTCGAGCGAGCCTTGCGATGGCCAGCTGGTCGATGTCCAGCGCCTGACGGGTGCACTGGAGACTCTTCGCCCCCTCAAAACCGTGACAGTGAGGGGAGGCCAGTAATACTCCGACACTGGGGTCCGTCGTGAGACCCGCTGACTGCGATCATGAGCGGGCAGACAGCTGGGCGTCGATCACTCGCACGATCTCGGCGGCCGCGACGTGTGCCGGACGGGTTCGATCCACCGCGAGGGTGATTCTCGATTTCGTGCGCCCCAGTGGACGACAGCCGGCATTTGGCCGTTGGTCACGTTGAGGACCAGGCTGAGATCGCGCTCGTGAAGTACGATGCAGGCGTTCGGTGAGACGCTGGCTGAATTCTGTACGACTGGCATCGGCAACTCAGCTTCAGACCCGGACGGAAATATCGGCTGCGGGACAACCGCAGGACTCGCGGATAACCAACGACATCGGGAACGTCTGGTGCGACTCGCCTGGAGTGGTCGCCGACAGGACCGTGCGGACCGCGGACATGGCCATCTCCCTCACCGGCTGCCGGGCAACGGTCAACGGCGGTGAGGTGAACTCGGACTCCATTGTGCCGTCGAAGCTGACCACGGCGACATCCTGCGGCACCCGCAGGCCCGACGACTGGAGGGCCCGGAGCACGCCAACGCCCTGCAGATCGGAGCTGGCGAAGATCGCCGTCGGATGGTTCCGAGCAGCGAGCAGGTGCATCGCCGCCTCGTATCCACCCTCGCGGGTGAACGGCCGATGGGCGATTGGCCCATCCGGCAACCCCGCTGCGCGGATCGCTGCGAGCCAGCCTTGCTCTCGCAGATCGGCGCCTGGCACGTCCTGACCGATGACCATGGCCACCTGCTGGTGTCCGTGGGCGGCCACCAGGTGCTCCACCACCGAGCGTGACCCCTCCGCCACGTCGCAGCCAATCGACGCCAGCCCGGGTACCGGGGTCGCGGCGTCGATGACGACAGTCGAGAGACCGAACTGGCGGATGCTCTTCGCCCGTTCCGGACTGACGCCGACGCTGGCCAGGATGAGGCCGTCGGCCTGGCGGTCGATGAGGTCATCGACGATCTGGCTTTCCATCGCCGGGTCGCCATGCGCGTTGGCCATCAGCACCGCGTAGCCGCGAGAGCCGGCCTCGGCCTGGACCTGCAGGGCGTAGTCGGCGAAGAACGGGTTGCTGATGTCGGAGACCACCAGCGCCAGCATCCGGGTCGACCCGCTGCGAAGCGCACGGGCGCTCAGGTTGGGGCGGTAGCCGAGAACCTCGATCGCCCGGCGGACCCGCGCGGCTGTGGCCGCTGCCACCGGGTTAGGACCATCGTTCATCACGTAGCTGACCACGGCGGTGCTGACGCCGGCGTAGCGCGCCACATCGGCCCGGGTCACCGGTCGTCGGACCTGGCGCCCATGCGCTTCGGCCATGCCACACACTCCCCAACGTAGGTCGACTCGCCTCGCTCGTCGTTGCCGCATCGATGGCTCAGGTCACGCCAGCGTGTGAAGGAGGTGAAGGGCCTGCACACCCCCGGGTCCCCGGCCCCAGCCACAGCCCCTTCTCGTCGCGGACTCTGCTCGGACTCTCCTACTTCCGTCCTGCGGAAGGCAGCCTAGTCATCTCTCTAGTCGATTCACACTGCAATTCGGTCGGTGTAACGAGTCACCGCCAAAATGGCTGCCGGGTATTGCCATGCCGAACTTTACTCGCGTAACGTCGCGGCCAAGCGCAGCCATGCAGAAGGGTGCGTTCAACCAGCCACTTGGGCTGCCGCAGGATAGGCCGGCATGCGTTGGTATGCGGGGTGATGTAAGTCCAGTGTGGCACACATTCAAGGAGGAATGGATGGCTGAAGTTAGGGACGCACTAGGCCGCGTGATCTCACGTCGCGGCTTCCTCGGCACGACGGCGCTGGCGGCTCTTGCTGTCGCCGGTGCGGGCTCGCTGTCCGGCTGCGGCGGCGGTTCCTCGGGCGGTCCAGGCGCTGGCACTGGCGGCGAAACGGGCGACGCGGCCAGTGGCCGCGGCGGTGCCGTCACCTGGGGCGCGTGGGCCAATCCGGGCGAGGCGGAGCGGTTCAAGCAGGTGTCGAAGGCCTACGAGGAGAAGTACGAGACCAAGATCACGTTCCAGATCCTCACCGGCGACTACCTCTCCAAGCTGCTGACCCAGCTGGCCGGCGGCAGCGCGCCGGATGCCTTCTACATCGGCACCGACGGCATGGCGAAGCTGATTGAGTCCAAGAACGTCATCGACCTGACCGAGTTCACCAGCAAGTCCGACTCACCGGTCAAGATCGAGGACTTCTACCCAGGACTCCTCCCCTGGTGCAAGCCGACCTCCGGTGCGGGGGTCTACGGCCTGCCGGTGGACTGCAATCCGCTGGTCTTCTGGTTCAACAAGGACATGGTCGCCGCGGCGGGCATTACCCAGAGCCCGGTTCAACAGTTCGAGGCCGGCACCTGGAACCGTGACGCCCTGGACGACTTCCTGACCAAGATCAAGGCCACCGGGAAGCGTGGCCATGGTGATCGAAGGCGAGCTGGGACCGTATGGTTTTCCTGGATGACCACGTTCGGGGGCAAACCGATCGACGACCAGGCCAACAAGGCTGTCTTCAACGAGGACCCGAAGTCCATGGAGACCGTGGAGTGGCTGTTCCAGCACATCAAGGACGAGACCATGACCTACGGCGGCTCGCTGCCCAAGGGCCAGGGCATCGACGCCCTGTTCTACGCCCAGCAGGTGGCCAGCTGGCAGATGGGCCGCTGGATCTTGCCGAACCTGAAGAAGCTGAAGTTCGGCTACGACATCGCGCCCTATCCCTCCGAGGACGGCAAGACCATTCGCGCCGGTCAACATCCCGGTCGCGGCCATGGGCGTGAACGCCAAGGCCAAGGATCCGGACGCGGCGCTGTGGTGGACCACCCGGTACGTGAGCGTCGAGGGTCAGAAGGCTCGACTCGCCGGTGGCGGCAACGCCGTGCCGTCAATCCCCGGCGCCGAAGACGTCGTGACCGAGGGGAACCTGCCGGAGCACGCCTCCTACTGGAACGAGGTGGCCAAGGTCGGTTACGCCATCCCGCTGGCCATCGCGAGCAAGGCGGAGGTCGCGGCCAACATCAACGCCGAGATCGACAAGGTGATCAAGTCCGGCGCCGACGCCAAGACCTTCGCCGACAAGATCTGCGCCTTCATCAACGGAGGGCTAGTCGTGGCCACCACTGTCGAGGGCAGACCCACCCCGGACGGCGCAGCCGCTCCAGCGTCGGAGCTGGTGCGAGCCGCTCCGGGGATGAAAAAGAAACGGCGCCAGGACTCACTGTGGGCGCTGGCCTTTCTGTCGCCGCAGCTGGTCGGGTTGCTGGTTTTCATGCTCGGTCCCCTGATCTTCGCGGTCATCCTCGGTTTCTCCAGCTGGGACGGTTTCGGCTCGCGCACGTTCGTCGGGTTCGACAACTTCATCGGTGTGCTGCAGGATCCGCAGCTAAGGCAGTCGTGGATCAACACGGCGTGGTTCACGGTGCTGCAGCTGCCCGGACTGATGATCTTCGGTTTCCTGTTCGCCTTCCTGATCCAGAAGGCGGGCCGGCTCAAGTCGGTGTACCGGGTGTTCTTCTTCGCGCCGCAGGTGACGTCGAGCATCGCCGTCGCCGCCATCTGGCTGTGGTTACTGAACCCCGAAATCAGCCCGCTCAACACCTTCCTGGCCCGGATCGGGCTACCGACGCCGGACTGGCTGCAGGACCCGGCCACTGCCATCCCGGCCATTGCGTTTGTGTCGATCTGGCAGGCCCTGGGCTACATGATCGTGATGTTCATGGCCGGTATAGCGAACGTGCCGCAGGCGCTGTACGAGGCGGCCGACATCGACGGCGCCAACGAGTGGCAGAAGATGCGCAAGATCACCATCCCGCTGCTGTCGCCGACGATCCTGTTCTTGTCGATCACGTCGATCATCGGGTCGTTCCAGGTCTTCGACTACATCTTCTTCTTCTACGAGACCACCGCCCCGTCGAACGCTCGCACGATCGTGTACGAGATCGTCAACATCGCTTTCCGTGAGTTCAGGTTCGGATTCGCCTCGGCGATCGCGATCTATTTGTTCATCGTGCTGCTGATCGTGACCGGCCTCCAGCTGCTCGCGCAGAAGAGATGGGTGCACTACACAGAATGACTACCACCAGAGCCGAGTTCGGCATGCACGCGGCCGAGGAGGTCGAGAGCAAGGAATACGGGAAGAGGACCGACGAGGATGGTCGGCGGCTTCCGGCCCAGCCGGATCCCCGTGCACATCCTGCTGATCATCTTCTCCATCCTCATGTTCATCCCGTTCATGTGGATGGTGTTCTCCGCCTTCAAACCGCTGGACGAGATCTTTATGCGTCCGCCGATGATGCTGCCCAACAACTGGACGGTGGAAGGGTTCCGCACGGCGTGGGAGGGTGCACCCTTCGCCACCGCCTACGTCAACAGCTTCCTCGTCGCGTCCTTGGTCACGATCATCACGCTGCTGACCTGCGCGATGGCGGCGTACGCGTTCGCCCGGATCAGGTTCCCCGGCAACAACGTGCTGTTCGGGATCTTCCTGGCCACGATGATGGTGCCGTTCCAGCTGACCATCATCCCGCTCTACATCATCCTCGGTCAGCTGCAGTGGATCGACACCCTTCTGGCGCTGATCGTGCCGGCGGGCTTGTTCAACGCGTTCGGCGTGTTCCTGATGCGCCAGTACGTCCGGGGTATCCCGTTGGAACTGGAGGAGGCGGCGGCCATCGACGGGGCCGGGCGCATCCGGACCTTCACCACGATCATCCTGCCGCTGCTGAAGACGCCGATGACCGCGCTGGGTATCTTCGTCTTCCTCGGCCAGTGGAACGACTTCTTCCGACCGTTGATCTTCCTCAACAGCGAGGAGAAGTTCACCATCCCGCTGGTCGTGAACTACTTCAAGGGTGCTTACGCCTCGGACTGGACGAGCCTGATGGCGGCGACCACCATGGCCGCGCTGCCCATGCTGATCGTCTTCATCATCGCCCAGAAGCAGATCGTTGAAGGCATCGCCTTGTCGGGATCGAAGACGTAGCGACGTCATGGACCCGCGACAGCGGGACAGCTGTTCAGCGCCGGTGGAGCTTCCGCCGGCGCTGAACGCCGTTCTGGGGCCGGACGTGGCACGATGAACGCGTTCCATCCCCAGGAGGTCTGTTGCCCAGCCCCGTCCCGGCAGACCGTGCCGCCTCCCGCTTCCGGTTGCCGATCGAGCCGCCCACCCGCCAGCTCCTGATCGCCTCCCTGGCCGCCATCGCCGGCGCGTGCCAGCTGTTCGCCTGGGCTCTGGCCCGCCTCCCCTGGTTCTTCTTGGCCCTCGGGGTCATCCTGATCGGCATCGCTGTGGGAGTCGCCTTGGCGGCCCTGGTGCAGCACCACCGGTTGCGGTGGGTGGCCTACGTCGATCCGGCGGCGCTCACCGTCGCGCGCGGCAACCGCCGCGAGGTCTTCCCCTGGAGGGAGGTCGCAGCGGTCCGGTACGTCGACTTCCGGCTGCGGGTCCTGGGCAGTGACGGCCGACCTCTCTGCACGCTGCCGGTCGATCGGACGCGTGCGGCACACGCGGCCGCCGGTCAACTGCGGCAAGCCATCCAGGCTCAGCTGGGCTGATCAGATCATCGATGATCTGGCTCTTGATGAATGAGTAACCGTGGGCGTTCGCAATCAGGATCGCGTAGCCACGGGACGCGGCCTCGGCTAGGACCTGCAGCGTGTAGTCGGCGAAGAACGGGTTGGGTTGCTCAGCTCCAGGGTTACATCTACTTCTTCTACGACACCACCGCACCGGCCTATGCCCGCACGATCGTCTAGGACATCGTCCAGATCGCCTTCCAGGAGTTCAACTTCGGGCGCCGTGCCGCCCTGGCGATCGTGCTGTTCCTGATCTTGTTGGCGGTGACCGGCCTGCAGCTGCTCGCCCAGAAGAGATGGGTGCACTACACAGAATGACTCTTCAAAACAACCTCACCGTCCACGCCGTCGAGGCCACTGCCCACGAGCACCCGTCAGAGCCGCCGCCCAACGAACGCCGACTGCGCCCATCGCGGGTGCTCCTGCCCCAGCTCGACCGCGATCCGCTGCGGCCCCCATGACGGATGAGCCCGCCGCGCCTCCAACACCGCCACCTCGACCGCCGCCACCCATCTGCGACGGATGCCCCGCCGGCCGGCGCGACCGCGACGCCGCCTCCGGCGGCGGGGGGCAAGGTTCGGCGAACGCCGCGGATGCTGACTGACGATGTGGCTGCCGCGAGGCCAGCGTTGCCCGTCTCGTAGCGCTGGAGTTTGAGGTGGCCGTATTCGGTCACGGCAGCGCGGTCCGCGGCAGGGCTATTGACCGGTTCCGCGAGCTCGCCAGCCGCTGACCCGCGTTAGACCTGCCCTTAGCGCGGGGGAGTGGCTCATGGCGAAGATTGAGTTGCCTTGCGTGGGTCGCCGGGCCCGATCTAAATCGAACGGGTGTTCTATACGGCGTAGGCTGTGTTAGGTGGCAGTAGTTGAGCCTACTGAGCCGGACGTGCGGCATGTCCGGGTGCGTGGTCACGGAGAGCACGCCCCGACGCAACCTGGTCTGGTCGACGCGGGGGCGGCCAGTCCGGCGATGAGCAGCGAACGGCTGGATCTGGCCGGCGGTCCCGACCACCTGGCCGAGGTGCAGTCGGCGACTCGCGAGGTGGTCTCCGCGGCTCTCGCCTGAGGCGGGCCCCGCGTAGTCTGGGCAGGTGACGGCGCCGGCGCGGGTGCAGCAGACTCCCGGCTGGCTGCGTGACCAGATCCCGGACCTGCTCGGCTTGGCCACGGCGCTGACCGGCTCGGCCGAGGCGGCCGCCGACCTGGTGGTCCAGACGATCATCCGCACGCCGCCACGGCTGTCCCGGCAGCCCGCCGCGGAGACGGCGGACGACGACCTGCTGGCGCTGCTCGTGGGCCGGTTCCTGGCCACCCACCGGCGCCGGACCACCGGCGTCGCCGCAGCCGGTCAGTTCGGTGCGCTTTCCCCGCCGGCGCGGGCCGCCGTCGTCCTCCGCGACGGTGTTGGGATGACGCCGCTGACCATCGCGTCCGTCCTGGATCGTCCGCCGGCCCAGGTCAGTGCCGACCTGGCGGCAGCCGGTCCTTGCGCCGAGGAGGTGGCGCTCCTCCGGGCCGGGGCAACCGACTTCGAGCAGGTCTACCGCCGTCTCGCCGCCGCCCGTGGGCGGATCCGTACGCGGCGCCGGCGGCTCGTTGCCCTCGGTACCGTGATCGTCCTCGTCATCGGGGCCGCGGTCAGTGTGCCGACGTTTTGGCTTCCGCGGCTGCCGGCCGAGGTGCGGACCGCGGGCGTGTGGCGGTTCAGCCATGTCGTCCGACTACCTCGCGGCTGGATTGTCACCTCGCGGGCGCTGACCACGACCACCGAGACCACACAGCTCCAGCCTCCCGGGCGGGAGCACGATGGCTGTTTTGTTACGGTGCACACCGCCGGCAGCTTCGACGACACCGAGACGATCCGGCTGAGTGGGGCTCGGGTGCACGGCCGGGACGGTTTCGTCGGCCAGGATCGCAGCGGCAACTACCTGCTCGCCTGGGAGTACGCCCACCAAGCCTGGGCCCAGGTCAGCTGCGCTACCACCCGCCCCGACGAGTCGCTGCTGGTCACGACCGCCGAGCGGGTGCGGTTCCGTCCCGCTCCAGCCCGGATTCCGTACCTGCTCGCCGCGCTCCCGCAGGGCTACCGGGTGCTCAGCCTCACCGAGTATCCCTTGACGGGCAGCACCGAGCTGCACCTGGGCCGCGACGACATCGAGCCCGGGGAGGTGAACCTGGTGGTCGCCGCCCCGCTCGACCAGTTTGGCGCCACCAGGTTTCGCGGGCGGGTGCTCCGGGTCGACGGGTTCGAGGGGCGCATTAGTGGCGGTAGCGATCCGCGCATCTGTGTCAACCTCTCCGCCAAGGCACTCTGCGTACTGACCTATTGGCCGCGCGGCGACTGGCCGGAGCCGGCGCCTGAGCCGGTGCGGGCCGAGCCCGCGCTGGCCGACCTGGCCGAGACGATACGGCTGGCTCCAAGCCTGCCCGACCAGCGCACCTGGTTCGACGCCGAGGTTGCGTTGCCGCGCTGACGCCGTCCGGTACCCGGCCCGGAGTCAGCTGCCCGCCCGCCTGCTGACTCGGCCCGCCCTTGCCCCAGAACCGGGCCCGGCTCGGCGTACTCGCCCCAGACGGCCCGCAGCGCGTGTCGGGCCCGCCGGTCAGCGTCGATGATCACCCTCGATACCAAGACGCCGCCGGAACCCGTGGCAGGCCTAGGTGAGCAGCGGCTGCCAGGCCCGTCACCGACCGACCACGGCCTCCCCGTCCCGGACCAACGTCCGCGGCACCCCGCCGAGCATGGTGAGCAGTCGCCATCACGGGTGAAGGGGCCCTCGAGGATGGGGCCCTCCGGGAGGCCGTGTCGAGCGAGTGCCTCCTGCCAGCCTCGCTCCCGGCTGTTGACCTCGACGAAGTCGAGGTAGCCGGTGACTAGTGCGACGGTGCGGGCCTCATGGATGGTTAGAAGGTGCTCGACGACGGAACGGGCACCGTCGTGAAAGTCCGGCCCGATTGTGTGGAACCCGGGCACCGGCCAGTCTGCGTCGAGCAGGGCGGTTGGAACTCCGCCCCCGAGGTCCAGGTCCCGGCGTTGAGGGCGCTGGCGACGAGACCACGGACTTGCCGGCTGGCCAGGCGCTCGACGTTCTGACGCTCCACACTGCCGTCGAAGTTGCTGGTGGCCATCACCAAGGCATAGCCGCGCTGGGCCGCGACTTGCTCCACCGCTTGGACAAGCTCGGCAAACAAGGGGTTGCTGCTGTCCGGAAGCACCAGGCCGATCAAGTCGGTAGCCCCGCTGCGTAGTGCTCTGGCGCTCAGGTTTGGGCGGTAGCCAGGCCGTTCGATAGCCTCGCGGACGCGGGCCTCCGTTTCGGGCGCGACGGGTCGGGGTCCTTGGTGGAACGTAACTGACGACGGCTGTGAAGACCCCGCGTACCTCGCTACGTCCGATACGGTCTCCGTTCGGCGTGCCGCGTACGCCGCCGAAGCCCATCGGTCATGGTAGGGCGAGCCTAGCGCTCCTGCGCGCCTGGCATCTGCGGCTTCGTTCAGGAGTTGGCGGATCGAGTCAGCTTCAGGCGCGGACGAGGGCGGGAGCGTCGCCGAAGTCGGGGACGTGTAGCCGTGCCCCGCCCTGCAGCGCGGACTGGTGGGCGATGATTCCGGGCACGGTGAAGCGGGCGGCCGTCCAGGCGTTGACCGGTGGCATGGTGCCCGTCTCGACGGCGCGGGCGAAGTCGTCCACCAAGAAATGATGGCTGCCCTCGTGGCCGGTGGGGACCCCGCGGAAGGCGTCGGGAAGGCGGCTGGCGTCGTGCACGGCCGCATGGCCAGAGATAAAAGCGTCGCGCAGCTCGGGGGCGACGTGGGCCAGTGACGGGTCGTCCGGCGACATCGAGGGCCGCGAGTCGATCTGGTCCGAGATCTCGGTGACGCCCTGCTTGTCCTGCCAGTACGTGACCGTCGCCAACTGCTCGAAGCTGGCCTCGGTCCCGAAGAACCGGAATCGGGACTCTCGGATGTGCGACGGGTACCCAACCCGGCGCATCTCGTTGATCCGCATGATTCCACCGTCGGACAACTCAAACAGCGCCGACGCGTTGGAGAAGTCGTTGTCGAACTGGCTGACGGAGCGGTCGAAGACCCCATCGCCCCGGTGGTCGACGACCCCTAGCGCGCTGACGCTGACGGCATGGGCTGGCAGCGCACCAAGGACCCCGCCGACGGAATGGGTCGGGTAGAGCATCGGCGGATAGCTGGCCGTGGCCTTCCACTTCTCGCCGCCGCTGTACTGATAGGCAGCGTAGAATCCGAGGTCCATGTCATGCACGTAGTCGCCTTCGCTGTAGAAGACGCGGCCGAAAGCGTTTTCAGCAAGCTTATGCCGGGCGTAGATCGTCGCAGGGTTGTAGTAACTGGTCTCACCCATCATGTAAGTCAGGCCAGTCTCGAGGACCAAATCAACGATCTGCTCGGCCTCCTGCAGGGTTATAGCCATCGGCACAGCGGAGTAGACGTGCTTGCCAGCCTTCAAGGCCTCGACGACGAGCGGACCGTGCGTCCAGCGCTGGGTGAAGATCGCCACGGAGTCGACGTCGGAGCCGAGCATCTCCTCGAAGCTGCCGACCGCCGGCCCAATGTTCTCGCGCTCAGCCAGCTCCTCAGCCCGATTCGGCAGCAGATCGGTCACGTGGACCTCACTTACCGCCGGGTGCAGCCTGAAAAGCTTGGCGAACGTGCCGGCGAACTGGCCGGCTCCGACCATGCCTAAAGAAAACATTTTCAACTCCTTCGGGGATCTGTCGAATGGACGGGTGGCCCCCCTTAGCGGGGAGCTACACGAAGAGGGCGCTGCGGAGGAATAGTCAAACCTGTGGATCCGCGGCCAGTTGGAGCGTATTCAACACCGTTGGGTGAACACCCCGCACGAAACCTTCACCATGACCGCAGCTGAAGTCGATCGCTGGAACGCTCAATTCGGGGCTCCGGATACCGCCGAGTTGGCGGGCAAAGAATTGACGGCACCACCGCAGCCTTGGCCGAGTTGGGCTGACTGGGCCGCAGGCCGCTGGCCCTCGCTGGAGAGGGATGAGAGTAAGGATGATCAACTCGCCCTCTCCGCATGCAACATGCTGGTCACGGATAGGCTTCGGATCGTCTGTCTGGCGGAGCACCCGGAGCGGGTCCTTCGCCACGGATCTGGTCTGTCCCACATCAGGCGAGCGGGAGGCAAGTGTGGATCTGTACGAGTACCAAGCGCGAGATCTCTTCGAGGGCTACGGGGTTCCGGTGCTGCGCGGCATGACGGCAACCACCCCGGCCGAGGCCAAGGAAGCCGCCACCACAATCGGTAGCCCTGTTGTCGTCATTAAGGCGCAGGTTAAGACGGGCGGCCGCGGCAAGGCAGGTGGCGTCAAAATCGCCAAGAGTCCCGATGAGGCAGAGGCTCGGGCCGCTGAGATTCTCGGTCTGGACATCAAAGGACATGTCGTCAAGACCGTGATGGTCGCCGAGGGCGCCGACATTGCCGAGGAGTACTACTTCTCCTTGTTGCTCGACCGCGCAGAGCGCCGATATCTCGCCATGTGCTCCAAGGAGGGCGGCATGGATATCGAGACGCTTGCGGCCGAGCGGCCCGACGCCTTGGCCCGCATCCCGGTGGACCCTCGAGTCGGCATCGACCAGACCAAGGCCGACGAGATCGTCGCCGCCGCCGGTTTTTCAGGCCCCGACGCCGAAGAGATCGCGCGCGTCCTCCAGTTGCTCGGCACCGTCTATGAGAAAGAGGATGCGACGCTGGTCGAAGTAAACCCGCTGATCAAGACAGGTGACGGCAAGATCATCGCGCTGGACGCCAAGGTCTCTCTCGACGAGAACGCCGAGTTCCGCCATCCAGATCATGCGGCGCTAGCTGACAAGTCGGCCGAGAACCCGCTCGAGGCGGCGGCGAAGGCCAAGGGCCTGAACTATGTCAAGCTCGACGGTTCTGTGGGGATCATCGGTAATGGGGCCGGGCTGGTGATGAGCACCCTCGACGTTGTCGCGTACGCCGGCGAGGAGTTCCCAGGATCACCGAAGCCGGCGAACTTCCTTGACATCGGTGGCGGCGCGAGCGCGGAGATCATGGCCAGCGGCCTGGAGATCATCATTGGCGACGAGCAGGTGAAAAGCGTCTTCGTGAACGTGTTTGGCGGCATCACCGCCTGCGATGCCGTGGCCAACGGGATCGTGCATGCGTTCGAGTTATTGGCCAGTCGCGACGAGCATGTCGACGTTCCACTGGTGGTACGCCTGGACGGCAACAACGCCGAGCTGGGTCGTCAGATCCTGGCTGCCGCGAAACTGCCGCGGCTGGAGCAGGTGGACACGATGGACGGTGCGGCCCGCCGGGCCGCCGAGCTGGCTGCGAGCTGAAGGGCGGACGACAAAATGGCAATCTTTCTGAACTCCGACTCCAAGGTCGTCGTCCAGGGCATGACCGGCTCGGAAGGGCGCAAACACACTCATCGAATGCTGACCTCCGGTACCCAGATCGTCGGCGGGGTGACACCCCGCAAAGGCGGACAGGTTGTCGAGTTCGAACGGGGCAGCGTACCGGTCTTCAATTCCGTCGGCGAAGCGATGGCCGCAACGGACGCCAACGTCACCGTGATCTTCGTCCCAGCCAAGTTCACCTTGTCAGCTGTCGTCGAGGCGATTGAAGCGGGCATCCCGCTGGCGGTGGTGATCACCGAGGGCGTTCCGGTCAAGGACACGGCCGAGTTCTTTGCACTTTCCCAGAGCAGTTCGACGCGGCTGATCGGCCCCAACTGCCCAGGACTGATTTCACCGGGGCAGTCCAACGCCGGGATCATTCCGGCCGACATCACCAAGGCCGGGCGTATCGGGCTGGTGTCCAAGTCCGGCACCCTGACCTACCAAATGATGTACGAGTTGCGCGACTTCGGCTTCTCCTCAGCGGTGGGCATTGGGGGTGACCCGATCATCGGCACGACACATATCGATGCTCTCCAGGCGTTCGAGGCAGATCCCGACACCGACGCCATGGTGATGATCGGAGAGATTGGCGGCGACGCTGAGGAGCGGGCAGCAGATTACATTTCTGCCCATGTCACCAAGCCGGTGGTCGGCTACGTCGCCGGCTTCACTGCGCCCGAAGGCAAGACCATGGGGCACGCCGGCGCAATCGTGTCTGGCTCGTCTGGGACTGCTGCGGCCAAGAAGGAGGCGTTGGAGGCTGCCGGAGTCAAGGTCGGTAAGACGCCGAGCGAGACCGCGTCTCTGATGCGCGAGATCATGACGAACCTCTGAGCGGCCGGCCCTGGAACCGACTTTCTCAGTTGTTGATCTGGGTGGCGCGCTGGCCAGCGCGGACGGCGACCATGTCCCATTGACCACGGCTGAAGTCGTAATCCTCTTTGGGGTTCAGGAAGGTGTAAATCACCTTGGGTCCCGCGGCAACGATCCCGACCCGATACTTGTGGGTGCCATCGATCGACTTCTGCGACACGACCGCCGTCCAGCCTGCGACCTTGGTGTTCTCGGCGCCAATGCCGGTGACTTTCGCGGGTTTAGAGACGGTTGCGGTCGGCTGACGGTCCTTGCAGCTGGCCAGCTTGGACTTGATCTTGTCCACCTGCTTACTGGCCGCCTTGGCGTCCTTGGTGGTCAGCACGATCTCGTCCAGGCCGAAGAAGTTCGTCCCAGTGTCCTGGATCAGGTAGGTCCTTGCGTCCTTCGACTCGGCCGGGACGGTTTTCCAATTCACGTTCTCGCACTGCGACCCGTCGAACTTCTCTTTCAGCTCGCGTTTGGTAGCCACCCACGGAGCGACCTTGGGCCCAGCAGGAGGAAGGTCTCCGGTGGCCAAGTACCCTGCCTCATCCCCACCGATCGGCGGCGGCCCGTCCTTGACGGAGAGGGTACCTCCGCACTCTCCGCCGGCCGGGCCGCACTGGACGGTGTTGACCTGTTGCAGCGCCTTGGCGACGGCGGTGATGGCGAGCGCCTGCGACGGCTGGACGGCGTCGACTACGTTCATGACACGGCCGGTGCGGTTGAGGACAATACTGTGGGCCGAGCTCTTATTGCCATCGACCACTTTGACCACGACGCCGTCTGACTCGTTGCCAACCCCGCTGACGATGCGGCCGGATTCGATGTAGGAGCCGGTGACTGCGCAGCCGCCAAGGGTCCTGGAAGCGATCGCGTACGCCTGCGCGGCTTCCTCAGGCGAGCTGTATGCCGTGGCCTCATGCAGCGCACTGGGGGGGTTCTTGCCGCTACTGGTCAGCGTGCGCAGGATCTTTTGTTGCGGGGTTGGCTGACCGTCCAGTGGCTCGCCACCGAAGCAGGCCGCGGTCGGCGCATCCTCCGACGGGTCGCGCTGGGTCAATTCAACTTTCCAGGTGCGCTTGCTGTCGAGATTCTCGGCCTGGTCCGGGTTGAGCATGGAGGCGTCGCTCAACGATGCCGTTCCGGTCTGATCCGGCGGCTGGCTGGCGTTGTCGGAAGTGACGCTGGCGCCCGGCGAGCCTCCGGCCCCCGGTTGGCTCTGACGCTGGCTGGCCGCGCTGAGTACCGCATACCCGACAAGGAGGCCGATGACGACCACCACGGCGACTCCGCCAATCAGCAGGGCCAGTTTGGTGCGCCGGCCCAGCGGCCTTCGCTCGTCCTCGTCGTAGTCGTGGATCGCGTCGAGAGGAGTGTGGCTACGATGCTGACCCTGCCGAGTGCGCGGGAGGATTGCGGTCGTTTCCTCCTCATCGCGCCCGCGCGTGCGCTGCGGTGCGTAGGTGGTGGTGGGTGGCACGCTCTCATCAGCCGGTGGATCTGCCTCGGGAGCGGCCGCGGCGCGCGCGGCCGGCGAATACCAACCATTGGTCCGCGTCTCGTCTCGGTACAGAGGCTTCAGATGATCCTCATCGACGACTGGTGGCGGGATCGACTTCCCATTGGCGTGATCCGGACCTGCCGGCTGTATCGGCTTGGCAGGCTCGGTATCAGGTTCGATAAAGGCCCGCCGGGGCCGGTAGGTCGTGGACTTCTGGTCGACCATGCTGAAACTGCTCCCCCCGAGTTTCGGAGTGCCATCGCAGGCTTCCTTAGGCTGCCGCTCGGATCGATCGAACGACGACCATCCGAGACTTTACCTGGGCTGGCGTGTCTCGCACAGCCGCGGTCGCGGGCTGGGCGAGCATGGAGGCGCTATGGCTTCACTGCTTTCCTCCCGACGAGCCGGTGCGGGGCTCACCCTGCACGCCACTCCGGCGCGCAAGAGGAGGGTGCAGGGAACCCGGGGGCAGTTGGCGCCACCGCCGATCAGCTGGCCAGTCATGGCCATCGTGGGTGGTGCGGTGACAGCTCTGGCGACCTGGATTTTCTGCGCTGGTGTGACCGTTCTTGGCTGGCTTGCAGCCGAGCCCGGGGAGCTGGGTGACGCGCTGCGGATCGGCACCCTGCTCTGGCTGCTGAGTAATGGCGTCGGCGTACGGGTTGGCGATATCCCGATCACCCTGGTGCCCTGGGGTGCGACTGCAGTGATCGCGTTCATGATCTCACGGTTCGCTGCGGCGAGCGCTCGAAAGGTTCGCGCCGACCAGCGGACTGGTACGGGGATGATCAGCGTCGTTACGGTCGCCACGTACCTGCTATCCGTGCTGGTGGTGGCCATGCTCTGGGGCGAGCCGTGGCATGCCCCAGCGCGCTGGGCCGCTGTAATCGCTGTACTTCTGGTGGCGGCCTGGTGGGGCAGCAGCCGAGCACTTCGTCTCAGGCAGGTAGCGGCGCCCGGCCGGTCCCGGACGATCATCTGTGCCGTGTTGGTCGCCCAGCTGGTCATGCTGGTGGCGGGCGCGGCGGTGTTGGTCACCAGTCTCTGGATGCATCTCAAGCAGGTGGAAGCGTTGCATCAGGCGCTGCAACCAGGCGTTGCTGGAGGCATCGCGTTAGTGCTCCTGCAGCTAGCCTTCGCGCCGAATGCCATCATCTGGTCCGCCTCGTACGCGCTCGGCTCCGGCTTTTCCGTTGGCGCTGGCTCGGTCGTTGCCCCGGCGGCTACTCAGCTGGGAATGGTCCCCGGCATCCCGCTGCTGGGCGCGCTGCCATCCCCCGGCCCCGGCGACCTGACGCAGCTCTGGTGGCTTACTGCTGGCGCGGTCGCTGGGGCAATCGCGTGCTGTGTGTTACTCGGTTCCCGGCCGGTTCCCCGGTTCGACCAGGCCAGCCTGGCAGGAGGAGCCTGCGGCTTGCTCGCCGGTGCGGTGTTCGCTGGCCTGGCTTGGGCGGCTAGCGGTGACCTCGGGACACTTCGGCTCGCCGACTTAGGGCCACGCCTATTCCCGTTGCTGGTCATGGCCGGTACCACGATGGGGTTGTCGGGCCTGATCACCGGGCTGGCGTTGGGATTGGTCGCGCGCGCCGGTCGCTAGTGCCCAGGGCATTAGGCTGTGCGTCGTGCCCGAGCCTCTCGATGCTACGCACCTAGGCCGGGCAGCCCGGCTCGTCGTGCTGGTCTCGGGTACCGGGACCCTGCTGCAGGCATTGATCGATGCGTGCTCCGACCCGGCGTACGGCGCGGAGATTGTCGCCGTCGGCTCGGATCGTCGAGGCATCCAAGGGTTGGAGCGGGCGGCGCGTGCCAACATTCCAACCTTCGTTGAGTCACTGCATGATCACGCCACCAGAGCGGACTGGGACCGATCGCTGACTGCTGACATAGCGGCGTACCAGCCGGATCTGGTGATCAGCGCCGGCTTCATGAAGCTCGTGGGACCTGAGTTTCTGGCCTGCTTTGAGGGCCGCATGATCAACACCCACCCGACGTTGCTGCCCTCATTTCCTGGAACCCATGGTCCCCGGGACGCCTTGGCGTACGGCGTCAAGATCACTGGCGCCACGGTGTTCCTGGTGGACTCAGGGATAGACAGCGGCGTGATCCTTGATCAGCGGGCGGTGCCGGTCGCCGAAGATGACACCGTGGAGACCTTGCACGAACGGATCAAGATCGCCGAACGCGAGCTACTCGTCACGATTACCCATCAACTCGTCACCCGGAGTTGGCGAGTCGCGGACAGGAAGGTGCTCTGGACATGACCGATGTAGTCAATGCCGATGATGGGGGCCGACGGCCGATCAAGCGCGCCTTGGTCTCGGTCTATGACAAGACCGACCTGCTGCTGGTGGCAGATGCTTTGGTCGAGGCTGGAGCAGAAATCGTCTCCACCGGCTCGACGGCCGAGACGATCGCCGAGGCAGGTCTACCGGTCACTCCGATCGAGAAGATCACCGGATTTCCGGAATGCCTGGACGGTCGGGTCAAGACCTTGCATCCGATGGTCCATGCTGGTTTGCTCGCCGACCTGCGGCTGGAGTCACATCGCACCCAGATTGCCGAGCTTGGTGTCGAGCCGTTCGATCTGTTGATCAGCAATCTGTATCCGTTCACCGCGACGGTGGCCTCCGGTGCGGCTCCCGAGGCCTGCATCTCCCAAATCGATATCGGCGGCCCCGCGATGGTCCGCAGCTCGGCCAAGAATCATGCCTCGGTGGCTGTGATCACCTCCCCGGAGCAATATCCGCAGCTTCTGACGGCTGTGGCCGCCGGCGGCTTCACACTGTCGGAGCGGCAAGCGCTGGCAGCAGCCGCTTTCGTGCATACCGCCACCTATGACGTGGCGGTGGCGAGCTGGATGGGCAACGTGGTCACTGACCTGAGTGACGGCACCGGCTTCCCGCGGTGGATCGGCGGTACCTGGGAGAAGGTCGCCGGACTGCGGTACGGCGAGAACCCACATCAGCCGGCAGCCCTGTATCGCACCAGCGGTACGACGCGCGGCCTGGCCGGTGCGCAACAACTGCACGGTAAGGAAATGTCGTATAACAACTACGTCGATGCCGACGCCGCCCGCCGGTCCGCAGCCGACTTCGATACTCCCGCGGTAGCGATCATCAAACATGCGAACCCGTGCGGCATCGCAGTTGGGACAGACATCGCAGAGGCCCATCGAAAGGCGCACGCCTGCGATCCGACTTCTGCGTTCGGAGGGGTGATTGCGGCAAATCGGCCGGTCAGTGTGGAGATGGCGCGGCAAGTCGCGGAGATCTTCACCGAGGTGATCATCGCGCCCGAGTACGACGACGGCGCCGTTGATGTGCTTGCTGCCAAGAAGAATCTCCGGATCCTCGTCGTCGAGCCGCCCGCGCGCGGCGGTGCCGAGAGCAGGCGCATTGACGGTGGGCTCCTGGTCCAACTCTCCGACAACGTCGACTCCGCTCACGACCGGGCCGCCAACTGGCAGCTGGCTGCCGGTCAGCCGGTCTCAGACGACACTTTGGCGGATCTCGAGTTCGCCTGGAAGGCGGCGCGTTCGGTGAAGTCGAACGCCATCCTGCTCGCGCGGGACCGGGCTTCAGTAGGCGTTGGCATGGGACAGGTCAACCGCGTTGACTCCTGCCGGCTGGCGGTGCAGAGGGCGGGTGACCGCGCCGCGGGTTCCGTCGCCGCCTCCGACGCCTTTTTCCCTTTTGCGGACGGACCGGAGATCCTGCTCGCGGCGGGGGTATCGGCTATCGTCCAGCCTGGCGGCTCGGTGCGCGACGAGGAAGTGATCAAAGCGGTCGAGGCGGCCGGCGCAACCATGTATCTCACCGGTGCGCGACACTTCTTCCACTGACTCTGAGCAACTGAGGCGGGCACATGACGGCGCGGATTCTTGACGGCAAGGCTTTGGCCGCGACCATCAAGGCTGAACTGACGGATCGGGTGTCAACACTCGCCGAGCGCGGAATTGTTCCGGGTCTGGGAACGGTGCTGGTCGGTGACGATCCCGGTAGCCACGCGTACGTGCGTGGCAAGCACCGGGACTGTGCTCAAGTCGGTATCGCGTCCATCCAGGTGGAACTGCCGGCCTCTGCGAGCCAGGATCAGTTGGCATCGGTGATCGAGGAACTGAACGCCGACCCCGCCTGTACTGGCTATCTGATCCAAATCCCACTCCCGAGTCACCTCGATGCCTACACAGCACTCGCTCTGGTCGATCCCGACAAGGATGTGGACGGCTTGCATCCGGTCAATCTCGGCAAGCTGGTGTTGGGTGAATCGGGGCCCTTGCCGTGTACCCCGCGGGGCATCGTCGAACTGCTCCGGCGTAATGGCATTGCGCTCAACGGTGCAGAGGTTTGCGTGATCGGGCGGGGCACCACGGTCGGCCGACCGCTCGGACTGCTCTTGACCCGCAAGAGCGAGAACGCGACGGTCACCCTGTGTCACACCGGGACGGTGGATTTGTCCCAGCACACTCAGCAGGCCGACATTGTGATCGCGGCGGCGGGACGGACCGGCCTCGTCATTGCTGACATGATCAAACCGGGTGCGGTCTGCGTCGACGTCGGCATTACCCGTACCGAAACAGGGCTGGTTGGTGATCTTGATCCCAGCGTACGGGAGGTCGCGAGCTGGGTCGCGCCGATACCGGGCGGTATCGGGCCGATGACTCGAGCCATGCTGCTCAGCAACGTTGTAGAACGTGCCGAACATCTGGTGGCTCGTGCCGCGGCCTGAGGCAAGCGCTGCTACCCGATCACTTCGGCAGTGGCCCCTGTTGATCGTGGTGATCGGTGTACTCGCTGGTCTGATCGTCAGCTTCCTCGGCGAGTCCACCTGGCGCTTGGGCTGCCTGATCATCGGCGCTTCCCTAGGAGTCGGCGCTGTGGAACGGGTCGCGTTGCCGAGCCGGGACGCTGGACTGCTTCAGGTGCGTACCAAAGCCTTCGATGTCACGGTTCTCGCGGTCACAGGAGTGGCAATCATCGCCCTCGCGATTGTCGTGCCTGAAGGCCGTTGAGCGTATTTACAGCTCACATCACAGCCGGGAGCAGCTCGAAGAGCTCCTTTAGGCTCCCTGAGTTGATGCGACTACGGCGATCACAATCCAAAAGATGATCACAAGGACAATGGACACGATAGCGATGATCGTGAAGACCTTGCCCAGCATGCGGCCAATGCTGATGTTCTGCTCATTGGAGTACTGGACGCCCGACATCTGAACGTCCTTCTTGGCCTTGTTTCCCAAATACCAGGCGATGGGCGCGAAGATGGTGATGAAAATGCCGAGTATCCCGAAGATCAAGATCATGGTGCCCTGGGGGTGCTCCTGCGGAGGTGCACCGTAGGGCTGCTGGCCATAGGGCATAGGTGACTGCTGGCCGTATGGTGCGGGCTGCCCGCCACCTTGGGCGTACTGACCAGGCTGCTCGCCAGTCTGGGGGTACTGCCCGGGCTGATCGCCAGTCTGGGGGTACTGCCCGGGCTGAGAGTATGGCGCTTGCTGGCTCGGCTGAGTCTGGGGATTTTCTTCGTACGGGTTGGTCATGGTGAACATTGTTCCTTAAGTGGTCCGGACAGCGCAGACGGGCGGTTGAGAGGGGTCACATTTCTTTAGACGCTAGAGGTCGGCGCTCGCAATACCGGCGATGACCAAGAGGACGATCAGTACCGTCACAAGAGTGAAGATCGACACTCCGATAATGCCGGTGACGATACCGCCGACGGCCTGCGAGCGGCCTGTATAGCGTCCAGGTTGCGCGTCGATCTCGTTGCGAACCCGCCGCCCGACGACGATGCCACCGATCCCCACCAGCCCGCCGACAACGCAGGTCATTCCCAAGACGGTGCCAAGGATGCCAAGGATCAGCGCCAGCGCTGCTTGTGGGTGCTGCTCAGTCGGCGTTACCTCCGGCACCGAGCCGTACGGGGTCACCGCGCCAAAGGCTGGCTGGTACGGGTTGGCCTCGTAGAGAGTGTTGTCATAACCGGCTGGCTGCCCGTAACTGTGTCCATAATCACCGTACGGTGGGGTCGGCTGCGGCGCGAAGCCGGCTTCTGGTCCCGCGTACCTCGAGTTGGCGCTTGGGTTGCTGTAGGACTCGCCGGGCACGGCGTACGGGTCGGGCAGCGGCCTGCCATAAGGGTCGCTCGCGGGATAAGAAGGCCAGTCACCCGGGTATTGAGCGGGCGATTCGCCACCGGTCGGCTGGTAGGGCGGTGGCGTTGCCGAACCAGGGTTCGGATTGGTATCGAGCCCGTCTGGGGATCCTGACGCCTCACGACTGAACGGGTTCGGTGGCTGGCTTTCACTCATGGGAACAAGTGTGACGCACGATTTATAGGCGGCGCGAACATCGCTAGTCGATCAGGCCGAGCGCCTGGACCGCCTCGCGCTCCTCAATGAGTTCGGCCACAGTGGCATCGATCTTGCCGCGGGAGAAGTCGTTGACTTCCAGGTCCGGCACGATCTGGTATGCGGCACCCGAAACCGTGCACGCGAATGAGGAAATCAGGCCCTCCGGCACGCCGTACGAGCCATCGGAGGGTACCGACATCGACACCCAATCGCCCTCGGGCGTCCCGAGAACCCAGTCCCGCATGTGCTCCACAGTCGCGTTGGCTGCGCTTGCGGCCGAACTGGCCCCCCGGGCTTCGATGATGGCCGTCCCTCGCTGCTGGACGGTGGGCAGGAAGGTGGACTCCAGCCATTCCTGATCGTCGATCAGCTCGGCGGCATTCTGCCCGCGAACCAGTGCATTGAACAGATCCGGGTACTGAGTCGCAGAGTGATTGCCCCAAACCGTCATATGGGTAACGTCGTTCACGCTCGCACCGGTCTTCGCCGCAAGCTGAGCCTTCGCTCGGTTGTGGTCAAGCCGGGTCAACGCGTTGAACCGTTCTGCGGGGATGTCCGGCGCATTGCGCATGGCGATCAGTGCATTGGTGTTCGCGGGGTTGCCGGTGACCAGGACCTTGACATCATCGGCCGCGTGATCATTCAGGGCCTGACCCTGCGGCTTGAAGATTGCCCCGTTGGCCTCCAGCAGGTCACCGCGCTCCATGCCTTTGGTGCGGGGTCGCGCGCCGACCAGGCAAGCCACGCTGACTCCATCGAAGATGACCTTGGGGTCGTCTCCAATCTCGACCTTGCTCAACAACGGAAAGGCACTGTCGTCAAGCTCCATCACCACACCCTCCAGCGCCTTGAGGGCTGGAGTGATTTCGAGCAGCCGCAACTCGACCGGCTGATCGGGACCCAGCATCGAACCACTGCCGATCCGGAACAGCAGGCTGTAGCCAATTTGGCCGGCAGCGCCGGTGACGGCAACCTTCACGGGTGTGCTCACGGAGACTCCCTCGAACAGCTGGGCAGGTGGGGTTCGTAGGGTGACGCTAGCAAGGTCGAGCATTCCTGGCACGGTGAGGTCTGGCGATGGATCCCAACTCTGCGGTCGATCCGGTCGCCGCGGTCGTCGCTGCTCTCGATGGCAAAGATGGCACCCGCTGGGTCGGGGTCGACGGCAAGGGTGCGACCGGCAAGACGACGCTCGCGGCCTGGATCGCGGCAGCGCTGCCTGGGTCGGTGGTGGTGCACATCGATGACTTTGCCCGGCCAGATATGCAGGGCTGGGAGCGAGACCGGTTCGTACGCCAAGTGCTGCAGCCGCTGCTCGCCGGGCGACCGAGTCGGTATCAGCGTTGGGACTTCGACCGCAACGTCGGCGCGGAGTGGCACACCATCCCGCTCGGCGTGCCGGTCGTTGTCGAAGGCGTATCCGCAACCGACGAACGGCTGGGTGTTCCATGGGACTTCACCATCTGGGTCGAGGTGCCATACGCGGTACGGCTGGCGCGAGCCATGGAGCGAGACGGCCCGGAGCGGATGGACCGGTGGCTGAACGACTGGATGCCGAGTGAGGACGCGTACGAAGCGGCGCAGCGACCTCAGGACCGGGTCGACCTGGTGTACCGGCCGCCGGATGCCGCTTGACCCCTTCGACAGGCTCAGGACGGCGCCGGTCGAACGACAGCGGGGTGGTTCGGTAGGTTGGCGCCATGGCGAAGATCAAGGTCGATGGCCCGGTCGTCGAGATCGACGGCGACGAGATGACACGGATCATCTGGCAGTTCATCAAGGACCGGTTGATCCACCCCTATCTCGATGTGAACCTGGAGTACTACGACCTCGGCATTACCCATCGCGACGCTACCGAGGATCAGGTCACCGTCGACGCGGCGAACGCGATCAAGAAGCACGGCGTGGGCGTCAAGTGCGCCACCATTACGCCGGATGAGGCGCGGGTGCAGGAGTTCAACCTCAAGCAGATGTGGGTTTCGCCGAACGGAACCATTCGCAACATCCTGGGTGGCGTGGTCTTCCGGGAGCCGATCATCATTTCCAACATTCCGCGACTAGTGCCCAACTGGACCAAGCCGATCGTGATCGGCCGTCACGCGCACGGTGACCAGTACAAGGCGACCAACTTCAAGGTGCCAGGTGCCGGCCAGCTCACGATCACCTTCACGCCTGAAGATGGCGGCGAGCCGATCCAGCACGTTGTCGCGAAATTCCCGGCCGACGGTGGGGTGGCAATGGGCATGTACAACTTCAATGCCTCGATCGCCGATTTCGCGCGAGCGTCCTTCGCGTATGGACTGGAGCGCGGTTACCCGGTGTATCTGTCGACCAAGAACACGATCTTGAAGGCGTACGACGGAGCTTTCAAGGACATCTTCGCCGAGGTCTTCGAGAACGAATACGCGGCCGATTTCAAGGCCGCCGGCCTGACTTATGAACACCGGTTGATCGATGACATGGTCGCGGCTTCGCTCAAGTGGGGCGGGGGGTACCTCTGGGCCTGCAAGAACTACGACGGCGACGTGCAGTCCGACACCGTCGCCCAGGGCTTCGGCTCACTCGGACTGATGACGAGCGTTCTCATGACGCCGGACGGCAAGACGGTCGAAGCCGAGGCCGCCCACGGCACGGTGACCCGGCACTACCGGCAGTATCAGCAGGGGAAGCCAACCTCAACCAACCCGATCGCTTCCATCTACGCCTGGACCGGCGGCCTCAAGCACCGGGGCAAGCTCGACAACACACCGGAGGTGATTGGCTTCGCTGAGTCGTTGGAAGACGTGGTTGTGAAATCGGTGGAGGATGGCGCGATGACCAAGGATCTCGCCATGCTCGTAGGTCCCGACCAGCCATGGCAGACCACCGAGGAGTTCCTTGCCACGCTAGACAGCAACCTTTCCGCCCGGCTCTCCTAACACCGACTTGTCAGCGTCGGTGGTCGCTATAGCGACCACTCGCGCTGACAAGTCGGTGTGTTTGTCCACAGTTGTGGTGCCTGCCAGTTTTGCGTCAACAGATTCGGGTCGTCCCGACCGATCGGCAAGTGCATCCACAGACTCCGGATGTGATCTGCTCGCCGTACGGTCCGGAGTCCGTCGTCGGTCGAACAGCGTTGCGAGCTGGTGTCATCAGACGTGATCAGGCCGAGCAACGTGGTTTGACCCGCTCTTTTGCACGAAATCAACTCAGAGCATCTCGCTGGAGTCAGTGGGGCGACCACGTCCTGCTGATGCAGAACAGTCCTCCTACCCGTCCACAGATGATGCTCATCGCACTTCTAGATGTCGGGCATCCAGCTGCACTCGCCAGTCATACTTCCCTCGAGCTTGCGGGCTTCCAGTCATTCGCGAATGAGGCTGATGATATCCACCTCATCATCCCGCATGGTGCACGCTGCCATCCCTTCCCGGGGGTGCGGATACATGAGTCACGACGCGTACGACCTGAGTATCATGTCGAGCTCGCTGGACTTCCTTGCACTGACATCGCCCGGTCGGCGATCGATGCAGCAGCATGGCAGCCATGGTCGCGGTTTGCCTGCTCGCTCGTTGCCGCCGTGGTTCAGCAACGGTTATGCACGGCAGACGAGCTTGACCATGCTCTGCAGCACGTCGGACGCGTACGACATAAGGCCCACCTACGGGAAGTACTCCGTGACATTCGCGGTGGCTCACACGCCTTGAGTGAAGTCGATCTCATTCGAATCTGCCGCCGCTTTGGCATTCAGGAGCCGGATCGGCAGGCGAAGCGCTTGGATTCGCATGGACGGGTGCGCTACGCCGACGCCGAGTGGACGCTCAATGATGGGCGGCGTGTGGTCCTGGAGGTTGATGGCGCCCACCATCTCGATGTACGGAGCTGGCAGGCTGACATGCGTCGGGAGCGTGGCCTTGTCGTTCGGGGCGCGCAGATGCTTCGAGCCACAGCCATAGAGCTGCGTGCAGAGCCAGCTCTGGTGGTCGCGGACCTGCTTGCGATTGGTGTACCACGAGTTGTCAGCGTCGGTGGTCGCCAGAGCAGCCACCGACGCTGACAAGTCGGCGCTCAGAGGGTGGTGGCGCGCCCGATCTGGACGAGCTTCCAGCCAGCGTTGCGCCAGCTGGGGGCATGCAGCTTGAGGCGGCCGTCGATGATCACCTTGGATCGGACCAGAGCACCAAGGCGTTCTGGGTCGAGCTGACGGAATTCGGGCCACTCGGTCAGGTGCAGCACCACCTCAGCGCCGAGCATCGCCTGCTCGACGCTGGCTACCTGAGTGAAGCCCTCGCGCGGAGCGAGTCTCGCCTGCGGGTCATAGATGCGTACGTCCGCGCCTGCCGCGTGCAACTGATCTGCGACGGTCAGCGCGGGGGAGTTGCGGGTGTCGTCCGTACCAGGCTTGAACGCCGCCCCCAGTACGGCGATGCGCTTGCCGGCCACGCTGCCACCAGCCTGATCGATTGCCAGCTCTGCGAGTTCCGTCCGCTGGCCGGCGTTGATCGCCTCCACTGAGCGAATGAAGTCGCTCAGCACATCGACGCCGAGCTCCTCGGCTCGTACGGCGAGGGCCGCAATGTCCTTAGGCAGGCAGCCGCCGCCGAAACCCAACCCGGCGTTGAGAAACTCCCGCCCGATTCGCTCGTCGTGTCCGAGGGCGTCGGCCAGCAAGACAACATCGCCGCCTGCCGCCTGGCACATTTGCGCCATGGCGTTGATAAAGCTGATCTTGGTCGCCAGGAACGCGTTTGCGGCAACCTTGATCAACTCGCTGGTCGCGATATCACATCGAATGACGGGGACACTGTCGGTGATCGGAATCGCGTAGATCTCTTCCAGCAGCTCCAGAGCGTGTCGGGAGTGCGTCCCGAAGACGAGCCGGTCAGGACGCAGCGTGCCTTCAACGGCGTAGGCCTCGCGCAGAAATTCCGGATTCCAGGCCACCTCGATGGCGTTACCTGCTGGTGCGGAACTGCGCAGTCGCTCCTCGAGCGCCATTGCCGTACCGACTGGCACCGTCGATTTCCCAACCACCAGAGTCGGCTTGGTCAGCAACGGTGCCAGCGTGTCAACAGCCGCATACAACTGGCTCAGATCAGCGGCGCCGCCAGACCCGGATGGGGTTCCCAGTGCCAGGAAATGTACGTCGGCCCAGTCCGCAATCTCGGTGTAATCGGTGGTGAACCGCAGTCGTCCGGACGCCGTGTGCCTCTCCAGCAGCGGCTCGAGCCCAACCTCGAAGATGTGCGACTGCCCAGCATTCAGGGTCTTGACGCGATCAACATCGATGTCAACCCCGATTACCTGATGGCCGAATTCCGCTAGGCCTGCAGCGTGGGTAGCACCCAGATAGTTCGTGCCGATAACGCTCACCTGCAATGTCACTCGCAGATTTTCGCACGACTTGCCACGAGTTTCGCCCCGCTTGCGTCTGAAACTCGCACGTTCACGGTGCATCCGTACCAGCTCCAGCGAACGTAAAGAGAGCACACAGTTCTCTATCAGGAGGTGTAATGAAAACGCATCGATTACTGGCTCTGGCCAGCGGTCTGCTGCTCAGCACGGGAATCCTCGCCGTGGCAGGGTCCGCGCAAGCCGCCAGCACCGCCGAGGTGTCGATTCTGCACGGGGTACCGGGCGCAACAGTGGATGTCTACGCCAACGGCGACGCTTTGTTGAAGAACTTCAAGCCGGGCACGCTCACCGATCCGCAGATGCTCCCCGCTGGTACCTACGACCTGAAGGTGGTCAAGGCCGGCGACGGCGCGGACGGCGACGCGGTGATTCAGGCCGACAACGTCAAGGTTCCTGCTGGCGCCAACATCACCGTCGTCGCTCACTTAACCGCTGACGGCGACCCGACGCTCACCCCGTTCGTCAATGATGTGTCGACGATCCCGGCCGGACAGGCACGCATCATCGTGCGGCATACCGCGGCAGCACCGGCGGTCGATGTCCGGGCGGGCGGCGAACCGGTGTTCACCGACCTCACCAACCCCAAGCAAGAATCGGCCGAGGTCGATGCCGGCACTCTGAAGGCCGACGTGGTTCTTGCCGGAACCGACACCGTCGTGCTTGGTCCGGCATCACTCGACTTGGCGGAGGGCACGACCACCATCGTCTACGCGTGGGGTTCGGCCGAGGACAAGAACCTGAAGCTGGCGGTCCAGAACATCAAGGGCATGCATGGCAACCCCGGAGGAGTTCCTGGCGGTACGGGCGGCCAAGCGGCTGTTTCCCCGCTAGTGCTGGCTATCCTCGGCATCGGCCTGCTCGGCGCGGTTGCGTCGGGAGTCCAGATGGCTCGGCGACGCGTACCGATCGATCGGTGAATCAGGGAGGAAGGCGACGAGGCGGCCGGCTCTGGCCGGCCGTCTTCGTCGTCTCCGCACTTCTGGCCGTCTGTGCGATCTGGCGACTCGACCCCGAGACCGCACAGAGAGCAGTTGCGGAGTCTACGGTGACCGTTGCCGCTGCCTCCCCGGCGGCGACCGCAACCACCCAAGAGAGCGTTGCGGCCCGTCGCTCGGCCAAGCCGAAGGACCACCCAGCCACGACGTGGCCCGCGCATCCGGCAACCCCTGAGCACGGCGAGTCCGATCAGCCTGGACTGCCGCGGTTGCTGATCATCCCGAGCCTTGAACTGGAGATGCCCATCGTCGCAACCAAGGTCGATGAGGCCGGCCTGATGGACTTACCCGATCGGCCGGCGCGGATCGGCTGGTACTCCTACGGTCCGCGACCCGGAGCGCGCAATGGATCGGCCGTGCTGGGCGGCCACATCGACAGCCGTAAGTATGGAATCGGTCCCCTGGCCGACCTCTACCGGTTGTCCCGTGGTGACCAGATCATCGTCCGTACAGCCTCCGGTTCGTCTCACTTCGAGGTTGAGTCTGTCCGAAGGATCAGCAAGCAGGCGCTTCCGGTGTCCGAGATCTTCGCTCGTAACGGCTCACCGAAGCTTCGCATTGTCAGCTGCGGCGGGGCCTACATTCCTCGTCGCGGTGGATACACCGACAACGTCGTGGTCACGGCCACTCCGCAGTGAAGCCTCATCCATGCACCCGCTCGCTACCGCGCTAGCCGAAGGTAGTGTTTCTGGCGTGGTCACCGGCGCACCGATCGCACCCGAGCCGCCCCCAAGCCGCCGGTCTGACTATCGAGATTTGACCGACGAGGAACTGGCGGCGGGGTTTGGGGCCGGCGACGAGCAGTGCCTGGAAGCAGTGTTTCGACGTTGGTCACCGCTCATCTATACCGTTGCGCTGCGGACGCTTGGCAGCCCAAGTGAGGCCGAGGACGTCACCCAACAGGTCTTCGTCGCCGCATGGCGTGGCCGGATGCAGTACCGGGCGACCAGTGGGCGCCTTCCCGCCTGGCTGCTGGGGATCTGCAAGCACCGCATCGTCGATCGGCAGCGGGCCCGCGGCCGGGACCTGCGGCTCGTCGGCGCAGTGACCAGCGAGGCTGAAGTGCGGATCGACCCGGAGCCGACGACGACATTAGTCGACCGAGTGGTCCTGGCTGACGAAATTCAGC
This sequence comes from uncultured Actinomycetota bacterium, assembly GCA_963730505.1. Taxonomy (GTDB): domain Bacteria; phylum Actinomycetota; class Actinomycetes; order Propionibacteriales; family Propionibacteriaceae; genus Microlunatus. Next base: position 223,113 of record CAVSSB010000024.1, read on the forward strand.
GCTTGCCTCACCCTCGAGGAACGATCCTTCGTCTTGCCTTCTGGGAGGGCCGTAGCTATCCCCAGATCGCCGAGCAGCTCGAGCTACCGCTCGGCACGGTCAAAAGTCACGCCCGCCGAGCCCTGCTGCACTTGCGGACACGACTTACGGAGGTGACATCGTGGTCCACGTGAGTGCGGAGCTGCTCGCGGGACACGCCCTCGGACAGCCGGACCAGCTGGATGCCGATCAACTCGACCACGTGGCAGGTTGTCCGCAATGTCGCGCCGAGCTCAGCCAACTCAGCCGAGTTGTCGAGCTCAGCCAGCGAGAGCCTGACCCGGCGCTCGGCCAGATACCCCTGGACGCAGTCTGGCAAAGCATCCGCGACGAATTGTCGCTCTCAGAATCGGGCGTGGGTCAGCAAACCGTGGGGTCTGGTCCGGCTCCGCTGGCTGAACCAGTGCTCCCGACACACGATGTCAGCAGCGATTCGCCGCCACCCGTGCGACGTAGATCCCGAGTCATGGTCGCCCTGGCGGCCGCAATCGGCGTGATCGTCGGCATTGGGGCAACCGCAATAGTCAACCTCACCAGGGCAGACGAGGCACAGGTTCTCTCCAGCACCGCGCTCGTCGCCCTACCGGGTCATTCAGGCGAAGGTACTGCCGAGCTGATCCGTGAGCGTGAGACCACCGAGTTGCGGGTCAGAGTGGACGGCGCAGCGCCGCAGCAGGAATTCCGCGAGGTGTGGCTGATCAATACCGACGGCAAGCAAATGTACTCCCTCGGCGTGCTCTCGACCATAGGTACCGGAACCTATCCGCTTCCGGCGCGGCTGGGCAGCTCCCTGGAGGGCTTTAACATCGTCGACGTCTCAGTCGAGCCGTACGACGGCAACGTCGCGCACTCACAGAACAGTCAGGTCCGCGGGACCTTGCCGGGATAGACGACTGGACCTCTACGGGCAGGAATAGAGCACCAAGTCGGCCAGCTGACCGTCGCCCAACGGTTCCGATGCGGGCTGAATGCCGACTTTCGTGTAGCCAGCGCGTTCGGCCACCTGTCGCGACGCCGTGTTACTACGCGCGCATCGAATGACGAGTGACCTCACCAGGCCAGTGTTCTTGGCATGGTGCGTTACCAGCCGGACAGCTTCGGTCGCTACGCCTCGACCTCGCGCATCGGGATGCGCCCAATAACCGATCTCGCCTCTCCTCGCATAGCCATTGAGACCGTCGAGGCTGATCGAACCCAGGCACCGGTCGTCCTCCGGATCAGCCATGCACCAGGTGACGCCGATCCCTCGCGCGGCCAGCTCACGAAGGGAGTCCAGGTAGGCGTGAGCGTTGTGCCGCTGGTACGGCCGTGGCATCGAGACCAGCCAATGCGCGGTACGCGGGTCGGAGCAGGCTTCGACGATGCGGTCGACATCGGCGGTACGGAAGGGTCGCAGCCGGATCGCGCGGCCTCGCAGCTCGACCGGGTGCAGCCATGGATGTGGCACCCGGGGATCCTCTCGGGTCAAGGTGGCGATCCAGCCGTCCAGCAGCTCACCTCTGTGTGCCAGCAGGCGCCGGACAGCGCCGTCGAAGATGAATCCGACATTCGCCGCAACACGTCGCGACGCCCAGTTCCCGACCACCGCGCGCCAGCGAATGACCTGAAGTCCAGCAACCTCGAACCCGTAGTCGCAGACCAACTGCAACGCCGCAGTCATCATGCCTCGGCCACGCGCCTGCGGATGTAAGCCAAAGCCGACCTCGGCGATCCCGTCGCCCTCTAGGCGAAGGTCGATGCCGCCACAGAAGCCACGCGCGGAGCCTCGCTGAGCCTCGATGGTCCAGCCGAGTCGTTCACCACTCGCCCAACCAGCGGCGATCAGTGCCAGAAACTCCGCAGCGTCTCGGAGCTGGTAGCCATCCTCCGGGGCCGGGACGCTCGTCCAGCGGATCATCTCCGGATCGCGGCATTGCTCCACCATTCCGGCAAGGTCGCCGCTGCCAGCCGCCCGGAGCGTGACGCCGGCCTTCGCATCAATCAGGATTGGCACTTCGTCGGGGAACGTCCGAGCCGTAGGCAGCGTGGGTGGTGGGTTCGCATCGGCCATGTGCTTCATCCAACCCAGCGACGTGACGATGTGACAACGTCTGATTGCTCGCTGCGCTCGCGGTGATCGTGCTCTGGATGCGCGATCACGGGTTCTTGGCACCGGCCCTGCCCGCATGAGGCTCGTTCACTAGGCTTGCTGAGGTGAGCGGCGACGCCGACTGTGACAGATCCTTGAGCCCATGCAGCGATGACTAGCGCCGTTTTCAATATCCTGCTGATCTTGCTCCTGGTGGTCATCGGGGGCGTGTTTGTTGCCGCCGAGTTCGCCTTGGTCTCACTCCGTGAGAGTCAGGTCAGGCAGCTTGCCAACCGCGGCAAGCGTGGGCAGCTGGTTGCGAAGCTGACGGCCAATCCGAACCTCTTTCTTTCTGCGGTCCAGGTCGGTGTCACATTGTCGGGCTTCCTCGCGGCCGCCTTCGGCGCCGACAGGCTGTCGGGCGATCTGGCGCCGCTGTTGGAGCGGTGGGGGCTCAGCGCCGGCGTCGCTGACACGCTCTCGCTGGTTTTGATCACCATCGTGATCTCCTACGTCTCGATCGTGGTTGGCGAGCTGACCGCGAAGCGGCTGGCGTTGCAGCGCGCCGAAGGCGTCGCTCTTACGGTGGCGCCGTTGGTCAATTTCACCGCCCGGGCGGCACGTCCGTTGATCTGGCTGCTTGGGGTCTCGACCAATGTCCTGGTGCGGATTTTGGGTGGCGACCCGAAGATCTCCCGTGAGGCGGTGACCAATGAGGAGATCCGCACCATGGTGAGCGGCTCGACCACGCTTGGCGACGAGGAGCGCCGGATCGTGGACGATGTCTTCGCCGCAGGTGAGCGCGGCCTCCGTGAGGTGATGGTGCCCCGGACCGAGGTCGACTTCCTTCCCGGTGACATGCCAGCGCATCGCGCGGTACGCGAGTTGAGCAAGGCGCCGCACTCCCGGTATCCGGTGATAGGCGACTCCGCGGACGACATCGTCGGCTTCGTGCATGTACGCGATCTGCTCGACCCTGATGTCAGCTCGCGTACCACGCCAGTGGCCGAGCTGGCACGCCCCGTGCTCTCGATGCCAGACACCGTACGGGTGCTCCGAGCATTGAGCGACATGCGACGCAGCGCGTCGCACATTGCGATCGTGTTGGACGAGTATGGCGGCACGGCGGGCATCGTGACGATGGAGGACCTGGTCGAGGAGCTCGTCGGCGACATCACCGATGAATATGACGTGGTCGGCGAGGAGCGGATAGGCGTACCGGGGGACCTGATGATCGAGGGCCTGACCACGCTGGACGACTTCGCTGAGAAAACCGGTCTGGCGTTGCCTGACGGCCCGTACGACACTTTGGCAGGCTTCTTCATGGCCAGGCTCGGGCAGTTGCCCAGCGTCGGCGATGCGATTTCGCTTGAGCTCGCCTCGACCGACCGCCGCGATGAGGAACTAGCTCAAGTCGAGCTTCGGGTCAGCGAGCTGGATGGACGCCGGGCAGCCGCCTTCGTCGTCCACCGAGAGGATGGAAAGGATTTCACCCCGGCTGCGCCTTAGCACCCTGAAAAGGTTCCGAGCGGGGGCAGCCCCCATGGAACAATGACGCGGACGCGCTCATCGGCGCTCGACCCCGGAAAGGAACCTCTGTATCTCATGGCTTCACACAGCGGTGCTAGCAGGCCGCGCGTGCTCTCTCTTGCTCAGCCCACCGCCGATTCTCTCCACCTCGGCAACTTCCTGGGTGCGCTGCGTCAGTGGGTGCCATTGCAAGAAGATCATGAAGCGTTTTATGGGATCGCCGATCTGCACGCGCTCACCGTTCCAACCGCGCCGGAGGTGCTGCGGGAACGCACGCTGCGCAGTGCGGCACAGCTGCTCGCGGCAGGAATCGACCCGGCGAAAGCCACAGTGTTCCTTCAATCTCAGGTGCCTGAACACACTCAGCTCAGCTGGGTACTGGGTTGCCTCACCGGCTTCGGCCAAGCCCAGCGAATGACGCAGTTCAAAGACAAGACCGCCAAGATGGGACCTGAGGCCGCCAACGTGGGCTTGTTCACCTATCCGGTGTTGATGGCTGCCGACATCTTGCTCTATCAGACCGATCAGGTACCTGTAGGGGAGGACCAGCGACAGCATCTCGAGCTCACCCGTGATCTTGCGGCACGTTTCAACTCACGCTATGGCGAGGCATTTGTCGTTCCGGAGCCGTACATTCTGCCCTCGGTTGGCAAAATTGCTGATCTTGCCGAGCCGGGTGCGAAGATGAGCAAATCACTTTCCGCACCGACCGGCATCATCGAGCTGCTGGACGAGCCGGCGATCAACATCCGCAAGATCAAATCCGCGGTGACCGACTCGGGCCGCGAGATCATCTTCGACGAGATCAACAAACCCGGCGTCTCCAATCTGCTGACCATCCTTTCGGCGTTGACCGCCACCCCGGTCGATTCGCTCGTCGAGGAGTTTGCTGGGCGCGGCTACGGCGACCTGAAGAACGCTGTCGCCGACGCAGTCACTGCGTTCGCGACGCCCTACCGGAACCGGACGCTGGAGCTGATGAAGGAGCGCGGCGAGCTCGAGTCGATCCTTGCCAAGGGGGCTGATCGAGCTCGCGAGGTGGCCAGCGCCACGCTGGCTGATGTCTACGCGAAAGTCGGCGTGGCCTGAGTCAGATGTGACGTCTAGGTATTGCGCGAGCAGCTCACAAAGAATCAGCCGATCCGCTCGTCGATGTAACACCAGCGCCACGATTCACCCGGCTCGAAGCTGCGGACCACCGGATGGGTTGTCTGCGTAAAGTGCCGCTCGGCATGCCGGCCGACTGAGGAGTTGCAGCATCCGACGTTTCCGCAGCTGAGACAGATGCGCAGGTGCACAGTCCGGGTGCCCTCGCGGATGCAGTCCTGGCAGATGCCTGGACCGTTTGGATCAACTGCGGCGGGTGAGTGCTCGATGTGACCACAGGGACCGGCTGCCACAGTCGGCGTAGTGACTGGTGCGTCTTCGGAGAGCTGATCGGACTGCTCGGTGGCAACGGTGAGCATCGACTCCTCGATGTCGAATGATCCGAGTACCTGCTCGATGATGTCGTGATCAACCGTGCCACTGGAGCGGATCTTCAACACCTCGTTCCGCTCGAGATCGAGGGTCTGCAGCCGGAGCCGCCGATACTGCTCAGCCGGCGTCTCGGTGTCGCCAGCTCTACCGAGCTTCTCCCACATGGCCTCGGGCCGGGATGTGATGCGGGCGCGGAGCACCTCTACCGTCCTCGGTGCGTCGTCCGGGCCCACAATGTCGTCAAGGTAGGAGATGGCGGCGTTACTGGACGTCTGCAGCACGGTGGCAGCCTGCAGGGCGTCAGAGCGGGGATCCGGCCCGCGCAGCTTGAGTGCCCGGACCAGAAACGGCAGCGTCAGGCCCTGGAGCAGCAGGGTTCCGGCGGTGACAACCATTGCGGCGAAGATCAACGTCTCCCGGAAAGGCACACCTTCGGGAATCAAGAAGGCAACCGCGAGGGTCACCACCCCACGCAATCCTGCCCAGCCGATCACTAATGCGTATGACCATGGGGCTGCCACGTTTCCGGTGTCCTTGTCACGACGAAACAGGAATGGACGCGTGCCGAGGACCCAGAGCAGCCGGATGGCAATGACACCGGCCAGGACCGCTGCGCAGAACCCGGCGATCTGCAGTCCGGAGAGCTCGGATTCAGAGTTGGCCTCGATAATGCCGCGCGCCTGCAGGCCGATGATCAAGAAGACCGTGTTCTCGAGCAGGAATTGGATAGTCGCCCAGTTCACGCGCTCGCTCAGCCGGGACTGGCCTGACTGGATGACCGGAGACTTGTGGCCGAGGATCAAGCCTGCTGTCACAACGGAGACAACACCCGAACCGTGAAAACCGCCGATGTTCAGCTCCTCCGCCGGCAGGTAGGCCGCGAATGGCACCAGTATCGAGATCGCTGTGTCAAAGACAGGCTGAGTGATCCGCATTCGGATGGGGATGACCACCAGCGCCACTATCAGGCCGACCGCAAGTCCGCCTCCGGCAGCGATCAGGAATCCGACCGTTGCTTGCGTTGCTGTGACGGTACCCGCGATGGCGGCAATCGCCACTCTGAGGCAGGTGATCGCGGTTGCGTCGTTGACCAGGGACTCGCCCTCCAGGATGGTGACGATGCGTCGAGGCAGTCCGATCCGGCGGGCGATCGTGGTAGCGGCGATGGCATCCGGTGGCGCCACGACAGCGCCAAACGCAAAGGCCACCGGAAAGCTCACCGGCAGGATCAGCCACGTGATCAGACCAATGCCCAGCGCAGTGACGACGACGAGCAGCACCGACAGCTGCGCGATGGATCGGCGATTCGCGCGGAAGTCGATGACCGAGGTACGGATCGCTGCGGCGTACAGCAATGGCGGCAGGAAGCCAAGCAACACGACCTCGGACGACAGTTCGGGGATGTCTACCCAGGGCAGGAAGGACACACCGATCCCGACGAGCATCAGCAGCAGCGGGGCGGAGAACCTGACCCGATTCGCTATCGCTGTCACGGCGAGCACCGTGGCAACGAGGGCCAGGATGCTGAGGGCGACTGTCACATAGCCATGCTTCCATCCGGTCCTGATGTGCGGTGGCAGTGGTGTGTAAAGATCGGGCCTGTGACCGTTTCGGGGGACCCCGACGGGTCGACTTTGCTGACTTCGGCCGATGTGAAGGACCTGCTATCGGCCGCAGTCGAACATGCCGGCGGCAACCTCGTGTCTTGGCGGCTGGACCATGTTGATGCCAACCCGCGACATTCCACGACTGCCACCTACTCCGCGGCCGTGGACTGGCCGACCGGCCGCCGTACCGAGCTGCTCGGCGCCAGCGCCAGAGTGGGAGGCCGCAGCGGCAGTGACGAACGTGCCGTGATCTTCGGTGACGGGGAACGTGAGGTTGCGGTCTGGCTGTACCCGAACGACCCTGATCTACCGGGCCTACCACGCGCGGCCGTACCCAACACGCTGGCCGCGCTGCTCAACGAACACCGTGTTCTTGATCATCAAGTGACAGGCGACCGCATCGCGCTGAAGATGATCAGCTATCGACCACGCCGACGGGCCGTGCTCGAGGCGGTGATCACAACCAACAATGGACCACGAACCTTCTTCGTCAAGGTGCTGCGCGAATCCGCGTACGCGCCCACCTTGCAGCGTCACGAGCTGCTGCGGCGCGCTCGATTTCCTGCCGCGCTGGTGGCAGCCGCGACAGCTGACTTCATTTTGGTGCTGCACCAGCTGCCGGGTCGGCCGCTGTCCCAAGCGATCTTCGACGAGGCGATGCCCTGCACAGCCGAGAGCATGATCATGTTGCTGGACTCTTTGCCGCCTGCTGTGGTTGGACTGCCGCGCCGGCCACCGTGGACGGGTGCAGTGGCAACGTACGCGGAGATGATCGCCGCCGCGCTGCCGGCGTTGGATCCACAGCTACGGTGGCTGGTAGATCAAGTTTCCGGGGGCCTGGCCGGTGTCCAGCCCGGCGTGGAGCCTACCCACGGCGACTTCCACGAGGGCCAGCTGTTCGTCTCGAACGGTTTGATCACTGGTTTGCTCGATATCGACACCATGGGTCCGGGGCAACGGGCTGATGATCTTGCGTGCATGATCGCGCACCTTTCTACGATGCAGCGAATGAGCCCCGAGCAGGCCGCCGGTTTGACTCGGTTGATCAGTCTCTGGCTGCAGGTTTTCGATACCCGGGTGGATCCGGCCGAGCTGCGGCTGCGAGCGGCCGGAGTTATCGTCTCGCTCGCCACGGGCCCCTATCGGAGCCAGGAACCGAACTGGGAAAGCGAGACAGTAGGCATGATCGAGTCAGCTGTCGCGCTGGCGCAGAGCTCTATCGGAGTCTGAGTCTTGCGACGACTGCGGCGGATCCAAAGCGCGATGCGCGAGCAGGGAACACATAGATGCGTGCAACTATGCCCACGTGAGTGGGCAGACGGAGTCGGGAACACCATTCAAGGCCGTTTACGGGCCGGAGGATCCGGTCGAATTCGATCCTGATCTTGCGCTTGGTGAACCCGGCCAGTATCCCTACACGCGGGGCATCTACCCGTCGATGTACACCACGCGGCCGTGGACCATGCGCCAATACGCGGGCTTTGGCACGGCCGCGGAGTCCAACGCCCGCTATCGCGAGCTGATCGCGCATGGGACCGCCGGCCTTTCGGTTGCCTTTGACCTGCCCACTCAAATGGGCTACGACTCTGACGCGCCGATCGCATCTGGCGAGGTGGGCAAAGTCGGCGTCGCGATCGACTCGATTGAGGACATGCGGGAACTCTTCACTGGCATTCCCCTTGACCAGGTTTCGACGTCGATGACCATCAATGCACCTGCAGCTGTCCTGTTGCTGCTGTATCAACTGGTCGCCGAAGAGCAGGGCGTCCTACCGGCCAGGCTTTCGGGGACCATCCAGAATGATGTCCTCAAGGAGTACATCGCACGCGGCACCTATATCTTTCCGCCCGCTGCATCACTGCGCCTGGTCAGTGACACGTTTGGCTACTGCCGTGAGCATGTGCCGCGGTGGAACACGATCTCGATCTCGGGTTACCACATGGCTGAGGCAGGCGCCACGCCGACACAGGAGATTGCGTTCACACTGGCAAACGGGATCGCGTACGTCGAGGCGGCGTTGGCGGCTGGTCTCGCCGTGGACGACTTCGCACCGCGGCTGTCGTTCTTTTTCGTCTCCCGGACCACGCTGCTGGAGGAGGTGGCCAAGTTCCGGGCGGCACGACGGATCTGGGCGCAGCTGATGCGCGACCACTTCGGCGCTCATGAGGAAAAGTCGATGATGCTGCGCTTCCACAGCCAAACTGCGGGTGTGCAGCTGACGGCTCAGCAGCCGGAGGTCAATCTGGTACGGGTTGCTGTGCAGGCGCTAGCCGCAGTGCTTGGGGGCAGTCAATCGCTCCATACGAACTCCTTCGACGAGGCGATCGCGCTACCGACTCCGAAGGCGGCCAGGCTGGCGCTGCGCACGCAGCAGGTGCTCGCGTACGAGACGGATGTGACCAAGACGGTAGATCCGTTCGCCGGCTCCTACGCCGTCGAGTCGCTGACGAATGACGTCGAAGCCGAGAGCCGCCGTCTGATGGAAGCAGTCGCCGAGCGGGGCGGTGCGGTCTCGGCGATCGAGCAGGGTTTTCAGAAGGCTGAGATCGAGCGTTCGGCGTACCAGGTGGCACGCCAGATCGACGCTGGGGAACGGGTTGTCGTCGGGGTGAACCGTTTCCAGCTCGAGGAGGAGGAGCCGTACGAGCCGCTGCAGGTAGACCCGGCCATTGAGATGACCCAAGCTGCCAAGCTGGCCGAGCTGCGAGCCGGCCGAGACCAGGCTGCCGTCGATGCCGCCCTCGATCAGGTCCGGCTCGCGGCTCGGGGTACCGGCAACGTGCTGATCCCACTCAAGGAGGCACTCCGGTTGCGAGCTACGGTTGGCGAGGCTTGTGATGCGTTGCGGGACGTCTGGGGGGTATACCGCCCGAAAGCATGACTGTCGTGTTACGACTCGGAACGCCTTCCGACCTGCACCCGCTCGGGGTGAAAGACTGAACCCGATGCCAATCTCCGACCGTGACGCAGCCCGACGCGCCGAGATCGTACGTCTAACAGGCGCTCTGAACGAGCGCCTCATTGCTATCCGGCGCGATATCCATGCCCACCCGGAAGTCGGGAGTCACGAGCATCGCACCACGGCGCTCATCGTCGACCACCTGGAGCGGTGCGGACTTGTCGCGAAGGTGCTTCCCATCGGCACCGGTGCCTATTGCGATGTACTGCCGGGCGGCTTCGACGACTCCTCTGGCTTGGTGGGACTGCGGGCCGACATTGATGCGTTGACTATCCCTGACGGCAAGACTGTCGACTACGCCTCAAAGAACCCCGGCGTGTGCCACGCGTGTGGGCACGATGTGCATACCGCGATCCTGCTCGGGGTCGGCATCGTGTTGTCCCAGCTCCGTGACCTCGATCTGCTGCCCCGAGGCGTCCGGCTGATCTTCCAGCCCGCAGAAGAGACCAGCCCCGGCGGGGCACTCGACGCGATCGAGGGTGGCGTGCTGCACGACCTGACCGAGATCTACGCGCTGCACTGCGACCCGCGAACCGATGTCGGCCAGCTCGCCCTTAAAGTCGGGCCGATTACATCCGCAGTCGACCAGGTGAACATCACCCTGAGCGGGACCGGCGGACACACCTCGCGGCCGCAGCTGACGCAGGACATCATCGGTGCGCTCGGCGCCTTGGCGACACTGACCCAACTGTTGTTGTCCCGACGGATCGACCCGCGCAGCGGCGTCTCGCTGATGTGGGGATCCATGCACTCCGGTTCAGTAGCGAATGCCATCCCTCGCACTGGAGAGATCGTCGGGACGCTGCGGGCGTTGGACGCCGCCGGCTGGCAGCTGGCCAAGCAGCTCATCCCAGAGCTGGCCGCAGAGATCGTCAAGCCGTTCGGCGTCGAGGTGGACGTATCCGTCACCGAAGGAGTGCCCCCTGCCGTCAACCATGCGCGCGGGGTGCGCCGACTGACCCGGGCAGCCGAAGAGATGCTCGGACCGGATTCTGTGACCGCGACTGAGCAGTCCCTCGGTGGAGAGGACTTCTCCTGGATGTTGCAGCAGGTTCCGGGTGCCCTGGGGCGTCTTGGCGTCCGAACCCCGGGTGAGATCTGCCCTGATATTCACCAGCCGAACTTCGTCGTCGATGAGAAGTGCATCCCGGTCGGCCTCAAGGTCCTCGCCGAAGTGGCTACTACCTTCGAGCGCCAGGCGATTTAGGCGCTGAGAGCTGCGGCAGGAATTAGTGCCGACTCCTCATCAAGCGGCCCAGGGCCTCCTGGTCAGAGTTAGAGTCGGTCTCAGGCCCGACCGCGGCGAGGATGCATGGCTCGAGGTGGTTGGGGCGACGAAAAGTTGTGAACTCTTTGCCCAGGAGGCACTACGTGAACAAGACCCTCGCGCTGGCCAGCGCATTGATCTGCGCGGCTGCGTTGACCCTCTCGAGCTGTGCTGAAGCGCCTGGGACTGGCGCATCGGCACCCCCGGCGAGCCCCGGTGAATCAACGGCGACTGGCGCGGCTTTCAAAGCCTGCATGGTTTCCGACTCAGGCGGCTTTGATGACAAGGGATTCAACCAGACCTCCCATAAGGGTTTGCTCGATGCCAAGGCCGAGCTCGGCATCGAGACCGGTCAAGTTGAGTCGCAGACGGCCGCAGACTACGCCAAGAACATCCAGTCGATGGTGGACGCGGACTGCAACATCATCGTCACTGCTGGCTTCCTCATCAGCGATGACACCCTGGCTGAGGCCAAGAAGAACCCCGATACTGAGTTCGCGATTGTGGATAACAATGACCCGAAGACCTTCCCGGCAGTCAAGAACCTCAAGCCGTTGGTCTTCAACACGGCGCAGTCGAGTTTTCTTGCCGGATATCTGGCAGCCGGCATGACCAAGACCAAGAAGTTAGGCACCTTCGGCGGCGTCAAGATTCCGACGGTCACGATCTTCATGGACGGCTTCAGCCAGGGTGTCGAGCACTACAACACGGCGAAGGGCGCCGATGTGCAGGTCCTCGGTTGGGATGCTGCTAAACAGGATGGGCAATTTACCGGCGACTTCGAGGACATCAAGGGCGGCCAGCGTACGGCAGAGGGCTTGATCAGCCAGGGTGCTGACATCGTCTTTCCGGTTGCCGGACCTGCCGGCCTCGGGGCTTTGCAGGCCGCTAAAGCCAGCGGCGGGAAGGTCAATGCGATCTGGGTCGATACCGACGGCTGCGTGAGCGCGGAGACCTACTGCGCCAACATCATCACCAGTGTCGAAAAAGTCATGGATGTGGCCGTACGGGACACAATCGCAGCTGCCAAGGACGGCTCATTCTCCAACGAGCCCTATGTCGGCACCCTGGAGAACGATGGCACCAGCTTGGCGCCGTTCCACGAGTTCGAGTCCAAGGTTCCCGCGGAACTGAAGTCCGAGCTGGACACGCTCAAGGCCGACATCATCAGCGGCAAGATCAAGATCGAGTCCAAGTCCCAGCCTTCTGCATGATTGAGAGGTGACACCGAACTCGGCCCCTGTAGCCGAAGCAGGCCTGCGGCTGCGGGGGATCACCAAAAGATTTGGCGATCTCGTCGCTAACGACTCGATCGACCTCGACATCACACCTGGTGAAATCCATTGTCTGCTTGGTGAAAACGGGGCCGGCAAGACAACCCTGATGAACGTGCTGTATGGCCTGCTGCAGCCCGATCACGGCACGATTTCCATCGATGGCGTCGAGCATCTCTCCGACAACCCCAAGGAGGCCATTGCCGCCGGGATCGGCATGGTGCATCAACATTTCATGCTGGTCGAGGTCTTTACGGTGGCGGAGAATTTGATCCTCGGTCGGGAGGACAGCAAGGCCGGCCTGCTCAACATGGGTGAGGCGCGACGCACCGTCCAGCAGCTCTCGGAACGCTACGGGTTGGACGTCGACCCCGACGCCCTGGTTGAGGACCTTCCGGTCGGTGTGCAGCAGCGAGTCGAGATCTTGAAAGCGCTGGCAAACGATGCCAAGTACCTCATCTTCGACGAACCGACCGCGGTACTTACGCCACAGGAAACAGACCAGCTGATAGCGGTGATGCATTCGCTTCGAGACGAGGGCAAAGCGATCGTGTTCATTACCCACAAGCTGCGTGAGGTGCGGGAGATTGCCGACAAAATTACGGTGATCCGGCACGGCAAGGTAGTCGGTACGGCGAGGCCGACCGACTCCGAGTCTGAGTTGGCGGAACTCATGGTCGGCCGCGCCGTCCAGCTCGTCGTGGACAAGAAGCGGGCCTCGCCCACTGCAGAGCCACGTCTAGTGCTGGAGGGCATCTCGGTGGCCAGCCCGAACGGCACGCTGGCGGTGCGCGATCTTGACCTCCAAGTGTCCGGCGGGGAGATCGTCTGCATCGCCGGCGTTCAAGGCAACGGCCAGACCGAGCTCGCTGAGGCGATGCTCGGCGTGACTCCAGTCATGAATGGCTCAATGCATCTGGACGGCAGGCCGCTGGTCGGGCTCTCGCCCGGAGAGACTATTGACGCCGGCCTCGGGTTCGTCCCCGAGGATCGACAGCAGCATGGTTGCATCGGTACGTTCACCATCGCCGAGAACCTGATCTTGAATCACCATGATGAACCGCCGTACGCGCGCGGCATCGCTCTTGACCTGGCGAAAGTCAGACAGAACGCTTCCCATCGCGTCAACGAGTTCGACATCCGCACGCATTCAATCGAGGCGAACGTGTCCTCATTGTCCGGCGGCAATCAGCAAAAAGTCGTGTTGGCTCGCGAGCTGTCCCGGACGCTCGCGCTGCTGGTCGCCTGCCAGCCGACGCGAGGGCTGGACGTCGGAGCCATCGAGTTCGTCCATGGGAGGCTGATCGAAGAGCGAGACCGTGGCACGGCGGTGGTGATCGTGTCGACGGAGCTGGACGAGGTCGTCGCCTTGGCAGACCGGATCGCGGTCATGTACCGGGGTCGAATCGTCGGCATTGTGCCTCCGGACACCTCACGCGAGGTAATCGGCCTGATGATGGCCGGCGTTCCCACCGATGAGGCGCTAGCCACGGCATCCATAACAACGCTAGCCGAGGAGGATGCCGCCTTGGAGGCCAGTCTCGAAGAGGCGTCACATGAGTCCTGAAGGGCGCAAGCGCCGCATCACGATCCCGTGGTCCGACGTGCTCACGACGATCGCATCGATCGTGCTCGCCTTCTTTGTGGGTGCGCTGCTGATGATCTTCTCCGATACCGAAGTCCGGAGCAAATTCACCTACTTCTTCGCCCGGCCGTCGGATGCGTTGATCGCCTCCTGGGACAAAGTCAGCAGCGCGTACGGGGCGTTGATCAAGGGCGCGCTTGGCGGCTACGGACCGATCACCGAGACGACGGCACAGGCGGCGCCACTGATCTGCGCCGGGCTCGGTGTGGGCTTGGCATTCAGGGCCGGCCTGTTCAACATCGGTGCCCAGGGACAGGCCATCCTCGGCGCGATCGTGGCTGCATACATCGGTTTCACGTGGCATCTGCCGCCTGCCATACATCTCCTGCTAGCCATCCTCGGAGGGCTAATCGGTGGCGCATTCTGGGGTGGCATCGTCGGCTGGCTGAAGGCGAAGACCGGCGCTCATGAGGTGATCGTGACGATCATGATGAACTACATCGCCGTCGGTCTACTCGCCTATCTGCTCACCACAGCCGCTTTCCAGCGACCAGGGCGGACCGACCCGATTTCTCCCATCGTGGACTGGAACGCCACCATGCCGCGGCTGGAGGGCGGTCAACTGCACCTAGGTTTCGTGCTGGCTTTGCTCGCCGCCGTAGCCGTCTGGTGGGTGCTGGACCGCTCGACCATTGGATTCACTATCCGCGCCGTTGGCGCGAACCCTTACGCTGCGGCGACGGCCGGCATGAGCGTAGGGCGAACGACCATGATCACCATGTTCTTGGCTGGCGCGCTGGCGGGCCTCGCAGGGGTTCAGGCCGCCTTGGGTCCGAGCGCCTCTGGAGTGCCCGTGCCGCTGTCACTCGGCATCGTCGGCTCGATTGGGTTCGACGCCATCACGGTTGCTCTGCTAGGCCGGTCCAAGCCACTGGGCATCGTACTGGCTGGCTTGCTGTTCGGCGCGCTGCACGCCGGGGGCTTGGCGATGCAAAGCATTGCGCAGACACCGCTGACCCTGACATTGGTGCTGCAGGCACTCATTGTGCTCTTTGTGGCGGCACCCGCGCTGGTGACCAAGATCGTGCCCTTCCTCAAGCCGCGCAGGAGTCGGGCGCTCGGCCCGGTTCCTGAGGGAGGGTTGGCGTGAGGATTGCAAGGGAGGCGACCCCCTTGAACCCCCGCCGCGTGCACTCAAGGTTCGCCAAGGGGGACGACCCCCTTGAACCCCCGCGCTTCGCAGTCAATACACGGGAGCACGCGCGATGAGTGTCGACACCGCCGAGCAGGTACCGGCGCCTGCCGAAGCAGCTCAGGTCGAAACGCCCCAAAAGCGACGGCAGCGCATCTCTACCGGCGTGCTCATTGCGGTCGTTGGCGTATTGCTTCTGATTGGCCTCGCATCCACCACCGGCAGTGCCCGATTTGCCCTCTCGGACGCATTTGATGAGGTGCAGCTGCCGACGGTGACGGTTCCTGGCTTTGCCACTGTCATGGTCTGCGCGCTGCTCTGCCTCGCAGCGGGAGTCGGCTACCTGTCCGGCCGGATGCGCGGTCGGTGGCCGGTATTAGCCGGAGCGGTGGCGGCGATCGCTGTGGTGATGGGTTTCGTTACTTGGGCAGCGTCAGGTCGTGACCTGCCCTTCCCGGTCAGCAACCAGTTCGCCGGCACCTTGTCCCTCGCCACGCCGCTGGTGTTCGGTGCACTCTGCGGTGTGTTATGCGAACGGTCTGGTGTCGTCAACGTATCGATCGAGGGTCAATTCCTGACGGCGGCGTTTGCGGCGGCCGTGGTTGGCAGCCTGACCTCATCGGTGACTGCGGCCATGATCGCTGCAGTTCTTGCAGGCGTTGCCATGGCGGCACTGTTGGCCGTGTTCTCGATCAACTACCTGGTCAATCAAGTGGTACTGGGCGTCGTCCTCAACTTGCTGGCTATCGGGATCACCGGGTTCCTGTTTGATCAGCTGGTGGAGCCAGCGTCGACCAAGTACAACTCAGCGCCGGTGCTCGAGCCCATCCCCATTCCCGGTCTCGCACAGATCCCGTTCTTCGGCAGGGTCCTCTTCCAGCAGAGCATCCTGGCCTATCTGGCAGCAATCTCGGTCGCCCTGGTCTGGCTGGTCGTCTACCGGACTACCTGGGGACTCCGCATCCGCGCCGTGGGCGAGCACCCCGAGGCAGCCGACACGGTCGGCATCAGCGTCCGGGGTATCCGCTGGTCAGCGGTACTGGCGGGCGGTGTGTTCGGAGGGCTCGGTGGTTCCTTCTTCACCCTGGCGTCAACCGGCTCGTTCACCAAGGAGTTCACCGTCGGCAACGGCTTCATCGCGCTCGCCGCGGTGATCATGGGCCGCTGGCATCCGGTGCTGGCCTCGATCATGTGCCTGTTCTTCGGGTTCGTTACGCAAATGGCCTCTCAGCTGCAAACCCTGAGCACCCCGATGCCCAGCCAGTTTCTGTTGATCTTGCCCTACGTCGCCACGATCATCGCTGTGGCCGGGTTGGTGGGTCGCGTCAGACCGCCCGCAGCCGACGGTATTCCGTTCGAGAAGTAGTGATGTCCCCTGAGCCTGCCGAGATGCGCCCTGAGCCCTTCGACGAGCTCAGGACGGCGCCTGTCGAAGGGCCGGTCACTGTCGACTGGGAGCAGCTGCGTGCGGCAGCACGAGAGGCCAGCCAGCATGCCTATGCGCCGTACTCTCGATTCCCGGTAGGTGCGGCGGCGCTGGTCGAAGATGGGCGGGTTGTCACTGGCTGCAATGTCGAAAACGCTGCGTACGGCGCGACCCTGTGCGCCGAGTGCGGTTTGGTCTCGGCACTGCATGCCAGTGGTGGCGGGCGGCTGGTGGCATTTGCCTGCGTCAACGGAGCGGGGTCGGTGCTCATGCCATGCGGTCGCTGCCGTCAGCTGCTCTGGGAACATGGCGGTGCCGAGTGCCTGGTCGACACACCATCCGGGATCCAGCCGATGAGTGCGGTGCTGCCCCAGGCTTTCGGCCCGGGCGACCTGGCACGGCGCCCGTCGTGAGTATCGACCTGGAAACGCTGCAGGCCTTTCCGAAGGTATCGCTTCATGATCATCTTGATGGAGGGCTGCGGCCGCAGACGATCATCGAACTGGCCGCCGAGAGCGGCTTCGGGCTGCCGGCGGACAATGCCGATGATCTTGGTCGGTGGTTTGCCAAGTCGGCCGACTCGGGATCCTTGGTGCGCTATCTGGAAACCTTCGATCAAACCATCGCGGTCATGCAGACAGCGGCGAACCTGCGCCGGGTCGCCGCCGAGTTCGTGGAGGACCTGGCCGCCGATGGCGTCATCTATGGGGAGACTCGCTGGGCACCGGAACAGCATCTGAGGGAAGGCTTGACCCTGCCGCAGGCCGTCGAAGCTGTTCGTGACGGCCTGGCTGAGGGGATGGCGGCGTGTCGGGCGCGCGGGCAGGAGATCGAAGTCCGGCAACTGCTCACCGCCATGCGGCAGACGGAGCCGACGCGCCAGGTCGCCGAACTGGCCCTGCGATATCGCGACGACGGCGTCGCCGGTTTCGACATAGCCGGGCCAGAAAAGGGTTATCCGCCGTCGCGGTTTCTGGAGTCCTTTCGATTGTTGCGGCACCACAGCGCGTGCTACACGATTCACGCCGGCGAGGGCGATGGATGCGCGTCCATCGCAGAGGCGGTGCAGGTGTGTGGAGCCAACAGGATCGGCCATGGCGTGGCGATCATCGAAGACATTGGGCACGACGCGGATGGTGATGCCGGGCTCGGCGAGCTCGCGGCGTACATTCTCAACGAGCAGATTCCGCTCGAGATGTGCCCATCCTCTAATTTGCAGACCGGCGCAGCAGCCTCGATCGCTGAGCATCCGATCCTCTGCCTGGACCGGCTCGGCTACCGAGTGACGGTCAACCCCGACAACAGGCTGATGAGCGCAACCACCCTGACCAGGGAGTTCGCCCTGCTCGCCCAGGCATTCGGCTACACGCTTGAGGACGTACGCCGGCTCGGGATCAATGCGGCCAAGAGTGTCTTCGCGCCGTATGAAGTACGCCAGGCGCTGGCGCAGCGCATCGCGACGGCTGCATAGAGCGAACCTCAGGTGAACATCGGCAGGGGTCCTGTCGCGCCCGGGCTAGGGTTTAGCCCATGACTTCGCGTGTCCTGACCGCGGTGGCATGGCCTTATGCAAACGGCCCTCGACACATCGGTCACGTCTCAGGCTTCGGGGTTCCCTCCGACATCTTCGCGCGATTCATGCGGATGAGCGGACACGATGTCTTGATGGTGTCGGGCACCGACGAGCACGGCACGCCCATCTTGGTCCAGGCTGAGCTTGAGGGTCGAGGTAATCGCGAGCTGGCTGACAAGTACAACCGGGTGATCGTGGAGGATCTGCGCAGCCTCGGTCTGTCGTACGACCTCTTCACCAGGACCACAACGCTCAACCACTATGCGGTTGTTCAGGATCTGTTCCTGGGCCTGCACCGGAACGGCTACGTGGTACCGAAGACCGCAATGGGCGCGGTGAGCCCGTCCACCGGAAGGACGTTGCCGGACCGATACATCGAAGGCACCTGCCCTATCTGCGGCTACCCCAGCGCGCGTGGTGATCAGTGTGACAACTGCGGCAACCAACTCGATCCGATCGACCTGATCAACCCAAAATCGCGGATCAATGGGGAGACGCCCAAGTTCATCGAGACCGAGCATTTCTTCCTTGACCTTCCAGCGCTAGCAGGCTCGCTCGGGAAGTGGCTGGGGTCGCGTACCGACTGGCGCCCCAATGTGTTGAAGTTCAGCCAGAACCTGCTGAAAGATCTCAGGCCACGAGCCATCACGCGGGACCTGGATTGGGGAGTGCCGGTACCGCTCGACGGCTGGCGCGACCAGCCGATGAAGCGGATCTACGTCTGGTTCGACGCTGTCATTGGCTACCTCTCGGCTTCGGTGGAGTGGGCGCGGCGCACCGGCGATCCGGATGCCTGGCAGCAGTGGTGGATCGACCCGGACGCGCGCGGCTACTACTTCATGGGCAAAGACAACATCGTCTTCCATACAGTGATCTGGCCGGGGATCCTGCTCGGGCACAACGGCGAAGGTGATCATGGCGGCACGGTCGGGCCGCTCGGTGAGCTCCGTTTGCCGGACGAGATCGTGTCGAGTGAGTACCTGACCATGAGTGGCTCGAAGTTCTCCACCAGCCGTGGCAAGGTCATCTATGTCGGGGATTTCCTGCGCGACTTCGGGCCCGACGCGTTGCGGTACTTCATTGCCGTGGCCGGTCCGGAGACGACCGATACCGACTTCACCTGGGATGAGTTCGTACGACGCACCAACTTCGAGCTGGCGAACGAGTGGGGCAACCTGGTGAACCGCTCGATCTCCATGGCGTACCGGAACAACGGTGCGGTCCCCGCGGCTGGCACACTCCTCGATGTTGATCATGAGCTGTTGCGCACCTCTGGTGATGCGTTCGACACCGTGGGTGCTTTGCTCGGCCGGAACCGATTCAAGCTTGCGATCACCGAGGCCATGCGTGTGGTGGGCGCCGCCAACAAGTACATCTCAGACACCGAGCCGTGGAAGCTCGCCGGCGATCCCGAGCGGCGTGACACGGTGCTGCACACCGCGCTGCAGGTCGTCTCGGACGTGAACACGTTGTTGACGCCCTTCCTGCCGCACGCTGCGCAGAAGGTTTACCAGGCACTGGGTGGCAGCGGAGTCTGGGCGGCCCAGCCTGAGATCCGCGAGGTGTCCGAAGAGGGTGGGCCGGACTATCCGGTGATCATGGGCGACTACGCCAACGAGCAAGCACGCTGGGAATCTCGCCCCATCACAGCTGGGGCCCCGCTCCGGCAGCCGACACCACTGTTCGCCAAGCTCGACGAGACGCTCGGCAAGACTGGCCCGGCATGGGCCCCAATCGAGCGCTGATCAGCCACTGCCCGCCAGCGCGCGGTACGTCCTGCTGATCCGTGTACTGACAGGTCCTGTTAGATCGCTGGGCCAGGTCCTAGCGTCGAAGACGTGGACACGCCAACGCCCAGCCGGCGCACAGTCCTCAGTGGAGGCATTCTGCTCGCCGCGAGTGCGTGGACCGGAACAGCCGCCTGCTCAGCGCCGGCCAGCCCCTCGACCGCACCGGAACCGACAGTGACACCGACACCGACCGATCGGGCCACGGTGTCCCGGACGCTGCTGGCCTTCTTCTCGCGGCCGGGGGAGAACTATTACTACGGCGGGCGCAGGGACCTGCAGGTCGGCAACACTGAAGTGCTCGCCCGCATGATCAGCGAGCTCATCGACTGCGACATGCACCGCATCGAAGCCGCAGACCCGTACCCGGCCAGCTACGACGCGACCGTCGAGCGCAACGTCGACGAGCAAGACGCCGATGCGCGCCCGGCCATCGCGAACCCGCTGGCCTCGATCGAGAAGTACGACGCCGTGCTGTTGGGCAGCCCGATCTGGAACGTCCGTGCCCCGATGATCATGTCGACCTTCACCGACAGCTACGACTTCACCGGCAAGGCGGTCCATCCGTTCGTCACGTACGCGGTAAGTGGCCTGGGCAGCGCCGTGCGCGACTACGCCACCGCTTGCCCGGGGGCGCGGATCGGTGAGGGTCTGGCGGTGCGAGGCGAAGAAGTTCGCCAACATCGGGCCGACGTCGAAAGCTGGCTGCGTGCAGCCGGGCTCCTTACCCCATAAGGCACCCAGCCACCAGTCGCGCTCTGCGCGAAGAAGGGACAGACATGGACAAGCGACAACTCGGAACCGATGCCCTTGAGGTCTCAGCGATCGGGCTGGGCTGTATGGGACTCAGCGCCAACTACGGAGACCCCGTCGACACCGACCACGGCATCAATCTCATCCGGGACGCGCATGACCTCGGGGTGACGTTCTTCGACACCGCTGAGGCCTATGGACCCTTCCTGAACGAGACCCTTGTCGGCGAAGCGCTCGAGCCGATCCGTGATGAGGTGGTCCTCTCGACGAAGTTCGGTTTCGACTTCAATCCCCGACGACTCAACAGCCGGCCGGAGCACATTCGCGAGGTCGTCGACCAGATGTTGGAGCGGCTCCGGACGGACCACATCGACCTGCTCTACCAGCACCGGGTCGACCCAGAAGTGCCGATCGAAGACGTTGCAGGAACGGTTCGCGATCTCATCGCTCAGGGCAAGGTCAGATATTTCGGGCTCTCGGAGGCCAGCGCGGAGACCATCCGGCGGGCGCATGCCGTCCAGCCTGTCGCTGCCGTGCAGAGCGAATACTCCATCTGGGCGCGGGACCCCGAAGCAGAGATACTGCCGGCCTGCGAGGAGCTCGGCATCGGATTCGTGCCGTGGTCACCGCTCGGTCAGGGCTTTCTCACCGGCACTGTCGCTCGCGACGAGTCGTTCTCCGATAACGACATCCGCAGCAGATTCCCACGCTTCACTCCCGAAGCCCTCGAAGCCAACCAGCCCATCGTCGACCTCGTGAAAGAGATCGCCGAGCGCGAGCACGCAACTCCAGGACAGATTGCGCTCGCCTGGCTGCTGGCGAAGTCACCACATATCGTGCCCATCCCTGGCACCAGGAAAACTGAACGGGTCCGCGAGAACATCAAGGCCGCCGAAGTTGCGCTGACCGTCGCCGAAGTCGAGGAGATCGACGCCCGCTCCGCGGACCTCGCCGTCATCGGAGACCGCGGCAGCGGCCACGAGAGCTACGGCTGACAGGAAGGGACGGGGAAGCCGGGGGAGAATGTTTGAGGCGATCCCCTTGCCAGGTACTACCGTGTCGACAAGCGGAAGGAGCCCAATGCTGACGCAGGTCGCGGAGGGTGTGCTGGTCCACCAGAGCGAGTTACTCCAGAACAACGCCGTTGCCGTGCAAGGCCGGGCCGGCGTGTTGCTCATCGACCCAGGGATACAAGGCTCCGAAATGGCCTGTCTCGCGAACGACCTTCGCGAGTTGGGCCAGCCCGTTGTGGCAGGCTTCGCGACGCATCCTGATTGGGATCACGTGCTCTGGCACGCCGAGCTCGGCGAAGCGCCCCGTTACGGTACAACCCGCTGCGCAGCTTTTATGCGAGATCTGCTGTCGAACGCGGACTGGAAGGCCCGCGTCGCCGAGGGGTTACCGCCGGAAATCGCCGAGGAGATTCCGCTGGACCTGTTCGGCCTCATAACGGGTCTGCCTGCCGAAACTGCGCAGATTCCTTGGGATGGCCCTGAAGTCCGGATTATCGAGCATCAGGCGCATGCCCAGGGCCATGCGGCGCTGTTGATCGAGGAGCGCGGCGTTCTCGTCGCCGGCGACATGCTTTCTGACATCCTGATTCCGTTTCCCGACCTGGACGCCGCGAATCCGATTGAGGACTACCTCGCTGGGCTGCGGCTGCTCGAGGGCGTGGCGGACGACGTTGATGTCCTCATCCCCGGTCACGGGTCCGTCGGCGGAGCTGATCAGGTACGCGCACGGATCGAACAGGATCGCGCGTACGTGCATGCCTTGCGTGACGGCCATGCTCCCGATGACCCGCGCATCGGCCCATCGGCCACGTTCGGCCAGGATTGGCTGCCGGGCGTGTATGAATGGCAACTACAGCAACTCGCCCGAGGAAGAGAGCGCGACGGGACGCCCGGCTAGCGCTCCGCTTGCGGGACTGGCCTGCACGTCCGTCCTGCCAACTTCTTGACTCAAGACAGGGCCGCTGACCCTCTCATGATCGTTCGGCAGCAGCCAGGGCGTCAGTAAGTTCTTGGGCGTTCAGCTGATGGACATAGCCAGGTGTACCGGGTTGGATGCGCCAGCTTTCAGCCAGCGGACCGGCATCAACCACGTCGAAACCGAACCCGTCGATCAGCTCGGCCACACGAACCTTTGCAACTGGATCGTCCCCGGCGATCGCCAACGCCCGTCTATTCTGCATACCCGGCGGCGTGCCATCAGTCGTGATCTGGCGGGCGTAGATGTGGTTGAACGCCTTCACTACGTGGGCGCCAGGCAACTGGGCCTGTAGCAGCTCCGAGCTGGTCACGCTGTCATTGTCGAGGGCAGCGATGTTGCCGTCCCGCCGCGGGTAGTAGTTGTTGGGATCGATCACCACCTTGCCCGCCAGGGGCTCGGCTGGCACGTTTCCGATCGCCTTCAGCGGGATCGCCACGACCACCAGATCACCGGCCGCGGCCGCCTCCTCTGTCGTGCCAGCACGAGCACGCGGTCCGAGCTCGGACACCAGATCGGTCAGCGTCTCCGGTCCACGTGAGTTGCTGATCACCACGTCGTAGCCGCTGGCGATCGCTGCTCGGGCAACCTGGCTACCGATATTGCCGGCGCCGATAAGCCCTATGGTCTTGACTCCCTCAATGGTCATGACGGCCGGAACTCGCGCTTGGCCTTGGCTATTCCTTGTGAGCGCTCACCCCCACGAGATCCGGGTGGTCTGGTGTGGTCTGCACGCTTTCCTGCCGCGATGCATCCGTTGCAACGAGTGCAGCGCGCCAGGAACGAACGTGCACGTGCGTTTCATCGGGGCGGCGGAGGCGATCAGAGCGCGAGAGCTAGTACGCAGTTCCGCCCGAGAGGGAGAGCGCGCCCACTGGATGCCACACCGTCTTGATCTCGAGGAAGGCACGGAGTCGGGCGGTGCCCGGCATAGCCGAGAAATCGGGGACGCCCTTTGGCACGTAGACACGTTTCACGGTTTCAGCAGCAGCCTGCTCCAGAGACGCCCGTAGCTCTGCATTGGCGCCGGTGAGATCGAGCGCATTGACGTCCGCATGAGCAGCGAGGTGTGGAGCCAGTTCGCTGACCCTTCCGGTCAGGATGTTGATCACCCCTGCCGGTACATCGGAAGTCGCGACGATTTCCGCAAACGTGATCGCCACGCAGGGATCCTCTTCGGCAGCGATCGCGATGCATGCATTGCCCCCAGTGATCACTGGTGCGATCACCGAGACCAGGCCCAGTAGCGGCGATCCGGTTGGCGCGAGGATCCCCACCACGCCGGTCGGTTCAGGAGCGGAGTAGGAGAAATAGGGGCTCGACACTGGGTTGGAACTCCCAAGCACCGCGGCCAGCTTGTCAGTCCAGCCGGCATAGTGCACTAGCCGATCGATGGCAGCCTCAACCTCGGCCGCGGCGCCCTTCGCCGAGGCTCCGGAACTGATCATGATCAGTTCGACGCACTCAGTTCGGCGGCCCTCCAGCATCTCCGCGATCCGGTAGATCACCTGACCGCGGTTGTACGCGGTAGCTTTCGACCAGGTGGCATAACCCTTGCGGGCTGCGACAACGGCGTCGCGCACGTCCTTACGCGAAGCCAACGCGGCATTCGCCATGAAGTTGCCCTTGCTGTCACGCGCTTGGTAGGTACGGCCGGACTCCGACCGTGGGAAGGCACCGCCGATAAAGAGCTTGTAGGTCTTGGAGACCGCGAGGTGGGTCACTTCACAACCTCATCGTCGGTATTCAGATAGGCGGCGAGACCCGACGGTCCACCCTCTCGGCCGTATCCCGACTCCTTGTAGCCGCCAAAGCTGGCTGCCGGATCGAAGCGATTGAAGGTGTTGTCCCAGATCACGCCCGCCCGTAGCGCCGCGGCCATACCCATAGCCCTGGACCCCTTTTCCGTCCACACGCCAGCCGAGAGGCCGTACGGGCTGTTATTGGCCTTGCTGACCGCTTCGTCAGGTGTCCGGAACGTCATCGTGGTGAGTACCGGCCCGAAGATCTCGTCGCGAGCAATCCTCATCGAAGGCGTTGCATTGGTGAAGATCGAGGGGGCAAGGTAGTAGCCATTCTTCGGCAGCGGGCACGAGGAAGACCAGAGGTCGGCGCCCTCCCCGATTCCGGCGTTCATCAGCGCAGTAATGCGACCCAGTTGTGCCTCGGAGTTGATCGCGCCCACGTCGGTGTTCTTGTCCATCGGGTCGCCGACCCGCAGTGTCTCGACCCGCTGCTTGAGTCGCTCAACGAACTCCTCAGCGATCGACTCCTGCACCAGCAGACGCGAGCCCGCGCAGCACACCTGTCCCTGGTTGAAGAAGATGCCGTTGATGATGCCCTCGACGGCCTGGTCCTGCGCCGCATCCTCGAAGACAATGTTGGCGCCCTTGCCGCCCAGCTCCAAAGTGATCTTGCGGCCAGTGCCGGCCAGCTCACGCTGGATGCGGCGACCGACGGCTGTGGAGCCGGTAAAGGCGACCTTGTCGATGCCGGGGTGATTGAGCAGCATCGATCCCACATCGCCGGCTCCGGTGATGATGTTCACTACTCCAGCTGGCAGATCGGCATCGGCGATGATCTCGGCGAGCACCAAGATCGACAGCGGTGTGGTTTCGGCCGGCTTGATCACCACGGTATTGCCGGCAGCCAGCGCGGGTGCGATCTTCCAGGCGGCCATCAGTAGCGGGAAGTTCCAGGGGATGACCTGGCCAGCTACACCCAATGGTTGCGGCGCCGGTCCGAGGCCGAGATGTTGCAGCTTGTCCGCCCAGCCTGCGTGGTAGAAGAAGTGCTGCGCGGCTGCAGGTACGTCGAAATCCCGGGTTTCCTTGATCGGTTTGCCGTTGTCCAGAGTCTCCGCGACAGCAAGCTCGCGGGATCGCTCGGCGATCGCACGCGCGATCCGGAACAGATACTTCCCGCGTTCGGTGCCCGGCATAGAGGACCAGACATTCTGGTACGCCTGTCGAGCGGCTTTGACCGCTCTGTCGATGTCAGCTGCGTTGACTGTCGAGACTGTGGACAGCCTTTCGCCCGTCCCAGGATTGATAGTGTCGCGATCTTCGCCGCTGCCTTCCTTGAAGCTCCCGTCGATGAAGGGCAGATAGCGGTCCTTGATATCGGCAATGGCACTGGACTCAGGCGCCGGTGAGTATTCCCATTCCATGATCAAACTTCTCTCAGTCAACGGTCACATAGTCAGGACCGGAGTAGTGGCCATTCAGCTGCGCCCGGCGTTGCATGATCAAGTCATTGAGTACCGAGGAGGCACCGAACCGGAAGTAGTACGGATCCAGCCACTCAGGTCCCGCGACCTCGTGGACTGCGACAAGATAGCGGATTGCGTCCTTGGAGGTACGGATGCCACCAGCGGGCTTTACCCCTCGCTGCTCTCCGGTCTCGGCCCTCCAGTCCTTGACTGCCTGCAGCATCACGTGGGTGACGGGCAAGGTGGCGGCGGGGGAGATCTTGCCGGTCGAGGTCTTGATGAAGTCCGCGCCGGCAAGCAGCGCGAGCCAGGAGGCGCGACGTACGTTGTCGTAGGTCGCCAGCTCACCAGTCTCCAAGATCACCTTCAGCCGGGCAGCACCGCAGGCTTGCTTGATCGCAACAATCTGGGTGAAGACAGTCCCGTAGCGGCCAGCCAGGAACCCGCCCCGATCGATCACCATGTCGATCTCGTCGGCACCACCCTCGACCGCGATCTTGGTATCGGCCAGTTTCACCTCAAGGCTGGAACGGCCAGCCGGGAAGGCCGTGGCGACTGATGCGACCTTGACACCAGAGCCATTCAGCTCAGCGACGGCAATGGGGACCATGTCGGGATAGACGCAGATGGCCGCCGTCGCCGGAGTCTCGGGATAGTCCGGATCGGGCAGCATCGCCTTACGCGCCAGGTTGCGCACCTTCCCAGGCGTATCAGCACCTTCCAGGGTGGTGAGATCCACCATGGAGATCGCCAGGTCGATCGCTGTGAGCTTGGATGCTCGCTTGATGGAGCGAGTTGCAAGTCCGGCGGCCCGCTGCTCGATCCCGACCGGATCCACGCCGGGCAGCCCAAGTAAGAAGCGTCGCAATGAGGACTCGTCCCTGGTTGCCTCGGTCAGATGCGCAGGGAGTGGCTCCGCGGACCGCGGTGAGAGTTCCCGCGTTGTCATACTCGCGATCTTATGCGGGCTGAGCTTGTCGAAGCCTTCGACGGGCAGCCCTTCGACAGGCTCACCGCGCATTCGCATAGGGACCCCGAGGGCGCCTCGTAGCAGAATGTTGCCTGTGCAATCAGGTCGCCAACTCATGCGCCAGGACCAAGCGCAGGCCACTGTTACGCCACTGGAGCTGTTCTTTGACCTGGTGTTCGTCTTTGCTCTGACCCAGGTGACTGCATTCATGGCTGACGAGCTGAGTTGGCACGGCATCCTCCGGGGCGCTCTGGTGATGATGCTGCTGTGGTGGGCCTGGACCGCGTACGCCTGGCTGGCCAATGTGGCCAGCGCCGAGGAACGACCCATCCAGCTGGCCATTCTCGCTGGCATGGCAGCGATGTTCGTCCTTGCGCTCTGCATCCCCGAGGCCTTCGACGACCTGCCCGGCGGACTGTCCGGACCCGTGGTACTAGCAGTGTGTTACCTCCTCTTCCGCGCCATGCATCTCGTCATGTACTTGATCATTTCTCGGGAGGATGCCGGATTCCGGAGACAGGTGCTCCGGTTCGCGCTCAGCGTCGCCGCGAGCAGTGTGCTTCTGCTGGTGGCGTCGCAGTTCCAGGGATGGCCGCAGACGGGCTTATGGATGCTCGCGTTGCTCGCCGATTATGTAGGGACCGCCCTGGGTGGCTTCAGAGGATGGCGGCTGCCCTCGCCGGGACATTTCTCTGAACGCCATGGCTTGATCATCATCATCGCGCTCGGCGAGTCGATCGTCGCCATTGGTGTCGGAGTGGCCAAGGAACCCATCACCTGGGTCATCATCGCCGCCTCAGTGCTGGGGCTGCTCCTGGCGTCGGCCCTTTGGTGGGCGTACTTCGACGTAAGTGCCTTGTTGGGCGAGAATGCGCTGGTCAACGAGCCGCCGGAAACCCGGGCGCGGCTCGCGCGCAATGCGTACTCCTTTGCACACCTGCCGCTCATGCTCGGGATCGTCTTGGTGGCCTTTGGGTTGAAGGAGGTGCTGTTGTATGTCAGCGACAGCAGTAAGCACAGCCTGACCGATCCGTTGCCTAGCGTGGCGCTAGCGGCCCTGGTCGGCGGCGTCGTCATTTATCTGCTGGGCCATGTGGTCTTCAAGTGGCTCACGGTGCACACCATCTCAGTGGTACGCCTGGCGGCTGCGGGTGCGCTGTTGCTGACCATTCCCTTGATCGCCGGCCGGCCGGCACTGGTCCAACTGGGCGTCGTGGCGTTCCTGGTGGCTTGTGCTGTGCTGGTCGAGTCTGTGCTCTTCGCGGAGTCGCGGCGCAAGATTCGGGCCGAGTTATCCCACCACTGACGTTCATGCATAGGGTGCGTTGTCAGGTAAAGGCATTCTCCCCAGTCAGGGCTTGACCGATCACCAGCTGGTGCACCTCGGAGGTGCCCTCGTAGGTCAGTACTGACTCCAAGTTGTTGGCATGGCGCAGCGCCGGATATTCCAAGGTGATGCCGCTCGCGCCCAGGATGGCCCGGCACTCCCGGGCGATGCCGAGCGCCTCTCGCACATTGTTGAGCTTGCCCAGGCTGACCTGCTGCGGCGTCAGGCGATGATCATCTTTGAGCCGTCCAAGATGGAGTGCCAGCAGGAACCCCTTCTGCAGCTCCAGGGTCATGTCCGCCAGCTTCGCCTGCGTTAGCTGACGGGAGGCGAGCGGGCGATCGAACACCTCCCGTGAAACGGCGTAGTCGATCGCGGTCTCCAAGCAGTCTCGCGCTGCGCCCAGGGCACCGAAGACAATGCCGAATCGGGCCTCATTCAGGCAGGACAGTGGCCCACGCAGGCCGGTAACCTCCGGAAGCACTGCATCACGTGGCAGGTGAACGTTCTCGAGCACGAGCTCTGAGGTGACCGAAGCCCGCAGCGAGAGCTTCTTGGTGATCTTGGGGGCCGAGAATCCCGGCGTATCGGTCGGGACGATAAAGCCACGAATCCCTTCGTCAGTCTGCGCCCACACGATCGCAAGATCGGCAACAGATCCGTTCGTGATCCACATCTTGGTGCCGTTGATCACCCAGTCGTCGCCGTCCCGCTTGGCACGCGTCCGCATGCCGGCCGGGTTCGAGCCGAAGTCGGCCTCGGTCAGCCCGAAGCAGCCGATCGCCTCGCCGGTGGCCATCGAGGGCAACCAGGCGGTCTTCTGCTCCTCGCTCCCGAACTTCCAGATCGCAAACATGGCAAGGGAACCCTGCACCGACACCATGCTGCGTACGCCGGAGTCGCCGGCCTCCAGCTCTAGGCAGGCCAACCCATATGAGACGGCGTTGGCGCCGGCGCAGCCGTAGCCATGCAGGTGCATGCCCAGTAAGCCGAGAGCACCCGCCTCACGCATCAGAGCAAGATCAAGATCACCACGCTCGTACCAGTCGGCGATGTTCGGCTTGACCCGCTGCTCCACGAATTCGCGGACAGTCGCTTGGATATCGCGCTCCTCCTCGTTGAGAAGATGATCAACGCCAAGCAGCTCCAGCGGTCCCATTCGGCTCATTGAATCAGTCCCATCTGTCCAGTGCTGCGATCGTTAGCCCCAGCGCTGCCTTTTCGATCTCATCCTCGCTGAGCAGCACGTGTTCGGCGGCGGCGCCCAACGGCACGAAACTGTCCTGGCTCGCAACGCGGTGGATCGGACCGATAAAGCCGCCCTCCACCAGGGCCGTAACGACACCTTCACCGACACCTCCACTGTGCCGGGTCTCGTCGACCACCAGCACCCGGCCGGTCGACCCGGCCGCTGCCAGTATGTCCTCGACCGGCAGGGGAGCTAGCCAACGCAAGTCGAGCACTTGGGCTGAGATTCCGGCGGCCGCAAGTCGGTGGGCCACCCGGAGGCTCATCGGCACTCCATTGCCGAAGCTGATCATGGTGAGCATGGCGGACTCATCGTGATAGCTCCGTGCTCGGCCGATCGGCACATGCTGGTCATGATCAACCGCCAACCAGCCCTGATCGCCTGGATCGTAGAGATCTCGCTGGTGATAGAGCGCAATTGGCTCGAGAAAGACTGACATTGTCGAGTCAGCGATGGCGGCGGCGACGCAGGTCCGAAGCATCGCAGCGGCATCATCGGCACGCGCCGGGCAGGCCACCACCAGTCCAGGAATGTCCCGCAGCACCGCCACGGCGTTGTCGTTGTGGAAGTGACCGCCGAAGCCCTTCTGGTAGCCAAGACCGGCGATTCGGACCACCATCGGGTTGCTGAAGCGACCGCGGGAGTAGAACGGCAGCGTGGCACCCTCCCCGCGTAATTGATCTTCGGCGTTGTGCAGGTAGGCGAGGTATTGCACCTCGGGGATCGGGATCAGGCCGGCGAGTCCGGCACCCAGCCCAAGGCCGAGAATGGACTGTTCGTCAAGCAGTGTGTCGAACACCCGAGCGGCTCCATACTTACGGGCCAAGCGTGATGTGACGCCATAGACCCCGCCCTTCATGCCGACGTCCTCGCCAAAAACGATCACTCGGCGGTCAGCCGCGAGTAGCTCATCGAGCGTGCCGTTGATCGACTCGGCGAGCGTACGTGCTGCCTGCCGCCCTCCGAGAAGGTCAGGGCGCATGCTTCGGAGGGCACGAGCGGTTTCCGCGACTTGATCCGGGGTGCGGGGCGCGATCGGTGCCATGATCTCGGCCGCCGAGCTCAGTCGTGGCTCAGGTCGGAGTCGTTCAGCCTCCTCGTCGATCTGGAGGCGGATGGCCTCGTAGCGGCCCGCGATCTCGGCCGCGCTGGCGCCGAGCGACCGCAGACGCGATGCGGTGGCCACTAGTGGATCGCGCGCATAGTCCGCCTGGATCTCCCGCGGCTTGCGGTAACTGATCTCAGCATCACTGCCGGCATGGCCTCCGAAACGTACTGTCCGCAGGTGCAGGAAAACTGGTCGTCGCTGCTCCCTCACGGTGTCGACGGCGTGCGCGATCGTAGGCCAGGCGGTCGCTGGATCAGAGCCATCAGCAGACACATATGCCAGTCCCGGCCTCGATCCGTACGCTGCCTCGATCCAGCCGGACGGCGTCGGCACCGAGATGCCGAAGCCATTGTCCTCGCAGACTAAGAGAATCGGCACCGGCAGGCCTCGATAGGCCGTGGCGAGAGCGGTGTTGATCGCGCCGGCGGCGGTGGAGTGATTGGCTGATGCGTCCCCGAACGAGCACAGCACCACCGCGTCCTCGGGCCACTCAGAGTCCACCTTGAGGCGGTGCGCCCGATGCAGTGCGACTGCCAGACCGACAGCCCTCGGGAAATGGGAACCGATCGTGGAGGTCTGCGGGATGACAGCCAGGTCAGGATGGCCGAAGACCTTGTGCCGAGCGCCGGCGATCGGCTCATCCGCCAGCCCCATCAACCCCTGCAACACATCTCGGACAGGCGTCGATCCCGGCACCTGATGGGCGCGGGCGACGTAGAACCCGCCGGAGCGGTAATGCAGCAAAGCCGGATCACTAGGCCGCAGAGCCATCGCGACCATGGCATTGCTCTCATGCCCAGATGAGCCGATTGTGTAGAACCCGCGCCCTTCGCGTTGCAGCTCCCGGGCCACGAAATCCAGATGTCGACTGGTCGCCTGCGACTCGAAGAGGCTCCACCACCACGCCGACTTGTCAGAACCCAGTTGACCTATAGCCGAAGTGGGTTCTGACAAGTCGGCGAGGGAGTCGCGGAAGTGACGGTCCAGCGGGTCCATCAAGATTTCTAGAGGCGGAAGGTTGTGTCTGGGGTTAGCTCGACGATGTCCATCTGTGCCTTTTGCAGCCGGCCGGAATAATCCCAGTTCATCGCTTGCCAGCGGGTGAACTGATCCAGCACCCAGACGCCCGACTGGCGGGACCCGTTACCCGACTTGCCGTTGCCTCCGAACGGCAGATGGGCCTCGGCGCCAGAGGTCGAGTTGTTGATCGACACCATGCCGGCGCTGATCTTGTCACGGAACGTGAACGCATCCTTGGGATCGGTGGTGTAGATAGAGGAGGAAAGACCGTAGCCGGGAGCGTTCGCCATCTCGATCGCCTCGTTCAGCGACTGGTAGCTGGCAATCCCGACGATCGGGCCAAACGTCTCCTCCATGAAGATCCGGTCACCTGGGCGTACGCCGTCGACCACCACCGGGTGATAGTAAAGCCCGGTGCTCGGGTCACCGACGAAGCCGTCTCGCGGGTTGTCTTTGGTGATCTTGCCGAGTGCGGCCTGGACGGTGTGATGCGGCTGCACCCAACCCAGGAAGTCCTCAAAGCGCCCCGCGAATCTGGCATCCATCAGGGGGCCCATGAGCACATCCTGCGTCGGATCGCCAACCTTGGCGCCCGCTACGGCCGCATTGAACCGCGACAGGAACTGATCATGGATTGACTCGTGCACGATCACCGTGCCTAGCGAGGTGCAGCGCTGTCCGGCGGTGCCGAAACCGGAGAAGAGCGCCCCCTCCACCGCAAGATCAAGATCAGCGCTCGGCGTGACGACCAACGGGTTCTTGCCACCCAGCTCCAAGCACGCCGTCTGCAGATTGCGGCCTGTCAGCGCACCAATCTCCCGGCCGACTGCAGACGAGCCGGTGAAGCCGACCTTGTCGATCAGGCCGGCTTCCAGTGACTGCTCCAACCCCGAGAAGGTGGCCGCGCCGTCGGCATGCACGACATTGAAGACACCGTCCGGCAGGCCGCCGCCTCGGACAAAGAGCTCGTGAAATGCAGCGCTGCTGACTGCGGAGTATTCGGCGGGCTTCCACACGACCGTGTTGCCCGCCAACAGAGCGGGCACGATGTACCACGCCGGCACGGCTACCGGGAAGTTCCCCGCCGTAATCACAGCGACCGTGCCGATCGGACGGCGGAAGGTGAACAGCTGCTTGTCCGGCATCTCGCTCGGCACGGTCTGCCCGTAGAGTCGCCGGCCTTCGCCGAGGAAGAAGTCGCAAGTGTCGATGATCTCGCGCACCTCACCCAGCGCTTCTCCGTACGGCTTGCCGATCTCGGCCGTGACCAGCCGTGCCAGTGCCTCCGCGTTGTCCTCGATCAGCCGGCCAATGTGTGCGATTGCCCGGCCCCGGATCGGCGCAGGTATGTCCGCCCACTCCTCATGCGCCTTCTTGGCTGACTCGGCCGCCCTGACGAAGGTGGAGGCGTCGCCGAAGGACACTTCGCCGACGACCTCGTCAAGGCGCGCCGGATTGGTGCTCGGCAGCGTATGGCCACCAGACGCGGGTACGCCATCGACTATCGAGGTCACCAACCCGCGAAGCCCGCGGGTCCTGTGGGACGTAGCTTCGTTCACGTGTACTGCAGCTCCTTGCTGGCGATGCGCACTACGGAGCGGGAGGTAGCTCCGATGGCCTCGTCAATCTCATCCTGACTCACTGATAGCGCGGGACGGAAGCGGATCGAACGCTCGCCGCATGGCAGCACGATGACGTGCTCAGTCACCCGCAGATCGGTCATCACCGCGTCCCGCTCCTCCCGGCTCTCGAGGTCGAAAGCGACAAATAGGCCGCGACCGCGGACGTTGCTGATCAGCCCGGAATCGTCACGAATCATCTCCAGTCCGGTCACCAGTTGCTGGCCTTTCGGCCCTGCCTGCTCGATGAGGCCCTCGGCCTCGATGATCTCCAGAGCTCGCTGCGACCGGACCATGTCGACCAGGCCCCCGCCCCACGTGGAGTTGATCCGCCCGGAGACTTTGAACACGTTGTCCGGCACTTCATCGACCCGACCGCCGGCCATGATGCCGCCGACCTGGGCCTTCTTGGAGAACGCGACAATATCGGGCTGAATCCCCAACTGCTGGTACGCCCACGGGGTTCCTGTGGTGCCGACGCCGGTCTGCACCTCGTCCACGATGAACAACGCATCATGGGAGTGCACCAGCTGGAGCATTGCCTGGAGAAACTCCGGCCGCATGTGGTTGTCACCGCCCTCGCCCTGGATGGGCTCGGCAATGAAGGCCGCAATGTCGTGGGTGTGTTCAGCAAAGGCTCGTTCGGCTTGCTCCAGAGCGTGTGCTTCGGCGATGATCACTTCGCCGAGATGATCAGCGAGCGGATGGGTCATCGCAGGCACGTCGATCCGCGGCCAGTTGAACTTCGGGAATCGGTCCGTCTTGTGGGGTTCAGTGTTGGTCAGCGACAGGGTGTAGCCGCTCCGGCCGTGGAAGGCACGCGTCAGATGCATGATCTGGGTGCCCAGATTCCGGTCGCGCCCAGCGGCCTCGTTCTTACGGCTCTTCCAGTCGAACGCGACCTTGAGGGCATTCTCGACTGCCAAGGCGCCGCCTTCGATGAAGAACAGGTGGGGGAGCGCGGGATCGCCGAGCACGCGAACAAACGTCTCGACGAACTCTGCGTAGGCAGTGCTGTACATGTCCGGATTGGCCGGCTTGTTCACTGCAATCTCACCCAGCTCGGCCAGGAACGTCGGGTCGTCCGCGATGCCGGGCGGATTGACCCCAAGCGGAGCCGACGCGAAGAAGGTGTACATGTCGAGATAGCGCTCACCAGTACGGGCATCGACAAGTCGACTGCCTCGGCTGTGCCGCAGATCGAGAACCAGCTTCATTCCGTCGGTCAATACATGTTGCGCAAGGACCTCGTGCACCTCCGACGGCTGGAGGTGTGTCTGTTCGGCCATGCGTCTCCTTCCCCGAGCAAAAAAAATCCATGCGACCCCCACACAGGTGCCACAGATTCTAACGCAGAAGATGAAATCTGCGCCAATATACCGGTGAATAAGCGCTGATTCTGGTCAGTCGCAGTTCGGTACGCCCACGCTGCAAGCCGTCGCCTCGAGGGCGAGGGCACTGAGCAGCATCATCATCAACAGGATCAGGACCGCACCGACAATGACGTTGGCCGAGACAACCGTGCGGCCCTGCGGGCTGCCGTCCCACCTAGCCGCCGCAAAACGAGGTAGGCGATTGAGCAGGACGCTGACGGGCAAGGCCACCACCGCGAGAAGGAATGCGACCTGGCCAAGGAATGCAGCCGCACCGAGCGGCGCGACAAAAGGCCTGAGTTCATTCAGTCCCAGCTCGGCTGTGGTGAGCATGACGACGCTGAGCATCGCCAGTCCGACGATGACATGTGCTGAGGTCGGGACGAATCGGGCTGATCTGCCTGCTGGCCGGCGAAGGCGGGGGATCAGGTTGATCACCAGTCCGGTAGGAACGCTCAGCAAGATTCCCAGCATGAGAGCCCGGCCCAGTGTGGTGGGTGTGCCGTCTGGATTGGTCAGCAGTGGCAGGAACGGCGGCTCATAGTCGAGTCTGACGAGGATCAGGAGCAGCAGCAGGGGCATGGCCAGCGCCGCGCTGAGCAGGGTTGCCCACCTCGCACCGAGCATGCCGACAGCCTAATTCGCTGGGTCGACGGCGAGCGTGTCAAAGTCCGAGCGCTGCAGACATGTCGGACCGAATGGTCGCCAGCGTTGATCGCGCCTCGGCTCTGGCGGCAGCGAGGTCGGCGCTGCGCGAGGTATCCAGATGCGCTTCCAGATAACACTTGAGCTTCGGCTCGGTACCGGACGGCCGGACTACGACCTTGATCATTTCGCCGGTGATCACGACCGCATCAGTCGGCGGCAGTTCATCAGACCCATGGGCCAGATCAAGCACAGTGGTGGGTTGCCCAGCAAGGATCCTGGGCGGGTGTGCCCGAAGTCGAGCCATGGCTGCTGTGATGATCTTGGGATCCTGGACGCGTACTGACATCTGGTCGGTCTCATAGACCCCGTAGCGGCCGGCGATCTCGTCCAGCCGGTCCGCGATGCTGCGTCCCTCCGCCTTGAGGCCGGCGGCGAGGGTCAGCACCATGATCAGCGCAGATATCCCGTCCTTGTCCGGAACCGCTTCCGGATCGATGCAGTAGCCGATCGCCTCCTCATAGCCGTACGCCAGCCCAGGCACCCGCCCGATCCACTTGAACCCGGTCAGGGTGTAGACGAAAGGTTGGTCGTACGCGGCCGCGATAACCGAGAGCAGGGAGCTGGAGACGATCGAGCAGGCGTAGGTACCGCGGACACCGCGCCGTAGGGCGTCCTCGCCGAGCAGAACACCGAGCTCGTCGCCGCTTAGCATCCGCCACACTCCGTCGACGACCACGGCTATCGCGCAGCGGTCGGCATCCGGGTCGTTCGCAATCACCAGATCAGCACTGATCTCTTGTGCTTGAGCCAGGGCAAGGTCGATGGCGCCAGGTTCCTCGGGATTCGGGAAGGCGAGGGTCGGAAACCTCGGATCCGGGTTGGCCTGCTCGGGAACGACGTGGGCAGCAGGAAAGCCGCAAGCCTCGACTGCGCGTCTCACCAGCGAGCCTCCCACGCCATGCAGTGGGGTGTAGACCCAGCGCACTGCCCGCGGCGCAGCTGTGGGTACCAGGGCAGCGACCCGATCTAGATAGCCGGCCTGCAACTCCTCTCCCAGGACTGCGTAGGACTCGGAGCGCGGCACCTCGTAGAGGCTGTGCCTGGCGATCTCCTCGATCCTCGAGGAGATCTCAACGTCGGCGGGCGGCACGATCTGCGAGCCGTCCCCGAGATAGACCTTGTAGCCATTGTCCTGAGGTGGATTGTGCGATGCGGTCACCACCACGCCGGCTACACAGCCGAAATGGCCGATTCCAAATGCCACCACAGGCGTGGCGAGTGGTCCGGGCGTGATCATGGCCAGGAACCCAGCACCGGACATGATCTCCGCAGTGTCTCGGGCGAAGACGTCAGAGTTGTGCCGGGCATCAAAGCCGATGATCACCGTGCCGCCAGCCAGGCCATGATCAAGAAGGTAGCTGGCGAGCCCGGCGGCGGCTTGGCCGACGACGACCCGATTCATGCGATTCGGCCCAGGACCAAGCGCACCACGAAGCCCGGCCGTGCCGAATTGGAGCCGGGTAGAGAACGCGTCGACAAGCTCTGCCCTGGCGCGAGCGTCCCCAGACTCCGCCGCCCTCAGCAGATCGTGCACCTGCTGCCGAGTCTGCGGATCCGGATCCTGCTCGGTCCAGCTGGTGGCCGTCCGGGCGAGCTCGGCGGAAAGGGTCGATGCCCTGGATGTCACAGCGCTGCCGCGATTCCTCCGAGCAACCGTCGTAGCCGCGGCGCAGCTTCTCGTCCGGCCTCGAGCACCTCCTCATGGCTGAGCGGTTTGGGTGAGATACCCGCCGCCAGGTTCGTGACCAGAGAGATGCCGAGTACCTCAGCGCCCAGTTCGCGGGCCGCGATGGTTTCGATCGTGGTTGACATGCCGACAAGATCGCCGCCGAGTACTCCCGCCATCCGCACTTCCGCGGGAGTTTCGAACTGCGGCCCGCGGAACTGGACGTAAATCCCCTCCGGCAGGTTGGGATCGACCGAACGAGCAAGATCACGTAGCCGCGCCGAATAGGGCATTGACATATCGATAAAGCGCGCACCGAGTAACGGAGAGCTGCCGGTCAGATTGATGTAGTCGCGGATCAGGACTGTCGTGCCGGGCAGCCATTCCGGATTAAGGCCGCCGCAACCGTTGGTCAGCACGATGACGTCGGCGCCAGCGGCGACTGCAGAGCGCACTCCGTGCACCACCTGGTCCACTCCAAAGCCTTCGTAGAGATGGGTACGCCCAGTGAAGATGGCCGCGATCTTGCCCGTGGAGGTCGAGACGATCCGGAGCGTGCCGCCGTGACCGACAACGGTCGGCGGTGCACAGCCCGGCAGTTCAGCCAGCTCACAGCTGCCAATCAGCTGGCCAAGATCATCGGCGGCGGCTGACCAGCCAGATCCCAGCACGAAAGCAACATCGACTTGGGGAATGTCGAAGCGTTCGAGGATGGCTGTTGCAGCGACCTTGGCGAGTGAGTATGGATCGGATGGCACCTCAGTCCGCATGGTCGCACTCTAGTGTCGGAAGCTCACCAGCCGCTGGCGCAGGGACGCGAGCGCAGATCCGCGACATAGTCCTTGGGAGCGCCAGCTGCTTCGGCGGCGTCGGCGAGGATGCCAATGGTCCGGGCGCTTGGGATGCCGCCCTCGAAGTCGTTCAGTACATAGATCCAAGCCG
This sequence comes from uncultured Actinomycetota bacterium, assembly GCA_963730505.1. Classification (GTDB taxonomy): domain Bacteria; phylum Actinomycetota; class Actinomycetes; order Propionibacteriales; family Propionibacteriaceae; genus Microlunatus. The sequence goes on from CAVSSB010000024.1 coordinate 260,834, forward strand.
TCACCTCGCCGTCGAGCGTCGCCACCCGTACCCGGACCTTGCGATACAGACCGGTGTTCGCGCTCTCCCATTCGTCGAGTGCGGTTTCGTCCTTGGGCGTCACGTCGTACACGGCGACGAAGACCTGATTGTCGGGTTCCTCGACCAGCGTCGGCAGCGCGCCGTCCCAACCTTCGCCACCAAACGTGACTCGCCAGCCCTCGACCCATCCGGTGCCGCGCTGCGGCGAGTGCGGGCAACGGTCGGCCATTTGACCTGGATCCAGGTTGCTTCCGTACGCCGCGTACAGCACAGCAGCGAGGCTATCTGGTCCGGGCCGGCGTCTGCGAGATGGAAGAATGCCGAAGGTGACCCGGGTGGTGATTGTCGGCGGAGGTCCTGGTGGTTACGAGGCAGCGTTGGTCGCCAGCCAGCTGGGTGGCGAGGTCACTCTGGTGGATAGTGATGGTCTTGGCGGCTCGGCCGTTCTCACCGACTGTGTGCCCTCAAAGACCTTGATCGCGACAGCGGAAGTCATGACTGACGTCCGCCACTCGGCCGATCTGGGGATGCGGTTCGGTCCTCTTGATCAAGGAGACATCGACGCAGGTGTCAGCGTCCACCTGGAGGCGGTCAACCGGCGGGTACTCGATCTTGCCAGAAGGCAATCGTGCGACATCGAAGAGCGCCTACTCCGCGAGAACGTCACCCTGGTTGCCGGCCGCGGCCGGCTTGATGGTCCCGAGCATGTGATCGCCGAGACTGCAGACGGTGAGCAGTCCTTCCCCGCCGACATGATCTTGGTCGCAACAGGAGCACGCCCCCGCGAACTCCCTGACGCCAAGCCGGACGGCGAGCGGATCCTTACCTGGACGCAGGTGTACGGAATGACCGAGTTGCCGGAGCGGCTGATCGTGGTTGGCTCGGGGGTCACGGGTGCGGAGTTTGCCAGCGCGTACGACGCCCTCGGCTGCGAGGTGGTGCTCGTCTCCTCACGTGACCGTGTCCTCCCACACGAGGACGCCGATGCCGCTCAGGTGCTCGAAGACGTCTTCGTCCGGCGTGGCATGACCGTGTTGTCGCGGTCCCGCGCCCAGTCGGTGGAGCGCAACGGTGACCAGGTGACGGTGAGGTTGACCGATGGTCGCGCCGTGATCGGCTCACACTGCCTGCTTGCCGTTGGGTCCATACCCAACACGGCAGGCATCGGTCTCGAGGACGCAGGGGTCAAGCTGGACCGGGGCGGCTTCATTGAGGTCGATCGGGTGTCGCGTACCTCGGCACGGGGCGTTTATGCGGCGGGGGACTGCACCGGTGTGCTCATGCTCGCCTCGGTGGCTGCCATGCAGGGCCGGATCTCCATGTGGCATACGTTGGGCGAGGCCGTGTCTCCCCTCGACCTCAAGACGGTGTCCTCGAATGTGTTCACCGCGCCTGAGATTGCCACGGTGGGGGTAACCCAACAGCAGGTCGACTCGGGTGAGGTGCCGGCGCGGGTAGTGACTCTGCCGCTGCGGGGGAATGCCCGAGCCAAGATGCAGGGTAGCCGTGACGGCTTCGTCAAGCTCATCTGCCGCAAGGTAACTGGCATCGTGATCGGTGGGGTAGTGGTCGCTCCGCGGGCCAGTGAGTTGATCTACCCAGTAGCGATTGCGGTGGCGCAGCGGCTCACCGTTGATCAAGTATCGGAGTCGTTTACCGTGTATCCCTCGATGACCGGCTCAATCGCGGAGGCGGCCCGCCGATTGAAGGGCACTGGCACGATCAGCTGAGCCCGTGGTGACCGAGTGTGTCAGCGATTCAGCCGAATCTAGGATTCCCGCATATTGATCTTGCACGGTACGGTTCTTGCGTGACAGTGGCAGCCCCGGCCGCCATTACGGCGGCCGCAAAACTGCTCCGCGGCCGCAGCTGGGTCGCTCTCACTGGTGCGGGCATGTCGACCGACTCCGGGATCCCGGATTATCGCGGGCCGACCTCGATACGTGCCACGCCGATGCAATACAGCGAGTTCGTTGGATCTTCTGATGCCCGGCGTCGCTACTGGGCCCGGTCCTACCTGGGCTGGCGCCGCATCGGCCGCGCGGAACCGAACCCGGGACACCGTGCCCTAGCGGACCTGGAAGCGGTTGGCCTGACCGGAGTGATTACGCAAAACGTCGATGGGCTGCACTCAGCCGCCGGCAGTACCCGCGTCATCAACCTGCATGGCGATATTGCCAGCGTGTTCTGCTTGGAATGTGGGGATCGCTCGCTGCGCAGTGAGCTGCAGCGCCGGTTGCGGAACGCGAACCCGCACATCGACGAGCCGCATACGTTGGAGCATGCCGAGCTGCGGCCGGATGGTGATGCGGTCGTCCAGGATTGGCGGCAGTTCAGGTTGGTCGGCTGCAGGCATTGCGGTGGACGGCTCAAACCCGATGTGGTGTTCTTCGGCGAGTCGGTTCCGAAACCGCGAGTTGAGGCAGCGTACGGGCTCCTGGAGCGTGGCGAGGTCTTGGTGGTCTTGGGCTCTTCACTGACCGTCATGTCCGGCTTGCGTTTCGTCCGGCATAACGCGAAGCAGCAACGGCTAGTGATGATCATCAATCGAGGATGGACCCGCGGCGATGAGTTCGCGAACCTGAAAATCGATCACGGATGTTCGGAAACGCTCACTGAGCTTCGGGCGACCCTGCTCGGGTAGCCCTACTCGAACATGTCTCCGAACATGTCTCCGATACCGCTTCCGACATCGCTGGCGCCCTCGCCGATCCCGCCCATGAGATCACCCATGCCCTCGCCGACACCGGAGAACATGTTGCCCATGCCGCCGAAGAGCAGGCCGCCGATCAGCATGCCGGAGAGCATGTCGCTGCCGCTCCAGCGGCTGTAGTAACCCTGCGCCCACGGCGCGTACGCGGGTCCGCCTTCCCAATAAGGAACGCGCTGGGCGCCGACCTGCACGGTGCGAATGTAGGGATCGGCTCCGGCAAGTACTCGTTCCGCGTCAGCAGGACACGCTGGCACCGAGCGCGTGACGCCTCCGGGAGGTGCCCAGGTGACGTCTTGGGAGGAGGGGCCGTGTGCGGGATTGAAGAAGCAGGGTGGACGCTTGGCCGGCAGCGGCTCCCCGGCGACCCGAGCCTTGACGCACGCGACCGCGTAGCGCCCGTCTTCCAAGATCTCAGTGACGTGCCGGATTTCCTCGGGCCTGGTAACCGCGTCCAGCGACATCTTCGCGTTGTCGTAAGCGTCCAAAGCGCGCTGGTAGTCCTGTTGCATCGCCTCGTCGAGTGGATGCCCGGCGACATCGGAGTCCAGCCGCTGCAGTTCCTCGCCAAACTTGGTGACATCTTCGTCAGCTGCGCGCTTGGATGTGGAGAGTTGGGTTTCCAGCGCCGCTCGCTCCGCAGCCTGGCGCTGCTGGATCGCATACCGCCGGTAAAGGGCGACACCGCCCACGATCAGTGCCACCACAATCAGCAACACCAAGAGTTCAGCCATGGGTCACAGTGTGCCTTCGCCTCCTGCGGTTTCCCCTTGTGGCGGCGTCTTCTTACTGACCTTTTAGACCGCCAAGGAGCTCTTCGCTGGCAAGGGTACAACCGGTTGCCGGTACCCGCTGTCGAGGCGTCAAGAGTCGATGATTTCGCACAGCGAAGAGCCGCTGGTCACCGTTGCGCCTACCTGGGCATTGAGATTCTTCACGGTGCCGCTCCGGTGAGCTGTCAGCGGCTGCTCCATCTTCATCGCCTCGAGGACCACCACCAGGTCGCCGGCCTCGACGACGTCGCCATCAGCGACCGCAACCTTCACGATTGTGCCCTGCATAGGTGAGGTCAGCGCATTTCCGGAGGGCGTCTTCGTCGCTGCTCCGCTTTGGCGCTTGACGGGCTTCTTCGATCGCGCAGCGGCGGTAGACCCGTTGGCGGTTCCCAGGCCCGCGGGTACCACGACTTCCAACCGCTTGCCGTTGACCTCGACGACGACCTTGGAGCGCGGGGGTGGCTCCGGAGCCTCGCCGAACGCCCCCGCGTACGGTTCGATCTGCCCACTGAACTCGGTCTCGATCCAGCGGGTGTGTACGCCGAAGTGCCCGTCCTCAGCGGTAAAGGCGGGGTCCTCCAGGACAGCCTGGTGGAACGGAACAACGGTCGGCATGCCCTCGATGACAAGCTCCCGTAATGCCCGGCGTGATCGCTCCAGCGCCTGCGTGCGGTTCGCACCAGTGATGATGATCTTGGCGATCAGTGAGTCGAAGCTCCCGGGGACGGTCATGCCGGTGATGTAGCCCTCATCGACTCGGACGCCGGGCCCAGACGGCGGCCGCCAAGCGGTCAGCGTGCCCGGTGCAGGCATGAAGTTCCGGCCCGCATCCTCAGCGTTGATCCGGAACTCGATGGAGTGGCCAGTAACGGCAGGATCTTCGTATCCGAGCGCGTCCCCCTCCGCGATGCGAAACATTTCACGGACCAGGTCCAGTCCAGTGACTTCCTCCGACACCGGGTGCTCGACCTGGAGCCGGGTATTGACCTCGAGGAATGAGATCGTCCCGTCTTGCCCGACCAAGAACTCGCAAGTGCCGGCTCCCACATAGCCGGCTTCGGCGAGAATCGCCTTGGATGAGGCGTAGAGGCGTTCCATCTGTTCGGTAGAGAGAAAGGGAGCTGGCGCCTCCTCCACCAACTTCTGGTGGCGGCGCTGGAGCGAGCAGTCTCGGGTCGAGACGACGACGACGTTCCCATGGCTATCGGCCAGGCACTGGGTCTCAACATGCCGCGGCCTGTCGAGATAGCGCTCGACGAAGCATTCACCGCGACCGAAGGCGGTGACCGCCTCACGTGTCGCGGAGTCGAAGAGCTCGGGGATCTCCTCCATCTCGCGGGCGACCTTTAGACCCCTGCCGCCGCCGCCGAAGGCCGCCTTGATCGCGATGGGCAACCCGTGCTCGGTCGCGAAGGCGATGACAGCATCAGCGTCGTCGACTGGGTCCGCGGTACCGGGCACCAGGGGAGCGCCAACCTTTTGCGCGATGTGTCGGGCCCGGACTTTATCGCCCAAGGCCTCAATGGCTGCAGGCGGCGGGCCGATCCAGATCAGCCCGGCGGCACGTACAGCCTCAGCGAAGGAGGCGTTCTCGGCAAGAAAGCCATACCCCGGGTGAATGGCGTCGGCGCCGCTGCGGGCCGCGATGTCAAGAATCTTGGAAACGTCCAGATAAGTCTCCGCCGGCGTGGCGCCGCCCAGCGCGTACGCCTCATCCGCGAGCGAGACAAACAGTGAGTCGGAGTCCGGTTCGGCGTAGATGGCGACACTGGCCAGGCCCGCATCAGCAGCAGCGCGGATCACGCGCACGGCGATCTCGCCCCGGTTGGCGATAAGCACCTTGCTGATTCCCACGCGTCCTCCCCGTCAAAACCCGCCTCTCGACACTCTAGTGCTGTCACGTAAGAGGAGTAGTCGTGGCTGCGAGCGTCGGCAAAATCGCGGCGCCGGTCGGAGACGGAGCGGTCACGTGGCTGCGAGCGTCGGTAAATCGCGCGCCGTCGCACGGAGGAGAAGAGAGCAGAGGCGTTCTTTCCTCTGCGAGCGACGACGACGGCGACGGAACCCAAGCGCGATTGCGCGAGCAGCAAGCCAAGCCCAAACAAACGGCGCGAGCAGCAAGCCCAACAAAGTAGCGTGGGCCCCTCCAAGTATGAGTTGCAGGGGCCCACTATTTAGCCGGAGTTAAGCGACGTCTCCAGCTGACCAGGCGACCCGACGAATCCCAGCAAACCCGTCACCGGCCGCTGCGGCGAGTTGCCTCACCGTACGGACTCTCGGTTCTGTCCCAGTCGCGCTCTTCCTTGCGGAAGTGCGTAAGAGATTTCTACAGCCTTGTCAGGCACCCCGCAACCCAATCCAGAAAAGAAAATCCAGCAATTTTGTTGTCCACCGGGCTGTCCACAAGATGGCCTCATTCATGCACCGAAATGATCAACTTCTCCACAGTCGAAGCCCCTCGCTTGTGGACATTGGATGGGCTTCACTTGGGCCCGGATAGCGAGGCGGACGCGCACTAGGCTTTAGCCGTGCAACCTCCACCGGACACGAAGGACTGGACCTGGACGCTGACGCGCCGTTGTGAGCAATGTGGTCTGTCGGCTGGCGAGATCGATCCCGGCCAGTTTGCCGAGCGTGCCTTCGTCGCCGCTGAGGAGTGGGTTCAGATCCTGCGCTCAAGTCCGGCGGTTTCAGCGCGCCGGCAGCCGGACGTCTGGTCGCCTCTGGAATACGGTGCCCATGTTCGCGACGTATACCGGCTTTTCGATGCCCGCCTTGCCCAGATGCTCAGCGAGGACACACCGACCTTCGCCAGCTGGGATCAGGACGAGGCAGCAATCACCGAGCAGTACAGCGAGCAGGACCCTGAGGTAGTTGCCGACGAACTCGAGGCCGCTGCGCAACGCTTCGTTGCCCGGATCCAGTCGCTCACGCCCGATCAATATGCACGGCGTGGGTTCAGGTCCGATGGTGCGGAGTTCACGGTCCTGACCTTCCTCCAGTACTTCTTGCACGATGTGATTCACCATCTCTGGGATGTCACTGGCCAGCAGGACGCCGCTGCCTCCCTCGCCCTGGAATAGCTCGCTCCCGGAGGCGGCTTGTCATCACTGGGAATCACTGAGGCGCTCCAGGTCGGCTCGGCAGCGATCCTCAAGATCATCTAGCTCGGCGAGCGCCTCAGCTAAGTCGCGGCTTTTGGCCAAGAGTGCTTCCCGGCGCTTGCCGATATCGGCGATCAGGAAAGCCAGCTGGCCTCGTTCGCCAGGTGTTTCGTCGTACATGTTGATCACGTGGGCGATCTCGTCGAGGGTGAACCCGAGCCGCTTGCCACGCAGGATGAGCTGGAGCCGTACCCGATCCCGAGCGTGGAAGATCCGAGTGGTGCCCTGCCGCTCCGGGGCGAGGAGTCCGCGATCCTCATAGAACCGGATGGTCCGCAGGGTGGTGTCAAACTCCTCTGCGAGCTGCCCAATGCTCCAGGTTCGTTCAGTCATCAAGCGCATACTCCTTCCGACCGAAGTCTAGACATGACGTTTACGTAAGCGTCAAGCTATGCTGACATGGTCAGTGACGACGGGAAGAGCCTGATGACAAGTACGTTTTCGCTCGGCGAGGAGCACAACGACTTCCGGGCCGCGGTCGCCGATTTCGCTGCGCGCGATCTGGCACCCCATGTCGAGCGCTGGAACGCCGCCCACGAGGCGCCGCTGGAAGCGATCAAGCTCATGGGGGATCTCGGCCTTTTTGGACTCGGAGGACCCGCGGAGTACGGCGGTGCAGGTGACTTCACCAGCCTGTGCATTGCGATTGAAGAGATCGGCAAGGTGGACCAGTCGCTCGGTATCACTCTGGAGGCTGCTGTCGGGCTGGGCATCAACCCGATCGCTCACTTCGGCACACCGGAGCAGCAGGCGCGCTGGTTGCCTGATCTGCTTGCCGGTCGCGCGCTGGCCGCTTTTGGGCTCACCGAGCCAGACGCCGGCTCGGACGCCGGCGCCACCCGGACCCGCGCAACCTTGCGTGATCATGAATGGGTGATCAACGGCAGTAAGCAGTTCATCACCAATTCCGGCACAGACATCACTTCTCTCTGCACGATCACAGCCCGTACTGGCACCCGCGACGATGGCAAGGCTGAGATCTCGGCCATCGTGGTGCCTACTGGCACGCCTGGTTTCGTGGTCGGTCCTAGTTACCTGAAGCTTGGCTGGCACGCCTCAGACACCCATCCGCTGACCTTCACTGACGTTCGCGTACCCGAAGATCATCTGCTCGGCGAACGTGGCGAGGGCTATCACGAGTTTTTGTCGATCTTGGATGGCGGACGCGTCGCGATTGCAGCTTTGGCATTGGGATGCATCCGAGCTTGCCTCGAACTGTCGACCGAATACGCGAAACAGCGCACGACGTTCGGCGTGCCGATTGGCCGTAAGCAAGGTGTCGCTTTCCAGATTGCTGATCTTGATGTGATGGCCGCGGCGGCCCATCAGCTGGTTTACGCAGCTGCCGCTATGCGCGATCAAGGTGCCAGTGCACGGGATTTCCATCGTGCCGCCGCAATCGCCAAGCTCTACGCCACAGAGTCCGCGGTCAGCGCAGCGCGGGTCGCTACTCAGGTATTCGGCGGCTACGGGTTCATGGAGGAGTATCCGGTGGCACGTTTCTATCGCGACGCGAAGGTTCTTGAGATCGGTGAAGGCACCTCTGAGGTACAGCGGCTGCTGATCGCTCGGCGGCTCGGGCTTCCGGTGGAGTAGTCGATCATGGATCGAATCAGTGCCGCGCGTGATCGGACGCAGGCTCCGACGGAACGGGCCGCCGCCAAGCTGGCAAGCGCGAACAAGCTCTTTGTGCGTGAGCGGATCGATCTGCTGTTCGATGACTGCACTTTTGTGGAGGATGGCCAGCTCGGCAACGCACTGGCCGACAACCTGCCGGCCGACGGCGTCGTCACCGGCCGCGGCCTGGTTCAGGGACGGCCGGCCTTGGTCGTGGCCAATGACCCAAGTGTCAAGGCCGGCTCCTGGGGCGCCCGAACGGTTGAGAAGATCATCCGGATGACCGAGGTCGCGCTGCGGGACGAGTTGCCGATCTTCTGGTTCATCGATTCGGCAGGGGCGCGGATCACCGATCAGGTTGACCTGTTCCCTGGCCGAAGGGGCGCCGGTCGGATCTTTCACAACCAAGTCGCACTGTCCGGCAAGGTCCCCCAGATCTGCTGCCTCTTCGGCCCGAGCGCGGCCGGCGGGGCGTACATCCCATCCTTCTGCGACGTCGTGATCATGGTTGAGGCGAATGCCTCGATGTACCTTGGGTCGCCCCGGATGGCCGAAATGGTGGTGGGGGAGAAGGTCACGCTCGAGGAGATGGGTGGCGCGCGGATGCACGCAACGATCTCAGGATGCGGGGACCAGTTGGCCGCTGACGATACCGAGGCGATCGAGCAGGCCAAGCAGTATTTCTCCTACTTGCCGCTGAACTGGCGAAGCCCGCTCCCGACCTACGACCCGCTAGACCCGGCCCGGGACTTCGCCGATGATCTTGTACCAGCGCAGGAGTCTGCTGGCTACGACATCCGCAGGATCGTGGAAGCGATTGTGGACGAGAGTTCCTTTTTCGAGATCAAGCCGCTGTTTGCTGCTGAGCTGGTGACTGGCTTTGCGCTGCTGGAGGGGGAAGTAATCGGCATCGTGGCCAACCAGCCAGCCGTCAAGGGCGGAGTGTTGTTCGTCGATTCGGCCGATAAAGGCGCCCGCTTCATCTGGCAATGCGATGCGTTCAGCATCCCCCTGCTTTACTTGGCAGACGTACCCGGATTCATGATCGGCAGTGCTGTGGAGCGGCAAGGCATCATCCGGCATGGCGCGAAGATGATCACCGCGGTAGCGGAGGCTACCGTACCGACGGTTTCGTTGATCATTCGGAAGGCGTACGGGGCTGGACTTTACGCGATGGCTGGCCCGGGGTTCGGCCCCGACGCCTGCCTGGCATTGCCGAGCGCCAAGATCGCGGTGATGGGTCCTGAGGCGGCGATCAACGCGGTCTATGCGAACAAGATCGCCGAGATCGACGACGAGGCTGAGCGGACTGCGTACGTCGAGCGGATGCGAAAGGAGTACGAGATCGACATCGACATCCTGCGGCTGGCCAGTGAGCTAGTCGTTGACGCGATCGTGGAGCCGCGTGAGGTACGCCGCGAATTGGTCGCACGCTTCGCCGCAGCCGCCACCAAGGACCGACACTTCTCCACCCGGCGGCACGGCATACCGCCGGTCTAGGCTCAGAAAGTCACGTGCACGTGCGTTCCTTGCGCGATGCACGCGTTGCAACGCGTGCATCGCGACAGGACCGAACGTGCACGTGACTTTCCTACAGCAGCAGCTCGCGAGACGCGTCCGCCTCAGTAATCGAGGCGCCGACACGGGTCGCTAAATCGGCAATCTGCGGAACAGTGGGCGCGGTACGTGCCGCAGGCCCGACATCACCACACGCAGTGGTCCAGGCACCCAGACGAGCTCCCGTTTGCCTTTGATGCCGTCGATGACAGCCTCGGCTACCTGGTCCGGCGTCACCGCAAGGGGTACCTCGTCCAGCCCTGAGGTCATCTTGGATTTGACGAAACCTGGCCGGACGACCAGCACGTGTACGCCGTACTCGCGTAACGCCTCACCCAGACCGAGGAAGAAGCCGTCGAAGCCAGCCTTGGTTGAGCCGTAAACAAAGTTCGAGCGGCGCACCCGCTCACCCGCCACGCTGGACAGCGCCACCATCCAGCCGTGCGCCTGGGCCTGCATACGCTGACCCAGCAGTACCCCGAGGTGTACCGGTGCTGTGTAGTTGACCTCGGCAAGCTCGAGGGCCAGGTCGGGATCGTGCCAGGCCCGCTCCGCCTCGCCAAGCAGGCCGAAGGCGATCACCGCGATGTCGATGTCACCGCCGGCGAATGCCTGCTCGACGGTGGCAGTATGGGATTCATGATCACGGGCATCAAGATCGACTTCAGCGACCTCGCAGCCGAGGCCGATGAGCTCGGCCGCGGCGGCGGTACGACGCTCGCTCTGCCGTGCGGCGAGCACGACACGCAACCCGGAACGGGCGTACCGTCGGGCAATAGCCAAGGCGATGTCTGAGGTGCCGCCGAGTAGCAACAACGACTGCGGTTCGCCTAGCGCATTGATCATGTCGTACCTCCAGTCGTCGGTTTACTCAGCTCGAGCCGGCGAGCAAGATCGGAGTTGAAGATCCCGGTCGGATCGACGTCGCGGCGTACCGCCAGGAAGTCGTCCAACCGCGGATACATCCGACGGAACATCGCGGCGCTGAGTCGTGAGTCCTTGGCAAGGTAGACCCGGCCACCAGCCCCGACGACCTCGCTGTCAAGGGCGTCGCACAATTTGTCCAGCCCGTGCTCGATGGGCAGGTCCACGGTCAAGGTCCAACCTGGCATGGGAAAGGACAGCGGCGAGGGGTTGCTGGGGCCGAACCGCTTGAGCACATTGAGACACGACAGGTGGCTGGAATTGACGATCATCTCCAGGCAGCGCCGGAACGCCGCCGCCTCCTCGAACGGCACGACAAACTGATATTGCAGAAACCCATTGGGTCCGTAAACCCGGTTCCACTCGGCCACCATGTCCAACGGGTGGAAGAACTGGGTAATGTTCTGCAGCTCACCGCTGCGATCCTTTGGTGCTTTGAGATACCACGCGGTGCTAAATGCCTTTGCCGTTGCCTTGTTGATCATCCGGTTGGGAAAGATCTCCGGGAGAGTGCCCAGCGATGGCGCCACAAACTTCAAAGGATCACGCCTCAGTTTGGTGGGCAGTTCCGCGAGCTGGGCCTTGTTTCCGCGAGTGAGCACCCCTCGACCCATCTGGCGGCCCCTGGTCACGGCATCGAACCATGCAACGGAGTAGGTGTAGTTCTCATCGCCCTGTGACATCTGCTGCATCAGATCGTCGATATTTGCGGCTCGATAGGTGTCGACAGTGAAGTAGGCGGTTTCAGTGCGCTGGAGTGCCACCGTGGCGCGCAGGATCGCGCCAGTCAGGCCCATTCCGCCGACCGTTGCCCAAAACAGCGACCGAGTATCGCCGTCCGGGGTCACCGTGCGCATTTTCCCGTCTGCCATCAGCAGGTCGAGTGAGCGCACGTGGTTTCCGAAGCTGCCCTGGGTGTGATGATTCTTGCCGTGCACATCTGCGGCGATGGCGCCGCCGACAGTCACCTGCCGCGTGCCAGGAAGTACCGGAACCCAGAGCCCGAATGGCAGCAGCGCGCGCATCAACGAATCCAGGCTGACCCCGGCCTGGACCGTGACAGTCGCCGGATCGCTCGACGCGTCCAATGAGAGGATGCGGTTCATCTTGGTGAGATCCAGCGCCGTGCCTCCGGCGTTCTGGGCCGCGTCGCCGTAGCTGCGGCCGAGGCCGCGCGGCACCACACCGCGGCTGTCGGACTTGCGTAGTGCGGAGACGGCGTCGGCCACCGAGTCGATCTGTGCCAGATGCGACATCGTTCCGGCTGCTCGACCCCAGCCGTGCAACTCCACCAGAGGCTGCGGAATCACCGGCTGCTCCTCGGGCAAGGAGGGCTTGATCGCCGGCACGGCTTCGTCGCTCATTCCCAACCTGCTCTTTCGTTAGAAGAAGACCGCCGCGGAGATCACTGCGACCCATACCACGCCGAGTCCCTGCAGCACCCGATCATTCAGTACGACCTCTTCCGGCTCGTCCGCGGTGCCCGCGTCGACCTCCAGGGCGTACTGGAGCAACCCCAGAGTGAAGGGGGCAATCGAAATTGCGGTCCAGGGGACGCCGAGCGCGCCGCTGCCGCGATTCTCGAAGGCCCACAGACTGTAGGAGATGAGTACCATCACGGCGGCCATCATCCAGGCGAAGCGGAGGTACGACTCGGAGTATCGGGTCAGCGAGCGCCGGGTGCCTGCATCGCCGCCCAGCGCCTTCATCTCTGAATACCGCTTGCCGGCAACCATGAAAAACGAACCAAAGGCAGCAACTAACAAGAACCACTGACTCAGTGGGATGCCGGTAGCGACGCCCCCGGCGATCGCCCGCAACAGGAAGGCGCTGGCCACCATGGCCAAGTCAACGACCGGAAGGTGCTTGAGGTACGCGGAGTAGAGCAACTGCAGAGCCACGTAGACCACCATGGTGATCCCCAGCGGCATGGAGACGAGGAAACCGAGGGCCAGTCCGCACGCTCCAAGCACAGTTGCCAGCACCAGGGCGGTGGCGGGCTTCAGTTCGCCGGCGGCGATCGGCCGGAAGCGCTTGGTGGGATGCTGCCGGTCCTCGGCCACGTCGCGTACATCGTTGACGAGGTAGACGGCTGCGCTGATCAGGCAGAACGCGACAAAAGCCAGCGCGGTGCCTTTGATCACAGCTGGCTCGAGAAGCCGTCCAGCGGCCAGCGGAGCGGCAAGCACGAGGAGGTTCTTGACCCACTGGCGGGGTCGCATGGCACGGATCGTTGCCGGGACTCGGCTGCGGCGAACAGCAACCTCCGTAGTTTCAGACATCAAGACGCTACATTATCGATCCCATTCCTCCAGCTGCGGCGACCGTGAGCCGGAGGACATTACCTTGGAGCCCGTGCGGATCAAAAGGTGCGAGCGTCGGAAATCGCGCGCCGCCGCACGGAGGAGGAGCGAGCAGAGGCGTTTTTTCCTCTGCGAGAGACGACGACGGCGGCGGATCCCAAGCGCGATGCGCGAGCAGCTTAAGACTGTGCGTCGCGTACTGCCGGTTGTCGTGGCGCTTCTTGGTTGCCTCCTTGCGGGATGTAGTAATGGCCACTCGAGCGATTCCAACCCGCCACCGCCGACCGTCTCAGCCGCTCGGCCGCCGTCAATTCCGCCTGACGGCATCACGCTCGCCGCGCTCGGCTACCTGAATGGACCAGTCCAGCAGTTCTCCCTGCCGCATACCGCCGTGATCAGGGCGAAGGTCGATCAGCCGAACAACGTCACGGCCGTCGTTTCGTCGCCGTCGCCGGCGGAGCTGAGTTCCTACCTACGCCGCGCGCTGCCGGAAGCCGGGTTTCTGATCACCGCGGACAGTCCGGCGGCAAACACCATGACCTTCACAGGTCATGGATGGAGCGGCAGCTTTACCGGTGATGACCGGGCATCGGCGGTCTTGCTGCGGCCGGTGTGACCCGGCTGGTTCGAAGGGTGCATCCCTGCAGCGCTTCGACAGGCGCTGCCCTGAGCTTGTCGAAGGGCTCAGCGCGCATGATGTTCAGGCGTCGCGTACGACGACCCGGCGGGCGTTCAGAGTCGAGTCGTCCTTGGTGGCAACGACCAGGACCCGGTCAGAGGCGTCGATGTCAGACACTTCTGCATCCTTCCTGGCCTCGCGCACTTTCGTGTCGTCGCTCAGCAGGTACGTCTCGACGAAGCCGTCATTGCTCTTCACCGTTACCGACTCAGAGTTGGCCTTCTCGACGGTTCCCCGCTGGAAGACGATCACCTGATGCTTTTCACCGGCAAGGGTCACTTCACCGTGCAGGGCCCGAGCCATGAATCGCAGCTGTCGGCGAACCGGCCGCCGCCGGTCGCGGTCCTGATCACTTTTGTCGCTGGGTTCAGCCGTGGGGGTGGTGTCGGCGGGAGTGTTCGTTGCCGTCGGGCTAGTTGTCGGATCCCCGTCCGTTGGCGTGTCTGCGTACGCGAGGCCTGCGCCAATTCCGCCGGCCAGAGCAGCGGTACTGACTCCCGCAACAATGATCTTCCTGAGCTCCTTCATACCGACACTCCTTTTTTGGTGCTCTGCTCGCGCATCGCGCTCGATCTCCGCCTACTTCGTCGTCGTTCGCAGACGAAGAGCGTGTCTGCTCTCTTCTCCTCAGCGCGGCGGCGCGCGATTTCCGACGCTCGCAGAGCGTTTTTTGGTGCTCTGCTCGCGCATCGCGCTCGATCTCCGCCTACTTCGTCGTCGTTCGCAGACGAAGAGCGTGTCTGCTCTCTTCTCCTCAGCACGGCGGCGCGCGATTTCCGACGCTCGCAGAGCGTCTTTTGTGCTCTGCTCGCGCATCGCGCTCGATCTCCGCCTAACCCGGGCTAGTCCCAGTGTTGGCGGCGGGAGGCGGCAATCCAGGCGAACGGTGCCGGTCCTTCAGCAACCCTTCAGCAATCAAACGCGCCACAGGCTCGGCCACGAGATGCCGAGCTCGTTCAGCATGGTGCGGAGCAGTGGCAGGCTGAGCCCAACCACGTTGTGGTGATCACCCACGATTCCGGTGATAAAGGGGCCACCCAAACCGTCGATGGTAAAACCGCCTGCGACCTGGAGAGGCTCCAGGCTGTCTACATAGGCCTCGATTTCCTGATCGGTGATCTGGGCGAAGTGCACCAGCGTCGATGCCACAGCGGTGCGGCTGGTGGTTTCTCTTCCGCTCCGCACGATCAGGTGGTGACCTGTGTGCAGCAAACCGGCGCGCCCGCGTAGCCGTTCCCAGCGTCGCACAGCCTCAGTTGGTGTTCCGGGCTTGCCGTAGGGCACACCGTCGAGCTCCAGCAGCGAGTCGCAGCCGACCACCAGCGTTGCTCCGGGTCCATGATCAATTCGGGCATTGACGGCCTCCGCTTTGAGCCGGGCGAGTCGCATGGCGAGCTCGGGCACGCCGTCAACAGGCTCGGAATCTTCGTCAACCCCCGAGACGATGACCTCAGGATCCAACCCTGCATTGCGCAAGGTCCTGAGCCGGGCATCGGATGCCGACGCGAGAACAAGCCGGACCGGCGCAGCCATCAGCGCTTAGATCCGAGCAAGGGCGGTACGGAGTGGATCAAGCCCCATCGGCCCAAGATTCAAGGCGTCGGAGTGGAACTTGCTCAAGTCGAAGTCGGTGCCGCTACGCCGGCGGGCGTCTTCCCGAGCGTCCAGCCAGATCCGCTCACCGATCTTGTAAGACGGCGCCTGGCCCGGCCAGCCGAGATACCGGTTGAGTTCGAACCGCAGTGTCGGCTCGTCGGCCGAGCAGTTTTCCCTCATGAACTCGAACCCGGCGGCTGGAGTCCAACGTTCGCCAGGTCTGAAGCGCCACGCATTGATCTTGGGAATCTGCAACTGCAGATGCATGCCGATGTCGATGATCACCCGGATTGTCCGGAACGCTTGGGCGTCCAGCATTCCCATCCGGTCGCCGGGCTCCAGGTATCCAAGGTCGTCCATCAGCCGCTCGGCGTACAGTGCCCAGCCCTCCCCATGGCCCGAGCAGAAGAAGAGCTTGCGCTGCCACCGATTCAGCAGCTCCGACCGGTACGCATTCTGCGCGACCTGCAGGTGATGACCAGGTACGCCCTCGTGGTAGACGGTGGTGACTTCCTTCCAGGTGGAGAAGGTGTCGATCCCCTCCGGCACCGCCCACCACATCTGCCCCGGTCGAGAGAAGTCCTCGGCTGGGTCGGTGTAGTAGATCGAACCGTCGTGAGTTGGAGCGATACAGCACTCGATTCTCTTGATGGGGTCAGGGATGTCGAAGTGCCTGCCCGCCAGGTTGGCTACCGCTTCGTCAGTAAGGTTTTGCATCCATGAGCGGAATGCTTCGGCACCCTCGATGCGGCGGGCAGGGTCTGCATCAAGCGCCGCGTACGCCGACTTGATGTCCGGCTCACCCACGAGGTCTTTCGCAATGGCCCGTTGGGCTTCCTGGATTCGATGCAATTCCTCGAATCCCCATTGATAGGCCTCTTCGAGGTCGATGACTGCCCCGAGGAAATAGCGTGAGTCGAGCGCGTACCGCTCCTCGCCTACCGCATCGAGACTTGGCGCAAGAGGTGCCAACGACGTGCCCAACCAGTCTGCGAAGCTGGAAAATGCTTGTCGTGCCTCGTCCGCGGCACCACTGAGATTGGATCGCAGTGCATCCTGCTCCGGCGCCCGCGCGATCAACCCTGCAAAGAAATCGTCATCGCCCGTCTCGCCGGTCCAGGACCGGATCTGCTCAATGGTCGCGTTGATCTGCCGGACCGCGGAGATGTTTCCCTCGCGAGCCTCAGCGCTCAGGGTTTCGCGGACCTGTCCGAGCGGCTGATGGACTGAGCGAAGCCGGGCAGCTATGTTGCGCCAGGCATCCTCGGAGTCGGTCGGCATGAGGTCGAGGATGGACCGGATTTCTTGTGCCTGGCCGCCGATCACGCTGACCCGGGAGGCCGTGATGTGGGCGTCGTACAACTCGACCTCTAGGCCAAGCCGCTCCAGCATGGCTTCCTTTGCGGTGTTCTCCCGCTCGTCGCACGGCGGGGCGGCGTGCAGCGCTGCGATGGTGCTGCGGATGTGCGCGACACGGTCAGCAAGACCGCTAGGCGAGTAGTCGCTCCAAGAGTCGTCATGATCGGGAATCCCCAGGAACGTTGCGATCTCGGGATAGCGCGCGACGCACTCATCGACGTAACGATCCGCGATGGCATCGACCTCGCGGATGCTCGACTGAGACTGCTCGTCCGGACCTGGTCCAACCCCAGAGCGCAGAGACATGGGCACAGCGTAGAAGGTGCCGATCCTCCTCCGACGTCGCCACCGGTGGCGGGGATCAACGACCCTGCCTCGCGAGCCCGGATCGGCCACTTCGCGGCGTGCCTGCACGGCCTATGCCGTGCACCACTTGGTGCCGTGGCGACTCGGATGTCATCATCGATGATCATCCGACGACAAAGGCGCGGCGATGTCATGGTTCCGGTGGTTCCGGCCCCCAAGCGTGCGAGAGCGCCTGGCCCCGTACAACCTGCGCCCTGACGTGCTGGCCGCAGCGGCTGTCATGGCCTCTGACCAGCGCTCCGATGTCCACGTGGCGCGGCTGGAGTCATCCCTGACTGACTCCGAGACAGTGCTGAGGATGATGGACGGGCGGTACGCCGGGGAGATGGGTCTGCTGGTGTTGACCAGCGAACGCATCCTCTTCCGCTCCCGCCGTGGCACTGGGTCGGCCGCCTTCAGCGTGCCGCTGCAAGAGGTCCTCACCATCGAGGGCTCCACTCGCAGGGTTTCCGGCACAGTCCGTGTCACCACGTCAGACGGCACTCTTACTGTCGACCAGATCCTCGGCACTCAGGGTGAGATGCTCGCCGATGACGCCCAGGAGGCGATCCGCGGGGAAGCTCGGCCAAACCGCGACCCGCTGCAGGTCCTGGCCGAACTCCGCGCCCTGCGTGACAGTGGCATGATCAGCACCGCCGAGTTCGAGATCCGCAAATCTGCAATCTGGCGCGACATCTAGCCTGTGCGGTCGGGGATCAGCGGCGCCCGGCTCCGAGGAGGCCACCCAGCATGTCGAGAATTGACCCGCCAGGCGGCTGCCCCGTAGCTCCGCCGGCTGTGCCACCTCCGAGCATGGAGTTCAGCAGGTCATTGAGTGGGTTGCTCGTCCCGCTGGCGCCGCCACTCAAGATCGACCCAAGCGGATCCTGGCCGCCGCTGGATTGGCTCTGACCCAAGAAGCGTTTGGACAGGTAGGCGAGCACGATGGGTGCCAGTATCGGCAGCAGCTTCTTGATCAGATCACCTGTCTGACCACCACCGAGGCCGCCGCCGAGAGTCTGGGCCACTTGATCTTGATTGGGGCCGAAGATGTTGCCGACGATTTTCTCACCGTCGTCGGCATCCACTTGATTGAGATCGACACCGCCATCGATCAGCTCGCTGGGGTGTTGGCCGAGCGCTCCGGCCAACGACCTGGCGCCGGCGGGATCTTCGGCATTGGCCTGCATCCCGCCAAGCAGCGCGGGGATTGCCTGACGCGTCATCTGTTCGGCGGTGGCCTGGTCAACTCCGAGCTGCGCGGCAAGCTGGTCCATCGGAATGTCGGCCAGGATGTCATCTACTGCACTCACTATTTGAACCTTTCTGCTAGCTGCCGAGAAGCAGCGCCCGGGTCAAGACAGACGAGCATTGATAGCAACACAGTAGTGATTGGTCGACAGGGAGACTATTGCGGCCGCCCAGACATTCGCCAGGCACGAGGACCCGGCTGGATGGGGCTGCGCAGTGATCGCCAGTACGCCGACCAGCCTGACTGAGCTGGCCTCGTTTCGCCTGAGTGTAGTGAAGTGAATTGCGTCGTCAGTACGGTCACCACCGCTGCGAGCTCGTCCTCTGTCGGTGAGCCTTTGACTACGGTGAATTCCAGCTCCTGATCACTGCTCATAGTGGGATGTTGCCGTGCTTCTTCGGAGGTAGGGTCTGGCGTTTCGTACGCAGCAGCCGCAGTGCTCGGGTGATCTCTCCACGGGTTT
The DNA here is from genome assembly GCA_963730505.1 of uncultured Actinomycetota bacterium. Taxonomy (GTDB): domain Bacteria; phylum Actinomycetota; class Actinomycetes; order Propionibacteriales; family Propionibacteriaceae; genus Microlunatus. The sequence continues at coordinate 279,600 of CAVSSB010000024.1, forward strand.
CGTGCGGGTTGATCACCGCGTCGACATAGCCGCGCTCGGCCGCAAGGTACGGATTGGCCAGTTCGTCTTCATACGCGGTGATCAGATTCGCACGCATCGTCTCAGCGTCCTCCGTTGTCGCGAGCTCCTTGCGATACAAGATGTTCACCGCTCCCTGTGCTCCCATCACCGCGATTTGCGCAGTGGGCCAGGCTAGGTTGAAATCCGCACCCAGATGCTTCGATCCCATGACGTCATAGGCGCCCCCGTAAGCCTTACGGGTGATCACGGTGACCAACGGTACCGTCGCCTCGGCGTAGGCGTAGATCAGCTTCGCTCCTCGCCGGATGATGCCGTTCCATTCTTGATCAGTACCGGGGAGGAAGCCCGGCACGTCTACGAAAGTGATCACCGGGATGTTGAACGCATCGCAGGTCCGGACGAATCTCGCCGCCTTCTCAGAAGCGTCGATGTCCAAACATCCGGCGAAGTGAAGTGGCTGATTGGCCACCACACCCACACTGTGTCCGTCAATCCGGCCAAAACCGATGACCACGTTGGGAGCGAAGAGCGTCTGCACCTCGAGGAAGTCGGCGTCGTCAACGACTCGGGAGATGACCTCGTGCATGTCGTAGGGCTGGTTAGGCGAGTCCGGAATCAGGCTGTCGAGGTCGCGGTCCATATCGTCAGGCTCTAGAGCGTTCTTCACCTCGAAGATAGGCGCATCCTCGAGGTTGTTCTGCGGCAGGAAGCCGATCAAGGTCCGGACATACGAGATCGCATCTTCCTCATCCGCGGCTAGGTAGTGCGCGATTCCCGACTTGGTGTTGTGGGTACGCCCCCCGCCCAGTTCCTCCATGGAGACGTCTTCACCGGTCACAGTCTTGATCACGTCCGGGCCGGTGATGAACATCTGGGAGGTCTGGTCAACCATGACGACGAAGTCAGTCAGGGCAGGAGAATAGACATGGCCGCCGGCGGCCGCGCCCATGATCAATGAGATCTGCGGAATGACACCTGAGGCATGCGTGTTGCGCTTGAAGATCTCGCCATAGAGCCCGAGCGAGACAACGCCTTCTTGGATCCGGGCGCCGCCCCCTTCGTTGAGGCCGATGATCGGACAGCCGGTCTTCAGCGCGAAGTCGATGATCTTGACGATCTTCTCTCCGTACACCTGGCCCAAGCTGCCCCCAAAGACGGTCACATCTTGGCTGAACACGCAGACCGGCCGTCCGTCGATCGTGCCGAATCCGGTGATGACACCGTCACCGTAGGGTCGCCGCTTCTCCATACCGAACGAAGTCGAGCGATGCCGAGCAAATTCGTCCAGCTCCGTGAACGAATCGGGGTCCAGCAACATCAGGACCCGCTCCCGAGCTGTCTTCTTACCCCTGGCGTGTTGCTTCTCGACGGCGGCTGCTGATCCTGCGTGGACGGCCTCCTCCATCCGGTGGTCCAAATCGGCCAGCTTGCCGGCGGTCGTGTGGATGTCCGGCGCTGGAATCGTGCGATCCATGACTGGGACTCTAACCAGTTACCAAGATCCACGTGCATCCTGCTGAAACGCCGACAGCTAGTGCCCTTCCAAGGGCGCTAGGGTCCACACATGCCGATGAACGATGCCATCGACGTTGCCGAGCTCCGACAAGAGCTGGTAAGGCCGGGCGGTCTGTGGCAGAGGGTCGAGCTGGTGACGGAGACGGGTTCGACAAACGCCGATCTGGCGACCCAGGCGCGGCACGGTGGAGCGCCGGGCACCGTGCTGATCACCGACTATCAATCGGCGGGTCGCGGCAGGCAGGGCCGAACCTGGACAGCCCCACCGGGATCGGGGATTGCGATGTCGATCCTGGTGCGACCGGCCGGTATCGACCCGCCTCGCTGGACCTGGTTGTCATTGTTGGCAGGCCTTGCCGTCGCCGACGGCGTGCGTCGCGTGGCCAACCTGCCCGCGGTGCTCAAGTGGCCGAACGATGTCCTCGTTGCCGGCCGCAAGCTCTGCGGCATCCTCTCCGAACGAGTCGACACCTCTCAGGGGCCGGCCTGTGTGGTCGGTATCGGCATCAATGTCAGCCTGGATGACCACCAGTTGCCGGTGCCGAGTGCCACCTCACTTGCCATCGCGGCTCGCGAGCAGGAAGGGGTGCTGCCATCGCGAACAGCCGTCATCGCCACTGTGCTGGCCGCATTTGAACTCCTCTATGGCCGCTGGGAGGCGCAGGCGGGTGATGACGCTTCGCTGGCCGCGGCCTACGCGGAGCGTTGCGACACGATCGGTCGTCAGGTTCGGGTGGAGCTGAGCGGGCAACGGAGCGTGGAGGGGATCGCCGACCGCATCGATCGGGACGGCCGACTTGTCATTCGGACTACCTCAGGATCGGCCGTGTACGGCGCCGGCGACGTCGTTCATCTCCAGTCCTAAATGGGTGCGTGTGTCAGCATGGAGGACGTGGCTCTTCCGGCGAAACTGCTCGGTGCCGACGAGCATGTGGTCATCCATACCAGGACCCACGTCAAGGCGATGATTTTGCCTGCGCTGGCTTTCGTCCTGATCGCTGCTGCGGTCGGAGCCGGAGCCGCTGTGATCCCACGCGAGGCTCGGCCCATCGGGCAGCTCGCCATCGCGCTGCTCGGTGTGGTGCTGGCCATCTGGTTGGTGCTCCTGCCGTTCCTGCGTTGGCGGACCACCACGTACACCATTACCAACCGACGGCTGATCACGCGCAGCGGCATCCTCAACAAGATCGGCAAGGACCTCCCGCTGAACCGGATCAATGAGGTGTCCTACGAGCGCAGCCTGCTGGATCGAATACTCGGGTGCGGCTCCCTCAACGTCCAGACTGCCGCCGAGGACGGCACGATCGTGTTGCGGGATGTGCCCGATGTCGAGCACGTCAGCCGGGAGATCACCCAGCTGCTCTTTGGTCCACAGGGCACTCAGCACCCGCCTGCTGCTCGCTCATGACCGTCCAGATCGGGCGACCCTCGGCTCATGTGGCCGAGGTGATCATGAACCGCCCGGAGGCCATGAATGCGTTGTCCACCGACCAGGTGCGACGCCTCGGGGAGGCGGCGAGTCAGCTTGCTGCCGATGATCAAGTAAGCGTCGTGATCATCTCCAGTGCTCTGGAGAAGGCTTTTTGCGTCGGGGCTGATCTCAAGGAACGCCGTGGCTTCGACAACGATGATCTTCAACGACAGCGCCCGGTGTTTCAAAAGGCCTTTGGGGCGCTGCGCGAGTTGCCTGTCCCGGTGATCGCCGCTGTGGAAGGCTTCGCGCTCGGCGGTGGCTGTGAATTGGCGTTGTCAGGTGATCTGATCATTGCGTCGGCGAGTGCGACCTTCGGACTGCCCGAGGTGGGAATTGGTCTGATTCCAGGTGAGGGCGGCACCCAGTTGCTGCCGCGTCGGATCGGGTTCAGCAGGGCCGCTGATCTGCTGCTCACTGGCCGCAGGGTGGATGCCGAGGAGGCGCTGCGAATGGGGCTTGCCGATCGGCTCGTTCCCGACGGCATGGCCCGGACCAGCGCTTTGCAGCTTGCCGAGGAGATTGCCACCAAATCCCCCATCAGCCTGCGTGCCGCCAAGCGTGCGCTCCAGCAGGGCCTCGACGTCGACTTGACCCGCGGCCTGGAGATCGAGAGCCGAGCCTGGGAAGAGGTCGCATTCTCAGCCGACCGTGTGGAGGGCATCGAGGCTTTTCACCAGCGCCGTGCCCCGCGCTGGCCGAGCTGGCCGGAAGACGGCCGATGACCGAACATCCTCACCAGCTCCCGCAGCCGGTCGAGCTACCGGTCGACGAGCGTGAGAGTGCCCTCCCGCTGCCTGCCCAGCTCACCCGATTCATCATCACGGGTGGCTTCTCAGCAATCGTTGACTTCGGACTGCTGGTGATCTTGATGGCGTTGGGCCTCGGGCACACAGCGGCTAAGGCAGTCTCCTTCATAGCCGGCACGACGACCGCGTACCTGATCAACCGTCGCTGGACCTTCCGTGCCTCACCATCGACGCGCCGATTCATCGCAGTAGTGGTGCTGTACGCGGTGACGTTCGCCTTGCAAGTCGGCCTGTTCAGCGTGCTGTTCACTGTGCTCACCTCTCAGGGCCTGAGCCGGCTCACCGTTCAGATCATCGCGTTCGTTATCGCCCAAGGGGTCGCCACCACCGTCAATTTCATCGTGCAGCGTTCGGTGATCTTCAGGCTGCAGTGAGCGGTACGCTTCCGCGCGTGACCATAGCGCGGACCTTCACTGTGGGCATCATCGGCGGTGGGCAGCTTGCTCGGATGATGCACGCCGCCTCCATTGGTCTTGGGATCAACGTGCGGTTGCTCGCGGAGGCGCCCGACACCTCAGCAGCAACCGTGGTGCACGACGTCACGGTTGGCGACTACACAGACCCGGACACGGTGCGGAGCTTCGCTGCCGGTTGCGATGTGGTGACCTTCGACCATGAGCATGTGCCCACCGGCCTGCTGCGAGATCTTGAGTCGGCGGGGATAGTGGTTCGGCCGGGACCGGCGGCGCTGATCCATGCTCAGGACAAAGCGATCATGCGTGATCGATTGACAGCGCTGGGTGCTCCTTGTCCGATCAGTCGCGTGGTGACCGATGAGGCCGCCTTGGCCGCGTTTGGCGAGGAGTTGGGTTGGCCGATCGTGGCGAAAACCTCACGTGGCGGATACGACGGCAAGGGGGTGTGGCGGCTCGACTCGGCTCTCGAGGCGGGTAAGCCGTTCGCGGGAGTGACCGACGGTGTGCAGATCATCGGCGAGGAGTTCGTGGACTTTGCACGTGAGTTGAGCGCCCTGGTCGTCCGCTCGCCATCTGGGCAAGCGGCGGCGTACCCGATCTCGGAATCAGTGCAGCAAAACGGCATCTGTGTGGAGACGATCACACCTGCACCGGACCTGGATGATGAGCAGGCCGTGGCGGCCCAGCAGCTGGCCCTGACGATTGCTCATGAGCTCGGGGTGGTGGGGGTGCTTGCGGTAGAGCTGATGCAACGCGCTGATGGATCGGTGGTGGTCAACGAGCTGGCCATGCGACCGCACAACACCGGCCACTGGACCATCGATGGGGCCCATACCTCCCAGTTTGAAAACCATCTCCGTGCGGTGCTGGATCTACCGCTTGGGGACCCGAGCAGCAAGGAGAGCTGGATTGTGATGGCCAATGTGTTCGGCGGGAGGCTGGAGGATCTTCCGTCAGCGCTGCTGCATTGTTTTGCCCGTGATCGGCGGTTGCGGGTGCAGTTGTACGGCAAACAGGTACGCCCTGGTCGCAAGGTGGGCCATGTCACCACGTTCGGAGATGATCTTGGTGAGACACGGAAGCGGGCCCGACATGCCGCGGCGTACCTGATGGGAGATCCCAGTGCCTGATGAGGTTCCTCGGCCGCGGGTCGGGATTGTGATGGGTTCGGATTCGGACTGGCCGGTGATGAGCGCCGCAGGGGTGGCGCTGCAGGAGTTCGACGTGGCCTTTGAGGCCGATGTGGTCTCAGCGCACCGAATGACCGACGCCATGATCGCCTACGGGCGTACGGCTCACGACCGGGGGCTCGAGGTGATCATTGCCGGGGCCGGCGGCGCGGCACATCTCCCCGGCATGCTGGCAGCGGTCACTCCGCTGCCAGTGATTGGGGTGCCGGTAGCGCTGAAGTACCTGGACGGGATGGATTCCCTGCTGTCGATCGTCCAGATGCCGGCCGGTGTTCCGGTGGCAACGGTCGCCATCGGCAACGCTCGTAACGCCGGGCTCTTGGCCGTACGCATCCTGGCGGCAGGCGATCATGCCCTGCGCCAGCGGATGCTTGATTTCCAAGATCAACTTCGACAAACCGCAGAGGCCAAGGGCGCCGCCGTACGGGCAAACACGCAGGACCAGGGCAGTGGGCTCCGCTAGTCACACCGGGGTGCGGCGGCCTGCTGTGGGGGAGTTGGTGACCGGAGCCGGGTTGCTGACCAGAGGTATGGGCCTGATCGTGCGCCGGCCTCGGCTGTTCCTGCTGGGTGCCATCCCGCCGGTGATCACGTCGGTGATCTTCACTGGGCTGCTGATCGCGCTGATCACCCAGCTTGAGCCGGCTGTCTATTGGCTCACACCGTTCACCGACGGCTGGGTTCGCGGCCTGGCCACGACGATCCGGGTGCTGGTCGGCGCCGCGCTCGTCGGGGGTGCTGTGTTGTTGATGGTGGTCTCATTCACCGCATTGACCCTGGCCCTCGGATCGCCGCTCTATGACAAATTGTCCGAATCTGTCGAGCAAGAGTTCGGCGAGGTGCCCGAGCTCAAGGAGCACGTGGCACGCGGTCTGTTCCGGGCCTTGCGGCAGGCCGTCACGCTTATCGCGGTGGCCATGCTCGGCGCGCTGGTGCTCTTTGCGATCGGATTCGTGCCCGTCGTCGGGCAGACTCTCGTGCCGGTGCTTTCTGCGACCTTTGGCGGCTGGATCCTAGCGATCGAGCTGGTTGGGGCGCCCTTCGAACGACGCGGGCTGCTCCGGCTCGCGGATCGCCGTGCTGCAATGCGGGCGCGGCGATTTCGAGTGCTTGGTTTCGCGGTGCCCACGTTCCTGCTGCTCGCTATCCCCTTTGCAGGGGCCGTGGTGTTTCCGATTGCCACCGCGGGCGGCACCCTGCTTGCCCGTCAACTCCTGGACGAGCCGACAGCAGCTTCGCCTCTCCCCGAAAGTGGTCACTAGCAACAACGAAATCGGCGATCCTCTTGTTGTTTGTGACCACTTGCGGGCAAGGTAGGGCCCACTGCACCGGGAGGTTGTCAATGTCTGAGCTGTCCGTTCAGCTGTACACAGTGCGCGAGTCCCTCGCCCGAGATTTCGAAGGCACACTCGGGAAGCTCGCGGCGTTCGGGTTCACCCAGGTCGAGCCGTTCGCGTTCGTCAATTTTGCCGACGAACTGCGCTCCGGATTGTCCAATAACGGGCTGACCGCTCCCACGGCGCACGTCCACCTGGTGGGTGAGGACCACGACGCGATCTGTGAGCTGGCAGCGGAACTCGGCATTCAGACAATCATCGAGCCGTACGTCGACCCGGCTCGCTGGCAGGCAGAGTCCGACATCAGCGAGATTGCATCCGAGCTCAATGAAGTGGCGACGAAGGCCGCCGGCTACGGCCTCCGAGTCGGTTATCACAATCATCACTTCGAGCTCGAGTCCAAGATCAGCGGAGTCCATGCGCTCGAAGTGCTGGCGGATCGGGTGGCTCCGGAAGTGGTGTTCGAGGTGGACACCTACTGGGCGTACGCGGGCGGCGCCGACGTACCCGCCCTGCTGAGCCGTCTTGGTGAGCGGGTTGTCGCCCTGCATATCAAGGATGGCGACGGGACCCTCGATACGAGCAAACAGGTCCCGGTGGGATCGGGTGTGGTGCCCGTGTGGGACTTCATCGCGGCGGCTCCGGATGCGCTCCGGGTCGTGGAGTTGGATGACTCTGAATCTGATCTGCTCGACGCCGTACGGGCCAGTCGCGAGTTCCTGCTCGCCGATCGAGTTTGATCATGGCTGGCCCGGTAGGCGTTGGTGTGATCGGCGCTGGCACTATTAGCGACACTTATCTGGAGAACCTGACCAGTTTTGCCGACACCGACGTGCTTGCGATCGGCGATATCATCCCCGAGGCTGCCCGGGAGAAGGCCGCAAAATATGACGTCCCAGCCGCGGGAGATGTGGCCACCGTCCTTGACCACCCGGGCGTCGAGATCGTGGTCAACCTCACCATCCCGGCGGTTCATGCCGAGGTCGCGACTCAAGCAATCGGGGTTGGCAAGCACGTCTGGAACGAGAAGCCGCTAGCCCTTGATCGCGCCAGCGGGGAGAGGCTGCTCCAGGACGCTGAGGCGGCAGGGCTACTCGTTGGCTGCGCTCCCGACACCTTCCTCGGTCCGGGGTTGCAGACGGCCTGCCGGCTTACCGAACAGGGCATGATCGGCACGCCGCTCACGGCTCTGGCGCTGCTGCAGTTGCCCGGACCAGAGTCGTGGCACCCGAACCCGGCGTTCCTCTATGCGGCTGGTGCTGGCCCGCTCTTCGACCTTGGGCCTTATTACCTCACCGTGCTCGTCCAAGTCTTCGGATCGGTTTCCTCGGTCGCTGCGCTTGGATCGAAGGCCCGGGAACGGCGGGTGATCGGCTCTGGCCCCAAGGCGGGAGAGGAGTTTGACGTCACAGTACCCAGCCATGTGAGTGCCCTTGCCCAGTTCGAATCCGGCCAGTCCGCACAGGCCATCTTCTCTTTCGACTCGGCGCTTCCTCGGATGTTGCTGGAAGTCAACGGCACCGAGGCCACCATGCTATTTCCTGATCCCAACTACTTCGATGGTGCGATCGCCATCAGGGGGCGTGACAGCAAGGACTGGGAGACAGTAGCCACCACGACGGCGGTGTCGTCCCGTGGTACCGGAGTCCTGGACATGGCTCGCGCTCTGCGGGAGGGTCGACCCCATCGCGCGCAAGGGGCGATGGGCTATCACGTTCTGGACACCATGATCGCGATCGCGGAGTCGGTCGAATCACGTGCCTTTGTCGATGTTGCGAGTTCGGTCGACAAGCCGCCACTGCTTCCGGATGAGTGGGATCCGATCGAGCAGACGGTGTAAGTACCGATAGGCATAAACAGCAATCACCCGCCGAATAGGCTCCCTGCCTGCGAGCGTCGGTAAATCGCGCGCCGCCGCACGGAGGAGGAGCGAGCGGAGGCGTTCTTTCCTCTGCGAGCGACGACGACGGCGGCGGATCCCAAGCGCGATGCGCGAGCAGGCACAATCAATAACGTGAGTGACTTCGGCGACATGTACCGCCCGAGTGAGGAGCATGAGGCATTCCGGGCTGCGGTCCGCGAGCTGTGCACGGAGAAGGTCGCTCCGAACGCCGCCGAGGCGGATGAGTTGGCGGAGTTTCCCAAGGCATCACTCGAAGCGCTCGTGGCAGCGGACTTTCATGCGCCCCACATTCCTGAGGCCTACTCGGGGGTCGGGGCCGACGCTCTAGCAACTGCGATCGTTATTGAGGAGATTGCTCGTGTCTGCGCAGCTAGCTCGCTGATTCCGGCAGTCAACAAGCTGGCCACATTGCCGTGGCTGCTCGCCGGATCGGATGAGATCAAGCAGACCTACCTACCGCCGATCGCACAGGGGGAGGCGATGGCGTCTTACTGCCTGTCGGAGCCGGAGTCGGGCTCAGACGCGGTGAGCATGCGGACTCGCGCCGTACGCGACGGCGACTACTTCATCCTGAACGGCGTCAAGCGCTGGATCACCAATGCCGGGCTCTCGGACTTCTACACCGTGTTTGTGGTGACCGATCCCGACGCCCGCTCAAAGGGCGTCAGCGCGTTCGTGGTTGAGAAGTCCGACGGGGGAGTCTCCTTCGGCGCCCCGGAGAAGAAGCTGGGCATCAAGGGGTCTCCGACTTGTGAGGTGTACCTGGACGGCGTACGCATCCCGGAGTCCCGGATGATCGGCGCGGAGGGCACCGGCTTTGACACAGCAATGCGCACCCTCGACCACACCCGGGTCACCATTGCCGCACAGGCGGTTGGCATTGCCCAGGGTGCTCTCGATTACGCGCTCGGTTATGTCAAGGAGCGGAAGCAGTTCGGCAAGGCACTTGCCGAGTTCCAGGGTTTGCAGTTCATGCTCGCTGACATGGGCATGAAGTTGGAGGCTGCCCGCCAGCTCAGCTACGCCGCGGCCGCGAAGTCTCAGCGTGGGGACGCCGATCTGCCCTACTTCGGGGCTGCCGCAAAGTGCTTCGCCTCCGATGTGGCGATGGAGATCACCACCGATGCGGTGCAGCTCCTCGGTGGCTACGGCTACACCAAGGACTTCCCAGTTGAACGGATGATGCGGGACGCGAAGATCACCCAGATCTACGAGGGCACCAATCAGATCCAGCGAATCGTGATGGCTCGGCAGCTGTTGGCTGGACCGAAGCGCTAGCCGACCTCGGCGCTGTTCTCTGGCAACCCGCTGGGCCAGGTTCGCTCGCCCATAGGCGGGCGCATCGCCAGCAACTCGGCTAGCAGCTGCTCGTCCAGTGGCTCCTCGAGTGCGTCAAGAGCAGACCGCAGGTGATGCGACTTCCTGGTGCCGATCAGGGTGGTAGCGCACCCCGACCGCTGTAGGGAGTACTGGTTGGCGACAAAGGCGATGTCCACGCCGCGCTGTGCGCACAGCGACACCATCCTGGATGCTGCGGCGCGGATCGCCGGGGTTGCAGGGTGGTCGACCTTGATCGATGAGCCGCCCGGCGTGAGCAGGCCGAGCGCGACCGCGGCCGCGTTGATGAGGCCGACACCTTGGGCGGCGGCTACGGGCGCAATCTCGCGTTCCAGCGTGTCGTCCAGGAGCGTGGCGTGGGCATAGGTTAGGCAGACGTCCAGCTCGGTCTTCGTCATCGCCGCGTTCATCACCGGGGCGGGATAACCTGTCATTCCTATATAGCGACAGAGGCCCGCGTCGCGCATGGCGCAGAGTTCCGCGTAGGAGTCCTCGAACACCGGGCCGAGCGGAGCGAACTCGATGTCGTGGAATTGCAGAATGTCGACGTAGTCCGTCTTCAACAGCCGCAGGCTGTTCTCGACGCTGCGCCGGATCCGCCCAGGTGAGAAGTCGAAGTCGTTGAACCCGTAACGCCCGGCTTTCGTGCCGAGCACGACCCGGTCTCGACGACCCAGTAGCGCCATGCCCAGTCGCTCCTCGGCATTGCCGTAGTAGGCGGCCGTATCGAAGAACGTGATGCCCAGATCTAGAGCTTCGTGCACAACCGCGATCGCAGCGACCTGATCAAGCGGCCCGAACAGCTGTCCGAGGGGTGCGGTCCCGAATCCTAGCCGGGACACCTCCAGCTCAGTACGTCCCAAGCGCGCGTACTGCATCTCCACTCCTCTGTTCCGGCCGGTCGCATCGACCTCAGCTCGCCGGGCACCGCATCGAGGGCTGATGACTCGCTGTTGGGAGCTTCGCGACAACCGTACGGCGTATGACGGAGCTATATCGCACTGGCTGAGCTGCTTGGGGGCAACGCTCGTTGCCACTGATGCCCGTCTTTCCTCGGGCGTCGGACATCATGCGTGCGGTCGAGGTATCGCGACGAACCGACCAATAGGGTGATGTCATGCGATCGTCTTGACATCACAGCGGATCGCATCATGCTGGAGGTATGGCTTCGCGAGCCGTGTTTCCGTTGCGTTGGCGAAATGAGAGACTTCGCGCCCTTACCGCCGAAGTTGCCTCGCGGTTGGGCATCAGTCAGAACGAGCTGATCGAGCAGGCAATCGAGCATGAGGTGGTCGCTCGCGGCGGGATGCTGAGCGAGGATCTGCGGGCTGCCGCAGATCGGCTGGCCGAGCTCACCCAGGAGCAGTACGAGCGAATCCAGGCCCGCGGTCTGGAACGTTTCGTCGCGGGAGAAGGCCTGTCAGAGCCGCTGCAAACCCGATCCATGCAGCCTGCCGCCGCAGTCGATCGAGCCGCCGTCGACCGTCCCCACCTCGCCCGGGACGTCACGACGATCTACAGGTCGGCGCGTGCCGGGCTGGCATGACGGCTCCGTCATGGCAGGAAGACGACCCGAAGAATCTCTCCCTCATCCAGGGAAACGCCGCACAGCTGATCACTGAGCTGCGCGCGACTGTCGCCGATCGCATCCTGCCGACTCGCGAGGAACTTTGCCGATGGCATGCGCGGCTCTACGCCGGATGTGAGGTGCCGGTCGCCGGCTATGTCGGGCACCTTCGTGGTGACCCGGCCGTCAAGGAGCTGATCGACTACGAAGTCGGACTCGGTGCGCGGTTGAAGGACGGCAATCTGGAAAAGATGGGCGTCTGGGCACGCCAGGTGGGAGACGAGATTGAGGCGGTGCTCGCCGGGCTGCGCGCAGTGTTCGCCGAACTGGACGCTCGACTGCCCGTCGGGAAGTCACCGACCACTTCAGACGAGATACTCGCGCTGATCAGCTTTACTGCGCTCGCCCACGGCGAATGCTTGCGCGTTCACCCCTTCGTCAATGGCAACGGCCGGATCGCGAGGTTGCTCGTCGCCTTCATCTGCCTCCGGTACGGCTTGCCGATGTTTCTCCACATCAAGCCCCGGCCGGAGAGTGAGGATTACATCCGTGCCAGCCGCGACTCGATGGGACGGCCACCTGATTTCGTCGGCAATCACACAACCACTACTGCCGTCTTTGCACGCATGCTTGCCGATGTGCTGGCCGGCGAGCGGGTCTCATGATCACTACATTGGCGCGATGATCACCGAGTCCACTCTGGCTGCATGTGCAAGCACGTTGGCCATCTCAGGACGGAGAACCCGTGTCATGGGCGTCTCAGGATGCCTGGTTAGACGCCATGAGATGGCAAACGCGTCGTCCTAGCCGCGGGGTGAGAGCCCAGCCGTTCGATACACCTCGTCGATCAGCTCAGCGTTGGCAACCGAGTCGTCGATATCGATCAGGAACTCTGCACCAGTCTGCAGCGTGTCAGTCAGGGCGGCGAGCTGGTAGGTGTAGGACGTCTGGTCGCCCAAGGTCTGCTCCTCGGTGCTGCCATCTCGCTTGACGACGATCCGGTTGTCCAGGTGCGGGACAGCGAATGCCGGAACGACTGCCGTGCCTGCCGTCCCGGTGATAGTCCAGACCATCTGACGACTGGCGGCGTTCATGTTCCAGTGGAGTTGCCCCCGGATACCCCTGGGTAGGCCAGCTCGACCCACATGGCGGCGTCGACGTTGGGCTTCCTGAGGGTGGCTGTTGCGTTGACGACCGACGGCGCTGTGTCAAGCCAGCTACCGACCTGACGGGCGGCACTGAGCACGTAACAGCCAAGGTCCATCGTCGCTCCACCGGCCAGCTCCAGCGACCATCGAGGATCACTGTCTGGCGGGCAAGGGATGCTCAGCTCGATGTCGACCTGCTGGATCTCGCCGAGTTCGCCGGAGGTGACGAGCTCACGGAGCCGCTGATTCACCGGGTGGTGTAAGTAGTGGAAGCCTTCCACGATCTGACCGGACGTGGTCCGGGCGACATCACGTACCACCAACGCTTCGGCTGCGTTGCTGGCGAAGGGCTTCTCGCTCAGCACATGCTTGCCCGCGTTCAATGCGTACTGGTTCCACTTGGCGTGCAGTGAGTTGACGAGCGCGTTATAGACCACCTCGACCTCTGGATCGTCAATGACCTCGGCGTAGGTCCGGTGCACCCTTTCGACGCCACGTTGTGCCGCGAATGCCTCGGCTCGGGATTGGTCGCGGGCGGCCACGGCGACGAGCCGGTGGCCTAACACTCTTGAAGGATCGACGATCCCGTCATCAGCAATACGTGCGGCACCGAGAATGCCGATCTTGAGCGGGGCCATCAGCGGGGAACCGTTACCGCGGTGCCAGTGGCTGCCTCTTGATGATGTCTCAAAGCGCGATGCCTGAGCAGCTCAAGAACCTGACAGTCCGGCCCGCCGGGCGGCATCGAGCAGTACCCCGGCGGCGACCTCGAGGCCCTCGATGCGGCCGAGTGAAACGTCCTCATGCTCGATGTTGACGAGCATGTCGGGATCGATCGCGTATAAGGCAGCGAGCCAGGTCGACCAGTAGACGGCGTCGTGCCCGCGGCCGAGTGCAACGAAGTCCCACGCGGCGTCCTTCGGCCATTCATTGGCCCACTCGTCGCCACCGAGGTTCGTGCGTGGTTCATCCGCAGCCAACCGTCGGAACCGGTTGTCGAGTACGCCGTAAACAGCGGCCGCAGGGTTGATGCGTACGTCCTTCGCTGCGGCATGGAACACCAGCGGACCAAGGTCCTGTGCGACGGCCACCGGGTCCATCCACTGCCAGAACAAGTGTGAGGCGTCGAGCTCCACACCGATGTTGGTAGCGCCGGTGCGCTCCACGAGCTCGCGCATACCGGCTGGGTTGAACACGATGTTCTGCGGGTGCAGCTCGAGCGCCACCTTGACATCCAGGTCGGTCGCCTCCCGGTCGATCTCGCGCCAGAACTCCTCGGCGACGCTCCACTGGTAGTCGAGCACGTCGAGCGCGCCAGAGTTCCAGGCATTCACGATCCAGTTCGGCCGCTTGCCGTCCGGCTCGCCGGCCGGCAAGCCCGACATCGTCACGACGCGGTGCTGGCCCAGACGATTCGCGAGCTGGATGCTGCGCCGTACATCCTCGGCGTGCTTCGAACCGATCACCGGATCGGGATGCAGCGGGTTGCCATTGCAGTTCAGCCCTGCGATCTCCACGCCTGTGCCCTCGAACTGTCCGAGGAAGTCGTCTCGCGCGGTGTCGGAGGTAAGGATGTCATCAAAAGTGGGGATGTGCACTGGCGGCAGGAAGCCGCCTGAGTTGAGCTCGATGCCAGTGAGGCCGAGCTTGGCGATCACCTCGATCGCCTCGGGCAGTGACCGGTCGTGCAAGATCGCGTTATAGACCCCGAATTTCATCGTGCGACCTCCGCTCGCTGTGGCGCTACCTTAACCGCGGCGCCGCCGTTGGCGGCGGATTCGGCGACCGCCGCCAGGATCTCCATGTTGTGTACGCCCTCGTCGAACGAGGCATTGCGGGGCAGCGAATCGGCCTCGTCGATGCCGGCGACCTCCTCCAGAAAGGCGCGCGCCTGGAAGACGAAGCCATCGTTCTGCCCAATGCCCACGCCCGGTGCGTCCATCGGCAGGCCGCCGGCGAAATACGGGTGGTCCGGACCGATGATCACCCGCCGGTAACCGCGCGTGCCGGACGGACCCTCGTTCAGCATGAGCTGGAACTCGCCCGAACGCTCCTGCTCCCACTTGGCGGCGCCCTCGTCACCGAACACCTCGAGCGCTAGACCGTTCGGGTGGCCGGCGGCGACGCGGGAGACCTGCACCACACCGACGGTCCGCTCGAACTGGGCGCTGAAGCTGGCGTAGTCGTCATTCTCGACCGGCTCATAAAGTGTCGCTCACCGCGGCTTGACCGTGGCCGACAACGGTGCCGAGTGGCACCGGCCGCTCCGTGATCGCGGTCGCGAATCGGCCACCGCTCACCTCCTGAACGTCGCCGCCGAGGAACTCGACCAGATAGGCGACGTGGCTGCCGATGTCGGCGAGTGCTCCCGATCCGGGAGATCCCTTGTACCGCCAACTGATCGGCCCCATCGGGTCGCTCGCGTAGTCGCACCAGTACCTGCCGTCGACGTGCAGGATTCGACCGAGCACGCCAGAGGTGACGAACTCGCGGAGAGCAGCAACGCCCTGAAGCGCCGGCGGAAGGTGAAGCCGATGCGGACCACCGTGTCAGCGCTGCGGGCGAGGTCAGCCATGGCGCGGGCGTCCTCGAGGTTGTCGCTCAGCGGCTTCTCGCAGAGCACATGCTTGCCGGCAGCGACCAGCCCCTCCACGATCTCACGATGCAGGGAGTTGGCCACGACCACGCTGACGACATTGATGTCGGGGTTCTCGGCAATCGCCTGCCAGGAAGTGTCGTTGCGCTCGTACCCGAAACGCCGAGCGGCGAGCGAGCCGAGCTCGGGACTGATGTCTCCGATAGAGATGAACCGCAGGTCCGGCAGCGTGGAGCGGTAAAGCGTCGGTGCACTTCGGTACGCGGCCGCGTGCGCCCGGCCCGCCATGCCCGCTCCGATCACTGCGATGCCGATCGTCATGGATCCTCTCCTTTGGAGTAGTACCTGGTCGGGGCGTTGCAACGCCACTAGGCCGCGCTCCTAAAGGTATCGAGGCAGAATTGTCCTGTCAATAGGACAATGATTTGAGGATCGGTTAGGACCGGATCAACCCCCGAGGGAGATGACCGCCCGCGGCTACGAGTCTTCGAGGCGACCTCTCAGAACCCCGGTCTCTGATCTGCCTGTTCGAAAGCTTCGAGAGCAGAATCGCGCGCGACCGTCAACGCTTCAATGAGGGGCCGTTGGCGGTGTTCCGCGGAGAGAATTTCGACGCCCCAGGGGCCATCGAAGCCCACATCGCGCATTGCGCGGATGAAGCCGACGACATCCTGGGCTCCTTGGCCAATGAGGGTGCGGCGGTCACGGGTGTCTTCGAACAGGGTCCCAATCGATTCAAGCTGGGCATCGCTGAGTTCAACGCCGAAGACGATGTTCGAGTCGAGACATTCCACGAGTTCCGGCAGCGTCGTGTCGGCGCGGAAGACATGCCAGAAGTCGACCAGCAATCCGGCGGACGGGTGGCCGGCTGCTCGGATCAGTTCAGCGCCTTGGGGCATCGAACCGATCAAACCGAAGGGGAGCGGTTCGATCGCAACGCGGGTTCCGACCGCCGCCGCTTCGTTGGCGATCTGGCGGAGCGGGTTGACGAACGGTGTGATGTCGTCGACTGGGGATCCGAATGCGGTTCCTACTTTGATGAACGACGCATGGAGTCCGTGTGCGGCTTCTAGCAGCAGCTCCCAGGTTCCGCGCCATGCAAGGTCCTCGCGCCACCAGCCGGAAGCGAGTTCGACTTCGACGTGTCGCAGGCCGGCGGCCTCGATCTCGGCCCTGATGGCGGGGAAGCCGATCGTCTCGCGAATGACCCGCAGATCATCCTGGCCGAAACCGATACCCGCCCAGCCGGTCGAAGCCACTGCGTGTATCCGGTCAACCGCCGGGAACGGGCTGATTTCGGGGTCGTCAAGGGGCGCGACGTTGCCAGCGCTGGTCCAGCATGTCGCGACGAGTGCGGGGGTGCTCATGTGTTCGGGTCGACGTCGATGGAGCCATGCTTGGCGTCGACCCCGGTGATCTGCGCAAGGTTGCGGGCGTGCATAAGGCCGATCCGGCCCGTACCTAGAACTCCGATGCGCATTGACCTCAACTCCACTGCCTGTCGTCGTCCTCGTCCGGGTACCGGTCGCGAGTCTGGCGTCGAACCTCGTCTATCACCCGAAGGACGCTGATGCTGGCCGACAGGGGCCGCAGCGGGGAGCCGGTCTCGCCAGCAGTGATACGTCTGGCGACCTCAGCGGCCTGGTAGTGCAGCCCCTCGTGCGCACTCCGTGGCTCGTCGTACCGGAGACGCGTCGAACCGTCAGCCGCTGTCAGGGTAAATCCACCCGGTTGGTAGAACGGTCCGTCGATTTCGATGGTTGCCGCTGTGCCGGCAATAGTCGCCGCCGTCGGAGTGTTGGCCAGGATGGTGGTGTGAAGGACGGCCTGCTGATCTCGGCGGCTCAACAGCATTGCGGTTTGGCCCATCACGCCGGTGCCGGTCGTGGTACCCGATGCGATGATGTGGTCGGGCGGTCCAACGACATCAAGGACGAAGCTGATCAGATAAGTGCCGAGATCAAGCATTGGTCCACCCGCCAGCTCCGGCCGGTGAATGCGGTGGCTTGCGGAGAACCACTCGCCGAAGTCAGCGACCACCGCAGCGATATCGCCCACAGTGTCGACGCCAAGAAGTTGACGCAGGACATCGAATTTTGGCAGGAACGCGGTCCAGTACGCCTCCATGCAAAACAGACCGCGGCTCTGGGCTTCATCAGCGATCCGCTGGCCTTGAATCGCATTGAGTGCGAGTGGCTTCTCGACCACTGTGTGTTTGCCGGACTGCAGCGCTAACAATGCATGGGGCAGATGCGCGTTGTGGGGGGTCGCGATGTAGACGACGTCGACGCCTGGGTCGGACGCGAGTTGCTCGTAGCTTCCGTGCGCTTGTTCGATGCCGAATCGCCGAGCGAACCCCGTTGCGCTCTCGATGCTGCGTGAACCGACGGCGACGATGCGCTGACTTGAATGCCGTTGTATGGCGGTGACGAACTTGCCCGCGATCCATCCAGTGCCCAAGACGCCCCAACGGAGACTTGGCGCGCTGCGGGGATCTGGGGTCCGGGCACGGGGCAAAGCGGCAGGGATGCTATTCACGCTTGGCTCCTAACAGTTGTGGCGGCTAGTCGAAGGTGACGTTCCACAACACATCCGGGACACCTGCCCGCCATGAGCTGGCCCCGCGGTGCGCCGCCTGTTGCCTACAGGCAGCTCGCCAGATAGGTGTAGGTACGTCGAGCGATAGGAAGTGGCTTGTCGGGCGCACAGGGGTACATGTCCTGCTCGACGATGGCAAAGACCGAATGGGGCAACGAATCTGCCGCTGCGCTGATGACTTCGGCGAGGTCGGGAACCCCGAGCGGCGGCTCGACCATGACGTCCATCCGCACGGCTTGGGAGAAGGAGATGTCCTCGGCCAGAGCGCGGGCGGCAAGGGCGGGATCGACCTGCTTGAGGTGAAGATAGCCGATCCGATCGGGGTATTTGGTGATCAGCTCGACAGAATCGCCACCGTAATAGGCGATGTGACCCGTGTCGAGGCAGAGGTTGACAAACTGTGGATCGGTGGATTCGAGGAAGCGCTCGACGTCGCGCTGGTAGCCGACATGGCTGTCGGCGTGGGAGTGGAACTGGGAGTGAACGCCGTATTCTTCGAGCATGCGTCGGCCCAGCTCATTGTGGCCGTCGACCAGGGCGGTCCATTGCTCGGCGGAGAGCTCACGAGACTCCTTTTCATTCCCCGTGAGGTCGTCGCGCCAAAGGTCAGGGATGACCACCATCTGCTCGGCGCCCATTGCGGCAGTCAGGGAGGCAATCGGTGCGACATGTTCCCAGACCTCGTCGATACTTCCGGGATGTTGTAAGCGAGCGAAGGTTGTACCGCCCGAGACTTTGAGCCGGCGCGAGCTGAGGTCGTCGCGCAGCTTGGCGGGGTCGGTGGACAGGTAACCGTAAGCACCGATCTCAATCCACTCGTACCCTGCCTGGACTACCTCGTCCAGAAAGCGATCGGCAGGGGTCTGGTTGGGGTCGTCTGCGAACCAGATGCCCCAGGAGTCGGGGGCTGTGCCAATGACGACCTTATCGGTGACCACCCGGGTGGCTCCTTCGCTAGTCGGATCTCTTCGGCGCTGCGACGCTGACGCAGTCGCACCCCAGGGACTGAAGAGTATCGCTTGGCGGACAAGATGTCCATTGGCTGGGGAATCCACCAGTGATCTGTGCGGATGCGAATTCCAGCGGGGTCTGACGATGATTGCCGCCTAGTCATGCGCACCGGGAACATACTGATCCCAGTCGATGACGGAGCCGGTCACGACGCCGCTGCGGTCGGAGAGCAAGAAGACGACAAAGTCGGCGATCTCGTCGACTTGGCCCATTTTTCCCATCGGCAGCTTGCTGTTGGCGGCGTCGAGCCAACCGTCGTCGGCACCGTGGAACTGGCGTTGGGTCGCGTCTTCGCCTTCGGTCTGGGTCCAGCCGATATTGACACCGTTGATGCGGATCTTGTCCCAGCGGTGCGCGAACGCGGCGTTACGGGTTAGGCCGGCTAGCCCGGCCTTTGCTGCGGCGTACGGGCTGAGGTACGGCTGACCCCCATGCTGGGCCATGGAGATGATGTTGACGATCGTGCCCGGCTCTCTGCGGCGCACCATGTCCGCGACGGCGGTCTGCATCGTGAAGAACGGCGCCCGCAGGTTGATCGCCATGTGCTGCTCGAAAAGCTCGACGGAGGTGTCCAGCAGCGAGCCGCGGGTGGTGAGACCGGCTGAGTTGACCAGGCAGTCGATTCGGCCGAAACGGTCCACGGTTTGGCGGACTGAATTGATGGCTTGCTGAGGCTCGGCGAGGTCCGTCTGAATGAAGGCGGCGGCGGTCCCGGCTGAGGCTAGTTCGGCGGTGAGTTTGTCACCGGCGTCGGGCCGACGACCGGTGAAGGCAACAGTGGCGCCCTCACCGGCCGCGGCTCTAACGATGCCCGCTCCGACCCCCTGGGTTCCTCCGCTAACCAGGACGACCCTGTCGTGGAGCAGGTTCATCTGTTTCCTTCGTGTTTGGCTGCAGTGTGCGTCCGTCAGCCGCCCTGCAGCTCGTGGGTCAGTTCGGTGAGCTCATCGCCGCCGGCCATCTGACGGGTCAGCTCGTCGAGGGCGACCTCACTACGCTTCTTGTCCAGGACGGTCTGGCCCAGTTTCAGAATGATGTAGTGGTTGCCGACTAGGTAGGCGTGGTGCGGGTTGTGGGTGATGAAGACCACGCCGAGGCCGGCGTCGCGGGCCGCGGCGGTGTACTTCAGCACCACGCCAGACTGCTTCACACCGAGAGCGGCGGTCGGCTCGTCCAGAATCAACACGCGGGCACCGAAGTAGACGGCGCGGGCGATGGCCACGCACTGTCGCTGGCCACCGGACAGGGTTCCGATGGGTTGGTTGATGTCCTTGACGACGATTCCCATCTTGCGCAGTTCCTCGTCGGCGATGCGCTTCATGTCCTTGATCTTCAGCCCGCTTAGCGGGAACTTGCTTCCGCTCATCTCCGAGCCGAGGAAGAAGTTCCGCCACACCTCCATCAAGCTGACCACGGCCAGGTCCTGGTACACCGTGGCGATGCCATGATCCAGCGAGTCACGTGGTGAGGAAAAGTGCTGTTCGGCGCCGTCGACCTTGAGCGTGCCCTCGTTGTGCGGGTGCAGGCCAGAAATGATCTTGATCAGTGTCGACTTGCCGGCCCCGTTGTCGCCGAGCACGCACGTCACCTCGCCGGCATTGACGATCAGGTTGATCCCCTTGAGTGCTCGGATGGCACCGTAGGTCTTGCCAACGTCCACCATTTCGACCAGGG
Organism: uncultured Actinomycetota bacterium; assembly: GCA_963730505.1. Classification (GTDB taxonomy): domain Bacteria; phylum Actinomycetota; class Actinomycetes; order Propionibacteriales; family Propionibacteriaceae; genus Microlunatus. Next base: position 300,194 of record CAVSSB010000024.1, read on the forward strand.
GCTCGCCCTTGTGCAGGGTCTGATCGGCGTGTTCAGCAATCGTGTCCGTCATGGCACTAACCCACCTTTCGTGTCGTCGAGAGCTTCTTGATGTAGAGGTTCACGATCACGGCGAGCAGCAGCATGACGCCGAGGAACGCCTTGAACCAGTTGGGATCCCAGCCCGCGTACACGATGCAGAGGCTCGTCATGCCGAAGATGAAGGCACCGATCGCGACGCCGATGGCGTTGCCGTAGCCGCCGGTCATCAAGGTGCCACCCACGACCGCGGCGATGATGTAGAGGAACTCTTGACCCACACCATTGCCGGCCTGGATGACGTTGAAGTTGTACAGGATGTGCATCCCGGTGAACCAGCCGAGAAACCCTACGGTCATGAACAAGCCGACCTTGACGCGAGTGACCGGCACACCGACCGCACGCGCCGAAGCGGCGTTTCCTCCAACTGCGTAGATCCAGTTACCGATCTTGGTCCGGGTGAGGATCCACTGCGCCAGCGCGACGAAGGCGATCCACCAAAGCACGGTGATGTTCAGCTGTACCGCGCCGATTTGGAAAGTGTGAGCGAAGACGAAGTTGAGCGACGCGTAGCCGTCCATCTGGTTGATGTTCGGTGACGATACCGATCCGGTGACCAGCTTGGTCACACCAAGGTTGGCCCCCTGCAGAATGAAAAAGGTGCCCAAGGTTATCAAGAACGATGGAATCCCGGTTCGCATCGTTAGATAACCGTTGAGAAATCCAATGGCTAGGCACAAGATCAACGAGAGCAGCGCACCGACCCACAGGTTGATGCCGAGCTGGTAGCAGAACATGGCGTTGAACAGTCCGGCGGCGGTGACCAGAACGCCGGCCGACAGATCGAACTCGCCACCGATCATCAGCAGGCCGACGGCTACGGCGACGATGCCGATTGTCGAGGCCTGGTAAAGCACGGTGAAGAAGGATGGCGCCGAACGGAAGGAGGGCGCCACGATCAGGAAGAAGATGAGGATCACGACGGCGGCCACCAGGGCCCCGACTTCTGGCCGGGCCAGCAAGCGATTGGACAGGCCGAGCGTGACGCGGTTCGACGCCTCCGACGGCGCCGCCGCCGGAGGAGTTTTGACAGTTTGACTCATGGTGAGGCTCCGTTGTGTCGGGCCACCGAGCCCGACCGGACCGCTCAACCCGTCTCGTTCAAACGAGGACTACATCGTGGCGAGCGGCCCGGCCCGGCCGGGCAGGGGTGAGGACTAGCGGGTGTTTTGGTTGATGAACGGCAAAATCGCATCGACATTGGTTGTGTCGACGAACGACGGACCGGTCAGCGACGCCTTGCCGCCACCGAGGACGTTGCCGTTCTTCTTGAAGAGATAGAGCTGGGTGACAGCCAGGTAGCCCTGCAGGTACGGCTGCTGGTCAATGCAGAACTGGAGGTTTCCGGCCTTCACCGCCTCCGCTGTCTCC